>CALRQL020000037.1:0-3333 GCA_943370295.1 Agrobacterium sp. 719_389 | reverse complement strand
TGTGATGTTGTATAATCAAAGAAGACCGCATCTGGCTTTAAATTATAAAACACCGCAACAAATACATCAAAAAAAATCCTTGTCAGAATTAACGGACAAGGACTATATTAATAGTAAATAACTGTCAACCTATTTTAGGACGACTCAGTTGATGTAATAATCTATTACGTTGTTGTTCAACACCTCCATGCGCTTCACACTAATCTCTACCATGCGCAGGTACTCGTGCATTTTTTCGTCTGAAGTTTCGTGCTGTGCCAAACTAACTACCCCAAGTATAGAGGTAAGCGGCGCGCGCATATCGTGTGATGCGCTGTATATAAAACGGTTCAGTTCATCATAGGCCTTTTGCAACTCCTCGGTTTTCTTTCTCAACTCACGGCGCGAGTTGCATAAATCAACACCGTTTTTCACTGCTACCATTATATCCTCATCTTGCCAAGGCTTGGTAATATAACGATAAACTTGGCCTTTGTTTATAGCGTCGATTACTGTATTAATGTCTGCGTAGGCAGTAACAAGTATCCGTACAGTATCAGGGTATTCATCTTTAATGGACTCACAAAACTCAACCCCGCTCATTTCGGGCATGCGTTGGTCTGTAAGCAATACATGAAAAGGCTTTTCAGTTAGCTTCTGGCGCGCTTCTGCTGCACTGATAGCTACTTCAATATCAAAAAACCGTCTGAATTGAGCTTTAAACCCCGTAAGGTTGCCCATTTCATCGTCCAAAAATAATACCGATGGTTTCTCTTGTTCCAAAATGCAAACCTATGTTAAATATGGCTATGTAGCAATATGGCATTTTTTTTCTACAACACAGCAAAATTATAATTTTATGGCTCAAAGCGTAAAAAATTTAAAAAAACTACACTTTTGTTTTACGCCTTACTATCAATTGTTTTCCAAAAAATCGATAGTTTTTTAACCACCGCTTAACCATGAGAATATTTATCCCAATTGGCACAAGATACCAAAAAAGAAGGTACTTAAGATGGTATAATCAGTAAAATAAAGTCTTGCGCAAATAAATGTATGATAACCAATATGCAAATAACAGTATTAACCAGTATTACATATTCCTCTGCAATTCATGCACCGCATTAGCTATCAACCGTTAACAATATAAGACTAAGTGCAAAAAAATGAATTAAATTATTTGGCATAAAAAACTTGATGCAATTGATTACTTAATTTTTTTGACTACAATGCTAATTAGTTACCCAAATAATAAGTGAGTAAATAACAGAAAGAGAACTTTTATCAGAACTGCTCTTTCCTCACTACTGTTTTTCCTCTATCGTCATAAAAAAGCCATTGACCTGATTTCTTGCCGTCTTTGTATTGGCCGGTAGATTCAATAGTACCGTCTTTGCGGTAGGTAATAGCTACACCGTGGCGCACCGGTACGGGGGTGGGGCTAATTGCTGTATCGCCGTTAGAATAATTTACCTGAAATGAATAACGGAGGTAATAATGATATACTTCTTTCAATTGTGTTTGCGCTGAGTCGTAATAAACATGTCCCTCCTCTTCAAACTGGGCATTGGCAGTAGCAAAAACAAACAGGGCAGTTAAGGCAAGAAACAATTTCTTCATATTTTCTTAATAAACGCAAGTAACTAAAAATTAGTGTTGGTGCAAAAACTATTTATCTACCCTATATACTCATTTGCAGCCATTTAGTAAATGCCACAAATAAAAACACCTGCAAGGCAAGCCTTGCAGGTGTTTTATAAAACTTTATTAAACAGCTAATTATGCGTTGGCAGCTTTTACGCCCAACACTTCAGCCATTTTAGCACCGATTTCTGCGGGGCTTTCCACAACGTGAATGCCGCACTCGGCCATAATCTTCATTTTAGCAGCAGCAGTATCTTCAGCACCACCGATAATAGCTCCGGCGTGCCCCATACGTTTACCAGCAGGTGCAGTTTGGCCTGCAATAAAACCAACTACGGGTTTAGTACCATTTTGTTTAATCCAACGAGCAGCTTCAGCTTCCATGCTACCGCCAATCTCACCAATCATAATAATACCATCGGTGTCAGGGTCGTTCATAAACATTTCAACAGCTTCTTTGGTAGTAGTACCAATAATAGGGTCACCACCAATACCAATAGCAGTGCTTTGTCCCATACCGGCTTTGGTAATTTGGTCAACCGCTTCGTAAGTAAGTGTACCTGATTTTGAAACGATACCAATACGACCGGGTTTGAAAATAAAACCGGGCATGATACCGATTTTAGCCTCGCCGGGAGTTATGATACCGGGGCAGTTAGGGCCAATAAGACGTGTTTGACGGCCTTGTAAATAGGCTTTGGCCGCAATCATATCTTTGGTTGGAATACCTTCGGTGATACAAACCACAAGGGCTATGCCTGCATCGGCAGCTTCCATAATGGCATCAGCCGCAAAAGGAGCTGGAACGAATATGATGGATACGTTGGCTTTGGTAGCATCAACTGCATCCTTCACAGTGTTAAACACAGGACGGTCTAAGTGCATTTGGCCGCCTTTACCGGGGGTAACACCGCCTACTACGTTTGTACCGTAGGCAATCATTTGCTCAGCATGAAATGTACCTTCGCCGCCGGTGAAACCTTGCACCAGCACTTTTGAATCTTTATTTACTAAAATACTCATTGTTTGCTCTCAAAAATGTGCCGCAATTTAGTGTTTTACGCCTAATTGGGGGGATTTTTTTATTAAAATACTGTTGTTCTTAATGTTGTACCTTGGGAAGAGTAAGGATAAACTCAGCGCCTTCGCCGGGTGAACTTATCACTTCTACCATACCGTTATGGCTTTCCTGTATAATGTTAAACACTATCGAAAGGCCTAACCCGGTACCCTGCCCTACTTCTTTGGTAGTAAAAAAAGGTTCAAATATTTTGGCCTTTACCTTATCATCCATTCCAATACCGTTATCTTTAATGCTAATGGTAATATAATCGCCTGCATTGGCTGTAGTAAGCGTAAGCACCCCTTTAGGATTAACGTTACGGTTGGCACGGATGGCATGAATGGCGTTACCAATTATATTCATAAACACTTGGTTTAGTTTGCCCATAAAGCAATCTATCTCAGGTATATCGCCATAATTCTTAATCACATTAATATTGTCGAGTTTGTTACGTAACAACATCAAGGTAGAGTCTAACCCTACGTGTATGTCACCGCGTTTCAAATCCTGCTCATCCACACGTGAGAAGTTGCGCAAACCTTTCACTATTTCTGAAGTACGTTGGGCACCATCATCAATTGTTTTTATCAGCAGATTTATCTCTTCTTTAACAAAATCAAAATCTATCTCTTTTCTAAAATGCGCTA
>CALRQL020000036.1:0-3891 GCA_943370295.1 Agrobacterium sp. 719_389 | reverse complement strand
GATAATGTAGAGGTGTATTCTTATAATTCAGGTACTATAACCACTTATAATGTAGATTGTTCACCGCAGGTGGTGTATATACCAGCCTCTAATTGTAGCGGCAGCGGTTACCGTTTCGGGTTTAATGGACAAGAGAAGGATAATGAGGTAGCAGGAGATGGGAATAGTTATGATTTTTTATATAGAACTCATGACTCAAGATTGGGTAGATTCTTTAGTGTTGATCCGTTAGCGAGTGAATTTCCATGGAACTCACCATATGCCTTTGCCGAAAATAAAGTATTAGAAAATAAAGAACTTGAAGGCGCTGAAACTTATAATGCCACTTGTTATCGAGGTACGGGTGTTACAGTATTACAAATTGCGAATCGTATTGGAGTACTACAAGTTAATAGATTTATCTCAGCTATGGGAGTTGTTACTCCTAATGGGGTTGCTACTAAAGCTACTACTGGTAATCTCAGTGATATTCCTGAGTTTGTTTTACTGGGTTATGAAAGCAAAGGTAGTGGTAAGCTATGGCGACCAAGTCGTTATTCAGCTCATACAGGCTTTGTTGTTAATCATGGTGGTGGAGGAAATAAATATTATGATGAATATAGACCAATTGTTTGGAAAGCAGCAGATGATGGGACAAGAATAACACCAATTAATCAAAACAACCAAATAATAGATTTTAATGGTACTTTAACGTGGCAAGGTCCAGCTAATGCCGCTGGCCAAGCAGCATTACTACAAAATCAGTTTAACATTACCCAAGCAAACGCAAACGCGACAATAGGCCAAGTAAGTAATATTAACTTAAACACAAATAATAATGTTGCAAACATACCTCATCCTGATGTGGCAGGAGGAAATATAGCAATTAATCAAAATGTTGTTACCGTTGGTCAAGGTCAAGTAACCGCAGTTAATGGTTTTACATTAACTATTACCGGACATCCAAATGATGCCGCTGTAATTAATGCTACTATAGCGCAACTTCAGGCAACCACACCCGGATTGAATATTAATCCACCAATTTTTAACGCTAACTATAATGGGGGTGTGGCTAACAATACATATAATCCAGTATTTACTTATAACCAAGTTGTTCAAGGTCAGGGGCAAAGAACTGTCACGACAACTGCAACTGACTCAACAACAGGACTAAATGTTCCACCGGGAAATTAAAAATTTATGAAAAATAGGATAAAAATTTACAGCGTTTTTGTTTTCATAGCGGTATTGTTTTCATGTAAAAATGAAAACAAGCAGGAAAGAAAAGCACATGAGTTGCTTAAGAACGAACAAGCATTACAAGATAGTATTATGAAAGGACTAAGTTTAGCGAATAGTAAGCGCTTTGAGATTTATCCAACTGATACAATAATTAAATTGCCAAATGAAACCGACTTAATACTTTGGAAAAATTCATTTATCACTAATACTGGTGAGGTATATAGAGACAAAGTGAATATTACATTTTTCTTTAGCCAAGACCCCAAAGATATTTTGTTCGGAAAAAGCTTACCCGATTCTCTTAGTGAACTGAAGGGAATTTTAAAGTTGATTGTAAAAGATAAGAATGGAAATGCGTTAAGTTTTGATCCCAAATATGCAACCGGATTACGATTTTTGCCACCAACAAAAATGCTTGGGGGGCTTGCATATTTTTATGATTCGGTTTCAAAAAATTATTATAGTCCGATTAAAGTGTATGAGGTTTATAGAGATTTTAAAAGCGACGAATCATCATCAGTCTTAATAAATCTGGACTTAGCAGACTTGGATTCAATTAATACTGCTGATAGAAAAGTTAAATATAAGGGAAAAAAATTGACAAATAAGGAGGTAATTGGTTATGAACTTACTTTGAAATATCCGGGATTCTATTATATTGGGAGAAAAGCAAGAGAGGAAAATTTACAAGAGGCTTCAGTTAATATTAGCTTGAAATCAGCAGAAGCATTAAATTTTGAGAAAACCAAAGTTTTACTTTTTTCTCAAAATGAAGATTATAATTATTATCTCAGAACGAAATATATTGGTAGTGGCAAATATAAGGTTACTCCGGCACCAGGTTACAGCACTGTTAAGTTGCCCTTAAATTATAAATACACAATCTTCGCCTATCATGTTGAAGGCACGAAGTGCTATTTCTCAATAAAAAGAGATGTTATTCTTAGTTCTACTTTTGATATTGACCTCACTCTTACAGAAGAAAACGTTGATAAATTAATCAAGATAATAAAGAGCCTTTGAGTTGGTAGTGGTCGGTCGTGTTCCAAATTATCACCTGCGCATAAAAAAGTTATGGAAGTCCCGAGAAATCGGGACTTTTTGTTTTATATAGTATCGAAAACGGGGGGTATTTCACTCCCCGTTTTTTGTTTAAGTTTTGTATAAGGCTTCAATAGTAGCTTTTTTAAAAACACGTGTTCCAGATTATCACCTAAAAGTAACCATGAATATGAATTGTATGTATTGTGCCGAAAAATGTAGGAAAAAAGGATACCAATCTAACGGTTTACAAAAATTTCAATGCAAGGGATGCGGCAAATACCAGCAGGAAGCATATAGCTATAAGGCGTATGATAAAACTCTCGACAGCACCCTAACAAAAATGGTTAAACGTGCGGGTGGTATCAGGGATATTTCTTATGTACTTGAAATATCTCATACAACAGTTATAGACAGAATTAAGAAAATAGCCTCCAAGATTTCAAAACCCTTGTTCACAGAAAACGGCCAAAGCTATGAAGCCGATGAACTTTCGACTAAACTGGTACAAAAGGGGAAGGCCAAAGACATTTATGTGAGTTGCATTATAAATCACCACACGGGGGATGTTATTGATTTTACTATCGGGGGGCGGGATAAAGAAACGTTGGGTAAAATTATCCAACCGGTATTAAAGCTTTCACCCCATCGTATTTATACGGACGGCTTACCAACCTACTCTTCTCTTATCCCCAAAGAAATACACAAACTGACCAAGTACTTGATTAATAAAATAGAGCGGTTTCACCTTACTCTGCGGACAAGAATAAAAAGGCTTGCCCGCAATTTTATGTGTCACACAAGAAGTATTGCGGTATTGGAAGCCTGTTTGAAAATCTATTTTTGGGGTTAAAAATCTCCCATTCCAATTACATATTATCTAACAAGTTCTTTGAAAGCCGTAACCGTATGCGATATTGGCAAAACCCCGCAAACCCCTGTGCGGTGCGTAACAAAAATAACACTATAACTGCGTAACTGAATAACACCGTAACAGCGATGTAAAAACTGTCCCACTTTGTCCCACGTGTTTGGGACAGTTTTGTGAAGTGTAAAGCTCACAAAATCAAAACAATAAAATTCAAAACTGACTGTCCCACCTGTCCCAGCCAAAAGTGAAAAGAGCTAACACTGTTACCCTCCCAACGGCTTAGCGACCGCAACAAGCTACCTCGTAGCGTGAAGGCCGCGACCCGAACGCGCAGGGAATGCGCAAAGGAAAGAGAGGGGAAGCCCCTACTTCGTCAGGCTCTCGGCATTCTATCATTTGCTTTCGTTTGTTCACAGCCGTTTGCAGTTGTGTTACGGTGACCGATATGCGAAGAAGTTGGTGAAAACATTGAGCGACCGCACTACCTATAGTACGTTTAAAAACTGCGGGATGCGGATTACTGAGTTTGGGTATGATAAATACATGACGGATAGTTTGATTAGCAAATTGGCTACGGATAATCCGCCGCAGCTCATCAATGTGCTGAATCAATGCGACAGTACTAAGCTATTGAAAGCCGTTGGTAATTATAACATAAAGGCGTTGGTGAATAAGATAAACTCACACATACCACAGGGCAGCACGTTTATTACCAATACTTGTGCGTATTTCCAACTGACTATACCCCGACCTGTGGG
>CALRQL020000035.1:0-4542 GCA_943370295.1 Agrobacterium sp. 719_389 | reverse complement strand
ATGGCTTTTACGCGCATTTTCACTTTATATTCAACCACATCGTTGTTGGCATTTAATACTTGTTGTATGTTGAAGGCAAGTGCCAAATCATTAAAGTCGTAATCGGCTTTTGCAGGCCACAAATCTTCAAAGGCAACGGTTGCGGTGGTACTTGCATTAGGATAAAAACTGTTAAACGCGCGGTTAGCATCGTTAGGGTATTCGTCATAAGCATTAACAATACCATCGTTGTCAGTATCGGTTGTACTTTGTGAACCAAAACCTTCAGGATTACAAGTGCTGGTGGATAGGTAGCCGTTACAGCTTAGTGTAGCGCCCGATATATCGCCTCCTGTTTTTGTTTCGATGCCATTAATATCACAAAATGTGCTTAGATTCATTGAACCACCTGTAATAGTTGTGGTGTTGCTCACTTTTATAAAACTGTTATTACCCCCTATACCACCATAACCCAATAAAAAGTTTTTAGTGCTGATTAACGACCCCGGGTATAAAGCAGTTCCGTTAGGCCATTCAGTGTTGGATGTAGTATGTATAAAGGTTTCTCCTACCTTAACGTATCCGTTATGATAAAAATACCCCTGCTGGGTAAGGTTCACCCCCACTTCTATACGGCAGTTGTTAAAGAAATCCGATAAGGTTCCTATTTCCATGTTTCCCGTAACCTTAAAAAAGCCGTCGTTCTGCATTGTAGAGTAGGCTCCAATACTAAAATCGCCTGTAACTACCAGTTTTCCATAATTTCTAACTCTTGTACCTACCCCAAACCTAGGAGTGTATATTTTACCGTAGTTATCCATTAAATTAGGAGCAAAACTGTAACCCGTTGTAGAATCTATAACTACGCTATCGCTCCAGTTATATACATTAAAATATGAGTAGCCATTTGTAAATTTATTAATTCTCACTGTAGCATTCTCAAGAATATAAAACTCTGCACCGCTGGATATTATAGCTTCTTTAAAAGTACCGCTGGCACATATTTTCACTTTACTATTGCTGCCTAGGGTAAGTTTAACATTGCTTCCTATGGTGCCTGTTATGCAAGCAGTAAGCCCTGCTGCAACGGTTATATCACTGGTGGGATTATTATAGGTTACTGAACAACCTGTATTACAGTCTGTCCCCGAGCTTTTTTTGGTGAATATATACGGTGCATTGGTTTGACTACCATTGAATACTGCTGCTGCAAATTGGTTGGCTTTCACCTTCTCAAACTGGCTGCTACCATCGGGGTTTATTTTTTCTATGTAGATAAACTCTTCCCATGCAGGTATTTGAATGATATTGGCATATTCACCGTTTGCGTTGGTTGCTCCTGTGCTTATCAGTTTACCTGTTGTGGGAACATCACTGTACACTTTAATCACGTATCGCTCACCTGCCTTGGCATCGGCTACTTTAACACGTACATTCAAGGTTTTTTCAGACGAAAAGTTAAAATTAGCCGGCACTACCAAGTCTTTAGCCTCTATAGTTACCGCCGAAGCATTGGTGGATGAGGGGCTGTCGGTTTGCGGCGCATCGCGCTTGCAACTTGCAATCAATACTAAGGCAGCACAAAGCAACCCCGTTATTTTAATACGGTTCATATAGCTTATGTTCTTTAATATAAATTATTCGTGTTTCTATTACCGGGACTGTTGTTGTACCAATTGGTGTAACCGCTACCGCCTGATATGGCCCAATCGTCAAAGAAGTTATATCCGCCGGTGATAGGTGTCTTTTCAATCGGATATACAAAGTTTTCAGGTATCAGTATTGCCCAAGGCATACCATTGGTTGTTTTGTAAAACGCATTATTACTTGGGTTTGTCCTATCGTCAAACGTGCCGAACAAACTTGTGTTTGCCAAATCCGTTGGGCGGTAGTTAGCCATGTGGATTTCGTATCCCCTCCTCTTATTGGTGAATATAAAGGGGTTGAATTTGGTAAAGGTTAGTTTAGAGGCTACCTGCGGGGTGCTGAACACTATGTTTATCCTGATAGAGTCGGACGAGCCTGTTCCATTGGTTTTAACGGTGTTAAACATAGAGCCGCCTACACGGTTCAAAGTAGGTTCGGGGCTGTCGTAGCAAATAATTACTGCTTTGCTTTGGCCGGCCTCGGTATTATTAGCGTTGCGGGTAATCAGGTTTTGGGTAAGCACCTGACCTGTTATGCTGGCAATATCCGAAGGAACTAACTCATCTAATTGGAAACCGAAACCGTTTACATACGAACCTCCGATGGCTTTTACGCGCATTTTTACTTTGTATTCAACTACCTCGTTGTTGGCATTTAATACTTGTTGTATGTTGAAGGCCAGTGCCAAATCATTAAAGTCATAATCGGCTTTTGCAGGCCACAAATCTTCAAAGGCAACGGTTGCTGTGGTGCTTGCATTAGGATAAAAACTGTTAAAAGCGCGGGTAGCATCGTTAGGGTATTCGTCCAACAAATCTGAAATACCATCATTATCTGTATCCTGTGGCGGTGCTGCACCAAAACCTTCGGGGTTGCAGGTACTGGTGGGTATATAGCCATCGCAGCTAAAAGCAGCCGAAGAGATGAGTGCAATACCAATGTTAATTTCAACACCATTGGCATCACAATAATCCAATGTGCCTTCAAGCACCGGTATCTGTGTCCAATATTTTTCCAACTCAGAGTAACCGGCTTTCACTTTGCTCCTGCCTGTTCCCGTTCCTTTAATAGCGCCTGTATTCAGGTATACTGAACCTGCACTCATCATTGCACCATTATTCAACTCAAGAAATGCCGCATCGTGTTTGTTTTGCAAAAAAATACCTGCTTTTATATAGCCTTTATTAATAATTTCTCCCTCATTGTCTATCATTCCTTTCACCTCAAGGCGGCAATTATTGGTAATTATATTGTTTGGGTAATTACCAATATTATTTTCAACATACAAATAGTTGTTGTTGGTGATTGTATTAACTGAAGCGTTTGTTACCAAGCCACCACTTCCCATAAAAAATAGTTGCCCATTATTGGTTATGGTTGAGTTGTCGAAATTTACTGCACCCATGAAATACATTTTGCCATGATTCTCAATATTTATAAACTGGGGCGCGTAGCTGTTATTTATTTTCAGACTATCACTCCAGTTTATGATATTGTAATATGAAGTATTAATCATATTGGTAACGCTAATTTCTGCACCTTCAACAAAAACTACAGCAGCGTCATTACCATCTAATCTGATTGTATTAATAGTACCTTTGCCACATACAATTAATTTAGAATTTGTGCCCACAGTAACGTTAACTGTGCCGGTAATAGTTCCTGATATTGTTACAATAGCATCTATAAGAATTAAATTCAGCCCCCCGATATTGCTCCCGGTAATACATACGTTATCATCAACAACATAATATGCTGAACCGGTAGGGTTGGTTACTGTGCTGTTGCAGCTACTGCAACTGATACCAGAGCTTTTTTTGGTAATGATGTAAGGTGAGTTGGTTTGACTACCATTGAATACTGCTGCTGCAAATTGGTTGGCTTTCACCTTCTCAAACTGGCTGCTACCATCGGGGTTTATTTTTTCTATGTAGATAAACTCTTCCCATGCTGGTATTTGAATGGTATTGGCATATTCACCGTTTGCGTTGGTTGCACCTGTGCTTATCAGTTTACCTGTTGTGGGAACATCACCATACACTTTAATCACGTATCGCTCACCTGCCTTGGCATCGGCTACTTTAACGCGTACATTCAAGGTTTTTTCAGACGAAAAATTAAAGTTAGCCGGTACCACCAAGTCTTTAGCCTCTATAGTTACCGCCGAAGCGTTGGTGGATGAGGGGCTGTCGGTTTGCGGAGTATCCCGCTTACAACTTGCAATCAATACTAAGGCAGCACAAAGCAACCCCGTTATTTTAATACGGTTCATATAGCTTTTATGTTCTTTAATATAAATTATTCGTGTTTCTATTACCGGGACTGTTGTTGTACCAATTGGTGTAACCGCTACCGCCTGATATGGCCCAATCGTCAAAAAAGTTATATCCGCCGGTGATAGGGGTCTTTTCAATCGGATATACAAAGTTTTCAGGTATCAGTATCGCCCAAGGCATACCGTTGGTTGTTTTATAAAACTTGTTGTTACTTGGGTTTGTCCTATCGTCAAACGTGCCGAACAAACTTGTGTTTGCCAAATCCGTTGGGCGGTAGTTAGCCATGTGGATTTCGTATCCCCTCCTCTTATTGGTGAATATAAAAGGGTTGAATTTGGTAAAGGTTAGTTTAGAGGCTGCCTGCGGGGTGCTGAACACGATGTTTATCCTGATAGAGTCGGACGAGCCTGTTCCATTGGTTTTAACGGTGTTAAACATAGAGCCGCCTACACGGTTCAAGGTAGGTTCGGGGCTGTCGTAGCAAATAATTACTGCTTTGCTTTGGCCGGCCTCGGTATTATTAGCGTTGCGGGTAATCAGGTTTTGGGTAAGCACCTGACCTGTTATGCTGGCAATATCCGAAGGAACTAACCCATCCAATTGGAAACCGAAACCGTTTACATAAGACCCTCCGATGGCT
>CALRQL020000034.1:0-6823 GCA_943370295.1 Agrobacterium sp. 719_389 | reverse complement strand
ATATACAGCATACTGGTAAAGGTTTTGATACCCGTGGAGGTTGCCGGACTGAAACACCAACGGCCCGGTATGCGGATGTTTGTAAGCGCAAGCGAATTGGATGATATAAACTCTGACGTTATCAGTTCATTGAAAATTAAGGTGGAAATAAGGAATTATAAATGGGCTACCGACCCTAATAATCCTGAGTATACCATATTATTACCCTCTACTTCTTAATGCCTATGGCCTCAACAAACGAAGTTATTACCAATCAGATATCCGACCTGCAATACCTTATTGCTGCGCCGATGGTGGCTACCGTTAAGGCTGATATATATGCTGCACAGGCATTTGTTGAGTTTATTGAGGAGTACGGATTTGAAGAAAAACTGGCCAGCAAAACTGCCGATTTAGGCGGCGGTGATGATGCCAACTCGCATTTGGGCAAGCTAAAGATGATTACCTTTTGGTACTCATACAAGCAAGTAGCAATTGTGGACGGGGAAGAAACAACCATCGAAAAGATGGTATCTGTAACACTCCCCAAACTATCGCTGATACCAATGCCCATTTTGCAGGTGAGCGATGCCAAATACAATTTTGATATCCGCATAACCGGCGTTTATGATTCAGCGGCAGTGACAGATAAGGACGGCGATTTAATGCGCGCTGCTGTAACAGGTAAAAAGAATAAAATGGTTATTCCTACTGTAAAGGCTACCTACACCCCGTTGGTTTCTGAAACCAACGTAAATACATTAGCACCGAGCTTAATTGCCAATATGCGGTTAACCGTTAATATGAGGCAGGCCGATGTGCCTGCCGGAATAAGTAATTTATTGAATGTTGTGACGGATAGCAGTAATAGCACAACAAAGTTGATTGAACCCGAGCCAACCCCAACCCCCGACCCAAATAATTGTAAAAAATAATGGATACCAACAAACCTTCGCAAGAACACAAACCCGGCCTTGCCTGCCCTGAGTGTGGTTTTTTTATAAATATGAGTATTGAGGATATTTTGTACCGCACGGGCATACAATGTGCCAGTTGCGGCTTGCAATTAACAATGAACCGTAATATGTCTAACGAGGCGTTGCAAGCGTTGCAAAATTTAGATACAGCCATTAAAAACGTAAACCACCTTAAGCAGAAGTATAAGTAGCGGGCTATTTTACCACAAGCTCCTCTATCACTTGCTCGCCCACTGCCTCATTCAGCCGTTTTATAATTTCGACGCGGGCAAAAACCAGCTCGTTTTTAATAACGGATGAACTAAGGTACACATACAGCTTCCCCCTTCTCACATACAGCTTTTCAGTTTTTTGTGAAATCATGGGTCCCACAGCATTTGCCCACTCGTTTATTATACGCACCTCGTTGATTTTTGCTTTAAGCTGGTAAGCTTCAAGCATACTTTCAATCACAGCTTTCAAAGGTTTTTCGTTTGTGCCCATATTGGTTAATTGGTTGCTTGCGCCGTTTGTGGCGCAGATAATTCAAAATAATTCGGGCTAATACCCATTAACTCAAAAACCTCTCGCACCCTTTGCGGGTGGGTATCTGTAATAAACAACTGTCCAAACCCTTCGCCGGCTACCATTTGCATCAGCTGGGCAGCGCGGGTGGCATCAAGTTTCTCAAAAATATCATCCAACAACAGCAAAGGCAGTTTGCCCGTGGTGTTTTTTAAATAATCGTATTGTGCCAGTTTCAGGGCAATTACAAACGATTTGGTTTGCCCCTGCGATGCATACCTTTTCACAGGTTCACCGTCCAGTGTAAACTTTAAATCGTCTTTGTGCGGCCCGGCAGTGGTACGCTCCAACGCCAAATCACGACGCAGATTGCCTTCCATCAAATCTAAAAAATTACCCTCATGCATAGGGCTTTCGTACTCAATGCCCGCCTTTTCGGCTCCGCCGCTAATTAGCGTATATTTTTGGGCAAACAAAGGCAAAAACTCCTCAAAAAACGCTATCCGCTTTTTGTACACCAACTCTGCATAAGGAGCCAATTGCCTATTATAAGTGTCCAGCAATAGCGCATCAAACGTATTGCGCTCAGCAAATAGTTTTAATTGGCGGTTTCGTTGGTCAAGCAATCGATTATACTGTTGCAAAGCATCCAAATACGCAGCATCGGTTTGCACCAACAGGGTGTCCGTAAACCGTCTCCGTTCCTCGCTGCTTTCATACACCAACTGTATATCAAACGGAGTTATGATTATTAGTGGAACTGTCCCCACGTGTTGCGCCAGCCGTTCATACTCAATTCCGTCTTTCTTTAAGCTTTTTCGGGTATTGCGTTTTAGCCCTAATTGCACACTAAACGGCTTGCCATCCAGCTCATAATTTCCGGCACACAAAAAGAAACTCTCTTGCTGGCGGATGCTTTGGCTGTCGCTGCTGTTAAAGTAACTTTTACAGAGTGACAGGTAATAAATGGCATCTAAAATATTGGTTTTGCCCGCGCCGTTTGGCCCCGTAATGCAATTAATACGGTCAAAATCAAGCACCAATTCTTCGTGGTTCTTAAAATTTAACAGTTGCAGGCGGCGCAGTAACATAACGTGCAAAGTTCGGGCATTTACATGGTTAAAAAGCAATTTGTTGATAACAGAAACGGGGTTTCATTTTCTTAAATAAAATCGCTACTTTTACTAATTAGCTGATGGGTGGTAATGAAATAAAAAAGGTAGATATCAGCCATTTTATGGCTACCGAAAGCAACGGCACCTTAGCCGGTGATGAGTTTTTTGTTACTGACGACATTTATCCCTACTTGCGCGAAAAGCCCGGCAGGCTTGAGTTTTATGCCATAGCCCTTTGTCTTGAGGGATACTACAAAAGTACCATCAACCTACGCGAATACACATTAACCAAAAATTGTTTTGCGGTTTTTAAGCCCCACCAGATTACCCACATGTTGGAGATTAAGGATTACAAAGGGGTGTTAATTGTTTTTAACCGTAGTTTTTTTAGCGCCTTGCCTGATAGTCGCATCTTAGAGATGTTTGATTTTTTTGACGACAATGCTTTACCGGTAGTGGAGTTTAATGACGCTGACGCTACTTTACTGATGGAGTATTTTGGTTTGTTGCGAGAACGGGCCGCCCAGGTTGAAAATGTGTATCGCAGTGAGATTACACGCCACTTATTAATGGCGTTGTTGTACGAGATTAATGCCGTATATCGCCAAAAATACGCGGTGCTTACCAAAACATTATCACGCAAAGAGGAGCTTGCAAGGCGTTTCCACGATTTGCTGATGCAACATTTTAAAGAACAACGCAGTGTGCAGTTTTATGCGGATGCATTATCCATTACGCCGAAATACCTGAGTGAACTGCTGAAAGAAGTGGAAGGGAAAAATGCCAGCGAACTGATTGATGATGCTGTGATACTGGAGGCTAAGGTGATGCTGAAAAGCACACAAAATACAGTTGCGCAAGTGGCCTACGGTCTCCATTTTTCTGATGCGGCTGCATTTAATAAGTTTTTTAAAAAGCAAACGTCGATATCACCCTCAAAATACAGGGAGCTATAGCCCAAAACCGAAATTTTGACAATAACTACCGTAATGTGGACAATACCTCCCCTTGATTGATGTTGTAACTTTGTATTGCTATTTGGTACGGTTAATTACTGTTAACCATACAACACACAGGATAGTTTAAAAATTTTAGTGATGCTCTTACAAAACAAAGTGGCAATAGTTACCGGGGCGGGCTCCGGCATTGGACGCGAGGTGGCATATAAATATGCAGCCGAAGGCGCATCAGTTGTGGTATCAGACATTAACGAAGCCGGTGGTAACGAAACCGTTGCAACCATACTGATCAAAGGCGGCAAAGCAGCCTTTTACAAAGCTGATACCAGCAGCGCTGCTGATAACGAAGCCTTAGTAAATTTCACCATTAAAACATTCGGTGCACTTCATATAGCTTGCAACAATGCAGGCATTGGCGGCCCATCAGCCCCCACCGGCGAGTATCCGCTTGACGGGTGGGAAAAAGTAATAAGTGTTAATCTTAACGGGGTGTTTTATGGCATGCGCTACCAAATTCCTGCCATGCTAAAGGCAGGCGAAGGTGCAATTGTAAACATAGCATCTATATTAGGGCAGGTTGGTTTTGCAGGTAGTAGTGCCTACGTTGCTGCCAAACATGCGGTGGTAGGATTATCAAAAAATGCTGCTCTGGAGTATTCATCACAAAATATAAGGATTAACTCAGTAGGACCGGGGTTTATCATCACCCCTTTGATAGAAAAGAACCTAACTCAAGATGTAATGAACTTTTTAGCAAGTAAGCATCCCATAGGAAGGCTTGGTAAATCAGAAGAGGTTGCCGAGCTTGTATTATGGCTAAGTTCACCCAAAGCATCTTTTGTTTCAGGTTCTTATTACGCTGTAGACGGCGGATATCTTGCACAGTAGTTTTCATAGTTTTATTATAGTTGTTTTGTTAAGGCCCCTCCCGGGGCCTTTTTATTTTAAGTACATGGGTGAACGTTATGTAAATTTTGCTGCCGCCATTGCCCCTTGTTTTTTCGCCATTCACATAATATCCGTGCCGCTCGTAAAAAGTAAAGCGGTTTTTGAAACACAGCTGTATAATTTTGTTTCCTATTATGCCTTTTATGCCAACAGCCGTTACTGAAGAAATTAAGGTGTCGGTAGTTACAGATTACCAACCTGATTTCTCAAACCCCGAACGGGGAGAATATTTTTTTGCCTATCATGTGCAAATTGTAAATCAAAGTGATTATACCGTTCAATTGCTCCGTCGCCACTGGCATATTTATGACAGCAATGGCGAGTACCGAGAAGTTGAGGGTGAAGGAGTGGTTGGCTTACAACCTACATTGGCCAGCGGTGATAATTACGCTTACTCATCAGGATGCAATCTGCATACTGATATGGGTAAGATGAGTGGTACTTATGAGTTTGTGCGCCATGCTGACGGCAAATTGTTTACAGTAAATATCCCTGAGTTTAAGATGGTGCTTCCGCACAGGCTTAATTAACAGCCACAGTCTTTCATTTTGTGTACCCTGCCTTTTTTATCAGTTATCTGACTTAGCTTTCCGTTTTTATACAGGCGTTCCCACCTAAACTCGCCGTTTTTGTACTTAGTCATTTTAACTATCACACCTTCTGCGTCGAATTCTTTCCATTTACCGTGCTTTACTCCGTTTCGGTAACTCCCCTTTTCTTTTACTTGTCCGTTTCCGTGGTAGGTAACCACGGCACTATCATTAGCACTTTGCACAGGCGATGCTGCAAGTTCGCCTGCTAAAAAAACAAAACAGAATAGCACAAGTACACGGATAACGTATTGCATTATTGCAAAGCTATTATTTTAGTAAGAAAGCTCTATTCAATACCCATAATATTGTTTAAAGTCGGGGTATCAATTTTATGAATAGCGGGTGGGTTTCCGCTATGACCGTAACTACCCTGAAGTCCGTTATTTCCTCTGTAACCCCTATTCGTTCCAAACAATAAGGCAAGAAAACTGCTGTTAAGATTACTTCCTCCCCTTCCTGAGCGACCTCCATCGCCTCCGTTTCCGCCCGCACCCCCTCCATTGTCAATTTGTACGCAATGCAAATGCTTCAACGCCTCTTCATCACCAAAAATCATCACCATGCCGCCATTACCTCCGTTTCCACCCAGTCCCCCATCACCTCCGTTTCCTCCCTGTCCGGCACTAAGTTCTTTGGTTTCATCAGCACCACACGCACCACTCCCCCCATCTCCGCCGTTTCCCCCCTTGCCTCCGCGGCAACTAACCGTTACTCTCCCCCCTTTTACATTGATGCAGGCAGTCTCAACTTGTCCCAAACTTTCAGATCTAACCAGCAAAAAAGTAGAACCGTTGCTCACAAGGCTTTTTAAATACACTGTAACGTTTTTCCCATTCTGGCCCGACCCACCCGAACCGCCGTTCTGCCCGCTGCGCCCATCCATGCCGTTTTGCCCGTACGCATCATTTCCATCCCAGCCTTGCTGCCCGCCATGCCCGTCAAAATTTAAATGGTAAGCCCCATTGTATAATAACGGAATTTGAATTTCAGTTTTTACATCCGGATTATACTTGTACGATACCTTTACCTCAATAAAATCAACAGGAAAAGGGTATTTAGAGTCGGGAATCAGTATCCCGTTTTTAATAATTTTACCGTTGTATTCAACATCAAACAGATTCCACAAAAAGCTGCCATTAAATGCGGTGGTTGATATTTCTGTTCCGTTACTAAATCTACTGTGGAGCGTTAGTTTTAAAGGTATTCCGGGAGAAATCACCGCAGGCATTTCAAAAAAAACAGTAACCTTCTGAGGGCGTGGAATATCAATAGTAAATGTATCTACATAGTTGGCATTGTTTTTTGGTTTGACAATCAACTGTATCGGCTTATTTTCGGTTAAAACTTCCCGTGGGTTATATGTTAGCTTTCCATAGCTGAAATTTGAGTTAACAGCTTCAATGTTAAAATGCCACCAGTCCCACCCCCCTTTGGCCAAACCAACTGTTGCTTTTTGTTTACCGTTATGTAACCGTACGTTCACACCCGTAGTGAGTATCCCGTTTTGTTGCAAAGCCTGCGCAGTATCAATC
Organism: Agrobacterium sp. 719_389; assembly: GCA_943370295.1. GTDB lineage: Bacteria > Bacteroidota > Bacteroidia > UBA8524 > UBA8524 > SB11. The sequence continues at coordinate 216 of CALRQL020000034.1, read as the reverse complement.
ATTAAGTCCATCTTCACTACACTTCTACGGTGTAGTTTATGGGGCGAGCAAGCTGCAAAAAGCAGCAATAATGCAATCACTGGGTATGGTTTCATAGTTTACGATAGGTTTCGTGATAATAAACGATATGGGGTGTGTTTTTATTTAATCTTTTGACGAAAAAAACATAGGCTTTATCTGCAATGGGTAATAGATGTATTTTTGCCCCGCACATGC
>CALRQL020000033.1:0-6968 GCA_943370295.1 Agrobacterium sp. 719_389 | reverse complement strand
ATGGCTTTTACGCGCATTTTCACTTTATATTCAACCACATCGTTGTTGGCATTTAATACTTGTTGTATGTTGAAGGCAAGTGCCAAATCATTAAAGTCGTAATCGGCTTTTGCAGGCCACAAATCTTCAAAGGCAACGGTTGCGGTGGTGCTTGCATTAGGATAAAAACTGTTAAACGCGCGGTTAGCATCGTTAGGGTATTCGTCCAACAAATCTGAAATACCATCATTATCTGTATCCTGTGGCGGTGCTGCACCAAAACCTTCGGGGTTACAGGTGCTTGTTGGGATATAGCCCGAGCAACTTGCTAATGCCGGCGATTGGATACTTCCAACATTAACCTCTATACCATCAACATCGCATAAATCTAAAGTACCTGATAACACACCATCAGCATTAATTGTAGTATTTGTGGCTACCTTCACTTTGCTTCTTGTGCTTCCTGTGCCTGAAACTGTACCGTGTGTTATTTGAATACTGTTTACACTCAATAGTGCGCCGTTAGTAAGCGTTAGTGTTGGGTCGGGATAGCCAACATCCCACCTTTCTTGCTGGTAATAGCCTATAATTTTCAAATACCCGTTGTTGATTATATCTGAATTTGATACACCGTCTTGAGTGCTTTGGAAGAAGCAATTATTTTCTAACACTGCTCTGTCTGTAACATACAAACCATGTACGCTTACATAATTATTATTGACAAACTTACAGCCTGAATTTCCCCATACAAAAACAGGCAGGCTGGTTGATTTGATTGTTCCGTTATTGGTAAATACAGCATCGCCGAATACTTTTACACCGCCGTAAATTTTACCATTATTAATACCTACACTACTGTTGAAAAAGTCAAAATCAGACCCCCCTGTTTTTAAACTATCGCTATAATTCACAAACTTACCCCCGAACACAAATGTAGAACCTATGTTTAATATGGTATTCTCAAGAAAATAAATCTCGCCGCCAGTATTAACATACACCTCACTTATGTTGCCACTGGCACAAATTTTTGCCACACCGCCATTGTTCACTGTAATAATAACACTACCGCTTATAGTACCAGTAATACAAGCAACCTGCCCGCTATTCACAGTAATATTAGTACTAGGGTTATTATAGGTAACTGTGCATCCTGTACTACAATCCATCCCCGAGCTTTTCCTGGTAATTATATACGGTGCTTTTGTTTGGCTGCCATTAAATACTGCCGAAGCAAACTGGTTGGCTTTCACCTTCTCAAACTGACTGCTGCCATCGGGGTTTATTTTTTCTATGTAGATAAACTCTTCCCATGCTGGTATCTGAATGGTATGAGCATATTCACCGTTTGCGTTGGTTGCTCCTGTGCTTATCAGTTTACCTGTTGAAGGAACATCACCATACACTTTAATCACATATCGCTCACCTGCCTTGGCATCGGCTACTTTAACACGTACATTTAAGGTTTTATCAGACGAAAAGTTAAAATTGGCTGGTACTACCAAGTCTTTGGCTTCGATAGTTACTGCCGAAGCATTGGCAGATGAGGGATTGTCGTTTTGCGGTGCATCGCGCTTGCAACTTGCAATCAAAACTAAGGTTGCGCAAAGCAATCCCGTTATTTTAATACGGTTCATTATTTGTGTATAAAGGTGAGAACTATTAAGTAATATCCTCACCAATAATACCCCTTAGTAATAAAACCGCTTTGTTAAATCTAATATATGGCAGTATAACTTATGTAAACGGAGGTATTTTTAATGCAAACAGAATTTAACAAAAGTTATAATAATTTGTATTATTTAGTAATTTTATACAAATAATTCTAACACGACTGACGTAACACACTCTGCAATAAACCAATACACACAACAACCTCTAAATAGCTACTTGTAACTGCATTACCGCCATGCCTTTGCGTTCTGCCGTTTTTTGGTCGGTAGCTCTGAATACTGGACGGGTTTGGTAGTTGAAAGAGAGTTTTGCTTTATATCCGTCGATGAACCAGTTGAGCCCCGCATCGTACAATGTCATAGTTTCAGCAAGACGGTCAAAGTTGGCCACCATTATCATTGTGTATGGCATTAGTTGGCCGTTCTTTTCACCCAAAATACTTTTTGGCAATAAATATCCAGCCTGAGCCTGCACCACATTACCGGTGCCCATCATAGGGAAGGCATTTCCTGCACCGTTAAGGTTGTTGCTGCCTGCGACAACCCCGTTGGCTGTATTCATTACTCCAAGATTACGCAAATAGCCTTTCCCAAAATCCATACTTACAAAAGTTGCATACGCAGATACAGCAGCCCCTTTGCTGCCCACGGGATGATCGTAATACACATCAGCAGCAAACTGAGCCATGTTTTCATACACCGTGTCGGCACCATTAAGTCTCCACATAGCCTGTGGTTGGTATTGAAACCCCGCACCTATATTAAACACCTTCTTTTTTCCCAAATAAGTGCCAACCATGTAAGGAGTTGTATTGCTTTCTTCATCCAAAAACTGATACATAAAATACCCGCCGTATTGCAACTTGGCAGGTTTGCCCGAAAAATCCGCGTTAACATTCAACGGGGCAATCACGGTGCTATTTTGTGCAGCCATAGGATTGCTCACTATCACCCTGTAATCCAGTTTACCCAGTTTACCTTTTGCATAAATACTCAACTTACGCAAAAACTGATCGGTAGCATCATTGGTAGCTTGCTCAAACAGCGGGGCATCGTACCCCATTATGGAAGCCACCGCCGGAGCTGAAAATCTTGCAAAGCCCGTCCATGCAGTTAAACCCATACCTGCATGAATACTGCGTTTGGTAATGTGATACTCACCCAGCGCATCGTGAAAGAAAATAGGTGTTTTACGTGCCGATATGGCATTGAAGTTATTGATGCCAAACTGGGTGTATAGGAATACTCGGTCGCTAATTTGCCCGAATAATTGGGCACGCACACGACGTAACCCTATATCGAAAGTAGTAGATGCCTCGTAGCCAAAAATGGTACTGCCGGGGTTGTTTTGGGTGTATCGTGCCCACACTTGGGCGGTAAATGTAGCTTTAATATAATGTGAGCTGTCGTTATTAAGATTAAATCGCAAATCCCTGTCGGGTAAGTTTTGTGCATTAACAGCTTGCGCTGCAAGCAACGTTACAATGCCTACAAGAGTGCTAAAAAATATTTTCTGCATGTTATTGACCCCTATTAACAAGCTAAATAGCTGTAATAATAGTAATTTGTTTTTATCGAAAATATAAAGGATAAAGAGGAAACAACCGGGAATGAGGGATGTTGGTATTAATAGCGACCAAACCAGCTTGAAACCTTCATTTGCACTACGCCAACGATAGCCTCCCAAAAGATGCCCTTGCTCATTTTTGATTGGCCTTCGGTACGATCTGTAAAAATAATGGGGACTTCGGTTATTTTAAAACCGCGTCTCCATGCCCTAAATTTCATTTCTATCTGAAAGGCGTAGCCCTTGAATTTTATTTTATCTAAGCCGATACCTTCCAGCAATTTGCGGCGGTAACAAACAAACCCTGCGGTGGTATCGCTGATGCTCATGCCCGTAACAAAGCGTACATATTTGCTGGCAAAATAACTCATCAATACACGACCCATAGGCCAGTTAACTACGTTTACCCCCTTCACATAACGTGAACCCACAGCCAAATCATACCCTTCTTCTTCGCAGGCCTTGCTCAAACGTTCTAAATCATCAGGGTTGTGACTAAAATCAGCATCTATCTCAAAAAAATACTCGTAGCTACGCTCCAAACCCCAGTGAAACCCTGCAATGTAGGCACGTCCCAAACCATCTTTGGTTTTACGCTCCAAAATATGCAAACGGTGGTCAAATTCTCCGATAAGCTTCTTTACAATAGCTCCGGTACCATCGGGCGAAGAATCGTCAACAATCAACAAATCAAACCCCATAGGAAGAGCCAACACCCTCTTAATCATCTTCTCGATGTTCTCCTTTTCGTTATACGTGGGTATGATTACTAATTTGTTACTCAAGGTACCTGTGTTTTTTAGGAAACCGCGAAAATAGCTATTCACTGGTGAAGTTTCAATATGTTAACGTCACGCAAGCGTTTTATTATACTATTTTAATGTAAGATTTATCAAATAAGTGAATGACCCTAACTGAAATCCGGTTCGCCCAATCGTTAAGAAGCACTGCTAAGCACAAAAATTAGCCTTAATATAAAATTAGGTCTTTATAAAAAGTAAAGGGGCTGTACCAAAAGGCAAGGGGTTTGAAAACCCCTGCTAATACAATTACCGTGTCGAGAAGGACTTAAGTCCTTCTCGACACGGTAATTACAAAAGCGATAGGTTTTAACCTGTCCTACCATTCCGTTCCCTCGACGGGCTTTATGCCCGTTGGTACAACAGATTAAACCGTTGCAAACTATTACGCACTTTGTGCAGGTTTTAGAGGTTGTGGCAGGGTAAGAAAATACGCCAAATAATTAACCCCAGCATGTTGGTTGCCGGCTTGCTTCATCCAATCGTCAATAGAATTAGCCGTATAACTTGGGTCGATGGGTAATGTGAACGAAAAACTGCCTTCGTTTCCATTGGTTTGCATGTACCCAAAGTAGCCGTTTTTAAACATATCCAAATCAACGGCATCGCGCACACCATCAAAAAAGTCGTGCAAAGTAATTTGATGCCCGTCAATAGTAACACTGATATCATTTGCATCAGGCCCACCGCCATACATATTAGCCACCGAACCTATGCTTGCAGGGCACATGGGGATAATATCATTTGTGTTGTAAAAACGGAACGAGTTGCCGGCAAACAATGTGTTATAATAATCTGCAAAGTCAACATTACCCGCAGCAGGGGCAGCAAAAGTAAACACCTGCATATAAGGATAAGGGGTGTTGCTACCGTAGAACTTACTGCTGGGGTCGTTATTCAGGTACCATTGCATCCAAGGGGCAAACACGCTGGCCAAGTTACCACCTAAGCTATGGCCGGTAATAGTAACAGGTTGATTGTAGTCTGAAATAATGCCTAACAAAAAATTTGGTAAGGTCACATTGGTAGAAGGGTCAACCATTGCTTGCAAATCAGTCAACCCATCGCCTGCACCGGCAGATATACAGGCATTATAGTTACTGCTAACTGACGAGGGAACAAACGTTGTCCAAGGGTCTTGACTAAACACGTTAAAATCCTCCTTAAACCAGTCTATATAACCAATCTTATCAAATTGTATTAAAGAGCCGCGAATGGCAACAATACACTCGCTGTTATTGCTGGCCACAAAGGCATAATTGGGGTCGTTGAAATCATTGGCCCAAATTACAGTCCAGCCGTTAGTAAAACCGGGGTATTGGTTAATTACCGATTGAGGATCGGCATTGTATGCCGCATGGGCAAAAATCATTGGCAGTGTGCCAATGTTGGGTTCAGGGGTTGAGGTTGTCATAGTGATAAGTATTAAGTTTAAATTAGAACAAAGCTCACCCCTATCGTTGGTTGTTAAAAAGCCAGAAATAACTGTTCACTAAAATAGTTAGAAGTATCTGTTTTGAAAAAGCTTCATCACCCCAAGCCTAAAAACTTTGTATAACTTAATGCTCACAAGAAAGTTTTATCGAATAACCAATCAATTTTTAATACTTCATAGTATGTTTGAGCAAATTTGTTTATGAAAATTCAATATTTTGTTAAGCAGTTTTCACTGCTTACTTTCATTTTACTAACTACTTTATTTTTGGGAGCTCAACCTTGTACGTTGACTTATGTAGGATTCTTCAGTCAAAGTGATATAGATTCGTTTATCATTAATTATCCTAACTGCACAGAACTTGTCCAAGTGACAATAAGTGAAAAAAAGGATGGGGATATAAAAAACTTAAAGGGTCTTTCAAATATTAAACGCATCAAAGGAAGCCTCTTCATAAATCGAAATGATTCGTTGACTGATCTAACTGGCTTGGACTCATTACATTTTATTGGTGATAATTTGAATATTCAACGAAATAGTTCCTTAATATCACTTTTTGGTCTTCAAAATTTAAACACCATTGGTCGTGATTTATATATTTTCGATAATTTGGTTTTGCAAGATATTAGCTCACTAAAAAATCTTAGAACTTGCAATGGGATAACAGTGCTTGATAATGAAAGTCTGCATAATCTTGATGGACTTCAAATGACTGATTCTCTAGATTATCTTTATGTCAAAAGGAATAACTCGTTAAAAAGCCTAAAAGGTTTAGAAAGTTTAAAATCTATTAACACAATTACTTTACATAATAACAATCAATTAAAGGATATTTCATCACTAAAGAATATTAACGGAGAAGTCTGGACTCTGAGCATTCAGGAAAATCAAAACTTACTTTCGTTAAATGGCTTAGATTCAATCTCAAAAATATTTGATTTGACAATAACAGCCTGCCCCAGATTAAAGAACTTGAGAGGCTTGGGACGACTTTCATCAATAGGGGGAACTATTGGAATAGGCACAAATGACAGTTTGTTAACACTGGAGGGATTAAACTCATTGAAAGATGTTGGTTTCATAGGTATTTCAGAAAATTACAACCTATTAAACATTTTAGATTTAGTAACCCTTTTAAAAATAAACGACGGTATTTCAATAGCTTCAAATAAGTTATTGTCTAATTTAGATGGCTTGGAAAATGTCAGAGTCTGTAATGGTATTTTTATACATAACAACGAATCCCTTCAAGATATTAGTTCTCTTCAAGGGATAACAACGGTGGATAAATCTGTTACAATAAGTAATAATGATAATCTTAAAAGTTTAAAAGGGCTAAACAATATAGATTCAATAAAAAAAGATTTAGATATTACAGAAAATCTTTTATTATCAAGCTTAACAGAGTTATCAAATCTGAAATTTGTTTTGACAATACGTGTTCAAAAAAATCCATCAATTAAAACTCTTAAAGGTCTTAATCGTATTAAACGAGTTGAGGGGAATATAATTATTAT
>CALRQL020000032.1:0-10579 GCA_943370295.1 Agrobacterium sp. 719_389 | reverse complement strand
CAGTTGTAAGACAGGGCAAACACACATCAACGGATATCTGTCAAGCCAGGCCTAACAATAGGCAACTAACTACTATCAACTAACAACCATAAACCATCAACACCTGAACGCTGAAGAAAAAATATACAACCGTCAATAGGAAGGGGAGGAGTGGGACAAAGCGTTATGCTTATAGCCAGATAGCTGTTACTATAATCACTTTTGTTATTGATTAATAGGGATAAGGGATGTATCTAGATTGGATACAATCTAGATGGTTAGCAACTTCACAGGTTGATTTTTACCCCATACTTAGCTTTCTATAATAATATTCAGCTTGGAGGGTGTTGAGTAAATACACCATTGATGCCGTGATGGCAGCACCTATGGCACTGTATGCAGGAATGAGTATCATGCCTAAAACCACAGTGAGCCCGAAACCAGTGAAGGATATGATGGTATTGTAGTGGTTTTTACCGATGCCCGCGAAAAAGTGGGTGGTGATAGTGTAATAGGAGAAGGCCAATATACCGGGCGCAAGCCACCAGATGATTTCTTGCAAACCTTTAAATTCTTTACCGAATAGAAGTGTATATAGCCCGTCAGGCAGTAAACAAACAATCAAGGTAAGACCAGTTGCAATGGCAACGTTTATCCATCTTAAACGAGCCGTTTTTTGCATGGATACTTTAATATCGGTTTCATTAGCAACTTCGGCGTATTGCACCGTAGAAATACTTCTGCTCACAATCCAAATGGATTCTGCGATGGCTATTGCGTTAGAATAGATGCCTAAAGGGGGAAGCTGGTGATAATAGCCGATAATGTAAAAACTGGCACGGTATATAAGCAGCTGGCCCAAATTGGCAAGCTGGAGATAGCCGCCGTGCTTAATAAATTTACTGATTACTTCTTTTACATCAGCTACTAGATATTCGTTGATTTCTTTATTGGCATAATATAAACTGGCAATAAAGGATAGTCCGTAGCCGCAATACAGCGCATAAACGTATTGATTGTAATTTTTTGACGCTACAGGGCTGTATAAAGCAACTAAAAGGTAAGTTAAGGTTAATAGTACTTGGGCTAAACTAAGAATATTAAAGGTATGCGTTTGTTTTTTGCCCAGTAGCAGGTTGGTATTGGTTTGGAAAAAGCCTAATAAGGTTGCCAGTATAAATGTGTGATGGTTGAGTGATGTGAAGGTATATCCCGAAACCAAATAAAGTGCCCATAGTAGCAGTGCTGACACAGGCACCCATATATACGAAACAACAAGAAGTGTAAATGCAGAATAGCGGGGTGCCAGAAACACAACCGCCGAGCCTCCCATAACGTTGGTAAGTAAATTGATAAATGAAATATTTAGGATAAGTAACGAGGCTTGTCCTTTTCCTTCGGCACCTAAGAATTGAGAGAGCAGGATGGCGATAACAAAGCCGGCTGCTGCACTGCCAAACCGCGAGAAAAAAGTAACCAGTATCTGTATTTTCATTACTTGCCCTGTAGCCTTTTTAACAATAGGGAAAGTGAAAAGATATATTTTTTTCCATCAATTGCCAATACATTGCCTGCCACGCTTAAATGGTGCAGGCCTTTGTTGTATTCTTCATCAAAAGGCGTCACTTCGGTTAGTTTTTCTTCAACATAGTCAGTTTTACTCAGTGTAACAACTCGGTTAAGCACCAAACTGCCACCGTATGTGTGGGTACAGTTTTGTGACGGCCGAATTAAATCACCTTTATATCGGAAGAAGTTTCCGGCAGGTCTTGCTGATGAAATATCTGTTTTTACGGGGTTCAAAATATGAGGTTCGTAAGGACCTTCAATGGCGGAACTGTGATAAATAAACAGTTGGGCATTGGGCAATGCGTTTTTCAACGTAAAAAACAGCCAAAATGTATCGTCGTGATACACCAAAGTAGGGTCTACAGCGGGTATTCCTCCCAATACTACCGATACTTTTTTCAAATCATTGTTATTATTCATAAAATACAATACAGCGTTGTTTGCCTCAAAATTCTCAGGCAAGCAATACCGTGTTTCGTTGTATTCAAATGCAAAAGGGTAGGAGTGGTGTATTCCGGGCTGTATAATGATTTTTTCTTGAGTGTAGGTGTTGGTGAGCGGATAATGCTCTATCTCTTCAATATGGCCTTTATGGGTATGATAATCAAACTTTTCGTACAGAAATACTTCACGACCGGGTTCGATTAACACAAAAGGGTCGGCACGGTAGGTTAGGCTTTGTGGTTTGTGTCCGGGCAGCCATTTTATCGATAGTTTTTTACCCTCAACAACCTCCTCAATTGTGTTTGTTAAGGTGCCAATGTTCCAAATTTCAACCTTAAATAAGTTGTTCAGTTTAAAACGGATTTTGTTAACCAGTATTTGTACCCAAAACCAACTGAACGCCAAATTTCCGGGAGCTTTGTGAAGTTTTTCGGCTTTCGTTTCAGAAGGAATCTCTGGCAACTTATTAGAATGTGCTACTTGAAGGGCAACCTGCAATAGCCAACTTGAAGTTTGACTTAATAAGGTGTCTAACTGTTCGGGATAACTGTGGTGGATGGTTTTAAAATATCCTTTCTTCAAAACTTTGCCACCGTCGAGAGTAGGGGTGAGTTGTTGAAGAATGGCCGATGTAACGGCCGAACGGTTAAAAATCTCCCAAAAACCAGCAGGCCCGCCTCTAAATTTAATTTCGTCGCCGTGGTGGTAACTCCAAATACCGTATTTGGCAGCAGTTAAAATATCACCTTTAATAATCCCAAAGCCAAATCGAACTATAAAATCAAGCTCGTGGCCTTTTATGGTTTCAATATCATCAGCACTAAAGTAATGGCTGAATTTTCCCTTTCTAAACGCTCTAACTTGTAAAACTTCACATTGTGATAAGGCTTGTTGTAAATCAACTTTTTTGAGGGCGGGTATTTTTAGAAATCGGTTCTCATACTGAGTGAACAACAAAGTGCGCGAAAACAACTTCTTAAATATGTTTTTTTTTTGTGAAGGATTAGTGTTCACCACTACCAATTTTAATTTACAGGCGGGGTTGTTTAAAAGCAACTGCAAAGCCGCAGCCTGCCACTGGGGAAATGTAGTGCCATTGCATAAAATACCAAAGGATAAGGTACGGGGTGCCTCCATTGGCTTATAAGTTTAGGGTTTGTTTATACACTTCAAAAAATTTGCTCCCCACTCCTTCATAACTAAAGTTGTCGTGAGCGTATTGTTGCATCGCTGCTTTGTTAAACTGTTCAGGATGAAGAATGCTGCTTTTTATCGCGTCAATCAAGGCGTTTTTGTCATTTGCATCAATCAAAATACCCCGTTCAGGTTGCACAATTTCGGGTATGCCGCCCACTTTAGTAGCTATAACAGGTAATCCGCAAGCAAAGGCTTCAATCAAAACTACGGGTTGATTTTCAAAATTGCTGAAAAGAACAAATACATCCGCCTTTTGATACTCTGCTAATAAATTAGTTCCGGTTTTTAACCCTGTAAAAACTACATTGGTTAGCCCTAGTTCATTAGCGTAGTCCACGCACATTTGGTGGTCTTTTCCGTCACCCACTAAACGCAGTTCAAACTCAAAGCCTTCAAGGGTTAATTGTTTTGCAGCATCTAAAATTCCTTTAACGTTTTTTGGCTTTTCGTCAAAACAAGATACGTGCAATAAAACAGGTTTTGGGTTTTGTGGTTTGGGATTTAACGGACTAAAGAAACCTACGTTTACCACGTTTGATATTTGCAGGTACTTATTAGTAAGTTGATGCTGTTGCATGGCCACTCCCAAATGGGTAGATACTGTGGTAATGGCTGAGGCGTTTTTGGCTACCCTGCGGGTAAGCCATTTGCGCAGTATCCCTTTATAACTATCACTATTTTGCGGCAAGTATCGCGACCAATGTTCAGTGATAATGTAAGGCGTGCCAGTGGTTATCTTTTTATAAAGTGGCCACAATCCGCTGCGGGTAAGTATATGTACGTGATTAATATCAGGCTTGCCAAATACCTTTTTTATCAAGCCATAGCCTTTAATAGTAGCCCATAAATAACGCAACGGGTATAGGTATTTATCAATGGTACCGTTTTTACGTATATAGGCAATTACAGTTTTTAGCTGTCCCTCAATGTGGTAATTATATTCAATTCCCTTTTTTTGATTTGGGTCGGGAGTTATGTGCAACACCACAACATCAGCAAAGTTTAAAACAGCAAAGGCATGGTATTTTACAAACAACCCGGCCATGCTATCGTTTTTGTGCGGGTACCAAGCAGGTAAAAAAAGGACTTTTATTTTTTTGGGTTGCACTAATGGCAAATTTATACAAACAAATAAGCCCGACCTAATAGGTCGGGCTGTATATTTTGTTTTGGATTGATATAGTATATGTATTAGTTACCTAAGATTTGGAAAAGTTCATCCAACTTAGGGGTTAGGATAATCTCTGTACGGCGGTTTTTAGCGCGGGCTTCAGCACTCTTGTTTTCAGCAATGGGAGAAAACTCACCACGACCTGAAGCAATAATACGTGCAGGGTCAATTTTACCGTCTTCTGCCAAAATTCGTACTATTGAGGTGGCGCGAAGCACACTTAAATCCCAATTATCTTTTATCTGGGCTGTTTTCATAGGTACATTGTCTGTATGACCTTCAATCATTATGCCTACATCGGGTTGACTGTTGATGGCTTTGGCAAATTCAAGCAGTGCTTCTTTACCCTTTTTGTCAACCACAATGCTACCGCTTGCAAACAGTAGTTTCTCATCCATTGATACATAAACTTTTCCGTTTTTAACGGTAACGGTAAGCCCTTGATCTTTATAGCCAAGCAAGGCTTTTGTTAAACTATTTTTAAGAGCGTTTACAGCAGAATCTTTTGTATTTAATATTGATTGCAGCTCATTAACCTTCGTTTCTTTCTGTTTCAGGTTCTGTTGCAACTCTGTAATTGATTTTTCTTTATCTGCTAAATCCTGCTCTTTTTTGTTTAATTCTACCTCTTTTTTGTTCAGTTTTGTCTCAAGGTCTTTCAATTCCCTGTCCAATTTTTGGTTTTCTTTTTCGGTATTTTTCTGCAGGGTTTCGTACGAGTTTTTTAGTTGTTCCAAGTCTTCCCTGGTACGTTGCAAACGAGTAGAATTTTCAGTAGAGTCAATTACCAGCCTGCCTATATGCTTTTGCTGGGCATAATTTTCTTCTTTCAACACCTTGTTTTCAGCCGAAGCTATTTCTAACTGGGTGTTGCAATTTTTATTTTTTTCAGCAGCCTCTTCATATGCTTTTTGCAAATCCTGATGCTTACGCTGCGAAACGCACGATGCCATTGATGCAATCAGTGCCACCCAAAGTAATTTTTTCATACTATTAATATTTATAGCAAATTAAGCCTAATGGGGCACTGTTAACAATTATAGTTAACAACAACTGTTTAGATTAGTGTACAGATATTGCAGGTAGTTTTATTTTGATTGGAAAACTCAGGGCAATTATAAATTGTCCATTGTGTTAAAATAAAATCTTTATTAATAAGCTATTATGATAACCGCGTTTATGAAATAAGCTTTTGGCGGAGTAAAAACTCAAGCTGCTCATTAGCTCTTTCAAGGCTTTTCATTAGTTCACGGTTCTTGCGGCGAAGGTCAAAGATTTCGTAGGCTTGATTCACCACTACCTTAATTTCATCTTCGTTCCAGGGTTTTTGTAAATAACGATAAATTTGCCCCTTATTAATAGCCTCTACCAGAGCCGAAAAATCAGTATAACCTGTTAATAAAATTCGGATGGGTTCAGTATGTTTATCTTTAATAGCAGTTAAAAATTCAACACCTGTCATCTCCGGCATTCGTTGGTCGGTAATGATAATTTCAATACCGGGATTGGCATCTAAAATTTCCATGCCCTCCTTTGCAGATACTGCTGTTTTAATATCATACAACTGACGGAAAGTAGATTTAAAACCCACTAAGTTCCCAACTTCATCATCTACATAAAGTATCTTAATCTTTTCGTTTTCCATGTGTATTTTTCGAGCGTAAATTTCAATAAAAGTATTTAAAATTTAAAATATTTCTTTAAAAAAATTTATATTGCACCTGCAAATGAAATCAAACATCCAATTACCCGCCTTAGCCGACGATGTTTCATATTCTCCAGTATTTTTCAGGCTTCGCACTGAAACTGAAATTGATGCGTTTAACCAATTTCTTATCAAAAATACCAATATTTTTGTTTTTGACACAATACACTCCCAATTATGCGAACTTATTAAAAGTTTGCACCCTTCCCGCAAATTAAGCAAGGAAGAATTACATGAAGGTGTTGAAAAACACCTTGCAGGTGCAAATATACAACATTACGGGGTGTGGGTATTTTATCCTTGGTCGCGTAGGTTGGTTCATTTGTTGGATGAGAAAGAATTTATCGAGGTGCGTACTAACCGCAACCAATATAAAATAACACGTGAAGAGCGTGATTTACTGGCTACAAAAAAAATTGGTATTGTGGGTCTTTCAGTGGGCCAGTCTATAGCTCTTACCTTAGCTATGGAGCGTAGCTTTGGCGAGTTACGTCTTGCCGATTTTGATGATTTAGAATTAAGCAACCTTAACCGTATACGTACTCCGTTGCATAATATGGGGCTTAAAAAGGTAGTGATGGCGGCACGAGAAATTGCCGAGATTGACCCGTTTTTGAAAGTTACCTTATTTGATGATGGTTTAACCGAAGAGAATATTGACCGCTTTTTTACAGAAGGTGGAAAATTGGATATTTTGGTGGATGAGTGTGACGGTTTAGATATGAAAATACTGGCACGTTATAAAGCCCGCGAATTGGGTGTGCCGGTGGTAATGGACACCAGTGACAGAGGGTTGCTGGATGTGGAGCGATTTGACCGCGAACCCAACAGACCTATACTGCATGGGTTGGTGGGTGACTTAAACCCCAAGGATATTAAGGGGCTTACTAATGAGCAAAAGATACCTTACATTTTACCGATGATTGGTGCTGAAAAAATATCGCCAAGGATGAAGGCATCAATGATGGAGGTAGAGGAAACCATTAACACTTGGCCCCAATTGGCAACATCGGTTATATTGGGTGGTGCTGTTGGCGGAGATGTTTGCCGCAGAATTTTACTCGACCAATATCACGATTCAGGCAGATATTATATTGATTTGGATGAGTTAGTAGGCGATAAAGAGCCTATAGACAAACCGTTGTCTTTACCTGAAAAGCCTGCTGCTCTTAGCAGTGGTGATATTAAAGAAGCATTAACACAAACGGCTTCAAACGTTCCTACCGTTACGGTAGGAAAAAATGATTTAGAAGAAATAATTACTGCCGCTTGCCTTGCCCCTTCAGGGGGTAATGTGCAGCCTTGGAAATGGGCTTATAAAGATGGCAGGGCATACTTATTTCACGATGAACATTTTTCGTTCTCGTTGCTTGATTATAATAACTTAGGCTCGTATGTTGGGTTAGGTGCCGCTATTGAAAATTTTGATTTAAAAGCAAAATCATTGGGGTACACTGCCAATGTTGAGTATTTTCCTTTGGGGACAAAAAACCATCTGATTGCAGGTATAGGGTTAGAGAAGGGAAATGTGCAAAACGACGAGCTTTCAGCATATATTGCTACCCGATTAACTAATCGTAATGTGGGTAGTTATGAGCCAATAACTGAAACCGACAAAGAAATTTTTAATAAGGAAATTGCAAAAATATCAGGCGCAGGCATTAGTTTTATAACCGATAGAGAACAGATAAGTCAATTGGGCAGCATAGTAGCAAAAGCTGATAAAGTTAGAATGATGCACGCCCAAGGGCATTATAATACGTTTTTTGAAGAAATGAGGTGGAATGCTGAGGAAGCTGAACGCACACGCGATGGTATTGATATTGCTACTGTGGGCGCAACACAATCCGAAGCGGTTGGGTTTACCATGGCAAAAGATTACCGGGCAATAAAACTGCTAAGCAACTGGGATAAAGGTGCCGCTTTTGAGAAACAAACAAAAAAAGTTACCGCTGTAGCCGCAGCAATGGGGCTTATAACAATGCCGGGCCACACACCAAACGATTATTTGCTTGGAGGTAGGGCGGTGCAACGAGCTTGGCTGGCAGCTACAAAACTTGGTTATGCTTTTCAACCACTTTCAGTACCTTTGTTTTTATTTAGGCGATTAACCCAAGGCAAAGGTGAAGGGCTAACTGAACATGATATGGAAAAATTATCACCTTTAATGAAAGAATACGAGCTTATTTTGCCCGGTTTTGTAACCGGCGGGCATATATTTATGTTTAGATTGGGCAGGGCGGATGAACCTAAAGTAAAGGCTCTGCGTAGAAATTTAAGTGAAGTATTATTTTATATTTAAATACGTTGATTAGCGAAATAAAAATAAGGGCCTTCAGGGCCGTTGATGAACCTGATGCTTGTATAAAGTTTGCAGAGGGGCATGCTAATGTGCTTAATGCTTACGGGGTAACAAAAGTTACATCGGCCAACAATGAGTGGATGCAAAACCCCGATGTGTATGTGTGCATGGCCGAAGCTCCTGACGGGCTTATTTGCGGCGGTATACGTGTGCATGTATCAAACGGCAAAATCCCGCTTCCTATGGAAGTTGCTATAGGGCAAGTTGAAGACAATGTTTTTGATTTTGTGAAAAAGTTTGCCGAAAACGGTGCGGGTGAGTTGTGCGGATTGTGGAATGCCCGCGAAGTGGCAGGATACGGGGTAGGTACCACCTACCTTATGTGGGCAGGTATAGCCATAATAACCCAGCTTCAACTAAGTACGTTGTTTGCACTTTGTGCTGAACATACATTAAAAATAAGTGTTGAGAAGGGATTTGTAATTGAAATGGGATTGGGTAACAGGGGTACGTTCTTTTATCCTAAAATTGATCTTATAGCAACATCAATAGTGGTGCGCGACACTACTAAGCTAACTACAGCAGATGCTATACACAGAGATAATATTTTGAAATTGCGAGAAAATCTGCATCAAACAATTGTTGAAGAAACCTCGCGAGGCCCCCTCAAGATTGAATTTGACCTTAAATTAAAAAATATAAACCCGTTACCGTTTCATGTGCAAGAAGATATTAACAGGTCTGTGGTTCGTTAGTTTTGTTTTTATTGGTTTTGCCTTACAGGCTCAAGCCGTGCAGGAGGCCTACCCTGCAACTGAAGAACCTGCCCTGATAGGTAAGTACCTGTATGTGCTGGAGGATAAAACAGGCCAACTAACGTTTGATCAAGTACAAGGTGCAGCTAATTTTGCCGGTTTAGGCAAAGAAGTACCCAATTTAAATACATCATCATCCGTTTTTTGGATTAAGTTTAGTGTTGATAACAGCGCAGGCTTAGAAGGGTTATTGCTTAATGTAGCAGAGCCGTTGCTTGATGAAATCACTTTTTATTATAAAGATAGTACCGGCAAATACGCTGCTATTGAGTATGGTGAGCGTTTTCCGTTTACTGCCAGAAAATATCAGGAAGAATCGTTTGTTTTTGATTTGAACGAAACTCCGGGGATTCATACCTATTACATGCGTATAAAAAGCGGCGAGCAATTGCTGCTACCTATGTATATAGGCAAAAGCCAATTACTTTTCGAAAGTCAGGATAACAAACGTGTTTTATTTGGTGCATACGCGGGGCTCATACTGGTTATGTTTTTTTATAACCTGTTTGTACTTATCAGCACCCGCGATAAGAGTTACTTATGGTATGTACTACACACACTGTTTGTGGGGCTTACCCAAGCCAGTCTTCAGGGGTATGCGTTTCAATACCTTTGGCCGGGTTCATCATGGCTAGCGCATAACAGTATTTTTATTTTCACGTGCTTAGTAAGTTTAGCAGGAATTGAATTTTTAAAGGTGTTTTTACACACCAAAGAAAACGCGCCTCGTTTCCACAAAGGCCTGCACGTATTTTCAGCATTATATGTTGTATTTATAGTAATGAGCCTTGCTGGCGTGCATAGTACCACCTACGGTATGATACTAGGTACGCAGTCGTTAGTAGCAATTTACATATTGGCAACCGCCGTTTATATATACCGCAAAGGATTTCCAGCAGCCGGTTTTTACCTTATCGCATGGGGTTCGCTAATGGTAGGTATATTCATTTACGTAATGATGAATTTTGGTGTATTCTCATACAACCTGTTCACCAATAGTACCCTACTTATCGGTTCAGCGCTTGAAGTAGCCTTGCTGTCGATAGCCTTGGCCAATAAAATAAATTTACTTACCAAAGAGAACAACGAAAACCAGCGCAAAGCCATTGAAGCCATTAGAGAGAATGAACGCATTGTACGTGAGCAAAACGTAATATTAGAGGCAAGGGTAAAAGAGCGCACATCTGAATTAAATGAGGCGATGAACAATCTTAAAAATGCACAATCTAAACTCGTTGATGCAGAAAAGATGTCATCATTGGGACAATTAACCGCAGGTATAGCACACGAAATTAACAACCCTGTAAACTTTATCACTTCTAATATTAAACCCCTGCACAGGGATATTACTGATATAATGGAATTGGTGAAGATGTATGAGGGTATTGTAGAGCCGG
>CALRQL020000031.1:0-11940 GCA_943370295.1 Agrobacterium sp. 719_389 | reverse complement strand
AATATAGTCCTTGTCCGTTAATTCTGACAAGGATTTTTTTTGATGTATTTGTTGCGGTGTTTTATAATTTAAAGCCAGATGCGGTCTTCTTTGATTATACAACATCACAGCTTGTTTAATCATTTGTTTAGCTTGCTTTAAAGATTTTGGTTTTACTATTAAAAATTCTTCTTTTAAAATACCATTTATTCGCTCTGCCAAAGCATTTTGATAGCAATCATAGCCATCAGTCATTGAAGGAGTAATATTGTATTTGTTCAGTATTTGTTGATACTGGAACGAACAATACTGTAACCCTCTATCGGAATGATGGATAAGAGCCTGATTGCTTGTTTTTCCTTTAACAGCCATATATAATGCCTGTGCTACACCATCAGTATGCAAGTTCTCATGTAGATGATAACCGACAACCTTTCTTGAGTAAGCATCTGTTATTAAACTCAAGTACCCTGTTTGCTCTGCTGTATCTATATAAGTAATATCACTCACCCATATTTCATTTACCCTAGTGGGTATTTTATCTTTAAGCAGATTAGGATATTTGTGTAACCAATGCTTGGAGTAGGTTGTTTTACGATAAGA
Source organism: Agrobacterium sp. 719_389 (assembly GCA_943370295.1). Taxonomy (GTDB): domain Bacteria; phylum Bacteroidota; class Bacteroidia; order UBA8524; family UBA8524; genus SB11. Next base: position 11,358 of record CALRQL020000031.1, on the reverse strand, counting down.
CCTTTTAGGTTTTATTAATAAGTGTTCTGAACGTAAAAAGGCAAACAACTTATCTCTACCTATCTTTATTCCTTTGAGATGCAGTTGTGTTTGTAATCTGTAATAAAGTTTACGAGTTCCTAACCGAGGCAAGTAAATGCGTTCTGCAATAACAGCTGCTTTTACTTCCTTGAGTTCCTGTGAACGGATAGCGATTCGTTGTTGTTGCTGATAATAGCCTTGACGACTGATACCAAACAATCTGCAAGCTTTTGATAAGCTCACTTTTCCTTTGACTTGGAGTCTTTGGATTGCTTGGATAAATACTTTTTTGGCAAGGAAAGTCCATGTTCTTTTTTGAGAATATCAAACATGGTGCTGTAGATAAGGTTCTTATCTTCTGCATCTTTTAAGGCGGCTTCTAACTGCTTAATACGTTGTTCGGGAGTAAGTTCATTAGGGGCTTTCATAAGGTGGTGTTGGGGAAAATCCCATGCTAAATTACCATGTTTTCGTAACCATACCAAAACGGTACTTCTTCCCTGTATCCCATAATGCCTTTGGGCTTGCTTGTAGCTGAACTCGCCTTTTTCTACTTGAGATACCACTTGCAATTTAAAAGCTAAACTGTAATCTCGTTGGCTACGCTTGTTCGTCTGTTGTTCTGATTTTAACATAATAAGTTGATTTAGGTGTCAACTTATTTCAGGACGGGACATATAAAACAAAAAAGCCGTCTTGACAATTCAAGACGGCTTTTTATCGTGTAAAAGTTTCGTTTACGCTGTTTGCGGTTGGTTTACAGCAAAGCGGGGAGCCACCACTAATTCTTTACCTCCGTGGCTGTAATCATAAAAACCACGACCTGATTTTACGCCAAGGTTCTTAGCTGTTACCATGTTCACCAACAACGGGCAAGGAGCATATTTAGGGTTGCCAAAACCTTCGTGCATTACCTCAAGAATTGCTTTGCAAACATCCAAACCAATAAAATCAGCCAACTGCAAAGGTCCCATTGGATGTGCCATACCAAGTTTCATTACGGTATCAATCTCTTCAACCCCGGCAACACCTTCATATAAGGAATAGATTGCCTCGTTTATCATCGGCATCAAAATACGATTAGCAATAAACCCGGGATAGTCGTTTACCAGCGTAGGTATTTTACCAATCTCTTTTGATAGAGACATAATGGTATTGGTAACTCCTTTTTCAGTATCGTAACCTGCAATTACTTCAACAAGCTTCATCACAGGTACCGGATTCATAAAGTGCATACCTATTACTTTACCGGGGCGGGTGGTAACTGCTGCAATACGGGTAATTGAAATTGAAGATGTATTGCTGGCAAGAATAGCATTTGCAGGTGCTATTTTATCCAGTTCTTTAAATATTGAAGTTTTGATATCAAAGTTTTCAGAAGCAGCCTCAACTACCAAATCAGCATTGGCTGCACCTGATGAAAGTTGGGTATATGTGGTTATATTGGCTAATGTTGCAGCTTTTTGCTCTTCAGTTATCAAGCCCTTGGCAACCTGCCTGTCAAGATTCTTGCCAATGGTTGCAATTGCACGTTGCAATGCAGCCTCGTTAACATCTACAAGTGATACATTAAAGTTGTTTTGGGCAAAAACGTGTGCAATACCATTGCCCATTGTGCCCGAACCTATTACGGTAATATTTTTCATATATATAATATAGTATGATGATTTTACGCAAAACTACCACTTTTTTAAGTGCGGGCAACACTCCTGTAAAATTGTACAGCAACCACTTACACTGGCAATCGTTAGCACCATTACAACCCATTCTTGCAGTGTTAGTGTTTTCCACATCACTTGTGGGCATTCTTTTGCGTTAACAAAAGGTAAAATGAACTATTTTAGCGGCTTCGTTAAAGTATTATGGCAGAGGAGAACAATCTGAACGACGAGTTGGGAGAAAAAATAATCCCCATTAACATTGAAGATGAAATGAAGACCGCATACATCGATTATTCGATGTCGGTGATTGTTTCACGCGCACTACCTGATGTGCGCGACGGTTTAAAGCCCGTACACCGCAGGGTATTGTACGGTATGACCGAGCTTGGCTTAGGTAGTGGCCGTCCGTATAAAAAATCAGCACGTATAGTAGGAGAGGTATTGGGTAAGTATCACCCGCACGGAGACGGTAGCGTTTACGATGCAATGGTGCGTATGGCCCAGCCTTGGAGCATGCGCTATATGTTGGTTGACGGACAGGGTAACTTTGGTTCTATTGACGGTGACCCACCGGCAGCAATGCGTTATACCGAAGCGCGTTTGAGAAAGCTGGCAGAGGAAATGATGACGGATATTGATAAAAATACCGTTGACTTTACTCCCAACTTTGACGATTCGCTGGAAGAGCCATCAGTAATGCCTTCTAAAATACCCAACTTGTTGGTAAACGGTGCCAGCGGTATTGCAGTAGGTATGGCCACAAACATGGCTCCACACAACCTTACGGAGGCTATTAATGCTACTATAGCTTACATAGATAACCGCGACATTGAGATAAGCGAACTGATGACCCATATTAAAGGCCCCGATTTTCCAACAGGGGGTACTATATATGGTATGAACGGTATTAAAGATGCCTTTGAAACAGGTCGCGGACGTATTGTTATCCGTGGTAAAGCACACTTTGATACCACCAGAACCGGTAAAGACCAGATTGTAATTACCGAAATTCCTTTTATGACCCAACCCAACCAGCTTATTGTAAAAGCGGTGGATTTGGTAAATGAAAAGGTGATAGAAGGAATATCCGATGTGAGGGATGAGAGTGATCGTGACGGTTTGCGCATCGTTTTTGATTTGAAAAAAGATGCAATTCCTAATATTATCCTAAACCAACTTTATAAATACACACAACTTCAAAGCTCATTCAGTGTAAACAACATTGCCCTTGTAAAAGGCCGTCCGATGTTGCTGAACCTGAAAGACCTTATCAAGCATTACGTTGAACACCGCCACGAGGTAATTGTTCGTCGTACACAGTATGAGTTGGACGAAGCAAAAAAACGCGCTCACATTTTAGAAGGCTTGTTGATTGCTCTTGACCATTTGGACGAGGTGATTGCGTTGATACGCGGTTCTAAAACGCCCGATGAAGCCCGTCAGGGATTGATGGAAAAATTCCAGTTGAGCGAAATACAATCGCGTGCCATTTTGGACATGCGTTTGCAACGTTTAACCGGTCTTGAGCGTGATAAAATACGCGATGAGTATGCCGAAATAATGAAGTTAATTGATTATTTGAACAGCATATTAGACGATGAAGGTTTGCGTATGCAAATCATTAAAGATGAATTAACTGAAATGCGCGATAAGTACGGTGATGAGCGCCGTACTGATATTGTACCCGCATCTGATGATATAAGCATTGAAGATATGATACCCAACGAGCAGGTGGTACTAACCATCAGCCACATGGGTTACATTAAACGTACAGTGCTTACTGAGTTTAGGGTACAAAACAGGGGAGGGCGCGGTAATAAAGGCGCTGCAAACCGCGACGAGGATTTCATTGAGCATTTGTTTGTAGCTACTACGCACAACTATATGTTGTTCTTTACCGAAAAAGGTAAGTGCTACTGGCTTAAAGTGTATGAAATACCCGAAGCCGGCCGCGCTGCAAAAGGCCGTGCAATACAAAACCTTATTAACATTGAATCCGATGATAAGGTAAAAGCCTTTATAACGGTAGAGAACCTGAAAGATGAAGAGTATTTGCAAAACAACTTCATCATCATGTGTACCCAAAAAGGTATTATCAAAAAAACTACCCTTGAGGCATACTCACGCCCACGCCAAAACGGTATCAACGCTATTACCGTTAGGGAAGGGGACATACTGCTTGAAGCCCTATTGACTGATGGTAAATCAGAGATAATTATGGCTAAACACAGCGGTAAGGCAATCCGTTTCAACGAGAGCCTTGTGCGCCCTATGGGTCGTACTGCCAGCGGTGTTACCGGTGTGAAACTTGAGAACGCCAACGATGAAGTGATTGGCATGATAAGTGTAAATCCTACTAATACAGACACCACTATAATGGTGGTATCTGAAAAAGGTTACGGAAAACGTACCGACTTAGAGGATTACCGTATTACAGGAAGGGGAGGAAAGGGTGTAAAAACTCTTAACATCACTGAAAAAACTGGCAACCTTATCGGTATAAAAGACGTTACTGATGAAAACGACTTAATGATTATTCTAAAATCGGGCATGGCAATTCGTATGCACGTTGCAGATTTAAGGGTAATGGGCCGCGCCACACAAGGGGTGAGGTTGATTAAGATGAGTGATAAAGACGAAATTGCTTCGATAGCCAAAGTAGAAAGGGATGAGGACGAAGAGGAATTGAACGGCGAAGAAGGAATGGGAGGAGAAAATATTACACCAAGCGATAATACAGATAACACTGAAAATACCCCCGAATAGTATATTGCGGGCAGTTTTTTTGAAATAGTTTCAACACACACTAATAATTTATGATGAAAAAAAGAGTAGTTCTAACACTTGTTACCGCGCTGATATCAGTAGGGGCTTTTGCTCAGAATTATAAAATTACAGATGCAGAAATATCTTTAACTAACGGTAACCTTGAAACCGCGAAAGAAGATATTGACGTGGCAGCTTCAAACCCCAAAACAGCAAACAGCCCATGGATGTGGAAGGTGAGAGGGGATGTTTATTACAACATTTCGGTTGATTCTTTATATAGCCATTTGGCTCCTGAAGCAGCTTCTGTTTCACTTCAAAGCTATATCAGCAGTGTTGAAACCGACAAATTAGAGAAAAAGCAAAAATACACTGAAGATGCCCTTAAAGGACTTCGTCAGGCTAGTGTTTCTGCTTATTACAGAGCCTACGCACACTATCAGGAAAACAACTTTGCAAAAGCCCTTGAATATTATGAGCTATTGCTTAAAGCTTATGATACCGATGCTGAGGGTGGTGTAGCTAAAACATTGCAACAAGCCAAAAACGACATCGTTCAATACTGTGCCAACCTTGCTATTAAGATGAATGACAAGGTACAAGCTAAGAAGTTTTTGAACATGATGATTGATGATCCTAAGTACCTTAGTGCCAATGCATACCTTCAAATGTCGAGTATGATGATGGAAGATGGAGATACTACGGGTGCGTTGGCTATTGTTGATAAAGGCCGTAAGAAAATACCCGATAATAAAGACCTATTTAACCAAGAGATTGCTATTTACCAACAACTGGGTAAAACCAATACTTTGGTTGAAAAGCTTTCAGAAGTGATTGAGGCAGAGCCCAACAATATTTTGTACCGCTACTATAGGGGTACTATTGTTAGTGATATGGCTTCTAAAACCATGGAAATAGGACCTTCGTATTCTGATTCGGCAAGCAGTGTTCGTCGCAAACTTCGTTCTGCTAAAACACCCGCCGAAAAGAAGAAATTTCAAACTGAAATTGACGCTTTTGTAAAAACAAGGGATAGCATTTACGCACAATCAATGGAACAGTTTGATTTGGCTGAGAAAGACTTTACCGAAGCTATATTGATTGACCCTAACTATTTTGATGCGTTGTTTAACTTGGGCGTGTTGCACTTTAATAAAAACAAGGTGTTGGTTGACAAATACAACTACTTGGATTTGAACACACCCGGTGCTACCGAAGAATCTAAAAAGTTGGAAGATTCAATGAAAAGCGGTTATGAAAAAGCATTGGAACAATTGCTGAAAGCTTATGAAATTCAAAGCCAAGACCAAGGGGTGTTACTTGCCTTGCAACAAACATACTCACAGTTGGGCAACAAGGAGCGTTCAGAAGAGTTTCGCAAACTAAGAACAGGAGAGTAATCCTAAATATATTGAAAGGGCTTCGTGCCCTTTTTCTTTGAATCAACTATTTAACATAATATAAATTATGAAATAAAAATATTAACATACTGCAATGGTTGACATAGTCTAATTGGCTTTATCGGTTTTTGTGCAGCAAATCATACCGCGATATACTTCGATATTTATAAGCATACTTGAAATTGGTGCGGAATATTGAAAATTTTGAGCTGCAGGAGATGCGTTTACACTTTTAGCATTCCTCGGAATCCACGAGCTGCGTAATAAGATTCGGCACCGTTGTGATATGTAAAAATATGGTTGTATCTGCAATCACAAAAAATTGCACCGCCAAGTTTACGTATGGCTGCCGGAGTTTGTACCCAGCTGGATGTTTTTAAATCAAACTTGCCCAACTGCTGCAATTGTTTGTATTGTTCTTCGGTAAGTACTTCTATACCCATTTCGGCGGCCATGTTTATTGCACTGTTGCCGGGCTTGTGTTCCTTACGGGCATTTAACGCTTCATGATCGTAGCAAATACTTCTACGTCCCTTGGGACTTTCGGCCGAGCAATCCATAAAAATGTACTCGCCGGTCTGTTTAACATAATCTACAACGTCGGGTTCACCACCGCTGATTTCCATTTCGTTCAACGACCACAACTTCTCTACATTAGCATCTAATTTTGCTTGGACATTCGCCCATTCTAAGTCTTTATGTCGATTCATGTTTTTGTTGAATCTAACTTTTAAAACTTCCAATAAATCATCAAATTGTGCAAGCGATATGTTTTTCTTATTAAGGGTTGCCATGTTATAGTTTTCGATTTTTGTTATTTCTTAGTCTTTGTCATACAGAGCGATAGCGAAGCACCTTATTTCGTCTTGCAAACGCAATTCTCTATAAGATTCTTACCTGCGGTTAGAATGATAATCGTAGGAGTTCTATATCCGCCGCACCAAACGCCCACATTGTTTAAGTTACTTTTTTGCGGAAACGGTTATCATTTCCTGCAACACGTTTACGTCAACATCGGCTAACTTGTTGATGTACAAGCAACCAACGCCCGTTTTGTGTTTACCCAACCGTTCAAGTGCATCGCCTTGTTTTTTAATATCCATGGTAAGGTACAGCGAGATATTGGCCTTGCGGGGGGCAAACCCAATCTTAAACCAGTCCACTTCCCTGCCCGTTGCCGGGCTTTTGTACCGTAGATTGCCAAAGCCCACCAGCGAGTTGCCCCAAATGGCGGGCTCCTCCCCTGTTGCTTTTTTCATCAGGTCTAAAATCACTAAGCAATCGGCGCGTTTTTGTTCTTCGCCGATGTTGTTTATAAACTCTGCCACGCTCATAGCGGTGGGCTTGGTTTTTATTTCTACTAATTTTGATTTTGGGGTTGGCATAGGGGATAATATAAATTTAATGATATTAATCCACTTTCGTATTGTAAATTATTTTATACCTTATTTTGATATAATTAACTTTTCAGAATAACAAATCATCAGACGTTTCAATTTCATAAATCATACCAACCTGATAACTGTAAATAACATCTTTCCTCAGTGTTTTCGTCTTGTTGCCACCAACGTGCTAATGAAACACGAAGTAGTGTGCCTGCTGGAATTTTGTTAACTGGTGTTTCAAATCCAACAAATTTTAAGCTCCTCCAACAAAAGGAATTCGGATAATTATATCTAATCCCATTAAACTCTTTTTTTGTTAAATCATAATCTGAAATCCAAAACCCAACGCTGTGACTGGGAATCCCTTCCCTGTTAATGTAACCGCTTCCGCTATTTGTCCATTTTATTAACCCATCAAATAACACATCAGGCTCGCCTTGCCAAATTAGAATTTTACGTTCCTTTATAAACTCTAAAATTTTTATTTCATCTTTTAAAGTGCCTTTTAACTTTTTTGAGTTGATTAAAACATCTTCTATGTGAGGTGGTATTGGATTGAGGCGTTCACTAAACTCCACGTCCCATACCTGTCGAGGCGCAAGCTCAGTGTTTTCTGGTTGGTTCTCTCCTGTCGGTGTTAAAAGTCTTATATATCTACCCCCTCCTGTAATACCTCCAACACAGCATTTTCCATTACCCATATGGGTTTTTGATAGAATTAAGACATCCATTTTACAAGTGGGTAATTTTGTAATTAAACTTATGAGATAGTTTTTCAGCTACAATGGAACGATGACAAGCTTCGGGATATTCCTCAACGCAAAAAAGGGCTATTTTATTTGCATTGATATTATTCAGGTTATCAAGAAAGTTCTCAAAATTAAATTTTTTTAAAACTTTGTTTTTATACTCAATCACAAACACCTGTCCCAATACTTGCCGTTCCCTTTTTAATTCTCCCCTTTCTATGTCTATTTCTTTTTGAAGTTCTCTAATTTCAGTTGTAGGTGCTAAGTTTGAAATATATCCATAATTAATTCCTAACTCGTTTAGTCGTTCCTGAAGCCTGCTACTATTGACAAAAGAATACTTTGCCCCTCTCACTCCTCTGCGTTGTCTTATATCACAAAATGTATCGATATTATTTTGAGATAATTTGTCAAAAAACTCCGCTTCTGTTGAGTTGTAAACCCCAATTGTGTAAAACTCCATAAAATAAAAACTATTACAGATAGGCTTTTCTTGAGGTTGTATGTATTGGATTACCAAACAAATCGATTTCTGATTGCCCCTTATTAGATTCGTTAATTACAGATGTTTGATCTTTAAGTCTCCCTTTTTCATCAATATGCTTTAAGACTATTCCTTCAACATCTAATACTCTTCCTATTAATTTACTTCTATGACACTCACAAGGCTTACTCTCACTACACATAATTACAACATTAATATTTTTATTATATGCGGTTTTTAGTCTTTGGACTCCTTGTATGAAAAAGTCTTTGGTTTTAACAACATCATAATCAACTTTTCCTTCGTTATCATAGCAAGAAGTATCTTTTGGCCTACCCCCAATACTGTCTCCCATAAAAACATACCCAACTCCATGGTATTCTAAAAAAGTTTTTAAGTCGCTTTGATTAAATTTCGGGTTGAATTTTGAGTAAGGTTGGGAGCGAACATCTATAAGATATTCAATGGCATACTCTCTCAATAAAGCCAAAAAATCTTCCACTTTTCTGTTTCCATGTCCGATTGAATAAAGTGGTTGTTTACTCATATTCAAAAATACAAAAAAATTTTCACCTATCTCAATAATCCTAAACCACAATCACCCCATCCTCTTCACCATTTCTCCAATCCATATTGGCGCAAAGGGAGAAGTACAGCCTTTAGAAACGGGGTAATCGCGGTAAATGCCCAGCTTCTCCCCTATTGCCAAGGCACGTTCGCGGTATTGGGCATGGTGTATGCCAATATTGGCAAGGGTGGTGTTCATGGTCCATTGCACTTCGGGCGCAGCGTTAGGCATTTCCTTTTCTATCCTATCCAGCAAGGCGGGTATATCCACCAACTCGGGTTGGCGGGCCACACAGCCTGCGGTTAGGCTCCAGCCTGCACGGGCGGCCATTGTATCGTCGGTTTGCATCCACTCTTGGCGCAAGGTTTCCTTATCCGCTCTGTCTTTAAGTATGTATGAGTGCAGCCAATCGGCCACCCACGTATATTTCTCTGATTTTACCCAGTGGTTTATCTCGTCGTACGTTAGCTTTTTTGGGTTCACAATTAAAATGGCTACTTGCCTTGCATCAGTATTGCCCGTTTCCCAAAGTTCAAGGGCAAGGGTGTGGTCGGTTTTTATCTTTTTGGCTACGGTGCGTATATCGCCCATTTTTACTCCAAACTGGTTATCGCCCGCTCCACGCTTTATGTTTTGTTCGCGCAGTTTAGCATTGCCAAGGGCTTCCAGTTGGGCAAGAACTTCTTGTACATTCATCATCTGTTTACTTCAGTTTATAAATATCGTCCAGCATTTTGTATTCGTTTCTACAAATGATATAAACTGGGTTTCCTGCACCGTCAATCATAACTCCTACACTTTCATCACTTGCAATCGGAAAATGAATGGAGTATGTTCTGCCATCGTTCAGTTTAATACCGTAGGTCTCAACAAAGTTCTTAATTTCAACAGAGTGTTGTGTGTACGCAAAATTGCTCGAATCGCCTGCCTCGTCTTTAATCTTAAAGTTTTTAGGCAAAAATTCTATCTCAAACTTCTTTCCTTCGGGGTTGGTGGCTTTCCACTTACCTCGGTAAGTGTCAGACCCGCTGCATGAAGATAAAACAAGCAGAAATAGAATAAGTAACTGGTTAATTCTTTTAATTGACATCAATGCTGCAAGTATTTTATTAGTAAATCAAATATAGTGGTTCGGCATAAAACTCCTACATAGTACTTTCAACGAGCATCAAACCTAATCCCGGCGAAGGGGTGTGGGGGTAATAATCAAATTCTAAACGCTAAAAACTAAATTCTAAAAGGGACTTTACGCACTACGAATATATGCCAGCCCTTACATCCCCCTCTCTTTGTAAGAGAGGGGCGAATATCATAAAGTCGGCCAAAACAAAAATCAGGGGGAGTTAAACAAAACCCTTACATCCCCTAAAGATATCTTTGTGTATAATGCACGAGTTTTACACTGCTTACTTTTAGGCGATTGCGACAGGCGTTTTTCTATTAGCAGGTCTGAAATACCAAGATACAATAGTAAGCACTAATAATAATGCAGGACCGAATACCTGCAAACCTCCGTGCCCAACGGCTAAATGTGAAATTATTGCGCCCGACATGGCAAAAAAGAAACCGGCATACGCCCATTCTTTCAGCAAGGTGAACTTTGGTACAAGTACCGCAATTACGCCTGCAATTTTCCATGCACCAATAATGGTCATTAGGTATATGGGATATCCCAAGCTGTTAAAATTGTCTATTTCTTCCTGCATTTTCATCAGTTGTACAATGCCTGTGGATGCCATGCCCAGTGACAGCCAAACGGTGGCAATCCAATAAATTACTTTGTGTGATTTTTTCATACTGGTTTATTTTAGGTGGTTTACAATTTCCTGCAATCGATTGTGAGCCATATTGATTCCTTGTGCAAAGGGCATTTTCAGCATTGCGTCCCTGTGTTCAATAGATTTATATACAATGTGCATGGTAAGTTTGCTGGTGCTTTCTGTGACCTCTTCAAACTCTAAAAACTCAAGTTGCACAGGGAAAGGGGTGTTTTCCATTTCAAACGTGCGGGTAATTTTTTGATCGGGTTCAAACTCATGTATTGTTCCGTTAAACCCGTGTTTATTGCCCATTGGGTCGGTGGTAATAAACTCATAACTGCCATGTTTTCTGCACTCAAGCTTTACAACCTTGGTGCCCATCCATTGTTCCACAATCTCAGGCTCTATGTATGCCTTAAAAAGCAGGTTTACGGGCAAATCAAACTCTCTTGTCACTGTTAATTCCTGCCTGCCGTTTTCAGCATATACTTTTGTTTTGCGTTCCATGTATTTTTAATTCTTTGGTTTATAGTTTTTCATAATGCTTTCTAATGTATTAAACCT
>CALRQL020000030.1:0-13497 GCA_943370295.1 Agrobacterium sp. 719_389 | reverse complement strand
GTATCAATACCTGCAATTTTTTGGGCATCCTCAACCGTTAGCAGCTTGCCCATCCATTTTTCATACAAGGGGTCAAAAGGTTTGATAAACAAAATGGATTTTGATTCCGTTGCACTTTCTTTTATCAGTAAAAGCGAGGTTTCTTCTTGCTCAATACCCGTTAAGTAAAACAAATCGCTGTTGGGCTTATAGGGATACGTGCCATCGGCATTGGTGGGATAGGTAAGGTTGGCATTTACCACCGCCATGCTTCCTGCATCCATTTTACTCAAAAGTCGTTCTCGATTTTGTTTAAAAAGCGAGTTATCAATATGTATCGTTTTCATACTTGCAAGTTGGCGCCTGCAAAGGGCTTTTTTGCTGTAAAAAAGAGACAATTTTATGTACACAACGACTATTGAAAGATGGGATCCACTGCATTCTTTTTGCAGGCTCAGGATGGGCAACCGCGCTTGCTATTGTCCTGCTGACGAAGGAAGCATCTTATCCCGTTTTGTTAGCACAGTTGTTATGAGGTTCTTCGCTACGCTCGGAATGACAGGGTGGGGGCTGATTGCATCCCGTCATTCCCGCGCAGGCGGGAATCTATCTATCAAGAAGTACTGAATAGCAACCGCCAACCGCACCCTTCGACAGGCTAAGGATTGGTCGCCGCAAATACCCGTCGTTGTAAAGTCCCCATTAGGGGATTTAGGGGTGAGATTACTTCCTCACTACCAACACAGGGATTTTAACGTTGTGGCGCACGGTATCTACGGTAGCCCCAAACAAAATGTCTTTAAACGTTTTATGGCCGTGTCCGCCCATAACTATTAAATCGGCGGCAGAGTTGTTCACAATCTCTGAGATTGCTTTGGCGGGATTACCATAGCCAATGCTTACTTCGGCACTATACCCCAGCGATTGCAGGTGGGCGCAATAGCTGTTCAGGTTATTAATATCCTCGCCGGTTTCCAAGTCTTCAATGTCTTCGCCCATTACGCTGGCACCGGCACTTTCCACAATGTGTATCAGGGTGTAAGCCGCTGTTTTTCCGCCTTGCGAAATAGCGTTTTCAATCGCCACTTTATCCATTTCTGAGAAATCAATGGTAACGGCTATATTCTTGTAGGTTTTCAGTTGCAAATCGCCCAATTCAAGGGCTTTGCCGTGCGGTACAGTGGCTTTGGGTGTTTTAGCGGTTTTAAACAACGGGCTAAAGGTGATGTACAGCAGCAAAACACCCGCTACAATTACTAAGGGTAGCACAAACAAATAGATGTAAACAGCATTGGTGCCTGCGCTTTCTATCCAGCCGTTTAGTTCGTTAATTACCAGTTTAACGTTCAATCCAACTATAATGGCTGCTGCAACCCATGCCGAAATCTTCACCCAAGGCTTAATTACAAACTCGCCCATTTTGGTTTTATCGCTCACAAAATGGATAAGGGGAATGATGGCAAAACCTAATTGTAAACTGAGTATTACCTGACTTAATATCAGCAATTTACCCAACTCTGCTTCACCAAAATATACAATAGTAAAAACAGCAGGAATAATGGCGATTAAACGGGTAAGTATTCGGCGTAACCAAGGGCGGATGCGCAGGTTCAAATATCCTTCCATTACAATTTGACCGGCCAGTGTACCTGTAATGGTGCTGCTTTGTCCGGCGGCAATCAGTGCAATGGCAAACAGTGCAGGGGCAGCCGTCCCGAAGATATTGGTAAGCAGTAAGTGAGCGTCTTGTATTTCGGCTACATCGTGCAGGCCGCGTTTGTAAAAGGCTGCGGCTGCTAAAATAAGAATGGCCGCATTGACAAACAGTGCAAGGTTAAGGGCTACCGCAGAATCAATAAAATTGAAACGGATGGCTTTTTTCAGTCCGCCATCGGCACGGTTAAACCTGCGGGTTTGTACTAACGATGAGTGTAGGTAGAGGTTGTGCGGCATCACCGTAGCTCCTATAATACCAATGGCAATGTACAACGCGCTGCTGTTGGGCAATGAGGGGATAAACCCTCGTACCAATTCGGAGGCATTGGGTTTCACTATCAGCATTTCGATAAAAAATGAAACGCCGATAATGGCAATCATGCTCACGATAAAGGCTTCCATTTTGCGTATGCCTTTGTTAATCAGGAATAACAGTAAGAAGGTATCGGCAAGGGTGATAATTACCCCTGTAAGTAAGTCGATTTTAAACAAGAGTTGCAGCCCTATGGCCATCCCGATTACTTCGGCTAAATCACAGGCGGCAATGGCTACCTCGGCCAGTATGTACAGGGGAATGTTGATGAATTTGGGGTACGTATGCCTGCTGGCCTGCGCTAAATCAAGCCCTCTTACTAATCCCAAACGGGCACTAAGGCTTTGCAGTAGTAATGCCATCAGGTTGCTCATCAGCAGCACCCAAATTAGGGCGTAGCCAAACTGACTACCACCTGCCAAATCGGTGGCCCAATTGCCGGGGTCCATATAGCCTACGCTTACCAAGTAGGCGGGGCCTAAAAATGCCAATAGTGTTTTCCAAAATCCGCGTTTGTGTGGCACGGCCACACTTCCGTGTACTTCGCTGAGTGATTTTGAGGTAGTATGCTGTGTCATACCTTGGTTACAAAAAGATGTTGTGCTACTTCTTTGCTGATTTGCAGGCTGCGTTTGCCCGATATCTTCACCGACATTGAACCGTCGAACTCAAAACGTTCTTCTACTTCAAACGGCAGTCCTAAGGTAATTTCAAGTTTATCCAAGTATTTCAAAAAACTGGTGTCTTCGTCGCTGGCACCACTGATAGTGTATTTTGTACCTACTTTTGCATCGGTTACACATATCTGCATTTCTTTAGGAAATTCTCCTTTTTTATTGGGGATAGGGTCGCCGTGTGGGTCGTTTTGAGGGTAGCCCAAAAAGTCGTCCAAGCGGTCAATCAATAAATCGCTTTGTATATGCTCCAGTTGTTCGGCTACATCGTGTACTTCGTCCCACCTGAATTTTAGTTTGTTGCATAAAAACACTTCCCACAAACGGTGTTTACGGATAATGGTAACCGCAACGTACCGACCAGCAGGGGTGAGGGTTACGCCTTTGTACTTTTCGTAGTTCACCAATCCTTTTTCCGATAGTTTGCGCAACATATCGGTAACCGATGCCGCTTTGGTTTCAAGCTCTTCGGCAATACCGTTGGTACTTACTTCGCTACCGCCGTCGCGCTGCGAAAGTTTAAAGATTGCCTTCAGGTAGTTTTCCTCGGTAAAACTAAACATGCGGCAAATATAAAATAAATTTTAGACTAATCTAAAAATAGAGTAATTAACAGATGTGAATTTAAATAAAAGCACTGAGTGAATAGTTAGCCACTTAACTACAACTGATTTATTTTCAACGATTAATGATAAATAAACACTGGAAATGATATTAACTCACCCGACTCCAATTTACCCCGTCTTTGCGGCGGCTTTGCAAGAAATGAAGCAAGGGGCGGTGTTGGGGTAGTTGCAGGTGCATATCGGCTTCTATCAGCTTTTCAGCAGCGTGGCGGGTAATGGTTACCAGCTCTTTATCAGCACTCAGGTCGGTAAGTTTCAAATCGGCAATACCGCTTTGGCGTACACCTTCAATATCACCGGGGCCGCGCAGTTGCAAATCCACTTCGGCAATTTCAAAGCCGTTGGTAGTGCGCACCATTGTTTCTAAGCGTTTACGGGCATCGTGGCTAAGTTTGTGGCTGGTCATCAAAATGCAATAGCTTTGTTCTGCACCGCGACCCACACGTCCGCGTAACTGGTGTAATTGACTTAACCCGAAACGTTCGGCACTTTCAATTACCATCACGCTGGCGTTGGGTACGTCAACCCCTACTTCTATAACAGTGGTAGCAACCATTATCTGGGTTTCGCCGCGCTTAAACCGCTGCATTTCAAACTCTTTGGCATCGGGTTTCATTTGTCCGTGTACAATGCTCACTTGGTATTTGGGTGCCGGAAACGCCCTTGTTACCGATTCAAAACCGTCCATCAGGTTTTTATAATCCAGCTTTTCGCTTTCCTCAATCAAGGGATATACAATGTAGGCTTGACGGCCTTTGGCAATTTCTTCTTCAATAAAACCAAACACCCGCAAACGGTTGTTGTCGTATCGGTGGGCAGTATTGATGGGCTTACGTCCCACAGGCATTTCATCAATAATACTGGTGTCCAAATCTCCGTAAACAGTCATGGCCAGCGTTCGGGGAATGGGCGTTGCCGTCATTACCAATACGTGGGGCATACTGAGGCTTTTGTTCCACAGCTTGGCGCGTTGCTGCACGCCAAAACGATGTTGCTCATCAATAATGGTAAGACCTAAGTTGTTAAACTTCACTTTGTCTTCAATCAAAGCGTGGGTACCTACCAATATGTGCAGGGTGCCGTTTTCAAGGGCGGCCAGCATCTCTTTACGGGCTTTTTGCGGAGTACTGCCCGTTAACAGTGCGGTATTCAGTCCCAAATCTTCGGCAAACTTGCGAATGTTGTTATAGTGCTGCTGTGCCAATATTTCGGTGGGAGCCATCATGCAGGCTTGTGTGCCGTTATCAATGGCTATCAGCATGCACATAAACCCAACTACGGTTTTGCCGCTACCTACATCGCCTTGCAGCAAACGGTTCATTTGTTTGCCGCTGCCCATATCCTGCCGTATTTCTTTTACCACCCGTTTTTGGGCATTGGTAAGGTCAAACGGCAATACTTCGTTATAAAACGTATTAAAATAATGCCCCACCTTGCTAAACACAATACCGGGCAAATCTTTACGACGCATTCCGCGTATGCGCAGCATTTTCAGTTGTAAAAAGAAAAGCTCTTCAAACTTCAGCCTGAATTGGGCTTTCCGTTGGTCGTTATCATTAGTAGGGAAGTGGATGTGCTGAAAAGCCGTATGTCGGTCAATAAGCCTGAACTCTGAGAGAATATCGGGCGGCAATATCTCATCCATTTTAAACGCACGGTCACTCATCAGCATTTTAATAGCTTTCATAAGCCCCCTGCTGTCCAATCCCTTCCGTTTAAGTATCTCGGTAGTGCTGTACACCGGCTGAAATCCTGCGTTCCCTTCGGCCAAAAACTCCGAAGCGTCTTCCAGTTCGGGGTGAACGATGTTTAGTTTGCCCATAAACTCGTTGGGTTTGCCAAACAACACGTATTCTTTGCCGGGACGCACGTATTTTTCAATCCAGTTAATGCCTTTAAACCAAACTACTTCCATAAAGCCCGTGCCGTCCGTAAACAAGGCTTTCAATCGCTTGGCTTGTTTCTCACCTTCGGTAGTAAAGGATGAAAACCTGCCTTTTACCTGTATGTGGGCAAAATCGCCTTTCAGCTCACCGATTTTATAGATGTGGCTGCGGTCGACATAACGGAAAGGGAAGTGGTTTAATAAATCGCCGTAGGTAAATATGCCCAGTTCTTTCTTTAGGGTATCGGCTTTTTGAGGTCCGATGCCTTTAAGGTATTCAATAGAAGTGTCTAAAAACTGCGGCACAATGCAATGTTAAGAATTTAATGGAATTTTACCCAACCGTCAATAACAGGTTAGCTGATAATTAAGTGATACAAACCGCAAAGGCACTAAGACACAATTTGTTGCTGCCTCGGAAGTGAGTTTTATTGTTTTGCCACGACAGGTTAAAACCTGTCGCTTTTGTGATTACCATCTTGTGAAGGACTTAAGTCCTTCACAAGATGGTAATTGTAAGAGCGGGGGTTTTCAAACCCCTTATTACAACAAATTAATCTTTACACCGCCCCAAACCCAACGGCCGGGCATAGGCACAAAGCCCGCTTCGCTATATTTAGTAGCGGTGATGTTGTTTACATCAACAAACACGCTGTGTTTACCCATTTTGTATTCGGCACGGGCATCCAACAAGTGGTAGGCACCCATGTTCAAACGTTCGGTATAGCGGTAGCCGGGGGTAATAAACAGGTTCTTTACAGGCGATACTGTAAAGCGTGCTTGTAGCTGATTTTCAATGTAGTTAAATGCGTAACGGCTGATATATCCAGCGGGTAATTTCAGCGAGGCTTCAATGGCGGTATAGTTGATGGTAATTTGTTTTATAGGCCCGATATTTTGTACCGATGCTTCGGCTTCCATCCCCTCAAAAACAACTTTGTGGAAGTTTTGGGGCTGGTAGGCGGCTGTCGGGGTTTCTTTTACCCAATCAATCAAGTTGTCCGATTGGCGATGAAAAACACCCGCTTGTGCAAACAAGCGACCTTTACCGTATTTAACGCCCGCTTCGCTGTTCCATGCTTGTTCAGGCTTCAAATCGGGATTGCCGATGTTGCTGGGGCCTTTGTAGTACAAATCGGTATAGGTAGGTACGCGGTAGCTTTTGTTGGTGTTGGCGTAAGCCGTAAAGTAGCGCAAAAACTGTTTTGATACGTCGATACCCGGAAACGCCTGCCAGTTGTACGTGCTTACGTAGTTAACGTTTACGCCGGGATTGATAATAAACCCGTACACATTAAAGCGGTGTTCAAGGTGCAGGTTGTAGAAATTGCGTTTACGCTGGCCTAAGTTGGTGCTGTATATCTCATCTTGGCGGGCATCTACTCCAAAACCTGTGATACCCAGCTTTGATTGATACGTGCCTTGCACTTCTGCATTTAGCACGTGGGTATGGTGACGGTTTTGAAACGTTTCAGGTTTCAGACGAATGTAGATGTAATGGTCGTCGTTATAACGCCAGCTTACCGACCCGTTAAGGGTCAGATTTTTATGTTTGTACCCCACTTTTGCATAGGTAAGCAAGGTGTTGGTTTTTTCGTACTCGGTTGAGTTTAAAACGTAGTAGCCGGCTGCACCCATGTTGCGTTGTGAGCCGTTGGCCATAAAGTCAAAAGTTGTTTTTTCGTTCAGTTGGTGAGATAGTTTGTACAACAAACTGGCATTGCCAAAATCATTGCCCGGCCTGTAGCCCGATGAAAGGGTGTAGCCACCGGTAAGCATTTGATGCGTTTTTGAGTTTCCCGTCGCAAGGCTTACGTCTGCACCTCCAAAACCAAAATCACCACCGAATAGTTTTGCTGAAACCGATTTGCCTTCAGTTTTCTTAGTTACAATGTTAATTACTCCGCTAAACGCATTGGCACCGTAAATTTTAGCACCACCGCTGCGTATCACCTCAATACGTTCAATGTAGTCCACATTCAACGGAAGGTTCATCAAATGATGGCCGGTTTGCGGGTCAATCACCTTCACCCCGTCAATCAAAATAAGGGTTTGGTCAAAGTTACCGCCGCGCATCCCAATATCGGCTTGCGAGCCGTTAGGGCCTCGTTGGCGGACATCAATACCACCGACATAGCTTAACAAGCCGCTTACTGATTGTACCGGCAGATTACTTATTTCTTTTGCGTTGATAACTGATATGCTGTGCGCTGCTTGCGACAAAGGGACTTGGATGCGAGCGGCGGATACCGTTACCTCTGCTACCGAAACGGTAGTGTCTTTTTGGGCAAAAAGACTGCTTATGCAGCACAAGGTGCCTACTAAAAGAGTTGTTTTTTTCATTTTATGTGTTTTAAAAAAAAGCGCGGCGAAAATATGAACCCATCTGATACGGCTTTCCACAATCTTGGTTTGCAGGGTAGGCTGCCATTGTGTATTTTTGACAAAAGCCTGCCTAAGCTGTTATGGAACTTCAAGAACAAATCAAATCTGTAATCAGGGATGTACCTGATTTTCCCGAAGTTGGAATTCTTTTTAAAGACATTACTCCCGTTTTACAAAAGCCGCAATTGTGTAGCCACATGCTTGATTACTTAGCCAAGCAATGTGCAAAACTTAATATAGGCGCAGTAGCAGCCATTGAAAGCAGAGGTTTTATGTTTGGGTTTCCGCTGGCATTGCGATTAGGGGTGCCGTTTATACCGATTCGCAAGAAGGGAAAATTGCCTTATGATGTTGTAAGCCATGATTATACGCTTGAGTACGGCACAGCCTCCATTGAAGCACACACAGATGCTATTGAAAAAGGAGCAAGAGTACTGATACATGATGATTTGCTGGCTACCGGAGGCACTGCAGGAGCAGCTGCTGAGTTAATAAACAAATTAGGCGGTACGGTAGCTGGATTTAGCTTTTTGATTGAGCTGGAGTTTTTAGGGGGAAGAAAAAAACTATCCGCCTACACACAAGACATTGCCACATTAGTGAGTTACTAACTAATCAATAAACCTTACGATACATTTTGTAGCAAGCAACTAACCGATTGATAAAGAATTACCATCGCGTAAACGGCATAAGGTTTTTTACGTGATGGTAATTGTAATGAGTGAAATTTTCTCAGTTTATAGGGTTACAGCTGTATGCAAATGTTATTCGTTAGCTCCTCTGCTGGCTATTTTTGCGCGATTGGGCATCGTTTCAAGGTCGCGGTCAAGTAAGTATAGCGAATCACGGTTATCGCCCAGCATTTTAATCTTATCGTTAATCTCCTTAAACAGATTTTCTTCCTCCAGCTGTTCCGATACGTACCATTGCAAAAAGTTGAACGTGGTATAATCCTTCTCTTTCAAGCATAAATCAACAATATCGTGTATTGCTGCCGACACTTTTTGTTCGGTTTGCAATACCTCGGCAAACAACGCCGCGTAGTTTTTGTAATTATGTCCTGCCTGCTTCACCGACGGAGCAAGTGCTTGACCTCCCGCCTCGTTGATGTAGTGAAACAGTTTCATCATGTGCATATACTCTTCTTGCACCTGATTGTACAAAAAGCGCGAAGTGCCCATAAAGCCGTTATGCTCAAGCCAAGAAGCCATTGCAAGATAGTGGAACGACGATTGAGCCTCACGGGCTACTTGGTCGTTTAGTGCTTTTTCAATTTTTTTGTTTAGCATAGCCGTAATTTTTGTATCAAATTTACGCTATTACGATTACAGTACTAAATAATACTCTAATACGTTTACATATGAATAACGGCCTGTTTTTGTCAAAATTAGTACTCATATTAGTTCTGCTGAATATCACCGCAGCGGTTGCACAGCCCAATCCTAAACCGCTGTATAGCAAACAGGTGTTTTTTGAGTTTAATAAATGGGATATCCGTGCCGAAGATGAAAAGACATTACTTACCGTAGTAAAAGCCATTAAAGCCCAAAAAGAGCCATATTACATTAATCTTACAGGCCATACCGACAATGTAGACAACAATAAGTATAACTACGAGTTGGGGTTGAAACGTGCGCGCGAAGTAGCTGCTTTTTTGATAAAACGCGGTGCCGATAGTACTAAAATACACTTGTTTAGCAAAGGTGAGGAGTCGGTAAAAAACGATAATTCAACCGACTCGCTACGAATGCTGAACCGTAGGGTTGAAATACAACTCTTTAAAGAGACCGTGGCAAATACCTCTACTGTAATTGAAAAGCCCTTAGTTACTGACACGGCAAGCACTACCATACAAGTGGTAATGGTAGATTCAGCTACCGGAGTCACTATCAAAGGACAGTTATTAGTAACTAACAAAATAAGTGCTGCATCTCAGATATTGATGGATACTTCTACCTTCAGAACACTCATAAAGAGTGGAGATGCTTATGAAATATCATTCTCAGCAAAAGGCTACCGTACCCGCATCATCACCTACAGTTTTAACACTGATTTTATAAAGCAGAACAAAAACGCCATAAAAGTTTTTATTGTTAAACTTCAAAAAGCCAAGGTAAAGAGCAAAAAAAGCTTTGAAAAGATATACTTTTACGGTAACGAGGCGCGGTTTTTACCATCGTCGGACCCTGAGCTTAAAAGGTTATTGGCATGGTCAAAATCAGCAGGGGTGAGTGCTATCGAGATAGTTGGACATGTAAACTACCCGTATCAATACAACCAAAACGATACAGGGATGATGCAGCACAACTTCAAGCTATCGTATGATAGGGCACGTGCAGTGTATGATTATTTGGTTGAAAACGGCGTGCCGGCCAATGTGATAACGTACAAAGGAGTGGGAAATACCGAGATGAAATTCCCGATGACGTATGAAGAAAGCGAAATGCAACAAAACCGAAGGGTAGAGGTATTAATATTAGAAGAACAAAAGAATTGAAAATCGTTGTACATATAATGCTGTTACTGTTTTCAGTACCCCTTTGGGCACAGAACGGCAAACCTGTGTACACACGGCAAGTGTATTTTGAATTCGGCAAATACGACTTACGTCCCGATGATAATAAAACATTTACGGCATTCCTCAGGGCAGTAAAATCACAAGGAGAAGGGTATAGTATTACATTAATAGGACATACTGATTTAATTGATAATGATAACTTTAATTCTAAGTTAGGGTTTAACAGAGCCAAAGCTGTTAAGGAGTTCTTAATTACCAAAGGCGTACCTGCTACTACCATCAAAATCGAATCAAAAGGTGAGAAATTAGCCCAACAAACAAAGGTTACTGATTCCATTAGGGCACTCAACCGTAAAGTTGAAATGGCTTTGTATGCCGGAAAAGGAGTAACATCTACCACTAATGGCCAAACTGCCGAAATAAAACTGAGTGGTCATATTTACGATGCTGAGACTAAAAAGCTTATAAAAGCAACAATATCAGTAACTATTAAAAACCCCAGAGAGGTAGATAAGGATAAGATTAAAACCTATAAACAGGCCGATGAATATGAGCAAGTGGCTATTGCAGAAAGA
The DNA here is from genome assembly GCA_943370295.1 of Agrobacterium sp. 719_389. Taxonomy (GTDB): domain Bacteria; phylum Bacteroidota; class Bacteroidia; order UBA8524; family UBA8524; genus SB11. The sequence goes on along the minus strand of CALRQL020000030.1, from coordinate 2,826 downwards.
ACTTATAGTGTATATGTAACTGCTGATGGGTATCGTGCTGAAAATTATTTTGTTACTATTCCTGCTAATCAAAAAAGCGGAACGATAATTCAGGATGCGTACCTTAAAAAACTTACCATTAAGCGCAGGCTCAGTTATGAGAAAATTTACTTTGTGCCTAATAAGGATGAGTTTTTGCCCACGGCTGCCGACGAGCTTGAAAAACTGCTGAAGTTTATGCAGCACGACAGTACCATAAACATTGAGATTAGGGGACATATTAACTATCCTAAAAACCGTACCCCTATGACCCCGCTGGATGAATTCTTGTTCTACGACCTTTCTTTGCGCAGGGCGATTGCTGTTTACAATCATCTTACTACAAACGGCATCAAAGCCGAACGTATGAGCTACCGAGGCATGAGCAATACCGAAATGGTAATGCCCTACGCCCGTACTTTGGAAGAAAGTATGCGAAATATGCGGGTGGAAGTGTTAGTTTTGAACTAATCACTCACTTAGGTGTACAGCCTTTCCAAAACAACTTTGCATGAAAAAACTATTGTGCTTACTGTGTGCTTTTTCTATTGTTGTATCGGCCAAATCGCAGCATTTTGAATGGGCTGCCAGCATGGGCAAAGCCCAAACCGAAACATTATCCGCCGTTACTGATGCTGAAGGAAACATCACTATGGCATTGTCGTGGCTGGCAAATGGATTAAACCACGTGAAGTACGAAGAAATGTACTGCGTGTTTGATGCCTTTGGTGATACGCTTCGTTTAGAGAAAAGAAACCCAGCTATGTTAGTAGTCGTTCAGTTTAATAAGCAGGGGAAGCTTAATTGGCATAAGTCTATTATTGGGCAAAGGAATGATTATGTAGCCGAAACTGCCTTTTTAACCTGCAACAAAAATGGCGACGTATCATTTTTTATGAATGCGGGAGGGTATTATTACGTGAGTGATTGGGCGTTTGAGTCGTTTTTAGAGGACGGTGATTATAAAAGAAACGAAGCCACACCAAGTACAATAGGTGATGATGCAGATAAAGACTACGATGCTTTGCAAAACGAGTGGCGGGAAGAGTGGGAAGGGACTATACAGATTGATTTTACCAAAGCGGGTAAACTAAAACGCTTGTCGCGCATTTTTTCTCACAACAATGTTGAATTGCAAAACGTTGTGGCCGATGCAAAAGGCGGAAATATACTGAGCGGGTTTGTATCTGAAAAATCAATCACAATTGGTAAAACAACCATTAGCGGCCTTACCGCTGGCGCGACCGTAATTATCAAAACGGATAGCATGGGCACGGTAAGTTGGGTGCAACCCATTAAATACCTGGCAAAAAGCTGTTGCACTATATATGATTCTAAATTAACGCAAGCACCCAACGGTACAATTTTTCTTGCGGGAAGAAGCAATTACGGAATAGAGTTTACCAACGGCAAAAAAGAAGAGTTTGAGACAAAACCTGAGCATACACAATTCAACCCGCCATCGGCTGCGTTTATAACGGCGTTAGCCCCCGATGGTAAATACCTTTGGCACAAGCTGTCGTTCGGAAACAGTCACATCACTGCATTACTGGCTTCAAACGATAACGTGTACGTAAGTGGTGTTATTGGTACTAAAGCCGAAGTGTTTGAAAATAAAGCCGATACTGCTGTGGCCAAACGGTCATTTATTATGACTTTAGCGGCAAAAACAGGCAAAACGGTTTGGTTGCAAAGCAATACCGGCAATGGTTTTGTTTCGCTAACCATTGATAATCAAGGCAATGTGTACGGTTTAGGTAAGTACGAAGCCTACCGTTACGGCTATCCTTACGATAAACCCGCGTATTTTCATACCGACACCTTGCGCAGTCGTTGGAGCTCGTTAATTGTAGCCAGTTACGATGCCAAAGGCAATTACCGTTGGGTAAAAAGCACCACATCGGTATTGTTTGAAAACTCGCATTACTACCGTTTGTTCAACGATGGCTGCAATAACCTATTTGTTGCCGGTTCGGCATTTGCTGGACTTAAAATACCTACCCAATATCTTGACGGTGCTTTTATGAAAGGCGAAGCGTATGGAAGCATGGCTTACGTCACCAAAATAAAAAACAACGTTAACAAGTTAGACACGAACGTTATCGCCTCTGATAGCAGCAAAAAGCAAGACAATGTATTATTTGCCTACCGCGAAGTGCAAGGAGACGCGATAAAAGGGCAAACAGGCTGTTCAGTGAGCCCCGGACCTTGGACACTTACTGTGTTTCCCAACCCCTTTAGTGCCGATGCTACGGTGAAAATAAGCACTACTTACAACGATGATAATGTGAGCGTATTGGTATTTGATCTAAAAGGCCAACTGTTGGGCACGTTATTAAACGCACAAAAACTTGAAAAAGGCACGTATGAGTATCCGCTCAATGCTTCGTCGCTAAACCTTCAATGGGGCACGTATTTAATAGTGCTGAGGGGTAGCGCTACTATACTTAGCGAGCGGGTTATTTACAAATAACAATCTTCACCGGCATTCAATAAAAAAGGCGGGTTGTTCCCGCCTTTTTGTTTATTAGTTTACAGGTTACTTATAGTAATTCAAGAATACGGGCAAGCTCTGTTTCGTTATCAAACGGAATAACCAGTTCACCTTTGCCTTTGCCTTTTGATTTCAGCTTCACTTTTACGTTTAGCTTATCGCTTAGGTTTCCGGTGTAGGTTTCATAGCCCATAATAGCCACTTTTTTAGGAGCCGCTTTTTCGGTAGTCTTAGGTGCAGCGTTATTTTTGGTATGCCTTGCCAATTCTTCAGTATCACGTACTGATAAACCCTCGTCGATAATGCGGTTAAAC
>CALRQL020000029.1:0-15027 GCA_943370295.1 Agrobacterium sp. 719_389 | reverse complement strand
CAAAATCTTTAAAGCAAGCTAAACAAATGATTAAACAAGCTGTGATGTTGTATAATCAAAGAAGACCGCATCTGGCTTTAAATTATAAAACACCGCAACAAATACATCAAAAAAAATCCTTGTCAGAATTAACGGACAAGGACTATATTAATAGTAAATAACTGTCAACCTATTTTAGGACGACTCATTCTATAACCTTATGAGTTAACCGCTAGTAGTATACAATTCTTTTGGGAAAAGATATTAAAGGCCTTTCATTCTCTGAGACTTAACGTATTAGTAACAGTAATGAGTTTTAAATACCTACATTTGATATATACTATCAAAATCTATCATGAAAAAAATCAAATTGCTTATTGTAATTGTAGTTGCCATGATGGCATTTAGTTTAAATACCAACGCTCAAAATGTTGACATTGAAAATTACAACCCAGACCCAGCAGGTTTTACTGTTGATTATTGTGGTTTACAGTTATTTGTTCCGGGAGCTGTAGGAGGCGTTCCGGGCTCAGTTGCAGGAATTAATCCATGTCCACTTACTCCTCCCTGTTCAATTAATGTACGTTGGTGCGGTGCACCGTGCATTGGTTGTGGTTTCACCGTTAATTTTCCAAGCTGCCCTACAGCCGGAGTCGCTTATGATAGTGGTCTATTTACAGTAAGTACAGGCCGTGCAGTGACTTCATTAAGATTTAGGATTAGAATTGATCCTTCAGGTAATGTAGTAATTAACATTTATCCATAAAATCACATTGAATAAAAAAACCTGTCTTCGTATTGCACAAAGGCAGGTTTTTGTTTGTTTAATGAATCCTTGCTACCAACCATCCAACGCTTTCACTATTTTTGTAATCTTACAGAATTAGAATATCAAAGTGACTGCAACCGCAACTACATCCGTTTATGATAAATACGAGGCCGTTATCGGTCTTGAAGTACACGCCCAATTGCTAACAAAAAGTAAAGCTTTTTGTGGTGATAGCACCGAGTATGGAGCCGAACCTAATACACAGGTAAGCGTTATATCGCTGGCACACCCCGGCACTTTGCCGCGCCATAATAAAAAGGCTATTGAGTTTGCCATAAAAATGGGACTTGCTGTAGGTTCTACCATCAGAGAGGTAAACCACTATGCCCGTAAAAACTATTTTTATGCAGATTTGCCCAAAGGCTATCAGATAACCCAAGACAAAACCCCCATTTGTACAGGAGGTTCAGTAAAAATAAAGCTGAAAGACGGCAGCATAAAAAATGTAGGCATCACCCGCATACACATGGAAGAAGATGCCGGTAAAAGCATGCACGACCAAGATATTTATGATACATTGGTTGATTTTAACCGTGCCGGTGTGCCTTTGATTGAAGTTGTATCGGAACCGGATATTCGCAGTGCTGACGAGGCTTACCAATACCTTACCGAAATACGTAAACTGGTGCGCTACCTTGATATTTGCGACGGTAATATGGAAGAAGGCAGCCTGCGTTGCGACGCTAACGTATCAGTTAGGTTAAAAGGTGCTGAGAAGTTTGGGACGAAGGTAGAGGTTAAAAACATGAACTCTATCAGCAACGTAAAACGTGCGATTGAGTTTGAAATCATCCGCCAAATTGATGATTTGGAAGCCGGAAAAAGCCTTACTACTGAAACCCGCAGTTTTGACGCTTCTAAGGGAATTACCTTTAGTATGCGTACCAAAGAAGCCGCAAACGATTACCGATATTTCCCCGAACCAGATTTACCGCCGTTGATTGTAGGCCGTGCATGGATAGATGAAATACACGCGCAAATGCCTGCCCTGCCTGATGAATTACATAACTTATACACAACAAAGTATCAGTTGAACGATTACGATGCAAGTGTACTAACGGATACCAAAGAAGTAGCCCTATACTTTAATAAAGTTGCTGAACACACCACCAATTATAAAGCGGCTGCAAACTGGGTGATGGGGAATATAAAATCATACTTGAACGAGAATGCGATTGATATTAATGATTTTACACTGCCCGCCCCGGCTATTGCTGCGCTAATACAATTGATTGACGAAGGGAAAATAAGCCATAGTGCGGCTTCGCAGAAAGTATTCCCGGTGTTGGTTAATAACCCGGATAAGAGCCCCTTGCAAATTGCTGAAGAATTGAACATATTGCAGGAAAGCGATAGTGGGTTCTTGCAAGAAGTGATAAAAGCGGCACTTGCTAAGTTTCCTGAAAAGGTAGCTGAATACAAAGCCGGTAAAGAATCCCTATTGGGATTGTTTATGGGCGAAGTGATGAAACAAAGTAAAGGCAAAGCCGACCCTAAATTGGCAAGCCAATTGCTTAAAGAATACCTTGATACTATAAATTAAAACATACATTGACTTATGAATACGTTTAAAACATTGTTGTTCCTTCCACTGATACTGTTTAGTTTTTGCAGTTCGAAATCGGACAGCGGAGCTCAAACAGCGTTAGGAAGCGAAAGCCAAAAGGGACAGGTTTTTAAAATTAAAGGCCGCATAAATAACTTTACCGGTAAAGAACTTGTGTTAAACGAGCTTACCACCGATGGTAAATTTAGCCCTTTGGATACTGCCGCTGTAGATGCTTCGGGTAATTTTGTTTTTCAGGGATTTGTTAGAGAAAAAACATACGGTATCATTAATCTTGGCCCTTACCGCAATGTATTTTTAGTTATCGATACCACCTCAAACATGGAAATTGATATTAACAATAGCCAAGTAATTACCTATACCGTGAAAAACAGCAAAGAAACCGAAGAGCTATGCAAGATAGCACAGGTGAATGCTGACTATAACCAAAAAATAATTGATTTAGATGCCACTTTGCAAGTAACGCCGCCACCGGGGCCTGCCAAGCAAAAAGAGGTGAATGATAAAATTGAAGCATTGGTGGCCGAACTAAAGGTAAAAATTGCCGAAGCAACAGCAGCCAGCAAAAGTCCTATGGCTCAAGTATTTGCTATTGAAATGCTACAGGTGAACCTTGATTTGAAAACCGAAGAGCAAATCATCAGCAGTATTGAAAAATTACCGGCTAATAAATGGCTTACAGGGTATAAAAACCGCGCGCAAACAAGATTAGCAACTTCTGTAGGTGCTAAAGCTCCTGAAATTACTTTAAACAACCCTGACGGTAAAGCCCTTAGCCTTAGCTCACTTAAAGGTAAATATGTATTGATTGATTTTTGGGCATCGTGGTGCAAACCTTGCCGTGCTGAAAATCCCAATGTGGTTCGTTTGTATAATACTTACAAAGACAAAGGTTTTGAGATTTTTGGCGTATCGCTTGACCAAAACGCACAAGCCTGGAAAAATGCTATCATGGCCGACGGCTTAACATGGCAACATGTGAGCGATTTAGGCGGCTGGCAATCATCTGCTGCAAAATTATACAGCGTATCAAGTATTCCAATGACGGTGTTACTTGACAAAGAAGGTAGAATTATTGCCAAAGGTTTAAGAGGTGTTGAACTTGAAAATAAGTTGAAAAGCCTGTTGAACTAAAAAAAAACGTGTTTTATTTTCTATACATTATTATAGTAAAGTATATAAAATCAATACCTTACGGTAGTTGTTAATAATTAGTTAAAGTAAACTTTACATTGAATTTATTACCTGCCAATAACCTTGCACAAAACCAGTGGTATGGAAAAAAACACATATAAGATACTTGTTGTAGATGATGAACCAGATATCCTTGAGTTTATCGACTATAACCTGAAGCGTGAAGGTTATGAGGTGTACTTAGCCTCAAACGGACAGGAAGGTATTGAGAAAGCAAAAGAGATTAACCCCGACCTTATTGTACTGGATGTAATGATGCCTGTACTTGATGGTATTGAGGCTTGTCGCCGACTAAGGGAAATGCCCGAATTTAAAGCCACTTTTATTGTATTTTTAACCGCACGCAGCGAGGAGTACAGTGAAATTGCAGGGTTTAATGTAGGTGCTGATGATTATATATCAAAACCCATTAAGCCACGTGTGTTGCTTAGCCGCATAAACGCTATTCTGCGTCGCAAAGACCAAAGTACATCGCCTTCTAAAATTATTTTAGGCGATTTGGTTATTGACAAAGACAGTTTTAGCGTAACCAAAGCAGGACACAAAGTACAAATGGCTAAAAAAGAGTTTGAATTGTTGTATTTACTTGCCAGCAAACCCGGTAAAGTTTTTACCCGCGAAAACATACTTGAAAAAGTGTGGGGTGATGACGTGCTGGTAGTTGACAGGACTATTGATGTTCACATCAGAAAAATACGCGAAAAACTTGGCGACGAGAATATTAGTACCGTAAAAGGGGTTGGGTACAAGTTTGAAGCATGATACGAAATCCCACGCCGGGTAATATATCTTTATTAACCTCATTAGCATTGGCGTTGTTGGTTTCAGGGGTGGTGTATGCCGTCAACCCTGAATTCAACGACGTCATTATTTCTTTTGCCGTAGTATTAGTCTCGTCATTTATTCTTTTTTTTCTTGCCATAGAGGTTTTTATCTATCGTAAGATTAAACTGATATACAAAACCATACACAGGCTAAAAACCCAACGCCACCTTACCGATGCGTTGCGTGAAACATCACTAAAGCACAACCCTATTGATGATGTAAACGAAGAGGTGGTAAACTGGGCAAAATCTCAAGCTACAGAAATTGAGCAGCTTCGTAAACTTGAAGCCTTTAGGAAGGAATTTTTAGGTAACGTTTCGCACGAACTAAAAACGCCCATCTTTAACATACAAGGCTACATACATACCTTGTTAGACGGGGCTATCGACGACCCAGAAGTAAACATCCGTTTTCTTAAAAAAGCGGCAAAAAGCTTAGACCGTTTATCCGATTTGGTGGAAGACCTTATCAGCATCAGCCAGTTAGAAACCGGCCAGATGAAGATGGAGATGGAAAAGTTTGATATACACGCCTTAACCCTTGATATTTTTGAAGCCATGGAAATGCGCGCCAAAGAAAAAGGGGTTGATTTAGTGTTTAAAGAAGGTTGCGATAAACCTTTTTGGGTGTATGCTGATAAATACCGGATTAGGCAGGTGTTAGTAAACCTTATCGTAAACTCTATTAAATATGGTAAAGCCAACGAAGGCAGAACCTTAGTGAGTTTTTATGATATGGATGAAAACCTGCTGATTGAAGTAGCCGATAACGGCGAAGGTATAGACGCCATACATTTACCTCGTTTGTTTGAACGCTTTTACAGGGTTGATAGGCACCGTAGTCGCGATGAAGGCGGTAGTGGTCTTGGATTAGCCATTGTAAAGCATATAATCGAGGCGCACAACCAAACCATTAATGTGCGCAGTAAAATTGGGGTTGGCACCACCTTTGGTTTCACCCTACGCAAGGGCAGTAATGAAAAAGCAGTTGCAGTATTGTAAACTGCAACCGCTCATTTCTCTATAATATTTCTTTTTTGTCTACAAGTTTGGTTTTTGCCTTATTAGCTGCTTTTATTACTAAAAACAGTACAAAGGCTATAATTAGAAAGTTGAGGGATACCTGAATAAAATTACCATACTTTAGTTCAGCATTCCCCATTTTGTATGATAATTTAGCAAAATCGTAACCCCCTGTTAATATGCCAACAATAGGCATGATAATATCTGCTACCAGCGAATCTACAATTTTTGCAAAAGCCGCTCCGATTACAACACCCACAGCCAAATCAAGCACGCTGCCTTTCATGGCAAACTCTTTAAATTCTGCTATTAGTCCCATAGTTAAAAAAATAGGTTGTTTATAAATTAGTTTGAATGAAAACTCAATTTCTTGGCCATTGCATCAGTAATGGGGTCAGAATAGGTGCCGTAAGCATTTACCAACACACCTTTATCTCCGCCGTTGGATTGGATGGCATATAGTATCGATTCATCAGAAGGATTCGTTTCTCCTTCAAAACGGTAGGTTTCAGTTATTTCAAAATCTTCGGGGTGCAATCGCAAATCATTATCAGTGCAATGCAAACATTCAGGGGTTAGATTAAAATCAAGCGTATAGCCCCTTTTGCGTAAATCGTTGAGTGCCTCAACCAGCGTATCGTATGCGTACATAAATGCAATTTATCATTCTAAAACCAAAAACCCGTACTAAAAACAAATTCGTTTCTGTAAGTACGGTAATTGCCTTGGTAATAAAATATGTTGCCTTCGGTTCGGTTATCGTTTAGTCTGCGATATTCAAATCTCACGTATGAATTAGGGATGGGCTTTACTTCAATCCCACCCGTTATACCATAAATATCTATGCCGACGTTTTTCCCTTGCCCGTTAGCAAACGTGCCCGACATCATTCCATCGGTATCCTTCACATACTCACCTCTTGTATATATAGAAAACCGTTTTGTAAAACAGTATTTAAAAGCTAACTGACCGCTAAACATAAAAGCAGTGGCAGTGCTATCAGCAATTTGGGAGTTTTTTTGAAGCCCGTAATTGGCCTCAAAACCCAAAATGCTCTTGCTTGTTTTCCAAACCACATACAAATCATGATACCATCGCGGCTTGTGTAAATTGTTATAATCCGGCACATCGTCGGTTTTCATGGTATTCAGTGTAACCGATACGTTGGGCGAAGGGTCAATCATTGCCGACATTCCCCACATCTTCGATTGATTGGTCTCAATGTACCCGTTAAACTGATTAAACATGTTGGCTTGCACGGTTAAAAACTTAAAAGGCTGCCAGGTTAGTTTTGCGCCACTTAAATAATAGGGCTCAAGGTAGGTGGTGATGGATACCGTTGAGTTAATGTTTTCGCGCGGTTGAACGGACTCTAACCCAACGTGGGTACGGAAATAACCGATATCGAACCACAATTTGGGTACAATGCGGATACCTAAGTTGGCTTGCTGAAACAGATTGAAACGAGGCGACCAAGCAGCATCAGGCATATCGCCCCAATGCAGGGTAATAATTCCCCTTATTTTTTCTGATTTATATTTTGCCGATAACTGTACCAAGTTTAGCCCAACCTCGTTACTGTGTGGCGAAAGTGTTGGGAATTTTTGGTAAGAATCAGGCCCTACACTATCGGTATAATAGGCATAGTAAGCACTTATATAGCCCGTAATATCCAACGTACCCGTGGTATCAAACTCTTCTTCTTTAGGCGCTATACGTGTGCCTGAATAAATTAGCGCAGGCTCGTGTCGTTGGGAGCTGTCTTTATTAAACGGATGGTTAACTTTAAATGACTTGGTTGGAACTTGTGTGGGTATTTCAGGTTTGGGAGTATCAGGTTCTATTACCCATCCTGTTTCTTTATGCTGTTCAACAGGTTGATTGGGTTGCGTAGTTTGGGGCGGGTTCGGGGTGGTACCATCTACTTTTCTAAAACCTAATCGCAACCGCTGCCCAACATTTATGGCATCAGCATTGGTAAGCCCGTTCCAGTCCATAATTTGCTGCACGGTAACTTGATATCGCAGCGAAAGGCGGTATAGATTATCTCCTTTTTGTACGGTATAATACACCCAAACAGTGTCTTGCTGGGCTGCAACATTTTTAAAAAAAAGCAGAAAAACCAAGCCTGCCAACAAGGTTTTAACTAAACAAAAATACCTCGCCATTTAGCTGGCAAGGTATTCATAATTAATATATAATAGATTAAAAAACAGTAATTTTTAATCCCTCTTAATAAAGGCTAAAAATTGGTGCGACGTAACTCGTACCGTGCTGCACCGGTGGCAATCTTAATTACCGAAAACTCATCATTACTATAAAAAGTAAGTACGTTTCCTGATTTTATATAACGCATTTCCATCTCTGTACAAGTAAACGAACCTGCCGGCACAGTTACTTGCACCCCGGTATTCTTAATGGTGCATTGCACGGTATCAGTGCCGTTAAAATCTTTCCAAGTATCCCCTTGTTGAGCCCCTATTTTAGCAATGCGCGTTGCATTTAATTTAGTTTGTCCGGTATTAAAACTCTTTAAATATCCGCCGTCAAAAAACTGAAACGCGGTTTGGCTCATTGTTTTATCCCAAGAGCGTATTTCATACACACCGCTATCTGCTTTTTGTACATTCATTACAAAGCTGTCTATAACGTTATTGTTATAGATAAAATCAAATACTTTTTGGTTGTTGACCTTAAACCATTTGCCTGGTGCCCATGCGGGTTCACCGGCTGAGGGCTTAGCATCGTCTTCTTTCTTGCATGCTGATAACAACATACACGCGGCCATTAAACAGTAAATTAAGTTCTTCATATTGTTTGTTAAAATTTTAGGCAAATAACGCAAGGAAGCTGATTTTGTCGGTCATCCAAACGGGTGATTTGAGTGAATTGCCCTACATATTTGGGGTGAATTGCCAAGAAATGTTACTTGAGTCCTTTAACCCATTGCGTTAGTTCATCAACTACAAGCAACGATACATTGGCGGGTATATTATAATCTTCGGGACAAGGCGTACCAGTGCCTGTTATCATGCTGTGAGTGTGTCCGTTAAGCAATCTAAACGTTGCATTCGGGCTGCTTTTTAGCGCTTCTTTCCACAACTCAAAGTCCTGATTATTAACTTGATAATCGCGACTACCTTGCAAAAACAACATAGGCAGCTTCATTCCCTTTGCTGCTTCGGTTTGGCTATAACTCTCAATATCATCCCAATACCTTGCACCAACACCATAAGGCAGATAACGTTTATTGGTGGTAGTATCATACCAATGACGTTGCAAGCGAACAAACTCGTCTTTTTGTTTTTCGTATGATTCCTTTTTATCGGGATACAATCCGACCAAATAATCCATCTGCTCTATAATCTTATCCGAAAGCCGTTTGGCAGGAGCTGCCATAAACACCACCCCCGCTAAGGAAATTTCCATATCAGCAATGCGGGGCAGCATCATACCCCCTAAGCTATGCCCTATTACTATAATGCGCTTTGCATCAATACCCTTATAAGTATGTAAAAACCTAACGGCTTCCTGAGCATCGTAAACGGTTTCTTCGTTCACCGTAAAATAATCATCCTCTGCACATTCATCTGCATAGGTATTGGTTCGCTTATCGTACCTAAGCACGGCAATGCCTTTGCTTGCCAAACCGTATGCAATGTCGCGGTAAGGTTGTTGCGGGCCTTGCTTTCCGTTCATATCACCCGGGCCTGAACCGTGAACAATCACCACCGCAGGCACATCGGTTTTTGCATTCTTGGGCATAGTAAGCTCGCCTTTAAGTATAAAAGGGGCTTTACCAAACTCAACCGAAGTAGCTTGCACATTTTTTACAACAACATAGGCGGGCAAACGGTACTTCTCCTCCAACTGTCTGTCGGCCTTAGAGGTCATTTCTTTCAGCATGTAAGTAGTAATCATGTGGTTGTCCGAGAACCCTATTTTCATTTTTACATAACCGCTGTCAAATTCAAACTCTTCAATCACAAACTCTTGGCCGTTCTTCACCTCTGTTTTCAGGGTTTTGGTAGTCTTATAATTACCAAATTTATCCACCACATCATTCCAAGCCCTATACAATAAATAGGGCGGCACTTGCCTGCCTTTTGCCGTATCAAACAGTTTTGCCAGTTGTTTAAACTCTTGCTGGGTATTTAGCTGCATCACTTTTTCAAGCACCGCTTTATTCTCTTTTGATTGAGAAAACACCACCATTGCACATAAAACAACCACCAATAAAGCTACCGCCTTTTTCATACCGCAAATATATATGGGCGTAGCGAGCGTTAAAAGCAGGATAATCCTATAATCTGCCACGTACAAACAATGTTTATCCCGTTAATCCGTTATCTAAAGGTTTTCAGCTTGTTCACTTTGAGATAAAAACCGATAAGTCCCGAATATTCACCGATTAAAACCAACGCAAACCGCATTATATTTGTCTATCAGCTTATACAAACCTCCGAAATGAAAAAAATAAACCTGCTGTTCACCCTTTTCATCGCATTGCTGGTTATGTTCTCCTCTTGCAAGCCCGAAGAAAAAAACGATAGCCCCGCTCCTACCAACAACACTCAAACGGGCAATGTAACGGTAAAGGTGAACCATACTTTTGGTGCAGCTGCGTTTGATTTCACTTCAACCTTTAAAAACCCTTCGGATAATACCGAGGATATGACGTTTAGTTCGATACAATACATCTTATCGAATTTTGAACTGCAAACTACCGACGGTACTTGGGTTCCTGTGCCTGAAAGCTATTTTTACATCAACGGTAAACAAAGCCAAAGCCTTAGTTTCACGCTAAAGGATGTGAAAGTGCAAGACTATAAAGCCGTGCGCTTTTTAATTGGTGTGGATAGCACCCGCAATGTATCAGGAGCGCAAACGGGCGGCCTTGACCCGGCTACGGGGATGTTTTGGAGCTGGAATACAGGTTATATTTTCTTTAAGGTAGAAGGAGATTGCCCACAGCTTACCACCCCGTTTGGCAGCTCTAACTTTGTGTACCACATCGGCGGTTTCAAAGGGCAATACAATTCATTAGTGTGGGCTGAAGCCTCGTTTGGCAGCAAAACACTCAGCGTTAAAAGCGGCTCAAACACACTACTTTTAAAGGCTGATGTTGAAGAAGTATTTAAAAAACCGATAGCTTTTGAGCTAACCAACACCCCGCAAATAACTCTTAGCGGGCCTGAAGCCGTAGCATTTGCTCTTAACTATGCGGATATGTTCAGCGTAACTAATATCGAATAACTTGTTGAGGGTTTTACTTTACATATCAGCTAGTTTATTGGTGTTTCTTTCGGCCTGCAAGCCGGACAAAGCCCCTGATGCCCCTCCCCTTGCAAACGACTACGTTTTTAAGCAGCCCGCTGGCTTCCCTGCCCCTGTGTATGATTTTAAGAGTAACACGGTAACGCAGGCAGGTTTTGAATTGGGCAGAAAATTGTTTTACGACCCTGCCTTATCAAAAGACAGTACAATTTCGTGCGGTACTTGCCACAAGCAATACGCTGCCTTCTCAGATGTGGGTCATCATATTAGCCACGGCATACAAAGCCGTTTAGGCACTCGCAATAGTCCTGCGCTTTTCAATATGGCTTGGTCTCCCACCTTTTTTTGGGACGGCGGGGTTACCCATTTAGAATTGCAACCCCTTGCCCCCATTACCAACCCTGTAGAAATGGACGAAACCATGGCGGGTGTAGTTACTAAAATAAGTAACATTGCTGCCTACCGCCCTATGTTTAAGGCCGCTTTTGGCAGCGATACGGTTACCACGCAGGCCATTATGCGTTCCCTTGCACAGTTTATGGGCATGATGGTGAGCCACCAAAGCAAGTACGACAAGGTACTGCGGGGAGAAGCTACCTTTACCCCCGACGAACAGGCCGGTTATGTTTTGTTTAAAAACAACTGCGCTGCTTGCCACACCGAGCCTTTGTTTACCGATTTTAGCTTTAGAAACAACGGATTAGATACCGCATTTACGGATGAAGGCCGAAAGCACATAACCCTGCAAAACGCTGATTTGGGTAAGTTTAAAGTCCCCAGTTTGCGAAATGCCGCCATTACTTTCCCCTATATGCACGACGGACGAATAGAAACGCTGGAAGATGTGATGGAACACTACACCAAAGGTATTAAAAACAGCCCCACACTGGATAATGTACTTAAAACTCCCATTGTGCTTACCCCAACACAAAAAGCCCAATTAATACTGTTTATCAAAACCCTTACCGACAATACCTTTATTACCGATAAGCGTTTTAGCGAGCCTGTGAAATGACCAAGGATTTATAAAATGATAACTGCTAAGTAGTGAATGCAGTTGCTCAATCGCCCAGCTTCTCCAACTCCTTTAGCACTTTTTGCCCACGGTTCAATGTAGCCGGTGAGGCATCAATTAACTGATGTTCAATCAGCATTTTAAGTTCATTCTTAATATCGGGATAGCGGCGGGCAACCTTTAGCAGCACCGTCATACTAAATGCTTTAATAGCAATCGGCTCAACCCCAGATGCCAAGTACCCGAAACACACATCCGTTACCGTACCAAGCAAATCATCGGGTATGTGCACTTCTTGCAGCATCCGCACAATATTCCGTTTCACCGCATCGTGCAGTTTAGGCTGCTTCAAGGCTTCAATCAGCACTTCCAAATGCATTTGCATCAGTTGCGGCTGCAAATCGGCCACCACCCCAAAAGCATAAGCAGCCCGCTGACTCACAATAGGTTCATCCTTTAAAACAAAATCAAGCAATTCTTCAAACCTGTCTTCATCACTGCCCACCCAAGCGGCAATTTTATGCGCTTGCCGCTTGCTGTGCTCCTTTAAAATCTCATCTCGAAGGTTCATTATTTACAAAAATAAGCGGTAGTAAGGTGTTGTAAAAACTAAAAAAATATATAAAACGAATAAATTCCTTAATTATTATCAATAAAAATAATCTCGATTAATGTTTACCTATTGCACACTAAAAGGTATAAACAACGAGTTCACCATTAAAACTACCGCCCATGAAAATACTTACCGCCTGGGTTTCATTATTATTTTGCTGTGTATCAGCATCCGCCCAATACGACATCAGAGAAAGCATCTACTTCGATTCTGACAGTTTTAACTTTGATAAAACTGCCCTCGCCCAAATACAACGCATCAAAAATAAGCTGATTAATAACCCCTACCACCGTATTGAAATTTATGGAAACACGGACAGTATCGGCGAACTGAAATATAATCAGGAATTATCAGAAAAAAGGGTAAAAAGCGTGCTTGCCTACCTGCTGAACGGGGGTACTGAAAGTAAGCGGATTATAAAAACGGCTGCCTTTGGCGAAAAAAGCCCGATGGCCGATAATGGTAACGAATGGGGACGGCACAAAAACCGACGGGTGGACATTATGGTACAAATGGACCACGACACCTGTATTAAGGACGGTTGCGCCAAAACCTGCCTGCCAAAGGGTACGTTTGACCCTGCTTTTAACCGTGAGGTAAAAATTACGCTTGTGCCCATTACCAATTTCGACCAAATGGCGGAGAATAATATTTCGCCGCAAACCAACAGGGGTGATTACCTTTTCTCTAACGGGATGATGCGCATCACCAGTACGGTTAACGGACAGCCCGTAAACCCAAAGAAGAATGTGAAAATAAGCATCCCGGCTCATCGTATCGACCCTGATATGGCTATTTATGAAGGGAGTAACGGCAACGGCCCTGTGAAATGGGAACGTAAAACCATTGAGTTGAAAAAGGTGAACGACCATTGTTTGGTGTATGAGATTGACGGCAGCTGGCTTAATAAGTGGATTAACATGGATAAACCCCGACCTGCGGGCAATATGATTTGCCTTGACAATCCCTTTATTTACCTTGATTTACCCATGGACGGAGATACCAATAAGGTGATTGAAAACGATATTATTTTATCCTTTAATACCGATGATTTTGAGGGGCACAATGCCAAAGCTGTTACCGTAAAAACAGGCAACGTAGCTAATATGTGCGACTGGCTGAAAAACAACATCACCAGCAACACCACTGATGGCGGCTATTTGGATAAAAACCAACGGGTGCTAAAAATCAACGGGTTTTATGAAGACGGCAAAAAAGTGGAGTTGGAAAACCTGAATAATTTCACCGCATTATTCCCTTTTAAAGAAGATAAAAAAGAGCCTACGTTTTACACTGCCGAGCGCAACTCCGACGGTAAAATTATATGGGACAATGCAGGCAAACCCGACAGTATTTTGGATTTGAAGGGCTGCGGGTGCAAATACTACGTAAAAGAGTTTCAATACCCGGTGCAGTACATCAGCATATCAACCACCGCCGAGGTAGAAAAGGAAAAGGTAGAAACCAAAGCCTTGAAGTTTAAAAAGGTAATTATGAACGAGCTGTTTGTATATTATAAAAAAGACAACCTGATGATTACCCTTAAACCCAATGCCAAAGGCCAGTTCGACATCCCCTTGTACGATAAAGAAGGCGATATCATTGTAATGGGCAAATACATTAAAGAGGGCGAGATATACTACTTTGACGAGCGTTTATCAAACATTAAACCTGCTTGGTTTGGCTGGTTTGGCGATACCAAACGGATGAAAAAAAGCAAGTTTAAAAAGTACGACGAGAAAAAAGGCCTTAAACTTAAAAACATCAGCTGCACCAAAGGCAAACCCAAAGAAGCAATTAAAAGTGAGAAGAAAGAGGATATTGAATGGTTAAACGACCCTACCATCCCCGCTCCTACTACCAACAATAAATAGTAACCTTAGTAACACCGTATGTGTTACTTCATACCAAAATAGTTTTTCATAGTTTGTTTAGAAAGTCATACCCCGCAAGGGGTGTGGCTTTTTTAATTAGTAACGGTAGTGGCAACCATTACCCTGTCATTCTGAGCGCAGCGTAGCACCTTATAGCAACTGTGTAAACAAGGCGAGATAAGATGCTTCTTCGTCAGCAGGACAGTAGCAAGTGCGGTTGCCCATCCTGAGCCTGCCGAAGGATAGAGCCTGTCGAAGGGGTGCGGTTGGTATGAATGTGCGGTTTCACCCTATCAAGAGAGAAGGCTTGCGCCCTGCCCAACCATCCCTCGCCTTTAGGAGAGGGCAAAGTTGAGCAATTCAACCATCCTTGCCCTTCGGGTGAGGTAAACCATCAGCAACAAAACACCCAACTCCCCATTAAATGATAACTGATAAATAATAACCGTAAAATGAAAGAATTTACCCCCATAACCCCCAAGCCCATTACCGGCCACCAACAAAACCCACCCCAAGACCTACTGATAGTGCGTCCCGCCAACCAATGGATGGAAGAAGCCGCCCGCCGACCCATCCCCCGGATGCTCTTTAGCGAGTTTTGGCATCAGGGTGAGTTGTGCATCCTGTTTGCCGATACCAACCTCGGCAAAAGCATACTGGCTGTGCAAATCGCCGATTCCATCAGTCGCGGAGTACCCATCGAAGGCTTTAAACTCGATGCACCCAAGCAAAAAGTACTCTATTTTGATTTTGAAATGAGCGACAAGCAGTTTGAGAAACGCTACAGCATTAACTACCACCACCACTATGCCTTTGACGATAATTTCCTGCG
>CALRQL020000028.1:0-17786 GCA_943370295.1 Agrobacterium sp. 719_389 | reverse complement strand
AAATTAAAAAGAAACTTGTGCTTACGGCTTAGTTGTAGGTTTGTTCAGCCACCAACTCGCCTTTTTCGTTCCATTGCTTCCAGGTACCTACTTTTTTATCCATGCTATAGTGCATTTCAAAAAGCAGCTGGCCGTCATTGTTGTATATTTTCCACTCGCCGTCTTTTTTGTCATCCTTAAAATTGGCATGACTGATTTTTTTTCCGGCTTCGTTAAATTTAACCCATTCGCCTTGGCGTTGGCCATCGACATACTTACCCACTTCCATCATTTTTCCTGATTGGTAATAGAAGTAGGCTTTCCCTTGGATTTTACCCTCCACTATATACAGTTCGCTTTCAACAAGCCCCCCTTCATAGTACGTGTAATACATCCCATTGTAAAGATTACCATTTTGGTCATAAAAGATTTTTACATTGGTTTCTGTGGGATTAGCATTTAGTGCTGCACTTGAGAAAACCAATGCAAACAACATAATTACTGCGTTAAACATTGATTTTTTCATTGCTTTATTTTATTAAAGTGTTTGATGAATATTATAAAACAAAGATAGCACAATGTTTAACAATTACATAACATTGAGGTAAAAATTATTTAACAAGAAGAAAAACTCTTTCGAGTGGCTGAGTGATAGTGCTGGTAGGGGTTAGCCCAGTTTTAGCTTTCGCTTTTGCAATTTAACAACCTTTAAATCGGTGTTGGATTGTATAGTTTTGAATACGTTTTTTGTCTCGTTGTATGCCACATACGAAAATTTAAGGGTATAAGTACCGTTTTTCAGTTGGTTCACCTCAAAATTTCCGTCAAAATCAGTATATACCTTTTTATCTAAGCCTTCAACAAATACTTCAACACCTGCCAAAGGGTCGCCTTTTTCATCAGTAACTTGGCCTTTTATGCTGTATTTAGCTTCAGGGTCAGTATTTCCGGCAATAGCTATTGTATTTGTTATAAGCAGTAAAACTGCAAACACTAAATTTTTCATTCGGCAACAAAAGTATTGCGGCAATGTTAATCAAATGTTAACTCAATGTTCTTAATATTGGGGTGTCGCCCACATAAAAGCAAAAAAGCGGCAATGCCTTAGCATAACCGCTTTTGTGTGATATTAACATTTTATCCTCAATCGTTTTTCATTACCATCACCCGGGTCACAGGTTGCGGGTCGCGAACACCATTGGCAATTAATACCCTGCGTAAATTATTAAGTGTGTTAAAGTAAACATCCCAATAATGTTTTGGCTCGGCATACGGTCTAATGGTAAGCTGCAAAGAATTATCGCCGTATCCTATAATAAACACATCAGCAGCCGGATTTTTTAACACGTTAGGGTCGTTGTTTAATTCTTTAAGGATAATTGAACGGACTTTTTCAAAGTCTTCTGTAAAATCAATGCTTAGTTTCATTTCAACTAACAGGTTGCCATGCTTGCTGTGGTTGATGATGGTGCCGTTAGAGATAGCTCCGTTTGGAAAAATTACGGTGCGGTTATCAGGGGTAAGGATAATGGTATTGAATATCTGGATTTCTTTTACCTCGCCAAATTCGCCGCTCAGTGTAACCAAATCACCTACTTTAAACGGGCGGAAAATTAGTATTAAAACACCCCCTGCAAAGTTTGAAAGCGACCCTTGCAAGGCTAAACCAACCGCTAAACCTGCCGCACCAAAAATGGCAACTAATGAGGTGGTGGGGAAGCCCACAATGCCTGCGGCAGTTATTATGAGCACTATTTTGAGGCCAATGCCTATAAAACTGCGTAAAAATGTTTCGAGGGATATTTCATAATCCCGGCGTTCAAAAAAGCGATGTAATAGTTTGTCAACTACACGTACGAGCGAAAAGCCAATGGTAATTAGTGCTAAAGCACCCAAAAGGTTGGGTAAAAACTGAATGGCCGAATCGGCCCACTGTCTTAAATATTCTTCAACTGATTTAAGTTCTGCTTTCATATTTCGTGACGGCAAGAATATAACAGAACTATGATTTTACAATTACCACTAATTGTTTTTTTGTTACTAAACACAAAAAGAACACGTTTGTGTGTTATATCAGTGTATTAATTGGTAACTCTCATATAATAAACGATTTTTTCGGTTGTACCGCTTTGTCAATGTTTTATGCCCGTTTTCATTGTACTCATGCTCCAAGCGATAATTATAGGGTTTGTATTTTTTTGAGCTATATGTATGACTAACCTCCAGTCCTTCATTATTATAAGTGTGGGTTTCTTTGTAGGCCTCTTCTCCTTTAGGGTTGATTGATTTCCATTCAATCAGTTTACCATGTTTGTTGATGATAGAAATATTGCGCCACATTTTGCCATTTGGGTAAAGAAACTCATGGGTGATAATTTGGTTACTATCCGCATCGTATGTGCTTTTGGTGCACGATGCTGCCGTATCGCTGTTTTTGCTATTCGACATAACACCTACGGCTAAGCAATCGTATTTTACCACTGAAATAAGTTTCCCTTTTTTACCATAATTGCGAACTTCTTTTTTGCTGCCGTCCGCATGGTATTCGGTTTCTATTGAAGAAAATATTTTTCCGTTTTTATTGGTGTATATATTTTTTGCAGGTAGCCCGGAGTCATTATAAGTAATGGTCTCCGACCATGATACTTTCTTTTCATTTTTTGAGTAATGAACATTTTTCTCAATAAGGTTATTTGCATTTACGGTGCATTCCCAGCCGCTGATAAACTTACCTTTTTTATCAATCTTTTTAAATCCGGTTTGTAGCCCTATTTCGTTATAAGTGTAATAGCAGGTATGCTTTGGCTGGCCTTTGTAATCATAAAAGGATTTTACGACAAGGTCTCCTTTATTATCATAGGTTTCTTCACTAATCACCACATTACGGAGTACGTTTCCTTTTTTATCGTATTGTTTTTGATAGGTGGTAACATTACGTATGTTGTTTTTAATAATACTGTCTCTGTGCTTTGCGCGTTTTTCAATGTATAACTTTAATGCTTTCGCATTAGCGGGTGTAAACCAATTATACTTGTCTTGCGAATACGTGGCGGTTGCAAACAGCAACACAAAAACAAAAAGGATGGCTTTTTTACTGTTCATAGGTAGTGTAGGTATTAACGGTGCTTAATTTTCTTTTATTGCAATTATGCGCAATAGGGTTCTTCGGTTTAGTTGATGCTCGGCTTCGGTGCATTTCCGTTCATAGTCAGAAAGCCCACAATTACATTTTTTGAGGAATAGATTATCCTCGCCGATGCCTATTGCTACGATACGAGATGTATCGACTTTTTTAGAGATTAAATATTCCATCATTATCTCTGCACGACGTTGAGTAAAGTCTCGGTTATAGGCACTATCTGCTCTGCAATCACTATGTGATTCTAATCTGAAAATCAGGTTAGGATAGTTTTTTATGACAGTAATCACATGTTCGTCTAAATTTTTAGCGACATCAGGGTTAATATTTGGGGAACAGCCCCATAAAATAGGAATTGTTAGGTAATCACCTACTTTGGGATTATTGAATGGGTTATAGAGCGAGTCACTCGTACGCTGTGATTGGGCGGCGCTGCTAAGACAAAAGAATACTATCGGTATGAAAAGTAAACTCCATTTTTTCATCTACCCTATAATCGCATTAGGGTATGAAAGATACAGGGAAGTTTAATTTTTTATGAACGGATAGTTGAGAGGCTTACTTTTTGGGTTTGTCCTTTGTGTCCTTCTTTTTCTTCTCTTTTTGTTTAGGAGCAGGTTTTTCAGGCTGCTTCTCAGGAACATATACGGGGATAACATCCGTTTTGCTATTGGGACGTATGTTTGCAAGCCATCTAAAACCTTTTAGTCTATCCTCACCCGCAGGTATTTTGTCCATCGGGTGCAAATCACCTACTGGCGAAAGGTGGTAAAATACCTTGCCCACCTTGTTACTGTCTATTTCAATACGCAAACTGCCGCAAATCACTTTTTGCATTCCAATGTATTTGCCGGTATCCTCTTCTACATAATATACATTCTCTACATCTTGGTTCACGGTTACTTGTTTCAATCTCCTCTCTGCAAAATAAGCCTCCGCATTGCGCCCCTTTATTTGGTTGTATTTCACGCTGTCGCGTTCCATCACAATAAAGGTATTTTTCATCATGCGCATCATTTGCAGTTGGCCGTCTTTCATATAAACACGCAAAGTATCGGCGGTGATTTGGTTTTTATCATTCCAAAGCACAGGGTTACCCTCCATGTTTATTACTGAGTCTTTAAAAGAGTATTGCAACGAGTCGCACAATCCCTGCATATCCTTTTTATAAAACTTGGTTTTGTGATAGGTATATAAGGTACGGTTGCGCAAAATGGTATCGTAAGTAGTAAGTAACGTATCCGCCGTAACAAACAAGGTATCCTTTTCAACCTGCATACTTGCATACGGAGCTTTGGTAACCCACGCTTTGTTGGTATTACGGTTGTAGGTGCCTCGCTGCCCGTGTATTTCTATCTTATTAGTGGTATCCACCAGCAAAATATTTCCAAAGGCTTCGTCTATGCCTGTTTTGCCAGTGTACACCATACTATCGGCAAACAGTTTCTTATCTTCAGTAAAAATGTAGGAGTTCTTTTTAATCTGCGAATAGTTGATTTTGGTATTGTACCAGCCCTGCTCGCAATACACCAGCGTTGAATCTTTGGTATTTATTATTCGTGTCGGGCCAAAAAAGTACGCATATTGGTTAGAAGTATTGTACTGTAGCGTGTCGCAATACATTACGTACTCAGGGTTTATTAATACTACACTGTCCTTAAACTCAAACGTTTTGCTTTTGGTGTCATAGCTGCCTATGCGGCTATCCATTGTATTTTCCTTACTCACAATGTGGCCGTGTGTGGTGTAGTAGCCTATCCCCACATTTGCATCGTAATTAATAGCATCGGTTGTAAGCGTGGTTTGCCCGTCGTTAAGTGTTACCACTTTCCCTTTTAGCAGAGCCGTGCGGGTATTTCCTTGGTAGTAAAGCGTATCACCAAACAAACTCACCGAGTCTCCCTGATAAATTTTCACATTACTGTACGCCGTAAACGTATTGTTTTCCTCGTTTTGGTAGGCACTATCGCAATACATGGTTACGTCTTCGTGTTTAAAGCCCACACCGCCAATCAGTCGGCGCACTTTACCAAACTGCGCTTCTTTGTATTCAAGGTATTCAGCCCCTAATAATTCAATTTTGGTTTGGGCACTCAGCGCAATCGTTACAAAAACAAAAACTACTGTTATCGATGTTTTAAAAAGGGCTTTTATCATAGGGCTTAATGCCGTTGCTTTGGCAAAAGTAATTTTTAACGACCTTTGTTCACAAATTATGCCAATTAGTTTACAGACTTTCGGGGCTTTTATGCAAAATCAGGTTAAAGTATTGCCTGCACAAAAAATACTGTTGGCCTTTAGCGGGGGAGTTGATAGCGTGGTATTGGCTACTTTATTAAAGGAGAACGGCTGTGATATTGCCCTTGCGCACTGTAATTTTAGTTTGCGTGCTGAGGAGAGTGACGGCGATGAGGATTTTGCCCGAACCTTTGCCCAAAAACTTCAAATCCCTTTTTTTTCTATCCGGTTTGATACCCTTAACTATGCTAAACAACACAAGGTTTCTACACAGGTAGCGGCAAGGCAATTACGCTACAACTGGTTTTATGAGGTAATGGAGAAAGAAGGCTATGATATACTGGCCACAGCCCACCACCAAACCGACCAAGTAGAGACGATACTATTTAATATAAACAGAGGTACAGGATTAGCCGGCTTGCAAGGCATGAAACCGCGGGAAGGTAATTTAATCCGCCCGTTGCTATTGGCTACCAGAGCCGAGATTGAAGAGTTTGCCAAAGCCAAAAAACTTAAATGGCGGGAAGACAGTAGCAACAGTCTTAATAAATACAGTCGCAATAAACTTAGGAATGTGGTTTTGCCCGTACTAAAAGGCTTAAACCCCAATTACGAGGAAAGTTTTTATAATCTATCAAACTTGGTAGGGCAATACCGCCAACTGATAGATGAGGTAATTACTGCTAACACAGCTGCCATAACCCACAGAGAAGGGGAGGGGTTGATGATAAACAAAGCGGGCTTGCTGGAATTACCGCAACCGCAGGTGTATTTATATGAACTATTGAAACCCTTCGGATTTAGCAACGATGTAGTAGCGCAAATGGCGCAAAGCCTTTCAGGGCATAGCGGAACAATTTTTTATGGTGAGAACGGCGAGGCGTTGATAGACCGCGAGGCAATTATTGTGAGGCCGCTTGAACAACGTGAAAAAGAAGCCACACAATTTTTTATTGAAGCAACAGCCACTAGTTTTTCGTTTGTAGGCAAAACATATTCCATACAGCGGTTGGATGCAAAAGGCTATGAGATTTCAACAGATTCAGTCATTGCCCAATTGGATGCAGGGAAACTGCAATTCCCCTTATCAGTAAGAGGCTGGAGAAAGGGGGATTACTTTTATCCGCTGGGAATGCGGAAAAAGAAGAAAGTGAGCGATGTATTTATCAATTTAAAAGTACCCGTATTTAGTAAAGGCGAATACCCGTTACTTTTTTCGGGAGAACATTTGGTTTGCATTGCAGGATTGCGTGTTGACGATCGTTTTAAAGTTACTCCCCAAACCAAAGAGGTGTTGGTAATAACCCCTCAACAGTAAAAAGGGGTTCTGCTGCGAAATAATTCTTAAAATTTTACTCAATCTCCCTAACCTTTTCAGGGCAATCTTGTTATCAAACTAATGAATGTTAGCAAATACATTGTCCTTTTGTTTACAATGGCTGGTTTCTCTGTAGTTGTAGGGGCGCAAACCCAACAAACATTAGACAGTATTAACCACCGCCGAATCAATATCACTAACAACGGTATGTGGGTATTGGGTACTTGGGCAGTAGCCAACATGGCATATAGCGGCATAAAAACGGCAAACAGCAGCGGGCAGGAAAAATATTTTCATCAAATGAATGTTGCTTGGAATACCGTAAACCTCGCATTAGCGGCAGGTAGCTTGCTCACTAATTATTTTGAAACCCTGTCTTTGCAAAAAACATTGGCAAGTCAACACAAAATGGAAAAGATTTTGCTGTTTAATGCGGGGCTGGATGTAGCATATATGGCAACAGGTTTGTGGTTGAAAGAAAAAGGCAAAACGGCTACCAATAACCCCGATCGTTTTACCGGTTTTGGCAACTCGTTGTTGATGCAAGGGGGATTTTTACTCCTTTTTGATGCTACTTTTTATTATGTGCTTCAACAACACGGTACCAAAACATTGGGGCTGTTAGAGAACGTAAATGTGGGATTAAACAGCATCAGCCTCCGTTGGGCAATACGATAAACAAATAAGAGAACAAAATACAACCATACTGATATGGAAAAGAAAATAATAGATGCCTACATAGCCTACCTGCTTGAAAACGGTGAACAACCCAAAAGTGTTTTTACGTTTGCAAAAAGCCTTGATATGGAAGAGAGCGAATTTTATAAATATTTCGGCTCGTTTGCTGCCATTGAAAAACACATTATGGGACATTTGTTTGCAGCCACTAAAGAAAAATTAGAGGCCGACGAAGTATTTAAAAATTACGGTGCCCGAGAAAAGATGTTGGCATTATTTTTCAGTTGGGTAGAAAATGCCCGCAGTTACCGTAGTTACCTACTGCACTTACACCAACGTAACAAAATACATACTCCCGTTCCCCGCTATTTGGATGCGATAAAAGACGATTTCAAAGCCTTTACACAGGTTATCATAGGTGAAGGTATTAACAACAATGAAGTGGCCGACCGAAAATACCTTTCAGATAAATACGCCGACGGTTTGTGGCTACAATTCGCATTTATCCATCAGTTTTGGCTAAAAGACGACAGTAAAGATTTTGAGAAAACCGATGCCGCCATCGAAAAATCGTTGCACTTGGCGTTTGAATTGTTGGGCAAAGGTGTATTGGATGCTGCGTTGGATTTTGGAAAATTCCTTTTTCAAAACAGACCCATGTAAAACCTTCGCTTCGGTTTGTTTTAATATTTCCGCTCACAATTTCTAATCATCAGCCCTAAAATGAAGTATCAAGATAAAATAGCCACATCAAAAGTTGACCGTACCTTAAAATTTGTAGGTACAGGTGCGAAAATCGGGGGGAATTACATCAAACACTATGTGAAAAAAGCGTTTGACCCTGATTTGGATAAAGAAGAATTACACAAAGAAAACGCGGAGGATATTTACAACAGCTTAAGCCAGTTAAAAGGAAGCGCCCTAAAAGTGGCGCAAATGCTGAGCATGGATAAAGCCGTATTGCCAAAAGCTTACAGCGATAAATTTACGATGGCACAATACAGTGCCCCGCCGCTTAGTGGCCCGTTAGTAGTAAAAACATTCACCAAATCGTTGGGGAGAACACCTCAGGAACTGTTTGACAGTTTTGAGATGAATGCCACCAACGCGGCAAGCATAGGGCAGGTACATACTGCCTACAAAGACGGGAAGAAACTGGCGGTTAAAATACAATACCCTGGTGTTGCTGATAGTATTAAAAGCGATTTGAAAATAGTAAAGCCCATCGCTTTGCGGATGTTTAATCTTACCGAAAAAGAATTGGCTAAATACCTGATAGAAGTTGAGGGCAAACTATTAGAGGAAACCGATTATTTGTTGGAGCTAAAACGTTCACAGGAAACTGCTGAACAATGCGCCCACATTGAGGGAATTAAGTTTCCGAAGTATTACCCAGAATATTCTGCCGACCGTATTATTACGATGGATTGGATGGACGGCAAACACTTGAACGAGTTTTTGGCTGCCAATCCTTCGCAAGAAATCCGCAATAAAGTGGGTCAAGCGTTGTGGAGTTTCTACGAGTTTCAAAACCATTCGTTACGTTCAATACACGCCGACCCGCATCCGGGTAACTTTTTGTTTAACGAAGACGGCACCGTGGGTGTGATTGATTTTGGCTGTATAAAAGTGATACCCGAAACGTTTTACTACGATTATTTCGGGATGATTATCCCCGAAGTATGTGAAAACGACGAAGTGTTGGAAGCCATTATGCGCCGCATGGAAATTATTTATGACAACGATAGTGAACAACGCAGGCGTTTGTATAAAGATACGTTCAGGAATTTGATACAATTGTTAGCGCAACCTCACCTTCAAGATAGTTTTGATTTTGGTGACGATGCCTACATTAACCGCATTTATGCAATGGCCGAAGAGTTAAGCAATAATAAAGAAATACGTGCCGGCGGCGATGGCAGAGGCTCACAACACGGGCTGTATGTAAACCGCACTATGTTTGGTTTGTATAGTATGCTTAACCAGTTAAAAGCAAATGTTAATACTCGTATGGGCGATTGGAAAGATAAAGTTGTTGAGCACCACTTGGAGCTAGCAGTTTAGATTGCCTTGATGGGATAAAAGTATTTTACTAAATAAGAAAAACAATGCGCCGAAGGATTTTAAATCCTTCGGCGCATTTTATTTTATAGGTAATGATTTACATTCCGTGAGCTATTAGGAAAATTACCCTCTGAGTGCCAAAACATTTTTGGCTTGTAAAAAGTGGCGAATCTCGTGCTTACTCAAAATAGCCATTGTATCAGCTAATGAGTAAGTGATAAACCAAGAAACAGGCGACTTGATTTTTTTTGTTGCGTCCGTTTCCATTGTCTTTTGCATATAACCATGCAGCATCTCCTGGCTTTTTTCAAATCGTGCAATCAACGTAGGAATTTCAACCACCGGTTGGGGGTTAAAAATTTTTGGAGCTTTTGATTTATGCGATTTCATACGGTCAGGGTCAACAGCTTTGTAAAGCAAATTACCCCAAAATGTGGGGCGGTATGGTTGCTTATTCTTTTCTTTCCCTTCAGGCACTGCAAGTTTATTTTCCAACGCATCAAAATAGCGGGTATTGCTCACCATAATGTGTTCAATGCACTGAGCAGCACTCCACTTATCAGGAGCCGGTTTCCAAAGCAACTCCTTGTGATTATAAAGCAGGTTTCTTATATCTTCATCGGCACGTAAAAAATCTTCCAGTGCCTTTTCTAAAACATCGTGTACAGTCATACGGTGTAAAGTTAGCTGATATTCTTTTTTGTTCGTCTAAATCATCAAACACATTGCGCTAAAACCCTTGCAAATAGTTAAACTCGCACAACAAAATTTTTGTACATAACAATGACAAGGTATTTTTATTTGGCAATTTGTTTAGTAGTGGCATCGGTTGCAAGCGCCCAACACGGTTATTGGCAACAACGTGCAGAATATGTAATGGATATTGATTTTGACGCAACAAAGCATCAATACAAGGGCAAGCAAAAACTGACTTACTTTAATAATTCGCCCGATACCTTGTATAAAGTGTTTTATCATTTGTACTTCAATGCCTTTCAACCGGGGAATGAGATGGACGTTCGCAATCGTACCATACAAGACCCGCAAAAAAATATCGGCGATAGGATTAGTAAGCTTCGACCCGAAGAACAAGGCTATCAAAAAATAAACAGCCTAAAGCAAAACGGAACGGAGGTGAAATTCACAACACAAGGAACAATACTTGAAGTTGAGCTGGATAAACCCATTTTGCCCGGAAAGAGGGCAACGTTCGAAATGGACTTTGATGCACAAGTGCCTTTGCAAATACGTCGCAGCGGACGTAATAATGCCGAAGGGATTGATTACAGCATGGCGCAATGGTACCCAAAAATGTGCGAATACGATGTGCAAGGTTGGCACGCCAACGAATATATTGGCCGCGAGTTTTATGGTATTTGGGGTGATTTTGAAGTGAACATTACTATTGACTCGAATTTTATCATTGGCGGAACGGGCTATTTGCAAAATGCAAACGAAATTGGGCATGGCTACGAAGCAGAGGGTGCTAAAGTAAAACGCGTAGACGGTAAAAAACTGACTTGGAAATTTAAAGCCCCCAACGTGCATGATTTTGTGTGGGCAGCCGACCCTGATTATGTGGTGAAAAGCCGCAAATGCCAAAACGGCGTGGTGTTTTATTTTGTTTATGAAAACAACGATACTTTGCACCAAACGTGGAGCAAGTTGGGCGAGTACATGGAGAAATCGATGAATTGGATGAACAGCCATTACGGAGAATATCCCTATAAACAATACAGCTTTGTGCAAGGTGGCGACGGGGGTATGGAATACCCGATGGCGACACTGATTACAGGAAAACGAGGATTTTCAAGCCTTGTTGGAGTTTCTGTCCATGAAATGAACCACAGTTGGTTTCAAGGTGTACTTGCGTTTGATGAAAGTCACTACGGTTGGATGGACGAAGGGTTTACCACTTATACCTCGGATGAAGTAATGAACCACTTAGGGTATGATGACGGCGAACCTTTATTTTTTGCAGGCTATAAAGGGTATTGGGCAATGACGGAGGCCAAGTTAGACGAGCCACTAACCACTCACGCTGATTTCTTTAACTCTAACGGCGGATACGGTTCATCGGCGTATAATAAGGGAGGTGTGTTTTTGCACCAGTTGCGTTACATAGTAGGTGAAACCAATTACCAAAGCGGGATGTTGCGCTTTTACAACGAGTGGAAGTTTAAACACCCTGATGCCACTGCTCTGAAACGGGTAATGGAAAAAGTAAGCGGGCTGGAACTGGATTGGTATTTTGAACAATGGGTAAACACTACCAACACGATTGACTACGCTGTGAAATCATTTTATACCACTAAAAGCAAAACCAATATCACGCTTGAGCGTAAGGGTAAAATGATGATGCCTATAGAAGTATTGGTTCGTTTTGCTGACGGCAGCAGCCAATGGTATTACATTCCGCTAACGTTGATCCGCGGCACAAAAACTGATTTTGGCAAAGTAAAGGTGAACACATTAGCTGATTGGCAATGGGTAAATCCGTTTTACACCATTGAAATTGACGGTAAAAAAGAAGTAGCTCAAATTATCATCGACCCCGGTTATTATTTAGCAGATACTGAACGCGAAAACAACGCAATGATATTACCTGATGATGCCGAGATAATGATTGAAGGGAAATAAACTTACCTCATAATTGTAAGCGCACCTCTATAGTTAGGCTTAGTGGGTAGTTTGTCAAACGTGTAGTCAATTAGAACAGCATATACACCTTCGGGCACTGCTTGTCCTTTATAAGTGCCGTCCCATGTAGCAGTTGGGTTGTTGGTTTCAAACATTACCTCTCCCCAGCGGTTAAAAATCCACAAACGGTATTTAATCAAACCGCAATATTCACTTACATAAAAAACATCATTCAAACCGTCACCATCAGGCGTAAAAGCATTGGGTACAAATAAATCGCAAATGCACTCACTTACAGTAATGTTTATATCGTCGTTGTACACGAAACCACAAGTATCCTGCACTTGCAAAGCATAATTACCGGCCTGTTTGGCAACAAACTTTGGCTCTGTGCTTCCTGTACTCCAATTGTAGTGGGTATAAAAACCTTTCGGGCTTAAATCAAAACCATCTACAAAGTGGTGGTTACAGATGTCTGTATCGTTCGGAAACTTAAGCGGTGTTGTATAGAACGCCATTACGTTTATGGTGTCCTTTATTACATTTTTGCACCCATAAGTAGTTACCATTACAGCATAGGTGGCTATGGTATCAGCAACAATCGTGCGGGTGGTGTCGCCGGTGTTCCACAAATAGCGGGCCTTATAAAAATTGCCCGCATCCAATATAAGATTGCTGCCGCACAATAGCGTATCATTACCCAAATTGATACTAAAAACAGAATCTTGAATAAACTCAACATGAATAGTATCCGCCTTCTTATAACAAGCATTTTCAGCTTTTAGCCAATATACCCCTGTTTTATTAATAGTGAGGGCAGGAATTGTATCGCCTGTATTCCATAAATAGTTTACCTGCGGAGCCCATGGAGTCCCAACCGTGTAGGAAGTGCCGCATATAACAGTATCGTTACCTAAACGTATGGGGGCAATACTATCTTTAATTAAGATAATATTAATACTATCTGTAATAGTACCGCAGGGCGTTTGGGCTTTAATCCAATACTTACCGCTTTGAGTAATGGTAATGCTTCTTGCCGATGATTCATTAAACCATTTGTAGGTAACCACGCTTGGCGGTGGTGGGAGTTCAAGTGTGTATTGCTTATCGCAAATGATAGTGTCATTACCCAATTCAATACTGATTCCTAAATTTTTTTGTGTAACAATGATAGTATCGTATCCTATTTCACATCCCGAGGTTACTTTTAGCCAATAGGTTCCTGGCATTGATATTGAAATAGAAGGGGTGGTAGCTCCTGTATTCCATAAATAAGAACCCGTAACAAGAGTTGCAGGCTTAATAACCACCGGATTGTTATTACAAACGGATGTATCGGGACCCAAATCAACCGAAAGCCCAAATGGGTTAGGGTTGTCAATAAAGTTTGGTAAACCCAGCTTCACAAAACTTAATAGGCCCGGCAAAGTAATACCTCCTTCATTAAAGCCACATCCGGGTCCTTTTTGATTAGGGTTCTCAATTACATCCAGTTTTTTACTGTTCAAAACAGCAATGTATATCCTACCATCCGCAGCAAGTTGCATAGCTCCTAAGGTTCGGGTAGCCCCCGGAATGGGCGATACTCTTGTTTTAGAGGCAATTATTTCAGCGGGTGTAGGTAGTGAAACATCAAACTGATATACTCCTCCGGCGGTTAGTGATGAAGCGTACAATAACTTACTATCCGGCGAAAACGAGCAACCGTAATAATACGGGCCGTTAATTGAGCTGTCTAATAACAAGTGATTGTACAACTCACCTGTGGCTGAGTTAAAATCAAAAATCTCCAACGCTCGGGCATCTAAAACACAAGCCGCTATCTTTTTCCCGTCAGGTGATGATTTTAAATACCCTATAAATCCCAGTCCGCTAGTTTCATAAACAAAACCTACATTGCTTACAACTGGCGTTGTTTCAAGTCCCGCAGCGGTTAAATGATAACTGTGGAAGGCATTGCTGCCTATGAGGTGGATAACAATCCAAAAACCTCCGGCATTATCTTTTACGCAAGTAATCTTTTCTGAGGCTCTGCCATTGTGCAGCACGGTATTTTTTTCAACCACTTTGCCTAAGCCGCCGTTGTGCTGCATTTCTACCACTGAATAATGTGCGGCATTTACGGGCATCTCATAACAATCAGCAGTAAAAATATAGTACTTATCGGCAGTACAAGGCGCTTTCACTACCACCGATGATTGTGTGGACGACGAATTGCCTTTTAGCCCCGTTCCATTATCCATCACTGCATGATTTTTATTCCAAACGGTGAGACCGTCGGTATAAAATAACAAATTGCCTTGTGCGTCAGAAACGGATGAACATCCTTCGTTGGTATTTATCTTTCCGTTGGTTAAAGCAGTTGGGGGAGTAGTTGAAAAATCAAGCCCGCAATTGTTGCCAAAATACCAAATGTTATTTTCCTTTTGCGCCTGTATAGATAGGGGTATAGCTATTAACCATACAAAAAATAAAATTATATAGGCCGGTCGTATCATAAGTATCTATATCCTTGATTACTTTGCCTGCCAAATTGTTGCACGTTAAATAATGTTAGAGACTGTTTTTACAAAAGCAGTAACACAAATTTGTAATACGGTTTACAGTGAAACCCAAAAAAAACAATGACCTTTGCAGTAACCAATCCCTATTTCCATGACGTTAGCTTTTAACGAACTTCCGTACCCTACGGTAGTTATCATTGGGGGCGGTTTTGCAGGCCTTAGGCTGGCAAAGCAGCTAAACAAATCAAAATACAAGGTTTTCCTTTTGGATAAACATAACTACCACACCTTTCAGCCGTTGTTATACCAAGTGGCTACGGGTGGTTTGGGCAGTGATGCTATTGCTTATCCGTACAGGAAAATGATAGGTCCTATGCCCAACGTTGCTTTCCGCATGGCCGAGGTGCAGCAGGTGGATGCAAAAAACAATACGGTTATTACCAACGTAGGTAACTTTTCATACGATTATTTGGTAATTGCAACCGGTGCTACTACCAACTTTTTCGGCAACCAAAGTATAGAGCATTGGAGCATGCCGTTAAAGAGTATTCCTGAGTCATTAGATATTCGCAGTGATTTATTGCAGGAGTTTGAAAAAGCCATGGCGGCACCTACTATTGCCGACAAGCAACGAATATTAAACTTTGTAATTGTTGGGGCAGGCCCCACAGGGGTAGAGTTGGCGGGAGCGATGGCCGAAATTAAGACCAACGTGCTTCCGTATGACTATACCGAGCTTGACCCTAACCTAATGTCGATACACTTGATTGAAGCAGGGCCGAGGGTGCTGGCAGCAATGAGTCAGAACGCATCCGATGCGGCCTCAAAGTTTTTGAGAAACATGGGTGTGCACGTACTTGTTAATACCGCCGTGCAGGAATACGACGGGCAAGTGTTGAAGTTAAGTAACGGTACTACAATGAATACCGAAACCGTAATATGGTCGGCAGGGGTGAAGGGGAAATTGATTGACGGGTTGGATGCAAGTGCTGTTGAGCGAGGCAGGTATAAAGTTGATGTGTATAATAAGGTAACCGGATACGATAATGTATTTGCAATAGGCGATGTAGCCGTAATGGCCACTGAAGATTATCCCAAAGGACACCCAATGGTGGCTCCAGTGGCCATGCAGCAAGCAGCCAACTTAGCTGTCAACTTAAATGGTCTTAGCAAAAACAAACCGTTTAAGCCCTTTAAGTACTACGATAAAGGTAGTATGGCTACTATTGGCCGTAACAAAGCCGTGGTTGATTTACCTTTTATAAAGTTTAAAGGGTGGTTTGCTTGGTATGTGTGGATGCTGGTGCACCTGCTGATGTTAGTGGGCTACCGCAACCGCTTTGTAGTGTTACTAAACTGGGTATGGAGCTACTTTAGCTACCAACGGGCAATACGTCTTATTATCCGTCCGTATAAGAAGGATGCTCCCACGGGAGATTAATAATATAGTATAGTTATTGTTATAAGGTACTTTTAACTGAAATTGCTAAAGCTGCTTTAGCAATCCCGGCCGAGTTTTGAGCTTCCATACAGTCAAAGTGTCCCTTGGGGCATTTATCAAATCCTATTTTAGAACATGGACGGCATTTTAATCCCATCACCTCAAACATCTCGGCCTTTAATGCAGCCGTTGACCCATCTTTATAAAAAGGATACATACCCAATTGCGGTACCGTATTTCCCCATATAGATAATATAGGTACATCCAACGCAGCAGCAATGTGCATCATGCCTGTATCGTGGCTAATCAATCCCTTTGCGTTTTTGGCCACCCATGCCGATTGGTGTAAGCTTAGTTCGCCACACAAATTAATAGCAGGGCAGGAGGGAGCCTGTTTTAATATAGTATCACCGTTTTCCCGGTCTTCTTTACCGCCCAGCAACACCACCGGATAGTTCAGCGCTTGCAAAACCTCTGCAATCTTGTGGTTTGGCATCTTCTTAGTGATGTGTTGCCCGCCGATAGCATACGCTACATAACCCTTGGTAAACACATCCGGCCATTGCGTCACGTCCACTTTAGTATCAGCAGGGATAAAATAATCCATACCCATTCCGTCATACTTCACCCCCAGCTTCCTCACCGTTGCCATATAGCGGTCCACAATATGAACCTTTGGCATGCAATCCACCTTGGTGTTTACAAGTAACCACTTCTTAAGGTTCAGTTTCGCAAACGAAGCAGATGGACGACGCAGCAACGTCTTCACCCGTAGGGTACGCAAATTGTTGTGCAAATCAATAACATGGTCATATCCCTCTGCCTGCAATACCTTAATAGTATCACCAAGGCTATCCTCCAAACCAATTACCTTATCTATATATATATTAGTAGTAAGCAGCGGGACAAACTGCTTTTTGGTAAGATAATGTACCACAACACCCGGCACCTGCTGTTTAAGGCAGCGTACCACCGGCGTAGTAAGCACAATATCGCCAATAGAACTGAAACGGATAATAAGTACCTTCAAAATCGGGCGTAAAGATAATCAGAATACAAGTTCTTTGGCAGCAATAGCCTCATCAGCCTCAATCCACAACGCCGTTAGCGGGTCATTATTAATACGGCCAAAGATGATTAAGCGTTCTTTACCGTTGTCTTCCTTCACCGTTTGAAAGCCCACCACCTTAAACTTCTTGCCCGAGTATTCACAGCCCAACCTGCGGCTGTCAAAGTCACCCTCATTAAAAAAGTAATAGTAAAACCCCGCCCCCGAAACGCTGTCATAAGGTATCCCACGGTCAATCCAACGAGTTTTGGTTACAATGTCAATCCCCATAAACCCATACTGGGTATGGCTGCAAGCCCCTAAAGTAATGGAGTCTCCTACCTTCAAATCCACAAAACCACTGTCACGTTGGCCGTTTACAAAGCCAACAACACCTATATATAATAGCAGCGTACAAACAATTCTCATCATCATAACTAAGCAAAACTATCAATAATTATGCTAAAACCATTGATGCACCTTAGTTCTTTAACGTTGCACCGATAAAATATACCGCTGAGAAACAGGTAGTAAGCGCACTTGTTAATCAAAACTTAACAATAGTGCTTGCAATCTTCAAAATATTCATACCTTTGCACCCCGTTCTGATAGAGAGTAGATGCTAAGACGAGAAAAAAGGTGAAAAATAATACTTGACAAAGAAATAAAAAGTATTACCTTTGCAGCCCTTCGAAATTTGAAAGGGAAAGTTCTCTGAAGCGTCGAGTTGCCTGAAA
>CALRQL020000027.1:0-24982 GCA_943370295.1 Agrobacterium sp. 719_389 | reverse complement strand
CCCCACAACACATCCACACTGTTAGTTCCCTGGCCTGAGATGATCGTTCCATTGACCGTGCTCCAGCTATAGCTGTCGCCTGCGATGTTGGTTGTGGTGTATGTGTAAATGTTGTTATGACATGTTGTATCGTCGCCCAAAATTATCGGAACAGGAGTATAGATAACCGTGATTGTATCTCTTACCGTGCTATCGCATCCCAAGGGTGATGTCTGGGTAACTGTTATTATGCTGTTGCCCACGGTGTCCAACATCACATCGATGCTGTTGGTCCCCTGACCTGATATTATCGTTCCGTTCGTTACACTCCAGTTGTAGCTGTCACCTCCTATGCTTGCCGTTGTGTAAGTATAGATCTTATTGTGACACGCTGTGTCCGCTCCTGTTATCACAGGGGCAGGGGTATACAAAATAGTAATGGTAGAAGAGACCGTGCTGTCGCAACCCAAGGGGCTGGTTTGGGTCAATATGATTGTCCCTGTTCCTGCTGTACCCCACAACACATCCGCACTGTTAGTTCCCTGGCCTGAGATGATCGTTCCGTTCGTTACTGACCAGTTGTAGGTATCTCCTGCCACAAAAGGAACTGCATAACTATGAATCTTATTATGGCAACTGGTATCCGTACCACTGATAATCGGAACAGGGGTATAGATAACCGTGATTGTATCTCTTACCGTGCTATCGCATCCCAAGGGGCTCGTTTGGGTAACCGTTACTACACTGCTGCCAACGGTGTCTAACATCACATCGATGCTGTTAGTCCCCTGACCTGATATTATCGTTCCGTTCGTTACACTCCAGTTGTAGCTGTCTCCCCCTATGCTTGCCGTTGTGTAAGTATAGATCTTATTGTGACACGCTGTGTCAGCTCCTGTTATCACAGGGGCAGGGGTATACAAAATAGTAATGGTAGAAGAGACCGTGCTGTCGCAACCCAAGGGGCTGGTTTGGGTCAATGTGATTGCCCCTGTTCCTGCTGTTCCCCACAACACATCCACACTGTTAGTTCCCTGGCCTGAGATGATCGTTCCGTTGACCGTGCTCCAGCTATAGCTGTCTCCTGCGATGTTGGTTGTGGTGTATGTGTAAATGTTGTTATGACATGTTGTATCATCTCCTAAGATAATCGGAACCGGGGTATAGATAACCGTGATTGTATCTCTTACCGTGCTATCGCATCCCAAGGGGCTCGTCTGGGTAACCGTTACTACACTGTTACCAACGGTGTCTAACATCACATCGATGCTGTTAGTGCCTTGACCCGCTATAATTGTTCCGTTTGTTACTGACCAGTTGTAACTGTCCCCGCCGATGCTTGCGGTTGTATAGGTGTAAATGTTGTTATGACAAGTCGTGTCGTCTCCCAAGATAATCGGGGTCGGAGTATAGATAACTGTTATTGTATCTCTTACAGTACTGTCACAACCTAAGGGACTGGTTTGGGTAACTGTTATTACACTGTTGCCAACGGTGTCTAACATCACATCGATGCTGTTAGTACCCTGACCTGCTATGATTGTTCCGTTCGTTACTGACCAGTTGTAAGTATCCCCACCGATGTTTGCGGTCGTATAGGTATATATCTTATTGTGACAAGCCGTGTCGGTGCCTGTGATCACAGGGGCAGGGGTGTATAATATCGTAATGGTTGAAGAGACAGTACTATCACAGCCTAGTGATGAGGTCTGAGTAAGGGTGATTGTCCCTGTTCCTGCTGTGCCCCATAATACATCTACACTGTTCGTCCCCTGTCCTGAGAGGATAGTGCCGTTGACGGTGTTCCAGCTATAGGTGTCTCCTATAATGTTGGTAGTGGTGTATGTGTAAATGTTGTTGTGGCAAGCCGTATCGTCGCCTAAGATAATCGGAACAGGGGTATAGATAACCGTGATTGTATCTCTTACCGTGCTATCGCATCCCAAGGGGCTCGTTTGGGTAACTGTTACTACACTGTTGCCAACGGTGTCTAATATCACATCGATGCTGTTAGTCCCCTGACCTGATATTATCGTTCCGTTTGTAACTGACCAGTTGTAAGTATCCCCGCCGATACTTGCTGTTGTGTAGGTGTATATCTTATTGTGACACGCTGTGTCGGTTCCTGTTATCACAGGAGCAGGGGTGTAAAGCACCACTGCGGTTGCACTTATGGTACTATCACATCCGGCGGGGGATGTTTGAGTTAAAGTTACAGTTCCGGTACCCACCGTATCGAATGCAACGGTAATGCTATTAGTGCCTTGTCCGCTAGTAATACTACCATTACTTGCTGACCATGAATAAGTATCGCCAACTACATTAGGTACATTGAACGTATAAATCTTATTATGACACGCCGTATCGGGGCCACTGATAATAGGTGCAGGAGTATAAAGTACTACTGCAGTTGTACTTATAGTACTATCACATCCGGCAGGTGATGTTTGAGTTAAAGTTACAGTTCCGGTACCCACCGTATCGAATGCAACGGTAATGCTATTGGTACCTTGGCCACTAATAATACTGCCGTTGCCTGCTGACCATGTGTAAGTATCTCCAACTACACTGGGTACACTAAAGGTATAAATGTTATTATGGCATGCAGAATCGGGACCGCTGATTACCGGGGCAGGAGTGTAAATAATAACAACACTATCGCTTACGGTGCTGTCGCAACCGGCGGGAGAGGTTTGAGTTAAAGTTACAGTTCCGGTGCCCACCGTATCAAATGCAACGGTAATACTATTAGTTCCTTGGCCGCTGATGATACTGCCGTTGCCTGCTGACCATGTGTAAGTATCTCCAACTACACTGGATACACTAAAGGTATAAATGTTATTATGGCATGCAGAATCGGGACCGCTGATTACAGGGGCAGGAGTATAAATAATAACAACACTATCGCTTACTGTGCTGTCGCAACCTAAAGGGGATATTTGGGTTAGCGTTACAACACCCGTTCCTGCTGTACCCCAAAGAACATCTATACGACGGGTGCCTTGCCCTGCAACGATTGTTCCATTACTAACAGACCATAAATAAGTATCGTTATCAACAGCTGGTACGCTGTACCTCATAATACTATTATGGCACGCTGTATCAGGCCCTGTGATGACAGGTGCGGGGGTATATAATATAACCACTGTATCGGCTACTGTGCTATCGCAGCCAAAAGCTGATGTTTGTGTTAGCGTAATCACACCTGTTCCAACTGTATCCCAAAATACAGTTACTGAGTTAGTGCTTTGTCCGGTAATTAAAGTTCCGTTTGAGATTGACCAGTTGTAACTATTTCCTGCAATGTTGGTTACAGCATAAGTATATATTTTATTACTACATGATGAATCAAAACCGCTGATAGAAGGTATTGGTTTTTGAACAATAAGAATACTATCACTCACTGAACTGTCGCAACCATTCGGATTGGTTACAGAAACGGTAATAATACCTGTGCCGTAACTGTTCCAAAAAACATTTACCGAGTTAGTTGATTGGCCGCTTGTAATGGCTCCGCCTGAAACCGACCATGAATAGGTGTGTCCGGCATTAAAAGGCAATGAATATATTACTGTTTCAAATTCGCATGCGGAATCAGGTCCCGATATTACCGGTATAGGGGTCTCAAATACCCAAACGGAATCTATTACTGTTGTATCACAATACGTTTGGTTTGAACGACGATAAAGTGAAATTGTTCCGATTCCAATTGTATCCCATCTAACAAATACTTCATTCTGTCCATTTGTGCCCACAATGCTACCGCCTGTAACACTCCATGACATCGAGTCTGTTAAAGAAGGGCTTATTAAATAAGAGTGAGTTTCAAACTGACAAACAGTATCAGGGCCGGTAAAATTACCTAATGGATTTTCTTCAACAGTTATCACTACAATATCTGTATCCGCAGGGCACGTACCATTACCCGTAGTAATCAAACTTAACGTGGCTTGGCCCAATAATAAATCTGTGGCACTTAGTGTATAATTGGCATTTAGTGTTGTTGATGAAGGAGTAAAAGTACCGCTACCTGACCAAATCCCCCCTGTTGCTTGTTGCACAGAGCCATTAAGCTGAATTACCCCGTCACTTCGGCAAACAAAAGTATCAATACCGGCATGGGCCAAAATACTACTCGAATAACCAGTAACAACAACCGTATCCTTGGCAAAAGAACAACCCAACGAATCGAGCAATGAAACAATGTAGGTTCCTGTGTCAACATATTGCACACTATCCCCTAAACCACTCCCCCCTATGTGGCTCCAATAAAATTTATAGGGTTTTAGCCCCCCCGTCCCGTGAGCAGTTATTGTAGTTGCAGTATCTCCAAAGCAAATAGTTGGATTTTGGGGTAAAATCTGTACTCCTAAATTTGTTACAAAGTAAACGGTTACCGTATCACAAAAAGAGGTGCCTGCGCACCCCCCTAAAATTGGGCCACAAGCCCTATAACTTATAGAATCGGGGAAAGAGCCGGATGGAGTAACCGTTACACTATCGCAGCCAGTTGTACAACTTAAAAAGCCATTATATGTAGCATTGTAGGGAACTGACTCCCATGTAATACTATCTTCAACCAATCCGCTTACGCTAATTCTCCCTACGCATGCCATCGAAACCGTTATGCCCGGAGAAATTTGCGGTGCCGGTATTGCTGTTATACTATACTCGTTTTGATTATTGCCCGGCTTACAAAAAGTGAGCACATGGGGGCCTACACCGTTTAAGCAAATATCTGCACCAACTGCGTATGATGGACCGCATCCTATCTGATAAAATAATGACCCTGAGGGAACTGCGCCTGAGTGAAAATCAAAGCGAATACCTTGAGATAATGAATCAAGATAAACTGTAAACTTAATACAACGATCGGGATTGCTGGTACCGCAACAATTATCCTGTCTTGAAACGCTCGGACTAACCCAAACACTATCAGGATTGCCCCTTAAATCAGCCACAAAAGCAGGAACGGTAGTATCACATTGCCCATAAACACTTTCCATGGAGGCTATTAACATAACCACCACAAATAAGTACAGTTTTTTTAGGCTCCTTTCCTCTTTCCGTGTTTGGAAGGTTTGTTTTATCACCGCGTGTTCTAAAGGCTTAATTATTAACTACAAGCGCAAACGAAGGTACAAACTAAACACTTTGTTTTAAATAAATAGTAAAAAATTTTACAAAAAATAACATTTGAGTAGTGTAAAATGACATTTATATTTTTAGACAATTGGACAATTGAAAACACTATAAACCATTAGCAGATTACATCGGCAGAACAATAAAATTTATTGTACATTAGGAGTTAGAAATCTTTGAGATGCTGCCTATGCATCAATGATTAAGGAGTTTTTGATTGTAAAAAAATGTTCAGCACCATATTGCAATAGTCAAAATTAATATAACAAATCATACGGTCAACATCGGTGTAATCTATGGAAACAAAACATCAATATTTTAAGCAAGAGGGAAAGCTTAATCCCCGTGTTCGATTAGATGATGTTAAGTAAATATAAACCGAAATACGTAATTCCTCAATTATCTCTTTTAACATAACTAAAAATAGCGTCTAAAGCATTGCGTTTAAGTGAGAAATGGTGCTGATAACCCTGATGTGTAAAAACAAAAAAAGCCTTTCGGCAAAATCTGCTGAAAGGTTTATCCTTATTTTGGGAAGCTTTTCGGAGTCGAACCGATGACCTTCCCGAATGTCATTCGGGACGTTCTATCCGGGTGAGCTAATCCAAAAAACAAAAAACC
This sequence comes from Agrobacterium sp. 719_389, assembly GCA_943370295.1. Lineage (GTDB taxonomy): Bacteria > Bacteroidota > Bacteroidia > UBA8524 > UBA8524 > SB11. The sequence goes on along the minus strand of CALRQL020000027.1, from coordinate 19,240 downwards.
TCACCGTTGCTGATGAGGTTTTTACTTTTTGTGGAGGATAACGGAGTCGAACCGATGACCTCTTGCATGCCATGCAAGCGCTCTAGCCAGCTGAGCTAATCCCCCTTTTTAAAAATTTAAAGGACGGCAAAGATATAAACTGCGGTGTGTGAAATGCAACTATTTGTTAAAAAAGTTTAACTGCATATAAAATAGTTAGTTTTTTGTGTACGTAACTCTCACTTAACGTTTTATTTATACCCGCATACCATATTTGCTGCGTTGCAGTACCCATATAGCAATAGCAATTCATAGCTCTTTGGTGGCCTTTGTGGTTGGGAAACCACAAAGGCATTTTTATTGCAATAACAAGGGGCAACATTACGTTGGAAAATAACGATACTAAATATTACCTTTGCAGGTCAATGCTTTTAAGCAAATACATAACAAAACCGCTGATAATTGTGCTATTGGGGCTTCTGGTAAGTTCTTGCAGCAAATTTTCAAAACTGATGAAGTCGGGCGATAGCGAGGCTAAGTTCGAAGCCGCTATGAAGTACTACGAAAAAAAGGACTACTACAAAGCTGGCCAACTGTTCGACGATTTATTGCAAACATACCGCGGCACATTGCGCGCTGAGCAGGTATATTATTACTACACTTACTGTAAATACCATCTGGCTGAAATACCCACGGCAGCCTTCCACTTCAGGAATTTTTTCGAAACCTACACAAACAGCCAGTGGGCAGAAGAATGCTATTATATGTATGCTTATTGTACCTATATTGAAGCATACCCGTTTAATCTAGACCCATCATTCACTTACAAAGCCATTGATGAGTTTCAGTTGTTTGTAAACGTTTATCCGCAAAGTAAATACGTTGAAAAGTGCAATCAACTGATTGATGAATGCAGGGGCAGGTTACAGCTAAAAGCCTACAAAGCTGCTAAGCTTTACTACAACATAGAAGATTATAAAGCAGCAATGGTTTCGTTTAAAAACCTGCTTAAAGATTTTCCTGATTTGGGCGAAAAAGAAAAAGAAGAATCTGAGTACCTAATAATAAAGGCCGCTTACAAATACGCTGAGCAAAGTATTGATAAGAAAAAGAAGGAGCGCTATGGCGATGTGATTACTTCATACAAGGCCTATAAAGAAGTTTACCCTACCGGCGAATATTTGAGCGATGCAAAAAGTTATGCTGAAAGGGCACAACGCAGAATTGAAGAACTTGACTTTTTAAACATTATTACTGAGTACGAACTTGCCGACCAAGGTGATGAGACAAAAAAGATGGAAGCTTTTAATAAAATTAAAGGCGACCTTGCGGATTACATTTCGAAATTTCCTGATGGGTTTTATGCAAAACAGGCCAAGAAATATGCCGTAAAAGTGCAGCAGAAACTCGATAAATTAACAACTTCAAATTAGAAAAAACCACTTTAATACATTATGATAGTTAAATCAAACGTGCCCGGTTCAACAATTCCCCGCGATGTTAGGGATCTTGAAAATCCAACCGGTAACCTGTACGAAAGTCTTGTAATTATTGCCAAAAGGGCTAACCAAATTTCGTCGCAGATAAAAGAAGAGTTACACAACAAACTTTCTGAGTTTGCTACTGATAACGATACTCTTGAAGAAGTTTTTGAAAATCGTGAGCAGATAGAAATTTCTACTTACTACGAAAAACTTCCAAAACCAACCGTTATTGCTACTGAAGAGTTTCTTGGCGGTAAGGTTTACCACAGAAACCCCAACAAAGAACAATAATGCTTTCGGGCAAAAAAATTATTTTAGGTATAACGGGTAGTATTGCAGCCTACAAAGCGGCAATACTTACCCGTTTACTTGTTAAAGAAGGGGCTGAAGTAAAGGTGGTAATGACCGCCGCCTCGCAAGAGTTTATTACACCGCTTACCTTATCTACCCTATCAAAAAACCCTGTGTTGAGTCAATTTAAAAACGGCGATACGGGCGAATGGAACAACCATGTTGATTTAGGGTTATGGGGTGATGCCATGGTAATAGCTCCTGCATCGGCAAATACAATGGCTAAAATGGCTCAAGGCCTTTGCGATAGTCTGTTGTTGGCCACCTACCTATCGGCACGCTGCCCTGTTTTTTTTGCTCCCGCTATGGATTTGGATATGTACCGACACCCTGCAACGGCTGCTAATATTGCCGCCTTGCAATCGTACGGTAACGAACTAATACCGCCCGGAAACGGTGAGCTTGCCAGCGGCCTCAACGGTGTTGGCCGAATGGCTGAACCCGAAGAGATTGTTGCTTTTCTGCGTAATTACTTTGGCACCAACCAACCGCTTAAGGATAAAAAAGCGATGGTGAGTGCAGGACCAACGTATGAAAATATCGACCCTGTGAGGTTTATAGGCAACCACTCCAGCGGTAAAATGGGTTTTGCCATTGCCTTACAACTTGCTGAAAGGGGTGCACAGGTAACACTGGTGGCAGGCCCTTCGCAGCAACACATCACTCACCCCAATATCACACGTGTAAATGTTACCTCTGCCAAGCAAATGTATGATGCCTGTGTATCACACGCTGCCTCGCAGGATATTGTTGTTATGGCCGCAGCTGTGGCTGATTATTCACCGGAGAGTGTAGCCGAAGAAAAGATTAAAAAAGCCGGGGAAGAAATGACCCTGAAGTTGGTGAAGACACCTGATATCTTGAAACAATTGGGGGCAACTAAACCAGCCGGCCAATTGCTTATTGGGTTTGCGCTTGAAACCAATAATGAATTAGAACACGCACAAGAGAAACTGAAAAATAAAAACCTCGACTTTATCGTTCTTAACTCCATGCGGGATGAGGGGGCAGGTTTTGGCGTTGATACCAATAAAATTGTTATTATTGACAAAAATAATACCCGTACCGATTTTGAACTGAAAAGCAAAACAGCGGTGGCGGTGGATATAGTAGATAAAATTATTTCGTTGCTGTGATGAAAAAGATTCTTTGGTTAGTATTGCTTATTTTACCCTGTATAACCTTTGCGCAGGATTTTAACTGCCGCGTGCAGGTTTTATACTCACAAATACAAGTGGCCAATACCCAACGGTTCAAAAATCTTGAGGTATCTATCAGCGAGTTTATTAATAACCGCAAATGGAGTGCTGAGAAAACGCAAACCAACGAGCGGATTGAGTGGAGCCTTATTATTAATGTAACGGAGTTTGATAATGCCTCTAGCTCATTTAAAGCAACTGCCCAAATACAAGCCAGCCGCCCTGTTTATAATACTTCGTACAATACGGTATTAATTAATCAGGAAGACCCTTCGTGGCAATTTGAATACATTGATTTTCAGCCGATGGATTTTGCCGAAGGCCAATACAGCAACAACCTTACATCGTTAGTTGCCTATTACATTTATATTGTATTAGGTCTTGACGGTGACTCGTTTAAACTGGAGGGGGGGACTGATTATTTTAACAAAGCTAATGCTATTATGCTTGCGGCACAGCAACGCGGCATATCTGGTTGGCAAACTGCTGATGGTGGTAATAAAAACCGTTACTGGCTGATTGAAAACATATTGAGCGACCGTTTTAAACCCGTGCGCGAGGCGTATTACAAATACCATATAAAAGGCATGGATGTGATGAGTTCTTCAGTAGAAGAGGCCCGGTTGCAAATCACTGCCTCGTTGCAACTATTGCAAAAGGTGGCCAAGGTAATGCCTAACTCAATGCTGCTAAAGGTTTGGTTTAATGCTAAACGAGACGAGATTATTAATATCTACTGCAAAGCACTTACTGCGGATAAAAACAAGGTAGTAGAAATTTTGAAAGAGGCCGACCCTGCTAACGGAGCCAAGTACGACGGTATTAAAACCTGTAATTAAATTTCGCCTTTCTCGCCTCCTACTTTCTTATACAAGAAACTTAAAGTACACTATTACTGCACCCCACAACATGGTGGATAGGATAATCCCCCTAGGTGCCATTTCGTATTTAAACAGATACAACAAGAAAAACGAGGCTAGGTTTATTATCAGCGATATGCTGAGCAAACGAGGCATTAAACCCAAGTATATAGCCTCTTTCATAAAATCAAGCGGGGGCAAATCAGCATAATGCCTCAAATATATTCCTGTATATACAAACACGGGCAAAAACAACCCCATTACCCCTCCTGCCCACATCTTATCCAACTTTTGCTTCCACATACTGCAAATATATACAATAGAGGTGCTTGGTGCTAAAACGTATAACAGCCTGCTAACCATTATTTACAACGTAAGTATTGTTGATTAAATAATTATTCTGCCGTTTATATAAATACTGTGGTTTAAAACACGTAACAGCCTGAAATTTCAATTTATTTTCAAACCAATAAGTAGTTTTTTAATTTAAGGAAGAGTAATGGGCGGCACAGAGAATTACCCCGGAGAAATTTGGAAGGAGATTGAGTTTTCAGGGTATCCTTCGCACCCGGTTTATGAAGTATCTAACTATGGTCGTGTGAAAAGCTATGCATATAGTACTACGGGAAGGCTGATAAAAGGCACATCTTCTGCGGGTTATAAGGTTTTTAAAACAAAGCTGCTGGATGCCAATGGTAATTTAAAAGACCAGAGTTTTCTTATACACCGCTTGGTAGCACAATATTTTCTGCCCAATGAAGATACAGGACGTGCTTTTGTAATCCATAAAGACCACGACAAAGAAAACAACCATATTAATAACTTGCTGTGGGCTACCCAAGACGAAGTAAATAAGCACAATGCTACAAACCCTAACGTGATACGGAATAATATTGAAAACCGTAATAAGGGTAATTATAAGCTGAACGAAGCCAAAGTAAAGGTGATTAAAAAACAGGTGCAAAAAAACAAGACTCGTCCCCGCCTTATTGCTAAACAGTTTGGGATATCAATCACCCAACTCAACCGTATTATTAAGGGCGAAAATTGGAGTCAGGTAAGGGTTGATTAATTAATAGTTATTTTTCTACCGCAAACTTTTGTAAAACCAGCATATTTATCAAAACTACTTTCTTTTGCTGTGCAACTATTAAATTCTAATTTATTATTGCTTTAGCAAACTGAATTTAATTCATGGTTAATAATTCACGCGCACTTGCCCTTGCTGAATCGCTTGGAGTATCACCGCTAATCATTTTTGCTATTTCCTCTACCCTTTCGGTTTCACTCAGCTGTTTCAACTGAGTTTCGGTAGTATTATTTTTCACTTCTTTATAAACAAAAAAGTGTCGGTGCCCAGTACCTGCAATTTGAGGTAAGTGGGTAACGCTGATTACCTGATGGTTTTGCGCCAACGTTTTCATCACACGGCCTGTTTTTCCGGCTACTTCGCCTGATATCCCAGTATCAATCTCATCAAAAATAAGTGTGGGCAGTTTTACATTATCAGCTACCAGCGATTTTATAGCCAGCATAAGGCGAGAAAGTTCACCGCCTGATGCCACTTTATTAAGCGGTTGCAACGCACTGCCCGGGTTTGATGAAAACAGGAAGTTCACAACATCTGCTCCTGTTTCATTTAAGTCACCTTCAGGCAACGGAGTGATACCTACTTCAATTTTTGCATTGGGCATACCCACCTGTGCCAATACCTGCGCCACATTTTGCTGTATGGGTTGGGCTTGCGCAAGGCGGTTACGGCTTAGTGTAGCTGCCATTTCAGTAAGCTGCTTTTTCAACTGTTCGCACGTTTGGGTAAGGTGCTGTATTTCTTCGTCCCTGCCTCCTGCGGCATCCAGCTTATCAGCCAACTGATGCTGTATCTCTATCAGTTGTGCCGTGGTTTCGCATTGGTGCTTTTTCAGTAAATTATACAACAGTTGCAACCGTTGATTAATGTTATACAACCGCTCATCATCGGCCTGCACCGTATCGCTAATGGTGTTCAGTTCATTGGCTACATCTTTCAGCTCAATCAAAGTGCTGTCAATACGTTGTGCCAGTAAGGCCAGTCGTTCATCGTTTTTACCCGCACTTGCCACCAGTGTTTTGGTTTGGTTTAGCAAATCCACTACAGGCATTTCACCTTCTGTAAGCAAATGGTAGGCGTTTAGTGAGTTCTGACGTATTTCTTCGGCGTGGCTTAATAACTCTTGCTCCTTCTCTAATTGCTCCAATTCGTCGGGCAACAAGGTCGCGTCCGCCAGCTCATTGTATAAAAAGGTTGAATAGTCAGTATCGCGTTTTGCAGCCTCTTCTTCGGCCTGCAACGCCTTTAGTTTCGACTCTGCCTGTTTATACGTACGGAATATTTCTTTGTATTCTTTTAATAACGAAAAATGCCCTGCAAATGAATCAACTACAGAAAGCTGAAAGGTTTTATCATTCAACCCCAATGTTTCATGTTGGCTATGAACTGATACAAGCCGGTTGCCCAACTCTTTCAACACGGTAAGTTGTACAGGCGTATCGTTGATAAACGCCCGCGATTTGCCCGATTCGGTTATCTCGCGGCGGATAATGGTTGTATCGTCGTAATCCAGTTCGTTTTCGGCAAAAAACTCCTCAAGCCCGTAGCCCTTAATATCAAATATTCCTTCAACCACACATTTCTCATCCAAGCTACCCAATGACTTCACATCGGCCCTGTCGCCCAAAATAAGCCCCAGTGCTCCCAGTAATATTGATTTTCCGGCACCCGTTTCACCCGTTATAATATTCATTTGCGGATGAAACTGTGTGTTAAGGTTTTTTATCAGTGCAAAATTTTGAACCTTTAGTTGCGCAAGCATACAGCCCCAAAGGTAATAATTTGCGTTGGGTTGGTTTTAAAAGTTTTACCTCAAAACATTGCCCGTTTGGTACACAAAAAAGGCAGCTTTATAACTATATTGGTTTCTGTTTTCAGCTAAAAGTACCAGTTTTGCGCCATGCTAAAAGGCTATAACATCAGAACAGGGATTATCTTCTCGGCCTCAATAGCTGCGCTTGCTACCGTTCCGCGCCTTATCCGTTTCGATTTTAATAATGTTAATATCGGCATCGAAAGCTTCTTGTTCCTGTTTGTAAACCTTTTTGGCAATTGGCTCACCCACCATTTTGTACTGCAAAAACTTGGTACAAAAAGGTCGATACTAACGGGCAGCGCTGCCATTGTAGCCGGCTTGGTATTTACCCTTACGTTTACCTACTTATACAAGTTGGTTGCAACATTGCCGCTGGGCATTTTGCTTTCAAGAGAAATGAATACCCAACAGCTAACGGGCATCTACTTCTTCCGCTCGCTACTCATCAGTGCTTTTACCTTTTTTGTGGTGTATTACTTCAAAATGCTGTTTGCCCTGCAACAATCAAAACTTGAAAACGAATACCTGAAACAAGAAAGTTTAAAAGCAGAGTTGGCATCGTTACGGCAGCAAATAAGTCCGCATTTTTTGTTCAATTCTCTCAGCAATCTCTCCTCCCTATCAACCGATGCTAACGTAAAACAATACATCATCAAATTATCTGATGTTTACCGCTATGTATTGCAGTTTCAAGAACAAAACGAGGTGCTGCTTGAGCAGGAGTTGAGTTTTATCAACTCGTACATTTATATCCTTCAATCGAGGTTTGAGGAAGGGGTATCGTTTACCATTACTATTAGCAAAGAAGCCCGAAACGGTAAAATATTGCCCTTGGCTATACAATTACTGGTTGAAAATGCTGTGAAGCACAACGTACTTTCGTACACCAAACCTTTACAGATAAACATTTATGATGCCGACGGCTACATAGTTGTTGAGAATAACTACCGACCCAAAGAAACCCTTGAAAGAGGGTCGGGTATCGGGCTAAACAATCTTTGCCAACGCTACCGCCTGTTTGCCGGTAAAGAGGTGATAATTGAGCATACCCCCCATTTATTTAAAGTATTAGTGCCCCTTTTATAATGAAAGTATTGATAATTGAGGATGAACGCAAACCCGCGCAGGAACTGAAGCAACTGCTGATAAAACTGCGTCCCGAATGGCAGGTGCTGGATATAATACCGGGCGCTGAAGATGCCATTGAGTGGTTTGCGGCCAACCCAATGCCCGATTTGATTTTTAGTGATATACAACTGGCCGATGCTACCAGTTTCAGGATTTTTGAACAGGTGAAACCCACCTGCCCTATTATTTTTTGTACGGCGTATGATGAGTATGCTATTAAGGCTTTTGAAACCAACGGCATTGATTACCTGCTAAAGCCTATTGACAGTGCAAAGCTTGAAAAATCGCTGGATAAACTAACCCGCTTTGAAAATATGTTTGGAGCTGCTGATACTAACGGATATGATTTGGTATCGCAACTGATTGGCAAAATGAAGGCAAGCTCTAACAAAACCTTGTTGGTGCATTATAAAGAGAAGATTATCCCCCTTAAGTACAGTGATGTAGCCTATTTTTATTACCAACAGGGCATTGTTATTACCAAACTGCACAGCGGGCAACAATACTTTTTGGCAAAAACCATTGACGAGCTTGAAACGCTTGCCAACCCTGATGATTTTTTCAGAGCCAACAGGCAATGTCTGCTTAGCCGCAATGCCATAAAATCGGTGGAACGTTTTTTTGGTCGCAAGCTGGTGGCCCACCTACACACGGATGTGCCCGAACCTATTGTGGTGAGCAAAGCCAAATCGGGGGCATTTTTGTTATGGCTTGAGGGAGTAAATAGCTAACCGGTATTACGATGGGCACATTGCCCGCTTCAACTCAAAATCCTTACCTACTAAATACCGCGCTTATAGTTTTGCAGTGTATGAAAACAATACGATTACTTGCGTTACTAATTGCAGGATTGCTGGCGGGGCGGATAGTAGTTTTTGCCCAACCTGCCGATACTGCCCAAAAGCCCCCTAAATTCAGGTTTGATGTTAGCGGCGGATTTTACCACCAAATGAGCGGTGGTGAAAAACCCAAAGTTGTATTACCCGATTATTTGAATAAACGCAGGCCGCAAGAACCCCACCTTACCGATGTTTGGGGCTTGCACGAAGGTGAATTGCCCGACAACCCGTTGGGTCATGGGGCGTCTTATTTTACCTTCCACACGTGGGCGGATATTACTCCATCGCTACAACTATATGGTTCGTTAACTGCTGACCATCGAGGGTTTTCATTTGCGCCTTATAATACACTGGCTCTTGCCTTTTTGGCGCGCTATCATGCGGCCTACAACAAAACAGTGCCTTTGTTTAATGGTGCCGATAGTTTGAAAATTCATGCCCGTATTGGTACCCATGAAAATTATAGAAACAACGAAGGGCTAACATTGTATAACATGGATATACAAGCTCTTGAGGGCAGCCTGCAATGGCGTAAACTGTTTGTGAGTACTGAACGGATTACCGATTTGCAGTTTGGCATCGGGCTTAATATTGACGGGGTTATTGATTATAAGGCCGGTTTTAAAGAGTTGATACTGAGCAAACGCTGGCAATCAGAAGTGGGGATAGGTCGCCAAAAATATGAAAGCAGACCCGATGATGACGGGGTAAAGTATTTTACTGCTGCAATACACTCTGCCAACACCCGTTGGTATGTTGAAACCGGCTACCGCAACAGCGGCTTAGATGTAGATGCCGCGCTGAATGTTGCTTTTTTAGCCGGGGTACGCGGCAAACTAAGCAGCAAAAACACCACCCTTAGTTACGGTGTTGAATACCGTTACTACGGCGGCGGGTTTAACCACAGCCTGCGCAAAGAAACCAATACCCATTACCGCGATACAGCCAAAGGGCCGGGGTTGAACTATATTGGCGATAATGTATATCCGCTAAGTTTCCTCAACCGCCCGTTTAGTCAATGGGCTGTTTTTACCGAGTATGATAAGCAGTGGGTGGGTGGTTTCACTATCAATGCACAGCTAAAACAAGTGCTTTATAAAAATTTTTATTTGCTTGCTGAAATCGACTGTAACCTAATAAGGGCGCAGGGTGAAGCCCCCTTTATTTACCCTTTTTATAAAATTGGTGGAATGTTAGAAGCCGCGAAAGGTACCTGTTTGGCTGTCAGTATAACAAATAAAACAATGAATTTGGATAAACATTATACTACCTACTATTTGATAGATAAACCTGTGTTACAGTTTGAATTACGCAGAGACATAAACCTATGAAGACGAAAAAATACCTTTTAGTAGTATTTGCAGTAACGTGTTTGCTGCAAACGGCCTGCAAAACCGACGATAATATGCCGATGCCCAACCGTTGCGGCGACCCTGCGGTGCAGGTGTATACCAGTAATACCTATGATTTTCTGTTCGACAATAATTCTACCCAATTAATTGCGGGCGAGATAACGGGTCGTATTTCTAACAGTGCCGGAAACGCACTTTGGTTTGTAAACAATGCCGTTGTTAGTTCACCCTCAGGTCCAAAAACCATTGCCAATTGTTTGGTGGTAGAAAACAATATGAAGTCGCAAATGGTATTCAGGGGTGCTTCAAATTCACCTGTTGATTTGCTAAGCCCACCAAATAGTAATAGCTGGTATAGTATTAATGCCGGTCAGTATTATAACGGTACTATTGAGTTGATAGTTTCGCTATGGGAACGTACCGGTAGCGGCACCTTTGATTTTGTACACCGTGGCATTGATGTGGTGGTATTAGACTCTGCCTCTTACACTCTTATCAATCAAGCTTCGGTATGCTATTCGGATATAGTATTTGGGTCGGCATTGTTGCAAACGGATAACCACGTTTATATTTACGGTGCCCGCAATAACGGCCTTGATAAAGAATCGTTTGTGGCCCGTGTAGGTAGCGGCAGTTTACGGCAAACGTGGAAGTTTTGCGAAGAAGGTAACTGGCTTGAAGATGTTAACCAAGCAAAACCGATACAAAACAGCGTAAACGATTATTACACCGTATTTAACCACGAAGGCGTGTATTATATGGTGAGCCAAACCCCTGCTTTTGGTCAAGAGATTGCCTTGTACAGCAGCGCTTCACCATTTGGAGGCTGGAAGTTTGAAAAGTACTTGTATTGCCGCAATACTGCTGACGGTTTAAACTCTATCAACACAAAAGTATTAGGTTTTACAGGCGAATCGTTACTGTGCGCGCAACAGCTGATAGATAAAAACTTACAAAGTCTTTCGCCCAGAAAACCTGAGTTTATTGAATTGAAAAACTGGAAATAGAGATAGGTACATTTGAGGGGCAAAACAGGACGTTTTGCCCCTTTTTTCATGCGCTTTTCTACGCCTTTAGCCACCTTTGATTAAACATTTAGAACGTATGAAAACACAGTTGGTTAAAATCAATTTGGTGATGCTAATGCTATTTTTAGAAGTGCTTTCGGTTAATTTAATAGGAGCGGTAAAATCAGGCGGCCCCTTTATAAGAACCGATACTGCGGATGATATTGTGGGCGAATGGATGGACGATGAAAAAAGCAAACGGATTAAAATAACCAAAAGCGGCACAGTGTACGAGGGTACCATTACCAACGCCGCCAAAACTGAGCTAATCGGTAAAAAGATTATTACCAATCTGGTGTATGCTGATGGTACTTACACAGGCAAAATTTACCTGCCTAAGCGCGATACTTATCTTGATTGTACAGCAACTATGAAAGATAAAAACACCTTGGTATTAAAAGGTTCAGCAGGGTTTGTTTCGAAAGAAACTACGTGGACAAGGCTTAAATAGTACCCGATTAATATTCGGGACGTTTTAATATCTCGGCATATATAATTGCCTTGCGGGGGTCAAAATCTTCAAACAACACATGTTTCTCAATTTTTGCTTCGGCGTGGGGTTTTGTCGCATCGTCGTACATCAGGCTATGCAACTCTTTGCCTTTCTGCATTGATTCTATTGATTTTTGGTCGTAGTTATCAAAAGGCAACGCATATTCAGGTCGTTTATAGCTTTCGTGCCTCGCTTCCACCTGTGTAATATCCTCTTCGCTATAGTCTATCCTGCGTTGGGTGTATTTTTCTTCGTAGCGGCTGTAACGCTCATCTCCGGCATACTCGTCAAAGCTTTCATAGCTTGGAGTGGTTGGTTTGGCAGGCTGATAGGTCTCAACAGGCGGAGTATTGCGGGGTTCTTCCTGCTTACCCATAAACCGTTCGGCCATGCGGCGTATTTCTTCCTCAAGGTCGGCATCATTTGGCGCATTCTCTTTCTCTTGGTTTTTCTTTTTCCAAGCGCTCGATATAATCGATAAAATAACTAAGATTGCGAGGTAGATGAGGTTATCCATACAGTAGCCCAAAAATACGAGATATAACTTGGATTCGCTAATAAAATATACCCTGCTGCTGGGCAGCAACCAAGGCGACAGCATTGCTTATTTGATGAATGCCTTTGGATTGATTGAGGATACGATAGGAAGTATTACAGCCAAAACAACCGTACACCAAACCGCAGCTTGGGGCAAGACCGATCAACCCGATTTTTATAACATAGCCCTTGAGGTTGAAACCGCACTGGCACCGTTGGATATGCTGGATAAAACGCAGGCTATTGAAAACAAACTGGGACGGGTGCGCACTGAAAAATGGGGACCGCGCACCTTAGATATTGATATTTTGTATTGCGGGGATATGATTTTTGAAGACGAACGCCTGACCATACCCCACCCCTACTTGCACCAACGCAAGTTTACACTGGATTTACTGGTTGAGTTAAACCCAGATTTTGTGCATCCCGTGTTGGGAAAGACAAATGCTGAGCTGCAAAAAGCTTTGTAATAAAAACAAAACGAGCTGCCCCATGTGTAGGAACAGCCCGTTGTATAATAAATTATCTAATATTAGTTTAAACACTCACGTACGCGATTGGTATAGTCGCGTAGTGCTGTTTTAAGGTCTTTGCCGTTTTGCTCCATATCTTGTTTAATGCTCATAGCAGCAAATGCATGGGTAAGCTGTTCGCCCTCATCTTCCCCTTCAATTTCAATGGCCGGAGTATTGCCTTCAGCAATAGAAGCCTCTGCGGCCATCAATTGCTCAACGGTGTATGTTTCAACCAGTTTTTTTATGATGGGTAGTTTCATAAAATCATTACGCTATTTGTTGCACCATCTTCTCTACTGCCTCTTCTTTCGAAGTGAAATCAGCCACAACCAATTCACCGTCTTTAAACACAGCAAACGTAGGCAGGTTTTTAACGCCTACTAACTTGCGGGCTTCGGGGTTAGTTTCAGCATTTACGTCCAAAAACTTAATTCCTTTGTATTCATCTTTCTCGCTCATGCGGTTAAATTTAGGGGCAAACAGGCGGCAGTTACCGCACCAATCTGCATAAAACTTCACCGCCACTTTATCATTATTCTTTAGTTCGTCAAAAAACTCAGCGTCTGTTACTTTAGTTACCATAGTTGTACAAAAATATATTCACTCAATGATAAACCAAATTTATGCCATATTGTTTAAACATTAATTTAACTGCCAAAGCTAAAAGCTGCATTATTTTTGGTGTAGCAGTTTACCGTTATCGGTTAGCTGTTATCTATAAATACTGCTAATTGACTACCTGATAACAAATAACAGATAACTGAAATGTTAGGATACAGATTTAGCAAACACACTCCCAAAAACGACCAAAGTACTTTTGATAAGCTGTTTAGCATATTTAAGGAACTGTTGGTATATACCAGCGGCGACGTAGCCGAATCGTTGGACTGGATGAACCAGCTGGACCGCGAATACCAACTCACAACCAACGAGTACGGTATGGGCGATTTTATTGAAGACCTGAAACGTTTGGGCTACATACAGGACGACAACGATGGTAATGGCGGCTTTGCCATCACCTCGAAAACAGAACAAACAATTCGCAAAGACTCCCTCGATCAGATTTTTGGGAAGCTGAAAAAATCGAAACAGGACAACCACAAAACCCAGTTTACAGGCAAGGGGGATGAGCCAAGCTCTGACACCCGTGAGTTTAGGTTTGGCGATGGGCTTGACCAGATATCGATGACGCAATCCATTAAGAATGCACAGGTTAATCACGGTACGGATGATTTTAAACTTACCGAAGGTGACTTGGAAGTGGTGGAACAGGAGTTTAAAGCCCAAACCAGTACGGTGCTGATGATAGATATAAGTCACAGTATGATTTTGTACGGTGAAGACCGCATTACTCCTGCCAAAAAGGTGGCAATGGCACTGGCAGAATTGATAACCACCCGCTATCCCAAAGACACGCTGGATATTATTGTATTTGGCAACGATGCCTGGAAGGTGGAGATTAAAGACCTGCCATACTTGCAGGTAGGGCCTTACCATACGAACACAGTGGCAGGTTTGGAACTGGCAATGGATATTTTACGCCGACGTAAAAACCCCAATAAACAGATTTTTATGATTACCGACGGTAAGCCTACCTGCCTGAAGGAGCCGAAAGGCTATTACCAGAACAGTTTTGGCCTCGATCGTAAAATCATAAACAAAACACTGAACATGGCTGCGCAGTGCCGCAGGGTAAAGATACCCATTACCACTTTTATGATAGCCAAAGACCAGTACTTACAACAGTTTGTAGAGGAGTTTACCCGAGTAAACAACGGTCGTGCATTTTATACCAGCCTGAAAGGCCTTGGCAACTACATTTTTGAAGATTTTGAAAGAAATAGGAGGAAAACTGTACGTTAAGCGTTGTTAGTTTTTGGTTGATTGTTGTTGGTAATGAAAGAATATACATCATACACAGAATTGGATGTTTGGAAACAAAGTAGGGAGTTAGTAAACTTAATTTACACCACTACTAAATCGTTTCCAAAAGAGGAATTATATGGTTTAACAAGCCAAATAAGAAGAAGTGCTGTTTCTATCCCTTCAAACATTGCTGAGGGATTGGGAAGAAACCATTCTAAAGACTCATTACAATTCTTTTTCATTGCCCGAGGTTCACAATACGAGTTAGAAACCCAAGTGTACCTTGCCTTTGACCAACAATTCATTAACCATGAGACTTTAGAAATAATCCTTGACAAAATCACAACAGGTAAAAAATTACTGAACGGCTTTATTAACTACTACCAAAAATTGAAATAACTGTACAATGATGGTTTAAAAAATCTAACAACAAACAACCATCAACCAACAACATAAATAAGATGACAAAACCAACAACCTTAGGAGAACTAAAAAAACAAGGCTATACCTATAAATCCGTTAAAGATGAACTTCGTTCAAACCTAATCGTAAAGATTAAGAAGAAAGAAAACGTTTTTGAAGGGATTATAGGATATGAGCATACCGTAATACCCGAAATTGAGCGGGCTATTCTTTCAAAACACAACATTAACCTGTTGGGGTTACGTGGGCAGGCAAAAACCCGTATCGCCCGCCAAATGGTGAATTTGCTGGACGAGTACATCCCAGTGGTGGCCGGCAGTGAAATTAACGACGACCCCTTCCACCCAATTTCGAGGTATGCCATTGATTTGATTGCTGAAAAAGGAGACGATACTCCCATAGAATGGCTGCACCGCAGCGAACGCTACGGAGAAAAACTAGCGACTCCCGATGTGAGCGTGGCCGATCTTATCGGTGATGTGGACCCTATAAAAGCGGCTACTTTAAAACTAAGTTACAGCGACGAAAGGGTAATACATTTCGGGATAATTCCCCGTAGCAACCGCAGCATATTTGTTATTAATGAGTTGCCCGATTTGCAACCCCGCATACAGGTAGCCCTGTTTAATATTTTGCAGGAAGGCGATATACAAATACGCGGTTTTAAACTGCGTATGCCGTTGGATATTCAGTTTGTATTTACAGCCAACCCTGAGGATTATACCAACCGCGGTAGTATTGTTACCCCGCTTAAAGACCGTATCGGCAGCCAAATTATTACCCACTACCCCAAAGATGTACAAACGGCTATTGCCATTACCCAGCAAGAGGCTAAACGCAATAGCGGGCAGGAAAACATAAAAGTGCCCCAACTGGCGCAAGAACTATTGGAGCAAATTGGCTTTGAAGCCCGCAACAGCGAATACATTGACCCTAAAAGCGGTGTATCGGCACGTTTGAGTATCAGTGCTTATGAAAACCTTATCAGTACGGCTGAAAGGCGCATATTGCTTTCAGGCGATAAAGAAACTACCGTACGTATCAGCGATTTTGCCGGGGTGGTACCTGCTATAACCGGTAAGGTAGAATTGGTGTATGAAGGTGAGCAAGAAGGCGCGCATATTGTGGCTCAAAACCTTATTGGTAAGGCCATCCGTACATTGCTTACGCAATACTTCCCCAGTCCTGAAAAGCTGAAAAAGAAAAACACCCCCACACAGGCCGATCCATACGCTACCATTGCCCATTGGTTTGCCGATGAAAACGTACTGGATATAATGAACAACGCCACCCAAAAAGAATATTGGGCTGCTTTACAAAACGTTGAAGGACTTGAAGATTTTGTGAAAAAACATTATCCGAAACTAAGCCATGAAGACCGCCTTTTATACATGGAGTTTGTACTTCATGGGCTGGCAGAATATAGCCGACTTAGCAAAAATGAGTTGGTGCAAGGCAACCGATTTAAAGACTTGTTTAGCAGTTTTATAGACCCCAACCGCTTTACCGCCGACGATGAAGAAGGCATGGAAGGGTTGAATTAAAATATAAATGGCGGGGTAAACCCCGCCATTTACGTTAATAAAAGTATTCTAGAAATATTAGGTATTAGTCTGCAACACCATCTGCAACACCTTTTCAGTCTTTTGTTCCAGCAAAAGGGTTTTACCGTTCAGCACAATGTCAATGGCTTGTGCATTGTAGTTGCGTATGGTGGCCAGTTCAGCGTTTGTGGCTATTTCTACATTGTAATGTCCGTCTAAAGCTGCTTTTAATGCTGCCAATTTATCCTCGTCGTTATTAATACACAACGAGAAGCTGATGGCACTGTTTTGCATCAGATTAACGGTGATACCGCAATCAGACAATACCGAAAAAATGTTTTTAAGGTTATCCTCAACGATAAAAGAAAAATCACGGGTAGATATTTTAACCAACGCCTGGTTGGATTTAAAAATGTAAAACGGCAAGTGGGTTTCATCGTGGGCATCGTTGCTCACCACCGTTCCTTTATCATCAGGGTTCACAAACGATTTCACAAACAAGGGTATTCCTTTGCTTTTCAGCGGTTGTATGGTTTTAGGATGGATAACCGTAGCCCCGTAATAAGCCAACTCAATGGCCACATTGTAACTTAGTTCGTCAATTTTAACGGCATCGGGCATACGTTTAGGGTCGGCATTCATTACACCCGCCACGTCTTTCCATATCGTAACCCCTTCCGCACCCAAGCAGTAGGCCATAATAGCTGCGGTGTAATCACTACCCTCGCGTCCCAAAGTGGCCGTAAATGCTGACGGAGCCTTACCGATAAACCCTTGCGTAATTACAATCTGCTTCTCAACAATGGGTTTCAAGCGTTTGGTAATAATCTCCTCGGTATCTTCCCACAACACATTGGCACTGCGGTGCGGTCCTGTGGTAAATATAAAGTTACGGGCATCAATCCAGCGGTTGCTAAATCCGTTTTCTTTCAAATAGCTGCTCACAATGCGGGTACTGATAATCTCACCAAAACTCACAATCTGGTCGTAAATAAAATCAAAGCTGCCTTCGGGTTTTTGCTCCAACAGACTCTCCAATTCTACAAACTGATTATCAATCTCATCGTACACATTGTACTTCCTGTCTTCCAGTAAATCAGCAATAATTGTATCATGAAAATCCTTCACCTTTCGGTAGTGGCCCCACATAGCCTCGGTTTGCTGTTTATAATAAGCATCGGCTAACAACTCCAAACTATTGGTGGTTTTGCCCATTGCCGATACTACAATTAACAACCTTTCATCCCTGAAACGTTCTAAAACGCTTGCTACGTTGCGCACTGCGGCGGCATCTTTTACCGATGCCCCTCCGAATTTGAAAACTCTCATTTCTTATTGTTCTGCTCTTTGCGTAAATTTAAGTCTGCAAAAATCGGTGTAAGAGGCTGAATTTCAAAAAGCAGATTTAAAAAACACGGCTAATCCTTACCTTTGCAAACTTTTATTTTATAAACACTTATAAACTATGTCGATAGAGTCAGTTACCACATTAGGCCAGTTTATTATTGACCGCCAAAAAGATTTTCCGTTTGCCAAAGGTGAGTTTACCCGTTTGATGGCAGATATTGGTATTGCAGCCAAAACCATCAGCCGCGAAGTTCGCCGTGCGGGTATTGCTGGTATTATTGGTGTGGCAGGCAACCAAAACGTGCAAGGCGAAGAACAACAAAAACTGGATGTGATGGCCAACCGCTTGTTTATTGAGTGTATGAAAAAAGGTGGCGAAGTTTGTGTGATTGCCAGCGAAGAGGACGAGGATTTGGTGTATCTGCATTCAGAAAATGCCGACCGTGAGCCTACTTATGTGGTGGCTATGGATCCGCTTGACGGCTCATCAAACATTGATGTAAACGTTTCTATCGGTACAATATTTTCAGTTTATAAACGTATCAGTACAGGCCCCAACTGCGGTATGGAAGATGCATTGCAGCCTGGTGTGCAACAGGTGGCTGCGGGCTATGTGCTGTATGGCAGCAGTACCATGTTGGTATATACCGCAGGCCGCGAGGTAAACGGGTTTACGCTTGACCCTTCTATCGGTGAGTTTTGTTTATCGCACCCAAACATCCAAATACCTAAAGACGGTAAAATATATTCGCTGAACGAAGGCAGTTACGAGAACTTCCCACAAGGGGTGAAGGATTATATTGACTATTGCAAAGAGATAGATAAAGATACGAAACGCCCATACAGTGCCCGTTATATTGGCAGTATGGTGGCTGATTTTCACCGTAATATGCTAAAAGGCGGTATATTTATTTACCCTGCAACGGCAGATGCTCCTAACGGTAAACTGCGCTTGTTGTATGAGTGTAACCCCTTGGCGTTTATTGCTGAGTGTGCCGGCGGACGTGCCACTACGGGCTATCAACGTATTATGGAAATACAACCTGAAAAACTACACCAACGCACTCCTATTTTTATAGGCAGCGAAAACATGGTGAAAAAAGCGGAAGAGTTTATGGCCAAGTATGCCAATGCTTCGGTGTAAATAATGACTTTATGATATTGAAAAGCCTCGCTGATTGCGGGGCTTTTTAGTTTTATTTGTCCCGTCCTGAAATAAGTTGACACCTAAATCAACTTATTATGTTAAAATCAGAACAACAGACGAACAAGCGTAGCCAACGAGATTACAGTTTAGCCTTTAAATTGCAAGTGGTATCTCAAGTAGAAAAAGGCGAGTTCAGCTACAAG
>CALRQL020000026.1:0-26319 GCA_943370295.1 Agrobacterium sp. 719_389 | reverse complement strand
TGTGATGTTGTATAATCAAAGAAGACCGCATCTGGCTTTAAATTATAAAACACCGCAACAAATACATCAAAAAAAATCCTTGTCAGAATTAACGGACAAGGACTATATTAATAGTAAATAACTGTCAACCTATTTTAGGACGACTCAATCGTTTGGGTAAATCCTACCAATCGTCCTCGTCAACCTCTACAGGTTCACGCATCGCCTTGGTCATATCCACCACCATCTTGCGCACCGCCGCATCGGCAGCTCTCAAGTAACGGTCGTAGTTTACCACGTTCTTTTCTGATTTCATGTAGAACTCAAGGTACACATAATTAATGTCCTTCTTGTCCGATGTTTCAGGCAGCAAGTGAATCATATTGCTCACGTGGTACTTATACTTGCCGTCTTTAAAACGCATGGTAAGATTAAACTCAACTTGCCCGTATTCATTTGACGAGAACTTGTTGTACCGCACTCGCATGGGCAGTTTCACTTTCACCTTAAACTTCTCATACAGAACATCATCAGTAAACACCTTCACCAACTCTTTTTGTTTTTTGTCAGCATACCACTTGGCAGTTACCCAGCGTTTAGCGCGCAAATACAGCGAGTCGTAGTAAGAGTCGGTTTGCTCAATAATACTGTCGTAAGTAATTAGCTCAGTAATTGAGTCAACGGGCATCACAATGCGCACATAGGGCTTTTTTTCAGGTTTTTTAGGTTCGTCTTCAGAACCGTCAGTACCATTGCCCGGAATAATGCTGTTATCGCCACCACCGTCAATATTTTCGTCGTAATAATCGTAACTCTGGGTATCCTGTTGTTCAGTGTCATCGGGCTGAGCCAATGCTGAAGCAACGGGTATGGTTACAAAAGCCACCAGCAATGCAATTGCCTTAACGTTTGGCATATTGCGGAGTAAAATAGTAAACATTAAGATCCTTAAGCTATTACAGTTTTTATTAAAAGTGGGCAAATTTAGTTTTTTCGGCAAATAATTCATCCTTTTGAAATAGGGGTTTGTCAAAATAATAATCCACTGTCAGTTCCTTATCTGTTTTTTCACCATATTTGGGCTCTAAACAATGAGAAAACAAACAATAATTCTAATCATAACGTCGCTTACCTTAGCTTATTGTAAACCGTCGCAAAACAATAAAAACAAAAACCAGACCATGATTTTAAAAGACCCTCATTCATACGCTAAACCCAACGATGTGGCCGTGAAACACCTTCACTTGAACCTGACGGCTGATTTTTCCACAAAAACATTAGACGGTTTTGCAGAACTTACTTTGGAGAATAAAACCGGTAGTAGTGAACTTTGGTTAGACACCAAAGACCTTACCATTAAAAAGGTTGAGCAAGACGGTGCCGAAACCAAGTATGAGCTTGGCCAACCCGATGTACATTTGGGGCAGAGCCTTAAAGTAGCTATTACCCCCACTACCCAAAAGGTAAAAGTATATTACACCACCAGCCCCAATGCAGAAGCATTACAGTGGCTTGCACCTTCACAAACCAGCGGCAAAAAACATCCGTTTTTGTTCAGCCAGTCGCAGGCAATATTGGCGCGTACGTGGATACCCTTGCAAGACGGCCCCGGAGTGAAATTTACCTACAGTGCTACCATCAAAACCGACCCTAAACTGATGGTATTGATGAGCGCCGAAAACGACACCACTTTGCATACTGATGGTGTGTATAACTTTAAAATGCCGCAAGCTATTCCCAGCTATTTGATGGCGATAACCATCGGTAATTTTGAATACAGGAGCTTAGGCAAAGATTGCGGAGTGTATGCCGAGCCTGAAATGATTGAAAAAAGCGCGTGGGAGTTTATTGACCTTGAAAAGATGATTAACAGCGCGGGCGAACTATACGGCCCTTATGCATGGGGCAAATACGATGTAATAGTGCTGCCTCCGAGCTTCCCCTTCGGTGGAATGGAAAACCCCCGTTTAACGTTTGCCACCCCAACCATTATAGCCGGCGACCGCTCACTGGTATCGCTGATTGCACACGAATTGGCACACAGCTGGAGCGGTAACCTTGTAACCAACGAAACTTGGGCTGATTTTTGGTTGAACGAAGGCTTTACCGTGTATTTTGAACGCCGCATCATGGAAAAAATTTATGGTGCAGAGCTTAGCGAAATGATGGCAGCCCTTGCCTTGGGTGAGTTGAAAAACACCATCAAAGAATTTGGAGACACCAGTGACGATACCAAACTGAAACTAAACCTTGACGGCCGCAACCCCGACGATGGTGTGAGCGATATTGCCTACGAAAAAGGCTATTTCTTCCTACGTACGATTGAAAACGCGGTGGGGCGTGAAAAGTGGGACGCTTTTGTGAAGAAGTACTTCAATACGTTTGCGTTTAAGACCATGAACACTGAAGACTTTTTAATCTATCTTGATAATGAGTTGATACACGGCGATAAAGCGTTGCAACAACAGATACAGATTGAAAAGTGGGTGTATTATCCCGGATTGCCTGAAAACTGCCCCCAACCCAAATCAGGGGAGTTTACTAAAGTGCTGACCCAAGTAGATGCTTTTAAAGGAGGTAAGAAAGCTGCCGAATTGGACACCAAAGATTGGATGACCCAACACTGGCAATACTTTTTGCGTAACCTGCCCCAACCGCTTACCCTTGCACAAATGGGTGATTTAGACGCTGCCTTTAAGTTTACCAATACGGGCAACAGTGAGATAGCTTGCGATTGGTTCCAGTTGGCAATAGCTGCCGATTATAAAACCGCTTACCCCAAAATGGAAGAGTTTTTAATAGCAGTGGGTCGTCGTAAGTTTTTAAAACCTTTATACGGCAAATTGTCTCAAACTCCTGAGGGTAAAGAATGGGCAAAAGCCGTGTATGCAAAAGCCCGCCCCGGATACCACGCCGTAGCCATCAATACCATTGATGATATGCTTGGGGTGAAAGAAAGCGCTGCAAAATAATTGGTAGAAGTCCACGGTCAATAGTCCACAGTCGACGGTTGGCGGTTAGCTATGGACTGTGGACTGTCAACTGTTGACTTTATAAATGAACTTCTTCAACACATCCGCATCTTTCGAACAAAAGATTAAACTGCCTCTCTTTGCCCAAAAGCAGGTAGAGGTATGGATGAAGCGCGATGATTTGCTGCACCCTTTTGTGAGCGGCAACAAATACCGTAAGCTGAAATATTTAGCGCAAGATGCCCTACAACAAGGCAAACAACACTTAGTTACTTTTGGCGGAGCATACAGCAACCACTTGGTCGCCACTGCCAGCGCAGGGGCTGCTTTGGGACTAAAAACCACCGCCATCCTGCGTGGAGAAGAAGAATTTAATAACCCCATGCTATCCATTTGCAGGCTATACGGCATGGAGTTTAAGCAAGTGAGCAGGGAGGAGTACCGCAATAAAGACGCTGCTTTTGCCAAACACTTCGGCAACAATGATGATGTGTACCGCATCGATGAAGGCGGCTACTCGGTGTTGGGGGCGCAAGGTTGCGCCGATATTCACGCAGAACTTACTCAAACCTATTCGCATATTTTTTGCGCTGTCGGTACGGGGACTACCGTGGCAGGCTTAATCAATGGGGCATCCGAAGGCACACAAGTGCATGGGGTAGTGGTTTTGAAAGGAGCAGAATACCTGAAAACCGAAATTGACAACCTGCTTACTACGCCCAAAGATTTTACCCTGCACCACAATTTTTATTTCGGGGGGTATGGGAAGTTTGATGCCGAAATCATGCACTTTATCAAAGAATTTGCCAGTGCAACAGGCGTATTGCTCGACCCTGTGTACACCGCCAAAATGATGCTGGGTTTGCAGCAATTAATACAGCAGGACTACTGTTCAAAAAATTCAAAAATATTAGTCATACACACGGGTGGCTTGTGGGGACTTACTTCTGAGAAGGCGATAGAATTGTCGGCTCGTTAGGGGTTACTTCACCCTTCAAGTTTAAAATAATAGGGGTGTCGTAACCGTCAATAAAAACAGTTCCCGTTTTATAAAAAGTACCTAAGTTGGGTAGCATGGTAGCTTTAATAGTATCGCTTGCACCCACAGGGATTGGTTTTTGCGGCCACGTAAATACCATGTTTCCGCTGCTGCTGTTTACCTTATCAATGAACAATGGGTAGCTGCCTGTGTTTTGCACGGTAAACTCACAAGTCAGTCTATCGGTTTTTGCAACCGTACCAAAATCGTGCAGGGTTTTCTCAAACCTAAAACAAGTAGAATCTACCTTAAAAACATTGCCTTTTATAGTAAGGGTAAAATCGCCGGCATTGGTTGATACGAATACCACTTTGGTAAACATACCTATATTAAAAGCACCGTAAATAACTCTCACGGGACTGCTATCACCCGGCAGAATGGGTTCTCTGTTATACGATGGTAATTGTCCGCCACCTGTGCCTATCGCACTTGTAATTATCAATGGGGCAGTACCTTTATTAAACAAATAAAACGCGTGGCTGGATTGCTTGTTTTGCGGAACGTCGCCAAAATTCCAAGACAGTTTATCAAAAACAGCAATGGGTGTTGGCGTGGTATCCGTTTGCCCGTGCAGAGCTCCTGTGATAACAAGTACAATGAGTGAAACTAACGCTTTCATAAAGAGTAGCGTTAATCATCCGCTCTACCGGCAGGTACGGGCAGCTTTTTCGGGGTTTCGGTGGTAGGTTTGGCAATTACCGTACCTGTAATAGTAATCGTGTGGTACTTTTCAGGGTCGTTAGATTGTATTTGTAATTGCTTGGCAAAAATACCCGGGTGTCCTTCAGAGTCATATTGCACGGTGATTTTCGCTGTTTTGCCCGGTTCAATAGGGTCTTGCGAAAACGAAGGAATGGTGCAACCGCAAGGCTGGGTAACATTAATAATGTATAGAGGCGTTGTGCCTGTATTTTTCACCACAAACTTATGCGTAACCTTTTCACCCTCCTTCATTGTGCCAAAATCGTGCAGTGTACTGTCGATAGTAAGTTTTGCCTGCGCACTGGCGGCAATAACTGCCAATGAAATCAAAAGGGTAAAAAAGTATTTCATAATTATTTCTTACGCGGTTTTAGTTTGATGGTAGCCTGTAAGTACAAATACTCGGTATCGTTTTCAGCATTGGATGAAACGATGAACGATTTAGAGGTAAAGCCGTAGTTCTCCTTCGGGATAAAATCCACCCTTACTTCTCCTTCTTTACCGGGCAGGATAGGCTCTTTTGAGTATTTAACCACCGTGCAACCGCAAGAAGTTTCAATATCATTAATTACCAGTGGCGCGCTGCCTGTATTTTTAAAGGTGAACACCCTTTCGTAACGCTCGCCGGGATATACGTCGCCCAACTTAATAGTATGTTCGGTAAACGTAATTTTAGCTTTGCCGTCAGCGGTTTTTGCGGGCATAACAGCTACAGCAAGCAGCTGAACGAAAAGGAGTAAATTCATCATAGCAGCACAAAAATAACCCACCCTTGCCTTAGTTTATCAAACAAGGGCGGTTTTATTATTGGTATTATTTATTAGGATTAACAACAGGTGGGGTAGCTTGTCCGGCTTTTTCAACCACAGTACCTTTTATGGTAAGGGTTATTTGGCCGCCGTTAGAATCAACCGTGACAGTTTTGGTAAAACCTCCCATGGTTGCCGCATTATAGGTTACTTTTA
The DNA here is from genome assembly GCA_943370295.1 of Agrobacterium sp. 719_389. Taxonomy (GTDB): domain Bacteria; phylum Bacteroidota; class Bacteroidia; order UBA8524; family UBA8524; genus SB11. The sequence continues at coordinate 20,662 of CALRQL020000026.1, read as the reverse complement.
TTATTCCTGTTTTACCGGGCTGTATTGGTTCCTTAGGATAATCAGGGGTGGTGCAGCCGCAACCCGCCTTTGCATTGGTAATAATCAACGGGGCATTGCCGGTGTTAGTAAAAACAAATTCATGCGATGCAGGCACATTGTGGGGAATGTTTCCGTAATCAAACATGCTTTCTTTAAAAGTAATTTTAGGGCCGTTTTGGGCTATAGCAGCAACAGCGCCAACCAGCACAACGGTAAGGGTAAGTAATAGTTTTTTCATTTCTGTTTATTTTAGAGCAAACTGTTCAAAAGCTGTTCCAAAACACGCACAGTACTAATGTTTTTAGACGAATATCAATTACTTATCCGTTACGCCTGCCTCAATTAAATAGTGGCGGTCTTCGGCCTCAAAATAGTACCTCATGTTCGGGGTGACTACTGAATCGGGGTGTTGCAGCAATTGGTCGGGGATTACGTTCTCAATATTGCCTTCGTCGCAAATAATCATGCGGGGCTTTTGCCACGCCACAAATATTTTGTTAGTCCATATCACATCGTGCTTATGGAAATACCCGAACAGCTTGTAAGGCGGCGATACAGGATAATCATAAGGCAACACGGCAGCTACCTTGCGCACACTGTCCCAGTGCAGATAATAGGTGTGCGGGTGTTTTTCTTTTAACACTTTTACGGCGGCATAGTTAAAGGAGTAACCCCGCTCTGATTGCAATAGTTTTTCTTGACGGTTGAAAAGGACAAAACCCACTAAAAAAGCCGCCACAAAACACACAAATGCCGGACGGAACCAAGCCCGCGAAAACAGTAATAGGCACAGGCTGCCCATGCTTAAAAACTGCGCAAAGGTGAGCGAAAAACGGGGCACCCACACCAACGAGAAGTATTTGGCAGGGAAATACACAAACCCTGATACAAGGTTTACGGCCACTACGGGCAGCATAAACGCCAACCACCACAGCCATACCTTGTAGTTGGTAACCCGCATAAACAGTAGCACGGCAGCAAAAGGCAGCAACAGCAGCCCAAAACTTTTGAATATGGGGAGGAAGTAATTGCGTTTGGCTTGTGCAGTTTGTATTCCTATGCGCTCAAACGATTCGCTGAGACGGTCGTAGCCAAAATCGTTTTGGTATTTCAGGTAGATAATTCCGGCAACAAAAACCACCACGTACACCCCGCCCCACAACAACGATTGCAGCAACCACCGTTTGGTAGTGATGTTTTTAGCAGTGAATTGCAGGGCTAAGTAAAACAAATGCAGGCAGGCCACTAAAACGGCTCCGTCTTCTTTTACAGAAACCATCAGTAGCGCAGCAACAGCCGAAACCCAATGTTGTTTTTTGTATAACGAGAGGGTGAAAATAAAGCCCAGCGGCACGTAAAGCATTTCGGTATGGAAACCGTAATCGGGGTCGTCGTACAACCAAAACGAAACCGGCCCGCAAAACACAGCAATGTAAAATACAGCCACCAGCAGTTTGTGATTAAACTCATCCGATTTTTTGTATAGCACAGGGAAGGTGTACCACAACGCCCACACATACAGCAAAAACTGCACGATGAAAATGCCCGTTGCTCCCCATTTGAGTACGAAAGGCCCCATGGCCAAATCAAAAAAGTAATTGTGCAGTTTGCCGTGATAGCCGTAGCAGTTTTCGTGCATCAACGGGCGACCTTGCAGCCACCCCCTGCAAATTTGTATGTGTGTGTACAAATCAGATTGGTAACCCAGTTTGGTAAATATGCCCAGTTTGGCAGCAAAATACCATATCAATATGCCCAAAGCAGCTGCAAAAACAGCTATCCCAAAAAAATCACGTCGCTTAAAAATATCAATCACTGCTTTGTTTAGCGTTTTGTTTTAGTAGAACCCATTGCCAGATAAAAAACACGGCCGCCAACGGCAACAGCCAAATCATGCGGGCCATGTACCTATCCACCACACCCGAAAGCGAGGCGCAAACCACACCGTTTATAAGGCATCCTATAATGATGGTGAGAGCAAACGCCATCGCAACGATGTAATGTTTTTGCTTGATGGCAACGGCCATAAACACCACAATAACCAATAAGGCTATGTACACCGTCCACCGCTGTATTTTCGACGCGGTTTCAAAATGCAACGTTTGGTGGTATTGGGCTGCATTTTGGTATTGCGTCATCTCACCACCAAAAAAATCTTTTATCCCGCCGTACACCGGAGAGCCTTCAGCCATTGGGGTAAGGTAGCCCAAATCAAACATACCTAACTGTTTCCAACTGTCGCTAACGCATTTATCAATCAACACTTTACGCGAGGGCCCGTAGCCAACCATGTTTTTCACTAATTGGCCGTATTCTTTGTCTTTTTCAATCCAACAATTACCCCATCCGTTTTGTACGCAAACGCTATCGTACAAAGGGCTGGTGCCAAATTCCCACAAAAAGGCTACCGCGTGGGGCGGTAGGTTATCCTTCACGGCACACAAATCGGCAGGTGCATCGGGACACTTTTCGTCCAAGTACACTTTTGCCGCACCTGTTTCTATGCAGCGGGCCACTAAAAATATATTGCCCGTGCGGGAAGGCTTAAAGCCAACATCCAGCCAATAATTAAACAAACTGATAACCAACCACGCACCAATGCCCCAAAACATAAGCGAGGAATGGTTTTTCTTCCGTTCACTAAAAAACGGCTTTCTTTTATAGGCAAGCCTTACCAGCCAAAGCAAAGCGGCCAGCAGACTGATGATAAGTAAGTGTGAACTGTGAACGGAGATGCTGAACAGCATGATAACCACTAACCAAAATCGGTGGTTACCTTTTATATTCTTTCCGGCTAATAGTATGCCTGCGCATAACAAAGCAATGGGCGAGAATACATCGGCCATTAATTGGCTGTTGTTATAGGCAAGTCCTGTAGTTAGTCCAAGCCCGATGAGCAACAGCGAAGCAGGGATAAAAGTTTCTTTAAGATTTAGCAGGTAATGTACTGCCAGCCGTATTACATAAAACAGGATGAGCGATTGTGCCAGCAATACCAGCCAAAGGCTATGCCATAGGCTACTGTGGCGTACAAACCAACTGTAAAAATAGGGACGGTCAACGGGGACGTAGTTAATAAAACCCGCCACAATGTAGGTGCCCGAATCGGAATAGAGTAACGGATAACCGTTTACCAACGCAGGGTAATTTATGGCTGCCAGTGCAGCAATAAAAAGCAGCAGTTTAAGTACCCATTGGCCCATTGGCCAAAGATACACATTGAAAATTATTTATGATTTTTTTGGCTTACTCTTACCCGCGCTGTATCAAGTACACCGTATAGGCAGCATAGGCCAGTAAGAATACAATCCCCTCAAAACGGCCTATGGTGTGACGTTTGCCCACAAACAGCAGACCAAACAGCAGTAAACTGGTAACAATATTTACCCCTGCATCAATTTGCCCGTAAGTATTAATAGGTATGGGGTTGATAAATGCACCCGCTCCCAAAATAAAGAAGGCGTTAAAAATATTACTGCCCACCACATTACCAATGGCAATATCGGTTTGGCGTTTGTATGCGGCAATAGTACTTGTAGCCAATTCAGGTAAGCTGGTACCTGCAGCCACAATGGTTAGCCCCACAAATTTTTCACTAAGTCCCATAGCCATTGCAATCTCTACAGCCCCGTCAACCACCCATTTACCGCCAAACACAAGGCCCGCTAATCCCAATACAATGTATAATATTGATTTTGCAGGGTTCATTATTTTTATTTCCTCGCCGCCATCACCGCCTGCATCTTTTGCAGTAGCAAACACGTAAAAAATAAACACCACAAAAAACATCAGCATTACCAAACCGTCAATGCGGGTTAGTGCACCTGCCAGTGTTGATTGTGATGTGGCATTGTACGTTGCAAAAACGTCGGGTTGGTCGTTATCTAAAAATATATCACTGCCGGCCACCAATATCAAAACAGCACTTAGCAGGGTAAGGGGGATTTCTTTCCAAACAGTATTCCGATGCACCGTTAGCGGATAAATAAGAGCCGAGATACCCAAAATAAATAGCACATTAAAAATGTTACTACCTACCACGTTGCCCAATGCAATTTCATTAGCACCGCTGATGCTGGCCAAAGTAGTTACAATCAACTCCGGCATCGAGGTACCAAAGGCAACCACAGTTAACCCAATGACAAGGTTACTTACGTTAAACTTTTTTGCAACGGATGATGCTCCGTCAACCAAAAAATTGGCTCCGTAAATAACCATTGCAAAGCCCACTACGAATAATAGATATACCATACTTGTGTTTAGGAAGTTAGTTTTCTTACTATTTATAATACAATAAGGAAGTTTCGTAAAACCATCAAAAGTTAATTAACGATGGTTTGCAGCAATACTATTGGCAGCTATTAATAGCGGGTAATCACAGCATCGCCCCACAGCTCCTCAATGGCATAAAACTCACGCTTTTCATTCAAAAACACGTGTGCTACCACATTCACATAGTCTAGCAATACCCATTCAGCATTTTCGAAACCCTCTTTGTGCCAAGGACGCTCATTTAATGCCTTCTCAACCTCTTCGTCAATAGAGCGGCCTATAGCCTCTACTTGTGTATCGCTATCCCCGTGACAAATCACAAAAAAGTCAGCAACAGCACTTTTTATCTTTCTCAAATCCAGCACTACAATATCGTGTGCCTTCTTTTCTTCCATTCCTTTTACTATCACATCGCACAGCACCAAGCCTTCATCAACCGTTGTTTTTTTACTCATCAAATTTTAATCGCTTAATTTGTCGGCAAAAATAGCGCATTTGTTTCAAACCATTTCAAATAACGGTATTATAGGCTCAGCATACTTGTATTTGCCCCAAACGGCATCTACCAATACCTACTGCCGCAACCTACTTAACGATGAACCGCAACCGCCAAACGGTTTGGTGGTGCGCACAGGGCATCAGTACGAGGGTAGGGGGCAACGCGGCAATGTGTGGCAAGTGCAAGCGGGTCTTAATTTAACGTTTAGCTGTGTGGTGTATCCGCACTTTTTAGCTCCTGCCGACCAGTTTTATTTAAACATGGCCGTTTCTCTTTCGGTGATAGATTTGTTGGATAGCTATGCACAAGGAGCGGTGATGAAATGGCCGAACGATATTTACATTGGCCGTCGCAAAATTTGCGGTATTTTGATTGAAAACAGTCTGATGGGCAATAAACTGCAATCATCCATTATAGGTATAGGGATAAACATTAACCAAACGGAGTTTGAGGGATTGACGGCTACATCGCTGGCGTTGGAAAATGGCAGCACTTACGATTTGGAAGAATTGATGCGCCAGTGGTGCTCTTGTATGCAAGCCCGTTATGATTTGCTGATGGCAGGTCGCTTTTTTGATTTAAAAACCGCGTACTTGCAACGCCTTTGGGGGTTGAATACCTTAGTAAATTATACCAAAGAAGGTGAGCCGGCACAAGGTATTATTAAGGGAGTGAACACGGCAGGACAACTGGTAATGGAAGAAAATGGCACCGAAATTTTTTACAACTTTAAAGAGATAAGTTTCGTTTTGTAAACACTACCTCGCATGAATCTTATAATAGACCAAGGCAATACCAGTACAAAATACGCTGTAGTATCAGCGCAAGGCCAAGTGGTGCACAAAACAACCACTCCTGATTTTGACACAGAGGTAGTGAAGCAATTGCTACAAAATCATACCCTGCAAGCAATATTGGTGAGTAGTGTACGCCACGATTATGAAGTATTGAAGCCCCATTTTGAAGGAATAGGCATCCAAGTTGTTTTTTTTGACGATGATTGTCGCTTACCCTTTACCAATTTGTATGCAACCCCTAAAACCTTAGGGAAAGACAGGATAGCAGGAGTTTGCGGGGCTTTGAAATATTTTGCAGGACAAAATTGTTTGGTGATAGATGCAGGAACCTGCATTACATACGATTTTATAGATGCTGAAAAAAATTATTACGGCGGTAGCATAAGCCCCGGCTTAGAGATGCGCTTAAAAGCCATGCAGCATTTTACCGGAAAATTACCGCTGGCTCCTTTAGAATGGCCGGAAGATTTTACGGGAAACAGTACCCAAACTGCGTTGCAAACGGGTGCAGTTTATGGGGCAGTGAATGAAATAAACGGCTTTATTGCCCGTTATAAACAACGGCATGGCCTTTTGCAGGTGTTAATGTGCGGAGGAGATACAGATTTTTTGGCGAAACGGTGCGAAAGTGAGATATTTGCCGCCTCTGATTTGGTAATCACAGGCTTGAACGAAATTTTAATATACAATTTACCGCATGTTGCGTAAAGCCATTTGGATGTTGCTGGGGATAGGTGCCGCAGGAAACTTGTTTTCACAAAACCTTACCCGTTCGCCCTACTCGGGGTTTGGAACGGGCGATTTGCAGTTTTACGGCTTTGCACACCAGCAAGCAATGGGAAGGATTACGCAAACATTGCGTAGTACCACTGATTACAGTATTTCAAACCCTGCCTCATACTCAGCCTTGCGTAATACAATTTACCAAGCCGGGCTAAATGCCTCGTTGGGTACTATTGAAAATAGCACCGTATCGCAAAAAACTAATACAGTAGCATTGGGTTACTTTTCATTAGGCTTGCCCATCAACCCAAAACGTGGGTGGGGCGCAGCATTTGGGCTAACACCATACAGCGCAGTTGGTTTCAAATCATCCACCACCACCACTGATACTATTACAGGTAACTACAGGAATATACAAGAAGGTAGCGGTGGTCTTAACCGCTTTTACATGGGCATGGGTAAAACCTTGTTCCACAATGTATCAATAGGGTTTAATGCTTCTTACATATTCGGGCAATTGGTATCTACTGAAAAGGTATATTTCAACCCTGACTCGGTGTACCTTGATTACCGCGAAGACCGCACCCGTTTTATCGGGGGATTTAATTTTGACATAGGTCTGCAATACCACGATACTATATACCGCAGTAAAAGCAGTAATGAGAACAAATGGGTGTTGAATATTGGCGCCACTTATCATTTAGGCTCTAATCTTAACACTAAGCAAGAGTTGTATGCCCGTACCGTTTATCAATACCTTAACAACGATTACCGCCGCGATACCGCCCAATATTTAGAAGGTCAGCGGGGTACTCTTTCACTGCCGGCCGCTTTTACAGCCGGGGTGGGTTTCACAAAAACAGGCCGTAAAAACCTTTGGTTTATTGGTGCTGAGTATCATAGCCAGCAATGGTCGTCATACACATCGTTTGGCCAAAACGCAGGGTTAAAAGATTTAACCAGTTTTTCATTGGGTGCCACTTACCAACCGTTAATGGCAAGCCAATCTGTTGATATCACAAAAAAATACCTTAAACACGTACAATACCGGGCCGGAATACGCTATTCAAATACTCAAATTGTATATAAAAATACACAGATTAGCGAGTATGGTATCAATTTTGGTTTAGGGTTTCCTGTAAAACCATTTAATAGTTATGTATCGTATATCAACCTCGGGGTTGAATACAATAGTAGAGGACAAATTAAAGATGACTTAATAAAGGAGAATTACATTCGCTTCTTTTTAGGATTATCGATAACCGACAAATGGTTTGTAAAGTATAAATATGAGTAAATCAGCAATTATGAAAGTATCACAAGTATTCATTTTATCCGCAGCCTTGCTTGCAGGTTCATTAGGTTTGGCGTGCAAAGCCACAGCTAATGCAGCATCAACCGTTGCAACTACCGAAAATACCACTGTAGAAGCAGTAGAAGTTGACCAAACCCCGCAAAAAGACGGAAACGGAGGGGGTACAGAACCGGAATGCCAAAATCCGTTGGGTGCTGATAGTGCCGAAACCCGCAAGAATGTATCGCTGTACCGCGAGCAATTTCAGAACAAGAAATACGTTGATGCATTGCCCTTTTGGCGATATGCATACCAAAATGCTCCTTGCTTTAAAGAGTATATCACTGCCGACGGGGCTTACTTAATGACGGTGATGATTAGCAAAACTAATCCTAAAGAAACCGCAACTGTTAAAGCATACGCAGATACCTTGATGCAAGTGTACGATACCCGTTTGCGTTTATTTGGTCGCAACGGAAACGTAGTAGGCCGCAAAGGCAGGGATATGTTTAAATACTACCCTGAAAAAGCGATGGATGCTATTGCGTTGTTGCGTGAATCTATTGAACTTGAAGGTAATAAAAGCGCTGAAATGGTGATATTCGATTTGATGTCGGCAACTGTTCAGCAAAATAAAAACGGTGGCGCAATTGCCGATGATGAAGTGATTAACTGGTTTGATAAACTATCGGCTATCATCGACTACAACCTTAAAGAAAAACGTACCCAATACAACGACCCTGCTACAAAAGATACTGCCCGCACCGGACAAGCAATGCGTTTGTGGGAGTGGGTTGAAGTTGCAGTAGTGGATTTGGGAAGCCCTTACCTTACTTGTGAAAAACTTACACAGCTTTACCAGCCTAAGTTTAAAGCTACTCCTGAAGACCCTGCGTTGGTAGAGAAAATAATCACTTTGTTGAAACGCGCTCCAAACTGCGCTAAAACTGATTTTTACTTAGATGTTGCTGAGCAAAACTTTAAGTTAAGCCCATCAGCTGCTGCTGCTGCAGCACTTGCCAAAGCATTCCAAGAAAAAGGCAACTCAGCAAAATCTAAAAGCTACTACGAAAAAGCTGCTGAGCTTGAAACTGATAAATTGGCAAAAGCTGATTATTATGTAATGCTTGCAAGCTTAGAATTAAGTACCAACGATTGTTCAAGCGCACGCACCTATGCCCGTAAGGCTCTTGAAAACAACCCTAAAAGCGGAGAGGCTTATATGGTGATAGGTAATGCCTACATGGCTTGCGCCGGTAGTTGCGGAGGGGGTAAAGTAGAAAGCCAGTACCCCTATTTGGCTGCATACGATAAGTTTGTACAAGCTAAAAGTGTAGACCCATCGATAGCTGATAAAGCCAACGCACGCATGTCTATTGCAGCTGCCCGTTGGCCAGTTCGCGAAGATGTTTTCTTTGAAAACAAAACCGAAGGCAGTACCGTAAACACCGGTTGCTGGATTGGCGAAACCACCACGTTGCGTGTAAGGCAATAATTTTAAATATAACCAACAATATAACTTTGCTGCAAAGGCACTGGGGCACAAAACATTCATTGTTTATACCTTAGTGCCTTTGTGGTTAAATAGTAAAAGATAAACACTTACAGTTTTCATACCTACCAGAATCCCCAACGGTAAATGATAAAAAGTTCACCATATATAACCCTGCTTGCTTTTGCAGTTTTGTTTTTTGCCATGCAATCGTGTGTTAAAACAGGCGATTGGCAAAAGGTGAAACAGTTACAAAACGATACCGTGTACCCTGAAAAGGCTACCGGGGTAGAGATAAACATTACCGACTCCGGTCACCGCATTGCCCAAATACACTCACCGTTGATGGAAAGGTATAGTGGTAAAAATCCCTACCTTGAAATGAAGAAAGGGGTGAAGGCATTATTTTTTAACAAGCAAGGGGTGAAGGAGAACCAATTGGATGCCAATTACGCTATTAGCTACGAAAGTGAAAAGATTATTGAGGTACGCAATGATGTGCGCCTTGAAAATGTGAAGGGGGAACGGCTGAATACTGAGAAGCTGACTTGGAACCAAGCAACAAAGAAGATTTATACCGACCAGTTTGTGAAAATAACCACCGTTGATGAGGTGATTTATGGTGATGGTTTTGAATCAAACCAAAATTTTACTGAGTATAAGATTTTTAAAATAAGGGGCATACTAAGCCTTAAAGATACTAAAACCGACAGTAGTACCAATGTTGACTCGATTTATTGAAATAATGTGGCTGGTGATAGCCATTGCAAGTATCGCCGTGTTTTTTTACCTGCTTATTGCTGAGGGTTTTGTAGGCGGAAAAGCATGGGTGTACCTCATAACCACTGCCATTGCAGGGGGCATGTTTTGGGTGCGCCGCCGGCAGCGCATCAAACAAAGCGGCAAATAAGTTTATTGCATAGTTAAAGGCTGCTCAGCCAAAAATGCTTTCCATTCGTCAAGCATTTTACCTTTCAGTACCCTTGGTATTTTGTTTTGCGAACCAAGTTTGCCCATTTTATCCATCCAGCGGATAAAGTAATCAGTGGGCACAATGTCCACTATAATTTCTTTAAGGGCATGCTTGCGTTCAACCGCATAATCATCGTTCAGCTCTTTCAGCAGCTCATCCAAGCGCGTTTTCACATACGCCTTATCAATCCCCCCGTCGCAGGCAATATACCAGTGGTGGGCAAACAACGAGTCGTAGCGTTCACCGCAAACGGTAAACTCACGCATCTCAAGGTTCAACTCATCGCTTAGCATGGCAACTGCCTTTGTCATATTATCTACTGAAAGGTGTTCTCCCACCAAGCTCAAAAAGTGTTTGGTACGGCCTGTAATAACCACCTCAAGGTTTTTAAAATCAACAAACTTCACCACATCACCAATCAAATAGCGCCAAGCCCCCGCACAGGTAGAAACTAATAAGGCATATTCTTTGCCCAGTTCCACATCCATCAGCGTTAGCGTTTTTGCATCAGGCTTCATCACCCCGTCATCGGTAAAGTTGGTGGTATCAAAGGGCACAAACTCAAAATACAGACCGCCCTTTATTTGCAAGCGCATGCCCAACGCATCGGGCGATGTTTTAAACGCCATAAACCCTTCAGATGCAAGGTAGGTTTCAAAATAATACACCGGTTTGCCCAGCAATTTCTCAAACGCTTTCCTGTATGGCTCAAAAGAGTGGCCTCCATGCACGTATACCCTAAAGTTAGGCCATATATCGTGTATGTTGTCCAGTTTGTAATAATCAATAATGTTTTCAAACAAAATCTGTATCCAAGCAGGTACGCCGGCAATCATGCCCACGTCCCATTTTTTGGCATCGCGCACCATTTCATCAATCTTCTCCTGCCAGTCGCGTTTTTTTCGCGTTTCCTTCACAGGTTTAGAGAACGGTTGAAACCACAATGGTAAATTGCTCGTAGTAATACCGCTAAGGTCGCCGCTGTAATTAATGCCATTAAAATCCAAATCAGTACTGCCGCTCACCATTAGCGAGTCCTTTGTCATGGCATCCTTCGGCAGCCCTTCGGTGCGTGCAATGCTCAATAACTGGCGGGCGCTTGTGCGCTTAATTGTTTTGAGCATATCACTGGTTACAGGTATGTATTTACTTGCCCCATCAGACGTTCCGGAGCTAAGGGCAAAATAATTTACTTTACCCGGCCAAGCCACATCCTCGTGCCCTGCGCGGGCGCGTTCCCACCAAGGCAGCATGGCTAAGTAATCACCTGCCGGAACCCTTCGTGCAAACTCTTCACTTATATTCGGGCTAAAAAAAATCTCGTCGAAACCATAGTGTTTGCCAAACTCTGTGTCTTTTGCTTTTTCAATCAGTTTGCGCAAAACTTTTGCTTGTGTATCATACGCTTTAGGTTGGTTTGCATCAAACCGCTGCCTAATTTCAATCCCCTTTTGTACTATGGATTTAATAATCCCCATTTCTAACGCTACGTTTTATTAAAATTGCAAGTTACATAAAATTAGAAAACCCCCTACTTTCGCATGCTAAATGTGGGTAATTCATACCCTTTTATCACTTAAATTTAAAACATTGTATGACTGAGGATATAACACTCCGCTGGAAAGAACTTGAAGAAAAAATTGCCGGCGAATACGGCAAGAAGCCCGATTTGAATGCCTTTTTATTATTAATTGGCATACGTGAACTGGGCAAAGTAAAAGAAAAATTTACCAAAGAAGAAAAAGTAGCATTAATGCATATTGCTGTTTGTAAGCTGCTTAGCCAATCAGGATATTATGAGTTGGAGGGTACCGACCAAGACGGCTGGCCGCACTGGAAGCTGGTTAAAAATCCGCCTTTCATCAATATTTTTGAGCAGGAATTGTATTTGAGACAGCACATTATTGAGTATTTTGATGCTATGTAATCAACGTATGTGTAACTTTACACCTCTATAGGGTGTATGCAATGCACAAATTTTGTATGTTAGCACTTTATAGCAACTTTTGTTTGATACAACACAGATGAAAAAGACAGTTTTTATTGCGTTTAGCGCCTTGATTACTTGGGCAGCTTGTAAACCATCAACCAAAAACACCACGCAAACTCCCGCACAAGACACACAAACAGCACCAACACCCACTGTTGAGCAACCTGTAGATACCGCAGGGCAAAAAGAGCAACTGGTAGAAATTACCACGGCGGCCGGTAAAATTGTGCTGAAATTGTATAATGAGACCCCACAGCACCGTGATAATTTTATAAAGTTGGTGAAAGACGGATATTATACTGATTTGTTGTTTCACAGGGTGATTAAAGGGTTTATGATACAAGGGGGCGACCCTGACTCGAAAAATGCTAAACCCGGCCAGCAATTGGGCGCGGGCGATATTGGCTATACGATACCTGCTGAGATAAACAATAAACTGATACACAAAAAAGGTGCTTTAGCTGCCGCAAGAACTGAAAATCCTGAAAAACGTAGCAGCGGTTGCCAGTTTTATATTGTGCAAGGCCAGCAAACTAATCCTGATGATTTGCAAAACATGGCTTACTATCGCGGTTACCAATACACACCTGAGCAGTTAAAAGCCTATGAAAAGGGCGGCGCCCCATCGCTTGATGGCCAGTACACTGTATTTGGCGAGGTTGTGAGCGGGCTTAATGTGGTAGATGCCATTGCCAATCAAGCAGTTGATGGCTTTAGCCGCCCGTTTAGCGATATACGCTTCACCATTAAGCTAAAAGAATAAAAAACGGCAAAACTATTGTAGCATAAAAATTATAGCACTGATAAAACACTAATGAAAACCGCCAGTAAACTAATTATCGTACTTATGTGTGTAGCAGCCGGCATGCAAATCGGTTGTTCGCCCAAGAACAGAGCATCAAAACAAACATCAACTACCAATACCAAAGTGGAAAATAAAGAACAAAGAGTGCAGATAAGCACAGAGTACGGGAATATAGTGTTGAAGCTATATAACGAAACCCCCCAACACAGGGATAATTTTATTAAATTGGTGAACGATACGTTTTACCACGATTTATTGTTTCACAGGGTGATACGTAACTTTATGATACAAGGCGGCGACCCACAGTCAAAAAACGCTCAACCGGGTCAGCAGTTAGGTGCAGGCGATATTGGTTACACAATACCCGCTGAGTTTAATAATAAATTGATACACAAAAAGGGAGCCCTTGCTGCGGCTCGCCAAGGCGATATGGTAAACCCGCAAAAACGCAGCAGCGGTTGCCAGTTTTATATTGTGCAAGGGCAAGTACAGGATAGTACCCGCTTGCAAATGATAGGCATGCAAAACGGCATTACCTATACCCCTGAGCAAGTAACAGTATATACTACCGTTGGCGGCACCCCGTTTTTGGATATGAACTATACAGTATTTGGCGAAGTAGTAAGCGGAATGGAAGTAATTGATGCAATAGCTGCTGTACAAACAATGCCCGGCGATCGTCCTATAAAAGACGTTAAGTTTACTATTACGCTGGTAAAAGAATAAACCTTACATGGTAAAACACTTCATATATATATTGGCACTATTGTGCGTGCAGGCAATAACTGCAACAGCACAACAAACCGTTGTGAGCGGACGTGTTACGGATGCAGCTACGGGCGAGGCCATGCCTTATGTGAACGTTGTTTTTAAAGGTACTACCATTGGTGCAAGCACCAATTTTGATGGCTATTACAGTATCTCTACCGCAGCAAAGGTAGATTCTGTAATAGTCTCATTTATGGGCTACGATGTGATTGTAAAGCCCATTAAAAGAGGTGTTACACAAACGGTAGACTTTCAGCTTGAAGAAACCATTTCAGAAGTATCGGAAGTGGTGGTTACCCCCGGTGAAAATCCTGCTAATAAGATTATACGCAGGGTGGACGAACGCAGGGATTTTAATGAGTTTAAATCGCTGGAGGCTTATCAATACGAGAGCTTCACCAAAATACAATTAGCGGTTGATAACCTTTCAGAAAAATTTAAGAACAAAAAAATGGCTCAGCCCATTTTACCCTTGTTCGATACGGTTGCCCACCTTTCAGAGGGCGGCAAACCCATTTTGCCTGTGTTTATCTCTGAAAGCTTATCGGATTATTATGTACTGATGAAACCCTACCACACCCGCGAGTATATAAAAGCTACAAAAGTGGTGGGCGTTGGTGTAACAGATGGTAGCCTTACCTCGCAAATCATAGGTTCCAGCTTTCAGCAGTATAATTTTTACGATAACTGGGTAAACATACTTGATAAGAACTTTATATCACCCATAGCAGGTTCGGCATTAATGTATTATGTATTTACTATACGTGATACGGTGGAGATTGAGGGGAAACCCTGCTACGAGTTACAGGTGAACCCCAAACGGGAAGGCGATTTGGCTTTTACCGGCAAAATTTGGATACAAGACTCTACCTATGCTTTAAAGCGGGTAATGCTTGAAATAAGCAGCAAGGCTAACCTTAACTTTATTGATAAGCTGAAAATACAGCAAGAGCTTGAGATGACAAGCGCAGGCCCTTGGCTGCCATCAAAAACAAGGGTGCTGATAAACATACAAGAGATTAGCGAGAATACCCCCGGCATGGTGGCGTTGTTTTATACTTCAAACAAAGACTTTGTGGTGAACCAACCTAAGCCTGTGAAGTTTTACGAAAACAGGCTGGAAGTAGCCGAAGATGCCACTCAGTTTGACGACCAGTTTTGGAATGAAAATCGTCACGAGAAAATAAGTGAAAGCGAGAAACGCGTTTACAAAATGGTGGATACGCTACGCAACCTGCCTGCCGTGAAAACGTGGATAGAATACGTGGATATTGCCATTAACGGCTTTAAAGATTTTGGCAAGGTAGAGATAGGCCCTTATGCCTTGTTTTACGGATATAACAACCTTGAAGGAAACCGTTTTAGGGTTGGGTTTAAAACCAACGAATATTTCAGTAAGAAGTGGACGCTGCGCGGATACGGTGCTTATGGTACTTTGGACGGGCGATTTAAATATAGCGGGCAGGTAGAAAGGATTTTATCACGCAGGCGTTGGACGATATTGGGAGTAAAATATAAGAACGATGTAGAACAGATTGGGGTGAGCGACCAAGATTACTCAACCAGCAATTTGTTTACCCAGTTATCGCTTTTTCAAGCCGACCAATTGAACCGTACTATTGAATACAAAGCGTGGGCAAGCCGCGAACTGAAAAAGGGAATTACGGCTAAAATATCTGTGCAAAACAAATCGTACAGTTTTACCCCGATACGCAACTTTAATTTTGCGTATTATCAAAACCCCGAAGACCCCGTAAATTCATCCATATCAACTGATTTTATCAACTCATCGGTTACGCTGGAAGCACGCATAGCCATGAAGGAGTTGTTTATTATCGACGGTAACGACCGTGTGAGCATAGGCAATGCTAATGCTCCCCGGTTTAAGTTTTTATATACCCGTGGGTTTAAAGATGTGCTGGGCGGCGGCTTTAACTATAACAAAGCAGAAGTAGAAATACGCCAGTACATTGTGTTTGGAACACTCGGGCAAGGCGATTATATATTTAGCGCAGGTAAGGTGTTTGACCCATTGCCTTACCCGTTGTTGTTTGTACAACGCGGTAACGAGGCTATGGTGAGCAGCCGCAGTGCCTACAACCTGATGAACTTTTTTGAGTTTGTAACCGATCAATATGTATCGATGAATTACGAACACCATTTTGAGGGCTTGCTTACCAACCGTTTGCCCTTAGTTAAAAAGTGGAAACTACGCTTGTTTGCCACGGGTAAAGGGGTGTGGGGCTCGGTAACACCGCAAAATTTAGCCATGCTGCCTAAAGTGGATATGAATGGCCGACCTGTATCAAGTTTTGGAGAAATTAACCGTGAGCCCTATATAGAAGTAGGGTACGGGTTAGAAAACATATTCCGTGTACTTAGGGTTGATTTTGTACACCGTCTTACGCATCTGAACAACCCTGCGGCACGTCCGTTCGGGGTAAAATTCCAAGTGCAATTTACATTCTAAGCAAGTTAGCGAACTACCACACGCTCTAATTGCGAAACCACATCTGGCGCAGTTTCTTTAGCAGTGAGCATATACAAACAATAACCGTTAAACAGCGGATGGTTGGGCAAACGCGTCAATAAATCATCCACCGTTTTTTGGTAAATGGTTTCCCAAAATGCCTCTTGTTGGTCCTTTTCTGTTTTCCCTGATTCATTATATCTGGCCATGGCACCTTCGTATTTACCCAATTCCAGCGTTTCGGCAATTTTCTTAGCATGCTCAAAATTCCCCGAAGCAAAAAACTTCGCCCAAAGCAAATTCAACAAATAAGGGTTTTTTACTGTGCTATCAGGTATTATGGGCAAGCCGTAGCCTTTTACACTTTGGTAATACTGTTTTTCATCGGCATTAAACTTCTTTTGCAGGCTTTGCGGGGCATAGCTCACCAAATTCAAAATATGGATGGTGGTAAGCCGCTCGTTGGTATCCATTTTGGTAAAATGCTCTTCAACAGCACTCAGTAAATAAAACTTGCCTTTAAACAACTCAGCAAAAAAGCCCAGCATGGGAAGGGTTTTTTCAGGGTCGGTTTGCATTTTAGGTTGTGAAAAAAACAGCAAGCCGTCAATTTCCCTATCAGGCTCAAGCCCCTCGTAGCAGTAGTTTTGCCACACAAAAAAGCTATCAGGCACTGCAAACTTACGGGGAATGTATTTGTAGGTACTTACGGTTATCGTTTGCCCGAAAGTGGTTTTTTGGCCGTTGGTATTATCTGTAACGGTAATTTCTATTTCATATTCACCCTCTTTGGCATCTGCGGTAAATTCGTAATTCAGTACTGTTTCGCACAAAAACACCGCCGATGTATCGTTTACCACCTTGGTTAGCCCCTTAACGTTTTTACGGTCAAGCAAAACAACAGCACCCTTTTTAATTGTTAAGTTATAAGTAATGTTGGCTTTCTTCTTGGCATCCGTACCAAAGCCGCTAATCAGGGGCAGCATATAAAATGCCTGCCTTTTATAAATGTGGGTAGTTTGCGGAATAGCTCCCAACGGAACTTCTGCGTTACTCTTGTACCAGCGGTCGAAAAAATTGGCGTAGGTAGTAACTGCCAACCGCCCTTCAATGGCAAGCAGGGGTGTAATACACAACACCAGAAACAATACAAACAGCGTTTTTTTTGCCATCATTACTATTCTTTTTGGCCTTTTATGGCTTTTTCGTAATCGGGGTGTTTTAGCAAATCGCCGTAATCATCCGGCCATTTCTTGCTCAAAAACACCTTCCAGTACACGGCTTTGCTCATACTGTCCCAGTGTATCAGCGATTTTTTGTATTGCCATGTCTGAAACCCGTTTAGATATACAAAGAATGCGCCAAGCACCAAAAACGTTGCACCCGTCCATTTACGCTGTAATGCCCAATTAAACAATGAGGCCAGCGGAAGTGCCATCGCTCCGTAAATATCAATCATGGGGCGGGAGCCGAAACTGCCGCCATA
Organism: Agrobacterium sp. 719_389; assembly: GCA_943370295.1. Lineage (GTDB taxonomy): Bacteria > Bacteroidota > Bacteroidia > UBA8524 > UBA8524 > SB11. The sequence continues at coordinate 3,072 of CALRQL020000026.1, read as the reverse complement.
CCACCACGACCACCAGCTATATACGCACCAAACAAAAATGGGCAACATCACCCATAAGCCCAACGCCCACTCTTTTGAGTATTTTTTTATAACGAATAAACCTGCGGTAGCCATCGCCATTACAGGGGTGTATAGCCACCAGCCTTTGCGGTAGCTGAACAAGCCGTTTAGTACGTGTGATTTGGTGAAGAAGAAGCCTTCTTCGCCGTAGGTATAAAACATCCATTTACCGCTCATGTATTTCCAGTACAGCAGTTGGGGCAACAATGCCAGAAAAGCACAGGCACAGGCCAGCAACACCAAGTACCAACGGGTTTTTACCAGTTGCAGTTTTTGCAGCAAGCTATCTTTTGAGTGTACATTGTACAAAACGGGTAGCAATGCCAGCAGCACATTTAGCGGCCTTGCAAGGGTAATAGTGCCCATTACCAAACCCAACAAAACGGTGTTGCCCACTGCGGGGTTTTGGTGCCATTTTATGGTGAGGTACAACAAGCAAATGATGAGAAAGAAATTGTACACGTGACTCATGGGCCCTTCTGAAAGGGTGTAATACAGCAAATTGGTTCCGGCGGCAATTAACACCAGCGTGATAGCGGTAACTTTATCGCTGTGATACATCAGCAGCAGTTTACGCAACAACCACAAACCGGCCAACCCGTAGAACATACTGCCCAAGATGATGAAAAAGAAATAATGGGCATTTGCCCCATCGTTGGCATGACCCAACGGTTTTGCCGTTGCGTGTGCCATTAAGAAAAAGGGGAGGTGCAGGTAGCTTACGCCCATGCTCATGCGTATGATACGCCCCGGCCTTTGGGGCGATTCCACACTCCACCAGTAATACATATTTTTACGGGCAGAGTCGCTGTTCAGCGTAATATCGTCTTCAATAAATACAGCCGGTAAATAGGCATAGTACGAGGTCATATCGTGGCGTAAGGCATCCTGTTTCAGCCACTCTTTGCCGTTCATAAACAGCAAAACATACAATACTACTATCAGCCAAAAGGCGGTTAAACTGTATAGGGTTTTTTGGGGCATTAGTGTCGGGTCATTATCAGGTATTCTCCGGCATTGGCAAGGCGGAAACCCTTGCGGCCTGCTATTTCAAATATATACCTTTCAGCGGCAGTTGCCCTGTATTTGGGGTGTATAAAAATAATATCGGGAGCAAAGGCTGCAAAAAACGCATCCACCTGTTGTGGTGTAGGTTTAGGCAGCTCTTGGTTGGGGTTTTCAGACAGTTTCAATATATCCCGCATCACAGGGTCGATAAGGTACAGTTGTTTCACCTTACTTGACAAGCGGGCGGTATAACCCCCAATCATCTTCTTATCAAAAACAGTTTGAAAATAGAGCATATCAGAGTTGTTAAGCCCTATTTGGGTAAACCCGTCGCGAAGTCCTGCGGGGATGGGCAGCACCACATCGCCTTTCATGGGTTTTAACTCGTACACCTCTTTGGGAATACTTTGTTTATCGATGGTTTGATAAGGGTTGGGTTTAAACTCGATAAACAATACTGCCAGCAATGCTATTGAAATTGCAGCAACAGTCTTTTTCTTCATGGAATTATTGAAGTACCACAACACTACAATGGGAAACAAAAGACTAAACAGCACAAAAATGCGGGTGATCACGCGCACATTGTTTACAAACGGAATGTAATGGATAAGGGCAGTAGGCAGGTAGAACAAAAAATGCCCCAATACCTTAAGTACAGGCAAACTAAGCATTACAAACAGTAGTGATAGCCATGCAAAGGTTTTTACTTCAGTCGGGGTGCTGTTTTCTTGTTTGCGGGCGATAAATACAGTGGCGATAGTAAAGGCAATGAACGAAAAACCGAGGAAGAAATAGTTTTCTTGATAGGCAGGAATTTCAAGCCCGACATTGCCCAATAGGTTGGTAACCCAAGGGCTGTATACGGGCAGGAAGTATGCGGCCAAATCACCACCCCAAAAGAAAGCCCCTTTGTCATCCCAGCCCATCGCATCTAAAAGGCTCACTGCGGTACTGGCAATACCGGTAATAAGAGCAATTAGTAACCAAGGGCGTAGCTTTTTAAAATCAATACGCCACGGCTGTACATAATGTTTAATAACAATATAAAAACCTGAGAAGTAGAGCAGGAAAAACGTTAAATAGTACTCTGAAAGTGCAGTAACAATGCCCAGCAGTAAGCAATACACCAATTTTTTGTAGCTGGCAATAGCGGGCAAAAACCTTCGGCCTTCAAAGGTAAATACATCAATAAAATGGTAGATATAAAACGGCATGGTCGCTGTAAGCGCAAACCAGTGGTGGTCTTGCAGCTTTATCATTTTCCACGGCGAAAAGGCAAAAATAAACCCCGCCAGCAACGCCGCCCAATAGTTGGGTACAAAGCGGTAGCAAAGCAACGCCGCCCCTAAGCCCGAAAGAATGAAGGAGAGCCACAGCCCTACGTTTAACCCTACGGTGTTATCATCAAACAGCAAGCAAAACGCCCCCATGATAAAATTGTGCGAATTCATGGTCATGTTGAACCCTGCGGGGTACATTTCCATGTCGTTGTGCAGTGGGCTTTGGCCTGCGGTTACCTTTTTTTCAAACAGGTAGATGTTGTTATAAAACACAGGCACATCGCTTTGCATGTCTAAGCGGCCTATGAGATACCTATCAGGCTGCAGCATGATATTGCCTGTATATAACACGTACACGGCAGCAAATACAAGCATTGCGGCAAGCCACTTAAGGTTTTTGGTGAGAAACTCTTTCAAGCGCGGGGATTTGCTGCCAAAAATACTTAAAATAACGTGAGTTAGGGTTAGGAGAACCGAAACCCTTATGGATAGGGGCGGGGAAGGCTGTTATTTCTTCGTAGGGGAAAATCTGTAGGTGGCGGGTATTTCCACCCCCTGCCCCCGCCTGCGGGGGATATTGAACGTTGTGCGGATGTTCAGTATTCGAGGAAATGGTGGGTAGGTTGTGTGTTCTTTTTCTTAAAAGACAGGTTGAAACCTGTCTCTATTGCGATTACCTCAGTGCGGCGGACTTAAGTCCGCCGCACTGAGGTAATCGCGACAG
>CALRQL020000025.1:0-35071 GCA_943370295.1 Agrobacterium sp. 719_389 | reverse complement strand
CAAAATCTTTAAAGCAAGCTAAACAAATGATTAAACAAGCTGTGATGTTGTATAATCAAAGAAGACCGCATCTGGCTTTAAATTATAAAACACCGCAACAAATACATCAAAAAAAATCCTTGTCAGAATTAACGGACAAGGACTATATTCATAGTAAATAACTGTCAACCTATTTTAGGACGACTCAATACACTCTTTTGCAAACTTTTAAGCTTCACAAAAGGGCATTCACCTCAAAAGAAAACGTAACGCATTGATTATATTTCTGTTGCGCACCTCTTTGCAAGCATTACCCGCCTGTCTGTTATAAATATAACTTAAATAAATGTAGTTTTTTTGAATAGCTTAGTCTTTAAGTAACTTTTTTTGTTGTTTAGAATGATTTTATATTTCGTATTATGAGTGCTGTAAATCAATACATTATATTTTTTTAAAAAATAAATGTCAGTTTATTGTATGCAATGTTATTTTTTTTTGTAATTTGGCTGTAAGAAAAAGGAAAGAGAGTTTAATATCCCATCAATCCTACCTTAAGCCTATAGCCGCTCCATTTACTCCTGGAGCGGCTTGTTTGTTTTATATCAGCCACTTACAAAAAATCTTTTTTACACCCCCGGTGTCATTCTCTTCAAGATGTTTATCCAGTTGCACCGTAATAGAAATTAGCTTTGGATTGAAGGTTTTGAAACATTTTATAGCCTTTTAGAAGCATAAAAAGCATAGTTTTTATCATTTATACACCTTTTTTAAAGATTTAAAATGAATGGATTGAACGTGCAAGTGCCTGTAAAAGCTGAAGCAAAGGTTATAAACCCTGTATTTATTGGGTGTTGAGTTTAAAAGCCGATTCAATAGCAATACACTAATGGCGTTGAGATTATCAGAAGAGCGTGGCTGTTACTGCAAAACACCTTCTGAACGAAGAATAGCTAAACTAATTTCTATCCGTGAAGACACTAGATTTTCCTTATCAAAAGTAATGTTGTTGGCAAAAAAGTAGGGCTTACCGTCTTTCTCTACCCAACCCACATACCAGCCGGTGCTGTTTTTAACCCGCAACCCCCAACCTGTTTTTTGCGCGCATTATATAGGGAACATCTTGCACCAGCATCACTTCTTTAACGGTGCTCATTGTTTTGGTACTAAAAGGTAAAGCATTGTTATACAATCGTACTAAAAAGGCTATTTGTTCATAGGGGCTGATTTCTAATCCTTCTTCTAACCAAAAATCATCAATATGCGGGGTAGTTACCTTGTTGCCGTAGCCTACAGTATCAAGCCAATATTGCATGCGGGTCTGCCCCACTTTCCGAGCCAACTGTTGGTAACAGGGTACGCACGAAACTTTATAGGCTTCTTTCAAGTTCATGTCTTTGTTCCAGTTTTTATTATGGCGTACCTCCCCGTCCCACTTAATTATCTCATTTTCATCTCTTACTACTCCGGTTTCAAGGGCAACTAATGAGTTAAAAATTTTAAAGGTTGATGCCGGCGTGTACCTTGTCGCGGCCCGCTCTGGGTTATAAACTCTAACGATACTATCGGTTGGGCTGAACAACACAAAGCAACCTTGTATGCCTACACTGTCGTAAAACTTCTTCCACGTGTCAACAACTATCGTGTCAATAGTTTTTGATGCAACCGCGGTTGCGCTTTGTATGCCAAAGTTGGGTTTACAAGCTGCAAATAGGATTGCCGAAACAAATAGTAAGCAGTAAGATTTCATACAATAAATATAATTCACGTATGTATCTGATTGAAAAAACTAAAAATTTTTCTTGACTCTAACGTAACGTGATGGCCTAAGTTTGTAATTGAATTACGACAACAATGCAACGGTATTCGGTAAAGCAGCTTTCTAAAATGGCAGGTGTAAGTGTGCGCACGCTTCACCACTACGATGAATTGGGACTTCTTACGCCCAAAGAACGTACCGACGCGGGGTACAGGGTTTACGGGCAAAAAGAGTTGATAAGGTTGCAACAAATACTCTTTTATAAGGAGCTTGATTTTTCGTTGCGGGATATTCAGGAGTTATTAGACGACCCAACGTTTGATTACCTGACGGCATTGCAAGGCCACCGCAAAGCAATTTTAGAACGTAAAACCCGATTAGATGCTTTGTTGACGACTATTGACAAAACCATTTTAACATTAAAAGGAGAACAAACTATGAGAACAAATGAGGAGCTATATGCAGGATTCACTAAAGAACAGGCAGAGAGTATAAGGCTGGAGGCTATGGATAAATACGGTAAAGAAACCGTTGAGACCTCGGAAAATAATCTACGTAAATTGAGTAAGGATCGGTTGAAAGCACTAAAAGAGGAAGGCGAAGAGATTGCCTTATCTGTTGCAAAACTGATGCACCTTGCACCTGAGGATGATGCTGTGCAACAGCAAATAGACCGGCACTACAAACACATTTTACAAATGTGGGGCGGAGCAGTTGCTAAAGAAAACATACCGCAGGCATATAAAGGTCTTGCCGCATTGTATGTTGAAGATAGTCGATTTTACGCAGGGGTTGCAGAGGGTTTTAACCAATTCTTAAGTGATGCGATTAATCACTATGTGAATACCAGACTTGCATAAATAGCAATAAAAAAGCCCGCTTTCGCGGGCTTTTTAAAATCTCTTTTACACCAATTTATTAAGCTGTTTGCAGCTTTAATGAAGGCACATATTGTTTAGCAAGTGCATAACAGCCAAACAAAACACCGTTGTAAATCAAATCAGAATAAAACCCGTTAGTAGCAAACGATACAGGACCGGGTAAAATTTCATTGGCCGCAAAAGGCAAAGCCGCAGTATAGCTGGCTATTAAGCCGCTGAAATCATCAGCATACAAACCGTAAGCGTCAGCAGCCCAGCTTCCAAAGTTAGTAACGATGAAAAACAATATTGAACTTGCTACTGATGCAAGCAATACGTTGCATACAGCAGGTTTTTTAATCATAGTGCCCATCCATACGATGATTGCCATTGATACATATACAAACATCATGGTGGGGTGAAAACCCAAAAACAAGTCGCTGATTATCATGGTTGCTACAGGCACCATAAACGCCCACTTTTTATCTTTTATGTAAACGCCTGAAAACAAAGCTGCCGCCAACACAGGGGTAAAATTAGGCCAGTGTGGTATTAGGCGGCCAAGTACGCCGGCAACAACAAGTGCTATTACAACAGTAAGGTTCTTTTTCATAAGTATAGAATACAATTGCAAAATAAACCATTTGCGGGCAAAGGTGCAAATGGCAATATAAATAGGCTGTTCATTTTTGTTTACGTTACCATCTGTCGATTAAGATTGTACCCTCTACCTTCTTTTTTCTTAACATTGCAATTGTTCATTCTCACCAATTTAGTATTACATCCGTCTACCTATTATATGAAAACCACCCAAAAAGCCTTTTTGCTTTTACTGTCCGTTTTTAGCGCAACACTAGCCATTGCCCAGCCAAAACGGGTTACTGATTCGTTATCGCTAAAAGTTAATAGGGTTACGCCCCTGCACAACGATTATACAACCTACGGTTTTCAGCAGGCGGTTACGGGTAAAGGGGTAATTGTGGGTATTGTTGATGTGGGTTTTCAGCTAAATCATCCCGCGTTTTTAGATAAAATGGGGACTAAAAACCGTATTGTTCGTTTTTGGGATCAAACAATAAGTTTGGGCACACCGCCACAGGGCTATTCATATGGAACATTATATACCGATGTTACCAAAATAGATTATAAAAACTACGACGGTACCCACGGCACACACGTAGCAGGTATTGCAGCGGGTTCAGGGTATGGTACACCTAATTTTAACCAAGCTGGCAATGCTCCCGATGCAGAGTTGGTATTTGTACAGATTAAGTATAGTAACGACACCATCCCTTCAGGAGCAAGGGGAGATTATTTAGTAGCTAACCCTGCTATTATTGATGCTTTTGAATACATTTTTAAGTATGCAGATTCGGTTGGGAAACCTGCGGTAATTAACCTTAGTTGGGGAATGCACACCGGTCCGCACGACGGAACTTCGTTGTTTGACCAAGCTGTTGACGGATTGGTGGGTCAGGGTAAAGTAATTGTAGGTGCAGCCGGTAACGAAAGAGGCCGTAATATGCATTTTGGACATACTTTTACAGGCGATACTGTATCTGCATGGATAGGTGAAGCCATTAAACGCGATGCAACCTACGAAAGTATTTACGCTGATTTTTGGGCGAATGCCGGCAGCGAGTTTTCAATTCAATTAAACCTGTTTGATACCTTGGGTAACTTGTTAGGCTATTTACCCTTTGTGAGCAGCAGTTCTAATAGCTATTCAAAAGCAATGTTTACAAACGGAACCGATACATTGTCAGCAATTTTTGAATGTATCGCTGTATCACCGTTAAATGGAAAATCAAACATACTTGTTAAAGCATACAACAACCACCCCAATACTAATTATGTGGTAGCTCGTTTCACTTCGACCAATGCAGTTTTACACGGTTGGAACTCAGGTGGAGTTGATAGGTGGACATCAGGCGGATTTAACAGTACTTTCAAGGGACAACAGCCATTTTCAAACATGAAAATGGGTGATAATGATTATATCGTAGGCGAAAACGGTGGAACTGCAAAAGGAATTATTAGTGTGGGGGCTTATGCTACCTCGTTTATATGGACGGATGCATGGGGAAACATTCAGTCTACCTATGCCCTGCCCGGTTATTTGGCCAACTTCTCAAGTCAGGGCCCTACTGTAGATGGCCGCATAAAGCCCGATGTGGTTGCGCCCGGTATTATGATTTCATCAGCGCTAAACCGCTATGCTTTTGATACCAGCAGCAGCACTTACATTAACATTATTGGTAATGACACTAACTATTACGGAGGCATGGGAGGTACCTCAATGGCAGCCCCACAGGTGGCAGGCATTGTGGCTTTGATGTTGCAACTAAATCCTACCCTTACCAACGAACAAATACGAACCATTTTGCACAATACTGCAGCAAGTGATACCGCCACCGGAACTACCCCTAACAATGTTTACGGCTGGGGCAAAGTAGATGCATTGTCGGCTTTACAAGCGGTGAAAGGGACTACATCAACAGGTAAAGTTTTAGCAAGCAATGGGATATTGGTGTATCCTAATCCTACAAAAAACAAGTTTTATGCTGATTTAGAAAACATTGATAATCATATAGTTAATTGCGAAATAACAACTATTGACGGTAGAAAAATTTATACAACACAAACTACTGAAGCACAATTACAAATTGATGCGGAAGGCTGGGCTACAGGTGTATATTTGCTGAAAATTGAAGGCCCGCAGGGCATCAATACCCTTAAAATTTGCAAGAATTAATGAAAGTTGATATACTGGCCTTTGCCGCCCACCCCGATGATGTTGAGCTCGCCTGTTCGGGCACGGTTGCAAAACACGTAGCAATGGGCAAAAAAGTTGCAATAGTTGATCTTACTAAAGGAGAGTTAGGCACGCGAGGAACCCCTGAAGGAAGGCTGCAAGAGGCTGCTGAATCAGCAAAAATACTGGGAGTAGCGGCCCGTGAAAATTTGGGTATGAAGGACGGCTTTTTTGCAAACGATGCTGAACATCAGCTAAAAATTGTGGAAATGTTACGCAAGTACCAACCTGATATTGTATTGTGCAACGCTGTAAGCGACCGCCATACCGACCACGGACGCGGCGGGGACTTGGTAGTATCGTCGTGTTTTATCTCAGGATTGGCAAAAATTGAAACCGTTAATAACGGCGAAAAGCAAACTCCTTGGCGACCCAAAACTGTATTGCGATATATTCAGGATTTTTTGTACAAACCGGATGTAGTGGTTGATATTACTCCGTATTACGAAACTAAAATTGCCTCTATCAAAGCGTTTAAAACACAGTTTTTCGACCCGGAGTCTACTGAACCACAAACACCAATCTCAGTACCTCACTTTTTTGATGCCGTTGAAGGCCGTTGCTTGGATATGGGCAGATTTATAGGCGTTAGATATGCTGAGGGGTTTACATTAACCAAACCCTTAGGCATTGAGGATATTACTGAGTTGTATTAAATCTTTCAGTAAAATTATTTCCTTACCAAATAAACCGCTTTTACGATACAGTAGCCAACGAGTAAAGCGTGTTTACTAACATTCCTGTTATCAGTAATATTCCATAAAAGGCAAGTAAGAAAAGTGTTTTTACCGAAGTGAAAAACCAGTTTTGCTTATACACACGTTTAATGGCCAAAAAGATGTAAACCGTAAGTATAATTATAAAAATCAGCGTCATTATAGGGCTCGTGGCCAAGTCTAATAAAACACTAATAATAATCATGATTGTAAACCACAGAAACACAAAACAGTGTATGTTTAGTGAAAACATCAGATGATCTATCAGGTATATTTTTTTTCGTAAATAAAGTAGTTTAAGAATCACAGCCACAAGAGGCATCAACAGGAACACCAGTTGCGGCAAATTGCTGTTAAATTGGTTGTTTAAGCTCTCACTCAAGGCTTGAGGTTCATTTTGCATTTTTTCAACCACTTTTATGGTCTTTTTTGCAAACCAACGTCGTACAGCACCGTCCCGTTCTTCAATAGGCAATGTATTTTGAATACTATCGTATTTTAGTATCGAACTGGATGAATCAATCGTTATAGCAAGTACCGAATGTTCAATTCTTACATTTTTCTTAACCGTATCAAGATTACCTGTGTTATCAACCGTAAGTAAGTTCCCTTCTTGTGTGGGGCCAACACTGAAAAAAATAAGAAAAAAGATGAAACTTAGAAAAAAGTACGTTTTTGAGGGGCTTAAATATTGAGTACGCTTTCCACTTATGTATTCGTTTACCAAAAAACCAGGCTTAATAATCAGCGGAACAAATGTTTTGAAAAACTTAGAATCGTAGAAAGTAAAAGCATTCAAAAATTCAACAATTGCAGCACCAATAGAAATTTTTTGCTCAATGTTTTCTTGTCCGCACTCATGACAAAACCTACCTACCATTGATGCACCGCAGTTTAAGCACACTTTTTCTTCGCGTTCTTTTATTCTGCTTCTGGTAGGTCTTTTCTTAGGCATTTGTTGCAATATCAAACACAATTAGCAAAATTCAATGCACCGTTATAAAATATTTTTCTCTTGTTTGGATAGTTTTTTATACCCGAATATTACAACTGTGGCTAAACCCCAAACGGTGATAAGCATACCCATTATGTTGGTAATGTTTGTATTAACTGCCCCACCTGTAAATGCAATATCAATGGTTGAATGAAAAACAACACAAGCGAATAGCCCGCCTTTCGTAGAGTTATATAACCACGACAACAGGACGCTACCCGTAAACAAACTAAGCACCCAACCTATTACACCAGCCATTCCCATCTCTACATAACCGGGACGGTATAAAAATGCCGGCCAATGCCAAATAGCCCAAAACAATGTAAGTATGGCTGCTGAAACAAGGGCATTGTATTTTTGCTGGAGCCTCGGCAGGGCGAAACCCCTCCATCCCACTTCTTCACCAAAACCAAAAAACAACAGGTTGTATATTAAAAACGTAATGAGATTAAACTCAGGAAACTCTTTGCTTTTACCTACTTGAGAAAAATCAACCCAACTGCCTGTTTCCAAATAGTTGATGCCCGCAGCAAGGCAATACAATATAAACGGGGCAAACAAGGCTATAATTATATAAAGCCATTTCTCTATTGAGAACATTTTGTTTACCAATTTTCTAACCCCTTGTTGTTTGCGATAGTAATAGGTGCATATAAGTGCTGCTAAAAGAGGCCCTAAGCCGCCAATACCGTGATGGTAAGGCAAAACGGGTAAGCCCGTTATTCCGAATACAGGCAAATAAAGCGGCAGCCATATAAGCCATGATAGCAGGTACGCAAGTGCAAAAAATAAAAATAGCTGTTTCATTTTACTTGCAATCAATGCTTTGCATTCCATCGTTTATAAGCTCTTCTAAACACTGATGAATCCGTATAGCCTACCATGTAGGCTACCTCGTTCACAGTGTATTTACGGGTATCTATTAATCGTTGTGCAAGTTCTTTACGGTGTCCTTCAGCAATTTTCAAAAACCCGGTACCCTCGGCCTGCAATTTCCGTTGCAATGTGCGTGGCGATACATTCATATAAGCCGAAACCTCTTCAAGTGTTGGCAGTTGATTATAAAACTGGCCTGTTATGGTTTTTTGTACCAAGTGGGTAAAACTGGGGCTGTTTTGAGCCTTTTCAAGTGCTTCGTCAGCAAGTTTTATGAGCAATTGCTGTAAATCATGATTATAACTTAAGACCGGCCATTTAGCTATTGCAGCATCAAAAACTATTTTGTTTTGAGATTGTAAAAACCACACAGGGGCGGCCAGTAAACGTTCGTATGTTGTTGCCTCATCTTTCTGCGCAGTCAATTCAATCCATAATGGCTTCATTGATTTACCGGTTAACAAACGGCAAACGTTTAAGCCACCAGCCACTGCTTGGTCGGCAGCTTGTCGCGCAGTATCAGGGTAATGCTCTGTCCAGTAAGGTATCGGGTTCAGGTAAATGATAAAATACTCTTGAGTAAGTTCGGTGCGGTATTCAAACATCTCAGTAAATACCGTAGTGTATTGACACAAATGATTAAAGGCATCTATCAAAGTATGGTCGGTTTGCATTAAGTGCCCCACCATGCCCACTACACTGGTAGTGGTTTCAATACCTATTTTCAGCCCCAAAAGCGTATCTCCCGATTCTGCCACTGCCACCTGCCACACTTTTTGGGCTTGTTCAAAATCAATAATAGCGGTTGCATCGTCAAGCAAAGCTTTATCAATATCTGCTTGCTCACAAATGGTGTTTATGGCGGCACCAAATCGTGCAGAACCATAAATAATATCACGTATCACACTGGTACTAACCCACATGTATGCTGGCGTAAATGGTTTGTTTTTTGGCGTAATTTACCACAAGCCGCCTGTTTTTGCCACGGTAGTTTTGCTAAATAATTATAAACATTATGAAAGCGATAAAAATTTCAGCTACCGTTTTTTTGGCATTAATGGGATTGGCTTTTGCCAAGGTGGGGATTGAAGCCCTTACCAACCCCCAAGCAGTATTAGCTAATGTAGGGATTGAATTGAATAATAGCAGCGCACTTAGTTCAATGCGTGCTGTGTATGGTGGTATGCACCTTGTTTTTGGGTTGTTTTGTTTTTGGGGAGCCTATAAAATGAGGCGTGAAGCATTGGGACTGGTTACTTTGTACACCATTGGTTTTGTGGTAGGCCGTTTATCAGGCGTTGTGGCTGATGGCGCTCCTAATGCTTTTGTATCACAATGGTTGGTTACAGAGAGTATTAGCCTTGCTATTGCAGCCTTTTTACTGTTTAAACTAAGAAAACAAGAATAAATATGTAGTTGTTGGTTAGCGGTTTGGGGTATTCCCCGGCCGCTAACTGTTTTCGTTGATTATTACTTGCAAACGCCTTGCATCGCCTACCATCCAAACAATATCACCTTCTTTAAACACAAAATGCGATTCGGGGTTTAAGCTTCTCAAGCCATCACGCTCCACTCCTACTACCAAACCCTTGGTAAGTTCGCGGATGCCTGAATCACGAATAGTTTGACCTATCAACTCCGACTCTTTACTGATTAGTACCTGTTTTAGCGTAATTTGCTGTTTAGCTGCTAAAAAGTCATTAATGATACCGTCTTTAGGTTCAATGGCGGCTTTAAAATCCTGTAACTGTTCATCCGTACCTATTACAGAAATATGATCGTTGGGATATAGTTTTTCATCACGACTAGGCGCTACTATGATAAACACGTCGCGCTCAATTTTTGCAATATTTACCCCAAAACGTTCCCGCAACGAAAGTTCTTGCAGGCTTTTACCCACACCCTCATACCCTGCCGGAATCACAAAATCAGCAAGGTGAGTGTCCCACGGGGCAAGCGCGGGTTTATTGCGTTCGCGTTCGTTTAAATTGTTTAAAAACCGTTTTTCTATTCGACTGTAAAAGGCTTCAATTCTTTTTGACAGTAATAATAATACTATCACAATAATGGAACCTGCTACTAATGCAGTAGTAGGCGAAAACAACCTATCCAACAAGAAACCGATAAAAAACACCGATAGCGCTATCCTAAATAGTTGCAAAACAACCAACGGCCCTTTGTTTTGTATCCATACGCGTGCGTATGCCTCGTGTAGGGTGCGCCGCAATGATAAGGCCCATAAAAATGGCGCAAGGACTAATAACGTGAGGGTAGCTGTAATTGCCATTCCCCATTTATAGCCTTCAAAAATTACGGCTACATATTGTATGGATAGCAATATGATGGTGGTAATTACCACTGAAAATATTACAATGTTTAGGATAGAGGCTCTAAGTATTTTTCGCCAATCGCTTACGGTAGTTACAGTGCGGGTTTGGGCTCCGTATTTTTCAAGACTTTCCTTCCAGCGTTTGGGCAGTAGTCTCTCAAAAAACTCATATACCGGCGATGACAGCTTTATCATATAGGGCGTGGTAAAGGCCGTAATAACAGAAACGGCAACCGCAACAGGGTATAAAAACCCGCTGGTTACATTTAGCGAAACACCTAAGGTGGCAATAATGAATGAGAATTCGCCTATTTGCGATAAGCTCATGCCTGCTTGCAAGGCAATTTTTAGCGGCTGTCCAGTGATAAGTGCGCCAATGCTTACAAATAAAGGTTTACCAATAATTAATACTAAAGTTGCTGCTGCAATGGGTAACGCATATTGTACTAATATTTGAGGGTCGATAAGCATACCTACCGACACAAAGAACACAGCCCCGAACAAGTCTTTTACGGGTTTCACCAAGTGTTCAATCTTTTCTGCATGAACCGTTTCGGCTAAGATAGAACCCATGATAAATGCGCCCAATGCTGATGAAAAGCCCACAGCGGTGGCTAATACCACCATCAACAAACATAAGGCTAAGGATACAATCAGCATGGTTTCATCGTTCATCAGCCTTTTGGCTTTTTTAAGAAAAGTGGGTATAAAGAAGATACCTGCCAAAAACCAAATGGTTAGAAAAAACACCAGTTTTACTAATGAGGCTACCATTTCACCACCTGCAAAAGTTTGGCTGATAGCCACGGTAGATAGTATTACCATAAGCACCACAGCCACCAAATCTTCAACAACTAAAACGCCCAATACAATGCCGGTAAATTTTTGACTTTTAACACCTAACTCATCAAACGCCCTTATGATAATTGTTGTAGAAGCAATAGCAAGTATTCCGCCTAAAAACAAACTGTCCATACCGCTCCAGCCTAATAAATTGCCCAGCAAATACCCCATCAGCATGGTGGCTCCCACCTCAATAAAGGCTGTTATTGCTGATACCCCTCCTACTTTAATCAGTTTTTTAAAACTAAATTCAAGGCCCAGGCTAAACAATAAGAACACAACACCAATATCGGCCCAGGTTCTAATGTTTTCAATTTCAACAACAGTAGGAAAAAGTGAAAAATTGGGACCTATCAAAAACCCCGCAATAATGTATCCAAGCACCAGCGGTTGTTTAAGTCGTTTAAAGATAAGACTTATTGCACCGGCAGCTCCCAAGATTAGGGCAAGGTCGGTTATTAAGTTTGGTAGATGTAGCATGAACTACCTGCAATATATCAAAAACACTAATGTTTCCCCTGCCCTGTTTATTAACAATCAGTTGTTAGCCGCGCTTTAATTACTGATATACAATAATTTAATTAAAGCAATCAAAACAACATTCTTATTTCTAATAACAAAAGAAAATGATTCTATTGTGTTTTTGATAATTGTAACCGCGTCATAACAGCGTTTTATGGTTAAAAAAACGAGTGCTGTTTGGCACTTAGCACCAACAAGCCATATCTTAGCCGAAATTTAAGATTAGCCACTGTGTACCCCAATTTATATTTCCTCGTAAAAGATTGGTTTGGGATAGAAGTTCCTCTATTTAAAATCATACAGATGTTCGGGCTTTTTATGGCCCTCTCATTTCTTGCGGCTTACTGGGTAATGACCAAAGAACTGAAACGACTGGAAGCAAACGGAACTTTACGCTCATTTACCCGCAAAGTATGGGTAGATAAAGCCCCCGGAACCTACGATTATGCAATGAATTTTATTTTTTATTTCATTGCGGGTTTTAAGATTGTTGAGGGTATTTTTTCATTCGACCGATTAACTTCAAATCCTCAAGCATTTTTACTCTCAACTGAGGGTAATTTGTTGGGTGGTTTAGCTGCCGGAGCATTAGGTGCCTATTTTGTTTACCGCGAGGGGCAGAAAATGAAGGGTAAAACAGCCCGCCAAGTTGAAGAAACACTTATGCCCCACCAAATGATGGGTAATATTACGTTTGTGGCTGCTATTACAGGTTTGCCCGGTGCCAAGTTGTTTCACATACTTGAAAACATGAGCGATTTTTACGCCGACCCTATGGGCTCAATTCTCTCATTTAGCGGGCTAACGTATTACGGTAGTTTAATAACGGGCGCCATTGGCGTTTTATGGTATGTGCGCCGATTTGATATCCATTGGAGACACATGATTGATGCAGGTGGAGCAGCTATGATGCTTGCCTATGCAATGGGAAGAATGGGCTGTCATGTTTCGGGCGATGGTGACTGGGGTATTGTGAATAAAGCCCCCAAACCGGCCTGGATGAGTGCCTTGCCTGATTGGCTTTGGGCATACAACTACCCTAACAATGTAAACCGCGAGTGTAATCCCTATCCAAATTTGGATAACAGCATGAATCAAGTGTGTGATTTTAGTAATACGCCTTACCTTATCGACCCTGTTTACCCCACACCGTTGTACGAAGTAGCCATGGGCTTAGTATTGTTTGGTATTATTTGGGCGTTGCGTAAGCGTTTAAAAGCACCCGGGCTTATCTTTTGTTTATACATGGTATTTGCCGGTATTGAGCGTTTTACCATAGAAAAAATAAGAGTGAATAATATTATTGAGTT
Organism: Agrobacterium sp. 719_389; assembly: GCA_943370295.1. GTDB lineage: Bacteria > Bacteroidota > Bacteroidia > UBA8524 > UBA8524 > SB11. Next base: position 22,071 of record CALRQL020000025.1, on the reverse strand, counting down.
TGCGGGCATACAGGCTACCCAAGCTGAATTTATTTCTATCGGCATGATAATTATAGGTATAGGTGCGGCGTTGTATTTCATAAAAACGCCTATTAAGCCAAAAACCACTGGCACACAAATTGAATAGGTGTAATAGAACAGCCAATACCTACCACTATGAAAAAACATATCGCACTGTTTATAGCCGCTTTTGCTTTGTTTTTGTTAAGTAGCAAAGATGCTGATGCACAAAAGATAATCCGTTATGAATATGTTGACGGAGATTCGATACCCGTATATGAGTTTTCAGAAGTAACGTATAGCGAGTTGGATGACGCTGAAACCAAGAAAAAGTACCTGTTGCTTATATACAATATCAAAATAGTATTCCCGTATGCAAAAATGGCTGCCTTCCGCCTGCAATTGATGGAAGATAACCTGCGCCAGTTAAAAGGCAAAGAACGTAAAGAGTACTTAAAAGCATCAGAAAAAGCGTTTAAAGAAGAGTTTACAGGCTTCTTAAAAAATATGCCCCGTTCACGCGGTATTTTGCTTACCAAGCTACTATATCGCGAAACAGGTAAAACTGCTTACGAAATACTGGATGCTTTTACCAACGGGTTTGAAACCTTCTTGTGGAGCACTACTGCACAGGTTTTTGGCGGTGATTTGAAAGACACCTTCGACCCGATGGAAGATTATCAGATAGAACATATCATCAAGGGTTTGCAATTAGAGTAGTCCTCTCCCGTTCACCTTTACCCCTTACTTCGTATTCATTCGCAGCACAAGCCCATTTTGTGTGGTAAAATATTGTGTACTTAAAATTCGTTAAAATTTTAAATTGCCATCTATGAAAAGAGCTGCCCTATACACAATAGCCCTGCTATTAAGCATTGGTGCATTTGCACAGCGCAGTGCGGAGGATTATTATAACGACGGAATGAAATACGCCCAACGGGGTAACTATAAAGAGGCCATCGGGTATTTTGATATGGCCATTCGCCTAAAAGCCGATGACTACTTTAGCATGTTTAACCGCGGTATTGCAAAATCTAAACTGGGCAACTATAACGAGGCCTTGGCCGATTTTAAATTGGTGCTTACGTTTAAACCTGATTATGTAAAAGCCTACAACGCCATCGGTAGTTGCTACAAACGCCTTACCCACTACGATACCGCCGTAAACTATTACAGTAATGCGCTTGAGTTTGAAGCCAGCAATTCTGAAGCTTTATACCACCGCGCGCACATGTATGAAAGCATGAATATGTTTGACAGTGCCGCCAGCGACTTTTTAGAATTGGTGGAAATGGGCGTAGATGTGGGTGATAAAGGAAAATATTACAGCGATACCACTAAAAACCGCCCTAAGCTAAACACCATTACCAAACTTACCCAAACCAGTACCGATGCTACGTATGGTTTTACGGCTAAAAACCCTATAAAAGTGGGCACCGGAAAAAAGGGAGGTTTTGGCAATGTGCGTGATTATCTGAATCTTTTGCGCGACAGTAAGAAAAAACCGATTAAATATAGCCGCGTACAAGCTTGCTGCCCCTACAAGCCTAAAGGCTTTGCCGGCAATGTATTTGACGAGGAGTATAACATCACTTATGTTGATGAAACAGGTATTGAGGTAACCAAAAAACTATACCTCACTTATTACGAATACGAAGAGCCGAAAATCCCTATGGGTTTAGCCACAGGTAAATAACACTACCCTTTTTTATTCTCTTTTTGGGCAAAGGCTTTGTAATCCTTTATAAAATGAGAGAAATCGGTGTAGCCTAATTCTTCGTAAGGATAGGCCGACCCATACGCCACATAATACGGCAATGCTTTTCTGAAACGGATGATACGGGCACTTACTTTCGGGGTAAGCCCTACGCTATGTACAAAATAACGGGTAAGTGTTTTAGGTGTGAGGCTTAATACATTGGCCAGTTGATTTACGCTATACGCACCCTGCGCTTGCTGAAAATGATTAATTGCTTTGTGCAGGTAGTGATGACGGTAATTCTTCGCCTCGTTTTTGGCTAATAACGCGGTTAAAAATACTTCTAACCGTTGCGTGCGTTGTTCAAAAAGAGTGTCGTTCGCCAACTTCTCTTCCAGCTCGGCAGTTTTGGCAAGCTCTTCAATCAATACAAACCCGTTGTTTAGTTCCTGAGCATCAACAGCAAGCAAAGAGCTGAGTCCAGCTGGTTTAAACTTAATGCCCAACAAAAAATTACCCTCGGCATGGTGGTACATTACCGGTTTGTTGCGTTGCCCTACTACAATACTCTTTGCAAAACTCCATTCATCCGTGCTTTCTTGTTTCTTAATCCCAAAAGGGCTACCCAAATTAAACACCAACGAAGCATTTAAATTGGCAAATATCTGTTCCCAATAATCGTTTTCGGGGGCTCCGTTTCTTAAGTCCAACTGCCAGTAGCAATCCACATACGGTTGTAATAACAGGCTTGGCATAGCAAAACAATATTGTTTTGCAAAGTACTCAGCGTCCATTATTTCGGCTCGTATACTCATTACTTATTAATGGATGGCTGTGGGCTGGCAACATCGGGTTGCCAAACTTCTTTCAATATTTTTTTCAGTTGATTTTGCTCCCAAAACTTAGTATTCATGGCATAAATAGAACCGTCGGCAGCTGTAAGCAACAATTTTAGAGGTTTTGCAAAATTTTTCGGGTAGTTGAGAATGTTTACCTTCAGTTGGTCTTTGGACATTGTTACGGTCTTTCTTATAAACAGGTATTTTGAAATTGATAATGTAAGTGTATCATCGGTTTGGTCATACACTAATTTTAACACTTGCGGGTAATCATTATTTATAAACAAATTAACCAATAGCACACAGCTTATTATGAACAGAGTGCGCATTTCTTTGATTCCAAAATAGATTCCAGCAAAACAACAAACCGTGCATAACACTACATGAAACCATGGATTTGAGAATAGTTTTGACCTATATACCATTTTATATACAGATAGTTGCAGTTTAAAACAAAAGCACTACTTTAAGTAATATTAACCGGGTTGATTTACAAATATCTAAAGAATTTACTACAATCCTTTGAGGCTTTCCAGCATTTGTTTCACCCGCTGGTTGTTGGTGTTGCGTTTAAGAATACGTTGTAAAATCTGTCGGGCTTTGTTGTATTCTTTCAGGTAATTATAAAGTCCTGCCTTGTTTAATAGCGCAGGCTCGTAATCAGGGTCAAGAGTAATGGCTTTGTCGTAATGTTCATTGGCCTTAGCGATGTTTCCCTGCAAGAAATACAAATACCCAAGATTGGTATGGCTTTGCGTATGTTTAGGATAGGCTTTCAGCAACTCTTCAAACAGCTTCTTAGCTTCATCGGTTTTGTTCAGTTCAAGTTTTACTGTCCCCAACTTGGCTGTAAACTCAATATTTTGTGGGGCTTTTGCAACGGCAATGGCAAAGTATTTCTCGGCTTCATTGCTGTTTGCTGTGCTATAATAAGCTTGCCCGATTCGGTAGGCCGTCCAAGCATCGGGGTTTTCTGCTTTTGGGACGTATTTCAACAACTGGGTATAATCTACCTTTAAAAATGCATGGTGAATAAACTCTTTGACAGGCGCATTGGCTTTTTGAAGGTAGAACAATGCAGAATCTAATAACTCATATTTTGAGGGCTCAAACTTCTCGTAATAGCTAAGGTAAGCCCTGCCTTTGGTCAATGCGTCGGTATTGGGGTTGTTTACCGAGTAAATACCTATAAAACGGGCTACTTTGTTGACTTGTTCAGTGCTAAGTGTTTTCTTTTCAGGCTTACGGATGTAATGATCGTGCACAGTAACATGCGGAATATCAATAGTTCCCGTGCTGGGCATGTGGCAACTGCTGCAATCGTTGTTTGCCTTTTTGCGTACCGCTTCTGTTTCGGTGCAAGTTTGCTGTTGGTGGCAGTTAATGCAAGCATCATTAAACACTTGTTTACCCGTTACCTTAACCGATACGTGCGGGTTGTGGCAAGTAATACACGTTAACTGCATTTTGCCCTGCGCCACATTTTTATTGCTGTTTATAAAGCAGTTACTCATTTGTAGCCTTTCGGCGTGAGAAGCCATTATAAATGCTGTATCGCTACCTTCGTAGCGAGGCATAAACACCTCAAAGTAATCGCTAAGCACCATCCCGGGTCTAAAATCGGTAAACTCCTTCCCTTCTTTCAATACTGCATTGCCCTGCAAATGGCAGCGTTGGCAAAGGTCAATCTGACGTTGCCAGCTAAGTTTACGTGGGTTTACTATTGTGTAATCTATTTCTTTGGCGGTATCCACCAACTTACCTGCTTGTATTTGTGCTACGTGCAACTGACCTGGGCCGTGGCAACGCTCACAATCGATACCGCCGGGTATTTTGGTGAAACGGTTTTCAGACCCTTGTACAAAACCGGGCAACCCGTTATGGCAACTCATACACTCTAAGCCTATTATACGGCTAAATCGGGTATTGTGGCCGTCTTCGAAACCGGGGGGTAAATCCCATTTGCCTTGCTGGGCATACCATGTAAGCGGAGCTTGGTTTAAATACCCGTTGGTTTCAATAATGTGTGAGTTGGTGTGTTGCCCTGAGCCAACAATATAGCTGATACGCTCTACCCGTTTGTGTACGGTATCTTTCCCCTCAAGCCTGTATTCTTTAATGTAAAACTCATCTCCTGCCCAATAAGGTTGGTAGTAAAAATCACGGTATTTATCATACACTGCCCCGTGTTTAAAGTTAGCCGAGCTTTTTTCAGGAGTAGCCTTATCAAACGATAAGCCCATGCCCGTATGGACAAACGTACTGTGTTTATCTGTATGGCAAGCGCGACAGGTATTCATACCTACATATTTTACAGTATCGTGGTGATTGAGGTAGGCCAATGCCACAGGGCTACCTTCGCTGCTTTTGGGTTGGCAACAAAAATGGATGCATACCCCTGCAAAAGCAAAAAGGGCTATTAGCAACATTACTATTTGCGGCCTGCGAAGCATTTGTTTTTTTTGTGGTAACGAAGTAATGGCTTCAAAAGTTCAGATGCAAACTAATTTCGGGTATAAATAATTAAAGCAACGCAACCTTTAAAAACTTTTGCTTGTCTAAAACGTGTAAGGTACATAAAATTAATGCCTAACATTGGGCAAACAACTATGAGAAATTTAAAGGGCTGCTGTTTACTGTTTTTTATATTGACGGCTGCCGTTGCATTGGCTCAACACGAGCGTGATAACTGGTACTTTGGCAATAATGCAGCTATAAAATTTGGCAGCACCAATCCAAAACCAACCGTTGCAAATGATTGTGCCATGAAAACCCGCGCATCAGCCACTATCTCTGATGAAGTTACGGGACAGTTATTGTTTTATACCGACGGGGTGAGTGTTTGGAACAAATTTCACGCACTGATGCCCAACGGAAGCGGCTTAATCAATGAAATTATAGCTCAAGGCACGTTGATTGTTCCTTTTCCCGGTCAAAAGGGTAAATACTTCATCTTCACAGTTAATAACACAAAAACGCTTAGCTACTCTATAGTAGATGTAACCGAAAACGGCGGGCAAGGGAATGTAATTTCTAAAAACAACATTGTAGCCCAAAACATCTCCTACAGTTTCACCGCGGTAAAACAATCGGTAAATAACGGTTACTGGTTGGTAACCCATAGCAACGGAGATGTAGCAAACAACTCGTTCTTCTGCTTTCCTATTACCGAAACAGGTATAAAGCCAATACCCACTGAAACCAAAATAGGGATTTCGGGAAGAAACTTTGGTGATTTGGTAAGTAACGCCAAAGGCGATAAGGTTGTAATTACCCACTACGCCGATTCATTGAATGCTTTTGCGCAAGTTTTTGATTTTGATAAGTTTTGCGGACAATTGAGCAATCCTATCACGTTGCACAAAGACGCCAAATGGAATTATGCTTACGGTATAGCGTTCTCTCCCGATGATAGTAAATTATATGTTGCCTACTCGTATATGGAAAGCCAAGTGGTGCAATACAGCGGCACTAATTTTAGCAGTTGGGGCATTGCAGCCACCGATGCGCAAAACCTTAATAACTTAATGCTTGGCCCCGATGGTAAGTTATACATTACCACTCACGATAATTCAATCCCCTCACCTGTTATTGATGTGATTGAGTTTCCGAACAACCCCGCGGCTACCTGCGGCTATAAAAAAGATGCCCTGAATTTGGGTATCGGGCGCAATAGTAATTTTGAGTTTCCCAACTTTATCAACGATACCAGCAAACACTTTATTGATGCGCCTAATTATGGTATCACCTTTTCGTTCACAAACACTTGTTTGGGTGATAGCGTAAAGTTTACCATTCACAGTAATTTCGCTGCCGACTCTGTTCGATGGAATTTTAGCGACTTCGCCTGTCCTCCCGAAGAAAACACCTCATCATTATTAAGCCCGAAGCATAAATACAGCAGTATTAACAGCTACGTAGCTACCTTAGACTGGTACCGATGCGGTATTGAATTGTTTATGGCAAAACGGGTAATCATTGTCATTGCCGATGAAGTTTCGCTGGGTAATGATACGATGGTATGTAAGGGCGATAGTATTGTGCTTACCCCCACCGGTAAAGGCCCAAAACAACTGTGGAGTACCGGTGAAACTACTTCGGAGATAACTGTGAAAAAGGGTGGCACGTATTGGGTAAAGGTAGATAACGGACTTTGTAGCGGAGAAGACAGCATTGTAGTAATTGAACACCCCAATCTGTTGGTGGATATTGGCAATGAGTACTCTATTTGTGATGATAGCTCGGAATTGCTGAAACTGGACGCTGGCAAAGGACACAACTATTATAAATGGACCCCTACGGGCGATACCACACAATGGATTATTGTGAGCAAAGCGGGGGATTATTTTGTGATGGTGGAAGATAACAACGGTTGTAAGGCCGGAGATGGTGCAACCGTGAAACGTTTATGCGACTTTACTTTTTACATGCCCAATGCTTTTAGCCCGAACGGTGATGGGAAAAACGATGTGTTTGCCCCTGTATTTTCAGATATTACTGATTACAAAATTGAAATATTTGACCGTTGGGGTGCAAAAATGTTTGAAAGCACCAACCCCACCTACGGTTGGGATGGCACTTATAAACAGCAAGCAGCCACAAGCGGCACCTACGTTTGGCAATTATCTTTTAAAGGACTTCACAACAAACAGCTGCGCAACTACAACCACCGTGGAAATGTAATGTTGCTGCGCTAAACTGCTTTGTAAATATTTTATCGGTGATTGGAGTTAGGTTTTGGCATTTTTATTGAAACCTATATACTTGTATAAAATTTAACACCACATGAAGAAACTGATAATACCCATTTTGGCCTTTTTGTTTGCCGTGCCTGCAATGGCTCAAAACCGTATCCCCGATATTACTTTGAAAGACCTTAATGGTAATTCAGTAAAAGTATCAGAAGTGGCCGATAGCGGAAAAATTGTGGTGATTAATTTTTGGGCTACCTGGTGTGGACCCTGCTTAAAAGAGCTTACCAATATTAACGATGTGATTGAAGAATGGAAAGAGAAATACAATATTGAGTTTATTGCTGTTTCTATAGACGACTCTCGTACTACACAAAAAGTAAAACCTTTTGTTGAAGCTAAAAACTGGGTAGGCTACAAAATATTGTTAGACGTGGCATCAGACCTAAAACGTGCCATGAACGTACTTGACCCTCCTTACACGTTTGTGTACGACCAAAAAGGTAATTTGTATTACAGCCACCCCGGCTACCAAGAAGGTGCCGAAATAGAACTGGAAGAAAAAATTGCTGAGCTTGCTAAACTAAACAAGTAATAGCTTCCTACTAATAGTAAAAGTCCGTTGTGAAAGTATCGCAACGGATTTTTTTATTACCCCTCTATAAACAAAAAGCGCAACCCGTTTGGGTTGCGCTCATACTAAAAGCTATTGATAGGTTATTTTACAATTACCAATTTCTCGGTAGAAAGTACATGTTGGTTGGCTACCATGCGAGCAAAGTAGATACCGTTATCCAACGCTGCGGTGCTTATTGGAACTGTATTAGCTCCCGCGGGCATTATTTGGGCAAACACCATTTTGCCTGCCATATCAAACACCTCAAAAGATACTTCTTGGGCATTTTCAACGGTGTAGTCAATGGTTAATTCATTGGCTGCGGGGTTAGGATACAACTTGCACTTGCCGTTTTCAACCTCTTCAATTCCGTTTGGTAATACGGGTAGGTTGCTTTTTACTTCATACACTGAAATTGTACCGCTTATTTCTTTAGCAATAATTACATATCCTTTACCTGTTGGGCTGGCTTTAGGGCTAACGTAGATTATACCTTCAGGGCCATGGTCGCCGGTAAAACTGGTGGTGCTGCGGTTGTTTTTATAATCGCTGAAAGTGGGCGCTGTAGGGTCGGTAATGTTATATACCATCACTCCGCCTATACGTTCTAACGAAACAAAAGCAAATGTTTTTCCTGAAATTGAAGCAAGGGTAACACCTTCGGGTTCGGGGCCTTTTGCACGGCTACGGCCTTTTAGTCCATTGCCCTCATTATCCGAATTAAACAATACACCATAAGTAGCATCAGCAGCCGTAATGGTTTCAAAATCATCACCACTATCAAACACACGGGTTTTATTTGCCGCATTAAATATCGAGAATGAACGGGCACCCACCATGTATAATTCATCAAAATCACCATCGGTATCAGTATCGCCGTGCAAATTACTAATGCGCAAACGCCCCATGTTGTGAGCCTGCTGCAACATTGATGCTTGCGGGAATTTAATTGAATCTAATTTAATAGCACCAACTGTGCTACGCTCGTTCAAACCACTGTATTCTTTTTCATCGCCTTCATTCGCTGTAACCAGATAAGTAGTACCGTTTATGGTATAATTAGCTACCGCATCGGCTAAAAAGAAGCTTTTTATCGGCCAATTGCTGTTGTGTATTACTCCGCTATTGTCTGATGCGTCGAAACCATTGCCCATTATGCTAAAATCTTTAGTACCACAACCCCATACAGAAGTAACTGTATTATTGGTAAGGTTTATTTCGGCAATAGCGTTGTTTTCTTGCAATGTAACCCATGCCGTTTTAGAATCAGCTGAAACGGTAATGTATTCGGGTTCAAAATCCTGAGCAAGTGTGCTGGTGGCTTTAAGCTTGCGAACACCAGATGCAATCAAGGCAGTTTCTTGGCTGTTAAAACCGGCAAACGAAACCGTGGTAACGTTAGCTTGGGTAAGGTTGGCTATACCGCTACTAATAACAATCACGCTAACAGAACCTTCGGGGTCAACGGTGTAAGCGTCGTTAGGTTGGCCTTCGTTAGCCGTCATCACCTTTGAACCGTCAGGACTAAAGGTAATCATATCAGGCAATGCACCAACAGTAACTTGCTTTTGAAAATCGCCGTTGGTATTAAAAAACACTACCGAACCTTCTAGTTGTTCGTTAGCATTTGGGCTAGAAACTGCTACTATTCCGTTTTTAACAGCCACGCTTGTGATACCACCGTAAGTGCTCATATCAATTGATTTAATCAACGTGATACTGGCAGGGTTACTGAAATCAGAAATGTCTAATCGATCTTGTACGGAACTAATCGAAAACAAACGTTTTGATACTGAATCAAACATTACAATTTCGCAGGTACTTGAGCCTACAACCGGTTCATAGCTGGTAACGTAGTTTAGTTCCACTTCTTTGCTTGCCACCGGAGCTTTACGGTCGTTGTCTTTAATATAAACCGTTAATAAATTACTGCCTGTAATTGATAAACCAACCGGGCTTTCAAGAGCTAATACAAAGTATTCGTCGTGCTCTTTTAAGTTATCGTCATTTACAGGTATGTTAATCACATGTGAAGCAGTAGTGCCTGTAATGGCAAGTGTTTGGTTCGCATAGTTAAAGTCAGTAGCTGATGCAGTATTAAACGACGCACTTTTCAGTACTAAATTTACACTTGAGTTGGAAGGATTTTTAACGTTAATAACTACGGTGGCTGTTCCTGCACCTTCGCTTACTGATACAAACGATTTAGCAAACGATACCTCAGTATTGTAAGTAAATGTAAACGTGTAAGGGCATAACATCACGTTACCATCGTTATCGTTTACATTAGTAACAGTTACACCAAGCGTTGCAGATGGAGTAAAGGGCGTGTTGTAGGTTAAGGTAAGCGTATCAGCCAATGTACCGTTGTTGGTTTTTGTAATGCTTGATAAACCGCTAATGCCAGTAAAGTTGGCAATGTTAGTAGCAGTAGCGTTTTCCAAATCACGGTTAAAAAATACTTGCAAGGTAGTTTGGTTGATAATTTTAGTACCCACTACGGATGGCGGACCTGGGAAACTCCATGAAGGCCAAGTTTGTGCCGCAGTGCCAGAACCTACCCCAACCCAATTTGCAGGGTTAAGAATGGCTGCCCTAAGTTGTGACGGACTGCCGTTTTGCGTACCGTTGTAGTAAGCATTTACTGTATTACCGGCTGTATTTCCGGGGGCTGTACTGGTGTTAAGTGCTGATAAACCATCCGCAAGGGTTGCAGGTATTTTTGAACTGCTTCCGGAGCAGGCTGTGTTTGCAGTAAGCCAACCGTTTGATGTTAAAGCGGTAATGTATTTAGGATTGTTTACAGTGCCTGTGTAAACGATAAACTGGTCGCCGCTAGAGCTTAAACCAAACCCGCTGCCTGTAGTAGTGCCTTTACTGGCAGATGGAACATCGTTTTTAATTACAATCACACTTCCGGCAGGAATACAATCACCGGCAGGGGCAGTCCATGTAAAACCGCCTGCGCATTGGGCAGGGTTATTATCGGTGTATTTTGCATCGGTAAAGTTTATAATGGTGCCAGGCAAAATATCAACAAAAGTCAATAGCGCCACTTCATCGTCGGTTGATGTTGCATTCATGCGATAGGCTACCGGTACCAAATCACCCGGATTAAACTGGGTTTGAACCGCAATAGTTGTAAACGATGCCGATTGTAATGCCGTTACGGCATTGTCGCTCATATCTTCCACAGTATTAGCCTTTAAAGCAACATAATACTTCTGATTATTAAGCAAATTAGCAGTAGGCGTAATCACAATATCGTTACCATTAATTATAGCATCAAAAGCAACAGCATTACCGCTTGCATTATTAAGGCGCAATTCTACTAACGCATCCACATTGGTATTGTTAATGGCGGTATTGTTTAGCAAACGAATGGGTTCATTAAAAGAAATTTTGGGTTTTACAGTTACATCTGTATTTACTGTTCCGTCAACAGGGTCAAATGTTACCAATGGAGCAATAACATCGGGTCCTGATCCGGTACCTTCCGCAGTAAAGTTATCAAAGCGATTGTTTCCGACTGTTCCCCCTGCACCTTGTTCAAACGTAATGCGTATTTTAAAGTTGGCATTGTTATCAACTGCGGTAATGGCTGAAAAATCAAGGGTTTGTAATGTCGGATTACCGTCCACAGGGGAAATATCAGCAAGCGCAGTGTAGCTGATACCATCGGTAGAATATTCAATTTTTTGGGTGCCCGCTCCCGAACTTGAGCGGCGGGTAGCGTATTTAATTATCACATCGGTATAACCTGTTGTTGGCAGTGAAAATACCAATGTGCCGCCGATAGGATTATTAAAACGTAAATGCGTTCCTGATGCATCGCTGTTACGTGCATTGGGATTGGTTACATCAAAACCCTGTGCCGTATTGCTGGTGGTTTGGATAGCACTGGTTCCGCCTTGAATGTGTTGAATAGATGCTCCCGAAACAATTGATGATGTGGCAGTAAGCAAATCAGTCTCGGTGGTTGAGTTGTTAAAATTCCAATAATGGATAAGTGTTTGTGAATAGCCTGTACTGCCTGCAACTACAAACAGTAATACAGTTAAAATCAGAGTTGTTTTCTTTCCCATATAATTTTCATTGAACCTGCAATGCTATTATCACAACATCATCAAACAGTTATTCAAAAATTATGATACCATCACCCAAACGTTACTAAAATATTTACTCCGTCACCTGTCCTATCATTTTTATAGGAATCGGTTTAATTTTGCTTAATAACAATTGACAATGATGAATGCCTCAGTAGAAACCTTTGCCATTAATAACCGCATCAACTTATATACCCTTGATGCAATTGAAGAGGCCGCTCTTAATGATAAGGCTTTGGGTAAAGGCCGTAGTGTAGGTGAACAATGGGCACACCTGCACAATGTGCGCTTGATGTGGATTGATGCTGCTTCGTCAAAGTTGAAAGGTGAATTGACCAAAATTGAAAAGGAACAAGCTACCAATAAAGAATTACTGAAAGCCGCTTTGGAAGCATCAGGAAAGGTTATAGAGCAACTACTTGAAGAGGGTTTTGCGACTGTCAAGATAAAAGGGTTTAAGCCTCACCCCGAGGGATTTTTAGGGTATCTGATTGCTCACGAGGCTCATCACAGGGGACAAATAGCTCTTACGCTTAAACAGTGCGGACACCCTTTGGACAAAAAAACGGGATTTGGGATGTGGGAATGGGGTGTTAGATAACACCGTCATAACAGACTCATTTAAATAATTAGTATAAAGACTATTACATCTTATATAAACTGTTTTGACTTTTGTATTTCGTGTCGATTTTCATCGGGTATCGTGTAGCATTAAACGATACTTTGCAGGCATAATAGTTTAATATGTATTTTTGAAGCTTGAATAATACCTTTTGGTAACTAAAATTCAGAAAAATTAAAGCTAATATGAAAAAAGTATCACTACTGTTTATGGCCCTTTTTGCCGGCATAGTGCTTAGGGCACAGGCACCGGCAGGTTGGACATTGATTGAACGCTACACCCCGGCTCAAGGAGAATTGGGGATTGCTTATGAAAAATGGACGATGGCCAATGGGCTTACCGTTATTTTGCACGAAGACCACAGCGACCCTATTGTGCACGTTGAAGTAACCTACAAAGTAGGTAGTAACCGTGAAAGCATGGGAAAATCAGGCTTTGCGCACTTTTTTGAGCACATGATGTTTCAAGGCTCTAAAAACGTTGGGGATGAGCAACATTTTAAAATTGTGCAAGGTGCCGGTGGTGACATGAACGGTACAACAAACAGCGACCGTACTAACTACTTTGAAACGCTGCCAAGCAATATGCTTGAAACTGCGTTGTGGTTAGAGTCTGACCGTATGGGCTTTTTGTTGGATAGCGTTACCCAAAAGAAATTTGAGGTGCAACGCGCTACCGTTAAAAACGAAAAATCTCAGAATATTGAAAACCAGCCTTATGCAATGGCTTATGTGGAAATTATGGGACAAACCCTTTACCCACAAGGTCACCCCTACAGCTGGCCTATTATCGGTTATGTTGAAGATTTGAACAGCGTAACTGTTGATGACCTTAAAAACTTCTTCCTTCGCTGGTACGGACCTAACAACGCTATATTGGTAATTGCTGGTGATATTAACCCTACCGAGGTTTACCCAATGGTAGAAAAATACTTCGCACCAATTCCAAAAGGAAAACCTGTATCAAAAATGAGGGTTGATAAAGTGATTTTGGGTTCAGAAAAACACGCTACTTACCTTGATAATGTGTTCTTCCCGCTTGATCTTGTTGCTTACCCTACCGTTCCTAACTACGATAAAGACGAACCTGCGTTGGACATTCTTGCTGAGATTTTCGGTGGCAACAACAACTCACCTTTGTACCAAAACTTCGTTAAAACTGAAAAAGCAGTTCAAGCCAGTGCTTCACACCCTTGCCGCGAATTAGGCGGTGAGTTTACAATTGAAATTTTCTACTCTCCGAAATATGAACAAAAAGAGATTGAAGATTTATTGAAGAAAACCATTGCTGAATTTGACCCAACCAAAGTAACTGATGACGATTTGAATGCTGCCAAAACTAATATGGAGGCTACTCTTGTTCGTATTATGGAAAGCGTTGGCGGGAAAGCCGGAACCCTCACTCAATGGACAATGTTATTGGGTAACAAATCATACAACATTAAAGATGATATTGCACGATACCGCGCTGTAACCAAAGAAGATATTGCCCGTGTTTACGAAAAATACATTAAGAGCCGTAACGCTTGCTATGTACACGTAAAACCACGTCCAATTGAACTTAAAGATTCATCGTTCAGCCGTAATCCATACCCCGGTGTTGTTGATGCTGCTAAAGAAGCTGAATATAAAGGTCTTACTTACACCCCTGTTAAAGATAACTTCGATCGTAGCAAACGCCCTGTTGCAGGACCAACTAAAGCTGCTATCATCCCTCAATTCTACAAAGCAGAGTTCCCTAACGGTATCAAAGTAATTGGTACTAAAACTACTGAAGTTCCTACTGTTGACTTAGTAATCTCAATCAAAGGCGGTCACCAGTTACAAGCCTTCAATACTAAAAAAATCGGTTTGGCACGTTTAACTGCCGAAATGATGAATGAAGGAACTAAAAACTATACTCCTGAGCAACTTTCAAAAGAAATGAACAAGCTTGGTGCTTCTATATTTATTAGCGCCGGTCGTGATGCTACAGTTATCAACGTTAGCACTTTGGACAAAAACTTGGATCAAACTCTTAAACTGCTTGAAGAAATACTATTTAACCCTCGTTTTAACGAAGAAGACTTTAAACGTGTTAAAAATCAAGCAATTGAAAACTACTTTACCGAAGAGAAAAATGCCAGCTTAACTGCTACTAAAGCATTTAACAAATTGATTTACGGTGATGACCACATTTTTGGTGCAAGCCCCAGCGGTACAGATAAAACACTTAGCAAAATCACTTTAGAAGATGTAAAAGAGTTTTATAATAAGTACTACACTCCTACCCTTACTACTATTACTGCTGTTGGTAACATTGATAAAGATGCATTGTTGCCTAAGCTTGAGTTCTTGAAAAAATGGACTCCTAAAAACGTTACTCTACCTGTTTTAACTTTCAACCACAAGCCTGAAAAAGCTATTTATGTAATTGATAAAATCAACGCTCCTCAATCTCAAATCCGCATGGGTTTAATAGGTGATAAATTTGATTATAAAGGCGATTTCTTCAAAAAACAAGTAATGAACTTCCCATTGGGTGGTAACTTTAACAGCCGCATTAACTTAAACCTTCGTGAAGACAAAGGCTGGACTTACGGTGCACGTACATCAATCATCGGTTCTGAATACCCCGGCATGTTTGCTTTTAGTGCAGGTATTAAAACATCAGCTACTGATAGTGCTGTTCGTGAACTAATAGGTGAAATGGAAAAATACCGTACTACAGGTATTAGCGAGGAAGAATTGGCCTACACTAAGAATGCTCTTCAACAAGGTGACGCGCTTACTTACGAATCTTCGTTCCAAAAAGCACAGTTCCTTAACATGATTGAGCGTTATAACCTGCCTGAAAACTTTACTGCTGAACAAACAGCGGTATTGAACTCATTAACCAAAAAAGAAATTGATGAGTTGGCTAAACAAGTACTTGATTTAGACAAAATGGTGATTGTGGTTGTGGGTGACGAAGAGTTGATTAAAGATGGTTTGAAGAAACTAAACTTTGGTAAACTTAAGACTGTTGACCCTGACCGTATCACAGTGAAAGAAATTGACGAAAACGCAAACCGTAAAGTAATTACTGAAACCGAGGTTAAATAATCAGGTTTCATAGCTCATTATAAAATCCCTGCCCCACAAGGCGGGGATTTTTTTTGCCTCTAATGCCAAAAACAGGTAAAAATACCCGTAATACAAAACAAGCAAAAATGCCCTTTTGCAGCAACAGCATAACCTGCAACTTTGTATTGGTTCTACTTCACGGCTAAGGAATACGAAAAAATAATTGCTTGGGGGTTGGCAAAGCTAACAACTATATTACCTACAAGGGCAATACTTGCATAAACATTGCTTTTGTTGCTAAAAAATACCCAACAGATTTAAACGCTCTTTTGGTATGCAGGTGGTGCTTATGCACTGCCTGCTTTTTTATTTTAAGCGCTTTTTAGTTTTTTACGCAATACGGCCTCCATTTGAGCGGCCTTCTTAAACAACACATTTTCCTCAATTTTGGCGTGTTGTCCCATATCGGTTTGCAATTGCAACAACTCGTGCATGGTAATCTGATAGTTTAAATCATCGGTGCTCTTGTATCTGAAATTGTTTGTCAAAACACGTAACTCGTGCATTTCGTCTTCATCATGCTCGTGATTGTGACACAAAATCTCTGTGCTGTATTTCCCTAGCAACTCAACTACTCCTTCCCTGTCGTAGTTCTCATACAATGCTTGTAGTTTTAGAATGAAAGGAAACACGACCTCTTCCTCCAGTATTATGTGCTTACGCATTTGGTTACTGAATTTGCGGAAGGTTTTCTCCAATTCACGGTACCCTTCATCGTGTCGCGATAGCATTGCAACTACCTTACGTATGGCAGGCAGTTTGGTTTTGGCATAATCGTGATGCGTATTAATAAGATACTCTATAAGAAAAGGTATGGATACCAAATTGAAATCGATACTGTACACATGGCTGCCCAATGCACCTAAGCTGATTTGCAATTGATTACAATCCAGTTGCTTTTCAATGCATATCTGTTCAAGGGTTTTGTCACCGTGTTCGTGATGATTAATCCCGTATTCATCCAACACTAGCGCACACGAAGGGTTTTGTCGTATTAAATCAAGTACAGTGGTGTGTTTCATTTATTCATTTTAACAATCCAATACAAACATAGCCAAGCTGCCGACATCAAAAAATGATTTTACTCACAACAGATTGCGGATTACACCCTATAGACTGCACTATTACTAAGACAGTTGTTTTTATCTGAATTCTTAAACGGTCATTTATAGGCTGTTTTAGCCATTGCCTTGTTGCCAAATTTGTTGTGTTGTTAGCCGACAACAGGATGGAAGCCGAAAAATCCTTTTACTAACAGAGTAGGCAACAAAACAAAATAAATAATTATCAATTATGGCACTTCAATCAGTTGGGCAATTTACCCTACACCAACAAGGCGGTTATGTTTGCCGCACAGAATTTGTTTACATGGACGAAAACGGCCAATTGCAACAATCGGGTCAAACCGGTAATGAGCTTTTGGGTCAAACCTACACTACTGACCCCGGTAGTTTGGGTGTACCCGACGGTTCAATCCTTTGGATGAAAATTTGGGTGATGTTAGGCACTGACAATCAAGCCTCACAAGCCTTTATTTATCAAAAAGGCGCAAGCGCTACTGCCGTGTACACATGCTCAGGAACCACCTTGAACAACAATCTTGCACTGAATGGTGTAAACCAAACAGCATAAGCTGCTTGTTAAAATCAAAGTTAGTTAGCGTTAAGCCGGCCGATAGGTCGGCTTCTCTTTTTAATATGAACCCGCGTGTTTATAGGCTCTGCCTAAATAGGCAATAATGTCACCCGCAGCAAGACTTTCGGTACTTTCTGTTTGTAAGGCTAAATCGGCGGCTAATCCGTGCAGGTAAACACCAACAATACAAGCATCAATAGATTCATAGCCCTGTGCTCTTAGTGCTGTTATAATCCCCGTAAGCACATCGCCGCTGCCTCCCGTGGCCATCCCGGGGTTTCCGGTACTGTTAAAATATACCTCTCCATTAGGTGCGGCAATGGATGTATGTGTGCCTTTAAGTACAATCGTTACTTTGTGTTTCTGTGCTGCCTCAGTTTGTTTTTTCAAACGTTCCCATGCGGTTTTACTTTCGCCAAACATACGGTCAAACTCTTTGGGATGCGGCGTGAGTATTGCCCCTTCGGGGAGCTTTACCTTTTTACGTTCGGCAAAATTGAGCGACAGGCAGTTAAGCGCGTCAGCATCCAATACTAACTTCTTACTATCAACGGTAGCAAAAAAGTCATCCAAGGCATCGCGGGTAGTTATTTGTGTCCCCATACCGGGGCCTATTCCAATAGCTGTGTAGGCATCGGTATTTGTGGGCATAAAATCCAGTAAGTCTTCTTTTTGGATGGTTTCCGTCATGGCTTCGGGCACGGCGGTTTGCATTGGGGTATAAGCACAACGGGGAACAAATGCAGTGGTTAGCCCCGCCCCTGCTTTAATACAGGCTTTTGTTGCCAGTAACATCGCCCCTGCTTTGCCCATAGACCCACCTATTAACAATGCGTGTCCGTAGGTACCCTTGTGTGAAAACCGATTACGTGTTTTTAGTAAGCGTAACACCAAAGTACTATCTACCCAATAGTACTGACTTTGGGTGTTCACTACATAGTCTTTAGATAAACCAATATCCGTAACTATAAGGCTGCCAACGTATTTCCCCGTCTCGGGCAATAAAAATGACTGCTTGGGCACTTGAAAGGTAATCGTGTGATTTGCATGGATAACCTCTTTATAATCAGCAGCATTATCTACCCAATCAGCAGGCAGACCGCTAGGAACATCAATCGCTACTTTGGTATTTGAAAAGTTGTTGATGTGGCTTACTAATTGAGCAGCAACTCCTTCTAAAGGACGTTTAAGCCCCGTGCCGAAAAGCGCATCTATAACAATGCTTCCTGTTTGAATTTCAGGGAAATCTTTTTGTGCAGATACTTCAACAACAATTACTGTTGTTTCCTTTAAGCGTTTAAGATTGGTTTCAAAATCAGGAGAGCCTTTTTCAGTAGATTTTAATACGTAAACAGTGATGTTTTTACTCTCTTTGGATAACATCCGTGCAATGGCCAAGCCATCACCCCCATTATTGCCCATACCGCAAAACACCTCAAAGTGAGTGTTTTGTAAAAAATGACCAACTAGCCACTTTACACATTTTGCGGCTGCCCGTTCCATTAAATCTATAGAAGCTGTGGGTTCATTGGTTATGGCGTATTCATCCCAAGCCCTGATTTGTTCTGCTTTGAAAATTTTCATGTGCCTGTTAACTAATCAAATAACTATTGTTTACCCTCAATATCTGCATACTTCAATACCAAGCTATTCATAGCGTTGTTTTTAAGCCCTTTAACCCACGGTTGCACCAATCGTAATGATTGAGCATAGTACAACGGTAAAACTGGGCTGTAATGCTTTACAATGCTGTCCATCGACCTGTAGTTTAGCCAACGAAGTGTATCGTTGGTTTGCGTAAGACTCATTTCATAGAGTTTATCGTACTCATAACTAATGAAACGTGTATAGTTTGGGCCATTGGGGGCTTTGTTTTTGCTATAGAACAACGATAGGTAGTTTTCAGCATCGGGATAATCAGCTATCCAACTGCCCCTGAAAAACTGTAATCTGCCTTTTGATACCGAACTGCGGTGCGAAGGCCCGGGTGTAACCTCAATCTCAGCCTGTATGCCGATTTCTTTTAGCTGCTTTTGCATAAACGAGGCGATATCAGCAAAGTTTTTATTGGTGTTGATAACCAATACAGGTAATCCTTTACCATTGGGGTACCCCGCTTTTGCAAGCAACTCCCTTGCTTCGGTAAGGCTGTACTGAACGTTCTGGGTTTGCAAACTACCCGCCAATGCAGGCGGAACAAAACCACCGTTGGCCGGTAAACCGATGTTGTTACGCAAAAACAACATCATCTTTTCCCTATCAATGGCTTTGCTGATGGCTTTGCGAACCAATATATTGTGCCAAGGCAAGTCCTCGCGGCCATTATCGGTGGTATCCATCAAAAAGCCCATGTATTCTACATTCAAATAGGGGTTCACTTCTAACCTAAAACGGTTTTGGTAATTGGGTTTCAGTTGACCGTTTTTAGTAAGCAATTCATCTTTATAACTCCCCTCCAATCCCTCAAAAAAATCCAGCTTACCTTGCACAAACTCCATAAAGGCAGTTTGTTTGTTCTCAATAAAGTTCACTTCCACAGCATCCAAATAGGGTAATTGCTTGCCCTTATCAGTTTCAAAGTAGTTAGGATTCTTCTCAAGCACAAGTTTCACACCCTCTTCCCATAGTTTAAACCGAAACGGCCCTGTACCTACCGGATTGGACCTAAACTCTTTTCCATACATCGCGACCGCCTCTTTAGGCACAACGTAACAATAAGGCATTGAAAGCATGGTAAGAAACGGCGGAAATGCTTTGGTTAATTCGATTATGAATACTGAGTCATTTTTAATTATAAAAGGTTGGTATTCATTAGCAATAAACCGTTTTACATCAATCTTATCATTAAGTATCCAAGCGCCTGTACTTGCGGTTTCAGGATTGATAATCCGGCCTAAGCTATATGCAAAATCGTGGGCGGTAACTTTTCTGCCTTTTCCTTTTGTAAAACATTTATTATCATGGAAATAAACATCAGTTCTTAAATAAAAAGTATAGGTTTTGCCGCTATCGCTTATCTCCCACCTTTTAGCAATGGCAGGCTGTACTTTTAAATCACTATCAAGCTGCACCAATCCGTTGTACAACTGGCTCACTCCCCAAATAATAAACTCATCTCTGGCATAGGCCGGATCGAGTGTGGATAAACCCGTATCAACATTATACCTAAACACTTTCCGAGGCTGATCCGACTGTCCACTTTTGCAGGCTATGAACAAAAAAAGTATGTGTATAAGTATTGAAAACTTGCCCTTTGCTGTGAATAAATAAGCACAGGGTAAGGCGTATTTTTGTAGTTCAGTAGCTTTCATAACTGTGGTGTTGCCACATTGCGAAGCTACTTTTTTAATCTAAAATAGGAACACATAGAATGGCAAAAATTATTTCGATAGTGAACCAGAAAGGTGGTGTGGGCAAAACCACAACAGCTATTAACCTTTCGGCCAGTTTAGCTGCTTTGGAAAAGAAGGTATTGCTGGTGGACGGTGACCCTCAGGCCAACTCTACTTCAGGGCTTGGTTTTGACCCCACCATTATAAAAACAGGTTTGTACGAGTGCATTATCCACGATATGGCACCTAAAGAGGTGATATTGAAAACGGATATTGACTACTTAGACCTGCTTCCGTCAAACATTGACCTTGTGGGTGCGGAGATTGAGATTGTGGATTTACCCAACCGCGAGCGCATGATGAAGCGTGTTTTTGAGAAAATACGCCCCGATTATGATTTTATCATTATCGATTGTTCTCCTTCGCTGGGTTTGATTACCACCAACTCGTTAACTGCCTCTGATTCGGTGATTATCCCTGTACAATGTGAGTTTTTTGCATTGGAAGGGTTGGGTAAATTGTTGAATACGATAAAAATTATCCAGACACAGCTAAACCCTAACCTTGAGATTGAAGGTATTTTGCTAACCATGTACGACAGCCGCTTGCGTTTGAGCAATCAGGTGGTTGAAGAAGTGAAAATGCACTTCCAGCAATTGGTGTTTGATACCATCATTCAGCGTAACGCCCGTGTAAGCGAGGCACCGGGTCATGGTAAACCGGTAATCCATTACGACGCAGAGAGCAAGGGTAGTATCAATTATTTGAACCTTGCCCGTGAGATTATGCAAAAGAACGGGTTGACCCGTATAGCCGAAGAAGATAAAATACTGAGCAACGAATAATGAGTACACCGAAGCGAAACGCATTGGGTAAAGGTTTATCGGCATTGCTGAAAAGTGATGACGTAGCCGCAGCCCTTGCAAGCCCGCGCGCAGGCGGGGGAATTTCAAATATTTTAATCAGCCAGATTGAAGCCAACCCTTTCCAACCCCGTTTGCACTTTGACCAAGAGCAATTGGAAGAATTGGCCGAATCTATCAGGGTACACGGCGTAATACAGCCTATTACCGTTAGGCGCATCAACATTAACGAAGACCGCTATCAGATTATCAGCGGTGAACGCCGCACCAAGGCCTCTATTTTGGCGGGCTTAACCAGCATACCTGCGTATGTAAGGGTGGCCAACGACCAAGAGATGTTGGAAATGGCTTTGATTGAAAATATTCAACGCCAAGACCTGAACTCGATAGAAGTGGCATTGAGCTACCAACGCTTAATGGATGAGTGCAACTTGAAACTTGACGAGGTTGGTGAACGCGTAGGAAAGCAACGCAGCACGGTAAACAATTACCTGCGTTTGCTGCGCTTACCCGATGATATACAAGCCGGAATACGCGACAATAAGTTAAGCATGGGCCATGCCC
>CALRQL020000024.1:0-38050 GCA_943370295.1 Agrobacterium sp. 719_389 | reverse complement strand
TAATTATTATAAATAATGATTCTTTAACGTCTATGTTAGACTTAGATTCGATTCGATACACAGGTGAATTAAGAATTTCAGGAAATAAAAACTTGAAGAACCTACAAGGAATACATAATATTGACACAATTAATTTCAGTTTACATATTAGCTATAATGATTTGATAGAAGGGATAACAGAGCTTTCTGGTTTAAAGCGAATAGGATGGTCTCTCGAGTTTGCCAATAATATCAACTTAAAAAGTCTTACTGGACTCGAAAATATAAAAGAAATCCCAAGACATTTAGGTGTTTCTGGGAATCCAAGATTAAAAAATTTGATTGGATTAGAAAATATTAAGAAAGCATATAGTATAAACATCGAAAACAATGATAGTTTGAGTTCAATCATAGAATTATCCTCAATGAAAAAAGTTGATAATGAGCTTTTTATTAGAAATAATTCAATTTTGAAAAGCCTACGCGGATTGGATAGTATAGATTTAAGCTCCGCTTATATAGTTATGATTGAAAAATGCCCTACACTTTCAGTATGTCATGTAAAAAGCATATGCGATTTTTTAGCCCTGAAACCCGCTAAACTGAAACTCGATAGTAATATGAAAGGTTGCTCAACAAAACTAGAAGTTATTAATAATTGTACTGGTAAATCTGATTCAAGCTCAAATGGTTTTTATATTGTCCCTTCACCAGAAATAAAAATCTACCCCAACCCAACTACAGGTATTTTAATAGTTGATGGTATTGACATAAACCGTTCAACTGTTTCGGTCTTTGATATTACAGGCAAAGTATTCAAATCAGGTGTGATTGAAAATCACACTCTTGATATTTCAGACCTCGAAAACGGGATTTACTTTTTACGGATTAGTACAAGTGAAAAAGTAATCACTTCAAGGATTATCAAGCAATAGAACTCCATCCATTTTAAAAAAAGTAAGGCTTTTTTCCCTCACTTATCCACCCCCTTTAAAAAACCAACCAAAGCATTAACTTTGTGAAATTTTTTAACTAACAAGTATTAGTATGTCTCTTCCTATACATCATTACGACCGCTTTGAGAACCGCCACAACGGCTCGAGCAGTGAAGATTTGAGCAAAATGCTGGAAGCCCTTGGCGTAAACAGCATCGACCAATTGATTGACGAGACCGTGCCGGCGGCCATACGTTCACCTAAGCCTTTAAACCTGCCGGCATCAATGGCCGAGCCTGAGTTTCTGGCTGCTTTAAAAGCCATAGGAAGTAAGAATAAAATATACAAGAGCTACATAGGCATGGGGTACTATAATACCCATACCCCCGGTGTGATTTTGCGTAACATTACCGAAAATCCGGGTTGGTACACTGCCTACACCCCTTACCAGGCTGAGATTGCTCAAGGCCGATTGGAAGCCCTTATCAATTTCCAAACACTGATAATGGATTTAACAGGAATGGAAATTGCCAACGCTTCTTTGCTGGATGAAGGCACAGCAGCAGGCGAAGCTATGCACATGTGTATTGACCTGAAGGGTAAAGCACAAGGCAATAAGCTGTTTATTGACGCAGAAACCTTCCCCCAAACTATTGACGTGCTTAGAACCCGCGCTACCCCATTGGATGTAGAGTTGGTGATTGGCGATTATAAAACATTTGAACCTACTGCTGAATATATGGGCGTTGTATTGCAATACCCTAACAACAGCGGTGATATTAAATCGTACAAGGCGATTGCTGATAAAACCCACGCCGCAGGCGGTAAAGTGGTAGTATTGGCCGATTTGCTTGCCCTTACCATGCTTACAGCTCCCGGCGAATGGGGCGCTGACATTGTAGTTGGTACTTCACAACGTTTTGGTGTACCGTTGGGCTACGGTGGTCCGCACGCAGGTTACATGGCTACCAAAGAAGAATTTAAACGCAGTATGCCCGGTCGTATCATCGGTGTATCTATTGATGCACAAGGTAAAACCGCATTGCGTATGGCTTTGCAAACCCGCGAGCAACACATCAAACGTGAAAAAGCTACCAGCAACATTTGTACCGCACAGGTATTGCTATCGGTAATGGCAAGCATGTATGCCGTTTACCACGGACCTGACGGTTTGAAAAAAATTGCCCAAAAAACCCATGCTCAAACCAAAGTATTGGCAGCAGCATTGGAACAATTAGGCGTTAAAAATATTAACGATACTTTCTTTGATACACTGCGTTTGAGCGGTGCAGATGCTGCCAAAGTGCGCACCGTATCAGAAGAGAACAGTGTTAACTTCCGTTATTTTGAAAACGGTGATATCGGTATTTCGCTTGACGAAACTACAACCTTGGCCGATGTGCAACTATTGGTGGATTTGTTTGCAAAAGCAGCAGGCAAAACCACTGTAGATGTGAAAGCCCTTGCCAACAATGTAGACCTTACTTGGGGAAATGAGTTTGTGCGTAACAGCGCTTACCTTACCCACCCAGTATTTAACAGCTACCACACCGAGCATGAAATGCTGCGCTACATTAAGCGTTTGGAAGCTAAAGACCTTTCACTAGTGCACAGCATGATTTCATTGGGTTCTTGTACCATGAAACTGAATGCTACTGCCGAAATGATACCCATTACATGGCCTGAGTTTAACCAACTGCACCCGTTTGCACCATTGGCACAGGCACAAGGCTATGCACAGGTATTTGCTGAATTAGAAAACTATTTGGCTGAAATTACAGGCTTTGCGGCCACTTCATTGCAACCCAATGCAGGTGCACAAGGCGAGTATGCAGGTTTGTTGGTTATCCGCGAATACCTAATCAATAAAGGCGAAGGTCACCGTAACATTGCATTGATTCCTGCTTCGGCACACGGTACTAACCCTGCCAGTGCTGTAATGGCCGGCATGAAAGTGATTGTAACCAAAACCGATGAAAACGGTAACATTGATGTACAAGACCTTCGTGAGAAAGCCGAAGCCAATAAAGACAATCTTGCTTGTTTGATGGTTACCTACCCAAGTACACACGGTGTGTTTGAAGAAACCATTAAAGAAATTACTGCCATTATCCACGGATTTGGCGGACAAGTATATATGGACGGTGCTAACATGAACGCCCAAGTGGGACTAACCAGCCCCGGTATGATTGGTGCGGACGTTTGCCACCTGAACTTGCACAAAACCTTCTGTATCCCTCACGGTGGCGGTGGCCCCGGTATGGGACCAATTTGTGTGGCTGAACACTTGAAACCCTTTCTACCCGGTCATGCCGTGGTGAAAACAGGCGGCGAAAAAGCCATCACAGCAGTTTCGGCTGCTCCTTGGGGTAGCGCCAGCATATTGTTGATTTCGTATGCATACATCCGCTTAATGGGCGGCGATGGTTTAACCAACGCTACCAAATGGGCGATACTTAATGCCAACTACATTGCTAAACGTTTGGAAGGCCACTACGATGTGCTTTACAGAGGCAAAAACGGACGTTGTGCCCACGAAATGATTTTGGATACCCGTCACTTCAAACAAACCTCTGGTGTTGAAGCAACTGATATTGCTAAACGTTTGATGGACTACGGCTATCACGCTCCTACCATGTCGTTCCCTGTGGCTAATACCATCATGGTTGAACCTACTGAGAGCGAAACCAAAGCTGAGTTGGATAAATTTATCGACGCGATGATTCACATACGTCGCGAGATTATTGAAATTGAGGAAGGTACTGCCGACCGCAACGACAACGTATTGCACAACTCGCCACACACTGCCGAAGTAGTAATGGCAAATACTTGGAATCACGCTTACAGCCGCGAGAAAGCAGCATTCCCAACTTCGTGGGTGCGCCACGCTAAATTTTGGCCTGCGGTAAGCCGCGTAGATAATACCTACGGCGACCGTAATCTGATTTGCGCTTGTCCTCCGTTGGAAGACTATATGGCAGAACCCGAAGCAGTGAGCATGAACTAACCACGACAGGTTAAAACCTGCCGCTATTGTGATTACCCTTTTGGTAAGGACTTAAGTCCTTACCAAAAGGGTAATTTGTTTTAGCACGGGGTTTCAACCCCGTGTATTAATCAGAAAATTACATTGTATTTATCGGCTGAGAATTACCCCAACATACCCGCCACAAAGCCGGTACTCCACGCTGCCTGAAAATTAAACCCGCCCGTAATACCGTCAACGTCCAGCACCTCACCTGCAAAATATAAATTGGGTATTACGCGGCTTTGCAAGGTTTTCATATCCACATCGTCAAGACTGATGCCGCCTGCCGTTACAAACTCCTCCTTAAACGTGGTTTTGCCTTGCACCGCATACTCATCGTTAAACAAGGTATTTACCAAACGGTTAAAATCCTGCTTACCCATATTGGCCCATTGCAACGTAGGGGCTATACCCAACCGATGCAAAAAGAAATCCCACAGGCGGCGCGGCAATTCGTACGGCGCCAACGTGCCCACCTGTTTCAGTTTGTGCGTTGTTCTAAACTCAGTGAGGTAATTCCGTACCTCGTCCTCGTTCTTTGCCTCGTGCCAGTTTACCGATAGCGTGCATTTATAATCCTGTTCAGCCATCCAACGTGCACCCCACGCCGAAAGTTTAAGCACCGCCGGACCGCTCATCCCCCAATGGGTAATTAATAACGGGCCTGTATAACTAAACTTAGTCGCATTTATACGCACCCTTGCGTTAGGCACGCTCACCCCCATTAGCTGTGTAACGGGGTTTTTAGGCATATTAAACGTAAACAACGAGGGAACAGGCGTCTCTACCCTGTGCCCTAACTCCTTCAACCATTGCAGGCCGCTTTCTTTGGGGCTTCCACCCGTGGCTATAATCAGCTTTTCAGTGGTTAAGGGTTGGTTATTAGTGGTTAGTACAAAACCGTTTTCTATCGGGGTTATTTTATCAATCCCTGTATTGGTGAGTATCTCAATTTTTAGTCGACGGGTTTCGGCCATCAAGCAATCAATAATCGTTTGTGAGTCATCCGTTACCGGGAACATCCTACCGTCGGCCTCCGCTTTCAGTTTCACTCCGCGTACCTCGTACCACTCAATCGTATCTTTCACTGCAAAGCGGCTAAACACCTGCCGCAACTCCTTCTCGCCGCGCGGGTAGTGACTGCTTAATTTCTTCGTATCAAAACAGTGGTGGGTAACGTTGCACCTGCCCCCGCCCGATATTTTCACCTTGGCCAGCAGCTTATTGGTTTTTTCTACAATGGCAACCTTAGCATCGGGATGGTGGTATTTTGCAGAAATAGCGGCAAAAAAACCTGCCGCTCCACCGCCTATCACAATTACATCGTATTTTGTACCCTGAACTGCCACGTTAAAATTTTTTACAAATGTGCACGTTTACCCATAAAGCATGAAATTAGTTTTATCCCTGTTCTCCCTATTTTTATCGGCAGCACTGTTTGGGCAACTCTCAGAGCAACACTACCCCAACGGAAACCTGCAATGGCGCGGACAGTATAAAACGTTCAGGGTAAAAACCACCTTCGGGTACGACATCACAAAAGTGAAAAACGGCACGTGGGAGTATTTTTATGAAGACGGTTACCCCGCCCTTACCTCCCACTACAAAGCAAAAAAGAAAGGGGCTATACCCAAGGGAGTTTGGGAATACTACAACACCGACGGTGAGCTGCTGAAAAAAGAAACCTACAAACACGGCGACCTCACCCACGAGGAGTTTTTTACCACAGGATTATACAAATACACCACCGATAGTTTCAGGGTAATACAGTTGCGACCTGATACGATGCTGGTAATAAAGTACCTGCGCGGCGACCCCTACAGCGATTTGTTGGTGAACAACGGAAAAGGGGTGTACACCTTCCCTAAACGACTGAACGATGAACGCTTGGCCTATGAAACGCCTGCCCTTGCCGACGATGGTTTTACGTTAAAAGATACGGGCGCAAACATAATTGGCAACCACAGCTTTGAGCTTTGCAAAGACGACGGGTATTTTGATAATGAAATTCGCGGGGTGGCTGATACTTTCATTCATCATTGGTATGTGGCTACGGGCACACCCGATTATTTCAGGGGGATGAAAAATGCAGCCCGCACGGGCGATAAGTTTTGCGGTATCCGTATCTACAGTCGCTCAGAATACCTTGAGTACATGGAAAACCAATTTAAGCAACCCTTGCAGGCAGGCCGAAAATACTGCACGCGGGCGTTTTTCAGGCTGCTGCCCGGTGCAGGATTGGCTACCGATGCCATTGGTTTTAGGTTTGATACAACGTTGCTTAAATTTTACTACCGTGCCGCGGTATTGCCCATGCCCGATATTATCAACAAGCCGGGGCAAATGCTGACGGAGAAGAAGCGTTGGATGCAATTAACCGGACTTTATACGGCTAAGGGTGGGGAACGCTACTTAACCATTGGCGGGTTTAAGGCGTTGGGAGCGCAAAATGCCAAACAAGTGAATGAGAACGAAAAACAGGAAGCCTATTATGTAATTGATGATATTTACGTGTGGGAGGTTGAAAAAGAGAGCGATTGCCCCTGCAATGCCTATACGGTGCCCGATAGTTTAAAAACACAGCCTAAAATAGTAACCACCCGAAAAGACACTACCCAATACACGGTAGGAAAAATTTTTGTGCTAAAGAATATCTTTTTTGATACCGACAAAGCAGAACTATTACCCAAATCGTTTGTGGCGTTGGACTCGCTGGCAACGTTGCTGTATGAATATCCTACAATGGAGATAGAAATATCAGGTCATACGGACAGTATGGGCAGCAACGAGCGCAACGTGGTGTTATCATTAGAACGTGCCCAAGCAGTAGTTGAGTACTTGAAAGAATGGGGCGTAGAGTCGCACCGACTCACCTTTGCGGGGTATGCCTCTACCCGACCTATTGACACCAACCAAACTGAGGCAGGCCGCCAAAACAACCGCCGCGTTGAGTTCAGGGTGATTAAAATGTAATGTGATTATGACACTGGTTTGAAACCCCGTGCTAAAATAAATTACCCTTTTGCGGCGGACTTAAGTCCGCCGCAAAAGGGTAATTGCAAAAGCGATAGGTTTTAACCTGTCGAAAAAAGTATTATTTCGTCAAACCAATCTCGCGTAAGCGTTCGTGCAGATACTCTCCAGCAGTAATATCGTCCCATTGTTTAGGGTGGTTTTCATCAATACAAGAGGGTAAACAATCTAAACGCATGGTGCTGCGTGGGTGCAAAAAGAAAGGAATAGAATAACGGCTGGTATGCCACAACTCACGCGGCGGATTCACCACACGGTGGGTAGTGCTTTTTAGTCTGCCGTTGGTATGGCGTTGCAACATATCGCCCACATTCACAATAATATGTTCGGGCAACGCTGTAACAGCTACCCACTCACCTTTTTTGTTCAATACTTGCAAACCGTCGGCACTGGCACCCATCAACAGCGTAATCAGGTTAATATCTTCGTGTTCACCTGCACGCACACTGTTTTGAGGCTCTTGGGTAATAGGCCCGTAGTGTATTGGGCGCAATATGCTGTTACCGTTCTTTATCTTATCGTCAAAATAAAATTCGTCAAGACCCAAAAACAACGCTATGGCTTGTAGCATTTGCTTGCCTGTACTTTCAAGTGTGCGGTATGCTTCAATACCGGCTTTGTTAAAACCGGGTACCTCTTCGCACCATACATTTTCAGGGTATTCATTTTTTATCGGGTCACCGTCGGTAACCTCTTGGCCAAAGTGCCAAAACTCTTTCAAATCCGGTGCAGGACTGCCTTTTGCATGTTCGCGGCCAAAACTGGTGTACCCACGCTGTCCACCCAAGCCTTCAATTTCGTACTTGCGTTTAATTACTTCAGGCAAGGCAAAAAAGTTTTTCACCTCAGCATATAAGCGCTCGCGCAGCTCATCACTAAAGTTGTGGTTTTTAACAGCCACAAAGCCTATCTCTTCATAAGCATGGCCTAACTGCTGCACAAATGCCTGTTTGCGGGCTGCATCGCCCGAAACAAAATCAGATAAATCTACTGAAGGTATCCCCAATGCGTGTAACATATTTTTATCAAATGTGGCAAATATAGCCATTGCCTGTTTCAGTAATATGATTAAAATCACTTGTAAAAAGCCTTTGGCATAATTTTTTATAAAGTGTAGGTTTGAAGAATAATTTATGATACTGCGAACCGAACACCTTGTGAAGCAATACCGCAAACGCCGCGTGGTAAATGATGTAAGTGTGAATGTGCAACAGGGCGAGATTGTGGGGCTGCTTGGACCTAACGGTGCTGGCAAAACCACTACGTTTTATATGGTAGTGGGCCTGATAAGCCCGGATGAGGGTACAATATTTTTAGAAGATGAAGATATTACCCGCTTGCCCATGTATAAGCGTGCCCAAAAGGGTATTGGTTATTTGCCCCAAGAAGCTTCTGTATTCAGGAGGTTGACAGTGGAGGATAACATTAAGGCCGTGCTTGAGATGACGAAACTAAGCAAGGCCGAACAAAAGGATAAATTGGAAGTACTGCTGGAAGAATTTAGCCTGAACCGTGTACGCAAGAACATGGGTAATGTGCTGAGCGGAGGCGAACGCCGCCGTACCGAAATTGCCCGTGCATTGGCAGTAGACCCCAGCTTTATTTTGTTGGATGAGCCTTTTGCAGGGGTTGACCCTATTGCGGTGGAGGATATACAAAACATTGTATCGAAATTGAAGCAAAAGAATATCGGGATATTGATTACCGACCATAACGTGGATGAAACGTTGGGTATTACTGACCGTGCTTATTTGCTGTTTGAAGGTAAACTGTTGAAACACGGCAGTCCCCAAGAATTGGCCGACGATGAAATGGTGCGCAGGGTGTATTTAGGACAGAATTTTAAACTGAAACGATAACTCAGGCATCGGGAATAAATACCGATGTATTGATAGATAATGAGCTATCAGTAGCATTAGGTCTATGCACTTAATGCGCTATAAAACAAAAAGCCCCTTGCAAGTATGCAAGGGGCTTTTTGTTTTATGGTTGGGGTAGATTATTCTACTACAACCGTTTTAGAAGCTTTGTTATAGCCATCAAACACAGTTACAAAGTACATTCCTTTGGCACGGCCTTCAAGGTTTACCTCAAGGGTACCGGGGTTGTTTTGTAAAGTGTTGGTGTAAACGGTTTTTCCGTTAATGTCATACACAGCAACTGTAAGGGTATTACCTACTGGTACACGACCCATATCAATAGTAACTTTACCGGTTGATGTAGGGTTAGGGTACACATTTACCAATTCATCCAACGTGATGGTTTCTATTCCCAATGGGAATACATAAATATAATTGGCTTTGGTTTTGGTGTTATTGCCCAATGGGTTGGTTGCTTTTAGGGCAATGGTATAAATACCGGTTTGGGTAAACTTCAGTTTAGGATTTTGACTGGTTGATGTAGTACCGCTAACGTACTGAGCATTACCTGGGGCAACAGTCCATTCCCATTGGGTAGGATTGTTGGTGGTAGCATCAGTAATTACCAAGGTATCGCTTGGAGATAGTTTGGTACGGTTTACATTAAAGTCAGCTATTGGAGCATTACCGCCTGTGTTGCTCACCGTAATGTAGTTAGTTACGGTTTTCACATCGCTGCCGTACACATTACCTACTGTTAGTTTCACGGTATAAGTTCCGGTTTGGGTAAATGTTACTTTAGGGTTTTGGCTGGTATTGCCGGTGCTGCCGGTGAAGCTAAATCCGGTTGAAGGTGTAATCTCCCACAGGTAAGATGTAGGGGTGTTTTTTGATTTATCTTCAAGGGTAATTTCAACGTTCACATTTACAGTAGTGCTAAAGGTGCTGAAATCAGCAATGGGTTTCAAGGTTATTTTACGGATGGTGTGGTTTAACACATCTGTTACGTACAACTCATCTTTAGCAGCGTTAAACGCCAACGAACCGGGGAAGTTAAAACGGGCATTTTCACGTTGTCCGTCAGCGGTACCTGATTCGTTAAATTTACCTGCAATGGTTGATACTTGTCCGTTGCTTATTTTACGAATGGTATTAGCTTGTCCGTTACGGCCATCAGCTACATAAATATTTCCGAAAGCATCAACAGCCAAACCGTTAGGCGAAGAGAAGGTAGCTGCGTTTGCAGAACCATCTGTGCCGCCTGTGCTACCGTTTCCGGCCACTGTGCTTACAGTAAGGTTGGTTAAATCAATACGACGGATACGGCGGTTGTTTGCATCAGCTACTAATAGTGATGTGCTGCTTTCCAACTCAACACCTATAGGCAAATCAAACTTGGCAGAAGCGGCTGCACCGTCGGCAAAACCAAACGAACCGGGAGTACCCGCTAATAGGGTCACGTTTCCGCTAGCGTCAATTTTGCGGATACAATCGTTAAACGCATCGGCAACATACATAACACCGCTTGCCTCGTCGATAGCTATATCAGTGGGCGAGTTAAAACGGGCGGCAGTGCCTTGTCCGTTTGCATAATCACCAACAGAATTTCCGTTTTGGTCTTCACCGGCATAAGTAGTTACCACCTGTCCGCTACCGGCTGATGTAAACTTGCTTATTTTACGGATAGAGTGGTTTAGCATATCTGCTACAAACACATCTCCGTTTGAGTTAACAGCCATACCCATAGGAGTATTAAAGCGAACGTTAATCCCGGTTCCGTTAATGTAATTGGCATTCATGCCGTTAGCAGGGTCGGCTGTAGAACCTACGCGAGGGTACAAGTTACCATCGGCAGGGTTGTACATCAATACACGATGACCGAATTGCTCAGACACGTACATTCTTCCGCTGGCATCAAAAACTATCCCATAAGGTTCATTGAATTTTCCGTTGGCAAGAGTTACCGTAGAAATACCGGTAGAAGCTGAACCGGCTTGTCCTGCAAAGGTAGTAACGGTTTGTGCGTTAGCAAATAAGGTAATAAAAATACTAAAAGTAAGTACAGCAAGTTTTTTAATCATAGCCTTTAACAAATATTTATGCAATACTAATATAAATAATATCAAAACAGAAAAGGATGCCTGTGGCATCCTTTTCTTAAGTTATTATAGCAAAGCTGTTTTCTATCTCAAAATTGAGCCATCTGCATATTACTGAAACAATGGGTTTGAGTTGATATAATCATTCACATTGCCCTCAATATCGTCAAGTATGTTTTCGTAGTTACGTTTCTCAAATTTATCGCCGGTAATTTTTTCAAACAGCTCGATGTAGCGTTCAGTAATACTGTTCACCACTTCATCGGTCATATCGGGCAGCTTTTGGTCTTTTTCGCCGTAAAAGCCGTTTTCCATCAACCACTCGCGCACAAATTCTTTTGAAAGTTGCTTTTGCTCCTCCCCTTTCTTTTGGCGCTTTTCGTAATCATCTTTATAAAAATACCTCGATGAATCGGGGGTGTGCACCTCATCAATCAAGATTATCTTCTTCTCGTCATTAAAACCAAATTCATACTTGGTATCCACAAGAATAAGTCCCCTGTCGTTTGCAATTTCGCTACCCAAGGTGTACAATTTCCTTGTGTACGCTTCAAGTTGCTCCAGGTCTTTCTTCTTAAGTAACTTTTGTGCAAGGATATCCGCCATTGAAATGTCGGTATCGTGGCCTACGTTGTTTTTAATGGTAGGGGTAATGATTGGCGCAGGAAGCGGGTCGTTTTTCTTTAACCCTTCGGGCAAAGTAACTCCGCAAATCTCGCGACCGCCTTTTTCGTACACGCGCCAAGCGTAGCCCGCCAAGTATCCGCGTATTACAAACTCAATCAAAATAGGTTCGCATTTAATACCTACCGTCACGTTAGGATCGGGGGTGGCAATTTTCCAATTGGGCACCTCGTGTGCGGTAGCATCTAAAAACTTAGCGGCTATTTGGTTAAGTATTTGTCCTTTATAAGGTATCGGACGTGGCAACACGTGGTCGAACGCCGAAATACGGTCGCAAGCAACTACTACAAGGTGCTTATCTTTAATGTTGTAAATGTCGCGCACCTTGCCCCTGTGAAACGATTTCTGGTTTTTCAGGAAGAAGTTGGTGGCTATTAGTTGTGATGTGGTAGTATTCATAAGATTGCGGTGCAAGTATAAGCACTTTCTATTAAAGCTATAAAAAACAGTAAGTTAAAAAATACCCACAAATAACCAAGGGATACCCCTTAATTAATTGAATAATAATTTATTAACGTTTATTCTTTCCTTCCTCTTCGTGGCTCTTATCGTAGGCTTTCACAATTTCTTTCACAATTTTGTGCCGCACTACGTCATTCACAGTAAGGTAGGCAATTTTAATCCCCTTAATCTTATCCAAAA
This sequence comes from Agrobacterium sp. 719_389, assembly GCA_943370295.1. Lineage (GTDB taxonomy): Bacteria > Bacteroidota > Bacteroidia > UBA8524 > UBA8524 > SB11. Next base: position 25,791 of record CALRQL020000024.1, on the reverse strand, counting down.
TTTTAACCGCCCTCAACAAACCTGATGGCATGTTGCGCGGCAAATCTACTTGAGTAAGGTCGCCGGTGATAATTACCTTAGCATGAGGCCCCATACGGGTAAGGAACATTTTTAACTGTGAGTCGGTAGCATTTTGTGCCTCGTCCAAAATCACATAACAATTGTCCAGCGTACGCCCGCGCATAAACGCCATCGGAGCAATCTCGATGATGCGGTTCTCAATCATGCTTTTCAGCTTATCAGGCGGCAGCATATCATCCAACGCATCGTACAAAGGGCGCAAGTAAGGGTCAATCTTCTCCTTCAAATCACCCGGTAAAAAGCCAAGGTTCTCCCCTGCTTCTACCGCGGGACGCGCCAGTATAATACGTTTAATTTCTTTATCCTTCAAAGCCTTCACCGCACAAGCAACCGCAGTGTAGGTTTTTCCCGTACCCGCAGGTCCTATGGCAAACACCACATCGTTTTTAGCCACATACTCCACCATTTTGCGTTGGTTGGCCGTACGTGCCCTCACAATTTTACCGTGGTTACCATATACCAGCACATCGTCTTTGCCGGGGGGCAATACATCTGCTATATCTGCTTCTTGTGCATCCAAAATTTCGTGTACTGTGGTTTCTTCCAGTTTACCCGACCTTTTAAGCGCAAGCAACAGTTTATCAAATTTTTCGCTAAAGTCGGCGATATCTCCGGCCTCACCGTTCAACTTCACCGCATTTCCCCTCGAAACAATTTTTATCCCGGGATATTTTATTTGTAACAATTTAAGGGTGCTGTTGTTAGCTCCCCATAGCTCCACGGGGTTTACCCCGTCAAGCAGAATGAATTTTTCGTTCAACAGATTTAAAACTAATTTTGCTGCTAATTTAACTCATATTTACCCACTGTGCCAATATTTACACTCACTACCGACTTAGGAAAAGATACGCACTTATTGGCTAAAGCAAAAATGAGGTTACTGGCAGCCCTGCCAACGGCCACTATTATTGATGTTGCACACCACATCACCCCTTTTTCTATCGACGAAGCCGCTTACATGATGCGAACCTGTGTGGATGATTTTGAACAGGGAACCATTCACCTTATATCGGTTGATGTAGATTTTAAAAAGTATCCCAACTTATTGGCTTGTGTGTACAAGGGTCAGATTTTTATTACTGCCGATAACGGATTGCTTACCCTTTTTACCCCAGCCGACGAAACGGTATATTACAAATTGCCCTACGAAGAGATGCCCGAAGGTAATTTCTTCCCCCTTAAACATGCCTTGGTGCCAGCAGCTATTGCCATTGCCCAAAAAGGCATTGAAGCTGTTGGTAAACGTATTGACCATGTGCTTGAAAAATTATTGGAGCAACCGCTGGAGAACAAAGACAAGTTGCGCGGGCATATACTGTATGTGAACAACTACAACAATGCCATTACCAATATTACCCGCACTATGTTTGACAACGTGAGGGCTGGTCGCAATTTTGAGGTGGTGCTGAATTACTTTGACAGTATTAATAGCATCAGCGAACACTACAGCGATGTGGAAGAGGGCGAGAGCCTTTGCTTTTTTAATGAAGACGGTTTGCTTGAAATAGCTGTGAACCGAGCCGAAGCCAGCCAACTACTGGGGCTTGAAAAAGGCAAACGGGTAACGGTAGAGTTTTTTGACAGTAACCCGTCAAGTAGTGCTGCTAAAGCCCCGAAAACAGGAAGTTTGTTATAAAAATCAGAGTGTGTTTTTTAGGATATGATTACCCGTATAGTTAAAATGACGTTTAGGCCGGATGCCACGCAGGATTTTTTGCAGGTGTTTGAAGAATCAAAAGAGTTGATACGAAACTTTGAAGGCTGCCAATACCTTGAATTGCTGCGCGAAAAACCTGACGGCAATGTGTTTTTTACTTACAGCCGTTGGAACGCTGAGGAAAACCTTGAAACGTACCGCCACTCTGAATTGTTTGCTACCACTTGGGCACGTACCAAAGTGTTGTTTGCCGGTAAACCGGAGGCTTGGACGGTGGACGTGCTACATAGCCTGAAATAAACACCCCGATGCACATCCGCGAAACTATTGTTGTTGAAAACCTTGCTCGCCCAAAGGGATTAGAGCAATACCTGCTACACAACCGCAGGGGGTTTAAAAAAGAGCGGGTGTTATTGCTGTTTCATAAAAACTGGTTGCTGCTGAATGATGTGCAACCCAATGAGGAGGATTTGGTGAAAAACGGAGACGTGATAAAAATCTTATCGCCCTATACCTCTCACGAAAAAATATTTGCCGAAAACATTCCCCTTGAAATAATTGCCGAAACCCCACATTGGATTGTGATTAACAAACCATCCGGCATGGCTTGCCACGGGGGGTTAGGCACCTATTACGGGACTTTATTAAATGCCTTGGCCTATTACTACCAAAGCACGGTGCAAACTGCCGAGCTGGAAAACGGCTTAGTCCATCGCTTGGATAAACATACCTCGGGCTTGATTGTGGTAGCCAAAACCATTGAAGGCAGGGAATTACTTATCCCCCAATTCAGGGAAAAGGTTGCATTACGCAAATACACCGCATTGGTGCATGGCATTGTAAGTGCAGATGAAGGCACGGTGAATGTTCCCATCGGTCGTAATCCCGATAATCATTTAGATATACGTGCTTACCCTGACGGTAGCCACGGCAAAGAAGCCATTACCCATTACACCGTTCTTAGTCGCAATACGAATACATCTTTACTTGAATGTGTGTTGGAAACCGGCCGCACCAACCAAATACGTATCCATTTGCAATTTATCGGCCACCCCATTGTAGGCGATAAACGTTACCCGCCCCTCAATTACCATGTAACCGCGCCCCGTTTAATGTTGCACGCTCATTTACTCCGCTTTAATGGTGAAAGCGGAAACCCACTGCAATTTGAGGCAGCTATTCCTTTTACGGTATAACCTGAATATAAAATTCAGGGCTTTTGCGATGAACATCGCGAATGGTTTAAAACCATTCGCGATGCAACCCTGCAATAGCGACGGGCTTTACGCCCGTCTTCCCTACCAAGTACAAAATATTCTTTCGTCAAATACACGTTAATTAGTTATTTCGCAGCAAAATGGGTAAGAATAAATTAAAACGCTGGGATTTACTGCTCACCTTTCCGCACGTGTTTCAATTCCCCGAAGGGATGCAAGGCACTTGGGGTGAAAAGGTATTTAAAAACAACAATCCTATTGTGCTTGAGCTTGCTTGCGGTAAGGGCGAGTACACGGTGAATTTGGGCAAGGCTTTCCCCAAAAAGAATTTTATTGGAGTAGATATTAAAGGCCACCGTATGTATAACGGGGCTAAACTGGCGTTGGATGCAGGAATGGGCAATGCAGCATTTTTGCGCACCGACATTGAAAAGATTGACCAATACTTTGCCCCTGAAGAGGTGAGCGAGATATGGATTACCTTCCCCGACCCGCAGCCCCAACTGAGCCGTGCTAAGAAACGTCTTACCCACCCTCGTTTTCTTAACCTTTACAAAAACATTTTACGGAAAGGCGGCACTATACACCTAAAAACCGATAACACACCCTTGTACGAGTTTACAATGGAAGTGATACAAGAGCTCTGCCTGCCTGTGATACGCAACACCGCCGATTTGTACAAAGCACCGTTTTTGGATGATTACCTATCCATTAAAACCACTTACGAAAAGATATTTACCGAAAAAGGTGAGGTAATTAAGTATGTGCAGTTTGTGCTGCATTAAAAGCAAACCACTGTGAGCGTAAAACAACACTACGACAGCCATTTGGGCAACTTTTACAGTTGGATGGCGGGCAATTTTGCCACCCAGCAGCAAGCACAGCAAGCTATCTTTAAACAGTTTAAAATAAAGCCCCCTAAAAACAACATTGCGGTTGATTTGGGTTGCGGGCACGGTTTGCATGCAGTTTCGTTGGCCAATTTGGGTTTTAGTGTGGTAGCCATTGATTTTAACAAGCAATTACTACAAGAACTTAAAAGCAATAAAGGTACGCTTGATATAGATGTTATAGAGGACGACTTCACCAAGTTTAAAACCCGCATACTCACAGCCGGGTTGGCTGTTTGTATGGGCGATACCATAGCCCACCTGCCATCGGTAGAAGTGCTGTTGCAGCTTTTTAAAGATGTGCACGAACGACTTGAAAAACGCGGAAAATTTATTGTTTCGTACCGTGATTACGGCGTTGCACTTACTGATGAACAACGGTTTATCCCCGTACGTAGTGATGAAAACCAAATACACACCTGTTTCTTAGAGTATTTTGCAGATAGGGTTCGGGTAACGGATATACTACACCAAAAAGACGGGCAAGGCTGGAAACAGTCGGCAAGTTCTTACTACAAACTACGCCTTGACAGGGCATTGGTGGATGAATTGCTTGAAAAAGCCGGCTTCACTATTGATACCACTGAAAACATTAACCGTATGTGGTATTGCGTGGCTAAAAAGGGATAGTGCTTCTATACTATCCACCCACTACCCCGCCTGCGGGGGACATGTAACGCCGGGAAAGTTTAGATACCCGCAGAAATTTTGAATAACGCTTGCACACCAATGTCCTCCTCGGGAGGAGGATTTAGGAGGAGGTTATTGACTTCTTTCATAATTAACAATCGTCATTTACAATTCATAATGAAACGAAATAAACGGCTATATGGATATAGCCGATAAAACTAACAACTATGCTTACAACAAAAAACTGAAGCCTTTTGCTAACTCACTAAGGAAGAACATGACCAAAGCAGAGGCCTGTTTATGGAAGTATGTTTTGCGAGCAAAGAATATGAAGGGGTATCAATTTAGACGGCAGCGACCAGTTTCAACTTACATCGCTGATTTTATGTGTAAGGAATTAAAATTGGTAATTGAGGTAGACGGATGGACACATACAAGAGATTATGTTTATCGAAAGGATATCGTTAAACAACAAGAACTGGAAAGACTTGGCTTTACATTACTAAGATTTACAGATAATGATGTACTGAACGATATTAATAATGTTTCGTTGTGCATCGAACGATGGATTGAGGATAATGAAACCCGGATTTTCCACCCCCTGCCCCCGCCTGCGGGGGATAATGAACGTCGTGCGAATTTTTAATAGCGGAAAATCTCATCAAAAAAGCTTGCACACCAATGTCCTCCTCGAGAGGAGGATTTAGGCGAAGGAAATAAAACTCATCAAATTAATGAATAAACTCCAACCTGTTACCCCGCCTACGGGGAATAATAAATATAAACGATTCAGAAAAACAGCAAAGCAACGAAAAACTTATTCTCCGGTAAAAACGGGTTTGCGTTTTTCGTTAAAGGCTTTTACGCCTTCTTTGTTATCAGCGCTTCGGCCTGCAATTTCCTGGCAATATGCTTCGTATTGCAGCATGGTTTCCAAATCACTGTTAAACGATTTGTTCAACATCTTTTTCATCAAGCCGATAGCTTTGGTAGGAGCAGAGGCATAGTAAGCGGCAATTTCGGCAACGGTAGCATCCAGTTGGTCGGCAGGTACTACGCGGTTCACCATACCCCATTCAAGGGCTTGTTGTGCTGATACTTTATTGCCCATCGTGCTTAATTCAAAAGCGCGATTACTGCCCACTAAACGGGGTAAAAAGTAGCTTGAACCTGAATCAAGTACCAAGCCCACATTAATAAAAACTTCAATTAAGCTGGCGTTTTCGGCAGCTACTACAAAATCGCAGGCAAGAGCCAGTGAGCAACCAGCACCCGCAGCCACACCGTTCAGGCGGCCTATGATGGGTTTAGGCATATTGCGCATAGCGCGGATAATGGGATTGTAACGTTTGTATAATGAGTCGGCCAATGAGCGGTCTTTACTATCGGCAATGGCCTTTAAATCTTGTCCTGAGCAAAATGCTTTGCCCGCACCGGTAATTACCAGCACACGCACTGCCTTATCCCGTTCAGCCTGTTTAAGCGCATCTTGCAGCTCGTAGCTTTGCGTATCGTTAAACGCATTAAACACATCAGGGCGGTTTAGCGTGATGGTGGCAACACCGTTTTCAACAGTATATAAAAGGGCTTCGTAAGTACTCATTGTAGGATAATTTTTGGCAATATTACTAAAGTTTGGGGGATAGTGAAAAGGGGTTATACAATCAACCCTATTAAAAACACAACGGTGAAACCGAATAAAAATCCGCTGTACACCTGTGCGGGGGTGTGCGCTTTTAATTGCAAGCGGGCAACGCCTACCAGTCCTGAAAGTAATAGTGAGGCTACCAACAAGCCGCTGACATTAAACAGCGAATATGTGGCCATATAGGCCAACCAGCCTACTACGCCGCCGCAACCCGTCATGTGGAAGCTGATTTTGTAATAGTTGGTAATAAACCCTGATAGGATAATGGAAATAGTGGTGCCCAGCATAAACATTTTTATCTTATCATAGCCCGTTACTCTACCCAGCATAATATAGACTGTTACATAAATGGCCGAGGTAACAAGGATGGGTAGTTTGCGTTCTTCGCGGGTTTCCATCATCAGTGATTTGATAGTGCCCGTGCTTTTCATCAATATGGCTGCCAATGCGGGCAGCATAAAGGTGAGCAGGAACACAAACGCCAGTATGTAAAATTTTTGGGACGAGGTGGTTTGCAGGAAGTAATACTCATCATAGTACAAAATGAATAGTACCCCTAAAAAGGGCATTATCAAAGGCTGCAAAATGTAGGTAATCAGTTTAGCCGCTTTATCAGTCAAAACAGTAATGGTTTATGGCAAAGGTATTGATTTGAAAGTTTCGGGCTAAAAAAAGTGCCACACAACTAGGGCTTAATTTCTTGCACTCCCTCTTCGGTTCTTGTATAGCGTAAAGGCTTCACCTCGTTGCGTTTTGCAAAATACTCGGCATAATTGGGAGCAAAACTCAGGCGGTTGTTTACTAGTTGGTCAAAAGTGCCGTTCAAGGCCATTATCAACTCGGCACATTCCCGCAAAGCGTGTTGGCCGCCTTCGTGGGCGGTAATGTAGTCGGTTAGGCCGTTTTCAAGTACAAAACGGGTGGTAAGGGGTTGGCTTTTGCGGCCTAAATAAAAACGCGCGCCGCAAATCTTGGCCATGCCCAAATCCAATATATCGTCAAAAAACCAAGCTACGTTTTCAGGTTGCAGCGAGTGTGCTTTGCAAAAATGTTCAAACGCTTCGTTTTTATTTTTTATCCTGAAATAGAAGGCATAAAAACTTTCGCGGTGGGCAAAATCAAACGCCGTAGGGTTTTCCTCACCGCTTATAATGGCTGCAACAGGCAGTTGGCCGTTTCGGTAATAATAGTCGTACCGCATCAGGTTAATACCCATGCTGTCAGCCTCGCTAAAACCATTTGGGTGTCCCGTGCTTTTAATGGCATCGTTAAACACGCCGTCCCAATCAAACACAAATGCCTTTATGTTTTTCAGCTTTTCAGCAAGTTGGGCAGCAGGGGTTATAAACTGCCCGCCAATGGCTGTAAAAGTTTCTTCTACTTTTTGTAACATACCAATGTGATTAAGCTACAAAGGCACGAAGACGCAAAGTTTTCTTAGTGTCTTCGTGCCTTTGCGGCAAATATTATAAAGTGAGAATTAACCGATCAAATCCAACTTTACGAAATCTTGGATGTCAAGCATACCAAAAAGTTCGTTGTTTTCTAATACTACGATGTTGTCTATTTCATGTTTTTTAAACAAGTCAACAGCTTCGTACAACAAGGCTTTAGAGTTGATGGTAATTGGGTATTTAAATTCGAAATCGCTTAGTTTTTTATCCAAAACAGCTTTGCCGTCAGCGTTTATCTTACGGCGAAGGTCGCCATCAGTAAACACACCAACCAACTGGCCGCTTGCATCAACTACTGATACTGAACCCAATCCGCTCTTGTTCATTTCAACCACAGCATCTAAAACGCTTTGGTCTACACTAACGCGAGGATTGTATTGGGCAATAATTTCGTTCACGCGCATAGTCATCAATTTAGTATGCTCGATAAACTGATCAGTACCTACGGTAGTTAGGTTGTTTTCGGTAAGTTTCTTCATTACACTCCAAGGAGCAGTAATGGTGTGAACACCGGTAAGCAAAGCCGTACGAACGTGCTCAGCATGACGAACCGATGAGAACATGATTTTAGTATCGTAGCCGTAGTAGTTAACAGCTTCCACACATTGCTCGATAAGAGTTAGGGCATCGTGTCCTTGGTCTTGCAAACGACCTACCAGCGGGCACACGTAGGTAGCACCTGCGTGCATAGCCATGTAAGCTTGTGATAGGGTGTACACCAAGTGAATGTTTACCATGTACCCTTTGCTACGCAAACGCTTGCAAGCTGCAATACCTATGTTTGATACAGGGATTTTAAACACAGTTTTTTCAGGGTCAAGGCCAAGGGCAATAAGGCGGTCAGCCTCTCTTTCAACTTCCTCAACGGTGTCGCCCAAAGCTTCCACTTGTAGCACGTTCACCATTTTGGCAAGTTTCAAAATTGCGCCGTCAACGTCAGTAATACCGTGACGGTGCATAAAAGTTGGGGTGGTAGTCAACCCGTCAATAGTGCCCAGCTTCAGGGCCTCTTCTATTTCTTTAAAATCTACAGAGTCTAAATATAGTTCCATTATAGGGATAAAGGGTGTTTAGTTAAAATTTATACTTCTTGTTTACTTCATGAATTTCAAGCAGCGGCTTGATAAATTCTTCCAAATCATACACACACAACTGGCTGGCGGCATCGCACAAAGCCCTTGCAGGTTCGGGGTGAGTTTCAATAAACACACCGTCAACGCCTGCAGCAACTCCGGCACGGCTAATCGCAGGTAAAAATTCCCTTGCACCGCCTTTTGGGTCAGCACTGGGTATTCCGTATTTGCGTATGCTGTGTGTAATATCAAACACCACAGGATAGCCAATTTGGCGCAAGTGATGCATACTGCGGGGGTCAACAATCAAATCATTGTACCCAAACGTATAACCGCGTTCTGTTAGTATAATTTTATCATTTCCTGCCTCCTCTACCTTGCGGGTAGGGTGTATCATGTTCTCAGGAGAAAGGAACTGCCCGTGCTTAATGTTTACTACCCTTCCGGTTTTGGCAGCAGCCGTTACCAAAGTAGTTTGCATGCACAAGTAAGCAGGTATTTGCAATATATCCACCACTTCGCCGGCAATAGCTGCTTGCTCAGGGTAGTGTATATCGGTTAGTACAGGAACATCAAACTCTTTTTTGATGCGCTCTAATAAGCGTACACCTTTTTCAATGCCCGGCCCGTCGTAGTATTTGGCCGAACTACGGTTATCTTTTTGAAACGACGATTTGAATATCCAAGGGATATCCAAACGGGTGGTAACTTCTTTCAGGTATTCGGCGGTAGTAAGCATTGTGTCATCGTCTTCAATAACACAAGGACCCGAGATAAGAAATAACTTATCATTACCGCATTCAATATTACCAACTGGTACTTTTTTTGCAGACATTTTATAGAATTGCCGCAAAGTTAATCTTTAATTTTCATTTTGGAATAAAGGGCTTATTAAGTTGATCGAAGCATCAAATTAAGCTGATGAGATGTACTATTTTAGGCAACAATTACTGTACTTAGCGAGTCTATAATATGGAAACCTTGTTGAATATGCTGAAACACATTAAGTGGGCAAAACTTAGCCTTGTGGCTTTATTGCTGGCCGCTATAGCGGCTACGTTGTTTTTGGGAAGTTGCAAAGACAATGACCCGCAGGTGCCAACGGGACTTGATGATAATACTGTAAAGGTGGTGTTTGCGGCAAAAGCAAACAACAAGGATTTTGCCATGGATACTAAATATACGCTTACTGCGGAAGGCTTTAACTACAAGTTTGAATTGCTGAAATTTTATCTGTCAAAGTTGTATTTGGTGAAAACAGATGGCAGCCAAGTATTGTTAAAAGATATTGAAATGATTGATTTCAGAACTGATAAACCCAATTTATCGGTGGCTGCAAAAGTGGATGCCGGCGAATACAAAGAAATAACATTTGGCGTTGGGGTAGATTCGGTAAGCAATGTTGCCGACCCTTCTACATACCCCGCAAACCATCCGCTTTCACTTACTAACGGTACTTATTGGGACATGGGTTCGCAATATCGTTTTTTGTTGATTGAAGGCCGATTGGATACTATGCAAACCGACTCGTTTAATGTGCCGTTTGTTGTGCACACGGGTACTAATGAATTGTATCGTACCAAAACGCTTTCACATTACGTGAAGTTTACCAAAGGGGATACTAAAGTGATTACTATTGAGGTGGATGTAGATAAATTTTTAAGCGGTATCAACTTTAAACAAAAACACGTGAGCCATACTATTGGCGGTGGGTTTGATATCGCCAAAAACATAGCTGATAATTTTGTAAGTAGCCTCAGCATAAAACAATAAACTAACTATGGGTAAGATAGCAACTAAGGCATTATTAATTACAATGGCTGTGAGCATGGTGATGCTGGTATCACAATGCAAGCCTGACGAAAAGGCCGAGCCTGGATGGCCCGGTGATGAGCCTTATACGTTTATATTGCCCAATGGTTTTTTTACTCCGCCTACTAACCTCAACAATCCGCTTACGGTAAACGGGGTATTGTTAGGTCGTATGTTGTTTTATGATTCTGCCTTATCGGGCAATAATACTCAGGCCTGTGCCAGTTGTCACAAACAAGAATATTCATTTACTGATGCCCCTAACAAATTTAGTACGGGTATTGATGGGATAGTGGGTGATAAAAACAGCATGGCCATTATTAATATGGCTTGGAATAAGGATTTCTTTTGGGACGGACGCAAAAACTCGTTAGAACTGCAAGCGCTTGACCCGGTTCGCAATCCGATTGAGATGCACGAAAGTTGGACAAATGCTGTGGCTAAGTTACAGGCCAAATCTCAGTACCCGCCGATGTTTAAAAAAGCTTTTGGTACTGACAGGGTTGACTCTATTTTGGCTGCAAGGGCGTTATCGCAGTTTATGCGCAGCATTATTGCTACGGGCAGCAAGTTTCAGAAAAATTATAGAAGTATAAACGATACAAGATTTTTTACTCAGGATGAGGTAGCTGGTTTTAGAATATTTATGGCACCTGACAAAGGCGATTGTTTCCACTGCCACCCTACTTCGGGGTTATTGATGACTGATAACTTTGTTGACAATCCTGTACAACGTTTTCACAATAACGGACTTGATTGGGAACCTGCGGCAGGTACGCTTACCGGCAGGGCAAAGGTTACCGGAAATCCTGCGGATAATGGCAAGTTTAAAGCGCCTACATTATTAAATGTGCAATTAACTGCACCCTATATGCACGACGGGCGTTTTGCTACGCTTGAAGAAGTGGTGGAGTTTTACAACTCAGGGGTTAAAATGTCGCCCACGCTGGATGTGAATATGAATATTAAGGCGGATAGCGGCCCCCGAAGATTTGAAAATGGTATTCGTAAACTTGGTTTAACTGAGTTGGAAAAAAAGCAATTGGTAGCCTTCTTAAAAACCCTCACTGATTTATCGGTAACTACCAACCCTGCGTATGCTAAGCCTTGATTTCTTTAAAAATATACCGATAATTCAACACTGAGATTTTTGATGTTTTTTACATCACGAAGGCCGGGTTTTAAATCAATAAACTGTACAGCATTGTTATTTAGCGATTGCTTATTATACGATGCAAAATCACCTGCAATGTTTAATAAACCGTATTTAAGAGCCAGTTGAAACCCTGCATAGCGGGTATTAAAATGGTAGCCAACAACGGCATCCAAATCATACTTTTTAAACGGTAATTGCAAAAACGCAGGAAATGGCTCAGGGCCTATAAATAATGATGACCGCATCAGCCGCGAGCCTTGCACACCTGCAATAATGCTGTGCTTAAAGCCGGGGTCTAATTGTATCATGCCCAATATATTCAAGTCAAAATAAAACAAAGAGATTTGAGAGTAACTTAAGTCGCCATTGTCATGGCGGGCACCCCGAATGGATGCACCAAACTCGCTATTAAGGTGAAACCCTTTAAACAGGTTTACACGGTAATAAAACGCTCCCTGATAGCCGCGAGTAACCTTGGTGTTTTGCAAATCACCAGAGCGTAAAGTATTCAACCCAAACCCTAAACGAACGCCCAGCTTATCCCTTTTGGTGGCTTCGGGGCTAAACTCATCCAACTCCTGATTATACAGCTGTGCGTTGGTTGTGCCCCAGCATAACGCGGCAAGTACCAGCAGGATACTATATTTTATTTTTTGTATCAATACCTTTTAGGCAGTATTAAATTTTTTTACCTTTCATAGCTTGTGAAATGGCAATATCCATAAGTCTTTCAGCAAATGGACGGGTGTATTCGTTCAGCTCGTCAATAGCACGTAAAATAACATCCTTATCGCCGGTTTCCAAAGCATTCCTCAAATCATTTATATAGAGCGATGTATTCTGCAACTCGTTGTCTGAGAGTAAAGATTGATTCTTATCTATAAAACGCTCAGTGGTATAAATTAATTGTTCAGCCTCGGTACGAGCTTCTACCACCATACGTTCCTGTACATCGTTTTGCGCATTTTCAATCGAGTCTTTCAGCATACGCTCCACCTCAGCATCCGTCAAACCGTATTGGGGTTTAACTTCCACCTCTTGTTTTGTACCACTGCGCAATTCCTCAGCTTCTACTTTTAAAATACCGTCGGCATTCAAAATAAAATTCACTTGTATTTTGGGTAAGCCTGCCGGCATTGCAGGTATTCCTTTCAAATCAAACTCGGCCAGTTTACGGTTTTCTTTCACCAATTCGCGTTCGCCTTGGTAAACGTTCACCTTCAAATTCACTTGCCCATCAACCGATGTAGTGTATTGTTTGCCCACCTTAGCGGGCAGTTTGCTGTTGCGGGGGATAATAACATCCATCAATCCGCCCAGTGTTTCAATACCCAACGATAGTGGAGTAACATCCAGCAATAGCATATCCTTGCGGTTACCTGCTAAAATATCAGCCTCTATAGCTGCACCCAAAGCCACTACTTCATCGGGGTTTAGTTTATCGTGCAATTCAGAATGACTGAAAAATGCAGCTACTTGTTGTTTTACAAAGGGTGTGCGTGTGCTGCCGCCCACCATCACTACCTCTTCAATTTCATTTAAGGTTAGTTCGCTGTCTTTCAGGGCATTTTGGCAGCAGGTAATGGTGCGTTTTACTATTGGGGTTATGCAGGCTTCAAACTCTTCAAGGCTAAGGGAAATAGCTGTTCCGTTAATGGTTCCGCTAAACTCGGTATGGTTGCTCAGGTGTTTTTTTCCTTCTTCGGCTGTTAATCGCAGTTGTTGCTGCAAGCCTTTATCGGTGGCAGCATTAAAGCCATATTTAGTTACCCAAAAATCAACCACGGCACGGTCAAAATCATCACCGCCTAAATAGGTATCTCCATTGGTAGCCAATACTTCAAACAAACCGTTGTGTATGCGCAATATTGAAATATCAAACGTGCCGCCGCCCAAATCGTACACGGCTACTGTCTTTTCTTCGTTTTTATTTAAGCCCATGCCGTAGGCAAGGCTGGCGGCTGTGGGCTCGTTCACAATTCGCAATACATCTAAACCGGCAAGTTTTCCTGCATCGCGGGTGGCTTGCCGTTGCGAATCGTTGAAATAGGCGGGTACGGTAATTACTGCTTTTGATACCGAGGCTCCTAAATGGGCTTCGGCGCGGTTTTTAAGTTCTTTTAATATGAATGAGGATAGCTCAACCGGGGTGTAATATTTTCCCTCTAACTGCACCCTTACCAGGTTTTCGCTATCATCATCGATAATTTTATAGCTAAAAAAATCGCTGTGGTTGCTTACGTCTTTGTACGACTTACCCATTAGCCGCTTGGCCGAGTAAACAGTATTTTGGGGCTGTGTAATAAGAAAAGGCTTGGCGGCACTACCCACGCTTACTGTATTATTTGCTGCAAAGTGCAGCAACGATGGGACAATGGTTTGCTTATCAGCACCCGAAAGGGCTACCGGTTGTAAGGTTCTTTCATCAATAATGGCAACAAGGCTGTTAGTGGTTCCTAAATCAATCCCCACTATTACATCCTTCTTTTTTATACTTCCGCTGGTTAAATCTATCGAAACTAAGGGCATCGGCTCACAAATTGCTGTTCAACAAAATAAACAACAAAGATACTGTGATTTTTATTGGTACGCCCACGGGTACTTTTAGTTTAGTCCGATAAGTTTCAATATTTCGGGTAGAGGTGCGGTAATGACTGTAAAGCTTAATACAGCAAATGCAAATTGCCTTTGTAGTTGCGCACACGAGTATCAGTGCCCATAATACGGATGCTGTACACATACACGCCTTCGGGCATTAATTTGCCATCAAAAGTGCCGTCCCAACCCTCCTCGGGGTTGGTGCTTCTGTACACTTGCTGCCCCCAACGGTCAAAAATCTGCATCTCAAACTCACGGTAAAAGTACGAGCCTTCAATACGGTATACGGGGTTGTGTATATCCCTATTGGGCGAAAACGCGTTGGGAACAAATATTTCAATATCAGGTATTACTGTAATGGTAGTGTCGTAACTTGAAAAACAGCCTTCTTTGTTTGATACTGTAAGGATAACATGATACGCCCCTGTGTCTGCAAATAAAAACCTCGGGTTCTTTTCGCGACTGGTTTCACCCCTGTCAAAATTCCAGTAGTAATTATCAGCCCCTGTTGAAAGGTCAAAGAAATCATAAGAGGTTCTATTTCCTCTCTGCTCCACCAAAGCCGTGTTAAAAAACGCTTTGGGTGCGGGTTTTACCGTAAGAGCCGTATCAATAGTTAAGGTGTCTTTACAACCCAAATCCGTGGTGCCTATAAGCGTTACATCATATGGACCAAAAGCGGGGTAATAATGCACGGGATGTTTGCTATCGGCTGAGTCTCCATCGCCCAAGTACCATTTCCAATCTACAATACGACCGGTAACCACTTTTGAAAAGTTAATGAAACGAGCAGAATCAGAGCCGCACACATCGCTCACTTCAAAATCAATTTCAGGCGAAGGGTACAATGTGAAGGTTTTGGTTAAACTATCGCGGCAACCTTTGTTGGTAACGGCCAATAAAGAAAGTTGAAACCTGCCCGATGCGCCGAAAGTTTTTGGAGCGGGGTGGTCAACCGTATCCACATCACCGTTAGAATACGCCCAACGGTATTTCACCGTTCCGGTTGGAACTGATGAACCATTGATAATAGGGAAACTATGGTGGTTAAAGCACAAGGTATCAGGCCCTGTGGTAATAAGCAAATTGGTTTGCGGAGCAATTTCAAACGATTTTACGATTGAGTCAGCACAAAGGCTATCCGTAGTAGCCACCAACTTCATTGTATTTACTCCGTGTGTGGTAAATATCCTGTTTACTGATGTAGAGTTGGTTAAAAAGGTATCGTTCAGTTTCCAAACAAAGTCTTTAATCTTGCCCTCAGTAAGTACTGTGCTGTTAAAAAAATTAAAATTGTTGCCGCGTATGCACTGTAAACTATCATTAATAATAAAGTTTACATTGGGTATGGGATTAATATAAAGGTTGCGCTTGGTACTGTCTTTACAGCCGTTGGGCAATTGTGCATATAAACGCACAGTATAAGCACCCTCTTTGGGGTAGTTGTATGTGGCGTTGTTAGTGTTAAACGTTTTAAGGTCGCCCATATCCCAATTGTATTGTGCGCCGGGCTGCCCATATACAAAGGTTTGGTTAGTAAACACCGATGGATTTTTGGTGCATTTTTTATCAAAGGTAAAGGCCGGTTTGGGTGCAGGTTTAATAATGGCCTTTTTGATAACGCTATCCGGGCAACCATCCGCAGTAGTTGCGGTTAACACAATATTGTAAGTGCCTGTATCACTATACATTTTTACAATATTGGTTGATGTATCATTAAACCCGTCGCCCATTTTCCACAAATATGTAAGCGCCCCTTTTGCAAACGTTGAGTTGTTAACGGTTTTTAAGGTGTCGTTTAAACATACATCCGCCGTAGTGAAATTAGCCTTGGGCGAGGGATAAACAGTAAAAGTCCTTCGTATGGTATCATTGCAACCTGTAGCTGCTTTTGCTATTAATGAAATGTTGTAGGTAGAATCTTTTGCGTATGTTTTTGATGGGGTGGCCTGTGTACTAAGCGTACCGTCGCCAAAATCCCATTCGTATCCAACAATCGTACTGCCTATCACTGTACTTTTTTGTACAGGGCTAAATAAGTGGCTGCTAAAACATTGCGGGTTGGCAATCTGGTAATCGGGTTTGGCATTTGCATTCACCATCACCGTAAGTTCGTTTGAGTCGATACACAAATCGGTGGTTTCAACATACAGCTTCACCTTTACCGAACCGGGCTTACTAAACCCGCGGGTAAACGTTAAAAAGTTACCAAACTTCGGCAGAGTATCACTAAACTCCCAAAAACTTGTTTTGCGCCTGCTGTTGTTTATAAATCTTGATGTATCGCTAAAAAAGAAATTATTACCGATAAAACACTGCGTTTGATTGTTTACGGTAAACCCAACTACAGGCCGCGGTAACGTACGCACGGTTGATGTGAGGGTATCAACGTATGGGCAGGCATCTTGGTAGGTAACAATATTGCGAACATTGTAAA
Organism: Agrobacterium sp. 719_389; assembly: GCA_943370295.1. Lineage (GTDB taxonomy): Bacteria > Bacteroidota > Bacteroidia > UBA8524 > UBA8524 > SB11. The sequence goes on along the minus strand of CALRQL020000024.1, from coordinate 9,138 downwards.
TGCCTTGCGCCGGAAACGTTTTGTTTACCTGTTTGCCGGTAAGTGTTGTGTTATCGTCAAAAAACCACTGGCTTAGTGAAATGCGGTTTTGGTTTCCTGTATTCAGAAAAGTAACGTTGGTTGACCCACAAGTGAGGGGCAGTGTACCTATATCATACGTTGTTATCCTTGAGTTTACCGCCGCAGTTACTAAATATGCTGTGTTAAAATCGGCATTGTAGGTGTATGCAAGAAATCCGCTGTCGCACACTACGTTATGCGGTCCCCTGCTGCCGTTAATTGATACATAACTCCACTCCTGGCAGCTTCCAAACGAAGAAAAATTACTAATAGGTACTGATGAGTTATTAACGCGCAACCGTGTGCGTGCTGAGGTACGGATTACAATAAGTAAATCGTTGGGGTTACCGAAACCTGCGTTTGAGTTACCCACTATGTAACCACTCTTTACCATTTGCTCTGCGGGTGATACAATCATCATACGTGGTGATGAACCGCCCTGACAGCCGAAGCCTTCGGTGTATTGCCCTATCAAAATACGACTTGATGCTTCAACACAAAATGATTCGTTGTTTTTATTACCGCTCACGGTAATCATTTGCCCTTGGTTTAGCGTAGTACTGCTGCCGTTTACCGTAACAATTGTACCGTTGGTAATGGATAAAATACGATAGGTGTGCTGAGGCGATTGAAACCCGCCTGACACAATTGGAGCAATTGCAAAACGTTTTCCCCAAGTATCTACGTGGGGCATTATTTCGTACAACTCGCCGCAGTTGGTGCAGCTTGAGGGAACTTCGGCGCAAGAAGCACCTGAAAAAACTGCAATGGGTTTGCAACCGTTAACCACGCGCACATAAGTGCCCGTTAAATCGTTTACGTTAAACCCTTCTACGCGATACGTTTGCCCCTTGTTTAGCGTTTTCTGATACGCTTGCCCTGCTTGTTTACCACCACCGGTTTGTTGCGAAGGGGTAATTTCAATAAGGGTATTATCTTGGGTTGCTACCACTATAAGCGCCGACTTACCTGTGCTACTCGCCTCAAAACTCATGGCGTAGTATTCGGTTCCGAGGTGGTCAACGGGATATACCATTGTTCCATCACCAAAATTGCCGGCCAGCAACTGTACTTGTATTTTATCATTGGCTATTACTTCTACCCCGTAATTGCCCACTAACTCTCCTGTATCGCTATTGCTTGCAATTACAGGTATATTAACGTCTTGCGGCACATTAGAAACCAATGATACGGTGGTTGAAAAACCTTTGGCGGTATTTTGTATGGTTACTGTGGTATTAGTTCTTGACCAAATGGTGATTATGTTATTGGGGCCGAATGAAAAGCTCCCTTTGGTAAAAGTAAGCCAAAAGTGTTTCCCTTCAAATGAATTTACCTGCGCTACTGCATGATTGGTAAGCATTACGAAAGCCATAATGCTTAACGCAAATAAAATCAAACAGTGCTTTGTACGGTTCATTAGTTTTCTTTGGTGTAAGCCTTAATACAATTTTACAAAAATCTACTCAAATTTTGCCTAAAAGGTTTAAAAATAAGACATTTAGGTGGCTGGGCTATCGCAGCAAATGAACATTTCCTATGTATGACCTCACTTTTCCTAAATTATCTACTAACCTTATAGTGTATGTATATACCCCATCGGGTAATGGTATGTTTTCATATTCGCCGCTCCATCCTTCTGCCGGGTTGTTTGATAAAAACAACAATTTTCCCCAACGGTCAAATATCCTGCATTCAAACTCTTTGTAGTAATACGTTCCTTCAATCTTAAACACAGGGTTCAATGGGTCTTTGTTGGGGGTAAAGGCATTGGGTATAACAATGTTATAATCAGGTGCCAAATACAGTAACGTATCAAACTCATCAAAACAGTTGTAGTTGTTAATGGCTGAAAGAATTACCTTAAAATATCCGGTGTCTTTGTATGATTCGATAGGGTTTTTTGCCCTGCTGAATCCACCGTTGCCAAATGCCCACGAAAAATTATCGCCAAAAAGTGTTTTATTGATAAAGTTTACACTTGTACTCCCTGATATGTTATCACCAATTTCAGTAGTAAAGTACACCTTAGGCGCAGGATAAACTACAACCCCGCTATCCTTGGTCATTGTATCACCGCAACCGTTGGCTGAACGTCCAACTAAAATCACTTTATAAACCCCTGAACTATTATAACTATGTACAGGTTCTTTAAGGGTTGATGTACCGCCGTCTCCAAAGTCCCACAACCAGCCCGAGGCATCCCCTGTGGTAGTATTTACAAAGTATGCCGAGTCGTTCTCACAAATAGATTGAGTAACAAAATCAACTTGTGGATTAAACTCTACATACAATTTGGTAAAAACAGAGTCTGAACATCCTTTGTCTGATGATGAAATCAACCAGGCGTAATACGTACCGGGCACCGCAAAGCTCACAGGTGGCGGGTTGGCAGTTGCATACGTTTGGCCAGAACTGAATTTCCACAAGTAGCTAAGTGTGCCCTGAGTAATGCTTGAGTTATTGGTGAGAACAAAAGTATTGCTGCCAAAGCATTGGCTTGAGTCGTTTACAGCTATTGCCAGGGCTGCCTGCGGCCAAACAGTAACCTGTTTGGCAAATGAATCCACACATCCGCTATCGGTAACCGCTATCAGTTTAATTGTTTGCACACCTTGCGATGCTAATGCGCCGTCCCAAAATGGCCCAGTGCCCGCTAAAGAGTCGTTAAACTTCCATTGGTAAGCAGCTATCGAGCCTTTTTTCAACGTCACCGATTCAGAAAAAGTAAAGTAATTGCTGTTAAGGCATTGCAAACTATCGTTTATGTAAAACCCTGCTTTGGGTGCTGAATTTACGTAGTGTAGTCTTTCAATGCTATCATAGCAACCCGTTACCGATTTTGTAAGGAGTTTTATTTTGTACCACCCTGTATCAACGTATAAATGCTGTGTACCGCCGGTGTTTTGCTGTTGTGCGCCGTCACCAAAAAACCATTTGTTTTCAAGTATCTGTTCACCGTATCGCGTGGAAATGTCTGTAAATAATTCCATTTGGTCTTCGCAAGAAGTGCTTAATGCAAAATCAGCTACAGGCGAGGGTATTACCCTAACCGGTACCAAAATACTATCGCTGCAAAACATTTCAGAGGTAGCCACAAGTTTCAAAATCTTTACACCGGTATCTTTGTAAAAACGTTTTTTTTCAAAGACAGTATCGGTGTGCCCGTCGCCATACCACCATTTGTATGTTAGCAAACCGTTTGTTATGGTGGTGGTATTTTTAATGTTTACTGAATCGCCTTGGCATACATTGGCGGTACTAATACCGGCTTTGGGCGATGGGTTTACCGCAAAATTATTGATTGCCGTGTCGTGGCAGCCGTTATCCGCCAAGGTAACCAATGCTACTGCATAATTACCCGTATCGGCATATATTTTTACGGGAGTTGTAACCGTATCAGAAGTTCCATCGCCAAAATCCCAAACATACCCGCTAATATTAGCAGGGGTATCAATAGTGCTCAAGGGGTAAGGCTGCAACCTGTTGGTATTAAAGCACTGATCGCCGCCTACAGTAAATACCGATTTTGCATCAGGTTTAACAACATAAGTTACTATTACAGAGTCAGAGCATCCTTGGTCAGAAGTAACCTTAAGCATCACCCCTTTAGTGCCTGCGCTTGTGTGCTTTCGGTATATATACGATAAATTTTTCTTTGGCAACGAAGCCGCGTCGGTATAAGTCCATACGGTTTCTAAAGCGCTGCTGCCACCGTAGTACTTTGATGTATCGGTAAACCGGTACAGGTTGTTCTTCAAACACTCTGTAGTAGTGGTTATGCTAAACCCTGCCTTCGGTCTTCTTTTCGTCGTAAAAGTTTTAACAAGGGTATCTACCCGCGGGAACATACCGCCTATTTGTATAACATTTTTTACAGGATAAACCCCGTGCGCTGAATACGTTTTACGAACAAATTTACCACTGTCATTAGTTCCGTCGCCAAAATCCCAATAGCTTTTAACAATCTCACCTGTATCTCCTGTATTCTGTAAAGCAAATGCTAAATTTTCACAGGTATAATTGCTCACTTCAAAATCAAAGCTAAGGTTGGCAAAATTTGTTCCGCCGATATAAGCGTAGCTTATCGCCTGGCCATATCCGTAGGCAATCATCGTAAAACCACTATCACATTCAACAAGGTGATTACCTTTTGCTAACTCAATATTTGCATAGCTGTATGTATTGCATGAAGAAAAAGCGGTGAATTTGTTGGCCGGTATTGCACTTCCGTTTATCAATAAACTGTTTTTTGCTGAGGTTTTCAGCATCACATATACGTAGTGTTTGGTAAATCCATTATAGCCCGGTGTAGCATAGTTCACCCTATCAATAACCTGCTCTACCGGCGGTATTACTACCATTGCCGGGTCGCCAACCTGTACACAAACGGTACCCTGTGTGTATTGAACTACCATTATAGGCTCGGTGGCATCAACACAAATGGCGTTGGCTTCAAACGTTTTATGGAGTATTTCCCCTTTGTTTAGCGTATCTACCCTTACACCGTCGATATTTATGTAAGTATTATCTTTAGTACCAATTATCCGGTATGTATAAGCAGGTGTTACCGTTGCCGTTGATAACGGTGCCAGCAGGTATTTTTTCCCCAAGGCAGTAATCGGTATCATTTGTTCCATCAATACATCACACGCCGGGCAGCTGGTGGTGGGAATGTTAACACACTTAGTCCCGCTAAATAGCGCAAACGGCTCACTATTTATATCTTCAATCAATGAACCGGTTATGTCAAGTGCGTTTTTCCCGAATTCAAGGTAGGTTTCCCCACGATTCAGGGTAATTACATAGGGAGTTCCTGCCGTCTTTCCCGAAGCTAAATCAACTTTTGGGGTAATGCGTATTTTTTGGTTATCAGATAGTCCTACTATTAAAAAGTTTGAAGGGGTTGAATTGCCTAAACCTTCGTATGCTGATGTATAATACCTGCTGCCGCAAACAGCTTCGGGGTATATTAGTGCGCCATCGGCAATAGCGGCCCCATAATTCATGGCATACACGGATATATTTTGGGTAGCTGTAATGTGCAAGGCAAAACTATCTACAGTGGCTCCGCTGGTGGGAATGCATGCTGTAACGGGTACTGATACGGTTACCGGTGTATTGGCCGATAGGTTGTGGGTAGATGAATATCCTTTTGCTGTATTTTGGATAGTTACTACTGTATTAAAACGTGAAGATAGTGTTACATCACAAGATGGGACGGTGAGTAAACTGGGTACAAAAGAAACAAAAAAACTCTTGCCTTCCGATGAGTTGTATTGTGCAACAACGGTACCCACGGAAAGAAACATATAAAAAAGCAACAGCAGAAACCTGCCTTTGGTAAACATTTATCCTATAGCTAACGGCTTTTAATTAATACTAAGTGCCCTCAAATATAAAAATTGTTGCCTACCTCTTTTTTTATTTTGATTAATAATAGTTTATCGCATTAAATGCAGGGTACCCCTGTGTATGCGTACTTTTCCTAAATAGTCGGTCAACCGTATTGTGTAGGTATATACCCCGTCGGGTAGTAGTGTGTTTTCGTACTCGCCGTTCCATCCATCAGCCGGGTTGTTTGATACAAATAACAGCTTGCCCCAACGGTCAAAAATTTTCATTTCATAATCGCGGTAGTAATATGTCCCCTCAATCTTAAACACAGCATTTAGCGGATCTTTATTGGGGGTAAACGCATTGGGAATAACAATGTTATAATCAGGTGCCAGATAAAGAACTGTATCAAACTCATCAAAGCAGTTGTAGTTGTTAATTGCCGAAAGGATTACTTTAAAATAACCGGTATCTTTATACGACTCTGACGGATTTTTGGCCCTGCTGAATCCGCCGTTGCCAAATGCCCACGAAAAATTATCGCCAAAAAGGGTTTTGTTTATAAAGTTTACATTCGTGTTTCCCGAGACGTTATCGCCAATCTCGGCAGTAAAATATACTTTTGGCGCAGGGCTCACCACTACCCCGCTGTCTTTCACCACTGTATCACCGCAACCGTTTGCAGAACGGCCTACTAACGTTACTTTGTAAACGCCTGCCGTTTGGTATTTGTATATCGGTTCTTTCATCACTGAGCTACCTCCATCCCCAAAATACCATTGCCAGCCTGAGGCATCGCCTGTGGTAGTGTTTACAAAGTATGCTGAGTCGTTTTCGCAGATAGTTTGCGTAACAAAGTCGGCTTTGGGGTTGTACTCAATATATAGGTTTGTAAAAATTGAATCTTTACACTCTTTATCAGAATTAGAAACAAGCCATGCACGGTAAATACCCGGTGTAGCAAAACTTACCGGCGGCGGATTTACCGTGGTAAACGTTTGCCCTGAGGAAAACCGCCACAAATAGCTTAATGAGCCTTGACTAATGGTGGAGTTGTTGTTGATTATAAACGAATTGACACCCAAACATTGGCTGGTATCATTTACCGATACTGCTAACGAGGCTTGCGGCCAAACGGTAACTTGTTTTGTAATTGAATCTATACAGCCGCTATCGGTAACAGCTATCAGTTTTATATCATACAACCCGGACGAAGGGATTGCCCCGTCCCAAAAGGGGCCGGCTCCTTTTAATGTATCGTTGAATTTCCATTGGAATAATGATACCGTTCCTCTTTTTAACACCACCGATTCAGAAAATGTAAAGTAATTTCCAGCAAGGCATTGCAAACTATCGTTTGTGTAAAAATTTACTTGGGGGCGAGGGTTGATGAAGAGCTGCTTCTCAATACTATCAGAACAGCCGCTTACTGATTTGGTATATAGTTTAATGGTGCGCCAACCGGTATCGTTATATGTGTGTTGAGCGTTAGCTGTATTTTGTTGTTGCGCGCCGTCACCAAAAAACCATTTATTTTCAAGCACGGCCTCATTAAATCGTTGAGTATTATCAACAAAAGAAATGTTGCTGTCATCGCACACGTCGCCCACACTAAAGGCGGCTACGGGCACTGGTATTACTCTTACTGAATTTGTTATGCTATCGCTGCAAAACATTTCAGAAGTAGCCACAAGTTTCAGGCTTTTTACTCCTGTATCTTTATATAACCTGTTTTTCTCAAACACGGTGTCGGTGTGGCCATCTCCATACCACCACTTATAGGTAAGCGTACCCTTTTTAATTGTAGAAGTGTTGTTTATCAGCAAAGAATCGTACTGGCAAACATCAGCAACAATAAAGGTTGCTTTGGGTGATGGGTTAACGGCAAAGTTATTAAAAGCAGTATCGTGGCAACCGTTATCGGCAAGTGTAATCAGCGATACGGTATAGTTGCCCGTGTCTTTATACACTTTAATAGGAGTAGCAGCAGTATCAGAAGTCCCGTCGCCAAAATCCCAAGCATATCCGCTGATGAACGCAGGAGTGTCTATAGTGCTAAGCGGATAGGGCTGTAACCTATTGGTATTAAAACATTGGTCGCCGCCTACTGAAAAATTAGCCACCACAGTGGGTTTAACAGTGTATGTTTGAGTAACTGAATCCGAACACCCTTCGTTAGATGTTACTTTCAGCTGTACTTGTTTAGGGCCGTTGCTACTGTATGTGTGCTGTACGATTGTTGAATCATTAACAACTTTGTTTCCGCTCAAAAAAGCCCAAGCCGATTTTCCCTTAACCGAAGCATTCAAGTAAACCGATGTATCTGTAAACTGATAATTGTTGTTTTTTAAGCATTGGGAATCATAGTTTGCAGTAAAGCCGGCCTTTGGAAATTGCTTTGTTTTAATGGTTTTAACAATGGTGTCTGTTTTGGGGTAGTCACCGCCAAAATATATTATATACTTAACAGTGTAGGTGTTGTGTTTAGTGTAGGTTTTGCTAACAAATAAACTATTGTTGGCGGTAGTTCCGTCACCAAAATCCCAAAAGCTGCCTATAATTTCAGAAGTATCCCCCAGAGTCCACATGTTAAAAGTGAGTTTACCGCAGGTTGCCTGCTCTATAGATATATCGGCTTTAGGAACATTAAAATAGCTTTGTATAAAGGTAGGTAGACCAAACGTGGAGTTTCTGCCATTAAGACTTATCGTCTTATCCATATAGCCGCAGTTAGTACCAATTTTCTCGGGATATTCAATAACACTCAAGAAAGTTGAGTTCAAAACTGCCATGTATATCTTACCATCAGGCGCAAGTTGTAATGCACCGGGGTTTGATGGATTAGTAAAGTTTTTAATAATTGTTTTAGAAGCAATAATATCAGAAAGACTTCCTGCTTTCAGGTCGTATTGCGCCAACTCCATAAGAGACATGGTGGTAGTGGTGATATATAATTTATCGCCTGAGGGTGAAAACTCGACTCCGTAAAAAGATTTTCCTGTATCCAGCATTTGGGCATTGGATATGATACCTGTGGAGGAGTTAAAGTCATATATTTCAGCAAACTTGTTGCTGTATTCTACACCTACCAGCTTTTTTCCGTTGGGCGCAGCCTTTAAATATCCAATAGCTAAATTTGACTGCCGAATGCCCAGCCGGCTGATAAGAGGGGTTGTATTTACCCCCGCCCCCGTTACTAAATATACAAGAAACGTATCGTTTGAGTTTTGGTGCGTAATTACCCAAAAGTCTTTACCGTTGCTATGTTTTACAGCGGTAAGTTTTTCACCGCCTCTATTGTTTAAAATAACGTTTTTTACTTTCAAATCCCCTTTACCACCGTTTAGGTTGGTATCAACTACAGAATAAGCTGTTCTTGAACCGATACCTCCCCCTGATGTTGTGAATACATAATAAATATGGGCACTGTCGGGATTTGGAACAATTATCCCCGATTGGGTTGATGATGGGTTACCGGTGAGGCTGTCACCTTTGGGCATTTGTGCATGTGTTTTATCAAAAACCCTTGTTCCATCAGTATAAAAAAGAAGGTTTCCGTATCTATTGCAAATGGTAGCACATCCCTCACTGGTTGTAAGTTGGCCGTTGGTAAGTGCCTGCGGAGGTGTGGTATTAAAATCAAGCCCTGCAAATTGGCCAAAATACCAAATGTTGCCCTCTTTTTGGGTCACTTGCGATAATAATGAGGAACTAACCAAAGAAAACAGCAGTACCAAACCC
>CALRQL020000023.1:0-38146 GCA_943370295.1 Agrobacterium sp. 719_389 | reverse complement strand
AGCTTGCCCAATCAATCAGTTCAAGACCGCCCATACCAAAGGGTAACACAAAAAGGAAACCGAAAATAAAGTTCCACTTGCTTACGGTGATAGGGTTGTACTTTTTGATAAACTTTTTAACGTACACCAAATACACGGCGTAACTAAGGGCATTCAGGATTATATAAACGTCTCCGTACAGGGTATCTTTACTAAAGCTGAGACGTTTACCGCCCATCAGCATCATTGCCCCCACTGCTGCAAGGGCAATGCCTGCGGCTTTTACTCCGTTTATACCTTGGCGATTCACTACGGTATGGATGACAAACACAAACACGGGCGTAACCATCATTAGCACTGAGGCATTAATGGGTGTGGTATTGGCCAACCCCTCAAAAAACATCAGCATATTGGCAGCCACTCCAAACAGGGCCGAAAGTGCCAAACCGCCTATGTCTTTACGTTCAATTTTTTCTCGAATAAAAAGGGAATGAAAAATAAGGAAAAGTATCAAGGCACACCCTACTCTTAGCACGATGAACGTGAGCGGTGATATGTATTTGGGCATTACTTCTTTGGCTAAGGAGAAAGTGGCCCCGTATATCAACGAGACGATGAAAAGTGATATATGAACCTTTAGCCGTGTACCCAAAACGGGTGCGAAGATAGTGCGGGGTGCAGTAAATAACTAACGTTCACGACGGGCATAAATGATAGGCTCGTTCCGAATGGTATAAAACCATTCGGCGTTAAAAACAAGGGGTTGAAACCCCATGCTACCAAAACTACCTGCGTGCAAAGGACTTAAGTCCTTTGCACGCAGGTAGTTTTAACAGAGACAGATTTTAATCTGTCATAAAAAATGCTGTTACAAAACCAAGCCTTCAAACAAACCGTCTGTTGTACGGATTTCTCCGGTTACAAACTGGTTAAAGTTTTTCAGCTCTTCGCGCTCGTAGTGTTTTAACGGAGCAAGTTGTTCAGGGGTGAAAATGCCTGTGGCTTCAATAAACCGTTGTGCCACGTTGTATTGGGGCAGCATTTCGCCGTCATCAATTTTAATGGCAACACCAATTTTTTCTTCGGTTAATCCCATGCAAAAAACCCCTTCGGCACCTGTTTTACCAATTATACGCGGAGCACACACCTGCATCATTTCAGTGCAGTAGCGGTTACGTCCGGCCACCATGTAGGGATATTTACTCACTGCTTCAATAATTGTGGCGCAGGCTTTTTGTCGTTCAGGACTGAATTTTACGGGATGTACCAAGTTTTTATACCCTACCGCCTGATAGTACACCGATATGGAAAATATAGGTGCCGAACATCCGTCAAGTGCCACCACCATGCTTTCTTTAGGATATTCATACAACTCTGAAGTAGCCTGCATAATGGCCTGCTGTGCAGGGTGGTTGGGGTTTATATAATCTTGTACCGGCCATCCCATGAACACACAATAGGCTAAAAATCCGGCGTGCTTACCACTGCAATTATTGTGGATGTGATGCGGCTTGCCGCTATCTTTTATTAACTGGTTGGCTGTCTTTCGGTCGGTGGGGTATTGCGGGCCGCAAAACAGGCTTTCTTTATCCAACCCTATCTTAGTCAAAATAGAGTTTACCACCCGCTGATGTTCCTCCTCCCCGTTATGACTGCCGCACATAATGGCTATTTCTTCTAAAGTGAAACCAAAATGCTCAACAGCACCACTCTCAAGCAAGGGTAATACTTGTATCAGTTTTAATGCTGAACGGGGGTAGCATATTTGCTGTACATCGCCTTCGCTGTATATAATATTGTTATCTCTGTCTACCACACATACCACCCCTCGGTGAAAGCTCTCAAGCACATTGTTGCGGTATATTTCTACTAAAATCGGGTTTGTCATTGTTGTTGGTTTAATAAGGTTGTATCATCTCTTCGGGTTCTTCGTCCACCCAGTGCACTTCATAATCCTTTAGCACCCTAAGTCCTAATATACCCCTCTTAAAATAGAGGGTTGCTTGATTACCCACCTTCACCTTATCATAGCTGGCAAAAGTGCGCAACCCGTGATAATTGGAATATTCACCTCTCACAAAACGCATGGTACTGCTTCGCCTGTAAGAAAAGTCGGCACTATCGTCAACTTTAGAAATATACCTATAAGTTTCCGTATGCGGGTTAAAACTGACTAAGTAATTAATTAAAAACAAACTATTTAGCAGCAAAGGAGCTAACAAAAACCCATAAATAGATTGTATATGTCGGTCGTATATCTTTCTTCTGTAAGCCCACCAATAGCCGCCTACAATAGCTCCTATGTACAAAGGCACAATAACAAAAGTGGGCAGTACTGTACTAAGGGTGATTTTAAGTAAAATCAAACCATTTACAAGTAATGAAAACCCCATAAGATAAACAGGGTTCTCTTTGATAGAATCGAGCCAAGTAAATTTAAGCAGGTATTTAACTGCTGAGGGAAAATTACGTACAGACTCGCGCAGTAATTTGGTTTGTATCAGCACGGCAAGACTTAGCGGCAGCGTAACTAATATTACTACTACACTCAAAAAAAATCCAACCCAGCCGTGGGTAATACCGGCCCATACCGGTGCGATAAACAATATGATTACCGTGAGAGCAGTAAAAAACACATTGGTAAGGGTGTCTTTAGCGGTTTCAAGCTTATACTCTTCTGAGTTTACAAACTCTTCGTAGCGCATACGAGCACGTTCTTGTGCTTGGCGGCGAGTATTTTCCTGCTCGCGCTGCCACCAGCGGGCAAACTCTGCCTCTTGGGTGCTGCCGCTTTGCGCCACTTTCCCTTCTTTTAAATTTTTAAGGTATTTATATGCTTCTTCTAACAGGATAAACTGTTGGGTAGCATCAGGGGCTGGGTTGCGGTCGGGGTGCAACTGCATCGCTTTTTTGCGGTATGCACGCACAATTTCCTGTATTGAAGCACTGGGGCTTACCCCAAGTATATCATAGTATTGCTGTACGGTTGCCAATTTTTATTCTCTTACCTTGTTGAGCTGCGAGTATTGCATTGCAAATTACCAGTTTTCATAAATTATGTAGCTCAACTTATAGTCCTTCATCACCCTAATGCCGAATATGCCTGTCTTGAATGTGTAAGTAACGGTGTTATTATCTATGACCTCTCCATAAAAAAGAAATACACGTAAGCCCTTGTATTCTTTATATTTTTCACCTTCAAGTATAATAAGGCTTGTGGGTGATTTAGATCTTAAACGCCAATAAAAAGGGCGTGAAATCCTTGATGGCACAATTTCATGTTTGGGTTTATACCGATAAGTCTCAACCTCGGTATTAAAGCTAACCACGTAATTGATAGCAAAAAGTACATTTAAACACACCGGGGCAATACAAAAGGTATAATACAGGTTATCCCCTTTAGGCTTTTTCTTATAAAAACGACTGATAAGAAATCCTGATAATATAGTTAGACCAAACAACAGTAACGAAATGTGTATGGGTACAAGCGTATTAACAACCACTTTAAATATCAAAAAGCCATTTAAACCTGTAAGCGCAAGCGCGTTTAACCATCTGGCAGGTATTTCTTCCCCTCTGTAAAGGGAAATCATCTTTTTCCTTAAATAAGCCGAAGAAATACCTATAGACTTACCAAACCCCTTAATTGATTCACGAAAAAGTTTTAACTGTGAGAAAACAACAATGCCTATAGGCGATACAAAAAGTATATAAATTAACAAGAGGTATAAATTCTCACCATCACTGGTTGCATACCACCATAACGGCACAACAATGAGGGCAAAAATTGCAGCTAGCCCTACAACAACATTGATAATGTTGTTTTTGGCTGCATAAAACTTATGGTCATCTGAATTTTGGTATTCATCATACCGCATTTTCGAGTACTCCTCAGCCTTCTTCCGCACATTTGCTTTTTCATTTTCCCACCATTTTGCAAACTCGTTTAGTTGCTCATCACCTCCCTTTGAGTCTTTTATCTCTTTTAAGCTACGCAGGTACTTATATGCTTCTTCTAACAAGATAAACTGTTGGGTAGCATCGGGGGCAGGGTTACGGTCGGGGTGTAACAGCATCGCCTTTTTGCGGTATGCGCGCACAATCTCCTGCATGGAGGCATTGGGGCTTACCCCAAGTATATTGTAGTATTGCTGTACGGTTGCCAATTCTATTTCTTATTCAGGGCTTCCCAATCACTGCGGGTTATTTGGTGTATGGCACAATAATCTTCTTCAAACCAGCGGTGTTCAGTAAACACAAATCCCATTCGTTGATAAAAGCGTATTGCATTGGTATTACTTGCCAATGGGTCAATAATTACAGCCGTAACCTCAGGGCTGCTAAAACAACGCTCCAGTGTTTGCTGCATCATTTGTGTGCCGTATCCTTTGTTCAGGTCGGTGCTTTCGCCAATCCAAATATCCAACGCCCTCAAATTAGGCGGCGCATCACCCCAATAATGGGTTTCTTCTTTCTCGGGGTCGATAATCTGTACAAAACCAACCGGACGGCCATTTACTTCGGCTATCAATAACTCGCGCCAATCGTGTATACGGGGCAATTCATACTCCCAATCCCATACGTCGTTGGGTGAAGAATCTATCACATGGGGCTGTTCGTCCCAACTGCATAATACATCAATATCGGCAATAGTAGCTGGCCGTAATATTACTTTTTCACCTGAACTCATCGCTTCAAATGTTCTTTCATTTTAGCAAATGCCTTAGCGCGATGACTAAACTCGTTTTTTTCGTCCAAAGTCATCTCAGCAAATGTGCGGGTATGACCGGCAGGTACAAACACAGGGTCGTAGCCAAAACCTTCTTCTCCCCTTTTGCTGCTTATTATTTCTCCTTCGGCTATACCATCAAACGTGTATTCTTCACCTTCTATTATTAAGGCTATCACTGTTCTAAAACGGGCTTTGCGGTTGCTATGCGGCTGTAGTTTTTCAAGCAGCAAGCGTATATTATCCTCAGGATTTTTTTGAAGTCCGGCATAGCGGGCACTGTAAACACCCGGCTCACCATTTAGTGCCTCTACTTCAAGTCCCGTATCATCAGCAAAACAATTCCTGCCTGTTTTTTCATACACGTAGCGGGCTTTCATTATAGCATTACCCTCAAGCGTAGGGGCAGTTTCGGGTATTTCTTCAGTAATGTCCAAAGTGTCTAAACTTATAATCGTGAACCCATCGCCCAGCTTTGCCTCAATTTCTCGGGCTTTGTGGGGGTTTTGGGTAGCAAAAACCAATTCCATCATTGTAAAAAATGTTGTTTCAAAATGCTCCACAGTTTCTTTTTCAACTCGTCGTTGTTTTCAATTTCCGGCAAGCTGTCTAAGCAAATCACTTTCACCTTATCAAACAGTATAGGCTCATATTTATTAGCTTTTATGCCCAGCGTTTGCGGTTCAATCCCCCACAAAAACAACGCTGCCGGCACAAAATATCCCTTCAAATCATCAAATGCAGGCTGTGTATTTGCAATGTTCATCATGGCCACATCTTTAAAAGTCATTTTCACTGCCCCTAAAATTTTTTCCAAAAAAGGTTTGTTTTTGGCCGGCAATGCTCCTTTTTCGCCATGACTAAACAGCATCAGTATGTAACGGTTGTTTTCTCCTTCGTACTCAAAAGCAACTCCTTCGGCCTTTTTTTGCTTGGGCACATACAAGGTAGTACCTTCAAAAAGCAACCTCACTGCACCTTCCTGCATTTTTAGCATAATATCAATTTGTTTGTATTGGAAAATATGTAAACTTGCACGCAAATTATAATGCCGGACCGTAAGGTTATACACAGTTTTTACTTGTTGCCCCACCGGCTTGTTCTTTGTATTACCTGTGTGTTTAATTTTTTACTGAAATGAGCGAAAGTGCAACAAGGCTTCCTATTGCAATTACCCGTGTTACCGAGTCTAATATCGGAAAGGTTGACTTTAACAATATTCAATTCGGTAAGGTTTTTTCTGACCACCAACTGATTATTGATTACCAAAACGGTGTTTGGACGGATGCGAGGATTATGCCTTATGGGGAAGTGCCTATGAGCATGGCCATATCGGCCATCCACTACGGACAAGCAATTTTTGAAGGGATGAAAGCACAAAAGGGGCCTGATGGAAAGCCGCTTTTGTTTCGCCCGACGGATAACCTTAAACGGCTGAATGTATCAGCTGCCCGTATGTGTATGCCCGAATTGCCCGAAGATTATTTTATGGATGCCCTTACTGAATTGGTGAAAACCGACAGTAATTGGATACCAACGGCTGAAGGCAGCGGTTTGTATATACGCCCGTTTATGTTTGGCACGGATGCTTTTATTGGGGTTAAGCCCAGTGAAACCTACCGTTTCAGTATTTTTACCTGCCCTGTTAATGCTTATTATCTGCAACCGTTAAAGGTAAAAGTAGCCACCCAATACTCACGCGCTTTTAAAGGTGGTGTTGGGTTTGCAAAATGTGCCGGTAACTATGGTTCGCAAATGTTGGCAACTCGGGAAGCTCAAGCTCAAGGATATATGCAGGTGTTGTGGACGGATGCCGAGGAACATAAGTATATTGAAGAAACCGGTACTACCAATGTTTTTGTGCGCATAGGCAACAAGGTGGTGACTCCTAACCTTGACGGTACTATTTTGGCGGGTATCACTCGTGATAGTGTGATACAGTTGTTGAAAAGCTGGGGTGTAACGGTTGAGGAAAGACCTGTTGCAATTGCTGAGATTGTAGACGGTATTGAAAACGGCACCGTTACCGAAGTGTTTGCCACAGGAACAGCTGCAACACTGGTACCTATTGTAGTGATTAATTACAACGATAAGGATTATACCCTTAATGGGCATGAGACTTGGGAATACTCAAACAAATTGGGCAAAACGCTTACGGATATAAAAACCGGAAAAGCCGAAGACCCTTTTGGCTGGGTAGTGAAAATATAAATGCAGCACCTTAGGGTGGCTTTTCATAATTTTAAGTGTTTGTAGTGTATGGATTTTTGTTTAATGCCCCTTACGTGTGTGGACGGGGAGCATAAACCTGTATATTTATTTACGTTGATAGTTTTTTAACCTTTTTAGTTTTATTAATGATAAGCCTTAGAGTTGCCCGAAAAGAGGATGCAGACGGAATTTTGGCCATTTATTCACCCTTTGTAAAAAACACAAACACTTCTTTTGAATATGAAGTTAGCGAGGCTGCTGACTATATGAAAAGAATGGAAGAGCTGATGGTTAAGTATCCTTGGCTGGTTGCCGAAGTTGATGGCGTGGTGGTGGGCTACACGTATGCAAGTAAGCACCGTGATAGGATTGCCTACCAGTGGAGTGCCGAAAGCTCTATATACATTCATGCTGATTATATAGGCCAAGGCCTTGCCAGCACACTATACAATGTATTGTTTGATATACTTGCGGCACAAAACCTTGTGAATTTGTATGCCGGTATTGCACAACCCAACGAAGAAAGTACCATGTTCCATGTTAAAATGGGATTCACCCCTGTGGGTGTTTACAAAAAAGTAGGGTATAAAAACGGTAACTGGATTGATGTAGTATGGTTGCACCGCACATTAATAAAGCATCCTGCTGAACCTAAAGCCCCGCTGGCATTTTCTGCCCCCGAAATTCAAACTAAAACCCAAGAGCTGTTGTTGGCAGCCACCACATCGCTAAACCTTAAAAAACAAGCCTGATACGATGAACGTATTAGAGAAGATTAGCGAGCTGGGGCTTGAATTGCCACAGGCATCAACCCCGGGTGGGTCATACGTGTCTGTAAATGTACGAGGCACTATAGCCTATGTGGCTGTGCAATTTCCTATACTCAACGGCAACTATTTGTATCAAGGCAAATTAGGTTATGATGTTAGTACCAACGATGGGTACAAAGCCATGCAACTGTGCGCACTAAATGTGATTGCCCAAGTGCATGAAAAAATTGGATTTGATGCTATACTGGGACTAAACCATATTGAAGCATTTTATCAAAGTGATGACGATTGGGACGATGCGCCTGTGGTTGTTAATGGGGCATCAGACTTGTTTTTAAATGTATTGGGTGATAAGGGCAAACATACCCGAACCATTTTTGGAGTTCACAAACTACCACGCAACTTTTGCATAGGGCTCACCGCCTCTTTTACCCTAATTCCGTAATGGCTTAGCCTGTATGCCTGTTTCTTTTAAATCAGGCATAAAAAAACCCGCTACGCTAAAAAACGTAACGGGTTCACAATTAACAATTAAATCACTATTATTTAGCTACAGCAAAGCGGTTTATGTTAATACCCTCAGCAGTAGTTAATGTGTAATAGTAAACACCGGTTTCAAAAGCTAAGGTGTTTACCAATAATTGGTTGATACCTTGCACACCATTAGTTTCTTGTGTGTATACTGTTTTTCCGCTGTTATCAAACACATTAAATGCTACAGGTGACGTTCCGGCAAGCTCAAACTCAATAGTTAATGATTCTTTTGCCGGATTAGGATACATTTTTGCAGCAATGGTTTTTGTAATATCAGCTACAGAAGTTGAGTTGGTTAAAGGTAATACAACATCATCAACTGCGGCAAAAAGGCCAAATGCTGCACCGTTGTTATTGGCAGCGGGGTTAAGGTAGCCCGATGCAAACACCACTGCTGCGGTACCGCTAAGTGTTGATAAATTAGCATTAAATGCCGCAACAGTAGTTGTATTGCCTGAATCTTGAACCAATAGACGATACGAAGTTGGAGAAATACTTGCATACGAAGTAGCATCGCCAAATTTTGCATTGTTTACCAGTTTGGCGCCGTTTCCTTCTACAACCACATCAACAGTGGGTGCATCAGCACTACCGTGTACTACTAATACATCAATATTGCTAGGCGAAATTGCTTGTGTGCGTGCATTTGGTACAAGCAACAACCTAAAGGCAGTGCTTACGCCATCAGGGTTGGCTGCAAAACCGGTACCCACATTACCCACAGCCATCGCTATGTAGTTTTTGAATGTATCAAGAGTTACTGTTTGCGAAAGTCCTGCAATTGTATCAGCTATTGAAGTGCTGGTAGCAGGGGCAAACGAAATTTTTACTGGTGTAAGGGCAGGTACTTCAATAAAACCGGTTGCTTCCCTAAACTCAAAATTGTCAATAATTTTATCTGAGTACAAACCTACTGTTGCATATACGTCAACATTAGCAGCAGCGGGGGCCGCACTGTTGTGTATTACTTGCACATTTGCCAACGGAGGCATTACTTCTTCAACTGTACCATCGGCAAGGGCAGCAAAAAGACCCAAGCGCTCGCCACCATTGTTAAGTGAAGGTTGTAAATATCCTGAAGCAAACAAAACAACAGTATTGCCTGCACCACCTTCCAAATCCAATTCAAAAGTTGCCAAAGGGGTAGGATTGTTTGATAAGGCCAAATCAAGCAAATAATATCCTTCCGGTACACTGTAATACGATGTGGCATCGCCATAGGCAGCATCATTTACTAAAGGCTGGCTATTGCCGCGCACATACACATCTACCGCAGGAACATCAGTAGCACCGTGTACTACAATAAACTCAATATTGTTTGGGTTTAGTGCTGTTTGGCGGGCATTAGGCACTGCTAATAACCTAAACGAAGTGCTTTTTAAATCAGGGTTAGGGCTAAAACCGCTACCCACATTTCCCAAAGCCATGGCAATAAAAGTACCTCCTTGCGGTAAAGTGACTTCAGTTGTTAAACCGGCAATTGTATCATTAACTGATGTAGCGCCGGCAGGAGAAATAGCCAACTTAATGGGTACATCGGCAGGCAAATCAACATAAGGCGTAGCCTCTCTAAAGGCAAAATTATCAATTGCCTTTTGCACATTTGCCCCATTAATCAACCATACAGCTACGTTTGCTGCAGCAGGGTCGGCGCTGTTATGAATAACTTGCACTTTTGCAGTTTGTGCATTAACAAACACTGCCGATGCTAACGCAGCCGCAGTGAAAACAGTTCTTTTAAGTAAGTTTAATTTTCCCATAATCGTGTGTTAAGTATTTGGGTCTATAAACTGCAACCTTGCTGCATTTGTTTGTTAATTATTTGATAATTAATTTTTTATGACTAAAAATTTACAAAACAAAAGGCTTTTTTATTTGTTTTGTCACAAGCATTTTAGAAACTTAAAAAACTAATTATCAATTATTTAATAAAAATACTTAAGAAGAAGTAGGGGATTGAACAAAATAGTCCTGTGACAAAAAAATTGAATTTCATCACAACAGAATTGCGATGTGATTAATTAACGTTTATTGAAATTTGACCTCGCACCTTAAACAAGCGTAGTATAGAGTCTACAGGTATTTCAACATCATCAAACGACGGATTTTCGCTGCACAGCAATACTTTGCTTACATCGCCGGGGTGCTTGCGTATGTATTTCACTGTGCGGTAATCTTCGGTTATCACTAAATAAATCTCGCCATACAAAATAACCGCTTTGTTTTTTACCTCTTTTACAGCCACAATATGCCCGTTTTTAATTTTTGGATACATACTATCTCCGTATATGGGCACAGCAAAATCGCAGTCTTTAAACGCTGGGATAGAAATAAAATACTCAGGTTCTTCACGTTCATCAGCAAATACGGGAAATGCCGAGGCCGTAACGTCAACGTTATAATAGGGTATCTGTGGCTCGTTTACCGTTAGTCCGGTTTCTTCGGCCACGGTATAAGGCTTGCCCTTTTTGTTTTCGGGATGACGTTGAGAAAGGATTTGCAGCAATGTATCAACAGGTTCGTTGATGGCTGATGCCAGTTTTTCAGCTTGCGACAGTTTAATGTCTTTGGCAGTAAGCAGGCGGTTAAGATTTTGATAGCTCATGCCCAACCGTTGGCTAACATCTTGCAAAGTTAGCCCTTTTTTATAAGCAAGTTCTTTGTATGCTTTATTTAAGCCTTCCATTTTTATTTCTATTTCAGCAACAAATGTAATGATACAACACCCGATTTTTCAAATTAATAAACATTTTTATTTCTTTTTAAAGAAACGTATTTGCTTATAGTACGTTGAAAAAATTTAACGCACACGGCAAAAAACTGATAATAAACCACTTACAACTGTACAGAAATGATTACAATTACATTGTGTTTTTATGAGCAAAAAACTGCCATGAAAAGTAACTTTTATACTGTATTTGTCTGTATGCAAAGAAAATAGCCCCTGTATCTTTGCAATATGGATATGAAAAACCACTGGGAAACCGTATATGCCACCAAGCAACCCAATGAAGTAAGTTGGACACAAGAAAGGCCACAAACATCATTGGATTTAATTAGCGGGCTTAACCTGCCCAAAAGTGCAGCCATAATTGATATTGGCGGCGGTGATAGCAAACTTGTTGATTATTTACTTGAAGCCGGATATGAAGACATTACGGTGCTTGATATATCGGCAAATGCTATTAAAAGAGCCCAACAACGATTGGGCAGAAACGCCGATAAAGTTACATGGATTGTATGCGACATTAATGAGTTTAAGCCCACAAAAGCATACGATGTATGGCACGACAGAGCAACTTTTCACTTTCTTACTAAGCCTGAAAATATTGCTGCCTACATTGCCCTAACAAAAAAATGGGTGAAGGGGTATTTGATAATTGGCACATTTTCAACCGAGGGCCCTAAAAAATGCAGCGGACTTGAAATAAAGCAGTACAGTGCCGATGAGTTGAAGCAAATTTTTGCAGATGGCTTTACAACTCAAATGTGTTTCACGATAAATCACACTACACCGTTTGATACTTCACAAAACTTTGTGTTTTGCCGTTTTATGAAAACAATAGACTAATGCAACATGGATATTGGTGTTAACGGGCATAGCAAATCACGCTTTAATAAGCCAAGCAACACCACCGCAAGATTAAAAACTGTTTATTTACCTTTGCCCCCATGCAAGCCGACTTGAATACCCGCATAGGGATAATTGGAGGGGGGCAATTGGGCAAAATGCTGATAGAGGCCGCCCAACCCCTTAATATATATTGCAACATATTAGAAAATGATGCCCACGCACCTGCTTCGCGCATTGCCGACGAACAGATTGTAGGCCCCCTTACCAACGGGGATAAGATACGCCAGTTGGCCGCCATAAGTGATGTGCTTACTTACGAGATTGAACATGTAGGGGTTGATACCCTGCATCAATTGGAAGCGGAAGGAAAGTTAATTATACCTTCACCCAAAATACTTGAGATAATAAAAGACAAAGGACTGCAAAAGCAGTTTTACGCAGCTAATAATATACCTACCGCCCCTTTTGTATTAGTAGATACCCCCGCCGATTGGCGTGATGCCCTCACAAAGTCAGGATTTACAAAGTTTGCTGCCAAAAGCCGAACCGACGGTTACGATGGGAAAGGTGTAGCCTTGTGCAATGCTGCCGATATTTTAAGTGGTGCAACGCCCATACCCTTTAACAGCCCTTGTATGCTGGAGCAATTTGTGGAATGTGAAAAAGAACTGAGCGTAATTGTAGCCCGCGACCGTGAAGGAAAAACAACTACTTTTCCCTTGGTTGAGATGGAGTTTGACCCAATTGCCAATCTTGTGGAGTATTTGGCTTGCCCTGCACAAGTGAGTACACAAATTGAAGCCGAGGCACGACGTATTGCCACCCTTACCATTGAAAAAATGCAAGGTGTAGGCATTTTTGCCGTTGAGATGTTTTTAGATAAAGCAGGGAATATACTGGTTAACGAAGTAGCGCCCCGCCCGCACAACAGCGGCCACCATACTATTGAAGCCTGTTATACATCGCAATACGAGCAATTGTTACGCATTTTAGTTGGATTACCATTAGGCGATACAACACTTATACAGCCGGCCGTAATGCTAAACTTATTAGGTGCTGAAGGTTTTAGTGGTAAATACCGACTAAGCGGCATTGAAGAAGTAATGGCATTGCCAGGTGTTTATATACACTTATACAATAAAAAAGAAAGCCGTCCCATGCGTAAAATGGGCCATGTGAGCATTATTGCCCCTACATTGGAGGAGGCCAAGCAAAAAGCTACCTTTGTTAAAAATACCCTCACCTTTATACCCGCCTAATTATGAGTGAAACCCCGGTAATTGGAATAATAATGGGCAGCGACAGCGATTTACCAGTAATGCGCGCCGCAGCTGAAATACTTGACGAATTTAATGTACCTTACGAAATAAGCGTAGTAAGTGCCCACCGAACACCCGAGCGCATGTATATCTACTCCAAAAATGCACATTCACGCGGGCTAAAACTTATAATAGCCGGTGCCGGCGGTGCTGCACACCTGCCCGGTATGGTGGCAGCTATAACTCATGTACCTGTTATTGGTGTTCCGGTACAATCAAAAGCAATGAGCGGTATAGATTCGCTATACTCTATTGTTCAAATGCCGGGGGGGATACCCGTTGCTACTGTTGCTATTAATGGTGCTAAAAATGCGGGACTGTTGGCGGTGCAAATACTGGCCACTACCGATAGCGTGTTGAATGATAAAATGGTAGAATACCGCCAGCAAATGAAACACGAGGTAGAAGAAAAGGCAAACCGCTTAGAAAAACTGGGACATAAAAATTATTACGAAGGCTAACATTTGTTTGCACTATTATTTTAAATTTGACCGCTTCTTTTAATTAAATACGAATGAATATACCTGATACCCTTAAGTACACCAAAGACCACGAGTGGGTTAGCATTAACGGAAACGTTGCTACCGTAGGCATCACTGATTTTGCACAAGGCGAGCTTGGCGATATAGTGTATGTTGAAATTGAAACTGTTGGCGAGGCATTGAACCAACACGACGTTTTTGGCACTGTGGAAGCTGTAAAAACCGTTAGCGACTTGTTTTTACCACTAAGCGGTACTGTTACTGAGAAAAACGAAGGACTGGATGCAAACCCCGAAAGCGTGAACCAAGACCCTTACGGCAAAGGCTGGATGGTGAAAATTGAAATGAGTAACCCCGCCGAAGTTGACGGATTGCTTACCGCCGCCCAATACGCTGAACTTATAAACGCGTAATGCGTAACTTTTTTAAATATTATAGAAATGCCCTTGTATGGGCATTTTTAATTTTGGTGCTATGCACCATGCCTGTCAAGGGCA
Organism: Agrobacterium sp. 719_389; assembly: GCA_943370295.1. GTDB lineage: Bacteria > Bacteroidota > Bacteroidia > UBA8524 > UBA8524 > SB11. The sequence goes on along the minus strand of CALRQL020000023.1, from coordinate 24,051 downwards.
TAGTTACTTTTAAGCTCATTGATTTAATATCGTTTGATAAACTGGCACACATGGGCTTGTTTGCCATACAGTTTTGGTTTTTGGCAATTGCCCATCTAAAACAGTATGTGTTTTCGTACAAGCGCAGCGCTGTTGGTATAAGAGCCTTCACAATTACTGTGCTGTACGGTGGTTTTATTGAACTTTTACAAGGCTACGTGCTTAGCGGGCGTACTATGGATATTATGGATATGCTTGCCAATATTATTGGTGCCATAATAGGTTGGTTGGTATTTTTTTATTTCAAGCAACGAGCAAAAAAGATAAACTGATTTAAACTTTTTACTAAAAAAAATCGTTTACCATATACCCTTCACTGTGTATTAACAAAAAGGGTTTATATTTGAAACGTAATTTTATGGAACTAAAAAAGAATCCGAAATACGATTTAAAAAGGTACGTATCTACCTTTTTTCTTGCAGGGTTTTTAATGGCTGAATTGCTAACGCTATTCGCTTTTACTTATACCCAATACGAAGATGTGGTAGTTGAAGAGGTACAATACGACGTTCAAACCGATAACGAAGAACTACCCGATATTACCCAACAAAACGAGCCTCCCCCACCGGCACCTCCCCCACCACCACCAACAACCGTTGAAGTGGTAGAAGATGACGTGGAAACACAAGATATTGACTTAAACTTGCCTGAAGAGCAAGATTACACTCCAACTACATACGCAGCTCCTCCTGCACCGGAACCAGAACCTGAACAAACAGGTGAAACAGAAATTTTTGAAGTGGTGGAAAAAAGCCCCGAATACCCCGGCGGTGAAGCAGCACGTCAAACATTTATTGCTCAACACTTGGTGTACCCACCATTGGCAGTTGAAAACGGCAAGCAAGGTACTGTTTATGTTGAGTTTGTAGTAGAACCTTCTGGTGTACTATCAAACGTAAAAGCAATCAAAACTTTTGACGATGATTGTGCTGCCGAAGCAGTAAGGGTTGTAAAACTTATGAAGTGGACTCCGGGTGAGCAACGCGGAAAACCCGTACGTGTGCGTGTGAAAATGCCCATCAAATTCCGTTTGAAATAATACTAAGAGAACAATAAAAGAAAACCCCGTTTGGAAATCCCGAGCGGGGTTTTCTTTTAGTAGATCATCCAACTTCACCTTCAAACTTTTCGTTATCAATACAGTCGCAAAAAACATTGCACACCCATGCAAACAAACAAAGGTAAAACTGCCACCATCGCTCTAAGTCTGCTTTTAATAAGCTTGGTATCGCTATATTTTTATTTGAGGCAAGAAAACAAATCACTTGCAGAGAAACTAAATACAGTAGTTGCCCCCCCTTTGTATTCCGGTATTGATACTTTAAAAAAAGAAAGTAAAACTACCCTTGATACTACCGACACGACTTCAAAAGACAAAAAGAACAAGGGAAGGGTAGTGATGGATATCATTGACCCCGTTGAACCACGAGACCCTTATGAACCTTATGAACCTTACGACCCAATAAGTACCTCCGAACCTCTCCTTCCTGAGCCTCAATTAGAGCCTAACCCACCTGTTGATAATAGTAATAATATTTTTGTCATTGCTGAACAAATGCCTGAGTTTATTGGTGGTGAAACTGCCTTGAATACCTTTATAGCAAAAAACATGGTTTACCCTGAGATTGCTGTTGAAATGGGAGTTGAGGGAACAGTTTTCCTTGCGTTTGTGGTTAACAAGGATAGTAGCATTAGTGATATAAAAATGTTAAAATCCGCTCACGAGTCTTTAACAAGAGAAGCTATCCGAGTGTTGAAACTAACCGATAAGATGTGGAAGCCGGGAAGGCAAAATGGTAACCTTGTTCGCGTGGAAATGCTTATCCCTATAAAATTCAGATTAAATTAATACCGTCTGTCTTTCGCCAAAAACTAAAAACCCGCAAAGGTTTTTACCGTTGCATTTATATCTTTTGCAATAATTAAATTAGGTTTGCTGCGCCACAAACTACTACTATGAAATTATTGGAAAATAAAGTAGCCCTTATTACAGGTGCTTCTCGCGGGATAGGACGCGGAATTGCTGAAAAATTTGCCGAGCAAGGCTGCAATATTGCTTTCTCGTTTGCATCAAGTGTTGAAAAAGCCCGTGCTTTTGAAGCAGAGCTTGCCGAAAAATACGGTGTAAAAGCCAAAGGCTACCAAAGCGATGCTGCTGTATATACCCAAGCCGAAGAGTTGGTGAACAATGTATTGGCTGATTTTGGCCAATTGGATGCGCTGATTAACAACGCTGGGATTACCCGCGATACCTTGTTGATGCGTATGACCGAAGAGCAATGGGACGAGGTAATAAACACCAATCTTAAATCAGTTTTCAACCTTACCAAAGCCTCATTAAAACCCTTCTTAAAGCAAAAGAAAGGCTCAATCATTAACATGACCTCGGTAGTAGGTGTAATGGGTAATGCCGGGCAAGCCAACTATGCCGCCTCAAAAGCAGGTATGATTGGTTTTACCAAATCAATAGCCAAAGAATTAGGCAGCCGCAACATCCGTTGCAATTCGGTTGCTCCCGGTTTTATTGAAACTGAAATGACTGCTGCGCTTGACCCCGAAGTGGTAAAAGGCTGGGCGGATGCAATTCCATTGAAACGCGGCGGAACTACCGAAGATGTAGCCAACCTGTGCCTGTTTTTGGCCAGCGATATGAGTACGTACATTACCGGCCAAACCATTAACGTGGATGGTGGTATGCTGATGTAATTAAGGGATAACACACCATGGATTTCTTAGACCCAAAAATCAACCAGTACGCTGAAGACCATACCAGCCCTGAAAACTCAGTATTGCAGGCACTAAACCGTGAAACGTATGCCAACGTGCTGATGCCCCGTATGCTTAGCGGGCACATACAAGGCCGCATACTTGCTATGATTAGCAAAATGCTGCGTCCCCGCCGTATTTTAGAAATCGGTACCTACACAGGTTACAGTGCTTTGTGCTTTGCTGAAGGACTTACCGAAGACGGTGTTTTACACACCATTGATATCAACGAGGAGTTGGAAACAATGGTACGTAACTACATAAATCAAGCAGGTTTAGAGAATAAAATCAAGTTTCACATCGGCAATGCGTTGGAGATTATTCCTACGCTTGATGAAACGTTTGATTTGGTGTTTTTGGACGCTGATAAAGAAAACTACGCCGCGTATTACGATTTGGTAATTGATAAACTTAGTACGGGCGGCATAATTGTGGCTGACAACGTATTGTGGAGCGGAAAAGTGCTGGATGAAAAAGAATTGGCAAAAGATGTTGAGACCAAAGCCCTGAACGAATTTAACAAAAAAGTATTGGCCGACCCGCGTGTAGAAAACGTGCTGATGCCGGTGCGTGACGGGTTAAACGTTATCCGCAAAAAATAACTGTAGTTTTTAGCAAGCGTAGCTTGTTATACCTATTTATTACCTGCCCAAAGGATTTCACAGTCCTTTAGGCAGGTAATTTTTTTATGCTTATGAAGGGTTGACATGGGTTGAAAACTTAAACTTGGTTTTCGTGGTGGGCTTTTTGTTTACTTTTTGCCCAAACAAAAAGTAAAAGACAGTAATAGCCTGCTTTACTGCAATCCTTGCCAATACTATACCCAATGTCTTTAGTATTGTTTACTATCCTGTTGTTATGTATGATTGCAAAAAGAAAACCCTTAGGCTTGACAAAGCAAACCTTTATAGTACCCCCTGAAAAAATGCCCGCCTTTAAACAGCGTTTGTACGCCTACGCAAACGGGTTTGAAACCGCCGTGTGCTTGGATAGCAACAGCAACAAAGCTGCTTGCGATTACAGTCGCTATGAGATGTTAGCCGGCATAGGAGCCAAAGCTGTGTTGAAACTGGAAAGTGCTACGGAGGCTTTTGACCACTTAAAGGAGTTTCACGCCCGACACAACGATTGGTTGCTGGGCTATTTAGGCTATGACTTAAAAAACGGTTTAGAAAAGCTATCATCAGAAAATGCCGATGGGTTGGGCTTCCCTACCCTCTTCTTTTTTGTGCCGCAGCAATTAGTAGCTGTTAAAGGAAACGAAGTTGAAATTATGGCCGATGCCCCCCAAGCAGTATATGATGCCATAATGACGAGTGAAGTAGGCCGCGAAATCACCCGACAGCATATTACGTTTACCCCCCGCATCAGTCGCGAGGATTATATTGAAAAAGTAGAGAACGTACGACAACACATTGAAGAAGGCGATGTGTATGAGATGAACCTGTGCATGGAGTTTTTTGCTGAAAATACTTCTATAAGTCCCCTGCACACCTATTTGGATTTACTTGCCATTTCACCCGTACCCTTTGCGGCCTTTGGTAAGTTTGAAGGTGAGCGATACGCACTCAGCGCCAGCCCCGAACGATTTCTGATGAAAGAGGACTGTAAACTTATTTCACAGCCCATCAAAGGTACCGCCAAACGCGGTGCTACCACTGCCGAAGATGAAACCATGAGGCAAAATTTGCGCAACTCAATCAAAGAGATGGCTGAAAATGTGATGATAGTAGATTTGGTGCGCAACGATTTAGCCCGCAGTGCTGTTGCTGGTACGGTGAAAGTAGAAGAACTGTTTGGTATTTATACATTTCCCCAAGTACACCAAATGATTTCAACCGTAACAGCACAATTGAAAACAGGCGAACATTGGGCAGATGCAATTGCAAGGGCTTTCCCGATGGGTTCTATGACGGGTGCGCCCAAAGTAATGGCCATGCAGTTGATTGAACGTTACGAAGAAAGTAAAAGAGGCTTGTTTTCAGGAGCTATGGGCTACATCACCCCGCAAGGCGATTTTGATTTTAATGTGATGATACGTTCACTATTATATAATGCCACAAATGCTTATCTATCATACCACGTAGGCGGCGCAATAACCTACGATTCTATTCCGCAAGAAGAATTCGATGAATGCATGTTAAAGGCTTTGGCAATTAACAGCTTATGGAGTGGGAAAATTTAATTAGTTACTTTTAGGTGAAAGTTTATTTTTGTCACACATTAAATACCTCTTTCTCACAATGAAAAAATATTTATTAATAGTACTTGCCTTTACGGCTTTGGCATCAACTGCTGTAGCCCAAAACGGCGCAAAAAACAAAAAAGCCGCTCCTCCGGCTTCTGAAACCTACTCATTGCCGGGTTTCAGGGACATTTTATGGGGAACGCACATAGATTCTGTATTTGTTGACGGGGTGAAACTTACCTTCGAAAAATCAACCCAATACAGCGATAAAAGTAAAAACGCTTACTTTATTGCCAATGATGATATGATGGTGGGCACTGTGTTGCTAAAAACTTTGTACTATGTATTTAATAACAACGACCGCTTTATTGGTGTGATAATGACCGGCGAAAGCAAGCAATTTGGCGAGATGAAGTACATTTTGCTAAACAAATTCGGTCAACCGACTAAAGAAGAAGACGCGGTTTCGGGCAAACAATACTACTGGAATATTGACGATGTGCGCATTTCACTAGTAAATGAAAGCATCAACCAGTTGTTTACTGTAGATTTTACCAGCGATTACGAATTAAGCGAAAGCAAAAAAGTAAACCGCAATGTGGATGATTTTTAGTACAAAATATTAATTATACACAAAAGGCTGCCCTTGGGCAGCCTTTTGTTTTTATATCCTCACAGGATTTTGCGTGTTACTTGACTCGGAGTCGCTTTCCCGGTCGCAGGATAGAGTTTTTCTTTATCCCGTTCAGCTGGCATATTTTAGTAATAGTAGTACCGTGTTTCACAGCTATGGATGATAAGGTATCGCCTGAACGTACCGTGTAGTATTTAGCACCGCCCTTTTCAGTTGATTTGTCTCCCTTTTTCTTCTTCTTATCTTTTTTGTCTTTGCTCTTTTTTGATTTTGAGCTTTTGGTTTTTGACAAGTGAGGGAAAAAACTCTTATCAATGTAGATGGTATCGCTATTTAGTTTACCCGTTTCAAAATCAATAATTCGGGTAGCATCAAACGCAATTCCTTTAAAACGTATTTCAAAGTGCAAGTGACTACCGTACGAACGTCCGGTATTACCGCCCAGCCCAATCGGGTCTCCGGCACGCACCACCATGCCGGGTTTGGTAAGCAACTTACTAAAGTGAGCATATATCGTCTCCAATCCGTTGTAGTGGCGCACTACTACTACGTAACCATAACTGCTGCTGTATTGGGCAATGCGCACCACACCGTCAAACGTTGAGTACACAGGGTCGCCCGTGTAAAGCTTCACATCGGTGCCGTAGTGCATACGTCCCCTGCGGCGGCGGCGCATTTGGCGGTAACCGAAACTTGAGGTTACATAGCCAAAGCAAGGCGGATGGAAAAAGCAATCACCTCCATCCTGCAATACCACCATGGTAGTATCGCTGATTTGTGAAATATCTTGGTCGTAAACGTGTATGCGTTTCGTATCCCAAACAGGATAAAGATTTGATGCGGGTATAAGGGTAGTATCAAAATAATACCCGATTGTACTTAGGTATTCTTCAAAAGTTGAATCAGGCTCATCGTCCAGTTCGCCATCGTGCTCTTCGGCGTCTTCGGTTTCTTCTTCCTCATCAATTTGGGCACGCAGGGGTATTTGTGGTATTGTAAATACCATCCACAGGCATACCAGTGCTTTAAGCCATTTTTCTATTCTCATCAATTGTCAAAACGTTTCGGGCAGTATTTTCATCCTGCTTCAATTGGGCAATCAGGGCATCCACCCCGCTAAATTTCATTTCGCTGCGCAGGTGAGCCACAAACTCAACCTTTATAATCCTGCCATAAATATCGGCATTAAAATCAAAAATATGAACTTCAAATGCGTGGTTACGGTTATCAAACGTAGGTTGTTTACCCATGTTTGCCATCCCGCCGTAAATCTCACCGTCCACAATCACCCGCACCGCATACACACCATCGTTCGGTATTAGCTTATAGGTTTCTTCCACCACTATATTAGCCGTAGGAAACCCTATGGTTTTACCCAAACTGTTACCGGCAACTACCTTGCCACTTACGGGATAATGGTAGCCCAAATACTTTGCGGCCACGTCCACTTCGCTCTCTTGCAAGGCATTGCGTATTTTGGTAGAGCTTACGGTTACATCGTCAATATCCTGCGGGGGTATTTCTTCTACCTCAAACCCATACACCTGACCCAGCTCGTGCAAATCTTCCATGCTTCCTTCACGGTTTTTGCCAAAACGATGGTCGTATCCAATAACGAGGGTTTTCACCCCGATAGTATTCACCAGCACATCCCGCACAAACTGCATTGAAGACTGGCGCGAAAACTCAAGGGTAAAAGGTATCACCAGCAAATGATCGATACCTGCTTTGCGCAAGCGTTCAATTTTTTCTTCAGTAGTACTAAGCAGTCGTAGTGTATTATCATCGGGCTGCAACACCATACGCGGGTGCGGAAAAAAGGTAAGCAGCACGCTTTCGCCACCTTTTTGGGCGGCAATATTGCGCACACGGTCTAAGATTTTTTGGTGGCCTATATGTACCCCGTCAAAAGTGCCCTGCGTAACTACAGCATTGGCCAACGGTTCAAACTCATCAAGGCTTCGGTAAACTTTCATTACAGGGACAAGTGGTAAAAAAGTAGGGCAAAGTTAAGGCATATTGTTTACTTGCCCGTAACGGAAACAGGGTAAAATATGGTCGTTTACCATTCCGGCGGCTTGCATATAGGCATAGCAAATGGTTGAGCCTACAAACTTAAACCCTTCTTTTTGCAGGGCTTTGCTCATTGCATCGCTTTCGGCGGTTTTAGCAGGGATGTGGCCTGAGGTTTCCCAACTGTTGTGCAGGGTTTTGTGCCCCGTAAACTGCCAGATGTACGCATCAAAACTGCCGTGTTGTTTTTGCAGTCGTAAGAACTGTTGCGCATTAGTAACCGCCGCATTTATTTTAAGTTTATTGCGGATAATACCCGCATCAGCCAGCAAACGGCCAATATCCTCTTCGCCATACTTTGCTACTATTTCAGGGTCAAAATTATGAAACGCATTGCGAAAGTTTTCGCGGCGGTGCAAAATGGTTTTCCAACTCAATCCCGCCTGAAAAGCATCCAGCACCAAAAACTCAAAGTGCTTGCGGTCGTCGTGCAGCGGTACGCCCCACTCCTCATCGTGGTAGCGGTTCATCAATTCATCGTTTTGTGTCCAATTGCAACGGTGCATAGTGATATGGTAAACTCAAATATAGGACGAGTTAGGTGTTTGTGCGAACGGAAACGGACTTTTAATTTGCTTGGGAACACTCCAAAAAAGATACCCTGAATATAATAATTCAGGGCTTTTAAAAATACCGTCCCGAATGGTCTAAAACCATTCGGGACGCAACATTGCAACAACGGCGGGCTTTATGCCCGTCAGGGTTCGACAGGTATAAAACCTGTCGCTATTGAGAGGGTGCAGCGCAAGAAGCAGCTTTTTTTGTTTTTGCCACTACGCTTTCTAGTTTATATGTCTTTTCCGTCTTCGCCGACTTTCTGGCTTGAGAATAATTGTTTAGCAGTATCCCGAATACAAAATTCAGGGCTTTTAAAAACAACGTCCCGAATGGTTTTAGACCATTCGGGACGCTATATTATAATAACGGCAGGCTTTATGCCCGTCGTTACACTGGTAATCGATTAAATACCTGACCAACCCACCGGTACCAAACCTGTGTTGCGGGGAACGATACACATTACAGGTACACTTGAGTGGTAGTTTACTATTTGTTGTGCGTATGAACCAATCAAAAACTCGCTAAAGCCTTTTTCTTGTTGGGTCATAATCATAATAAGGTCGGCGTTTATTTCATCAGCATATTGCAGGGTATCTAAATAAAACTTACCGGGGTATTTCTCATCGTCCAATATCTTGCTTGAAAACTTTACATTGTTTTTAATCAATACCTCTTCAATCGCTTTCAGGTTAGCCAACAATTTGTTTCGCAAAAACTGGTCGCTTTCATGCTCACCGATAATGTGGATGGTTGAATCAAATTTCTTAGCCAAGTGGATAGCCCACCATGTTTTTTGCTTGCTTTCCAAGGTTAAATCTACCGGGAAAACAATGTTTTTATATCCTTCGCCTATTTGTTTCTCTTTTACAACCACCACGGGCACATCGGCTTGTGCAATTACACGCGATGAGTTACTTCCTGTTATTTGTCCCAAACCTTCGGCGCCCATAGTACCCATTACAATACTATCACAATCAATTTCGCCGGCAACCTCTAAAATTGTTTTGTATATACGGCCTTCACGAATAATCCCGTTGGCTTTCACACCGCTGGTTTCCATAATATTTTTGCAAACTTCGTTCAATTTATCTTGCAACATTTGGCCTACCAGCCCTTCTTTAATGTTGTTTTTTGAGCCGAAAAGGGAACCTAAGAAACTCTCTTCAACAATGTGCAGCAGCAAAATTTCGTTTCCGTAGGTTTTAGCTATGGCTACAGCGTGGTGCATTGCATTGTCAGCCACCTTTGAAAAGTCTGTGGGAACCAGTATGGTGTTATTTTTTTTCCCTTCTTGCATAATTATAGTTTTTTGGTTTGTGCACGAATTTAAAGATTTTACCTTAGCAACGCGCATGACAAATCTCAGCCCTTCAGAATTAATCATCAACCCTGATGGTTCTATTTATCACCTGCACCTTTGCCCCGGTGATATTGCCGATACTGTTTTTTTTGTGGGCGACCCTGAAAGGGTGGCTAAAGTAACTAAGTTTTTCGACCGGATTGAGCTGGAACGCCACCACCGCGAGTTTGTTACTCACACGGGATACATTGGTAATAAACGCCTATCGGTAGTTAGCACAGGGATTGGGACGGATAATATTGATATTGTGCTTACCGAGCTGGATGCCTTAGTGAATGTTGATTTTGGCAGCCGACTGGTGAAGCCCGAATTGCATAGTTTAAACATTATCAGGCTGGGAACTACGGGCAGCCTGCGCCGAGATATTCCGGTGGATTCGCTGCTGGTATCGGCTCATGCGGTGGGGCTGGATGGTTTTATGGCTTTTTATGATTTTGCAGGAAATACGGATTTGCTAAATGAGTTGAAACTCAATGCCTCCGAAATTTTTAACCTGTGTGTGCCGTATGCTGCCAATGCTACATTAGAACTTCCGTTAGGGAATGAATTTGGCAAAGGTATCACCCTTACCTGCCCCGGGTTTTACGGCCCGCAAAACCGCCACGTACGTTTGTTTTCAACCTTGTTTGGCTTGTTTGAGAAAATGGACGGGGTGAACTACAACGGTTTCCGTTTATCAAACATGGAAATGGAAACTGCGGGTATATACGCTATGGCTGATATTTTGGGACATAAAGCCATATCGGTTAATGCCATATTGGCCAACAGGGTTACAAATGAGTTTTCTAAAAACCCTGAAAAGATTGTGGAGCAGATGATAGAGAAGGTGCTTACTACTATTTGATATTTTTATTTGAATACAGGATTGAAATCCTGTTCTGTTGCGATTACCCTGTGAAACGGGACTTAAGTCCCGTTTCACAGGGTAATCGCAATAACAATGGGTTTAAACCCATTGCCCACAACACAAACACAAAACCCCGCGTGGGGCGGGGCTACAATAGATAGTTTTATTATAGTGGTGCTTAGTTATTGTTTTCAGCAAAGGTGATTACAAAACCGTCAGGGTCTAGCGCGCTAAACTCAACCGCCCCGTAAAAGGTGGTTTCCAAACTGGTTAAAAGGGCGTCTTTGTAAACAAACCCATCGTAAAACTGCTGTATGTTTTGCATATTGATATACAGCAACAGCGAACCGCCGGGTTCACGGTGTATTTGGGGTAGTGTGTTACCCAAACTCGTCATGGTTTGCAGCATTATCGTAACGCTGCCGTTTACCAGCATAGCCCAATCGTAGGGAGCAGCCTCGGGCATAGTTACAACGGTTGAGAAACCAAGCGATTTGTAAAACTCAATAGACGCATTAATGTCTTTAACAAATAAATTAGGTGCTAATCGTTCCATAGTTTGATTGTTTAAATTTTCAACTTTATTGTGGTGATAATATAAATACGATTGTCTAGAAAACAAAAAAGCCCGGATAAAAATTTATCCGGGCTTAACTTATTGGTGGCTATAAATTTTAATTCTCTTCGGCAGGAGTATCCTTCTTGCGTTTGCTTTCCTTTTTAGGGGCTACGCCAAACTTCAACTCCTCGGCATCCTTCTCGTGTGATACCTCAATTACCTCACCTTCGGCCAACTCGTGTTTCAAAATTTCCTCGGCAATAGGGTCTTCCAAGTATTTTTGAATGGCACGGTTCAACGGGCGGGCACCAAAATCGGCATCAAACCCTTTATCGGCCAAAAACTCTTTAGCACTATCGGTAAGTTTAATTTTGAAACCAACGCTCTCAATGCGTTTCTCCAACTTAGACACGGCAATGTCCAATATCAATATAATGTCTTCTTTCGTCAACGGATTGAAGATAATTACATCGTCGATACGGTTTAAGAACTCAGGCGAGAAGAACCGTTTCAAAGCAGTTTCTATCACCGATTTTGAGTTGGTTTCGCTGGCGGTTGATTTGGCTGAGGTACTGAAACCAACACCCTGTCCAAAGTCTTTCAACTGGCGTGAACCGATGTTTGAAGTCATTAGGATAATGGTATTCCTAAAATCCACCTTACGGCCTAAGCTATCTGTTAAAAAGCCTTCGTCCAACACCTGCAACAGTATGTTAAATACATCGGGGTGAGCTTTTTCAATCTCATCCAACAAAATAACGCTGTAAGGTTTGCGACGTACTTTTTCAGTAAGCTGTCCGCCTTCTTCGTAACCGATATATCCCGGAGGGGCTCCCACCAACCTTGATACGGCAAATTTCTCCATGTATTCGCTCATATCAATACGTATCAGGGCTTCTTCACTGTCAAACAAATAACGTGAAAGGGCTTTAGCCAATTCGGTTTTACCCACACCGGTAGGCCCTAAGAATACGAACGAACCGATGGGACGGTTGGGGTCTTTCAACCCCGCACGGGTACGTTGGATGGCTTTGGCCAGTTTTTCAATGGCTTTGTCCTGTCCTATAACCCTACCCTTCAATTCTTCCGACATTTTAAGCAAACGCAAACCTTCGCTTTGTGCAATGCGCTTAGCAGGTACGCCTGTAATCATTGCTACCACTTCGGCTACGTCTTCTTCGGTTACGGTAAATTTTTGGGTTTTGGTTTCTTCTTCCCAACGAGCCTTTTCGGTTTCCAACTGTTCTATCAGTTGTTTTTCTTTATCACGCAGTTTGGCAGCCTCTTCGTATTTCTGGCTTTTCACCACACGATTTTTCTCAACCTTAATGTCCTCAATCTTACGCTCCAAGTCCAAAATACCTTCGGGCACGTGTATGTTGTTCAAATGCACGCGGGCACCTGCTTCATCCAGCACATCAATGGCTTTGTCGGGCAAAAAGCGATCGCTCATGTAACGATTGCTCAGTTGCACACAAGCTGCCAAGGCTTCTTGAGTGTAAGTAACCGAGTGATGCTCTTCGTACTTTTCTTTGATGTTGTTTAATATCTCAACGGTTTCTTCAGGGCTGGTAGGTTCTACCATCACTATTTGGAAACGACGTTCCAACGCTCCGTCTTTCTCGATATACTGGCGGTACTCATCCAAAGTGGTGGCACCAATACATTGTATATCGCCACGCGCCAACGCAGGTTTAAACATGTTGGAAGCATCCAGCGAACCTGATGCCCCACCTGCACCTACGATGGTGTGTATCTCATCAATAAACAATATCACATCGGGCGATTTCTCCAACTCGTTCATCACCGCTTTCATACGCTCTTCAAACTGGCCGCGGTACTTGGTACCGGCTACCAGCGAGGCTAAATCCAGCGTAACCACACGTTTATTAAACAATACCCTTGATACTTTGCGCTGAATAATGCGCAAGGCCAAACCTTCGGCAATGGCGGTTTTACCCACACCGGGCTCACCTATCAATACAGGGTTGTTCTTTTTACGGCGGCTAAGAATTTGCGATACACGCTCAATTTCTTTTTCACGACCCACAATAGGGTCAAGTTTACCTTCCTCGCCTGCTTTGGTCAAATCGCGGCCAAAGTTGTCAAGCACGGGAGTTTTAGATTTACTGTCGGGTTTCTTTCCTTCGTTGGCCTTCTTCTCTTCGCGGTAATAATCTTCGGGAGAGTCGGCAGGAAATTCATTGCGTACATCGGGCACATTATCTTCCAATGCGGCTTTAAAAATTTCATAGGTAACGCCATACTGGCTTAATACCTGTGATGCCACATTGTCCTCATCGCGCAATATTGACAGTAAAAGATGTTCAGTACCTATCACATCGGCTTTAAAAATCTTTGCCTCCAGATAGGTTATTTTCAATGCCTTTTCGGCCTGTTTGGTAAGGGGTATGTTGTTTAGGTTAGCTGTGGTGCCCGTAGCCGTGCCCCTGATATTATCCTCAATCGACTTTTTAAGCCTGATAAGGTCAACATCAAGCAAACGCAACGCCTGTAGGGCTTTGCCTTCGCCTTCGCGTATTATACCTAACAACAAATGCTCGGTACCAATGTAGTCATGCCCCAGCCTAATGGCTTCTTCCCTGCTGTATTGTATCACTTCTTTTACACGGGGCGAAAATTTAGCTTCCATTTATTTTATATATCCTTTCCTTAAAAAAGCTGTTCGTAGTAAGAAATTACAAATATAATTCCATTTTGTGCCCAACATCCTAAACCGGGTTAGGAACATTACAACGCTAATTGTATTGTAATGTACATAATTATAAACAAAAAAGCCGCCTTTTTTGTTCAAAGGCGGCTTTTTAATAGATAAAAAGCGAATTTATAGTGCTTTAAAACTTACTTGGCTACCACAAATTTTTGTACGCTGTTAAAATATTTACTGCTAAACTGGCAGAAGTAGATACCTGACGATAAGGCATCTGCAGGCAGATAAATAGTATTATTTCCTGCCGAGAAGCTAATGGTGTGTGTAGCTACGGTTTTGCCTGTTATATCAAGAATGTTCACGGTGGCTACATCATCATAATTGCTGCCGATGGCAAGGTTTAGGGTATTTGCTACAGGCACGGGGTACAAGCCCATGTTGATGGTTTTGCCTAAATCTGCAATGCTTTGGCCTTTTTGTACTATTACCACACGGGTAACAGGGGCAGCATTGTTTCCGGCAGCATCTGCTACGGTAAAGGTTACAATGTAAGTACCTTCGTTAGTTGTATCAACGGTTGAAGTATTGATGTTTACGTTTGCACTAATGTTGCCATCCATATCATCGCAGGCAGTAGCGCCTAAATCAGTGTATTTTTGGCCTTTTGGGTGGTACACAGTATCTGCACCTATTTTCACAATATAGGGGGCAATCAAATCGCCGCGTTTACCAACATCGGTACGGTTGCGGGGGTAAACCTTCCAATTACCATGTGCATACGACAAAGTGCCTTGGAATACAGGTAACAACTCGCCGTTGTTTAATGAATCGGTATTAAAGGTAAAGCCCAAATCGTTTGAGTAGTTTTCGCCACGGAAACCTACGGTTGCGTTTTGGTTGGTGTGTACGCTAAATTCACCAAAGTTGCTGGGTGCATCAGGGTTTTCGTTGATTACGTAAGCATTGGTAAAACGTATTTGCATTGCCTCGTAAGGCTCTTTGCTAAAGGTGGGAGAGATTAATGAATCGATTAGCAAATAATCAACTTTAGGCATTTGTTTGCAACGGCCTGCTACGGTGAATTTAACACCCTCAAGGAAGGTAACACCAAATGAGTTTGAAACGTTACCAAAGGGGTCGCTACCCAAATTAAACCTCTCGGTTACAAGAGCTTGGGTGATAATTACTGAATCGCCGCGTTTCCAATCGGTAACACCGTCGCCCAAGGTAGGACGAACAAATATTGCCGACCAAGGTGCATTGCCTGCTTGTATGGTGAATAAGCCCAAATCATTGGCGGCATTGGTTGAAACCACTACGCCGGGTACGCTGATATTGAACAAAGTATCAGTAACAAACATGCTACCGCCGTTGCTGTATGGGGTTTGTTGTATGTCGCTGATGCTGTTTACACCGTTCAACACTTTGTAGGCTGAGTTTAGAGCAAGGCTATCAGGCGAGAAAATATAATTTCCGCTGTTATCAGTAGCTTTAATGTAATATTTTACTATTGTGCCTGCCGCTTGTGCAGGTATTTGCGCGCTGTAGGTGCTACCGCTGGCAGTCATGTTTACTGATGTAAACGTAGTATTGTTATAGCCTACTGCGTAGTACAACACTGCTGATGCTACTGCTGTATCATCTGTAATAGTAGCAGAAATAGTAGGGGTTGATGTAGGTAGCACAATGGTTGGGTTGCGCTTAATTTTTGATACGCTTGGAGGTTCTGATAATGGTAATGCAATATCATCAGGATATAAGGGAGCTAAATAGTATTGCTTGCTGCCTGCGTTTCCGCTTTCGGTAACTACACCGCGAATGTGGCTGAGTTTGGCTCCTAATGCAGGAGGGGTAAAGTTTACAGGGGTATTAGGGTCGTTATCCAAGTTATCATTACGATAGTAGCCTGAATAGTCGCGCATGCTCAATACGTTTCCGTTAGCATCTTTCACGCCCCAAAACCAACGTTGTCCGCTGGCAGTTACGTTATCAATGGTTACGTTTTTAATTTCTACGTACACACCTTCCCATTGTTCGCCGGTAGCAAACTGTGGTTCCATAGTACCTGAATTGTTCACCATAAGGTCGGCAATGGTAATGGTTTGAGGAGTGATGGTGTTACCCAAGCTGATTACCTGAGTAGGAATAGGCAATACGTACAATTGGGTATGACCTTGGAAATATCCGATGCGGGCAGTTACCCTAACTTTACGGCCTTTTTTCAAGTTTTGTTCAAACTGGCTGGCAGCCTCTAATGCTGATTTTGTGGGGCGCGGGCTAAGAGCAGCTGTATCAAACATTACTTCAACACCACACCATGAGCGGTTGCTGGCTTCTTGAATAAATGCCGAACGGCGGTTTGAAGACAAACCGTATGAAGCAGGGTCGAAAGTAACTATACCTTCTACCACTACTGTATCGCCATAACGGGCGTTGCTTAGTACAGGCCTTAAATAATCGGGCCATGTGCTGTCTTGTCCGGCAGTATTGTATTTAACCTGCGCCAAACGCGAAGGATTAATGTACTGCGTAGTGTCAATGGCTACCAATGGGTACTGTGCTTTTACCAGCACGGCACAAATTAGCAACAATAGGGTGAATACTGATTTTTTCATATTGTAATTAAAAAGTGTTTCTATTTTAATATCACAAACTTACCTACCTGTATGTTGCCGCTTTTTGAGTCTTTAACGGTAAATAGGTAAGTGCCTGATGTAATGGAACTTTTAGTGGTTGATAGTAAATCCCATGCGTGTTCGCCGCCTGAGAATACATTGCTGCCTACATCACTAAAGTTCTCGTACCAGCGGATATCCTCGCCTTGGTAGGTTTCGGCATTGTGGTACAAAGTGGTGATAACATCGCCTGCTATGTTGTAGATGGTAATCGTACACAGCTCAGGAATGTTATAAAAGTATATTTTTTTGGTACGTGTAGTGGTTCCGTCCCAAGCCGCAGTAGTATTGTAAGGGTTAGGGTACACTCCTACTTTGGTTGAAGGGTTTTTGGTATCAAAATTATTGACGTTTGCCCCCGCAAACACTCTGAAATCATTTTCAGTAAACGAAGATTCTAAAGGTTCTAAGCCCAATTCATCGTCACCCTCGTCAAACGAGGTTACAATAAACATGTATTGCCAACCATTCAGCAATCCGTTCATTTCATAGTGGAATAAATACGGAGTGGTATCACCGTCAAAGTACTTGGGCTGTGCCAGTTTAATCGACTCAAACCCATTGTTAAAACCAATTTTATTACCGGCAGAATCCCATTGAGCTACCAAGTTTGAAGAACCTATCAGGTTACCGCCTTTATCATCGCCGGGGTTGCTACGGTAGATGCGGTAGCCTTCGAAATCTTTTTTCTTAGATATTGGGTCGATAGAACTTACCGCCGCTGCATCCCAGTAAATATCTACTTTGTTGGGTGCGGGCACTATTTTAACCTTTGGTGTGCGGGGAGGTTCAGGCAATACATAACGGTCAAGCCTGCCATTGTTGTTCAAATCCAACTCAGGCTTGTAAACTCCTTTACCGTCCACATCCTCACCCCTGTAGGTACGTTGCACCCAATTAAGGTTACGTATCAACTCTTCGCGGGCTTCGGGGCTATCTTGCGGGCCGCCTTTTTGTTTAGCTGCCGTGTACGCCATAGTTACCTTAAAACTCTCACCGGGTTGCACATTAGCCAAAGGGCCTATGGATACTAATTGTATAAGGTTGGTTCCCACCTTTAGCTGGTTGGCCACAGCAGGGTCTTGCAGGTTAATACCTTTGCGCAAACGGTCATATTTGGCAACATCATCCGCCGGAGGTACAAAATCATTTAATGATGAAAACCCGAAAATCCAGAAGTTGGGGTTAATGCTTGGAGCGGGAAGCCCTGCCGCCAATAAACTATCTTTATTTGCAGGGTGTATAAACTTGTTGCGCCACTCTGCTCCTAATATACCGCAAGCACCGTATGAGCGTGTAAAATCCACATCATCACCATATACCTGGTACACGTATATAGTACCAAAGCTATCCACAAAACCGCCGCCGCCTTTGTTATAAAAGGCACTACCGCCGTCTTGCGTAACATTTAGATTACGCACCACCAAATCATTCCATTGACCTAACCAAACGCTATCCCATACATCATTGCTTTTGTTGGTGATTTCGTAATCGACAATTACAAAATAATCGGCAAAGCTGTAGTTCCACGCATACGTTTTCATATTAACCGAAGCACGCAACGGAAACTGGTGTTGTTGTATAGGAGTAACGGTGCCGGGTATTACCACGTTACTATCGGTAAAAGTGGCAATGAAATCTTGGTGCGATACTGCCGAAGAGCTAAAATACTCACTGTTGGCAAGGGTTGAACGTATGTTTAACGGGCCGGTAGCTGTGAACTCAAAACCATCAAGGCCGGCACGGTAGCCTGAGCTTGCATCATCCCCTACGGTTGATACACGAATTTCCCCGTTTACTTTGGCACCAATCCAAAGGCCTCCTTCAAACAAGTGGTTAATACCCGACTTTAACGGGTACTCCATGCTGGGCATACCTAAGGGGTTGGTAACAACACCGGGGCGACCAATAGTGCCCACATTGCTAATGGCCAAACCAATATTCCCTACATCGGTTGAAAGTTGATGAAAGGGTATTACTTGCCCATTTACACAAAGGGCAACTAATGAACATATTAGAACAAAAAACGATTTCAACATCCGGGTGCAAATATCGTAATAATCAACTAAGGCTTTGTTAACAAAGTTTAAACTATAATGCACCCGTACATTTAAATGTTGCCGTTTCTTACATAAATTTTAACCGTATGGTATTTTGTGCAACAATGGCGGGACTTGTGAATAAAATAGAAGCTGGGGTCTTTTTAATTACAAAAACCATACAATTGAAAAACGCCTTGCACTTGCTATTGAGATAAAAAAAATACATCTTTGCCATCCTTTAAAAAAGAGTATTTAAGAGCAGAGATATGTACACTTTCTTAACTATATTGATAATCATTGCAGCGTTGCTGCTTATATTGGTAGTATTGGTTCAAAAACCAAAAGGCGGCGGTTTGGCCTCACAGTTTTCATCATCTAACCTTGCTTTTGGTGTAAAACGTACTACTGATTTTATAGAAAAATCTACTTGGGGTTTAGCTATTGCTATCATTGTTCTTGCATTGGCCAGCAACTTTTTTGCAGGAACTACTGAAGAAGGTGCAAAAAAAGCAATCAATGCTGACCAGTTGGAAAACACTCAAGGTGCTACTCCAACAACTCCTTCTCAGCCTGCACAACCCGCTCAACAAGCCCAGCCTGCTGACTCTAACGACTAATTTAGTTAATTAACCGTACCAAGTACCTGCCTGCTATGGGCAGCAAAGTTTCTTGTATGGGGTACTGTACATCGCTTTCGGCCAGATAGGTAGCCGGATTAGGCAGCTGTTTGTATTCTTTTACCAACTCTTTCTTAATATTTTCATAGGTATATACCAGCGAGTGGGGATAAGTACCTACAAATTCGGTATGAATGCCTCTAAAACGTTCTTCGGCACTTTCAAACACCGTAATGCGGTATTGATATACTTGTGTATCAGTTGCTCTGCCATTTTTTAGCAGCAAATACCCTTCGTTTTTATACAAAGGCAAAATGCCTACGGGCGATACATTTAGCTTCTCTTCAATGGCATCATAACGGTGCCGTCCGTCTTCAAGCCCCATTTTAAATCGCGGCAACGAGTATTCAATAATGCGTTCAATCTCGCCCATTAAATCATCATCTTTAATGGTGGTTTCGTACACCAGTTTCAATTTTTTAAAATCCACCTCACTAATCTCTTTAGGAAAACCCTCGGATAAGCTTTTTTTAGTTTCAATAAATGTGCTCAGGTTGCGGTAATGACTCACCAACTCGGCCAGTTGGGGGTATAAGCGGTTCTCTTCAAAATTTTTATGGACGTGTTGCAGATAGGCCAGTAGCAGATATTTCTTATACTCAAAGTCAACCCGTCCTTCAGTAAACCAATTCAATCCTAATGTTGTCATGGTACAATTCCTTTCTTCGTTTACTAATATACTAAAAACGTCGTAAGAGGTAGGTGTAGTATTATTCAAAGGTTTGTTAAGCAACAGGTATTTTTATCATATCAATAATTAAGACCCCAATAAGTATCACTAATAGTATGATTATTTATTATCGGTGTACTAGGAGTATCTTTTGTTATTGAGTTAAAAAAATTATTTTTGGTAATAATTATGGAAAGAATACTTCTATCAACTTATACTATCCGTATAAAAGACTCGCTTAACAATGAACAGTTACTTGGATCTTTTAATGGAAGTAATGATTTTTATCAAATTGTTCTTGAATACTTGGATGTTATTCTTAAAAATGTAAATGAATACTCCTCAGAGGATGATTCTGAAGGCAAACTTCACCTAACTTTAGAAGCAATGCCTATTGCCGATCCGGTTGAACGAAGCATATATGGTTATTTTTCATCAGGTGTTAGTGGTGAAAATTATAAGATTAAGGATCTTAGTACTCAAAAGTCAGTATTTAACGTTGATAGAACCAAACACGGAGCCTTTAGAAATGTTTTCTTTTATTTTGTCTTACCATCAGGAAAGAAAACAGGGTCATTGGTATTACAGAGAAAATCTAAATTTGGAGTAAAAACCGTTGTTGCAAAGACACTAAATAAGTTTATCAAGGGAAAAGGATTCACAAAATATAAAATTGAGGTGAACAATGTCTTACATGGCAAAGTATATAATAAAATGATGGATACTGGGGTTTTAAAGAAAGTAGAGTTTATCCGAAAAAGGATACCAGCTGACATTGAAATATATTACAAAAACAATGAAGAACTTGAAACAGTAAAAGGTACTTTCAAAACTTCAATGTTATCCGCCTCAGGGCTTCCTTCAAAATTTAAGCACTTTATCCATAAACTATATTCTTCGCCAAACAGGGAAAGAATTGAAATACCAGGTGTAAGCGACAATTTTGATGAAATTGAGTTTGAACTTGAATTAAACGGAAAGAAGAAGACGTTTTATATTCAAAAACGAAGTAAGGTTCAACCAGATGTTGACGTAACAACTGATTTAGCTTATGATAATGAAGGAATTCCAACCTCTGAGTCTTTGGTTAAACAGGCCAAAGAACTTATAAATGATATTACTAATATAGATGTCAAATAATGTTTACAAAAATCAATATTATAAACATAGTCAAAGAGCATTTTTATACTTTAAGAACATTTGGAACAAGTAATAAATATCCTAGCCTTGCTAATTTTACGTTATTTATAATCTTACCTGCCGTTTGCAGTTTCTTTATGGTAAAAAATGAAATTAACCTAAAAAATGAAATTAGTAACCTCATCGCAAGCGTTTCAATATTTGGTGGCTTTCTTTTTAACCTACTTGCTATAATTTATAGCCAAATTGAGAAAATAAAAACAGATGCAATAGCAGAAAGTCAAAATAAAAATAACAATGCAGAGTTAAAACAAACGTATGTCAAAGAGATTCATGTAAACATTTCTTTTTGCATTATTTTATCAATATTTATTGTCATTTTACTGGCCTCGTATAGCTCTATTGAGAGTATATCTCTTTGTGGGTATAGCTTAAAAACCTTTATATCAAGTATTACAAATTTTTTGCTTATCTTATTTACCTTAACTCTATTAATGGTTGTTAATAGAGTATACATTCTTCTTAAAAAAGAGTTTAAATAGAGATATCCTTACTTTCCCATTTACAAATAAAGATGAACGCATACTTTTTTGATAAACACTTTATTTTAACATTCTTCTATCTAGAAAGATATGTCCTAATGCTTTTATTACAGACAAAATCCCCGATAACAGCAAGCCGTTATCGGGGATTATAAAAAGGTATTAAGTAACGGTGACCCGTTGTTTAGTTGACCCTCGCCTGCACATTGTTTAAACAATGTGTTATACGGCGAACCAGTGTTTCTTTACCTAAAAAAGCAGCCATTTCAAAAATCGGGGGGCCACCAGCCACTCCTGATATGCTCAGGCGGAAGGTTTGCATCATTTCGCCCGGTTTTTTGCCGTGCTTATTCTCCACCACATCGTGGAAGGTTTTCTCAATGGCTTCAGCGGTAAAATCAGTTAATGCAGCTAGGTCGTTTTTCAAGTCGTTCAACACAGGGCCTGTAAAATCTTTCCATTTCTTACTTACCACTCCTTCGTCGTAACTTTCAGGGTCAGCAAAAAAGTACTTACCGGCAGTGTACAACTCAGGGATAAACTGTACCTTTTCTTTCATCATGCCGCACACCATTGCCACACGTTCTTTGGGCATGGTAACCGCAGCAGCATCCAACGTAGGTTGCAGGGCTTCGGCAAGTTCGTCGTTACTTTTTGCCATCAGGTAGTGGTGGTTAAACCATTTGGCTTTCTCCACGTCAAACTTCGCCCCTGATTTGCTTACCTTTTCGATACTAAACGCCTCAACCAATTCATCCATGGTAAACAACTCGCGGTTGTCGCTGGGGTGCCAACCCAATAGGGCCAGCATATTTATAACGGCTTCTTTAAAATAGCCTGTCTCGCGGTAACCGCTTGATATTTCACCTGTTTTGGGGTCTTTCCACTCCAACGGAAATACTGGGAAGCCTAAACGGTCGCCATCACGCTTGCTTAGTTTACCATTGCCTTCGGGTTTTAGCAACAAGGGCAAGTGGGCAAACTTAGGCATCACTTCTTCCCATCCCAAGTAACGGTATAGCAATACGTGCAAGGGTGCGCTGGGCAACCACTCTTCGCCGCGTATTACGTGGGTAATCTTCATTAAATAATCATCCACAATGTTGGCAAGGTGGTACGTAGGCATACCATCGCTTTTAAACAACACCTTATCATCCATTTGAGACGTGTTTACCACTACCCAACCACGTATCTCATCGTGAAAACGCACCTCATCTTTACGGGGCAGTTTTATGCGCACTACATAAGGGTCGCCGCTTTCTAAGCGGTGTTTCACCTCATCATGACTAAGCGTCAGCGAGTTTTTCATGCTTTGGCGGGTCACAGGGTCGTATTTCCACGAAATTTTCGCCTGCTCAGCCTTTTTACGCACGTCTTCAAGGTCTTCTTCGGTATCAAAAGCATAGTATGCGTGACCGCTTTCAAGCAGCTGCTCGGCATACTGTCGGTACATAGGCTTGCGCTCACTTTGTCGGTAAGGGCCATACTCGCCGCCCACATGGGGAGCTTCATCAAATTTCAAACCTACCCATTCCAAGGCTTCTACAATATACTCTTCAGCACCGGGTACAAAGCGGTTTTGGTCGGTATCTTCAATACGCAACAAAAAATCGCCGTTGTATTTTTTGGCAAAAAGGTAATTGTACAAAGCCGTCCTAACCCCGCCAATATGCAAAGGGCCTGTAGGACTGGGTGCAAAACGTACTCTAACTCGTCTGTCCATAATCTTTTAAAAAGAGGTGCAAAGATAACGCACCCGCCGCAGGTTTTGAAATTTTAACCTTTGCTCGAGTGTAAAATTCAGGCTTATTAAATAATAACGTCCGAATGGTTTAAAACCATTCGGGACGAGCTCTATTAATAGAGGCGGGCTTTATGCCCGTCGGGATGTTCATCGGAGTTCGACAGGTATAAAACCTGTCGCTATTGATAGCGTACAGCGCAAGAAGAGTCTTTTTTGTTTTTTGCCACGAAGACGCAAAGACACAAAGTTCCCTAATTCATCTCCGTTTTGCGTCTTCGCGACTTTGTAGCTTAGGAATAATTGTTTAACAGTAGACCTGAATATAAAATTCAGGGCTTTTGCCCCCAGCCCTCCGAATGGTTTAAAACCATTCGGACGAGCTCTATTAATAGAGGCGGGCTTTACGCCCGTCGGGATATTCATCGGAGTTCGACAGGTATGAAACCTGTCGCTATTGAGAGCGTGCAGCGCAAGAAGGGTCTTTTTTGTTTTTTGCCACGAAGACGCAAAGACACAAAGTTCCCTAATTCATCTCCGTTTTGCGTCTTCGCGACTTTGTAGCTTAGAAATAATTGTTTAACAGTAGCCCTGAATATAAAATTCAGGGCTTTTGCCCCCAGCCCTCCGAATGGTTTAAAACCATTCGGGACGAGCTCTATTAATAGAGGCGGGCTTTATTGCCCGTCGGGGAAACGAAATGCCGCTAGAGTACGACAGGTATTAAACCTGTCGCTATTGAGAGTGTGTAGCACAAGAAGCATCTTTTTTGTTTTTTGCCACGAAGTCGCAAAGACACAAAGTTCCCTAAATTCATATCCGTTTTGCGTCTTCGCGACTTTGTAGCTTAGGAATAATTGTTTAACAGT
>CALRQL020000022.1:0-43911 GCA_943370295.1 Agrobacterium sp. 719_389 | reverse complement strand
TGGCGGTGCAGAATATGCTGGGCAGCGAGGTGTATGGCGACTATTTTGCCCTTTTTAACTTTGCTTACATTTTTGCCATTGTAAGCGATGTAGGTATTATTAACTACAACAACCGTGTAATAGCGGGGGAGCCCGAAAAGCTATCGTTTTATTTGGCTAATATCCTTGCCGCCAAAACCGGTTTGTTTGCCTTGTATTTGTTGGTACTGGTGGTTTTTTCGTTTGTAGTGGGCTACAACAGCCAGCAATTAGGGTTGCTGATAATCATTGGTATCAACCAAGGGCTGATAACTTTTTATAACTACCTGCGTTCAAATGTATCTGCTTTGCACCTCTTCAAAACCGAAAGTTTTCTTTCAGTAAGTGATAAGCTGGTAATGATTGTTTTGTGTGGTCTTTTACTTTGGCTTAATCCGTTCAACACCCCTTTCACCATTTACACTTTTGCGTGGGTACAGGTACTTGGTTTAGTATGCGGAGTGGGTATCTCTTTTGTAGTGTTGTACCGTTTTATCAAAAAGGCAGAGTTTAGGGTGGAATGGGCTACCGTAAAGGATATTGTAAAAAAATCGTATCCATACGCCATATTGGTAACCTTGATGAGTTTTTACACCCGCTTGGATGCAGTGATGATTGAGCGCTTGCTGCCCGACGGTGCCACCGAGGCCGGTATTTATGCATCAGGGTTTCGCCTGCTTGATTCGTTGATAATGTTTGCCGTATTAATGGCCAATATGTTGCTGCCCATGTTTGGCCGTTTGATACACCGGGGATTGCCTGTAGGCCAACTGGTAAAACAAAGTTTCGCCATCATGATGTTGCCTGCCGTGGGAGTGCCCCTGCTGGCTTGGTTTTATAAGGAGGACTTGTACAACCTTATCTACCCCAATTTATACACCCCTTACAATGCCTACATTTTTGCATGGGTGCTCAGTGCTTTTGTACCCATCAGCATGGGGTATATTTTTGGTACTCTGCTAACTGCCAACGGCAGCTTGCGACAGCTAAACATCATCTCGGTACTTGGCTTGTTTGCCAATTTTTTGCTAAACCTTGTTCTGATACCCCAATACAAAGCAATGGGGGCCTGTATTGCCACAATTGCCACACAATCATTGGTGATACTACTTACCGTTTTGTATTGCCAACGGTTTTTTAAGTTCACCGTGCCGCCAAAATTTGCCCTTTCAACTATTTTTTTTCCCGTTTCAGCCGCAGCCGTTTTTTATGCCTTTACATTTATACAGTGGGATTGGAAACTTGAAGTGCTTGCTGCACTAAGCTGCATGGTTTTATTAGCAGTAAGTACCGGACTAATAAAAATCAAAGAATTACTTACATCGTTCAAAACCACTTAGGCAGAAGCCTTATTATATCGCCGTAATTTTTATTTTTGCCATAAATACTCTTTATCTGATGTCTGACCAAAAGACCAATTACCAGTTTAATACCATCGAGATTATCCGTCTGATTATCCGTCGCAAAATGCCGATAATCATCCTTACAGTGGTAGCAGCTGTGGCTTCCATTATATTTTCAGGCCCTGCATTTATCACCCCAAAGTACGAGTCGAATGTGATTTTCTATCCCGCAAAAAACAACTCAGTTTCAGGGGGTATTTTGGAAGATGCAACGGCACGTGATGTGGATGCTTCTGAATTTGGTGAAGAGGAAAACGCCGAGCAGGCTTTGCAAATTTTGGGTTCTTCTCAATTGATGGGCCGCGTGGTTGAACGCTTTCAGTTGATGAAGCATTATAATATCGACCCTAACGGCTCAATGCCTTACACCAAGCTTGCCAACAAAATAAAATCAAACATAAAATTCCGCCGTACTGAATTTCTTTCAATAGAGATTAGTGTGCTGGATGCCGACCCTAAAATGGCAGCGAGCATTGCCAACGGAATTTCACAGATATATGATACTGTACGTACCGAAATTCAGAGGCAGGTAGCCAGCAAGGCATATCAGATTATTGAGAACGAGTATAATGCCAAGATAAAAGAAGTAGAGAGCTTGCAACAGCAAGTGAACGAAATATCAAGCGGCAAGGGCATTTCACCCGCAATGCTTTCAGGAGGAAAAAATGAAGGTACCGGACAGGCAATGGAACGCCAGCAAAAAATGGCTAAAAGCGGCGCCGATGTGGGTACGTTGATACGTCTTACTGAATCACTTAGCCAACAAGTGGAACAAATGAACCACTTGAAAGAAAAGTATCGCAAGGCTAAGGCCGATATGGAAGAGTACATTCCCCACAAGTTTGAGATTAGCCCTGCTTTTGCCGCCGAGCAAAAAGCGTATCCCCGTCGCAGCATTATTGTCCTGCTTTCAACATTCGGTGTGTTCATCTTATCAGTTTTGATGATGATACTGATGGAGCGTCTTTCTTTCTTCCGCGCCCAACTAAAAGAAGGTAACAACGCTTAATTGCGTTTATATATGCTTACACGGGGGCAGATAATCAGCTTTTATGCTATTGGCGGCTTATTTATAGCTGCTAATGTTATTGCTGTGCTGTTTGACTTCTATTTTGTCCCACTTTTCCCTATAGCGTTTATTATCGTATTACTTGCCCTGTTTGCACAGGATAAGCTTATCTACCTTGTTACCGGTTTAGTTCCCTTTTCAATACCTGTATGGCATTTAATGGGCAACTTCGGGTTGATACTCCCCACAGAGCCCATCATTATTCTGTTAATGATTATCGGCGGGCTAAAATTGCTTAACAATGAGGGGGGCAACAATACCCGCGAGCTAATGCGCAATCCGCTCACCATTGCCATACTTATAAACGTAGGCTGGTTGTTGTTTACCTCGGCCACCAGCAGTATACCGCTGGTTTCGTTTAAATACACCGTTTCACGGATTTGGTACATCGTGGTGTTCTACTTCATGGCCTATTTGCTGTTTACCAACTACAGCCGTATCGAGAAGTTTTTGTGGTGGTTCACCATTCCGTTGGCCGGAGTAGTTGTGTACGTAATGGTACGCCATTACCAACACGGGTTTATCAGGGATGTTTTCCCCTACATGATACAGCCCTTCTTTTGGGTACACGGTGTTTACAGTGCTACGGTGGCAATAGCTACCCCCATGCTGATTGTGTTTTTTATACGCAGTAAGCAAATGGGCTACAGTACCCTTACCCGTGGGTTTGTTGCATTGGCGGCAATGTTGTTTTTACTTGCCATCACCTACTCATACACCCGCGCCACTTGGATTAGTTTAATGGGCGCATTGGCTGCTATGGCTGTGTTTTACATCAAAGTACCCATACGTTTTATATTCACTTCAATATTTGTGGTGTTGCTGGGCATTTTTGTTTTTCAGAAAGACATCATGCTAAAGTTGAGCGAGAATGAGCAAGGCTCATCGCGTAAAAGCGATTTAGGCGAACACTTGCAATCGGTTTCAAACATTAAGAACGACCCCAGCAACCTTGAGCGTATTAACCGCTGGAACTGTGCCATCCGAATGTTTGAGGAGCGCCCTGTATTAGGTTGGGGCCCGGGTACGTACGCATTTCAGTATGCTCCTTTTCAGCGTAGTAAAGATTTAACGGTTATCAGTACCAACTTTGGCGATGTGGGTCATGCCCATAGCGAATACTTAGGGCCTTTGGCTGAAGGCGGCCTTTTTGGTATGCTAACATGGCTGGGTTTCTTTTTATTAAGCGTTTATAAGGGGATGCGGCTGTTTTATAACAGCATTAACGAAAAGACACGCACCATAGCTCTTGCAGTAGTGTTAGGACTGATTACTTACTACGTACACGGCGTACTGAACAGTTACATTGATTACGACAAAATTGCCGTGCCCTTGTGGGGCTTTTGTGCCATTTTAGTGGCCTTGGAAAAGATTGATAAGACTTTTTCTAATACGGCAAAAGAGAGCCAAGAACAATAATATATACTACAATTACATCGTCCTCTTTTTTGTAGGCAATCACCCATTTATCAATAAAAAAGCAGCGCAGCCCTCTTGCTTTAAAAACAGGGTATTTGCAATCATTATGATCTGAAAAGGTAGTTAAGGTGTTTTTTATTTTGAGCAAGAAATTTTTCTTGAAACGCTTACCCGCGCCAGCAGTATTTTTTGAGTCAACGAACGTCGATAGTTCTGAAATAACAAGTTACGCTTCTTTTGAAAGCTTAATTTTCATTAATCAAATCATCAATATCACTAAGCTCACTATTCATGCAATGATTGAGATATTCTTCCAGCTCCTTACCTGTTGCTTTCCTGTCTATTCCCAATGCCACATTTTTGGCACTTAACGCAGTGGTTGAATACTTCACTCCCAGCTCTTCTAAAGCCTGTAAAAGTTTCTTTCCGTTTTCGGTTGTTTCATCAAGTTCAATCTTGATTTCCATATTCAAATATAACTTAAAACGTGCTTTTTTAATTGTATTCAGCCGCTGCACATAGCCTTATTTTATGCCAATATTTCAATTAGCACGGCTTTTGTTGTAAAATTGCAGTTTATGGCTGAAGAAGTAGATGCTTACAAATCCCTGCTCGACAGGTTATACCAATACTCACAGTGGCCTTCGGTGTACAGGTTTAAATTTATCTTTAAAACCGACCACCAATTAGGGGCTAAAATAGAAAACTGGTTTGGGAGTGATGCTAAGGTGCATTACCTGCAATCAAGTGCAAATAAATACCAAAGCTTAACGGTAGATATAGAAATGGCAACCCCTGAAGACGTGATTGCCATTTATAAACGCGGTGCTGAGATTGACGGCTTGGTAATGTTGTAAGAGCCTTTAGGCACTCACTTTATCCTTACGACCGGGTCTTTTCTTGTTCACATTCTGCTCGATAAACTCAATCATCTTTCCTGCAATGTCCTTTTTGGTGGCTTGTTCAATGCCTTCCAAACCGGGCGATGAGTTCACTTCAAGTACCAAAGGCCCCCTGTCGCTTTGCAGCATATCCACACCGGCTATGTGCAAGCCCATTGCTTTGGCAGCTTTTAATGCAGTTTCTTTCTCAGCTTTTGTCAGTTTTATCGGTGCGGCACTTCCTCCCCTGTGCAGGTTAGAACGAAACTCCCCTTCGGCAGCTTGTCTTTTCATGGCACATACTACCTCATTACCCACCACAATAACGCGCAAATCAGCCCCTTTAGCCTCTTTTATATACTCTTGGAGCAGTACGTTCTTATCAATGCCCTGAAAAGCCTCTAAAATCGATTTAGCCGTCTTTTTAGTTTCGGCAAGCATCACGCCTATGCCTTGGGTTCCCTCTAGTAGTTTTATCACCACAGGAACTCCGCCCAGCATTTTAAGAAGGTCGTTCATATTGTCCGCATTGTGGGCAAATGCCGTATGTGGCATTCCCAAGCCTTCGCGGGCAAGTAATTGCATACTGCGCAGTTTATCACGCGAGCGGGTAATGGCCATACTTCCGTTGGCACAAAACACGTTCATCATTTCAAACTGGCGCACAATGGCCGTTCCGTAAAACGTTACCGATGAGCCGATGCGCGGTATTACGGCATCCACTCCGGTAATGTCTTTACCGTTATGGTGTATGGTAGGAGCCCCTTTTTTAAGCCCTACGTAACAATCAAGGTGGTTATATACTTCAACCTCATGCCCCCTTTGTTGGGCAGCCTCAACCAGCCTTGCGGTTGAATACAACTTTGTGTTTCTGGATAAAATAGCGATTTTCATAAAACTTACCCGGTTAATTATTGGGCACGCTTTTCAGTATGCAATGCGTTCTTTAGTTTCTTTATCTTCTTTTTGTGTGATAGGTTGGCCTTGGCCACATCTACCACAAATTTTCCCCGTAAAAACCTCCTGCCCAGCAGTACAGGGTACTCAAGGTTAGAGCGGTCTCTCAGCGAGATTTCCATGTCGTATAACTTGCCGAACATTCTTACGGTAGTAAGCACTATATAGCGGTTCTCACCATGCCCGAAAGAGTTTTTTATTCTCTTCTCTTTATGAAACGGCAAAATAAACTCTTTACCGTTAAAAGCGGGCATTGATGCATCTAACGGAATAAATTTAACATATTGTTTACGATAGCGTTTCACCAAGGCGATGCTGCTGCAATGCAACACCGATGTAGATGCACCGGTATCAATTTTGGCATCCACGTCCTCAAGGCCAAAGTCAACAAAGTCAACTTTTTCTTTCCAGCCTATTTTTGGTCGTATTTTTTGAGCCATGTCTCAAACTGTTATATTATACTCTGTTTTTAGTATCAATCAATATCGTCACAGGTCCGTCGTTTATCAATCCCACTTTCATGTCAGCACCAAACTTGCCTGTTTTTATAGGCTTGTTCAATAAGGTTTCAACCTGTTTAATGGTTTGCTCGTACAAAGGTATAGCTATATCGGGCTTTGCCGCCATAATATACGACGGACGGTTTCCTTTTTTTGTACTGGCGTGCAAAGTAAACTGACTTACCAGCAACATATCACCCTTGGTATCCAAAAGGCTCAGGTTCATTACCCCGTCAGTATCGTTAAAAATACGAAGGTTTACCATCTTAGCAGTGAGCCACTCAATATCTTCAGAACTATCCGCTTCCTCAATACCCAATAGCACCATTAAACCGGGACCAATGGCTGAATATTCAGCACCGCCTATGGTTACGCTGGCTTGTAAAACGCGTTGTATAACTGCTTTCATGGGTGTCTATAAATAAAAAATCCATCACCTTACAGTGATGGATTAAAGTATTCCAAAAAATCGTTTGTTACAGACCGGGGCCGGTATTGCGTTTCTTCGCTGAGTAATAAATCTTAAACACCGACGATTTACGCAATTCTTGCTTCACATCCACAACAGTACCCATTTTAGCCTGTTTATCAGATTTCAATGAAACTGAGAACTTGGGCAAGTCAACTGGATGTATCTGTGCCTTTTCAGTTTCTAGAAACTGAGGGATTTGACTAGGGTATGCCAATTGGTCGTTTAGCTGGATACGTGATGCAGTACCTAAACGGTCATCGGCAGGGGGGCCAACGTAAATAAAGCTGGTAGCTGATTTACGTTCAAGTTTTTCAACCTCTTCGGCCATTGGAGTGTTGTTTTTTACTTTCAAAGTAACCTCACGCAAAGTGGTAGTTACCATGAAGAAGAAAAGCAACATGAACACGATATCAGGCAACGAAGCAGTTGAAATAGGTGCAGCACCTGTTGACTTCTTTTTCTTAAACTTTGCCATTATTTAGTTCCTCCTATATCTTCGGGTTCAGCCTCTGATATCTTCTGAGGAAATTCATCTTTAATAATTTCCTTTTCAGCATCAGAAAGCTGGTCAAAATTCTTACCGTATTTTTGTTGTGCGGCCTTGTCCCTCACTTCCCTATAGGCCTTCCTAAGTTTATCCTGTACTTGTACGTATATATCGTATTCAGTACCACGGTCGTTTTTCAACGAAATAACTGCTTTTGTCGGTTTATCAGACAAGTTTGGGTCTTTACCGTAGTTAGTAATAAACTTAATGGTCTTAGCCTTTAGTTCACGTATCTGAATGTATTCACCTTCAACCAGCAATTGGTTGTTTGAGTTGATACGAATTTCAAACACATTCCTTTTGTTAAACTCAGGTGGTTTAGCAGCAGGATCAGGCATGGGGGGTAGAACAGCGCGCAAACCCATATCGGTATCCATGGTAGTTGTTACCAGGAAGAAGATAAGCAGCAAGAAAGCTATATCAGCCATCGAGCCTGCATTAATTTCGGGTATCGGGCGTTGCTTGCGGGCCATATTATAATTGTTTTATGAAACTGGTTACGGTATTGTATACGTATACCAATATGCTTATTACAAATAAGATAACGGTTGCGTTAATCATACCGCCGATAAATTTAGATTTACCGGGAGTATCAATACCCATACTAATGTACATGCTGGTTACCTCGTTACCTGCAGTAACGTAACCTGCTAAAAATATTACAGCAAGTGTACCAACACCAATTGCACTTGTTTTAAGGCTTTTGGGGTTAGCAATCATACCGGTAACAGGCAATAGAACAAATGCGATAGCACCAGCAACTATTGAAAGTGCTACTGATAACCAAAGCACAATACCTGTTCCTTTTTGTAGGTTTTCATCCAGCAGCATTACTTCTGCAGGCTGACCTAAAGAGTCAGATTTGAATAGCATTATGTAGAACCCTATTACGGATATAAGTACCGTAATAGCGTAAAACGCTATGGTTAAAATTCTTTTTAAAGACATATCGAAATGGTTTAAATGCCCTCTAATTACTTAATTTCTTTCCTCACCAACATATCTACAAGAGATATTGATGAATCTTCCATATCGTTTACAATAGAATCGATTTTAGAAACGATAATGTTGTAAAAGATTTGAAGGATAATCGCAACAATCAAACCCGCAACCGTAGTCAAAAGAGCGATTTTGATACCACCTGCTACTACTGTTGGAGAAATATCACCTGCTGCAGCAATTTGGTCGAACGCGATAATCATACCTACTACCGTACCCAAGAAACCCAACATAGGTGCAAGAGCGATAAACAGGTTAAGCCATACAAGGCCTTTTTCCATTTGGCCCATTTGAACTGAACCGTATGAAGCTACTGACTTTTCTACAATGTCGATACCTTCGTGTGAACGGTCAAGACCTTGGTAAAATATAGAAGCAATAGGACCACGGGTGTTACGGCACACTTCTTTTGCAGCCTCAACACCACCGTTGTTCAGTGCATCTTCAATGTTTGCTAAAAATTTCTTAGTGTTGGTGCTTGAAAGGCTAAGAGTAAGAACCCTTTCAATAGCAATAGCCAAACCAAAAATCATACACAACAATACGGGAGTCATCCATATTGGGTCACCTTCGATAAATTTGTCTTTAATTACTTGCATACCTTCTGCTTTAGCTTCCTCTTTGGGGGCAGCTTCATCAGTTGCAGCAGCTTTTTTTGATGTGTCGGCATTCTGAGTTGTGTCAGTAGTTTTTGCTGGACTTGTTGAGTCAGCTAAAACAGTGGTGGCTTGGCATAGCACAAAACCCAAAGCCAAAACCATTGCTAATACTTTTTTCATACAAACGTGTTTCTTTAAATTTTTGGATTGTGGGCAAAAATAGGATAAAATACTATTACGCATATTAATTCAGCGTTTTTTTTATAAGCTATCTTATCTTGCCCCTGTAAAAACTGTTTTTATTTTAGAGACTAAACGTAAATGGCGAAGATACAAAAGTCATTTTTCTGTCAGAATTGTGGATCACAATCCACAAAATGGATTGGAAAGTGCCCCAACTGTGGCGAATGGAACACCTATGTTGAAGAGATAGTTCATAAAGATAAACCTCAACAAAAGGGATACAAGGCAGGTAGCACTAAAGAGAAGGTGGTTTCAGTGCCTATAAAAGAGGTAACCGCGCAAAGCGGGCACCGTATTGTTACCCCTGATGCCGAATTGAATCGTGTATTGGGTAGCGGCATTATGCCGGGCAGTTTGGTATTGCTGGGAGGCGAACCCGGTATAGGGAAAAGTACCCTGCTATTACAAATGGCGCTGAACTCAGGCTACAAAATTTTGTACGTGAGCGGCGAAGAAAGTGCTGTACAGATAAAAAACCGTGCCGACCGGATTGGCATTGCGAATGAAAACTGTTACGTATTTACTGAAACAGGGTTGGATGAAATTTTTACAGCTATAAAAGATGTAGAGCCTGATATCGTAGTTATAGATTCGGTACAAACGCTGCATTCATCGTTGGTGGATAGCACACCGGGCAGTATCAGTCAGATAAAAGAATGCGCGGGCGAACTGCTGCGTTTTGCCAAAGAAACGCATACGCCTGTTTTTTTAATAGGCCACATTACTAAAGACGGTGCTATTGCCGGACCAAAGGTGTTGGAGCACATGGTGGATACTGTGCTACAATTTGAGGGCGACCGCCATAATACGTATAGATTATTGCGTACCACCAAAAACCGTTTCGGAAACACATCCGAGTTGGGCATTTATGAAATGGTAGAGGCCGGATTGCGCGAAGTGAGTAACCCGAGCGAAATTCTTATCTCACAAAAAGACGATAACCTAAGCGGTATTGCCATTTGCGCCTCGCTGGAAGGAGCAAGGCCATTGCTGATTGAAACGCAGGCACTGGTAAGTACGGCAGTGTACGGTACCCCGCAACGCAACAGTAACGGGTTTGACTTGCGCAGGCTGAATATGTTGTTAGCCGTGCTTGAAAAACGTTGTGGTTTCCGTTTGGGAGTGCAAGATGTATTTATAAATATAGCAGGCGGATTAAAAATAGAGGATCCCGGGACGGATTTGGCCATTGTATCTGCGATACTATCCTCATACGAGGATATTGCCATTCCTCATAAAACAGCTTTTGCAGCCGAAGTGGGTTTGAGCGGTGAAATACGTGCGGTTACCCGTATTGAACAGCGTATTAGCGAAGCTGAGAAACTGGGTTTTGACCGTATCTTCATTTCAAAATTCAATCAAAAGGGATTGGAGATGATAAAGCCCAAAATAAAAATAGAAGCCGTAGGCAAAGTTGAAGAAGCTTTCGAGCTGCTGTTTGGGTAATATCGTCCTCCCCGAACTCGATTCGAGATTGCATAAGTAAATCTTGTGAATGGTGATGAGATCCCTAAACAAGTTCGGGATGACTATCTATATTGACTTTCCTACCCCGGCCAGCGAGGGATATTGAACGACAAACGAATAGTTAATACCCGAAAAGTTAATGAGGTAGGCCAGCACCCCAATGTACTCCTTTGGAGGAGGAAACCGACCGTCATCCCTAACTTGTTTCGGGATTGCATAGGGAAATCTTGTGAATGGTGATGAGATGCCGAAACAAGTTCGGCAGAACGATGCTGAAGCAAGTTCAACACCTGCTTACAGCTTAATACAAACGTTTTTAGTTTCAGTAAAGAAACGTAGAGCTTCCCAACCGCCCTCACGACCAACACCGCTTTGCTTCATGCCGCCAAACGGAGTACGCAAATCACGCAGCAACCAGCAGTTAATCCATATTATGCCGCTCTTCACTTTGGCAGCCATACGATGGGCCTTAGTCAGATTCTCAGTCCAAATAGTGGCAGCAAGGCCATAAGTGGTGCTGTTGGCATACATTAGCACTTCTTCTTCCGTATCAAACGGGGTTAAGGTTACTACAGGGCCAAATATTTCTTCTTGGTTAGTACGGCAATCATAACTCAACCCTTCAATTACAGTAGGCGCAATAAACCAGCCTGTATTGCAACGTCCTTCAGGTTGCACGGTATGACCTCCGGTTAGCACTACTCCCCCCTCCTGCTTGGCAAGCTCAATATAACTTAGCACTTTTTCGAAATGGGGTTTTGAAACAATTGCACCCACTTTAGTAGCATCGTTAGAAGGATCATCTACCACCAATTGCTTCACTTGGGCCACAAACGCCTCTTTAAATCTATCATAAATGCTGCGCTGGATAAAAATACGCGACCCGCACAAGCATATCTCGCCTTGATTTTGGAACGAAGAAAGCACCGAGGTTTTCACTGCTTTATCAAAATCGCAATCATCAAAAATGATATTGGGGTTTTTACCACCCAACTCCAACGAAAGTTTCTTGAACATGGGTGCGGCAACTCCGGCAATGTGCTTACCTGTTGAGGTTCCGCCCGTAAATGATATAGCTGTAATTTCAGGATGGCTCACTATGGCATTACCCACTTTAGGGCCAAGTCCGTGCACAATATTCAACACGCCTTTGGGCAAGCCTGCTTGTATGCATAACTCACTAAACAAATAGGCGGTCATGGGAGTAATTTCTGACGGTTTAGCCACCACACAGTTACCCGCTGCAAGTGCAGGAGCTATTTTCCAAGTAAACAGGTACAGCGGCAAGTTCCACGGACTAATACATCCTACCACTCCAATTGGGGTGCGGGTAGTATAGTTTACCGCAAAATCAGTCATGGGATGCGCTTCGCTGGCATAATGCTCAATAGCGGTAGCAAAAAAATGAATATTTTGCTGTGCGCGGGGTATCTCGCCCTTTTGTGCTAACCAAACGGGT
Source organism: Agrobacterium sp. 719_389 (assembly GCA_943370295.1). GTDB lineage: Bacteria > Bacteroidota > Bacteroidia > UBA8524 > UBA8524 > SB11. The sequence continues at coordinate 31,878 of CALRQL020000022.1, read as the reverse complement.
TTGCCTTGGTCGCGGCTTTCTGCTTTGGCAAGAAGCTCATTATTGTCTTCAATCAACTGTGCTAAACGCAGCATAATACTGCTACGTTCATTCACAGGCATATTTGCCCAACCTTCAAACGCAGCTTTTGCGGCCTCAACTGCGGCTTGCACATCCGCATCATCGCTATCGGGACAAAGGCTATATACTTGGCCGGTAGCAGGTTCGTAATTATCTATATACGCCCCTGATTTTGGGGCAATTAATTCACCGTTAATGTAGTTGGCTATTTTTTGCATAGAAAGTACAAAGGTAACATTTTGGAAAGTTAGTTTTTGGAACTTACCACTTGCAATTCATACCTACATTTTAAAAAAAGGCGAGGTATAACATTGGCCGTATTTAGGTTTGTTTTTAAAATAACCGATTAACTTTTAATTATTTGATTTTGTGCTTTGTAGGCTATACATACTGTAGTTACAGAGCTGTGGAAAAGTGCACAATCCAAAAAATCAGGACACTAAGCAGTAGGTAATTTGGCATTTTAATTTTTATGGAGACCGAAAAAGTAAATTTTGCCTGCCTTATAGATGATGATTTGGTGCATGCCTTTATAGTTGAGAAAATGCTGCAAAAAACACCCGAGTGTACCAACTTACTGGTATTCCCCGACGGTGGCCCTGCCATTGAGTACTTTAAGAGTATGGCTACCAACGCTGATAAGCTGCCCGATGTGATTTTTTTAGATATTAAAATGCCGGTGGTTGACGGCTGGGGCTTTTTAGAAGAGTTTGCAAAGATTAAAGACTCATTGGCTAAAAAGGTGAGAATTTATATGCTTAGTTCGTCAAAGAATCCCGTGGATATTGAGAAAGCGAAGTCGTATGGCGAAGTAACCGACTATTTAACGAAACCCATTAGCTTAAATCAATACTACTCGATATTTAAGCAAACTGCATAATCTTTCGGCAAGCTCAGAATATTTTCGAAAGGCTCAAGAAAACAACGTCGGTAGTTGTATAAAACAAGAAGGCCCGAACATAAATGTTCGGGCCTTCTTAATATCATCATTAGATTATACTAGTAACCTAACGGGCTCTTCAAGCAAGTTTTTGAAGGTTTGCAAGAATTTAGAACCTACTACACCGTCAACCACGCGATGGTCGCAGCTTAAAGTTACTTTCATTACATGACCGGGACGCATTTGACCGTTTTCTACAATCACAGTCTCTTTCATGCTGCCCACTGCCAATATACAAGCATTGGGAGGGTTAATAATGGCGGTAAACTCTTCTATACCGTACATACCCAAATTGCTTATAGAGAAGGTATTTCCTTCCCACTCAGCGGGTTGTAGTTTTTTATTTTTAGCTTTATCGGCCAACTCTTTTACTTCTGCGCTAATTTGGCTAAGGCTTTTGTTATCTGCAAAACGAACTACAGGCACCAATAAACCTTCGTCAACCGCAACAGCTACACCTACGTGTATGTGGCTGTTGTGGCGGATTTTTTCTCCCATCCACGATGAATTTACTTGAGGGTGTTGGCGCAACGCAATGGCAGCAGCTTTAATCACCATATCGTTGTACGATAATTTCACGGGTGAGTAGCTATTCATAGCGGTACGAGCTTCCACTGCCTTATCCATGTTAATTTCCATGGTAAGGTAAAAGTGAGGAGCTGTGAATTTACTTTCAGCCAAACGGCGCGCAATGGTTTTGCGCATTTGGCTCACCGGCTCTTCACTAAAGCTTTCAACCCCTGTATATGCAGCTGCAGCAGGAACGCTGGCAGCGCTTTCTTTGTAATTCTCAACATCACGCTTCACAATACGGCCGTTATCGCCGCTACCGTGTATGCGCTGTATATCGATACCGCGCTCTTCGGCCATTTTGCGTGCCAAAGGTGATGCCTTTAAGCGGCTATCGTCGTTACTTGTAACAACTGGTTGCGCAACGGGTGCAGCAGTATTGTTGGTAACCACTGCCGGAGCTTCGGCTTTGGCCTCTTCTTTCGGAGCTTCAGTTTTAGCAGCGGGTGCGCCACCGGCCAATAAGGCCGAAATATCTTCGCCGGGTTCTCCTACAATAGCAATAATACCGTCAACAGGAACAGCTTGTCCTTTTTGTATGCCTATGTGCAGCAGCGTACCTTTCACATAATTCTCCAACTCCATAGTGGCTTTGTCGGTTTCCACCTCAGCCAATATATCACCTGATTTAACAGTATCGCCCACTTTTTTAAGCCATTCAACAATCACACCTTCAGTCATGGTGTCACTCATTTTGGGCATTCTTATCACTTCAGCCATTGTATACGTGTTTTAGTATTCGGGGGTCAAAAATAATACAAACAAGCGTATTTGCAGAACGGTTTGTAAAAGGTATCAAAATAGTACGGGTTTTTTAAACAGTAAGGGGTTTAAATCCGTGGCTGTTTAAAAAACCCGTGCGTATGATTTGGGATAAAATCCTATTCTATTATAATTGGTTACTGTGCCGTATAAGTTTCGTTGGTAGTAACCGTTAAAAACTGCGAGCTGCTTATATTCCTCAACACCAGTGTGGTATTATCCACTGATACTATATTCCACGTGGTACCATTAAGGGTTATGCTTTGCTCGTTATTGTCAACAGCCCAATTATAAGTAGTAACCGGCTGGTTACCGGGGCATACGTTGGTTGTTTCTTCTACATCGTATTTTTTGGTGGCCTTAAAAGAAATCAGGTTATCCTTTTGGCAGGCGGGCACATTACTAAAATCTTCGGTGGGTAACCCATTACTGTACTCCACCGTTTTATTAGTCAATTTCCATTTTTCGGCAATCATTACCTGTGCTTTAGGTCCCGGAAAAGGGCTTGTTACCACTTTGCCTCCGTTTACATTACCCGGATCCGGACTCTCCTCCTTCTTGCAGGCGCCTATCACAAGCGGCACACTAAAAAGTATCAGCAGTTTTTTAATCATAATCATAGTTGCTAAGCAAAAGCCGTGCAAAAATAAGCCCTTTTTCAAATTCACTTCCAAACATAAAAACCTAAAACATCTCCCACCGTAAAACCCTTGTGCTGCAAAGGTTTCGCCGTGTGGATAAAAATCGGTGTCGAAAAGTGGGGGAATATGGAGAAAAGTGTCGGTTTATTCTATAATTTTGAAAAGCCTTTAATGTGCCCACGCTATGCCACAGTTTATCGGAGAATTTGAATGCAAAATGGATGGAAAGGGGAGAGTTATGCTCCCGGCCAGCCTGCGCAAGCAAATTCCGGATGAGGCAGGCGACAAATTGGTGGTGAACAGGGGCTTTGACAAGTGCCTTACTTTATACACTAAGGCAGATTGGCAAAAAGAAACCGATAAGCTAAAGGGACTAAACTCCTTTAATAAAAAAGACAGACTGTTTATACGCCTGTTTAATAACGGAGCTACCGAGGTGCAAATTGATACTGCATCAAGGATACTGATACCCAAAAAACTGCAAGAGTATGCAGAGATGGAGAACGATTTGGTGCTGTATGCATACGAGAACAAGATAGAGATATGGTCGGCTAAGAACTACGAAGAGATGTTTAACATGAGCGCCGACGATTTCTCAGAACTGGCGGAAGAAGTAATGAGCCGTAAAGATAAGGGAGGGGATGGTGATGAGTGAGTACCACATTCCGGTGATGTTGGAGGAGTGCATTGAGGCCCTTGACATAAAACCCGACGGCACATACATTGATGTGACGTACGGAGGCGGCGGACACAGCAAAGCCATACTGGCCAAACTGGGGAAAAAAGGCCGACTGGTTGCTTTTGACCAAGATGCCGATGCTATTAATAATAAGGTGGACGATGAGCGGCTGATTTTGGTGAACCACAATTTCCGCTACTTGAAAAACTTTTTGAAATACCACAACGCTTTACCTGCCGATGGATTGCTGGCCGATTTAGGAATTTCATCGTTTCAGATTGATGAACCCGAAAAAGGTTTTGCCCACCGCTGGGATGCTCCGCTGGATATGCGCATGGATCAGAACATTGCACAAACTGCGGCCGATGTGGTAAACACTTATAAAGAACAAGAACTGACAAATGTGCTGCGCCACTACGGTGAATTAGACAACGCCTATAAACTGGCCAAAGCAATTATCACCGAGCGGACAAAACAGCCGATACTCACAACAGGACAGTTGAAGCAAGCCGTGCAACCTTATTTGCCACGCAATGCCGAAAACAAATACCTCTCGCAACTATTTCAAGCATTGCGCATTGAGGTAAACAAAGAACTGGACGTACTAAAACACCTGCTAAAGCAATGCGAAGAGGTGTTAGGCAAAGGGGGCAGGTTGGTAATCATGTCGTACCACTCGCTGGAAGACAGATTGGTAAAAAACTACATAAAAACAGGAAACATAGAGGGGGAAGAAGATAAAGACCTGTACGGTAATACTACCAAGCCTTTTAAGGGATTGAGCAGCAAAGCCACTACAGCCAGTGAAGAAGAAATAACCCGTAACCCGCGTGCCCGAAGTGCTAAACTGCGTGTAGCGGAAAGAATCTGACAGATAACAACAATCGCTGTCCTACTAAGCTTGCCGAAGTATGGCTTGTCGAAGCAGGGCAGCAATAATAAAGACGAAAAATTTAAACCGGTTACTACTGTTTAGCCCCACGGCTGAACGCATAACTCAATGGAAAACGAAATCAAAAAAAGGGCGCTTGAAGAAGAGCAACCTCAGGAGCAGCCAGCCGAGGAAAAGGAGACCGTTTCGCCTAAGAAACCGTCGAAAATCCTCTCTGCATCCGAGTACAGCTTCTTTCTTGACAGGGAAAACCTGCACAAGCTATTCCCCATGATTTTTTTTCTGGCAGGTTTGGGGTTGTTCTACATCTATAATGCCCATTACGCGCAACGCATAGTTAGGAAAACCGACGACATAAAAGACGAAATAAAAGAACTGCGGGCCGAGTACATCACTATAAAATCAGACCTGATGTACCAGTCGAAGCAGTCGCAAGTATCAAAAAGATTAGAAGGCGGCGAGTTGAAAGAACTGCGCACCCCACCCTATAAAATAACATTTACCGAAAAGGATGAACGTTAGGCGCGACATACTATGGCGGGTGTACCTCGCCTTTTTGCTCACTGCGATATTCGGGGTGTGGGTGATAGTGTATGCCGTCCGCATTCAGTTCACCGAAGGCCCTGAACTGCGCAAACTTGCCGAAGAATTAAGCATTTCATACGAAACCATTGAGGCTACAAGAGGCAATATTTACTCTGACGACGGCAGCCTTTTGGCTACCTCGGTACCGGTGTACGATGTACACATGGACATGATGGCGGAGGGCCTTACCAAAGAAGTGTTTAATACCAGTGTTGATTCATTGGCTTGGCTGCTTTCAAAAACCTTTAAAGATAAAAGCAAAGACGAGTACCTACGTAGCCTGAAACAAGCCCGCAAGGATAAAAAAAGGTATTACCCGCTAAAACGTAAAGTAACCTTTACTCAAATAAAGGCAATGAAAACCTGGCCTATGTTCCGCTTGGGTAAATACAAGGGAGGTTTTATAGTAACCGAAAAAGAACGACGCCAAAAGCCTTTTCAAATATTGGCCGAACGTACAATTGGATATAGTATTGACGGTGTTGCACCCGTTGGACTTGAGGGCGCGTACGACGAAGTATTATCAGGCGTGAGCGGCAAACGGCTGATGCAAAAAGTATCGGGCGGACAATCTATACCCGTTAATTATGACAACGAGATTGAGCCTGAAGACGGTAAGGACATCTACACCACTATTGATATAAACATACAAGACGTGGCTGAAGATGCCCTGATGGAGGCATTGATAAACAACGATGCCGAAAGCGGTTGCGCCATTTTGATGGAGGTGAAAACAGGCCACATAAAAGCCATTGCCAACCTAACCCGCAAATCGCCCGGAGTTTATAAAGAAGAATACAACTATGCTGTGGGCGAAAGTGCCGAGCCGGGCTCAACCTTTAAGCTGGCTTCACTGATTGCACTGTTAGAAACCGGCGTTGCCGATTTGGACGATAGTGTAACGGTAGATTTCGGTCATGCAAAATTCTTCGACCGTGAAATGAAAGACTCTGAGCCGGGCGCTAACAAAAGGCTCTCGCTACGTCAATCGTTCGAAAAATCTTCTAACGTAGGTATCTCAAAATTGGTGTACCAACACTTTGCCAAAAACCCCGAAAAGTTTGTAGAACAAATAAATAAGCTGGGCTTGGGCAAATCGTTGGGCTTGCAAATAACCGGCGAAGGAAAACCACGCATAAAAAACCCGAACGACAAAGACTGGTACGGAACCACCCTGCCTTGGATGTCGATAGGCTATGAATCAACCGTTACCCCCTTGCAAATGGCAACCTTGTACAATGCCGTTGCCAATGGCGGAACGATGGTAAAGCCAGTGTTTGTGCGTGAAGTTCGCCACGTAGGCAAACTGGTTGAGAAATACGAAACCGAAGTACTTAACGAAGCCATCTGCTCAAAAAGCACCCTTAAAAAGGTAAAAGAGGCGATGGAAGGGGTGGTGCTGCACGGTACTGCCACTAACCTTAAAAACGACAATTACACCGTTGCAGGCAAAACAGGTACGGCACAAATGGCCGATGCTAAAAACGGTTACCGCAAATACTACAAATCGTCGTTTGCAGGCTACTTTCCTGCTGATAATCCCCAGTACACCTGTATTGTAACCGTAAACGGTGCCTCAAAAGGGGTGTACTACGGCAGCTTGGTAGCAGGCCCTGTATTTAAAGAAATAGCCGACAAAGTATATGCCAGCAAACTGGATTTGCACCTTGACCTTGAACATAAAACAGTAACCACGGTTGCTGCCCTGCCTACCCCTAAAGTATCGCAGAAAAAAGAACTGCAAGACGTACTAAACGGTATTGGCATTTCTTCTCAAACCCAACAAGAAATGGACGACCAACAATGGGTAACTGCACAAACCAACGACAACGCCTTAAAAATTGGCGAACGCAAAATAGTGAACGGACAAGTGCCCGATGTTACAGGCATGAGTTTGAAAGACGCTGTTTTTCTGATAGAAAACATAGGCATGAAAGTACGCTTTAGCGGCAACGGAAAAGTACGCAAGCAATCGTTGCCCGGCGGCTCACGGATAGTAAAAGGCGGCACAGTTTATTTAGAATTAAGTTGATTAGTATAAAAAACATATTACAGGGTGTAAAAACCAAACAGGTTAGCGGTGATGAAACGGCTGTTATTACCTCGCTTTGCTTGGATTCAAGAAAAGTAGAGGCCGGCAGTATGTTTTTTGCCGTGCGGGGCAGTTTGGCCGATGGCCACAGCTACATACCTACAGCACTTGAAAAAGGGGCTGTGGCTATTGTGTGCGAAGAACTGCCCCAAAACCCTATGGCATCCGTAGTATGGATTTTGGTGGAAGAAACCCATGCAGCCATCGGGCCCATTGCCTGCAATTTTTACCAAAACCCTTCGCACGAGTTTAAACTGATTGGGGTAACAGGCACTAACGGCAAAACCACCGTGGCTACCTTGTTGTACCAATTATATACCCGCTTGGGATACAAATGCGGCTTGGTATCAACCGTGCAAAATATAATCGGCACGCAGGTAATCCCATCCACACATACCACCCCTGATGCGGTGAGTCTTACTGCTTTGTTGCGCCAAATGGCTGATAGCAGTTGCTCGTTTGTGTTTATGGAGTGCAGCAGCCATGCTATCCACCAAGAACGTATTAAAGGACAAAAGTTTGCAGGGGCAGCGTTTACCAATATCACGCACGACCACCTTGATTACCACGTAACGTTTGATAATTACCTAAAGGCAAAGAAGAAGTTTTTTGATGAACTGGATAGCGATGCCTTTGCACTTACTAATAAAGACGACCGTAACGGCAGTGTGATGCTGCAAAACACTAAAGCCAGTAAATACACCTACAGTCTTCGCGGCATGGCCGATTTCCGTGCCCGCATTGTGGAGCAGGACTTTAGCGGAATGCTGCTTGACATTGACGGACAAGAAGCTTGGTATCGCCTCACAGGTCATTTCAACGGGTATAATTTATTAGCGGTATACGCCATAGCCTTTTTACTGGGCGAAAACAAAGAGGAAATTATTACCGCACTTAGCACTATTCCCTCGGTTAGAGGTCGGTTTGAGTTTATGAAATCGCCCGGCGGAGTGATTGGGATAGTGGATTATGCCCATACGCCCGATGCGCTTAAAAACGTGTTGGAAACCATTAACCAAATACGCACCAACAACGAGCAACTAATAACCGTTGTGGGCTGCGGCGGCAACCGTGATGCGGCAAAGCGGCCTGAAATGGCGGCGATTGCTGTGGAGATGAGCAACCGAGCCATTTTCACCTCAGATAACCCGCGCAATGAAGACCCCGAAGCCATTTTAGAAGAAATGATGCAGGGCGTGCCGGGACAGCATTACAAAAAGACATTGAAGATAACCGACAGGCGGGAAGCGATTAAAACCGCGGCCACGCTTGCCCAAAAGGGCGATATAATACTAATAGCCGGCAAAGGCCACGAAACCTATCAGGAAATAAAGGGCATTAAGCACCCTTTTGACGATAGGGCTGTGTTGGAGGAAATGTGGTGAGACCCCAAACCCCTAAAGGGGCTTTGGCGGGCAGGACAAGTCCCCTTTAGGGGATTAAGGGGTAACACCCCCTTGTGTTCCCCCTTAATAGGGGGAAGTACGGTGCGCTGCAATCCTGAGCTTGTCGAAGGGTGGGCGGCAGAAAAAGAAAAACAACAACCGCTAATGGCCAAAAGCCAACGGCAAAAGAAATAGGATAAATGTTATACTACTTATTCGACTACTTAGAAAAAGAATTTAACCTCGCAGGGGCGGGTGTATTTCAGTACATCTCGTTCAGGGCAAGTATGGCCATCATATTGTCGCTGGTTATTTCGCTGTTGTTTGGCAAAAGCCTCATCGCTATGCTGCACCGCAGGCAAGTAGCCGAAACCGTACGCCAGTTGGGGTTAGAGGGCGAAGCCCAAAAACAAGGTACTCCTACCATGGGCGGACTGATTATTCTTGCCGCCATCCTGCTTCCCACCTTACTGTTTGCCAAAATTACCAACATCTACATTCTGCTGATAATAGTAGTTACAGTTTGGCTGGGATTGATTGGCTTTTTGGACGACTACATCAAAGTATTTAAACGCGATAAAAAAGGACTTGCGGGCAAGTTTAAAGTAATGGGGCAAGTAGGTGTGGGTATCATCGTAGGTGCCATCCTGTACTTTCACCCCGAAGTGGTTGTAAAAGAGGTATACACCCCTGCCGAAGCTGCCAAAACAGGCATAGAGGCAAGCCAACTGAAAAAAGAGCAGATGAACGAAAAGGTGTATTACACCCGCGATGTAAAATCGACCGAAACCACTGTTCCCTTTTTAAAAGAAACTGAATTTGACTACGCCGATTTACTGAAATGGATAGGCCCTAACTACCGCGATTGGGCGTGGCTTATTTATATACCTATTGTGATATTGATTATCACTGCCGTATCTAACGGAGCCAACCTCACCGACGGTATCGACGGACTGGCATCGGGAGTTTCGGCCATTATAGGTACCACATTGGGCGTATTGGCCTACGTTTCGGGCAATAAAATCTTTGCAGATTACCTCAACATCATGTACATCCCCAACTTGGGTGAGCTGGTAATATTTGCCGGTGCCTTTGTAGGGGCTTGTGTGGGCTTTTTGTGGTACAACTCAAACCCTGCACAGGTATTTATGGGCGACACGGGCAGCCTTTCGCTGGGCGGTATTATCGCTGTGTTTGCCATCATCATCCGTAAAGAACTGCTGATACCCATCCTCTGCGGGATTTTCTTAGTAGAAAACCTAAGTGTGGTAATACAGGTAGCCTATTTCAAATACACCAAAAAGAAATACGGCGAAGGGCGACGCATATTCAAAATGTCGCCGCTGCACCATCATTACCAAAAGCTGGGGTATGCAGAACCCAAAATAGTAACCCGTTTCTGGATTGTCGGCATTATGCTGGCCATCTTCACCATCATCACATTGAAACTGAGATAAACAGGTGACAAAACGAATAGTCATATTAGGCGCAGGTGAGAGCGGAACAGGCTCGGCAGTATTGGCAAAAGCCAAAGGCTTTGATGTGTTTGTATCAGACAAAGGTACCATAGCTGAAAAATACAAAGCCGAACTGGACGGGATTGGTGTGCAATGGGAAGAAGGCCAACATACCGAAACCCTGATACTAAATGCCGACGAGGTAATAAAAAGCCCCGGCATTCCCGATAAGGTAGCATTGATAAAAGCCCTTAAAGAGCAAGGCACACCCATTATCTCAGAAATTGAGTTTGCCGCCCGCTATACCAATGCCCAACTGCATTGCATAACCGGCACCAACGGCAAAACTACTACCACCAGCCTCACTTACCACATCCTGCAAAAAGCAGGTTTAAATGTAGGCTTAGGCGGAAACATAGGCCAAAGCTTTGCAAGGCAAGTAGCCACCGGAAACTTTGACCACTTTGTATTGGAGTTGAGCAGCTTTCAGCTGGACAACACCTATACGGCAAGAGCCAACAACGGGGTGATATGCAACATTACCCCCGACCATTTGGACAGGTACGATTATGAGTTGCAGAACTATATCAACTCAAAATTCCGTATCACCCAAAACCAAACAGCGGATGACTTATTCATTTACTGTGCCGATGATGAACTAACCGTGCAAAACCTTGCACAGCAAAAGGGCAATGCCAAACCCATGCCCTTTAGCATTTACAAAACCCTTAGCTACGGCGCGTGGCTTGAAGGGAACCAGATGATAATAAAATTAACCGAAGACGACTCAAACCCATTTACTATGCTTATAGAAGAATTTGCCCTTAAAGGCAAGCACAACATTTACAACACAATGGCCTCGGCTATTATTGCCAAAGCCTTAAACATTCGCAAAGAGGTGATACGCGAAAGCCTCACCGATTTTAAGAATGTGGAACACCGCCTTGAGAGCGTTGGAAAAGTACGCGGTATGGAGTTTATAAACGACTCCAAGGCCACCAACGTAAACTCAGCATGGTATGCCCTTGAAAGCGTTGAACGCCCCATTATATGGATTGCGGGCGGCGTGGACAAAGGTAACGACTACACCATGTTGAAACCTTTGGTACGTGAAAAGGTGAAACTGATTGTATGCCTTGGGGTTGATAACCGCAAAATACACGAAGCATTTGCTAAAGACGTAAAAATGCTGGTGAACACCACCTCGATGCCTGAAGCGGTGCACGTAGCCTACAAAATGGGCGAGCAAGGCGATACTGTATTGCTATCACCCGCTTGTGCAAGTTTTGATTTGTTTGAGAATTATGAAGACAGGGGCCGCCAGTTTAAACGCGCGGTGAAAAACCTGTAAACAGTATTTTTTAAACGTAAGCATAGTAAATAAATGTGCTGTTGGACACGTGTGCAAGGTTTGCAAACAAATAGCAGAAGCAATCCTGAGCCTGCCGAAGGAGAGCCTGCCGAAGGATGGCTTGTCGAAGGAAAGCCTGCCTGCTAAACAATAAATAATAAAGCTAACGGCCAAAGGCCCGTAGCTAAATAAATAACAATGAACTGGATACTAAAAAAAACAAAAGGCGATGCGGTAATATGGGCAGTAGTAATACTGTTGTCCATATTCGGGCTATTGGCCGTGTACAGTTCTACGGGCACGCTGGCCTATAAAAAACAAGGCGGTAATACCGAGTTTTATCTTTTCAAACACTTATCGTTCTTAACCTTCGGCTTAATACTTATGTATTTAAGCCATTTGGTAAATTTTAAGTACTACTCGCGTATCTCACAAATACTGCTGATACTCTCTTTTGTACTATTACCCTATACCCTGTTCTTCGGAACAGATATAAACGATGCCCGCAGGTGGATTACCCTGCCTGTAATCGGGTTCACCTTTCAAACGTCAGATTTGGCGAAACTGGCTCTTATCATGTACGTGGCTCGTTTCCTTTCAAAGCGTCAGGACGAAATAAAAGACTTTAAAAAATCATTTCTGCCTGTTACTATTACCATCGCATTAATATGTGCCCTTATTATGCCCGCCAACCTTTCAACAGCATTGGTACTTTTCGCCACCTGCTTATTGTTGATGTTTATCGGCCGTATTGCCTTCAAGCACATATTATTGGTTGTAGGCTCGGGTGCATTAGCCGCTACGGTATTAGTAGTAATGGCTCTTACCTTGCCCGATGATGCCCTTAGCAAAATCGCCCGTTTGAAAACGTGGAAACACCGTATTGAGCATTTTGCTGCCCGTGACAACGGCCCCGTTGATGAGCGCGAAGCCTTGCAAACCGATTATCAGGTAGTGCAGGCCAAAATAGCCATTGCAAGCGGCGGCTTGATAGGTAAAGGCCCGGGTAACAGCACCCAACGTAACTTCTTGCCTCACCCCTACTCCGATTTTGTGTTTGCCATCATCTTAGAAGAATACGGACTCATAGGCGCTTCGTTTCTTATACTGCTGTACCTCGTGCTCTTATTCAGGTGCATCAGGATAGTAATACGAAGTCCGCGAGCCTTTGGGGCACTATTGGCCGTAGGATTAAGTTTCAGTTTGGTAATACAAGCCTTTATCAACATGGGCGTAGCCGTAAATATATTCCCTGTAACGGGGTTACCCCTGCCATTAGTGAGCATGGGCGGTACCTCGTTAATATTTACCAGCATGGCATTTGGCATTATCCTTAGTGTGAGCCGGGATGTAGAGGAAAAAGAAAACTCAGAGAAACAAGAGGAAGGAGGCGAAGTTGCAACCGCTTAAAGTTGTTATTTCAGGAGGCGGCACAGGTGGCCATATATTTCCGGCCATTGCTATTGCAAAAGCCCTGCAAAAGCGCAATCCGCAAACCCAAGTATTATTTGTAGGTGCAAAAGGCCGCATGGAAATGGAAAAAGTTCCGGCGGCGGGCTACAAAATAGTAGGGCTTGATATAGCAGGCATACAGCGCAAGTTTGATTTACGCAACCTGCTTATCCCTTATAAAGTAGTTAAAAGCTTGTGGCAGGCTCACAAGATACTAAAGGAGTTTAAACCCGATATAGTAATTGGCGTGGGCGGTTATGCCAGTGCGCCTACCCTGTACATGGCGGCACAAATGGACATTCCAACGCTAATACAGGAGCAAAACAGCTATGCAGGCCTCACCAATAAAATACTGGCCAAACGGGTAGCTGCTATTTGTGTGGCCTTTAACAACATGGATGCTTATTTCCCTGCTAAAAAGATTGTGCTTACGGGCAACCCTGTGCGCGAAGATTTACAGGACATAAGTGGCAAACGCGAAGAAGCACTTAAGCATTTTGGGTTGAGGCAAGACCAAAAAACCTTATTGATTATCGGGGGCAGCTTGGGCGCGCGTACCATCAATACTTCGGTGCTTGAAGGCATACACATGCTGAACGACGAAGGCATACAAGTGATATGGCAAACGGGAAAATTCTTTTACGGTAAAGCGCAGGAAAAAAACAGCACCACCGTAAAAGTATTCGACTTTATCAACCGCATGGATTTGGCGTATGCCGCAGCCGATGTGGTGGTATCAAGAGCTGGAGCCTTATCCATTGCTGAATTATGCCTAACAGGCAAGCCTTGCATTTTGGTGCCTTCGCCCAACGTGGCCGAAGACCACCAAACCAAAAACGCAATGGCTTTGGTAAACGAGAATGCAGCCCAACTGGTAAAAGACGTTGAAGCAAAGCGGATGCTGGTGAACAGTGCTTTGTACTTATTGCACGACGAAAACCGACAAAAACAACTTACACAAACCATACGAACGCTGGCCATACCCAATGCCGCAGAACGTATTGTTGACGAGGTGTATAAGATAGTACCGCAATAAATTTAAAGATTTGTTGATTTAGAGATTTAAGGATTGATAATAATGTGATGGGTGAATGTGTGTGTGATTTCACTCTTTAGTTAAGACATAAAAGCAAACGGCTAAAGGCCAATAGCAAATACTAAAAAAATGAACGCCGAAGGGCTTAAAAACATATACTTCATTGGCATAGGCGGCATAGGCATGAGCGCACTGGCTCGTTATTTTAAACAACTGGGTAAAAACGTAGCAGGCTATGACCGTACCGAAACCGAACTGACACGCACCCTAGTGCGCGAAGGGATTGCCGTGCATTATACCGACGATATTAACTTGGTAGATGCTGCCGTTTTAGTCAACCCCGCACAAAGTGCCGTAGTATATACGCCCGCCGTTCCTAAAGACCATAAAGAACTTAATTACTTGCGCGATAAGGGCTATACCCTTTACAAACGTGCTGAAATATTGGGGTTAATCACCCGCGAAACGTACACCATTGCAGTAGGCGGCACCCACGGTAAAACCACCACCTCGTGCATGGTAGCCCATTTGTTACGCCATGCAAACATTGGTTGCGGAGCATTTTTGGGCGGTATCTCGGCCAATTTCAACTCCAATTTTGTATTGCCCGATGCTAACGCAACCGAAGCAATTACAGTAACCGAAGCCGACGAGTTTGACCGCTCGTTTTTGCACCTTTCACCCAACATTGCGGTAATTACCTCAATGGATGCCGACCATTTGGACATTTACGGCGAACACAGCAGTTTGCTTGAGTCGTTCCATCTGTTCGCACATAAAATAAAAGCAGGCGGCACTTTGTTTGTTCGCTTCGGGCAACCCTTCAATACACAGCTTGAAGATGCTACGGTGCTTACTTACGGTTTAGGCGACGGAGCCGATTATTACGCGGCCAATATCACCATAAACAATGGGCATTACTATTTCGATTTGGTAACTCCCACCAATGCCTACACTAACTTAAAGTTGGGTATGCCGGGCATTCATAATGTAGAAAATGCCGTGGCAGCTTCTTCAATCGCTCTAAAAATGGGTGTTACCGAAGAGCAACTACGCAGCGGCTTGGCGGCGTTTAAGGGCGTAAAACGCAGGTTTGAATACATTATCAACCGCGAGGATTTTGTTTACATAGACGATTATGCCCACCATCCTACAGAGTTAGAAGCAGCCATTAAATCGGCAAGACAGTTATATCCCGGCAAAAAAATAATGGGGGTATTTCAACCGCATTTGTACTCGCGTACCCGAGATTTTGTTGATGGTTTTGCGCACAGTTTGAGTTTACTGGACGAAGTAATACTGCTGGATATTTATCCCGCACGTGAGCTGCCCATTGAAGGAGTTACCTCAGAAATTATTTTTAATAAAATAACCACTGCTGCTAAAACCTTGTGTACTAAAGACGAGTTTTTAGCGGTTATAAAAAATAAACAACCCGAAGTTTTGCTAACCCTCGGCGCGGGAGATATAGACCAATTTGTACTACCCCTTCAACATTTATATACCGCATGAAAAAACGCTGGCAAATAATAGCAACGTACGGCACCTGGACAATACTGGTTATTGCCCTGCTTGCCTCGTTGTCGTTTGTGGAGCGTGAACAAAAACAAATGCGGTGCAAATCGTTGGAAGTAAAAATTGAACCCGATGCAGGCACGTATTTCATTACCCGTGACGATGTGGTGAGCGAATTAACAGGCGGATTGGGCGAAGCCACATTAATGGGGCAACCTGTTGCCGGTTTTAATGTAGGCCAGTTGGAAGGATTGCTTGAAGTGAACCCTTTTGTGCAAAGCGCCGAAGTGTTTATTGATATTGAGGGCAACCTGCGGGTGGATGTAGTACAACGCCGACCCATAATGCGCATAATGAACCGCGAAGGCGGCGGTTATTATATTGATGAATACGGTATAAAAATGCCTTTGAGCGATAGTTTTACCGCACACGTGCCCATTGCCACAGGCAATATTTATGAAAAGCTGGAAAAATCGCGCGACACGGTATTTTCAAAAGCAGGGCGCGATGTTTACCAATTGGGGTTATACATTGACAAGAACCCTTTTTGGAAAGCCATGATAGAACAAGTGGAGGTAAACGCCAAAGGCGAGTTGGTGTTTATTCCGAAAATTGCCGACCATAAGGTAATACTGGGTGACGCAGAACGATTGAATGAAAAACTTACCCATTTAAAAATCTTTTACAAAAAAGGTTTGAACAAGTTGGGGTGGGATAAATACAAAGTGATTAATTTAAAGTACACAGGGCAGATTGTGTGCGAAAAATACTAAAAACAGCAAGGCTATATAAAGTAATATTGAAGGATTATGCACAACGGTAAAATAATAGTTGGCTTAGACATTGGTACCACAAAGGTTTGCGCCATTGTGGGACGTTTTAACGAGTATGGAAAGATTGACGTGCTGGGCATGGGCAAAGCCGATTCGCACGGGGTTACACGAGGTGTTGTAACCAACATTAACAAAACAGTAGAAGCTATAAAAAAGGCTATTGACGAGGCTTCTGACAAATCAGGAGTTGAAGTACGCAAGGTGCACGTAGGCATAGCCGGACAACATATAAAAAGCCGCCAACACCGTGGTTTGGTAGTGCGCAACTCGATAGATACCGAGATTGATATGCACGACCTTGCTAAGCTGGAAGGCGATATGTATAAGCTGGCATTGAACCCCGGCGAAGAAATTATTCACGTATTGCCCCAAGAATACACTGTGGATAACGAGCCCGGTATCAAAGACCCAGTGGGTATGTCAGGCATCCGTTTAGAAGGAAATTTCCATGTAATTACCGCGCAAGTAACTGCTGCGCGCAACATATACAAATGCGTTCAGTTGGCAGGCTTAGAAGCTGCTGATTTGATACTGGAGCCTTTGGCTTCGTCAGAATCAGTGCTGAGCCCCCAAGAAATGGATGCAGGCGTTTGCTTGGTAGACATTGGTGGCGGCACAACAGATATTGCCATCTTCCACGACGGTGTAATCCGCCACACAGCGGTAATCCCTTACGGTGGTAACATCATTACCGAAGACATTAAAGAGGGTTGCAACGTATTGCGCGACCATGCCGAGCTGTTAAAAGTAAAATTCGGGTCAGCACTATGGGAAGAAACCAAAGCCAACGAGATTATCTCGATACCCGGTTTGCGTGGTCGCGACCCTAAAGAAATTTCGGTGCGTAACCTTGCCAAAATAATTCAAGCCCGCGTTGAAGAGATTTTTGAATTGGTGTATTGTGAGATTAAAAACAGCGGCGTAGAGAAGAAACTAATTGGCGGTGTGGTAATAACAGGGGGCGGTGCCCAATTGAAACACGTTACCCACCTTGCTGAATATGTAACTGGGTTGGATGCCCGCATAGGCTACCCCAACGAGCATTTGGCCAAAGGCATGGTTGAAGAAGTTAAAAGCCCCATGTATGCTACGGGTATCGGCTTGGTGATTAAAGGGTTAAAAACCGAAGATACCGGCATTGATATGAACGGAGCCGCCAAAAGCGAAGGCGAGTTGAAAGAGCAACGCAAACAGATAAAAGACGAAATGCAGCGCAAAAACTTCCTTAACCGCCTTAAACAGTGGTTTGTGGATGATTTAGACGTGAAGGATTTTTAATGTGTGCAAAGAGCGTCATTGCGAGGTCTTCCGAAGCAATCCCTTAGAATAGGAAACAGATTGCTTCGTCAGCCGAAGACGGCTTCCTCGCAATGACGGAATGTTCCCCTCCTTGTAGGGGAATGTGAAGGGAAAAGGAGGGATTGAGGGAGGTGTGATAAAAATTAGAAAATATTTAAATCGATTAATTACTTAAAAGTATGTCGAAGTTTACAGTTGATTTACCCAAAGAACGCTCATCAATAATTAAAGTTATTGGTGTGGGCGGTGGCGGCAGCAATGCCGTAAACCACATGTACCGTCAGGGTATAGCTGGCGTTGATTTTTTTGTTTGTAATACAGATTCACAGGCGTTGGAACGCAGCCCTGTGCCTAATAAAATACAGCTGGGTACCTCCATCACCGAAGGATTGGGCGCAGGCTCAAACCCAGAAATGGGTAAAAAGGCTGCCCTTGAAAGTATAGAGGAGATTATCGACCTACTGGGCGTTAATACCAAAATGATATTTGTTACCGCCGGGATGGGCGGTGGCACAGGTACGGGAGCTGCCCCCATTATTGCTAAAACGGCAAAAGAAATGGGCATACTAACCGTAGGTATTGTTACCACCCCGTTTAGTTTTGAAGGTCCGCGCCGTACCCAACAAGGTATGACGGGTGTTGCCGAAATGAAAGATGCTGTTGATGCCCTGCTTATCATCTCTAACGATAAAATCAAAGAGATGTACAGCAACTTCCGCTTCACACAAGCGTTTGCCCAAGCTGATGATGTACTAACCATTGCTGCCAAAGGCATTGCTGAAATCATTACTATGAGCGGCGACGGTAACGTGGATTTCCAAGACGTTCGTACAGCCATGACCAACAGCGGTAAAGCCATTATGGGTACCGGTGTTGCAGAAGGTGCTGACCGTGCTATAAAAGCCTCGCAAATGGCCATTAACTCACCTTTGTTGGACAACACCCAAATTGAAGGTGCCGGTTGGTTGCTGATAAATATTTCGTGGGGTATGGAAGAACCTACCATGGAAGAAATGGGAACTGTGATGGACTTTTTCCAAGAGAAAGCCGGATTGAATGCTAACCTTAAATTCGGTTGGTGCTCAAACGAAACCTTGGAGAAAAAACTATCGGTTACCCTTATTGCTACAGGTTTCGGTAACAAGGAAAACACTTTTAAGACTCCCAAAGAGGAAGTACGCATCCCTTTAATCGAGCCAAAAGAAGAGGTTGAAGAGAACGTACAACCTAAAAACGTAGAGCCTCAAAACACTTTCCACACGCCTCCCGCGTTTGAGGAAAGCGAAATAATATTCCGTCCGATGGCTCCTCGTCAGGAAAACACCCATACCGAAACGAAACAGGATTTATTTACCATAAAGCCTATGGAAGAAGAGGAACCTGTGCGCATTAACCTGCACGACGAACGCGTTGAAGACCAAGACTTGGAACGTGAACGTATAAAAAAGTTAAAAGAGCGTATGGTGTACCTTAAAAACCTTAACGCGAAGTTAAATAACCCGGAAGGCATGATGGACATGGAAAAAGAACCTGCCTATATGCGTAAAGGTGCAAAGCTGGATGAGGTACCTCATTCATCAGTATCGCAAGTATCAAAAGTGTCGTTGTTTGAAAATCCTGACGACGACAACAAGATAGAGCTGAAAACCAACAACAGTTTTCTGCACGACAATGTTGATTAACGTATTAATTTGGTAAATTCATAGTAAATGCCCTGCAATTGCAGGGCATTTTGTTTGTTAAATACCATCAAGTACAATAGCCAACTCGCGGTCTTTATCAGTAATAGTATTTCCTGCATCGTGGGTAGTAAGTACCACGTGCACCTTGTTGTAAACATTTGTCCATTCAGGGTGATGATTTAGCTTCTCAATAGCAAAAGAAGCCTTTATCATCCACGCCATTGCATTTGCAAATGATGGAAACTCATACGTTTTTACCAGCCTGTTGTTTTCTTCTCTCCATTCCATGCCCCAATATACATAAAATTGCCATTCGGCTACCCGCTTTCTTTAGTACATTTGTTACCATGCCCGTAGGGTTTATCAGTGATTTTAAGCAACAGGTAAGCACACTGTTTGGCTCCACGCCTCTACACAGTTACCCAACTGCACCGCGAACTCCCTTTCGCATTTTATACTTGCCGCAGCACAACATACTCTTTCATTTGGTACAAATTGATGGGGAGATGTTGCGCACTTGCCCGCCGGGCTTTTTTGCAGAATGGCAACAAAAAACCGAAGAAAGCGGGGTTAGAGTGGTACAAGTGTTTGAAGACCTTTGGCATACCCGTAGGCAAAACATTATTTGCCTGCTTACGTCACTGGCCGGTAAATCGCAAAAGATATTTGCCCGCAACACAGTCATCAGACGCATTACAAGGCCTGTGGCAAACGATTTTTTAAACACCCATCATTTGGGCGGCTCACCCTCGGCACGTTTTAAATACGGCCTTTTTATAAAGAAAACTAACGAACTGATTGGAGCGGCAACTTTTAGTCCGCCGCGCAAATTTTACCGCGATGGAAAAGAGTACCGTTCGTATGAGTTGATACGCTATGCGGGGATTAACGGGGCTAATATTACAGGCGGGCTTAGTAAGGTGCTAAAAGCGTTTATTGAAGACGTGCAACCCGATGATATTATGACCTATGCCGACCGTTGCTGGTGGACAGGCGATAGTTACTTACCACTGGGTTTTGAGTGGATTGAAAACACTCCCTCGCAAGCCTTTTGGGTAAAAGCAGGCGAATGGATGCGATACCCTGCTCATCAAAAACCTGACAGTGAGGAGTACCTACAGCTGGAAAACGCCGGAAACAGAAAGTTTTTGCTGCGGTTGAAGTAGTTATTCCACCCCTACCCGCCGCTTGCGGGGATATTGAACGACAAACGAATAGTCAATACTCGAGAAGTTAATGAGGTTGGCCTGCGCCGCTATGTCGTCCTTTGGAGGCGGAAACCGACCGTCATACCGAACTTGCTTCGGAATCTCATAGGTATTAACCGCAGTTAGTGATGGGGTGCTGAAACAAGTTCAGCAGGACTCTGATTAGATATTCTTTCTAGGCTTCGCAAAGAACAAAAGGGTTTTAGAATTTATTACCGCATGTTTACTACTAAGCTCTAAATTCGTATAAACAGGTATGAAGAATTTACTAAAACCGAGTAATTTATTTTTGGTATTAGCCAATATTGTACCCTTGCTGGGAGTACTGTTTTGGGGTTGGGACGCAAAGGGTGTTTTTGTAGTTTACATTTTGGAAACCGTATTGATTGGTGCCCTTAATGTGCTTAAAATGCTGGTTGTATATATCCTAAACGGTACGCGTAACGAGCCTCCGCCCTCTCCGGGTGATAATGTTGGCGGTTTTTTCATTATCCCGTTTTTCATTTTTCATTATTACTTCTTCGTTTTTGTTCAATCGGTGCTATATTTTGCTTTTTCTTCTATTGGTGACCATTCTATTAGAGAACCTTATATGTTGATACGCAACTTTTCACCGTATCTGATTGGGGAAACCAAATACGCCATGCTTAGTTTGCTAGCCGCTAATCTCACTTATTTTATCGATGGATTTGTATTATCAGGACAATACAAGAAAGAAACATTATCAGGCTTGATGTTTCAGCCCTATAAACGGATTTTTTTACAACAGGCTGTTGTGATATTAGGCGGTTTCATATCAATGATGTTTGGCAGTGCTGCGGCGGTAGCCGTTTTTTTTATTTTGCTGAAAACCGCAGCCGATTATCTTTCGGCCAATTATACGAGCAACCCTAAAATTCAGGACTGGGTAAAGGAAAATCTTAAAAGTGTTGACGAAGACAAAAAAGAACTCACTAAGGAGCAAAAAGAAGCTATTGAAAGGATTTTCAGTGACAAAAAATAATTGCCGGTTATTGGTTGCCGCATTAAAACAACAAACAACCGGCAACCAATAATTATTCTGCTATCAGCAGGTTTTTGTTTGATTTACCTTTCTGTACCAGCAAGTAGCTGTTTTGCAATAAGCCGGACGCATCAATCACAGCGTTCGGGTCGGTTACTTTTTGCATGTTTATGCTTACGCCCCCGCCCTGAATCATTTTACGGGCTTCGCCGCGAGAAGGGAAAATCCCTGTTTTATCAGCCAACAACTCCGTAACCGGAATACCCGCCTGTAGTTCAGCTTTAGACACGCTGAATTTAAGGTTATCATCCACCATATCTAAAATGATATCGCTGCTAAGGGTGCTTAACTTATCAACCAAATCTTTGCTAAACAACAACTCAGTAGTACGCACGGCATCATTATAGCCTGCTTCGCCATGAACACGAAGGGTGATGTCTTTTGCCAATGCCTTTTGCAACACACGCAAATGGGGCGCTTGTTTGTGCTCAGCTATGGTTGCTTCTATTTCATCCTGTGGCAACAGGGTAAACACCTTGATGTAGTTTTCAGCATCAATATCGGTAGTATTTAACCAAAACTGGTAAAACTTGTAAGGGCTGGTTTTCTTCGCGTCAAGCCAAACGTTGCCGCTTTCACTTTTACCAAACTTTGTACCATCGGCCTTTTTCACCAAAGGAGCAGTAAGGGCAAACGCTTCACCCCCATCCATACGGCGTATCAATTCAGTACCGGTGGTAATGTTTCCCCACTGGTCGCTACCGCCCATTTGCAGCTTCACTCCTTTGCTTTTATACAAATGGAAGAAATCGTAGCCTTGTATTAACTGGTATGAGAACTCTGTAAACGACATACCGTTTTCTAAACGATTTTTTACTGAGTCTTTAGCCATCATGTAGTTTACACTGATGTGTTTGCCCACATCACGGATAAAGCCTAAAAAGCTGAATTCCTTAAACCAATCGTAGTTATTTACAATTTCGGCGGGGTTCTTCTCTGCTTTAAAATCCAAGAACTGCTCCAACTGCTTGCGTTGGCAATTCAGGTTATGGTTTAGTGTATCTAAATCCAACAAATTCCGTTCAGCACTTTTGCCTGAAGGGTCGCCCACCATACCGGTAGCACCGCCCACCAAAGCAATAGGCCTGTGGCCTGCACGTTGCAAGTGTACCAAAAGCATCACCGGCACCATATTACCAATGTGCAACGAATCGGCAGTAGGGTCAAAACCCACATACCCGGTAACCGTTTCTTTATTCAGTAACTCTTCCGTTCCGGGCATGATATCTTGCAACAGCCCGCGCCAGCGTAATTCTTCAACTAAGTTCATCGTATCTCTTCTTTCTCGTGTTTCGTGTGTTATTCTGTGTAAAATTGATTGCCTTTTGTGTCTACATATCCTAAGAATATTCCCCTTCTAAAGGCTTTGGCATAATTGCCTGTGCTGTAATCAAGCACGTTTTCGTATTGGGGCGTTATTACCTCTCTCCCGCTTTTATCTACTGCTCCCCACTTATTATCAGCATTACGGAATGAGGCTACACCGTTTTTATAGTCAATGGCATAGGTGTATTTGAAATCTACTATGGTATCGGCTTTTTGATTAATGAACCCAAAACCAATCCCGTTGTTCACCCGAGCCAATCCCTCACTAAACGACCATACTTCACGGTATTTGCAAGGAATCACCACTTCGCCCTTTGTGTTCATAAACCCCCATTGACCGCTTAACATTATCGGTGCTAAGCCCTCTGAAAAGGGTTTTGCATTACCAAACTGAAAATCGATAACGCGCTTCCCTGCCGAATTTATAAAACCATATAGACGTTGTCCAAGGGTATCAATGCCCACACACGCCAATCCTTGCGAAAAAGGGCCCGCAAAGTCGTATTCAGCATATACCACTTGTTTGCCTTTGCTGTTTATATAGCCGTATTTACCATTTTTCTTAACGGCGGCAAATCCTTCGCTAAAACTCACATAACTTTCATATACTGTATCGCCCAATACTTTGCCATTCTTATCCAACACCCTCCAACGACCTTGTTTTTCAACACAAGCCACCGCACCGTTAAACTCTTCAACAGCATTGTACCTTAGCGGCACCACTTCTTTTCCTTTGGCATTTACAAAGCCGTAATAATACCTGATACGCACATATGCCAATCCGTTTTTCATACGTCCTGCTTCGTCATAAGCAAACGGCGCCATTGGTTTACCTTTAGCATTGATATACCCGCACAACCGGTCTTTTAGTACACAGGCTGTTTTTTCAAAAAAATCATCAACGGCATCGTACTCAAAAGGGATTACTGTTTTGCCTGCTGAGTTTATATACCCCCACTTGCCGTTTAGCTTCACGGCGGCTAACCCTTCGCTAAAAAAATGAGCATCTTGGTATTGGGGCTCTATAACAAAGTTTTTACCCGTATCCGTAAAGCCCCACATATTGCCTTTTTTAAAGGGCACAAGGGTTTTGTTTTTTTGGGCAATTGCAGCAAAAACCGTGATACAAGCAAACAGTAAGGTAAATACAATTTTAAGTATCCGCATAGCTTATGTACGTTTCACAGGGCGTTCCATCACAGTACCGCAGTTTTTGCAAGTGCAATGTTCGGGGTTGTTGTAAAACCTATCAAAAATAGGCGGCAACTGTTTCACAATGTCGCTCACATATTCAAACTCTTCGTATAATTTCTCACCGCAATTTTCGCAATACCACATAAAACCATCCAATTCTTTGGTGGCTCTTTCGCGCTCAATTACCAAACCAACGGTATTGGGGCCGCGCTGCGGGCTGTGCGGAGTGCGCGGAGGCAACAAAAATATATCGCCCTCTTTAATGTGTATGTCGCGCGGCTTACCCTCGTCAATAATCTTCACCACCACATCTCCCTCCAATTGATAAAAGAACTCTTCGCCTTCGTTATAATGATAGTCTTTGCGGCTGTTAGGGCCACCCACTACCATTACAATAAACTCAGTGTCTTTCCACACTTGTATGTTGCCCACAGGAGGTTTTAACAAGTGACGGTTTTCATCAATCCATTTTTTAAAATTAAAAGGGGCTGCTACGGCCATAATTGTAAATATTTATTGAAGGCAAAGTTCAATTTTTCGGGGCTAAAATCAAAAGGCACAAACAGGTTATTCGCAAATGCCGGTTTCAAACTTGGTGCATGGGGTGTTATACTGAAACTAAACGACCTACTACCCTCATCCGTTCAAAAACAGTTTCGGTATGGGGCGCATCGGGCAGCTCGTGGGTTAAATCTTGCCCTGCCCAGTGTTCATAATGCTTTCCATTCCGCCAAAGTCGGCTTTCCGTCACATCATAAATCACCCCTTTGTAAGCCACCCAAATCTCTGGCCGGTCTTGTCCGTTTCGCAACGCAAGTTGGTTTTTGGTGAAATATGTCAGGTTATTGTCTTCCAAGTGTAATAATTATGCGCAATATTTCATTTTTCTGTAATTTCTTGCAAGCCTAACCCCCAAAGTTTAATCTTTTTGCAAACCTTTGTAATATAACGAACCTATTTAACCCCGCTATAAAAAAAATTTGAGACTACGGATATCATTTTATGTGATTTTAGTGTTTACGATGACTGCTTTTTCTTGGTGGACGTATTCGCTCATCAACTTAAGCTACGAGGCGCATGAATATGACAGCGATGTTTTAGGTTTTCAGGTGCACCAAGCCACTAATACGGTACTGCAAAACTCAAAGTTTAAACCCGATAATGATACGGTATTTACTAAAATGAGTTTGGGCAGGCACGCAGTGTATTTTGATACGGTAAAAATGCGTGATATGGTGGCCGATAAACATCCTTTTACTGAGATTTTGTACAAGGATACGGTGGTTATGCTGAAGCCGGCAGCCGATATAGTTGAGAAGCTTGAGAAAGAGAAGTACCGCAAGGTAAGTATGTATATTATTGAGGGGGTAGTGTTTTTACTGCTGCTGATGATTGGTTTTAGTTGGATTTACAACCGACTGAATGCCATAATTAAGTTAAATCAGCAGAAAAGTAACTTTTTGCTGGCAGTAACCCATGAGTTGAAAACCCCTATGGCATCGGTAAAGTTGTTTTTACAAACCATACAACGACGCAATTTAACAAGGGAGCAAATGGAGCCTATGATTGCCAACTGTATTGAGGATGTGGACCGATTAAATGATTTGGCAGAAAACATGTTGCTGGCCACGCGAATTGAAGGCAACAGCTACCAATACAATTTTGAAGAGGCTGATTTGAGTGCATTGGTAGGTGGTATTAGCGAGAACTATGAAAGCAAATACGGCGAAAACTACAGTTTTAGCCTGGATATTGAAGAAGGCATTGAAATAAATGCCGACGTTTTTTCGATTACAATGGCGTTTAATAACCTGATTGAAAATGCGCTGAAATACTCGCCCAAAAACTCAACCATTACCATTGGGTTAAAGAAAGAAGGCGAAAAAGTGGTATTAACCGTAGCCGATGAAGGCCCCGGAATACCGCAAGAAGAAAAGGGAAATATTTTTAACAAGTTTTACAGGCTGGGCAATGAATCTACCCGAAGTACAAAGGGAACAGGATTGGGCTTATACATTGTGAAACAAACCGTAAACAACCACAAAGCCACTATAGAGGTACACGATAACAAACCCCGCGGTAGTTTGTTTAAAATAGTGTTTAAGCCCTATGGCTCAAAAAAATAAAACCAATAACGTATGAAAAATAAAATTTTACTTGTTGAAGATGAAGCCTCGTTGGCACATAACCTTAAGCTGAACCTTGAACTGGAGGGGTTTTCGGTAAATGCCGTCGGCGATGGTTCAAGCGCAATAAGGGCATTTGGGGAAGAGAAATATGACATGGTGATATTGGATATTATGATACCTAATATTGATGGAATTACTGTGTGCGAAAACATACGTTTAAAGGATAACCAAACCCCTATCTTGTTTCTTTCTGCTAAAAATACAGTTGAAGACCGCGTATTGGGCCTTAAAAAAGGCGGGGACGATTATATTGTGAAGCCCTTTAACCTTGAAGAACTGATACTACGCGTTGATAAACTGATAAGCCGCAACAAAGTGCAGGCAGGTGATGCCAAACCGGGCATTAACGAGTACAGTTTCAGCGATAACTATGTAAACTTTATTAGCTATGATGCTAAAGGCCAACAAGGTGAGTTTAAGCTTACTAAAAAAGAAGCTCTTTTGCTAAAACTGCTGATAGAGAACAAAGACGAAGTGGTGAGTAGAGAAAAGATTTTTCAAACGGTTTGGGGCTACAGCGTGTACCCCAGCACCCGCACCATTGATAATTTTGTGCTTGCTTTTCGCAAATACTTTGAAGCCGACCAAAAAAATCCCAAGCACTTTCACTCGTTGCGAGGTGTAGGCTATAAGTTTACCGATTAAGACTGCCCGCTTGCTTTTGGGGGTCATATTTTTTTGATATGCAACCTTATTGCCTGTTATCCGTTCTATACTTTCGAAACAACTATACACCCAACTATGAAACTTTTTACCTTTCAAGGAAAAGTGTTTGCTTTTCTGTTTAGCCTTCTATGTGCCCCAAGTGTTTTTGGACAAACAACGGGCAGTTTTGATGCTAATATTCCCTTTGCAAACGGCACGCGCCAATTATCGGTGTATGTCCCTACCAACTACAATCCTGCTAACAAATACAAAGTAATGGTTTGCCTGCATGGATTGGGGGATAATGCCGCCAACTATCGAAATGCGCTGGTAAACACCCTTGACTGGAGAACCCTGCTTCCTACCACCATTTTTGTATGTCCTGAATCCAGCACTACTACAGATGATTATTTTGCCCCCAATGGCAGCGGCAACGAAGAAATAATAAAAGAAAGTATCAACTACATTCGTACAAACTACTCTGTTGACACCACAGATATCACCCTCCAAGGGTTTTCGCTGGGCGGCCGCGCAGCCTTGCGTTATGGGCTAAACAATCCCGATGTTTTTAAAGGTTTGTTGCTAAACACTCCGGCCATTCAAGGAGTAAAAGAAGGTTCAAGCAAGCAACCTGCCTATCCCTACGCCCTTGCTAATGCCAACAAAATACCTGTGTACATTAGCCACGGTGAGAACGATGTGTTTTACACCGCACCCATCGACTCAATAGTGGAGCAACTGGTATTAAACGATTGTCCCGTACTTTTAAACCGTGTTACAGGCTTAAACCATACCATTCCTTCTTCTGTACAATTGGGTGATTTCAGCAAGTTTTTTGACTCGACAACTACAAGTGCTTTTGGCATTGAAGTATCACGATTGTATATCCCTGAAAGGGTTTGCAACGGTTTTGTAAACGGCAGCGTATTGGTACGCAATACCGGCAAAACCACCATTAACAGTATAGCTCTTGATTTTTCTTCAACCGGCTCAACGGCTACAAGGGTTTCAACCAACGGGTTAAGCCTCGCCCCATTTCAGCACATTATCTTACCCATTACCAACCAATTTGCAGGCAGTGCTGAGGAGCATACCTTTACTGTTAAAGCATCATTGATTAACGGATCTGAAAATACCGACCCAATAAGCCCCAACAACGAAAACAGGAAGTCAAAACAACTAGTGCGCCAAAACAGCGGCAGAGCATTGCCATTTACAGAAGGATTTGAAAGTCCGGATTTCCCTCCCATGGGCTGGGTGATGAAACAGTCGGGCGATATATTTTCAGCTTGGGACAAAAGCGAAGATGTTAAAAAAACAGGTACTGCTTCAATGGGAGCTTTTAACTCTGCTTTCTTGTTTGATAACAGCTTTAGAAGCGAAGAAGTGCAAACTCCGGTATTAGATTTATCATCAATGCAAAATCCACATCTTGCCTTCGATTTGGCATTCAACTACCATAAATTCAAAGCCAATAACGATAGTATTACGCTTTCTGATACGTTGGAGCTTCTTATTTCAACCGATTGCGGCACCTCGTTTACCCGCCTATTTAAAGCAGGTGGCAAAGAGTTAGCCACTTTTGCCGCCCCCATATTGAACCCGCAAACACTTGAGGCTTGCTTTATAAATCCATGGGCTAACAATTGGAGTACAATGTTGCTTCCGCTAACAGCTTATGCATCCAGCAGCAATGCAATCATCAGCTTTAAATATACTTCAGGTCTTGGAGGCTCAATTAATATTGATAATGTGGCAGTAACCGGCAATGCTTTGAATGTAGAAGTACCGCTTGAAAACCAAGCAACAATCTATCCCAATCCTGCAAAAAACAGTACCACAATTACAGCAAATAATATTACCGCTATAAATGTTTGGGATGCTAATGGCAAATTATGCACGCTGAAAACAACTCCGTTAGGAGAAAACACAACTGTATTACATACTGATTTACTTAGCTCGGGTGTATACTATGTGCAGGTGGTAACCGAGCACGCTATACAACACCAAAAATTAATTATAGAAAAATAATTTTCACGGTAATCACGCAATAAATGCCTTAAACACTATGATGTTTAAGGCATTTATTTTTTGCGCGTTTTTTTCAAAATAAAAAACCCCGTGTTTCCCAACACGGGGCGTTTCTGCAAGAAATATCGTTTACCGGATATTCCCAATACAGTAGTGCCAATATTTTACTTTTACAGCACTATTATGAATATTAAGGTTATTATGTAGAGCGTAAAACGTGCTATTATGTTGCTCTTTGTTAAAAATTCTTTTGAACATGCAGAAAACAAACGCATTAATTATACACTCATAAAAACAAAAACCACGCATCCCTGCGCGGTTTTGTAATTGGCATTAGAAAAACATCCTTTGCTTTCACAAAGGGTAGTCATCTATCTATCTCGCTATTTTGCATTTAAATCCCAATGAACCGCACCACCTGTAAAGGGACTTTTAAAATCAATTTCAAGGCGTTTTGATGTTAATTTCTTTATCGTCCAAACAGTTTTAAACTCCGGTGCATTTTCATCTACCATTACTGTTTTATAAGCACTATCACTAAACTTCCATGTACCGTTGTAGCCGGTAGTCACCAACAAATAAGTCCCGTCTTTTTTCAAGTTAAGCTCCAATCCGTCCGTGCTGTTATCAGGAGTCCCATTGTGGGTTGCCTTCACTACTTCCCAAGCACGGGCTATACTATCCTTCCAGCTTGGTTTTGGTGTGTTAGTTCCTGAATTATTGGTGGGCGCGGTTGTGCTGCTATCTTCTTTATTGCAAGCCATTAATAGCCCAATAGCGGCAATTACGATAATTAATCTTTTCGCTGTTTTCACTTGTTTCATTTTAGTATGGTTTAGCAATGAGACGCAAGCCCTGATAAAGGGGTTGCGGCTTCATCATTCCTATTATACCAGCGGGCTACATAAAACTACACATTGGCTTATGTTTTATATTTGTATGATGAGCGATGCAATAGAAAACAACCAATACAACATACACCTTGATGTAAAATTTGGCCACCAAGAACAAATAAATTTACCTGAGTTTATAAAAAATGAAGTGAACCACCACTGGTTTAATCAAACGCTAACGCGGGTAAATGATAGCGTGGTGCGGGTGGGAGTTTTTGAGGAAGGCGAGTTCCACTGGCACAAACACGATAACGATGATGAATTCTTTTTTGTGTTAGAAGGCAAGTTTATGATTGACCTTGAAGACAAAACAATAGAATTGAACCCTTGGCAGGGTGCAACCATTACAAAAGGCGTAATGCACCGCCCACGTGCTATTGGAGCAAAAACGGTGGTGTTAATGGTAGAAACGGCCTCAATAGTTCCTACCGGTGATTAAGTAGTAAGAAATTATTTGGCATCGTGCATTACCAGCACGTATTTCAAAATCAAATCCTGCTCATTAGCGTCAAGCACTTGAGTGCCGGCTTTATTATTAACCTTCTGCGACATTACGGGCACCATTTTAGTCCACTCGTTTTCGCTTTCGCTTTTCGGGTTTATTAACGCGTGGCAACTGCCGCAATTGTCTTCGTATAGTTTTTTACCCTCTGTTAGTTGGGCAACCGTAATGCCCGGAAATTTAACAGCCCCTCTGTCTGCATCCGCTTGGGTAGGCATTAATATTTTTGCACTACAAGCTGTTAAAACAGCAAAAAGGCCAATTACAATAGTCTTTTTCATTTAAAAAGAATTTTATCAAAAGTATTAACTTTTAGTTAACAATAGAAATAAGATGCCGGTTTCTTTTGTGAAACCGGCGCAGGTTATTGCCCTTTAGCCGCTTACTTGTTTAAAAACACAAAACGGGGTTGCGATACTACTACAAAGGTTTTTGAGGGTAAACAAATTATAGGGTAATTTTGTACTTTTAATATCAGCATGGTAAAGAAGTTGGTTTTGTGGCTTATTGTTTTAACCTTCACTAATGGAGTAAGGGCAAACATAGATAGCCTGAGAAAGGCATTGTTAAGCCCAATGCCTGACACTTCTCTCACCAATACATACTTATCACTGGGCAAGGCGTATATGAACATTAACCCTGATAGCGCTCTTACCTACGCTTTACTGGCTTATGAAAACGCTAAAAAAGCTAACGACCTTGAGAAGCTGGGTAGTGCGGCAAATATTACCGGCGTTGTGTATCTGAACAAAGGGCAATATGATAAAGCTCTCTCTTATCATCTTGAGGCATCGAAATTGTTTGAAAAAACAGGCAACAAACGCGGAATATCTTTCAGCTATAACAACATTGGCTCTGTAAACTTTCATACAGGCAAGTACGACGAGGCGCTGGTGTATTACAAAAAATCGCTGGCATTGAAGCTTGAATTGAATTTGCAGAAAGAAGTGAGCAGCACGTATGTGAACTTGGGTAATATTTTTATGAAAAAGGACGCCTACGATAGTTGTATTTATTACTATTTACAGGCATTGGGAAACTCACGAAAAAACAACGATTTGTACAATGAGTCGGTATCGTTGATGAATTTAGGTGAGGCATACTATGATATTAAAAACTACCCGATGGCATTGAATTATTACCACGAAGCATTGGTGATAAACAAAGCGCGCAACGATTTATATCACCAGGCAAATTGCTACTATGCTATGGGTAAGATATATACTGAAACCAAGCTCTACGGGCAGGCCGAAACTAATTTGAAGAGAGCGTACAGTATAGCATCAAACGGTGATATGAAACCGATGATGATGAACATTTTCTCGGTATTCTCAAAACTTTACGAGGCAATGGGGGATGCTCCCCAAGCATTAGCGTATTACAAGAAATACCATGCGCTAAACGATACGCTTTTTAATATTGAGAAGGCAAACCGAATTGAGGAGTTGAAGGCGGGCTATGAAAGCGAGTTGAAAGACCGCAAGATTAAAGAGTTGAACCTTGATATGATGATGGCCGAACAAAGCGCAAGGCAAAACAAACTGTTTAGAAATCTGCTGATTATTGCGTTCCTGCTGGCGGGAGTTACCATTGGTG
>CALRQL020000021.1:0-57780 GCA_943370295.1 Agrobacterium sp. 719_389 | reverse complement strand
TATCTCTTTTATCTTTTTTGGATTCAGATGGTAATAAATTTCCCTACCGTTTTGCTCTTGGCGCAACAACTCACATTCCGTAAGAATTTGAATATGCTTGGATATGGTTTGCCTGGATGAATCGAAATTTTGTGCAATTGCCCCCGGGGTCATTGCATTAATGGCCACCATTGTAATGATAGCTCTTCGGGTTGGATCGGCGATGGCTTGAAAAACGTCTCTTCTGATTTCCATTGTGCAGTTATTTGACTGCAAATATATACGCAGTTATTTGACTGCGCAATGAAAAATACCTGGTGTAATTTATTTCGCAATTAAATAATTGATAAACAGAATTTTAAATTTAATTACTGATGCATGTAGATAGCTACAATTATAAAAGATGTTGACTTTACACTGCATTAATCAGTTTTGAAGGGTTTTGCTTTATATTGTAGCCGCTAAATACTATCAATTATGACACTATCAAAAAAACCAAACATCTTATTTTTAATTACCGATCAACAAAGCGCTGTCCCCTCTTGGACTGAAGAATGGGGAGCAACAAATTTCCCTGCGATGCATAAGCTCAGGAAAAACGGCTTAACCTTTAAGCGAGGGACAATAAACTCTTGTACCTGCTCGCCCAGTCGTGTTACATTATTTACCGGATTATACCCTGCACAACACGGTGTAATACAGGTTTTAGAGTTTGATGACCCCGACGGCAACAATGCTGTAAAACAACAAATGCAGGTAATGATGTCGAGCGATTTGCCCAATATGGGTAAAATGATGGCATCGGCAGGTTACGATGTGGTGTTTAAAGGCAAGTGGCACTTAACAAAACCTGTTAATTACATTGTTGACGAGGAGTTGGGTATCAATCAACTGTATTGGACGGCCGAGGATGTGAAACACATTAGTGAACGCTGGGGCTTTAACGGATGGAATGCACCCGATGCCGGTGATAATATGAACATTGCCAATTTTGGCGGCGGCACGGTAAACAATGACGGGCGTTTTGTTAGCGGAAACGGAGAGGCTGCTTTATACGGCCCACAGCCAAAGGAAAAACTTTATGAAGAAAGTATATTGTCATTCTTTGAGAAATACAATCCTGAAACCGATAAACCATTCTGCCTGATTGTTTCGTTGGTAAACCCACACGATGTGTTGTCTTACCCCGGTACAAACCCCGCAATGAAAGCGCAGGGCTTAGAGCCTATATATATTCAAGGCGGGTATAATCCCGATGATTTTACGGATATACCGGTAGTGCTGCCATCAACTGTTGACGAGGATCTATCTACTAAACCCCAAGCACAAAGGCAGTGGAGAGACTTTTGTAATATCACCAACGGGAGTTTAGCGAGCGAGCAGGCACAAACAGAATATCTACAGTTCTATTCATATCTAAATAGCTTAGTTGATAAGCAACTAAATGTGGTTTTGGATGCACTGGACAAAAAAGGACTAACAGATGATACTATTATTATTAGAATTAGCGACCACGGGGATATGAAAGTATCGCACGGATACCAACGCCAAAAGATGTACAATATGTACAAAGAGACCCTGCAAGTACCCTTTATAATCTCTAACCCTAAACTGTTTCCTGAACCGCAAGAAACCGAATCACTTGCCAGCTTAATTGATATTATGCCTACGCTTGCAACTATGATTGGTATTGAAGGTGAAGAGCGCAAAAAATGGTATTTTAAAGGGAAAGACCTTACCCCGATTATTAAAAACCCCAATGCTTCGGTACAGGATTACATTCATTATACCTATGATGATATGTATTTCCCCGTACCCGCAGCAGGACATATACGTGCCATTGTAGAAAAAGACTGGAAGTATGCAGTGTATTTTGACCCCAATAAAGGAAAGCCGACAGAATACGAGCTATATAATATTGCCCCCGATGCTGACCCTGAAGAGGTGTATAATTTAGCAAACCCCACTTACGCAACCCCTGAGTCGAATAAACAATGGGAACGCCTGCACGAAAAGCTAACGCAAGTAATGGATGAGCTGGGAACTATGCCGGATAGTATCTTTTGGCCTAACACATTGCCTAAAATTAACAAGGCTCAGCAATCACATTAACAATTGCTTTTTAACTATTTACATGCGGCAAGGGTTGAAAAAATTCTTGCCGCATATTTTTTATAATATCACTACAAAGCGTGTTGCTATATAGGCCGGCTTTCCTATTTTCGCACGTGAACTACCAAAAAAACTATGGAAACAATTCAAAGTAACAACCCTAAACGAGTAGCATCGATGGGGTTTATTTTTGCCACCGTATTAATTGATGTAATCGGTTTTGGCATTATCATCCCTATTATCCCTGATTTATTAAAAGAACTTACCGGCAAAGAAGTGAACGAAGCTTCGGGTGTTGGCGGTTTGTTGATGGCTTCTTTTGCATTAATGCAATTTTTATGTTCACCTATAATGGGTGCACTTAGCGACAAATATGGCCGCAGGCCTGTTTTGCTGCTTTCTTTATTAGGACTTGGAGTAGATTATTTACTAAGTGCTTTTGCACCAACGGTAGCGTGGCTGTTTGCTGGCCGTATTTTGGCTGGGCTTTTTGGAGCCAGCTTCACTACTGCCAATGCTTACATAGCTGATATAAGCACCAATGAAAACAGAGCGCAAAACTTTGGAATGGTGGGTGTTGCATTTGGTGTAGGCTTTATTATTGGCCCTGCATTGGGCGGAGAACTTGGCGAACGTTTCGGGACAAGGATGCCTTTTTATGTAGCGGCAGGTTTAAGCTTTGTTAATTTGCTGTACGGATACTTTATCCTGCCCGAATCATTACCCAAAGACAAGCGCCGAGAGTTTAGTCTTGCCAAATCAAACCCCTTTAGCACGCTATACAACCTTAAAAAATTCCCTGTACTAAAGAGCCTTTTGTTTGCCTTTTTGTGCATTTATGTTGCAGCCCATGCCGTGCAATCTAACTGGACTTTTTATACCAGCTACCGTTTCACATGGTCAAAAGAGACCATAGGCCGTTCATTGGCCGTGGTTGGTATTTTGGTTGCCGTTGTGCAAGGTGGGTTGATACGGGTTATACTTCCTAAATGGGGACTTAAAACCAGCATTTTCGTTGGGTTTATTCTATACGGTCTGGGGTTAGTTGGTTTTGGCTTTGCCAATGCCAGTTGGATGATGTTTGCCTTTTTGGCCCCCTATTGTTTGGGAGGAATTGCAGGTCCCGCCTTGCAAAGTGTAGTGAGCGGCCAAGTGCCTCTTAACGAACAAGGTGAACTACAAGGCACACTTACTTCGCTAATGAGTTTATCGGCTATTATCGGCCCATTACTTATGAACGGAGTGTTCCATTACTTCACCGGAAAAGAAACTCCTTTTGTTTTTCCTGGCGCGGCCTTTATTCTTGGTGCAATACTAACTTTTATAAGTACTGTATTACTAATAAGGCCTTTACGTAAGTACGCCACCCCTGCTCCTAAAGAATAATTTGGCATCAAAAATGTTTATGCTATACAAAACACAACTATGTATAGCATAAACATTTACCGCTTTTTGCTAACAGCATCAATTGCAGTTGCCATTACCCTATCATCATGCAGTATGCGTACCGTGAGGATTCAAGCCACACGCCCTGCTGATGTTACCCTGCCCTCACACGTTGATACCTTGCTAGTTCTTAACCGCACCTATTTTAGTTCACAAGCAGTGGGAATTATCGAAGGTCTTTTAACAGGAGAACTGCCCGGTGAAGACCGCGCAGGCACACAAGCGGCTATCAACGCGTTTCAAAGCACCATTAATTACTCAAACAGGTTTGTAGTAAAAAACGCTGCCGAAATTTTCCCCGGAAACAGTATCAGCAGAGCTTTCCCTGAACCAATCAGTTGGGGAGATATTGAAAACCTTTGCAGCAAATACCACACAAATGCTGTGATGGCTATTGAAATTTATGATACCGATTTTATTGTAACCGACGGTAAGCGTTTGGTGAAAAAGGAAATCACAGAAAATGGCGTTAAAAAAACAGTTGAAACCAATGAATTTTATGCAAAAGGAGTTGGGAACGTTACTATAGGATTTAGAATTTACGACCCTGTGAACAAAGTAATACTAGACCAACAGCTTATTACCCAAAGCAACACTTGGGAAACTACGGCCAATAGTGCGCAGGATGCTTTGGCAAAACTAATAGCCAAATCAGATGCAGCAAGATATGTAAGCCAGTTGGCGGGCAACTCATACGCCTACAAAATTGCCCCCATGCCCATTACACTTACCCGCAAGTATTATAAAAAGGGTAAAAATGTTGCTTCTGTAGCTACCGGTAGCAAACAAGCTGAGGTGAATGATTGGGCTGCTGCACTTGAAACCTGGAAAGGCTCTTTATTACAGAGTACCAGTGATAAAGATGCGGCACGCATTTGCTACAACATGGCTGTTGCCCATGAAGTATTAGGAAATCTTGAGGATGCAAAATTATGGGCAAACAAAGCCTATGTAGAATACGGTAGCAAAAAAGCCAAAAAATATTCGGCAATTCTTGACGGTAGAATTTATGACCAAAACCGAGTTAACGAGCAGTATAAATAATTTACAATAAGGTTATTGTGTGTAAATGGTTTTATTATAATTTAGCAACTGATTTATGCAATTGC
The DNA here is from genome assembly GCA_943370295.1 of Agrobacterium sp. 719_389. Taxonomy (GTDB): domain Bacteria; phylum Bacteroidota; class Bacteroidia; order UBA8524; family UBA8524; genus SB11. The sequence continues at coordinate 53,134 of CALRQL020000021.1, read as the reverse complement.
AGAACATCAATTTGCAAGTATTAACTAACTAAACCTCACACATTCAAATGCAACCGAATTTTAACTTAACGGAAGCGCAACAAATGCTGGCGCTATCCTATGCTGCCGATTTACTTGGCCCTCGCAAAAATCCCGACGGCAAAGGTTTTACTACTTTAAAACCTGCGAACAACCGCAACAACCCTCTTCCTAATGACAACGGAACGGAGTATCCCTACCCTGTTGACCCTATTTGGCCTGCAGGATGGACACCCGGCTTCCCTGTTTTCGACACGCTGTTGTTTAATGTATGGCATCGTTCAATTTTACAAGCTGCTCCGGCAAACATCCCTCCTATTATTGCTAACCTTAAGTTTGGCTCTAATAATGTTATTGTTACCTACAATGAATCATTGGATGCTTATGCAGTGGCCTTTGCAGGAACTGAAAACCTTACGGGTGCATTGGAAGATGTAGCCTTTGTTCCGGTGCCTGCCGGTCCGCTTGATTATTCGTTTTATAACAGTTCAGCTACTTATATTGTAAATCCTGATTATTACAACCAACCGACCAGTTCTGGACAACCTGCTGTTGTTCAGCCTTGTATGCACTTTGGTTTCCGTGTAGCTGTTGAAGAATATACTGTAAAAGCTTCTAACGGCTCGTTACACAACCTTATCGAGGCTTTTCAGGCGTTGGGCAAAACCAGTATTAATTTGTTTGTAACAGGACACAGCTTAGGGGCTGCAATGGCCGGTGTATTCTCTGCTTGGGTGCAAGCCGGAGGTTTGCAAGCGGCAGGTATTACCACCGTAAACCTTAAAACATACACATTCGCCTCACCGAAGTGGGCTAACGATGCACTTGCAAATAACTTTGATAACGGTCTAACTAAAAATAACATGATTTACCGTGTGGTAAACAACTTGGATACCGTTCCTCAAATCCCACCAACTATTGAGTGGTTGAATGATTTGAACAACCCAAGTATGATTAAAGCATTGTTGCCTTTGAAACCTCCGGCGTTTTTAGAAGATTTGGCAAACAAACTAAAAGAGATATTCCCCAACGGGTACCCGAACCTTAACTACGTTCACGTCGGTAATGCATATGTGGTACAAGGAGAGTTCCCTGTAGTTTATGAGGGAAGTACTTTACCAGCAAGCCTTTTCCCCGGCAGCGGAAATGCAGATGCCCCTGCTGACTCATTAATGCAAGAATGGTGGCAACATTGGCCGTTCGTTTACTATAACGCTATGACAAACGCATCAGCCACAAGGGCTAGCGCGTAAATCATTACAATTCACATAAAACAAAAAAACACCACTTTGAGTGGTGTTTTTTTGTTTATAGACAGCTATAACTATTTAGCTACGCTGAATTTGATTGTACTAACGGTATTGTTTAAGTTATCCGTTAGCCTGCAAAAATAAACTCCGTTGCTAAGCCCGTCAATGGCCAGTTGTTGAGTTGCATCGGTTAAATCAACTTCCATTTTAACTGCTCCAAGCATATCAGTAATAATAGCTTTTTGAGCAGTATTGCCTTTTAGGTTTTCAATTATAATAGAAGATGTAGCCGGATTTGGGTACATTCTTAACCCGTTGTTTTGTGTGTTTTCATCTACGCTTGCAGCTGAACGTTCATCAACGTTTATCATTGCACAGCTCTCATTATTTCCCGACTGTGAATCAAACGGTTGCCCGTTATTGCTTGTTTCTAATTCAAAACAAAACGGAAAATTATCAATTTCTGTCTCGGTAAACGCAAAGCTAAAGGTATAAAACACACTGTCTCCCACCGCCATTGTATTATGCGGTACATGCCTATGACTAAAGCCCCCTAATACATAGTCACCGCTCATCTTCATGTTCACAAACACTGAATCGGCAGCTGTAAGCGCATCAACACCCACATTTTTGATGCTGTAGGTTAACTGAATTGTTTCCATCACATAAATTTTGTCACCTGTTTTTGGTGAAAGCAGCTTTACTGCAACATCTTTTTGAGCAAAAGCTGAAATAGCAAGGCAAAACCCTACTGATAGAGTAAAAATTCTTTTCATTGTATTGGTTAGTTTATATCCTCAAATCGAAAAACTGGACACAAAGGTTGTAACCATACATACAAATTTTTTATACTGCTCGCCTACGGTTCGCACTTTATCAACGCGTTTTCAAGGTTTTGTTTAAACACAGTCAATGCCTTAATCTTTGCATCAATTTCTTGAATTTTTTTTTGCACCATTTCGGTCAATCGTTCATTATCAGTGTCTTTTTGTTCCCAAAACTCCAGAAATTCTTTAGTCTCGATAAGTTTAAAGCCCAAGTTTTTCCCGATAGCAATCATTTTTAATACATCGGGGGCATTATCCGCATATTCTTTGTAATTGTTATCTCGCCGATTAGCTGATACACTTAATAGTCCCATCTTTTCATAATACCTTATCGTATCCCTTGATACTCCAGATTTTTTTGATAACTCTCCTATTAGCATAAAAAGTATAAAATTTTGCTTGACCATGGACTATACTCCATGGTTTATACTTGTAAAAATATTGAATTGTACGATGGATATGAACAGGTATTTTGAAAGTTATAAAAGCACCGCCGAGCAATTAATAAACCAAGCGGCAAACTACACAGAAGCAGAATTTTCACTTGCACCGGCTGAGGAGCAATGGAGTATGTCTGAAATGTATCGGCACATTGTTTTGGTAACCGAAAAGTGTCTTGATAATGTTGATAGCTGTAGAGAAGGGAACGGTAAAAGGCAAAAATTTGCTTTCGGTCCTGCTTTGTTTAGTCTAATGGGGTCTTTCCCCCCAATTAAGTTACGGATTAAAAAGGTAACCGAAAGCGTTAAACATATATACAATCCTGAAGCTATTACGATTAGTGAAGCTGTTGCAGAATTGCAGGCAAGCATCAATAAAATGGAACAATACCAAGCAGTTGTTAAAAATACTGATAAACACCTTAGAATAGAGCATTGGGCAGGTGGTTGGTTTACTGCTGCACAATGGTACCAAAGTGCAGAAATGCATATCCGCCACCACTTAAGGCAAAAAAAGCGGATTGATGCATTTCTTAAAAAGAAGTAAGGCTATTGGTTAGAACAAACTGCTTTGTTCTATTTTTATCGTGCCGTCGGCAGGTGGCTTTGGTCGGTTTTTCAGCATCTCATCCAATACCAGGTCGTCAGTTGGCGCTGTTAGTGTTCCGTTATCTTCCCCATCGTCGTCATCTTCGGTTTCAATTTCTTCCTCTTCTACAGCCTTTTCAATCAACTGCATGGAGGTAACGTCTTTACCATTTAGTTTGGTACCTACCGCTTTCCAGCCTTTCACATCATACTCGGCTAACTGCAAAGTCTCTTCGGTAGCTTCTTTCTTTTTACCGTAAGTTATTTGCAATTCAGGTTCGGCATTGTCTGTTGCTGCTACAATGTAGTTTTTATCACCATCGGCAATACAGCGGAATTTCTTATCAACGGTTAGTGTTTCTATCATAAACCGTTTGATGTAGTAATTGGTGCTTTCGTGATCGAAATATACTACTGTAACCGCCTTAGTGGGGTTGTATTTGCGGATAAAGACCACATCGGCCGCTTCGTAATGGTTGGTAAGCTCAAAGTTGGTAAGCTCGTAGTCACCGTTTTTGAATATTACCAGTATCTTGTCTTCACCGTCAAAGCTTCCAATGTATAGGCCCCGCTCGTCAGTATTCAAACGGCCTATACTTATATCGTACCATATTTTTTGGGCACCAAGGGTAGAAACTCCGGCTTGTTTAAACTTAACATTTTTAACCAAGTGACGGCTGAGTATATTTCCCTGTGAGCCGCGCCCTTTTACAGCTAGCGTACTGAAATCAAAATCAAAGGCCAGTTTTTTAGCTTTTGAGAAGGTACTTAATTGTACACTCACAATTTCAGCTTCACCGTTAGGGTTGGCAGTAAAGTAGAGCACTTTCGAGTCCTTCTTACCGGTGGTCAAATCATACTCTTTATCACGGGTGATACCGCCCACATTAAAACGCTTTACTCTTGAAGTTCCTGTTTTACCATCGGCGTATATCATGTTGTAAACCATGCGGTCATCAGTTTTACGAAAAACCCCCACATGGATAATATCTTTGCCCACGAAAGACTTTTCGGTAATTTTTGTAACCAGCATTTTACCATCGCTTCTGAACACAATGATGTCGTCAATGTCTGAGCAATCACTTACGTATTCATCCTTCTTCAATCCGTAGCCCACAAAGCCTTCTTCACGGTTTACGTACAGCTTTTGGTTGTTAACAGCCACAAGGTTGGCCTGTATGGTATCAAAAGTGCGTATTTCGGTTTGACGTTCACGACCCTTACCAAACTTCTTCAGCAAGTTCTCGTAATATTTAATCGCATAATCAACCAAGTTATCCAAGTTGTGCTGCACTTCTTTCATCTCGTCTTCTAAGCCCCTGATGTGTTCATCGGCTTTAAACGAGTCGAACTTAGAAATGCGTTTGATACGTATTTCGGTCAACTTGATGATGTCGTCTTGGGTTACCTCACGGCGCAGCAGTTTTTTATAAGGATTAAGCCCCTTATCGATGGCTGTAAGCACCCCTTCCCACGTTTCTTCTTCTTCTATATCACGGTAAATGCGATTTTCAATAAATATTTTTTCGAGTGATGAATAATGCCAGTTGTCTTCCAACTCACCCATTCGTATATCCAACTCGCTTTTCAGCAGTTGCTTGGTATTCTCGGTACACAGACGCAGAATCTCATCTACCGAAAGGAAAACCGGCTTATCGTTTACAATTACACAAGCATTGGGCGAGATTGACACCTCGCAATCGGTAAAGGCATATAACCCATCAATAGCTATGCCCGGTGAAACACCCGGCGCTAAATGAATTACGATCTCTACATCCTTGGCGGTGTTATCTACAACTTTCTTAATTTTAACCTTTCCGCTATCATTGGCTTTAATGATACTTTCAATTAAACTATTAGTTGTAGTAGAGAAAGGTATATTTTTAATAGCTAATGTTTTATTATCTATCTCTTCAATCTTTGCTCTAACACGAATTTTGCCACCCCTCTCCCCTTTTTGATAGTTACTAACGTCTATCATTCCGCCTGTTTGGAAGTCGGGATACAGCTCAAAAGGCTTGTTTTTAAGCAGGTTTATTGATGCTTGCAGCAACTCGCAGAAGTTGTGAGGCATAATTTTAGTAGCCAAACCTACTGCAATACCCTCAACGCCCTGTGCCAGTAGTAAGGGGAATTTAACGGGCAATGTTATCGGCTCGCGCTTACGGCCATCATAACTCAACTGCCATTCGGTAGTTTTTGGGTTATAAACAACCTCTTGCGCTAATTTTGATAGCCTTGCTTCGATATAGCGTGGAGCCGCCGCATCATCACCGGTGCGGACATCACCCCAGTTACCTTGGGTGTCTATCAGCAGGTCTTTTTGACCCAAACCCACTAACGCATCACCTATGGAAGCATCACCGTGCGGGTGATACTGCATGGTTTGCCCGATAATGTTAGCTACTTTATTGTACCTGCCATCATCCATTTCATACATGGCGTGCAGAATACGCCTTTGTACGGGCTTTAAACCATCGTTCACGTGGGGCACTGCCCTCTCCAAAATTACATACGATGCGTACTCCAAAAACCAGTTTTCATACATCCCGCTCACGGGCAAAGCCTCTTGCAAGGTTTCGCCTTCAACGGGTGTTTTTTCTTCGTTTTCGGGTAACTCGTCGTTGTTTATGTGTTCGTCGCTCATACTGTTTGTTCCAGTTTGTGGGTATCCGCCTCACAATCGGCTATACTATTCATCTCTAAAAATACACAATCGGTAAGTGCCAGTACTTCGTGCCAAACCATCGCGAAAATCTCAATATGGCTTGGCTCTTCAATTATGACCACCTGTTCATTTTTAGTTTCTAAATCAATGGTTTTTAACTGAATACTGCCTGAAATAAGTATCAGCACCTCTGGGTTTTTAAACTCGGCTACACCTGTATGGTAGTGCCTGCCGCTAATACTGTCCTTCACCCTGTAACCCAAAATAAACTCACCTGTGCGTTGGTTATCGAACAACATGGTTTTACCCCGTTCGTGCTGTGCGTACAACGTAAGTGGTGTTATAATTACTTTATCGTTCATTGGTTACTTTAATCACTATTTAACTACACTCAGGCAACATCTTCATACACAGCATCCTTTTCTATTTTAAGGTTGCTAATGATAAACTGCTGGCGTTCCATGGTGTTTTTACCCATGTAATATTCCAACAGTTTGCGGATGGACATATCTGGTTTCAGGATAATAGGGTCTAATTTCATATCCTGTCCGATAAACAACCCGAATTCCTCTGGCGAAATCTCACCCAATCCCTTAAAACGGGTAATCTCAGGTTTGCCGCCCAGCTTTTGTATGGCTTTTTGTTTTTCGTCTTCGCTATAACAGTACATGGTTTTTTGCTTGTTACGAACACGGAATAACGGAGTATCCAATATGTACACGTGGCCGTTCTTCACCAAGTCAGGGAAAAACTGCAAAAAGAAGGTAAGTATCAGCAATCTGATGTGCATACCGTCCACATCGGCATCGGTAGCAATTACCACACGGTTGTAGCGCAGGTTTTCAATACCTTCTTCAATGTTTAATGCGTGTTGCAACAGGTTAAACTCTTCGTTCTCATACACCACCTTTTTAGTTAAGCCAAAGCAGTTTAGGGGCTTTCCGCGAAGACTGAAAACGGCTTGTGTTTCCACATCGCGCGATTTGGTAATAGAACCGCTGGCAGAGTCTCCCTCGGTAATGAAAATCGTAGTATCGTACTTCTTCTCGCTTTTCGATTCGTCTAAGTGCAGGCGGCAATCCCTTAACTTTTTGTTGTGCAGGTTGGCCTTTTTTGCCCGCTCGTTGGCAAGCTTCTTAATTCCAGCCATATCCTTGCGTTCGCGTTCCGATTGCTGGATACGTTTCAGCAGTGCATCAGAGGTTTCAGGGTTTTTGTGCAAAAAGTTATTCAACTCGTTGGATACAAAATCACCGATAAAACTCTTCAAACTCGGGCCGTTTTCGTACATCACCTGCGAACCTAACTTGGTTTTTGTCTGGCTTTCAAACACCGGCTCCTGCACACGCACACTGATTGCAGCAATAATTGAGGCGCGTATATCAGCCACATCAAAGTCTTTTTTGTAAAAATCACGAACGGTTTTAACCACCGCTTCTCTAAACGCTTGCAAATGCGTACCGCCTTGGGTGGTATGCTGTCCGTTTACAAAGCTGTAATACTCTTCGCCGTACTGGTTTTCGTGCGTCATGGCTATCTCAATATCTTCTCCTTTCAGGTGAATGATGGGATAGCGTATCGCTTCGGCGTTGGTTTTGCGTTGCAGCAAATCCAACAAGCCGTTTTTAGACATATAGATGGTGTCGTTAAAATGGATACTCAGCCCTGCGTTCAGGTAAGCATAGTTCCAAATCTGTTCTTCAAGAAACTCAGGTCGGTAATGGTAATTACGGAAGATGGTATCATCAGGCACAAAGGTCATTATCGTTCCGTTGCGCTCGTTGGTAGCCTCTTCGGGGGCATCGTTAACCAATACTCCGCGTTCAAATTCAGCTATTTTAGTGCGGCCATCGCGGATTGACTGTACACGGAAGAACGAAGACAGTGCATTCACAGCCTTGGTACCCACCCCATTCAATCCTACTGATTTTTGAAAGGCTTTACTATCGTATTTACCTCCCGTGTTTATCTTAGAAACACAATCAACCACCTTGCCCAAAGGAATACCGCGACCGTAATCGCGCACAACCACTTTATGGTCGCTTACTTTAATTTCAATCTTCTTACCATTACCCATCACAAACTCATCGATTGAGTTGTCGATAATTTCTTTGATAAGAATATAGATACCATCGTCAGGAGATGCACCATCGCCCAGTTTACCGATATACATACCGGGACGAAGACGGATGTGTTCACGCCAATCCAGTGAGCGTATCTCGTTTTCGGTATATTGTGAATTATTTGGTTCAGCCATTGCTTGCTATTCGTTAATGGTTACTAAGTTATCAGCTGCCCAAGAATGGCAATTACTGATACTTTACACACCGGTTATTGTTTAGAATTTAAACAAAATCGATTGGTAAAAATATAGCTAAAAGCCCTGTACTTACTAAGAAGTTTTGCAAAGGATGTGGATAACGGCGTTTGTCTTGACTTTTCGACCAAAGGCAGCTGCCCCTTTATGAAGAATTGATACAAAATTCACATAATTGTGCCATGAGAATATCTAAACTATTAATTCTGACACTTTTTGCTGTTGGAGTAGTATCGTCGTGCATAACGGTTCACCCTGTGGGCACCACCAACAGCATCGCTTTTAGCGGTGCTAATCAAATTATGGCAACTTCTGATGACACGTTGATGTTTGATAAGTTAATCAACAACTTAAAAATGAATGGATTCACCTTTGAGACTATTGATAGAGTTAATGGTTTTATAAATGTTAAACCTAAGTTTCACCCTAATTACCCCGGGCCTTACAATGCCATAACCATGACGCTGAATGTGGTTTTTATTAAGGAGGCTGGAGCCAATAAAATTCTTCTTTCAGGTTCGTATTTTAAAGATGCCTTCAATGCACCGGATGAAAGCGGGCAGGTTATGTTTACAAATTCATCTACAGCAGCCAGAGTAGTATTTGATGAGTTTGTGAGGCAGCTACAAGGAATACCCAATATTACAATTACCTATAGAAAGATATAAGCCGAAAGGTTCAAAGCAACTAAAGCGGGCAATGATTTAGTTCATTGCCCGCTTTTTTTTGTTTTTAAGGATTACTGTATAGTCTAGAACCACTAGTTAATTGTATTCCCAAGCTAAATCAAAATAATTAGAATCCCCCGTTGTTATTGTAACACGAAGTTTCTTATTTGGTTGAAACAATGTTTTACAAGCATTATTTCCTGAATAGTATAGTAAAGATGTGTTATTAGTTCCTCCTCCATATTGCGCTACGTCTATATCTACAACATTGTTTCTTGGGATAACAATTGCTGTAAAGCTCTCTAGTGAACCTTTGTACTCAATATCCACAATAATTTCAGTTACATAATGTTCACCCGTTTTCACTCTGTCTTTTATTCTTTCCGAGTGAAAAATTGGGTTTGGAATATCTGTAGTAATATCTCCAATAATTCCATTATTAACACCGTTGTTTTGGTTTTTTACATTTCCGTTGTTCTGAACTCTAGGCTGCTCTTGACTTGGCTTCTCCTTTTGGATTGAGGCGATAGTCTTAGTTGTTGTTTGCTGCAACTTTGTTAGTTTTTGTATATTTACTGAATCATTTCTATTCAAAGTGTCTGCAACGTATTCATAAATAGTATCGCACATAACTTTCCGCACACCATTTGCTTCAAATTTCCCGAATTTTATATGTACCCCTGAGGCAATAAGAACAAGAAAAATTACTATTGATATTGGAATAAAGGCCAAAATCCCTTTAACTATTAGCTTGACACCCTTATCCTCCCACAATTTTTTAAAGAAATCCCACATAGAGAGATAGTATAATTTGAGTAAGCAATATATAAAGTTTCCGATTGTGTAATCAAGTATCAAATTTTTTTGTTTTCAAAACTAATAAGACCATTCTGATGTATTCAAAATTGATTTAAGCCTCGCTCACAAACTTTCTTACCCAAAACACCTCAATACACCTTTCACTCTCAAACCTGCCTCTAAAAACGATTTTTTAAGGGGTTTCTATTCCTAAAACAACAGCATTGTAAAGCAAAATCCATCTGTTTCTCTGCCATTTTGACAATACTTTTCCATGAAGACTATTTTTGTTTATAGTTTAACATTAAAAATATAAAAATCAGTACCTTATGATTAATATCTAAAGTAATAATACAAATAAAACACCCTCTAAAGTGAGACTTAAATTACATGAACCGCAACATTTGTAAAGCCGCAGTTTTACACTTGTAAAATCAACTTTACAGATGTAAAATTGCAGGTATGGATGCGTTGAATATTCGGTTTATGGAAGTGGTTTCTAAAATGGCTGCTAGTAAAACTGCTTTTGCTGCTGAGTTGGATATTTCACAAGGTGTACTTACCCATATAGGTACAGGAAGAAATAAGCCGGGGGTTGAACTGTTACAAAAAATACTGCAAGCCTATCCCACTATCAGGGCTGAATGGTTGCTCATGGGTAAAGGTGAAATGGAAAAAGAGGTGATTGCAGATACTACCGCCTTAAAAAACAAGCTTCAATTGGCTGAAAACAGGCTGCAAAATGCAATGCTCGACTTAAAATTAGTAACTGAGTTAATGACCGAGGTGAGAGAAAACCTGCCTTAGGAGTCGTTACGCCTTAATACCAATACGCATAAAATCGGCTATTTGACGGGCGGTGCTTTGTATATCGGCATCTGTAATTGCTTTCTTCAACTTTTTTGGATTCAGTAATGTATCGCCTTCTATCTTGTTTTGTATCACCAAAAAGTCGAGAATATTTGTATTTATCTGCGCCAACAAGTAACCGGCCAAGTCAATATTCAAATCAAACCGTATTCCACCCATCAGCACTTCCCTTTCTAATAAACCCCTCATAAAATCCATTGACTTTTTGCGTTGCTCTATCATAGCATTCCCTAAGTCTTTACTAAACTTCTCATTGTTTGCATTCGCCAATAAACGGCTGTACAAGGGGTTTTCGATATCAAACTGTATGGTTTGCACAAACAACGAGGCAAACAAATCGTATATGTTTTGGGGCGGTGTACGTAATAGGTTTTTTACGTATTCAAGCCTGCGTTGGGTAGCTTGCTCAAGCAAGTAGCCATACAAGTCTTTTTTGTTTTCAAAATACTGATACACACTGCCTTTGGCAATACCCAACACTTTAACAATGTGCGTTATGGACGCATGGTCATAATCATTCATAGCAAACTCTTCAAGGGCTACAGCCAAAAAATGTTCGCGTTTAGCCTTTGTTAAGTTTATAAATGTGGGTTTAGGCATACTGTTTTCGTTTCGTGTATTATGTACATAGCTATTACAGCTAATACGAAAGTAATAATGACCAATTAGTCAGAGTTAACATTTTATCTACAATTAACTTTTTTGACATTTTTTTCAAAGCCCATCCAACTTTTTGCATGTTAAACGGGTCTATACATTTAGTTTTTTCCGTATGCTAAAGTGCATTAGGAGTTGGGATAGCACCTATTGCACGTGACTTTAACGGTTAATCCGTTGTGAGTCAGGTTGGTAAAAAGCGATAAGGTAGGTTTGAGCCAATAAGTCCCGTCCGACGCGATGGGACTTTTGGTTTTTATACAGTCGGTTTATCACGTTGCTTTTGTTTAATTTGCCGCTTACTGTATGAAACGTATCGAAACTATTTTAACCGCCCTGCCCATTGTTTGCCTTACGGCCCTTACTATTGGGGCGATATCAAATTGGCAGCAAACCCATTATTTGGCGTATGCTTTTTTTATCTCGTGGTCGTTATTATTCATTTTTCACATCGCAACCCTTCGCAACTATCATTCGCTGATATTGCTGGGATTAGCCGGAGGCGCCACAGGTTTATACTTTAATCTTACGGGCGAGGTTAGCAAAGCAGAAGCCGCATTGCTATTGGGTAAAATTGCGATTACTATTTTTGCAGCCGTGCTGGCAATTCGTTTGTACAAAAACAGAGAATTGCTTGAAAATGCCGGAATGGTATTTATAGGGTTGGTTATTCTATTACTGTTACAGGCTGCCACACAAACGGTTCAAACCGGTGAGCAAGCAATGGAAGCAGTTTCAGTGAGTGGTTTTGCTCATTATTTTACTACGGGACTTATTGCTCATATATTATTAAATACCACTTACAGTAGCTTACTAACAAAAGGCGAACAAAAAGTATTAATGATACAGGTGATTTTTTGCTTGTATAATATCTCACTGCTGTTAATCTCAAACTTTGTATAATGAAACGTATAGTATTGGTGTTGTTTTGTTTACTGGCAGCTTATAAAAGTACGCTTGCCCAAAAGAGTTTTCCTTCAGGTTATGCCGGAACTTGGAAAGGCGACTTATACATTTATAGCGCAGGGGTAAAAAACGTTGGGAAAATCCCGATGAGTTTAACCATTGAACGAACAGACAGCACCAACCAATGGCAATGGGTGATAAGCTACCTGCCACCTGAAAAAACGCCCGACCGTAGGGAATACGTTTTAATAGTAAACGATACGGCAAAAGGCAAATACACGGTGGATGAAAAAAACGGGATACTGATTGATGCGCGTATGGTAGGCAATGTATTAGCCACGCGTTTTGCAGTGGGCGAAACCCTATTACTTATAACCTACAAATTAGAAGGTGATAGCATTGTATTTGAAGTAACCACGGGCCCTGCAAACAAAACACAAGAAACCGGCAATATACCTGAAAACGAGATACCGCCGGTGATTGTGTATCCAATAACAGGATATCAAAAGGCGGTTTTAGTTAAAGAAAACTAAACTATCCCCTCAGTTTATCCAATATACGGCTAAGCTCAGCAGCTTCTTCTTTGCTAATATGTTTTAAAAAGCCGTCCATTTCATCATCGCGGCTATCAATCTCTGCTACCAAGGCAAGTCCTTTATCGCTTATCACAATATCTACCAGCCGTTTATCGTGGCAGGCCCTGCATACATCTACCAATGCTTTTTCCTGCAGCCTGGCAATAATACGGCTCACATCACTCATTTTATCAAGCATACGATCTCGAACCAAATTGGTAGATACCGGGTTGGGATACTGCCCTTTGAGTATCTTTAATACATTGTATTGCTGTGGGGTAATACCATAGCGTTTCATAAAATCTTTCATTTTCAACTGCAGCCAACTGCTGGTGAAAATGAGGTTAATTACCGCCTTTTGCCAATCATTCCTAAACTTCTTTTGCCTTATTTCCTGCTCTATCTTCATTGTTCAACAGGTATTTAATTAGTAGCTAAAACTATTCCCATGCTAAACTGCAAAAAAACACACAAAAAGTGATTTTTATTGTACATTTATCCCTGAAAGTGAATATGTGGGGTTTTTGGGTGGAAAATTGAGATACAAAATTTAACACAAACACAACTACAACAAAACTAAACGACGCTATTAAGTCGTATATTACACCTACTCTCGTTTATGCAAAACAACGCCCTACAAACACTTTTATCTACCAGCCACGGTGTATTAGAGCAACTGCACCGTTTAGCATTATCGCTATCAACAAGCCAATATACCATGCCTCTTGATTTGCTTGGAGGCAACACAATAGGCAAACACTACAGGCACATTATTGAGTTCTATCAATGCTTACTAAAAAAAGCCGAAATAGTTAATTATGATAAAAGGCTGCGAAATACCGATATTGAAAACAGTCCGGTAATTGCCAATACCGTTATTGAAGATATATTAATGAACTTGAATGACGAAAACATAACTGATATGCCATTGCAGTACCATGCTGATTTTTCTGAAACCGGTACTGAAACAATTTCGGTAAATACAAGCTTTGGTCGCGAGTTAGCTTACAACATTGAGCATGCCGTGCACCACATGGCTATATTACAAATGGTAGTGAAACACTACTTTAAAGAAATCGAATTGGAGGAAGGATTTGGCGTAGCGGCATCAACCCTGCGCTACCAGCAACAAAACCATGTGCACAGTAACATTTCTGCCTTTGGGCAAAGGTGATTTTATAATCACATCCAATCGTGATGAGCGCAAAACGCGCAACACAATCCCTCCCGCTCCGTATAATGTTTTTGGGGTAGAAGTGTTTTTTCCAAAAGATACTGAGGCCGGAGGTACATGGTTTGCTGCATCTACAACATACACCCTTGTATTATTAAACGGGGCAGCCCACAAGCACCACCATAACCCTCCCTACCGAAAAAGCCGCGGATTGGTAATGCTTGACTTTTACGGCTTCTCGAACCCTGCCGAATATGCTTATAAATATGATTTTGAAGGGATTGAGCCTTTTACATTAGTAATTATTAACCCTGAGCAAAAAACACTGCACCAATTCAGGTGGAATGAGAAAATGCCCGAATTGATTGAAAAAGACTTTGAGGATAGCCATATATGGTCGTCAGCAACATTATACGATTCGGAAACCCGAAGACGCAGGGAAGCTTGGTTTGAGCAATGGAAAAAAGAGGGAAACGAGTTCACCGTTGATAACATATTGCGTTTCCATCATTTTGGCGGTACTGGAAACATAGAAACCGATTTGGTAATGAACCGCAGCAACAGGGTACAAACGGTAAGCATAAGCAGTTTTGAAAAGCGACAGGGAGTAAGTACTTTTTGCTACGAAGACTTAATAGAAAACAAACGCCACACTCTAATTCTGTAAAACTGTATGCAAAAACCGCTTTGGTGGATAAAATGGACCCATTACGAGTATTGGCCCGTGTGGTTCTTTTTTTTACCGCCTACCATACTGTTTTGGCCCATACTGGCCATAAGAGCAAGGGCGTTATTGTATTTCACGGCAGCTAACCCGGGTATTCCGCTGGGGGGATTTTTCGGCGAAAAGAAGTTTGACATTATAAAGAGCATACCCAAGCAATACTTACCGCAAACTTTATTGATAGAACACTCCCAGCTTAATAACGCCGCAATACTTATTGCAGAACAACAATTCTCTTATCCGCTGATTGTAAAACCCAACGTAGGCGAACGGGGCAATGACGTGGCAAAAGTTGAAAACGAGGCACAACTAATCAAACAACTAGAACGATATACAGGGGATGTTATCGTGCAAGAATTCATTACACACCCTGAAGAGTATGGTGTAATGTTTTACAAGCTCCCCGATGGCAGCAAATGCGGTATTACCTCCATTGTTAAAAAAGGGTTTTTAACAGCTACTGGTGATGGAAAAAGCACCCTGATTGAACTGTTAGAGAAAAACGATAGAGCAAGATTTCAGCTACCTTCATTGTCGCAAAAACCAACCGTCAACCTGAACGAAGTGCTACCTGCCGGTGAAAAAAGACTAATAGAACCCATTGGAAATCACTGTAAAGGCACTGCGTTTTTATATGGCAATCACTTAGTAACCAATGAATTGATTGCGGAATTTGAAAAAATAGCCGACGCGATGCCCGGATTTTATTTTGGCCGCTTCGATATTAAAGCCCCGAGTGATGAGGCGTTACAAAAAGGGCAAGGTATAAAAGTGATGGAAGTGAACGGCACCACCAGCGAACCCGGCCATATATACGATATGCAAGCCATGAATTTATGGAAAGCCTACCGCGATATCTACCGCAACATGTATACAATTTGTACCATTGCCATCATGAACCACCGGCAGTTTGTCGTGCCCTATTCAAGCAAAAAGGAATTTTTAACTACATTGTACGGGCATTTTTTTAAGAATCGACGCTAATAGTTGTGCAAGCCCTTTTATACTTTCTTCTTGCAACGGTAATAAGCTACCTCGCTTCTGTGCAATTAGGCCCAGTAAATCTACGGGTAATACAATGTACCGTGCAGTTTAACAAAGCATACGCTCTTCGCGTAGGCTTCGGGGGTTGTGTACCTGAACTGTTTTATACCGCCCTTGCCTTTTTTATTACCGAATTAATCAGTCCTGAACAATTTGAGCAAGCATGGATGCACTTTATCACCTTGCCTGTTTTTTTGTTTTTGGCAATCACCAATTTAAGAAAAAAACATACCCCTGCCGAAATCAGCGATACCCCTCCTTCACACCGCAAAGGCTTTTGGGAAGGTTTTGTGTTGGCCTCGCTCAACCCACAACTTATTACCTTTTGGCTGCTGATAATTGCCTTTTTAAAAACCAAAAATCTGTTGATAGACATTACTTGGGTTGAAAAAGGGGCGTTTATCATAGGGAGTGCCGCGGGAGCTTTTTTATTACAGCTATCATTTATTTTGGTTGCCGGCCGATACAAAGAGTGGATTTTGAAAAAAGCAGGGAAAAGTTTTAATAAAATAATCGGCGGGTTATTTTTGTTGCTGGCTCTTGTAGATGCCGTAAAACTTATTAAAACCCTTATATGAAGCGATTAGCCATATTTTTCTCTCTTGCTGTTTGCACATTGGCAGGCAATGCCCAAACCCATCATTTTTTACCCAACTGGAAGGCGAATGATGTGTACGGCTATTACTTCTTTAAGAATAAATACACCCCAAAAGATTCAACTTACAAGCAAGATAGAGATACGGTTGTTGCCACATTTAAAGTGTTAACTACCAGCAAAAAAGGTTCTGAAATTGAGTTAAAATATAACTACTCAAAAAGTATTGCGCCGCAATACCCGCTGCAAGGTATTGCATTGATTGTAAGCGATGTGAAGCGTGCACACCCTATTGTACTGCAACTGGATAGTACAGGCAAGTATGTAGGACTTAAAAATTGGGAGTTTTTGAAAACCAAGTGCATGGAGGCTGCCGACCAAACCAAAAAGTATTCAAAAGGTGAAGATGTGGCCGAGGTGGACTATTGGAAAAAGAAACTTGATACAAAAGAGGAACTTGAAAGGTATTTTACTGAGGACATTGAGTTCTTTTTTATGCTATACGGCAGCCAACTTAAACGCAAAAGCAGTTTTGATTACGCCGATGAAATGAAAAATCCTTACAACGCTGAGTTTTTGCCTGCAACAACTACATTAGAAACCAAAGACGATGGTGCTTTCATAGAAGTGAAGTTATTTACCCTGCCTGATGAAACCAATGGAGCACAGGAATTGGCAGGAATACGCCAAATGATAAAACAACAAGTTGACAACCCTGAGTTATATACCGACGCTACTATTTTTGAGTTGCAAGACTATTATGTGTATTTACACAACCCCGCAACAGGTACCCACCAAACAGCCGTTTATCTGCGTTATTTAAAAGAAGGACCTAAAGAACTGATAGAATCGTGGAAGTTTATTGCTGTTAAATAAAACGGCTTAATCCTTCGACACGGCATTCAGTTTTCTGGTTTCCAACGTGCCGTAAACCGCGCTTAGTATTACACCACCGGCTAGCAATGCCATGCCCGATATGCTTTGGGTGTTAAACGTTTCATCAAACAAGAAATACCCGAATACCAAGGCGAAAACCAGCCCTATGTATTGAAAGATAGCAACTTTGCCTATGTTTTCAACCTGATATGACCTTGTCATAAACAATTGCCCTAATTGGGTAGATACACCCATAGCTACCAGCCAAAGCAACTCAGTCCATGTAGGTGTCACCCACGTCATAGCCGTAGGTATAATAGATAAGGGTAAAGTAACTAACGGAAAGTACATTACTACTACCAGCGGGTTGTCTTCGTTCTTCAGCTTGGCAATAGTGTTGTATGAAAACCCTGATAGTATAGCTGAACCAACACCGCACAAAAACATCAATACAGATATACGGTCATCAAACCCTTTTACCACAAATACCCCCGCAAAAGCAATTGCATAAAACAGCCACTTAATTGGCTTCATGGGTTGTCCCAGAACAAAAATGGCGATTAAGGTGCTAAAAATGGGCGACAGGTATTGTATGGTTACTGCCGATGCCAGTGGCACTTCTTGCAAAGTAATAAAGTAAAGCAACAGGCTTACTGAGCCAAACAAGCCCCGCAACAGCAGCAGCTTTTTATTAGTACCAAACATAGGAATGCCCTTTTGTTTAAGTGCCAGCATTGCCATGCCAAGTGTAATAACACTGCGAAAGAAAATAATCTCAAAAATGGGGATGTTGGGCAGCATTTTCACAGTAACGTTCATAATTGCAAAGCAAAACGTTGCTATGAGCATATATCTGATACCTTGATTCAAAATGAGTAGGCCCTATCGGGCAAGGGTTAAAAAAGTGCGATTACAAAATGTACCAACATAACCAAACAAAATACCACTTTTAAGAAAGCGCCGGCCAAAAAGCCAAAAAATGTGGCAATACCTGATTTAAGAGCAGCATCGTTATCTTTTCCTGCCATCAACTCTCCTATCACTGCTCCTAAAAATGTTCCTATAAGCATGCCCAGTGGCGGAAAAAACAATATACCCACCAGCATACCTATAACACTGCCGTAACTACCCCATTTGGTACCTCCTGTTTTCTTAACCCAATACGCAGGTATCCAGTAATCAACGGCTACAATTATCACTGTAAAGATGCCGTAAATCACCAACGATAAAGTTGAGAACGAAACGGGGGTGAACAAATGGGTTATCAACAGCCCTGCATAGGCTATGGGGGGACCCGGTAATGCAGGCAAAACTGAACCTACAATGCCTGCAAGTATAAGCAGGCCTGATGTAACCAATAATATAACATCAATGGTTTCCATACCTATTATAACCAGCCGCGGCCTAGTGCTTCTCTAAATGGCCAAGGGATAGCAGCAAAAATCACCACTAACGCTACTATGTAAAGTATGAGAGTCGTGCGTAACGGTGCATTATTAACCAATGCCTTTTTTGCCTTACCGTGTCCGATGGTTATCAACACAATGGCAATCAGCATCATTATCCAGTGTTCTACTGCATAAAAGCGATATGCACTGTTTTTCATTACCTCGCCAGCATTCTCTTTTAACAGATTAAACCAATCGGTTACAAAGAAGTACAATACAAACCCGATAACAAATTGCAGGTGGCACGAAACCATAAAAATAGTTGAAAACAAGCGTATCCTGCTCTTAGCATTCATTAGTATGGTTGCTACCGCACCAATGCCGCCCAGCAGAATAACATAGCGAAGAACAGAGTGCGTACCTCTTAAAAACTCGTTCATAGTGGTTGTGTTTAGTTTAATTGTTTGGCAAACCTACTAATTTACCTTGAAACACTTTTTACAAAATATGAACGAAACAACAAAACGTTATCACCAAGCCCAAAAAGTTTTCGAAGCATTCACCACCTATTGAAAAAAACTCTATCCACATTGCTTTTCCTTTAAAACTTTTAACTTTTTAGTAAAAGACCACGTAGTCATTCGTACTTAAACCACTGCTATGCAGGCTAATAACTATTGGTTAACCCCTTGCTTTACTGAATGCCTTTTAAACAGGGGGCTACAGCCAATTGTCTATAAAAATAAGGGGTAAACGGGTGTATTTAATACCACGCAGTCATATATTGCCTCGCAAACCTAATAAATACGGTAGGTTTACCGTTTTATTACTATACATATACCACATTAGAAAAATATTAAGCAAACATTACGTGTAGATAAACTCCCTTAGAAGCCCTTTACTACCACTGCATCTAAGGCCGTCGTGTTGATAATTAGTTATACACTCTGTTTTTGTGGAAATGTGAAAATCTCGAGGTTGGTAAAACTACATAATAAACGAAGATTTGTATAGGCAATTAGGCCAGGTTGTCCTGTTGGAAACAGCAGGGCAATTTTTATCGGTACCTGATTGATTATTAGCGATAAATTTAACCTTTTTTAGGAAGTAGTAGAACCTTTAACACAGCTAAGTCATGGATGAGAACCCAGAAGTAGTAGCCCAAAGCGGAATAATACCCGAAGCAACGATTATGAACGTGAATGATGAACCTATATTAAAAGAGAACAAAGACCGCTTTGTTATTTTCCCTATTAAGCACAACGATATATGGGCTTATTACAAGAAAGCAGAAGCAAGTTTTTGGACAGCGGAAGAGATTGACTTGCAGCAAGACCTTGCTGATTGGAAAGATAAACTGAACGACAACGAACGTCACTTTATCAAGCATGTATTGGCCTTTTTTGCGGCCAGCGACGGTATAGTGAACGAGAACCTTGCCGAAAACTTTGTTTCGGAAGTTCAATATCCCGAAGCCAAGTTTTTTTACGGCTTCCAGATTATGATGGAGAATATACACAGTGAGACATACTCATTGTTGATTGATACCTACATAAAAGACCCAATTGAGAAAGACGGCCTTTTCCACGCCATTGATACCCTTGATTGCGTGAAGAAAAAAGCGGATTGGGCTTTACGCTGGATTAGCAATGCAAGCTTTACCGAGCGTTTGATAGCATTTGCTGCTGTTGAAGGCATTTTCTTCTCAGGAAGCTTCTGCTCAATATTCTGGTTGAAGAAACGCGGTTTGATGCCCGGTCTTAGCTTTAGCAACGAATTAATAAGCCGTGATGAGGGCATGCACTGTGATTTTGCCTGCCACCTATACAATGCACACATTGTAAACAAACTTCCACAACAACGCATTGTAGAGATTATCAGCAATGCTGTTGAAATTGAAAAAGAGTTTGTTACTGATGCGTTGCCCGTAAGGCTTATAGGAATGAATGCCGACTTGATGAACCAATACATTGAGTTTGTGGCCGACCGTTTGTTGGTTGAGTTAGGATGCCCCCGCATTTACAACGCAAATAACCCGTTTGATTTTATGGAAATGATTTCGCTGCAAGGCAAAACCAATTTCTTTGAAAAACGAGTGGGCGAATACCAAAAAGCTGCCGTTGCCAACAGCAATACCATTGCAGGCAACACAGATTTGTTCCGCATGGACGACGATTTTTAAAATACAACCCGAAAATATTTGCCAATAAATACAACCCTTACCGGAGGATTTTACTATGATGTATGTAATTAAAAGAGACGGAAAACGCGAGAGCGTTATGTTTGACAAAATCACCGCCCGTATCAACAAACTGTCGTACGGACTTGATACCAATTTTGTTGACCCTATAAAAATATCGAAGAAAGTAATTGAAGGAGTATATGACGGTGTAACCACCACCGAGTTGGATAACCTTGCTGCTGAAACCGCTGCAAGTATGACCCCTGTTCACCCTGACTATGCGATACTTGCCAGCCGTATTGCAGTAAGTAACCTGCACAAAAACACTGATAAGCATTTTAGTGTGATTATGGACAGGTTGTTTAACTACGTGAACCCAAAAACAGGCGAAAAGGCTCCCCTTATTGCTGATGATGTGTACGAAGTAATTGTTGACAATGCTGAATTGCTTGACAGTACTATTATATACGACCGCGATTATAACTTTGACTATTTTGGGTTTAAAACCCTTGAGCGCAGCTACTTGCTGAAGTTTGACGGTAAAGTAGCCGAACGCCCTCAACACATGTATATGCGTGTGGCCATAGGTATACACAAAGGCGATATTGAAAACGTGATAAAAACCTACAATCGCCTTAGCGAAGGTTGGTTTACCCACGCTACACCTACCCTTTTCAACGCAGGTACGCCCAACCCGCAAATGAGCAGCTGCTTTTTGCTAACTACCAAAGACGATAGCATTGAAGGTATTTTTGATACCCTGCGCCAATGCGCCAAAATATCACAAACCGCAGGCGGTATAGGTCTTAGCATACACAACATACGTGCTACAGGCTCATACATACGCGGTACCAACGGTGCTAGCAACGGTATTGTGCCCATGCTGCGCGTGTTTAACGATACTGCCCGCTACGTTGACCAAGGCGGCGGCAAACGTAAAGGTTCATTTGCCATCTATTTAGAGCCTTGGCACGCTGATATCTTCGACTTTTTGGATTTGAAGAAAAACCACGGTAAAGAAGAATTACGCGCCCGCGACCTATTCTACGCTTTATGGATACCCGATTTGTTCATGAAACGCGTGAAAGAAGACGGCGAGTGGAGCTTATTCTGCCCTAACGAAGCTAAAGGTTTGGCAGATTGCTACGGCGAAGTGTTTGAAGACCTTTACCACACCTACGAAGAAGCAGGCCGTGCACGCAAAACCATTAAAGCCCGCGAACTGTGGAACAAAATACTTGAATCACAGATTGAGACCGGTACCCCTTATATGTTGTATAAAGATGCTGCCAACAGCAAAAGCAACCAAAAGAACTTGGGTACCATTAAAAGCAGCAACCTGTGCACCGAAATTATCGAATACACTGCCCCTGATGAGGTTGCCGTATGTAACCTTGCATCAATGGCGTTGCCTAAATACATCATCAACGGTAAGTTTGACCACGATGCTTTGTTTGATGCTACTTATGAAGTAACCATCAACCTAAACCGCATCATCGACGGTAACTACTACCCCGTTGAAGAAGCCCGCAACAGCAACATGCGCCACCGCCCCATAGGGTTGGGTGTGCAAGGCTTGGCTGATACCTTTATTATGTTGCGTATGCCCTTCGATTCACCCGAAGCAGCTAAACTAAATGCTGAGATTTTTGAAACCATTTACCACGCTGCGTTAGTAGCTTCAAAAGACTTGGCAAAAGCCGAAGGTCACTACGAGTCGTATCCGGGTTCACCTATCTCACAAGGTATCTTCCAGTTTGATATGTGGGGCGTAACCCCAAGCAGCCGCTGGAATTGGGATGTATTGCGCGAAGAAATTAAACAATACGGTGTGCGCAACAGCTTGCTATTGGCTCCGATGCCTACTGCAAGTACCGCACAAATATTGGGTAACAACGAGTGCTTTGAGCCTTACACCAGCAATATTTACACCCGCCGTGTACTATCGGGCGAGTTTGTGATTGTGAACAAACACCTGATGCACGACCTTGTGGATTTGGGATTGTGGAACGACAGCATGAAGCAAAAAATCATCATGAGCAATGGTTCTATCCAAAACATTGATGAGATACCACAAGACATTAAAGAGATTTACAAAACCGTTTGGGAGATTAAACAAAAAGTGATTATTGATATGGCTGCCGACCGCGGTGCCTTTATCGACCAATCGCAATCGCTGAACCTGTTTATGGAAAATCCCAACTTTGGTAAACTAACCAGTATGCACTTTTATGCATGGGAAAAAGGCTTGAAAACCGGTATGTACTACCTACGTACCAAAGCTGCTACCGATGCTATTAAGTTTACCGTGGTAAAAGAAAACCCACAAGTGATGGACGTTACCACCGCTGAAAATGCTGCTTTTGACCTTGAAAAAGAGAAAGTAACCGTAACTGCCACTGCTACAGTAACTACAACTACCACTACTACCCCAAGTGCTAAAATAGACAAGGCGGAAATAGAAAAAATGCACAGCTCACAAGAAACCGATTACGAAGCGATGGCCATTATTGCCTGTTCGCTGGATAACCCCGAAGGTTGTGAAATGTGCGGTAGTTAATTAATGTAGTTATTATGACACAAGAAGAGATTTATACGGTTACACAGAATAATTATGTAGGTAACTGGACTGTATTAACAACAGAACTTGGAGATATAAACCTTCATATAACTAAAAACGAAAATGTTAGTGAGTTCAAACTATCTATAAATAATCATGTAGAGGAGTTTTCGTCTGCAGTACATTGGTTCGGCCCTTTTTTGTTGGCTGTTGATAAAGCTCAATATTTTATTAGGTTCGCCGATGAGAATCACCTTGTTTTCGGAAAAAATAGTGGTACAGCTGATTGGGGGGATGTCGTTTGGCAATACAAATTCACAAGAGTGATGTAGATTACAATCTATAAATTTTTACTTTTACTCCCGATGAACAAAGTTTGTCGGGAGTTTTTGTTTGTAGGTAATTTTCCAAATCGCAAATACTTCAATAAAACGTACCCAAGCCCACCCAAAGGTCAAATTTTGAAGTATATACGCTTGCAGGTTTTATACAAACCACCCCTAACCCCTCCTTGTCCTTCCCACAAACCTACCGAAGGAGGGGAACAGCCGCACAGGCTCAAGGGTTGGTTATTTGTTAATGGTTATTAATCTCGTGCGTCTATAAATGGCTTGCAGGGCGGCTCCCCTCCTTGGGTTGGATTTGAGCGTGGTAAAGGAGGGGTCGGGGGTGGTCAAACTAAACCAAGTGCCGTAAAATTTCAGCGATAACAAAATCGGGTTGCTCAAAAACCAGTTTATTTTCAAAACGGATAACCGTTACCCCAACTGACATCAAATATTTATCCCTTTCAAGATCGTTTTCCTGATTAATCGGGTTGTTGTGTACTCACCATCCAGTTCAATGGCTAATGAACGATGGGTACAATAAAAATCAACAATATAGTTATTAATACTGTGCTGCCTTCTGAATTTAAACCCTGCCAGTTGACTGCTTTTTAGCAATTTCCACAGAGCCTTTTCAGCGGGTGTGGCATTGTTTCTAAGCTGTTGGCGTATTTGTTTAAGTGAAGGCTTATTGTGCAGTTGCATTGTACACGAATATAAGAGTTTTTAACCACCCCTAACCCCTCCTTGTCCTCCCCGCAAACTCACCGAAGGAGGGGAACAGCCACACAGGCTCAAGGGTTGGTCATTTGTTAATGGTTATTAATCTCGTCCGTCTATAAATGGCTTGCGGGCGGCTCCCCTCCTTGTGAGGGACTTGAGCGCGGTAAAGGAGGGGCTGGGGGTGGTCGGTATTTACAGATTTGTTGACTTGTTGATTAACTGATTCTACCCCCTTTATCTTTCACCCTAAAGATGGAAACAACCGCACAAGGCCGTTGGCACTCCAACGTCTTTGGACAAAAGTCCCCTTTAGGGGATTTAGGAATTGATTCATTATAGCCTCATCCCCGCAACCAGCCCTCAAACCACAACCCAACTTCGCCCTTCTCCAATTGGAGAAGGGATTAACTGGCAATCGCACGGCTTTAAAATAGTTAGAATGGAAAAAAAACAGGGTGTTAGTGTTATTAAAAAATAAGTCTAATTAAATTTATAAAAAAATGTAGATTTGTAAATGCAGTAAATATTTAGGAATGAAATACTTTTACCTTTTCTTGCTATCATCTTTTACTTTATCAGTAGCCGCTAAAAGCAAAATTGATACAATCACTATAAGAGATACACTTTATGCTGATAACATAAATCAAATTTCATTAAAGTATAAAGAAGATTACTTAACGTTTTACAAGGAATTATTAGACCAAAAGCAACAACAATATGACTCATTGTTGAACACATTAAATTTTTCTTTGACTGCTTTTGGAATATTATTCACAATACTTATTGCAGTTGGATTTATTAGGACCGAGGTTCAAATAAGAAATCTCAAAAAAAACCACGAAAAAAAGTTAGATGATCACAAGAATTTGATTATTGGTGATTTAAATAAATATATTGATCAAATTATTAAGGAAAAAATGCTGGCCCCTTACGCAGAAGATGTAAATGATCTCCAGAATAATGCAGCAAATATCGATAGAATATTAAGAGATATTTGTGATAGTTATATATTAAAAGCTGGTCATCAACGACCTGATTTAAATCAATTAAAGAATCCATTAAGAAATTCTAAGAACCCTTTTAATCAAGAAGATAAAAATGGAAAATAATTTTATTAGGTTAAATGCTTTTAAAATTTCCCAAAATGAGGATCAACATAGAGGGATGTTTGTTAGT
This sequence comes from Agrobacterium sp. 719_389, assembly GCA_943370295.1. Lineage (GTDB taxonomy): Bacteria > Bacteroidota > Bacteroidia > UBA8524 > UBA8524 > SB11. Next base: position 27,784 of record CALRQL020000021.1, on the reverse strand, counting down.
AAGCTTCGATTCATGGATCTTAAGTTAATTTTTAGGCTAACTGAGAGAAAAGAAAGTAATATTGACCCATTTGATATTAAAGGCGATAATTATAGCAGGCAATCAATTAGTAACCTTTTTAAGAATGAAGAAGAAGAGGAGTTTCAGCGACACCTAAATCCTGCTAAACTTAAAGAAATAAAAAACTTTCTTATAAGTGAATTAACTAAGGATACTGATAATCCTTTATTTCCTACATCAATGATTTTATCACTTCAATTAAGTGATGATAATGATTTTACCTTAACTGAAACTGAAATTTTTAAAAATTATAGTAATTCAGACACAACATTTATTATACCTGAGGGGGATAACTATAAAATTTTAATTCCAAAGATTGAAAGAACATGCCTAATTGTAGATGGGCAACACAGATTTTGGGGTATAAAAAAGTTTTATGATCAACTTTCTGAACCAACTCTCATACACAAGATTGAAAATTTTGAATTTATTACGACATTACTACTTGGTTACGATACTTTTGAAATTGCACAGGTTTTTGCTAATGTCAATTTTACTCAAAAACCTGTAAATAAGTCGTTGTATTACGACATCTTTGGTTCACCCGCTAGTGAGAAAAGTGATATTCAATTGGCACATTATTTAGCTTTACACCTTAATAATAGTGAATCATCTCCTTTGAAAGGAATGATTAAATTATTAGGTAGAGGAGAGGGGTTTTTCTCGCAAGCTTTTTTTGTTGAAAAGACTTTAATTCATTTTAGGAAAGGAGGATCTTGGGAAAAAATATATAATGATTATATAAATGACAGAGACAGTTTTAAAGTTTTACCAACTTTCTTAAGTATTTATTTCGACGCAATTAAAGAAAACTTTTGGGTTGCTTGGCCTCAACATAACAAAGCACGAAATAATGAGTTTGTCTATTCCAGTAGAGATTATGATTATATATTATGTAAAACAACAGGAATGGGGGCTTTCATGAGACTAATAAAAGACTTTTTTCCTCGTGTGAGTGACATGAATGATCGCGAAATGTTTAATTATTTTAGCTCCATCTTTAGTCGTTTATCTAAAGAAGATATTAGAAAGTTTTTCCATAAAGAAGGGGAGTTTGGAAAAGGTGGAAGCGAAGGATTTCAAATTAGATTGTACAAAGAACTTAGAACAAAGTTATTTGGATTAGTGGAAGTGTCCTAATATACCATTCCTTCCCCAACTCAAAATTCCTTATCTTCGCGGTTTCAATACACTGTAAACCATGAGTACAGCTACACCCGTAGAGATATACCAACCAAAGAACAAAATCCGTATTGTTACTGCTGCTGCCCTGTTTGATGGGCACGACGCCGCCATTAACATCATGCGCCGCATACTGCAAAGCAGCGGTGCCGAGGTGATACACTTGGGGCACGACCGCAGCGTGGCCGAGATTGTGGATTGCGCCATACAAGAAGATGCACAGGCCATAGCCATTACCAGCTACCAAGGCGGACACATGGAGTACTTTAAATACATGTACGACCTGTTGAAGGAACGCAACTGCGGCCACATAAAACTGTTTGGCGGCGGTGGCGGGGTAATACTTCCCGAAGAGATTAAAGAACTGCACGAGTACGGCATTGCCCGTATCTACTCGCCCGATGATGGCCGTGAAATGGGCTTACAGGGCATGATAAACGATTTATTACAGCAAAGCGACTTCCCTACCGGTAAAAACTTGAACGGCGAAGTGAAACACCTTGCCGAGCGCGATGTGAAATCTATTGCCCGTCTTATTTCAGCCGCCGAAAACAACTACGAAGAGGCAATTCCCTTTTTGGCCGAAGTGCAGCAAATAAGCAACGACGTTAAAACCCCTGTGTTGGGTATTACAGGCACAGGCGGTGCAGGTAAATCGTCGCTGGTGGATGAGTTGGTGCGCCGTTTTCTGATTGACTTTAAAGACAAAACCATCGCCATTATATCGGTCGATCCTTCTAAACGTAAAACCGGCGGTGCATTGCTTGGCGACCGTATCCGTATGAACGCCATCCGCAATCCCCGTGTGTATATGCGTTCGCTGGCTACCCGCCAAAGCAACCTTGCCCTTAGTAAGTATGTAAAAGAGGCGGTAGATATTGTAAAAGCTGCCAAGTTTGATTTGATTATCCTTGAAACTTCGGGCATCGGGCAAAGCGATACCGAAATTATAGAGCACAGCAACATGAGCCTGTATGTGATGACCCCCGAATACGGTGCGGCCACACAGCTGGAAAAAATTGATATGCTGGATTTTGCGGATATTATTGCCCTGAACAAGTTTGACAAACGCGGTGCGTTAGATGCTTTGCGTGATGTGAAAAAACAATACAAACGCAACCATCAGTTGTGGGATACTCCCGATGAGCAAATACCTGTGTTTGGCACGATTGCCTCACAGTTTAACGACCCGGGCATGAACCGCCTGTACCGCAACATTATTGATATGTTGGTGGCTAAAACAGGTGCGCCGCTAAAATCAACGTTTGAGGTATCGGCAGAAATGTCGAAAAAGATATACATCATTCCGCCCGAACGCACCCGCTATTTAAGCGAAATTACCGAAAACAACCGTGCGTATGACCGTTGGGTTGACCAACAAGTGGCTACCGCCCAAAAACTGTACAGCCTGCGCCAAAGCATAGAGGCAATAAAAGAAACCAACACGGCGGATAAAAACAATTTGATAACTGCTTTAGAAGCTGCTTACAAGGAAGTTGAATTGAACCTTGACCCTAAAAACAAGAAGTTGTTAGAGGAATGGGATGCCAAAGTAGCCAGCTATAAAGCCGATTATTTCATCTTTAAAGTTCGCGATAAAGAACTGAAAATCAAAACGTTTAGTGAGTCATTATCACATACGCGTATTCCCAAAGTTTCTTTGCCCAAATACCAAGCATGGGGCGATTTATTGCGTTGGATATTGCAAGAAAACGTGCCGGGTGAGTTTCCTTATACCTCGGGTGTATTCCCCTTTAAACGTGAGAACGAAGACCCTACCCGTATGTTTGCGGGCGAAGGTGGCCCTGAGCGTACCAACCGCCGTTTCCACTACGTAAGTTTGGGTATGCCCGCCAAACGTCTTTCAACCGCGTTTGACTCGGTAACACTATACGGCCAAGACCCTGATTACCGTCCGGATATTTATGGTAAGGTGGGTAATTCGGGCGTATCGGTTTGGAGTCTGGATGCTGCTAAGAAGCTGTATTCGGGCTTTAACCTTGCCGACCCTACTACTTCGGTATCAATGACCATTAACGGCCCTGCGGCCATTTTGTGTGCCTTCTTTATGAATGCCGCTATCGACCAGCAGTGCGAGTTGTATATCAAGCAAAACGGCTTAGAAGATGAAGTTAAAAAGAAAGTACACGATATTTTCGCAGCCAAAGGCTTACCAGAACCTAAGTACCAAGGCGATTTGCCACAGGGTAACGACGGATTAGGCTTGATGCTGTTGGGCGTTACCGGCGACCAAGTATTGCCCGCCGATGTGTACGAAACCATTAAAACCAAAACCCTTGCTTCGGTACGCGGTACTGTGCAAGCGGATATATTGAAAGAAGACCAAGCCCAAAACACCTGTATTTTCAGTACAGAGTTTAGCTTGCGGGTAATGGGTGATGTGCAGCAGTACTTTATTGATAAGAACGTGCGCAACTTCTACTCAGTGTCTATCAGCGGGTACCACATTGCAGAAGCGGGTGCTAACCCGATTACGCAGTTAGCACTCACATTATCAAATGGTTTCACGTATGTAGAGTACTATTTGAGCAGGGGGATGAACATCAACGATTTTGCCCCTAACCTATCGTTTTTCTTTAGTAACGGTATCGACCCTGAGTACAGTGTGATTGGCCGTGTAAGCCGACGTATTTGGGCAAAAGCCATGAAAAACAAATACGGAGCAAACGAGCGCAGCCAGATGTTGAAATACCACATTCAAACCAGTGGTCGCTCGCTACACGCACAAGAGATTGATTTTAACGATATACGCACCACGTTGCAAGCCTTGTACGCTATTTACGATAACTGCCAAAGCTTGCACACCAACGCTTACGACGAGGCTATCACCACCCCTACCGAAGAAAGCGTGCGCCGTGCAATGGCCATCCAGTTGATTATTAACAAAGAGCTGGGCTTGGCGAAGAACGAAAACCCGATACAAGGGGCGTTTATCATCGAAGAGCTTACCGACTTGGTGGAAGAAGCTGTGTTGACTGAATTTGACCGCATTAACGAACGCGGTGGTGTGCTGGGTGCTATGGAAACCATGTACCAACGCAATAAAATACAGGAAGAGAGCTTGTATTACGAGACACTGAAACATACCGGAGAGTTCCCGATAATTGGGGTAAATACCTTCTTATCGTCGAAAGGTTCGCCTACGGTGGTACCTCAGGAAGTGATACGCAGTACCAAAGAGGAAAAAGATTACCAAATAACTGCAATGGAAGCGTTGCATAAAGTACACGCTGATAAAGCCCCTAAACTGCTTGCCGAATTGCAAAAAGCTGCGGTAGAAAACCGCAACCTGTTTGAGCAACTGATGGAAGTGGTGAAATACTGCTCGCTGGGACAAATTACCAACGCCTTGTTTGAAGTAGGCGGCCAGTATCGGAGGAATATGTAATTTGGGAATTAGGTATTGGGGGTGTTGAAACATCCCCATTATAAACCTTGTGCAGCTTGGTGAAGTAATCTGTGTTATTTAATAATCTACCTCGATATCACAATATGAAGCTTAAATATTCTGTATTATCTTTTATAATCTTTTTAGCACCATTTGCATTATTCAGCCAAACAACAACCCGTTTCTTTATTGAAAGAAACTTTGGGCTGGATATTGATACTAATGAGTTTAAACTATTTAACGAATACAGTAATACAGTCTATAATACTCATGTGTATGATTTTAAATACTATATAAACGACACAGATTATATTTATTTAGCATCATTTGAAGAATCTTTACCTTTTACTTGTAATGATTCAATAGTACATGATTATGTTTCTTCCTTAATTAAAAAAATAAATACTGACGGACTTAACGACTCTGTGGACGCAACTAGTAGCGAAATAAGGGTGCATAATTCTTACAGTTATTTCATTATTTCAGGGAAAGTAAAGTCAACACCTGAAAAAAGTAGTAATTCGCTTTGTGGATTACGTTGTTATAATAACATTGTATTTAAGTTTGTATGCAGCCCTGCAAATGGAGCCATAGTTGATGATGAAAAACTAATTAAGGTTTTTAAAAAAATTTCAGAAGGGGTAACTTATTATTCCGATGAACAGATTAATGAGGCTGATTCAATTGCCATGCTCGATGTGACTCCGGCAATAGAAATAATAGATCCCATAAATTTTAAAGGTAACATCTGGCTCAAAGGTGTTAAGCCACACAAAATTGTTGAGGCACTTTTTGAAATTGAGAATAAATCTTACCAACGTGCTTTTAGAAATAATGGCAACAATAGTGTTGAGTTTGATTTCACACCATTTCCATCGGGTTCACAAGGAGATAAGCCAACAGGGGTAGGCTATTTTATACTTAAAAACAAGTATGGTAAAGACTTAAGATTTGAGTTTGACTTCTCCAAAGAGTTTAATAGGTGAAACCCTTAATCCTACTTGCCTCTGCCCGCAAAAACAGCGATACCCAAAAGTTGGTGGAGTTAGTGTTTAATTTTACCCCTACGCTCTTAGCGGATTACGAAATTGAACAATACGCTTACGATACAGGTGTTACATCTAAAGCACAAATAATAAGCACCGTAAGTCTATCAATACGGAATACAACCTATCCTTACTCTTAGAGTTTGTGCCAATAGTTTAGGTTTTATGTGCGGTAATAGAGATAAGCTCCCTTCATCGAAAAAATTACTTGCAATAAAATACTTTCTGTAAATTTGATTGTTTAAAAATATCTTTGCTATGAAAGTAATACTACTTACCCTTCTAATTTCAAGTGTCCTCACGCTCCAAAGTCAAACCATTCAAAAACGCGATGCTGCAGAAACAGGATATGCTAACGCAACTTTGAAAAACGGCCAGCTTAATGGATATTATATCAACCTGTACCATTATTTTAATAATAATTATAGCTTAGGTTGGGGTATACATGACTATGGCAGCAGCTCCTATTATCAGTTTGGGGCATTTGCCCGGCCTTCTTCATTTTCATTGTTTGAAGTGTATATTTACAATCGGTACGAAAAAAACCTTACCGAAAGGTTTTCGTTAGGGGCTTCACTGGGCAATGGACTATTAATGGCTGAGTTGAAAGAAACACCTGTCCCCAGCGATCAAAAAGCGGCTACAAAAGAAAGCTATATGTATTCAATTAATCCCGCCATTAGCACCTCCTATAAAATATTTACCAACCGTTCTAACAAAGGCTCCATATGGCTGAAGGCTATCGGCGGCTACCAGCAGGCCATTGGCGGGAGCAGTTTTGGCAATCCGTCAGATTTTTCAGGCGCTAATTTTAATATAGGACTCGTGTTTTTGATTCACAGGTAAGAATGGATTATAAAACCCACCGATCAGCATTTGGATATGGAATACCGGGAGGTGTTATTTTGGTCAGGTCTTAGCGCTATATCAGGTAGCAGAGGGTAGTGGACGATTCACTTTTAATTAAATTCGTTTTAAAGAACCATTCTAATTTTTGTAGCTTTAAACGAAAAATAATCAATCCGTATTGACTTTAAATACCTCTATACCTTTAGTAATATTAAGCAGTTCGCGCAAAAACAGTGATACCCTCAATCGGTAACCATTTTCAAGTTCCGTACTGGTTAAAGGTGATAATTTGAAAATCGGTTAGCCCTTCCCATCATACCGTCCCGAATAATATTCTGGATTCAGCATCTAACTCACAATTTCACGATAATACCAATGCGACCTTGAATCCCAATTACAATCGGGACATAGTGACTGGCTAAGGGTGCTATCTTTTGTTAATAAGTTCTATTAATACCGTTCTATTTTCGTATAAAAAGTTATCAAGTTATTTATGGAAAAAGCTTTTGAAAAGTCAATAAAATGGGTTACGAAAAATAAAAGTACCTTTGTTTTTACTATCAGTGTTATAGTTGTTACAGTCTCATTACTGATTGTTGGTTACTCATCATGTGTCAAAGAACACTTTGGTCTTAATTCCAACAATTTCGGACAACTCGGAGATTTCTTTAACGGTATCGCTGCCCCTGTATTATCGCTTATTACTATCATCCTACTGTACAATTCCTTTTTAGTGCAGAAAGAAGAACTTAAAACTGCTTCGAAAGCGTTAGAGGAATCTGTAAAAGAGATGGCAAAAAGTGCTGCCATTATGGAGCGCACGGAACAAAACGCAAAGTTAGAGCGATTGGAGAGTATTTGTTTTAAGTTATTGGATAAGTATGAAAATAGCAGAGATAAGTTTAGAATTAATTCAGGCACTGCTCAAGTTATACCTTATGAAGACATTCAAGCATTAAAGCGTATTCACGCAACATACTTAAGTCCTGTCAACGAATTATCTTTTAAGGTAAAAGTCAAGGTTGACCAAATAAAAGTTGAGAAGAATACAATTTTAGAAATGCAAGATGTTGACGATTGTCTCAACTATATTTTTGACAGTTTAAAAAAAGAAACATACTTTGAAGAATTAAAATCATTAGTTGATAAATTCATAGCCATTTATAAGTGTATTGATAGTTCAGGTTTAAACTATAGTTTAACTGAAGACCTTGTATTTGCAATTGATACCCAAGTTTCCAAAGAAGAGTTGTTTTTTATCAAGCTTTTCATAAATCAGAATAAGGATTTAATTAGTAAAACGTTTTACTCTGCTACTGCAACCTCAGAATTAATTTATTGGGACTATTTAAATACAGTTAGGGCGCTTTAGAAGTGTTAATGTAGTTTTAATATCCTTACACCACCTCCAAATAATCCAAATCTTTATCAAAGGTTTCGGGTACGGCAAGGGTGGCAAAAAAGGCCAATCCGAGACAGACAGAACCCACCACAATGGCTGCGGTAACGGCTCCTGCACTGTTGAGTATCATCCCGAAAAAGAAGGTAATTGGCACTACCGCTCCGCGTACAAAGTTGGGAACGGTTGAGGTAACCGTGCTGCGCAAATTGGTGCCAAACTGCTCGGCGGCTATGGTTACAAATAAGGCCCAGTATCCCGTAGCTGAACCTAACAAGAAGCAAAGCAGGTTAAACTGTCCATACGATATATCAAAACGCAGTAAGTACACCACCACTAATACAATAATACCAATGATATACCCCAACACTATTTTCTTACGGTTTCTGAACCATTGGCTCAACAAACCGCTTATTAAATCGCCGAAGGACAACCCCAAATAGGTGTACATAATTGCATCGGCTACTAATTGTTGTTTCTCAAGTCCGGCAAAAGTCTCTGCATAAAACTTGTGAGAAAAGTTAATCAACACCCCTACCACAAACCATATAGGCAAGCCAATCAATATGCAGTTAAGGTATTTTACAAAGCGTTTCCGCTCAGTAAACAATGATAAAAATGCTCCTTTAGGAACGGTAGATGTTTTGTGCAAACTTTCAAACATTCCCGATTCGTAGGCACCTGCCCTCATCAGCAGCAGCAACATACCCAACACACCACCCAGCAAGTAGGCTATTTGCCAACCCATTAAATTAACCGATAGCAGCCCGTTTAACCATCGGGCAATGTTCTCCCCCTCTTTTCCGATTGTAGCCGCTAAAACAGCTCCTAATGCGCCAAACGTTACAATTATCATCGTTCCGTATCCGCGCTTTTCGCGGTGCATGGTTTCGGCCACAAGGGTAATCCCTGCGCCCAATTCTCCCGCAAGCCCCACCCCTGCTATAAAACGGTATATCGAGTAATCAACAATGCCCGTAGCAAAGGCGTTTACAATGTTTGCCAATGAATACAATAAGATGGAACCGAACAGTACAGAAACACGGCCCTTTTTATCGCCCAAAATACCCCATAAAATACCCCCTAAAAGCATACCGCCCATTTGACAGTTGAACAACAGCTTTTCGTATTCAAATTGCTGTTGGCCTACAATGCCCAATGCTTCAAGACTTTTTAGCTTAATTACGTTGAAAAGAATAAGGTCGTATATATCTACAAAGTAGCCCAGAGCCGCTACGGTAATTAATAGGGAAACGTTTTTGGGTTTCTGCATCAGGTTCACAGTTAGTTATGAACCGCTAAATAAACTTTTTTCCGGCAAGTTGGGCTATCTGCTCCAAATAAATTTTATCGGTATCGTCAAAAAAGGCAATGTGTTCACTGTCCACATCCAGCACTGCCACTACCTCGCCGTTGTCAAATACAGGCACTACTATTTCTGATTTAGAGGCTGAACTGCAAGCAATGTGCCCGGGGAACTCATCCACATTGGGAACAAGAATGGTTTGAGCTTGTTGCCAAGCGGTGCCGCACACCCCTTTACCAAGGGCAATACGGGTGCAGGCAACCGGACCTTGAAACGGTCCTAATACCAACTGATTACCTTTTACAAGATAAAAGCCCGTCCACCAAAACCCGAAGGATTGGTGAAGGGCTGCTGTAATATTGGCTAAATTGGCCGTAAGGTCTCCTTCAGGCTCAATCAGCGCATCAATTTGCGGTAAAAGGGTTTTATACTTCTCTTCTTTAGTAGCCGAAGAGGGTATTACCAATTCTTCCATACTTAGTGTGCAGCGGGAGCAGCAACCACAGGAGCAGCAGAATCAGTTTTGGCCGAATCAGTTGCAGCAGGTTTTGCACCGCCTTTAACGTAATCAGGATTGATTTCAGGGCCTTGGTCGGCCACTTTCTCTTTGTATTCTTTATTACGCTCCAATGAAGATTGGGCTTCAGGTTTACCATAGTGGCAGGCACTTACGGCTAATGTTGCGGCAGCTAAAATAACAGCAAATTTGTTCATGCTATCAGGCAGTTTTTTAATTACGGGTGCGAATATATAAGGTTTTTTGTTTTGAAACTTTATAAATACGCAAAATGCTCGCTCACAGGCTCACATTCTTATTCTTCCAGTCAAATTCACGTTTTGTCCATCACTCAAATGCCTATAATTGTTGAATTTTGGGCTTAATTATCTACCGCACTAAATTCCCTGAAAGCAATGCAACCTACCTACTTAGAAGGAGTAACCAAACTTTTCGGCTATTACAAAAGCCTGGGCGACAAAACCTTTGCACAACTGAACGATGAAGATATTCAATGGCAATACAATGCAGAAAGTAACAGTATTGCTATGGTAGTGAAGCACATTTGGGGCAATATGCTTAGCCGCTGGACTGACTTTTTAACCTCAGACGGAGAGAAACCTTGGCGGGAAAGAGATGCGGAGTTTGAAAACGACATTACCACAAAGGCCGAAATGATAGAAAAATGGGAAGCTGGTTGGAAATGTTTGTTTGACGCACTGAACGAATTGAATGAAAGTGATTTAGATAAAATTGTTTTTATACGAAACGAAGGGCATACGGCATTGGATGCCATCAACAGGCAGTTGGCACACTACCCGTATCACATCGGCCAGATTGTATATATCGCTAAGATGATACGGGATGAAAACTGGAACAGCTTATCAATACCGCGCAACCAATCAAAAGAGTTCAATACCGAAAAGTTTGGTCAGGATAAACAACAAAAACACTTTACCGACGGAATGAAGTAATAGAGCCCCCCACGGGACTTGAACCCGCGACCCTCTCATTACGAATGAGATGCTCTACCAACTGAGCTAAGAAGGCTTGTATATCAAAATTAAGTAATTGGGGTTATTGCTTAACAGCCCCTAAGAAATGATGATAATAGTTTGACAAATATTTCTTTTCACCTGCCATCATTCACAAAACTATCTACCATTTTAAGTACAAGACACCTCATCCACACATTTCAGTAATGGGTTGTTAAGGTGTTGCTGTAATATCACACCAATTACCACCCAACTACCTATTTATTTGTGTTTTATAAGCTCCTTGTTAAATAAAAAGTGTAAGTTATTAGTAAGCGTATTATACAACACTTTTGCACAATGCTCAAGTGCAGGGAACTTTATCTTTTGGCTTAGTAATTCACAGTTAACGGCTTTGGCCAATGCGGGTATATCTTATACTCCTGCTTTGCCAATTGCTTTTTGCAAAAAAAACTTCGGCGGTGGCTTTGCTGTGGACTATTTGTTGTATTATAGTAGAAACGTAATTAGAATGAGAAAAAGAAAAATAGCTAATGCAATAATCCCTTTTAACTCTTTATTAGATTCCTTTCGGGTGCGCTCACCTAATTCTTTTATATATTCTTGATAACTGCTATCCAATACTTTTTCTTTTTTACTTTCCCCTTGTATCTCATTTCTATAAACAATGACATTGTTTCTATAAATGATTTCGCTATACTTTTTTCCATTCTCAAGAAATGAGACATCATAACCATCCATCTGGCCTTCTTCATTGTATTGAACAATTCTTTGTACTAAACCGTTTTCATACCAAAATTTCCAGTTACCTCTTTTAATACCCTTCTTGTAATGCTTTTCAAATTTTAATTCCCCATTTTCATACCAACCTTTCTCAACTCCATCCAGTTTGTCATTCGTATAAAAGGACTACTGCTTTGTCTGCCCATTGCTATAATATGTTTTATAAACACCATTTTTAAAATACTTATACAATGGGCTACCTTGGTTTTTAAGCCTTTCTATTATTCCGTCTTTTTCAAACCAATTCTCAAATATGTGCTGAACTTGACCCGGAAGCATTTTGGCATCAAGAAACTCCAAATCATCAATATCATATTGGCCATCAATATAACTTAAGTTCTCTATTGCTACTACAGGCGGGTAGCATAAATGTAAATTATGATAAGCTTTTAGTTTATGGTGTCCGTCAAGCACAAAATAGCTTTCGTAGCCACCAAAAGCAATGACAAAAGGTTTTTTACCCGCTTTAATCTCCTCTTCATAAAACTTAACTCTATCTTCATCAATCTCACTATCGGGTCTGGTTGCTACAAAATAGAATTTATGTAACGGATAAAATGATGCTGTATGAAATTCAAAAGTCTGATTTTTATAATACTCCCTATATCTAATATCATTGTTTTCAATAAACTCTTCGAACTGTTCGTCAAGTTTATCTTTTTCTTCAATTTTTAAACTATGCTGAGGGAGTTTAATATCCCAATTATCGTTTATGACTTTTTCAGCAGGAACATAAATTCCATTATCTCTAAAAAACTCGCCTTGATTATTGTTATAAAACTTTAGGGAGTACCTGCCGTTGTCAAATAATTTAAATAACGGGGATAGAATCGTGTATAATTCCTGCTCGTTGTTTGTATAATCATTATACAGGCAATCTAAAATCATATCCCTTACCTGTTTTCTATATTTATCATCGCAAGGCAAAAGACACATATATAGCGCTACCGAGCCCTTACACTCGTCCCATACAATAGTAACTGGCTTGTCAATTCTGAAATACTCTCCTCTTCCCAAAGGGCGTTTTGATATAATGCCAAGCCCATCTGTAACTTCAAATTCCATCACCCAAAATTAACTGTATTACCCATTAACCACAGTATGCTTTTGTGTATTTAGGAATATAAATGTAGTAAGTAAAACAGTCGGGGTGACAGGATTCGAACCTACGACCTCTTCGTCCCGAACGAAGCACGCTACCAGACTGCGCTACACCCCGATGCTTGTATTACAAATATAATTGTTTGCCCAATTTACACTTTAATCAAAAAATATTGAAATAATAAAATTCATACTTACCTTTGTACAAAATAAACCCGTGATGAACACGCGTACATATCGCCAACCCTTTGCCTGCAACACTGCTATTACAGCAATGATTGCAGCAACCCATATCGTCTTTATTAGAGACGGGGAGGCAAAACTACGTTCGGGATACAAAGGTTATTACTATTAATAGTTAAACTATTTTATACAAAAGCCTTCGCCGAACCGGTGAAGGCTTTTTTGTTTTCCTCCCCTTGCACCGTATTTTAAATTAAACAATACAAATATTTTATAACACAAATGGCATTAGTAATAAAAACATTGATAACCCTTTACAAACGATACAACACGTAGCGTAGTGGAAATAGTGTTTTTGTGCTATAAGCCCCTCGTTACCGCAACGAAGGGCTTTTTTATTTACCAATTAACGATTAAGAAAATGAAAACGATAAATAGATTAAGAAATATAGGGATTATGGCTCATGTGGATGCAGGGAAGACGACGTTTACCGAAAGAGCACTGTATTATACAGGGTTGACTCATAGAATGGGCAATGTTGACGATGGTAATACGGTAATGGACACCGACCCGCAAGAAGGCAAGCGGGGCATCACCATATCATCGGCGGCAGTTACTACTTATTGGAAACTTGACGGCGAGAACTACCAAATAAACATTATAGACACGCCCGGCCACGTTGATTTTACTGCCGAGGTAGAACGCTCGTTGCGTGTGCTTGATGGTGCTGTGGCTGTTTTTTGTGCAAAATCAGGTGTGCAACCCCAATCTGAAACCGTTTGGAGACAGGCGAACCATTACAATGTTCCCCGCATTATAATGGTGAACAAAATGGACCGACAAGGTGCAGACTTTTTACGAGTGGTGAATGAGATACGGGAACGTTTAAATACAAACGCTGTCCCTGTTCAGCTTCCCGTTGGTGCTGAAGACAGTTTTGTAGGCGTTGTTGACTTAGTAGCAATGAAAGCGATACTTTGGGACGGTGACGACGGTAAAACGTTTTACCAAAACGAGATACCCGAACAATTGCTACAAGAAGCACAAACATGGCGCACTCAATTACTTGAAGAACTGAGTCTTACAAACGAAAGTATTTTAAATAAATACCTCGCACAACAGGAAATAAGTACGGGTGAATTGCATACTGCGCTGCAAAATGCAACTTTACAACAGCAGCTTATCCCTGTGCTTTGTGGCTCGGCTTTTAAGAACAAAGGCGTTCAGCCTGTTATTGATGCCGTGGTGAGGTATTTACCTTCTCCGGCTGATATAACTACTATAAAAGTGTATGAAAACGAAACCCATGCACCTGTTGAGTTAGCAACCTCTGAAAATGCTCCCTTTGTTGGGCTTGCATTTAAGATTGTTACCGATGATTTTGTAGGTAAGTTAACCATGGTGAGGGTATATACCGGTGTTTTGAAAGCCGGTGATACGCTTATTAATAGCAGAACGGGCAAAAAAGTACGCGTAGCACGTATCATGCGGGTGATGTCGGCCAAGACAGAAAGTGTTGAACAAATAAACACGGGTGATATTGGTGCCATAATTGGTCTCAAGGATGTGAAAACAGGCGACACACTTTGTGGCGAAGGTATTTCAATAAGTCTGGAGAAAATGGAGTTCCCTGAGCCTATGATTGGGTACGCCATTGAGCCAAAAACTACCGGTGACGGTACACGATTGGGCGAGGCACTTTCGCGCCTAACCGACGAAGACCCAACCCTTACGGTTGAGATAGACACTGCAACAGGGCAAACCATTTTGAAAGGAATGGGCGAACTGCATTTGGAAGTGGTGCTTGAAAAACTGGCAACTGAGTATAAAGTTGAGGTGAGGAAAGGTCAACCGCAAATATCTTATAAAGAGTATTTGAGGAAACCTGTGATACACCGCACTGTTTTGAAGCGCCAAAACGGAGGTTCGGGTAACTTTGCCGACATCAGCTTTGAACTGTTGCCCGGAGGTGAGGGTCAGCAGGGACTTGAGTTTGTGAATGAAATAAAAGGCGGAGTGATCCCGCGTGAATTTATTCCAAACGTGCAAAAAGGCTTTGAGCAGGCAATGCAAAAAGGCTCTTTGGCAGGTTACCCGCTTCAATCTTTAAAAGTGAGGCTTTTTGATGGTTCGATACACGAAAAGGACTCTCATTTACAGGATTTTGAAGAAGCTGCCCACATCGGTTTCAGAGATGCTGCTAAACTTTCTAACCCCGGTCTTTTAGAACCTGTTATGGAAGTTGAAGTAATCACTCTCGATGAGTTCACCGGTGCTGTTACGGGCGATTTAAACCGCCGTCGCGGACTTATCAAATCGTTGGATTTGAATGGTGACGGACAACGTATTGTAGCGTTAGTTCCCTTGGCAGAGTTGTTTGAGTATGTTACGGCACTTAGAACCCTGACATCAGGGCGAGCATCAGCCACCATAACTTTCAACAGTTACCAACCTGTTCCCGATGGTATCGTGAGCAGTTTGTTAGCACATTCTACTTAGTAGTACAGCAAAAATCCCCAAGTACTTATTTTGGGGATTTTGCTTTTATGATTGCGGGCTTTGCGTCTTTCAACAATACATACAACTCAAACAAAACCAAATTGGGGAGCCAGCTTGCATACACCACAAACAGGTAGGTATTAGGTGTGTAAGCATCAAATACAACCACTATTAAGTAATAATACACCCTTAAAAACACAGCCAATAGTGATATGATATAGCTGCGTTGCATATAACGTTGGTGTTGCTGCACATTCTTCTTCCTAATTTCTAAATAGGCTTTGTAAGTAAACCACCACCACAAAACCGATGCTATAACAAAACCGCCTTTAATCCACCAGTTACCGGTTGCATAAATGCTCATTACTAATGCCGATGGGGCTGAAACAAACAATACCAAGCCAATGTATAATTTGCCCAGTAAACGGTGTGTGTTTAAATACTTTGCCCGAAAAACTTTACTAAACTGAAATAACCCTATAACAAGAATTGCCGACGATATGCTGATATGTCCGTAAAAGAAATACGGATAAATGGTCTGATAAAATATTTCTTTTTTATCACTTAAAAAGCCTGAATTAAAATTAGGAGTATAATAACTAAGTGATTTAACAAAAATCAACAGCGCATTTAGGCCAACAATAAGCCAAAACATCCCTTTAAGGAACAATAGGGATAGTGCCTTCGCTTGTTGAAACATAATCATCGGGGTTGGCTTTCATTTTTTCAATAGTAGCGGTAATAAAGGCAATATTTCTCCTATCAACATCAGTCAATAAGTCATCAACATTCTTCAGTTTACCCCTGTACCATTTTCTTTTACCAAAATAGTTTTTCCACTTTGGTTTGGTAAATATCATTCCGTAATCGGCATATATTTCATTTTTCATCACCTCCAAATCTTCAATCGTAAGGTGTTCATTAATAACAGCATTTTTTTCTCCATCATGGTTAACGAACTTTGCATAACAGCCTCTTAAATAACTTTCATCTATCACCAGAAACTGAGTGAACGCAAACCGTCTTTGTGATGATAATTCTGTTATCTCACCGGTAGAATCAATCCAGTAATAAAAAAATTCAGGGTACGTATCGTAGGTAGTGTCTTGCGATTTTGTGTCGTAACTGTATTGATACGTTTTTACTTCAAATAATGAACTGTCAACAAAACGGGTTTTAAACATATCGGCCTTATCACCGCAGGGATAAGAATACATATAAGGTTTGTAGTACTCAACCGTAGAGATTACTTTTCCCGCAGAATCCATCGTTACAAGGTTGGTTTTGTTGGTTTCATACCCCCTTGCATCCAACCCTACTTCGTAATACTCAGCAAAGGCAGCCAGCAAACCATCCCAAATACTTGTAACCTCGGTCACTTTAGCTTTACTCTCTGCAATGCCAAAATCTGTTTCTTTTTCAATAACAATACGTTCAATTTGTTGAGGTAAAAAACCTAACTCAAACAAGTATGACGGGGTAAAAACAACCGCCCTACCCTCAACCAAATCATCTTTGTATTGTTTATAATTTACAGGTTGTAAAAACACAATATCTTTACTGTTTACATCAAATTTCCAAGCAAGGGATGCTTTTGTTAAATAAGGTGAGATAAACGCATCGGGGTTATCAAAACTTGCTTCGTCAAACGTCTCCTCTCCCTCGCTCGTTATCACACCAAACTTCCCGTCCAACTTAACCTGCACAATAGCCCCACTAAAATCAACAGGATAAATGGACTCGTATTTAGCTTCAGCAACAACATTTCCCTCCAAATCATACAATCCGAATTTCTTATGGTCTTCAACCTCAATCAGCCCTTTTACCGTACCTCCGGGGTTAAATATTTTACTGTATTTAACGGGTACGATTACTTTCCCGTGTTTATCAACCACACCTTTTTTTGTTCCGTTAGACACGTAGAAGAAGTAGTTGGTATCTAACACACAAAAGTATTTTACAGAATCGTAGCTTTTAGAAATTACCTCTAAATAGGGTTTTATTTTGGTATATACTTCAATATCAACAAACTTTCCGTTGTCTTCTATCTCGTATTCAATGGGTTTTCCATTAGCAAATTTATCGCTCTTTTTAAGCTCTTGTTTTGCCTTCTTTGAACAGGCAAACGCAAGCAGCAGTAATAATATAACCGTTATAATACCGGACTTTTTAAACATAAAAACGGATTGGCTGTATATTTTACAATATTAGCCAACCCGCTTGTATGTTTCGTATTATTTTCGATTAAGCAGACTTTAATTAGTCTATCTCTTGTCTGAAAATTGAACTTAGTTTGTACTTATGGATGAATAAATCACTTTCCGTTTTCGTTCCCGCTTTCAATACATACAAAATATCATCTTTTGCATAAAATGCATTCCCTGCATCAAGATGAACCGGCGATGAGTATATTACCTTAATTGGATTCATATTTTTATCAAACAATGTATAGGTATTCCATGTGGCGTTTTTTGCTTGCATCAAGTAATATTTATCCTTATACTTATCAAAGTAAGTAACCAAGTATTTTAAATTATCAATATCATTAGCAAACAACACTGAATCGTTTTTATCCCATTTCCGTTTTGGACTTCCAATCAAATCAATATGCTGTATTTTGGTATTCTCTGATAGGTTGTAAATACCGGGAAACGTAATGTAGCTGCCCACAATATCATTACCATGTTCAAGCAAATGCATGTGCAAAAAGTAATAATCAGGCATGATGGCTGACTTTTCATTCGGCACCAAGAATGGTAAAAAGGAGTGAAATGTCAACTGATGGTTTTTACCTAAAATAAATTTAGCATAATTATATTTTTTGGCCGCTTCTTCAGTATTAAAATAAATATAAGCGACGGGCAAAAAAACAGTATCTCCTTTAAATAAAAGCTTTGCTCCACCTGTATTATGGGTGATGTAAAAATCACTTTGTAAATGTTCTAACGGGGCTACCCAATAATCTGATATTTTTAAACTATCATCTAACTGAAAAATAACACAAGTATTTTTATTTAGCGTATCCCCTGCTTTATCTACGTAAGGGAATGAAAACTCAACAGTTAAAACAATGCGACCCTCTTTAATTGTAATATTCTCTGGCTTAAACTCTTGATCGCCAAACATTCGGTCTCTTTTTAGATACTGTTGCCTAGCTTTCATTGATTTTGCAACCTGTACAGCATCCCCTTTATAAATTACATCATAAATCTTCTCCGCCCACTGCTTTTCATTTATAGCAAATTGCGATTCAATACTCCCTGTTTCAATATTAATTTTATGAACTCTTCGGCTGTGCCTAAAATCCATTACAACACTGTACCTTTCGCTCTGATATGCTGCTATACCGGAATAAAATTTATATGCGGTGTCTAATCGAACTGTATAAAAACTCTTAACCAGCACTTCTTCTTTTAACAACTGGAATATACTTTCTTCATCCCCGCATTCTTTGTTTATTATTATCTGTTTACCTTTCAATACACAGATAGAATTTTCTATCATGCATTTACTAAGTTCTTTATCCAAAATAATAGAATACCTATCTGCAAAGCCGTTTTCTTCTTTAAACACCTCCAAATCTTCTTTTGCCAAGCCATAAATGCAAAAAGCGACCTGATAACCCGCATCAACGGCATTATTAATTAAGTCTTCGTTTAAGTAAACGCAATTTTTACAACTGCTTGAATATAAATTGAAAAGCAGCGTATTTGAGGAACTATCTAGTTCGTTGCGATGAAGCAGAGTGCCTGATATGGTTTGGTTTGCGCTAACACTGATAGGTGAGAACCAAACTGCAAATAAGAAAATCGTTAATGCCTTCATAACGAATAAATTTTACAATACCGGAGTTACTCCGATACACTTATCAAAGTTACTGAATTTGTGGATTTTCCATAACAACATCAACGCCGTCTTTTTTAAACTTGATCTCACAGGTAGTTTGATCTGTTCCCCCGCAATTTACAACTCTTGTGTTTCCGTCAAAAGTAACGCTATAAGGGCCACATCTAACGGCCGTTCTGCCGTAAGCTACTCTGGCATCGTAACAAGACATCGGTCTAAAATCAATCATTGGGATCCCATCAATTTCAGGCGAAGAACTTGGCTGTAATGAATACGGAGTTGCTATTCCATAACTTCCGTCGGCATACACCCAAATATCAGAAGTTATCACCTTAAAAAAGCCCCCGTTATGTAATTCATATAATACAACAGGTTCCGATTGGCCATGAATAATTGTTTGTGATTTTGAATTGCTAGCAAACCCCAGCATAAATAATGCGATTACCAATAGTTTTTTCATGATAGCTAATTGATTGAATTATAACGTGCAAGTTTGATAAAAAGTATAAACAAAAATAGGGTGTTTTCACCCTATTTTTGTTTAAATTAACTGAAAATTATTTCACATAATTATCATTACAACTAACTAATTATTAGCAATTAGTTGTTGATTATTTATCAATATTATCCATGATATAATCGGTAACTTTTTGATACAGGTAAACACGGTCTTTACCGCGCACATTGTGTGCATGACCGGGATACACAAAGTAATCCATTTGCTTGCCTGCTTTTACAGCCTTTTTCACAAACTCAAGGCTGTGTTGCCATACCACCACATCATCGCTGGTGCCGTGTATCATCATTAGTTTACCTTGCAAATTCTGTACATAATTCAGCAGATTATTGTTGTTATATCCGTCTGGGTTTTCAATAGGGCTGTCCATGTAACGCTCGGTGTACATAATCTCGTACATCTTCCAATCAATTACGGGACCGCCTGCAATACCTACTTTAAAAGTGTTAGGCGATTTCAGCATCAGCGTAGTTGTCATAAACCCGCCAAAACTCCATCCAAAAACAGCCATTTTATTAGTATCCACAAACGACTGACCTTTAAGATAATTAATACCAGCTAATTGGTCGGCCATTTCTACCGTACCCAATTGCCTGTGCATAGCACTTTCAAATGCAAAACCACGGTTGGCACTACCCCTGTTATCCAAGCCAAACACAACAAAGCCTTGCTGCGCCATATAGTTCATCCATAAATCGGCACTGTTCAAAAATCCGTTGCTAATCAACTGGAAGTGAGGGCCACCATATACATACACAACAACGGGGTATTTTTTATTCGGGTCGAAGTTGGTGGGTTTAATCACACGGGCATACAAATCAGTAGTTCCGTCGGTACTTTTAATAGTAAATACTTCGGTTTTACCTAGTTGGTAATCGGCCAACGGGTTGGGAGCGTTAAGTAATTGATGCACCAGCTTGCCTTTTTGTGCATCGCGAATGCTGATAATGCGGGGTACTTGGTAGCTGCTAAGGTTATCAATAAAATGGGTATAGCTGCTATTAAACAATATGTAGTGCTTTCCAACTTCGGTAGCCAATTCAGTAATTTTTCCGCTGGCTATTTCAACTGCATACACGGTGTTATCCAAAGGGCTTTTGGCAGTTGAGGTGTAATAAGCGAATTTGCCTTTTTCATCCATCCCTAAAAGCTCAGTAACCATCCAATTGCCTTTGGTGAGTTGGCGGATTAATTTTCCGTTAGTATCGTATAAATATAGGTGGTTAAATCCGTCGCGTTCGCTTTGCCATATAAACTTATTCTTATCGTTTGATAAGAAGGTTGCTGCATGCTCAGGTTCAACCCAGCGGTCACTTTTCTCTTCAAAAAGTATTTTATCCAATTTACCAGTTACAGCATCGTAGCGTTTCAGGTTCATAATATCCTGCTCACGCATTACACAGGCTATGTAAATGTATTTATCATCCGGACTCCAAGAGATGTTAGTAAGGTATTGTTCTAGCGGCTCTCCGGTTTCTAAAAACACGGTGGTGTTTTTAATCGCATCATAAACCCCCAGTTTCACTTGATGGCTTGCCTGTCCTGCCATCGGGTATCGGAACGATGTATTTACTCCCGGATATGAACCAAAACCGTAGTAAGTAGCTTCGGTAACCATACTCTCATCCATTCGGTAATAGGCAAGTTTATAGCCGTCATTGCTCCAAAAGGTACCTTTTGCAATACCAAACTCGTTACGGTGTACACTTTGTCCGTTTACAATACCGGGTTTATCATCTTTGGTAACGGTAAACGCATTACCACTGCGGGGTTTAATGTATAAATTATTACCTACCGTATAGGCTACATTTGCTGTTGCTGCATGGCGGTCGATGTTTTGCGCATCGTCGGCCAGCATGTTTTCAAGCACCAGTGTACGGTCTTTGTAATTGTATTGATAAAAGGTCTTTCCGTCGCGGATAATTAACAGATTATCAGCATCTAACCATTTAATATCAGTAGGAAATTCTTTAAATTTCGGTGTTTGTTGTCCTGGTGCCCCAATGGCTTGTTGGTTGGCCAAGGCAAAGTTTATATCATCTACCAATATGCTGGTGTGACTTTGGCTTTTATAATCAAATATGGTGAGATAATTGCCTTTTACAGCATCTTCAACTAACCACGATACTAAGTTGGTATTGGGTATCCACGAAAGATTTTTGAGGGTTGCAGGAGCCAGCCTACCCCTTTGTTCCATGATGCATTCTTCAATGGTAAGTTGCCTGGTTTGGCCAAATGCCTGCAACGAAGCCAATAGTGCTGCCGCTATAATTATTTTTTTCATTTGATACTTATGTGGGGCACAAATTAAGGTTTTTTACCCTTTTTGGCAGCTAATTGCGTTTTATCGTGCACATATTATGTTTTATCCTGCATTTTAAACCTACCATCGCGTTTTTATGTGTTGGGAACAATAACCAATTAATATTTGCATACCTAAAAACAATGAAAACATTAATTACTCTGCTTCTTATTGTTCATATTTCAGCCGGTATGTTGGCCCTTGTGGCAGCGCCAATAGCCATTATACTAAGAGGAAGAACACCCCGCCACCGTATTGCGGGGCGGGTGTATTTTTACAGCATGCTTGCTGTTACTGCCACAGCGCTGGTGATTGCTGCTTATAAAAACATTCCGTTTTTATTTTTGGTAGGTATTTTTAGTTTTTATGCCATTTGGGAGGCGCGCAGAGCATTGGAACTTAAGTTTTTACACGAAGGCCAAAAAGCTAAATGGTACGATTGGGTAGTGGGATTAGCCACTTTATTATTTGATGCCCTGCTTATTGCCTTTGGCATTTATGCCCTTGTTTCTGGTGAAAACATGGGTTGGATCGCAGTCATTTTCGGTGGGCTCGGATTAGTTTCCGTTACAAAAAGTTTATCACGGTTTGTGAAACCGCCCAAGGATCCTAAACATTGGCTTTATACCCACTTACAAGGTATGATGGCAGGATATATTGCTACTGTAACCGCCTTTATGGTTGTGAACCTAACATTTTTGCCACCTTTGTTGGTTTGGCTATTGCCCACTGTTGTTGGTTCTTCTCTGATTACGTATTTTATGTTCAGGCTTAAAAGCGGAAAAGAGAACTATTAACAATAGTACAGCGTTTGTGATTAGGCAGATAAGAGCAAAATGCTTTAATTTTGCCTACACACACATGAAAAAACTAAAACTGCTGCTTTGCGCATTACTTGTTGTATCGCTTTGGGCTTGCAATGCCGAAAAGAAAAAGCTGAAACAAAAAATTGAAGCTGCCGAAGCCAAGGATAAAAAACATAACCCAGAGCTTGCTATGGCAAGAGCAGAGTTGTATGCTGAGTATGCTGATAAGTTTGCTGATGACACCCTTGCTCCTCATTATTTGTTTAAAGCTGCCAAAATATATGAACTGACGGGCAATTTCAGTCGTAGCATTGAGTTATATGAAAAGTTGGATGATAATTATCCCAACCATGCACTTGCGCCCGAAGCATTGTTTTTTGAGGGTTTTATTTACGAAACAGCCTTACAGGACTATCCACGAGCAAAAAGCGCGTTTGAAGAGCTTATTAAACGATTTCCCAAACATCAATATGCCGAGGTTGCAAAAGTTAATCTTCCGCACGTAGGTACAATACCTGATTTTGCTAAAGAATTACCTGTTGGTCCGGCCGGAGATACAACTACGGACTCTGTTCAGAGTAATTAATAGCATAACTGATAAAACACTTTTGTTAAATGCAATATTTAATAAAAG
Organism: Agrobacterium sp. 719_389; assembly: GCA_943370295.1. Lineage (GTDB taxonomy): Bacteria > Bacteroidota > Bacteroidia > UBA8524 > UBA8524 > SB11. The sequence goes on along the minus strand of CALRQL020000021.1, from coordinate 4,370 downwards.
TGTAAATAAATTCTAATATACCGGCCGTTTTGGCGTATGCTAATTTATAAGGCTACAAAAACGTTTCGTGAAGGTTGGTTTTAAAAGGGGTTTATAAGACTTATCGTTTTATCCAATGGTCTTTTATTACCCTGTCGAAAAAATCCTGTCGGTATCGCTCACCTACCGGAATTTGCCTCGGTCCTACAAAAATCACATCGCTATCCACCTGTGAAATATGGTTTTTATTAACGATGTATGATTTGTTGACTCTGATAAATGTATCGGGCGGGAGCTGATTTTCAATCGTCTTAAGATTCATAGCAGTAACAGTGCGCTCACCACCGGTATGTATAATTGAGTAGTCCTTCAACCCCTCAATTACATTAATATCTTTCAGATACAGTTTCACAAACTTGCGGTCAGCACGAACATAAACGTGGTCATCATCAGTAATTGCCAGTGCTGTGGCCGCCGTTCCGTTGCTGTTTCCTTTGGATAGGTTATAAATAGCTTGCGCTTTAGTAATTGCCTTAAAAAACCTTTCAAACCGGATGGGTTTTACCAAATAATCTACAACATCCAACTCAAAACCTTCAAGGGCGTATTGCGGGTATGCAGTAGTAAATATCACCATCGGCGGATTGGTTAAATTTCGCAAAAAATCAATCCCGTTCATGCGCGGCATTTCAATATCCAAAAAAATTAAATCTATAGGATTGCTTTGCAAATAAGCACCGGCATCTATCACGCTGCCAAAATTTTCTTCTAGTGATAACGAAGGGATTTCGTCAATCAAAAGGGCCATACCTTTGCGGCCTAAGGGTTCATCATCAATAACTATGCACTTCATTCAGCTTGTAATTGTAAATAAACGGTATAGGTTTCTTCGGTTTCAGCAATCCTAAGCTCGTGCCTGTTTGGATACCCCATTGTAAGGCGCTTGGATAGGTTACTTAATCCTATTCCGTACCCATGAGTTTTTCCGCTTAGCAGAGTCGTTGGTTTGCTGTTCTTAACTTTAAGATACACTAACCCTTCATTACGTGTGCTGAGTGTTATAAAAACATAACCTTTTTCCATTTTACCCAATCCGTGCTTAAATGCATTTTCAACTAACGGTATAAACAGAAGTGGCTCTATCATTATGTTTTCGGTATTTCCTTCTATGTCAAATTTTATCTTTACATCATCTTTTCTAACCTTTTCTATCTCAATAAAATTTTTAATATATGCTATCTCGTTTGCTAACAATACCTTTTGCTTTGAGCAATCTTCTAACTGATAACGCATCAAATCAGCAAGGTCTAAAATCATATTGGGCACCTTATCGGGCGATGTTTTACTGGTTACATACAAGCTGTTAAAAGTATTAAACAAAAAATGCGGGTTAACCTGATGCTTTAGGTTGCTTAATTCAGCCTGCAACTTTTCGTTTTCAAGCTGCACAATTTTGTTTTCATCGGTCAACCACATTTTAAACATACTAAACGCCCACCCAACCCCGCAAAACATTATAAAGGTGATGGCATTTATTACCATATCTCTTATACGTTCGCCATCAAAAATAAATAACTCCATAAACTCACTCCACGTGGCTGAGTATATAGCGTGTTGTATTGTATAGCCAATAAAAAATGATACATAGGTGATTACTAAATACAGTCCGATTCTGTTTTTGTACAATAATTTAGGCATCAGCACTAAGAAGTTGAAATAAATAATTATGACGTATGAAAACGCATACGCCGCTAATTGTACAATGGGTTTTACACCTTCACTAAAATAACGCCATCCGAAAGCTGTCCAAAAAGCCAGTATAAAGCAAATGTATATAGTATGGCGCAACCAGCCGTATTTTGGAAGTAAGAGGTATTTCATCCCCTTATTATTATATAGTGCTATACCCGAAAATTTGCTCATGCTGAACCTACTAAAGTATTCTTTTTACGACCGCTTGATTGGTTTTTATATACCAGTACCGAATATAGCTATATAAAACAGCACAAACTATATAGAACAACCTAATGTGGAAACTACCCTTTTACTTTTAGCCGTCAAATGGTGTTGTTGGTACAAATTATCCCTCTAAACAACTCAAATTAGTATCTTGGCAGGCATGAAAAAACTGTATTTACTGCTGTTGGTATTGTACAGCGCAGCAATTGGGGCGCAAACCCCGCTTACCGCCGAGTTAATGTGGCAGTTTAAGCGCATTAGTGAGCCACAGGTATCCCCCGATGGAAAACTGCTGATATACTCAGCCCGTAGCTATTCTATTCAAGATAACAAAGGCGCCAGTGTGTTGTATCTGTATGATTTGGAGAAGAACACCCAAACTGTTTTGCTGGATAGCGTAACTAATCCCATGCAGGCTCGCTGGAGACCTGACGGTAAGAAAATTGGTTTTATGTGTGCAAAAGAACAAGGGGTGCAGTTGTGGGAAATAAACGCTGACGGTAGCGGCTTGAAGAGAGTAACAAACATAAGCAGAGGTATAAATTGGTACAAGTACAGCCCTGATTTAAGACACATTGCCTACGGACAAGATGTGAAACTGGATAAGACAGTACAGGATATTTACCCCGACCTTGACAAAGTGGATGCCCGCATTATTGACGGGTTAATGTACCGCCACTGGACACAATGGAATGATTATACCTACAGCCACGTTTTTGTTGCTACGTACCAAGAAGACAACCTTATAAATACCGGCAAGGATATAATGGCTAGTGAAAAGTACCACAGTCCTTTGCACCCTTTTGGCGGTGAGGAGCAAATTAACTTCAGTCCTAACGGAAAGCTGATTTTATACACCTGCAAGAAACTATACGGTACACAATCGGCATACAGCACTAATAGCGATATATATGTGTATGATATTGACGGTGCAACTACCACCACTTTAAAAGATTGTAGTCCCGGCTATGATAATGAACCACAAATGGCCGAGTTAATGGACGGTAAAGTTGGTAAAGTTGCTTGGCTGAGTATGGAACGCGCCGGAAACGAAGCAGATAAAAACCGTATCATGCTTAGTGATCTTTATGCCGCTGATGGACATGTGCTGCACAATGATGCACAAGACATTACCAAGGACTTTAAGTACAGCGTTGAAAGTTTTGTATGGAGTCCTGACAAGGATAAGATTTTCTTTATCAGCACCATTAACGCAACCAACCAGATTTTTGAATTTGACCTAAAAAGCAAGAAAACAACTCAAATTACCAGCGGCCAGCACGACTACAATGCTGTTGTGCCATACAAAGTTGGTAAAACGCTGATGATGATAGGAATGAAGAACAGCATGGCCAGTCCTGCTGCTTTATTTAAGGTAGATTTAAAGGGTACTGAAACTCCACTCGAAAACATCAATTCGTCTCTATATCAAAACATTAAGTGGGGCAATGTGGTAAAACGAATGGTTACCACTACCGATAATAAGCAAATGCTTACTTGGGTGATTTACCCCCCTGATTTTGACAGTACTAAACAATACCCTACCCTATTGTATTGCCAAGGCGGCCCGCAAAGTGCCGTTTCGCAGTTCTTTAGCTACCGTTGGAATTTCCAGTTGATGGCGGCAAAAGGGTACATTATTGTGGCACCTAACCGTCGCGGCTTGCCCGGTTTTGGCAGCGAGTGGAACGATGCGATTATGAACGACTACGGCGGCCAACCCATGCGCGATTATTTAAGTGCCATTGACGATGTTGCTAAAGAACCGTATGTAAATAAGGATAAGTTGGGGGCTGTAGGAGCCAGCTATGGCGGGTACAGTGTGTATTACCTTGCAGGCATGCACAACAAGCGTTTTAAATGCTTCATTTCACACTGCGGTATGTTTAATATGGAAAGCTGGTTTGGCACTACTGAAGAGATGTTTTTTGCCAAAAACGATAACGGTTACTACTGGCAAAACACTGCTAACTATGAGAAAAACTCACCCCATAAGTTTGTGAAAAACTGGGATGCGCCTATTTTGGTAATCCATAACGAGAAAGACTTCCGTGTACCGATTAGCGAAGGGATGCAGGCATTTACAGCTGCCCAAAGCCTGAATATACCCAGCCGTTTCTTATACTTCCCTGATGAAGGCCACTGGATTCTAAAGCCTCAAAACAGCATACTATGGAACCGTGTGTATTTTGATTGGCTGGATATGTGGTTGAAGAATTAATGAATTTCCCCAATTATAAGAAGCCCCTCATGTGTTAGAGCATCAGGGGCTTTTTTGTTAGTTCTGTCCCGTCCTGAAATAAGTTGACACCTAAATCAACTTATTATGTTAAAATCAGAACAACAGACGAACAAGCGTAGCCAACGAGATTACAGTTTAGCCTTTAAATTGCAAGTGGTATCTCAAGTAGAAAAAGGCGAGTTCAGCTACA
>CALRQL020000020.1:0-63642 GCA_943370295.1 Agrobacterium sp. 719_389 | reverse complement strand
GGTGAATCAAAGCATACAATTACTGCTTTGCTCTGGCCTGCTTCGGTATTGTTTGCATTGCGGGTGATGTAGTTGCGTACTAATACTTGGCCGGTTACGCTGGCAACATCACTTGGTACTAATTCATCCAATTGGAAACCAAAACCGTTGTCAAACGAAGCACCGATTGCTTTTACTTTCATTTTCACTTTATAGTCAACCACTTTGTTGCTGGCGTTTAATACTTTTTGGATGTTGTAAGCCAATACAAGGTCGTTATAGTCATAGTCACCGGTTGCAGGCCACAAGTCTTCAAAAGCAAGGGTAGCAGTGGTAGTGGCTGATGGGTAGTAGCTGTTAAAGGCACGGGTAGCATCGTTGGGGTATTCGTCTTGAGCATCCGCAACACCGTCGCTGTCAGCATCTTGAATTGTGGGTACACCAAATCCTTCAGGGTTACAGGTTGAAGTAGCTATTGTGCCTGTGCAGCTCAGCGCAGCAGGCGATGATACTGTACCATTGTTAGTTTCTATACCGTTGCTGTCGCAAAGATCAAGCTTACCTTTAATTTTACCATTGGTATTAATGGTGGTAGTACTGCTAACTTTAAACTTGCTGCGATTGCTTCCGGTACCTTCCATTTCTTTATTAAGAATCAGGTTTTTCACCGAAATCAAAGCACCGTTATCCAAATAGGTATCACCGCTGCTGTTTTGGGTATAAGTAAGCCCTGTCTTAATAAATGAGTAGTTAGTCAGGTCACCATTGTTGTTAAGGTTTTGGTTTACCCATAGATAGCAATAGTTTTTAAAGTCAGCATTTGAATTGTTATCCATCGTACCGTTAACGGTAATTTGATGGTAGTTGGTAAATTTCTTGTTAACATTAAAGTTGCTGGTGATTTTAATTACACCGTAGTTTTTCATATCACCGTTTGAGTTGATATTCAAATCACCGTTAACGTAAATTTTACCGTGGTTTTCAATAATACCGTTCATTGATATGGTACCGCCTGTAGTAATGCTGTCGCTCCAGTTTTTGATAGTTGTGTTGCTACCGTTTGTGTTTAGGTTTGACAAGCTGATAATGGTATTCTCAAGAATATATGCTGTAGCGTTACCATTCATAGTAAGCCCTGTAATGCTTCCGCTACCGCAAATTTTAATAGTACCGCCACCATTAATAGTGATGCTACCGTTTAGAGTTCCTGTGAAGCAAACCGTTTCGTTATTTCCTACAGTTTCGTTACTGCTCAAGTTATTTACTGTACGGGTACATCCGGTATTACAAGTCATACCGCTACCTGATTTAATAAAAGTGTATTTGCCATCATCCGGTGCGCCAGTAAATGTGGCAGCCACAAACTTGTTGGCTTTTACTTTTTCGTATTGGCTGCTGCCGTCTTCGTTTATTTTTTCGATGTATATAAAGTCTTCAGATGATGGTACACGTATTTTAGTGCTGTACTCATAAGTAGTTGCATCAGTGATACCGGTAGCAATTACCGCACCTGTTGAAGGCACCTCAGTGTACACCTTTACTACATACCTTGCTCCTTGGCGGGTAGGGTTTGCAATGGCTACACGAATGCTAAGTTCTTTTTCGGTTTCAAAGTTAAATTTTGCAGGAACCACAAGGTCTTTTGCTTCAATTGATACTTCACCGCCGGGATTGGTTGTGGTATTATCACCGGGGTTGTCTCTTTTACAACTCATCAAACCCATTAGAAGTGCCATGGGTAGAGCTGAAAGTTTAAAAAATTTCATTTTTATTTAAAAGGGTTATTTCGGTACAATGATAAAAGTGATTTTTTTGGGATACCGCAAATTTAAATTAACGGTTGTTTTTTTATACGAATGGAAGATATTTTATGTAAAAATAAAACTTTTTCAGAAAGTGCATAAATAAGTGCCTATCAACATTTTTAACAGCCGCTGAAAAACCATGATTTACTTAACGCAAAAAGCCCCTAAAAAGGGGCTTTTGATAATTAAAATTGAACACCGTATATCAATTTTTTAATTTGGAGTATATATGTTGCTGCTATTGCGGTTACCCGGGTTATCAGTGTACCAATCGGTATAAGTAGTACCGCCCGATATTGCCCAATCATCAAAGTAGTTGTAGGCAGTTGTTACTGAAGTCCTCTCAACAGGGTAACTAAAATCTGCAGGTATTGATATAGCCCAAGGCATACCATTGGCAGTTTTGTAGAACACATTACCGCTAACGTTGGTGCGGTCTTGCACGGTGCCAAAAAGGCTGGTGGTAGCCAAATCGGTAGGTCGCATATTACCCAAGTGCACTTCGTAGCCGCGGCGTTTGTTGGTCATGATGAAGGGGTTAAAATCACCTATCTCTAACTTAGAATCAACAACGGGGCTTGCAAAAGTCACATTTACACGGATAGTATCAGAAGTACCTGTAGGGTTGGCTTGTATGGTATTAAACATTGAGCCAGAAGGCCGTTGCAACGAAGGCTCGGGTGAATCATAACAAATAATTACGGCTTTGCTCTGTCCTGCTTCGGTATTGTTTGCATTGCGGGTAATGTAGCTGCGTATTAATACTTGGCCGGTTACGCTGGCAACATCACTTGGCACTAATTCATCCAATTGAAAACCGAAACCGTTATCGTACGATGCGCCAATGGCACGTACTTTCATTTTCACCTTATAATCAACTACTTTGTTATCTGCATTTAATACTTTTTGAATGTTGTATGCAAGAATTAAATCGTTGTAATCATAATCGCCCGTTGCAGGCCACAAATCTTCAAAGGCAAGGGTGGCTGTGGTTGTAGCTGATGGGTAGTAGCTGTTAAAGGCACGGGTAGCATCGTTGGGATACTCATCCTGTGCATCGGCAACACCGTCGCTGTCAGCATCTTGTATTGCAGGTTGCCCAAAACCATCGGGGAAGCAAGTACTTGAGCTTATATAACCACTGCAACTTGCCGCCGCTGGTGAGTTTATACCGCCCGTGTTGGTTTCAATACCATTACTGTCGCACAAATCAATTTTTCCGTCCACATCTCCGTTACTATTAATAGTAGTTGTATGGGTAACTTTTATTTTACTCCTATCGCTGCCAATACCATTAATATCACCATTCAACACAATATTTTTGGTGCTCAAAACGGCTCCATCATCAAGATCGGTTTCTGTGCTGCTGCTTTGTGTAAATGTACCTCCTACTTTTATGTACCCGCTGCTTAAGAAACTGCCGCTTGTTGCCAAATCGCCTGCCACATTAATATAGCAGCAATTTTCAACGTCGCCGCCTGAGTAATTATCCAAAGCGCCGCCAACAAAAAAGTGGTGGTAGTTATATACATCGTTACTAAAGCTAACGCTACCCGATACATTTAAAACATCGTAGTTTTTTAATATACTGCTTGAGCCGGTGCTGAGTGCCCCCCCAATGTAGGTTGGTCCGTAGTTATAAAAATCACCCAAAAGGCTCACCGAGCCTGAAAATACTAGACTATCGCTCCAGCTTTTCATTAAGTTATCGCTGCTGGTGCCGCTAAAACTTGCGATGGTAATTTTACTACCCTCTAAAAAATATACTTTCCCTGTGCCTTGCACCGTTAAACTTGCAATGGTACCGCTACCGCATATTTTTGCTGTGCCACCGCTTTTTACCGTGATATTGGCGTTTGAAAGTGTGCCTGTGAAACAACGGGTATGATTACTATTAATAGATGATGTTCCGCTTAGATTATTGGTTGTTGATGAGCAACCGCTTGAGCAAGTCATACCGCTGCCCGATTTTTGAAATGTGTATTTTCCGTCGTTAGGGTCGCCTGTAAATGTTGTAGCTACAAACTTGTTAGCTTTCACCTTTTCGTAGCGGCTGCTTCCGTCTACGTTAATTTTTTCTATATAAATAAACTCTTCATAGGCGGGTACCCGTATTTTGGTGCTGTACTCATACGATGTTGGGTTGGTTATACCGGTTGCTATTACGGCACCGGTTGAGGGAACCTCTGAGTATATTTTAATTACAAACCGTTCTCCGGCAAAGCTTGGATTGGTTACTGCTACCCGTATGGTTAGTTCTTTTTCAGTCTCAAAGTTAAATTTGGCAGGTACCACAAGGTCTTTGGCATCAATGGTTACCTCGCCCACTGGATTCGTGTTGTTATTATTTGGATTATTATCCCGCTTACAATTAGAAAAACCTAACAATAAGAGTGCAGATAAAACCCCTGTAAAAATCCTTGTTTTCATGTTTGATATAAATAAAATCGTTGTTTTTGTTACTCCCAAATATAGTATTGCATGTTCTGCGGCTTATCTTTTTTAAACCGGTGGCAGATTACTTATGTGAACAGTTGTTTTTTATGACGAACAGCAATATTCTCTTGCTAAGGTACGTATATTTTTTAAATGCAACTTAAAGAAATGTAGTGATTTATGATTTTTTGAATGTAGTATATGCTTTGCAAATCCGTGCTACGCTTTCATCAAAAGGGGTAAATACGAAGCCTAATTCGTTCTTTATACTATTGCTTATATACGTAAACTTTTTTTGACTGTTGCGGGCAGTTTCTTTTGTAACCAAAGGTTCTTTTCCTGCAAGAGCTTTGATGCCGTAATATATCCGTGCCAATTGGGTTAAAACATTACCGGCAGCAATGGTTGGCCCTCTCTTTCCAAAACCTGCCGCCACACGCGTGAAAAAATCTTTAAACGTTAAATTATCTGATACCATTACAAAACGGCGATTTTTTATCGGGCTTTCAATCAATTGTATCATAGCCCTGCACACATCCAGCACATCCACATATCCGCTTTGCCCTTTGGTGTAAAAGGCCATACCTTTATATGCAGTATCAATTAACCTGCACGAACCTTTGTGCCATAGGCCCTCACCTAATATAATACCGGGGTTGACAATCACTGCATCCAAACCTTCCTCTACCCCCCGCCATACTTCCATTTCAGCAAGGTATTTACTTATGGCATACATTGTATTGTATTTACTATCGCGCCAAGGTGTATTTTCATCCACCACATCCCCGTCTTTTTCTCTACCCAAAGCTGCTACACTGCTTGCATAACAAAGCTTTTTTACGCCTGCTTCTAAAGCGCAGTTTACAATGTTTGCAGTGCCCTGCACATTGGCTTGCATCATCTCATCACGCTTTTTTGCCCAAAAAGAAACCACCGCTGCAGTATGAAAAACATAATCCACTCCTTGCATTACATCTGCCACAGCAAAAGTGTCTAATATATCACACTCTTCCCACTCCAAATGTGCAAGAAGGTCGGTTTTTACCCCTCTCATTGCGCATATAGTATCAAACTCTAAAAGGCTTGAACCCCCTCTTTTTATAGCGATTACAGCGTATCCGTGTTGCAGTAAACTGATGGCTAAATGCGAACCTAAGAAACCGGTGGCACCTGTTAGTAAAACTTTAACCTTATAAGGTTGCATTATTGTGATGTGATTGTATCTTTGTTGCAGCAAAAGAATAAAATTCTTTAACAACATAATAAAATTATCATAAAAAAATAAGTTATATATTTGCTCTATGAAAATGTTTAAAATAATTGCATCAGTGGGGTTCATGTTTTTGATTGCCGGTCTTGGTAGCGTAATGGCTCAGCCAGGTCCTGGTCCTGTTTTCAACCCGGTTCCCCTTGATGGTGGTATTACCCTTTTGTTAGCCGCAGGTGCTACTTTGGGTGTTAAGAAAGCCATTGATGCCCGCAAGAATAAGTAAGCAATAGGTAATAACGCCTTAAAAATATATACACATTCTCATAAAAAGGGAATACCGACTTGGTATTCCCTTTTTTCATTGTCACCGTTTAAATAGATTTTTCATCCATTAGTTTGCTAAAAACAACAGTTTATATAATTGTACGTAATACCGGCTGCGGTTTATCCCCAAAAAGCGACGGTTTGTGGTAAAAAAAATGGCTATTGCAACTATTTAACTAAATTTGCATAAAGTGAGTTTGAAAGTATCTAACGAAACCAAAGTAGGCGCCCTTACCGCCATAGCAATTACCCTGCTGGTGCTGGGTTATAACTTTTTGAAAGGCAAAGACCTTTTTACCCGAACCAAAGTATATTATGCTGTTTACGATAAGGTAGAGGGTTTGGCCGGCTCAAATGCTGTAACCATAAATGGATACAAAGTAGGGCAAGTGACCAAAGTGGGCTTGATACCTGAAGATAACATGAAGGTGAAAGTTACTATAGAGATATTTAATGATATTGAAGTAGGAGATAGCTCAATAGCACGTATTATTAATGCTGATTTATTCGGGTCGAAAAATATTGAGTTGATATTATCAGGCAAGCCCAAGTTGCTTGAAAGCGGAAGTACCCTTATTAGTGAAACCCAGCCCTCGCTCACCAGTTCATTATCAGAGATTGCCAAACCGCTAAAGGATAAAATAGAGAGTATATTGGTTTCAATGGACTCGATTTTCGGGGGCGAGAGCGGTGCACACCTTCGCGGCACTATTGCTAATCTTGATCATATTACCCACAACTTTAAATCAACCTCTGATAATTTAGATAAGTTGGTGGCCGACCAAAGTGAAAAGTTAGATGCCATATTTGGTAATGTTTTATCTATCAGCAACAATCTTAAAAACAACAACGAGAACATTAATGCGGTGATAGCTAACCTGCGCCGTGTGAGCGATACCTTGGCTGCATCAAACATTAAACAAGTGGTTGCTAATGCTGAGGCTACCTTGAAAGAAGTTGTCCTTATTACCGAAAAGATAAACAAAGGCGAAGGCAGCATTGGTTTGCTGATAAACGACAAGAAGCTGTACAACAATCTTGAACAGTCGGCCTCATCGTTGGATGCGTTGCTTAAAGACATGAAAGAGCATCCTAAACGCTACGTACATTTCTCAATCTTTGGCCGCAAGGATAAAAAAGAAGACAAGAAGTAACCTGCCGTAATGGCACAAGCCCCGTCGTTGCGCCATCTAACCACCGGCTTGGCAAGGTTTTGGCTATACATTCTACATTTTCAATATAATATGCCTATTTTTGCCAGCCTTTTTTGAAGGCTTTCCTATTACTATATATTACAATTAATAACATACCAAAGTGGACGCAAAATTTGCCAAAACCGACGATTTAAACGCGAAACTTTCTATAACCCTTACGCCTGAAGATTACAGGCCGGCTATTGAAAAAGAACTGAAAGAACTTCAACGCAAAGTATCAATGCCGGGTTTCCGCCCCGGAAAAGCCCCTATGGGGATTGTACAGAAAAACTATGGTCGCAGCGTGAAAGTGGATGAGGTAAACCGCCTTGCATCACAATACCTGTTTGATTACCTGCGCGATAATAATATTGAAATATTGGGCCAGCCTTTGATGAGCGATACCGAAGAAAGCAAAATTAACTTTGATGCTGACGAGGACTTTGTATTTGCTTTTGATTTGGGTTTGATGCCTGATTTTGAAATTAACATTGGCACACAAGACGTTCTAACCCTTTACAAAATAAAGGTAGATGAGAAAATGATTGATGAGGAGATTGCCAACGTACAAAAACGCTATGCTGAAATTAGCGATGTGGATGTGGCTGAGGAGAAAGATGTGATTTATGCTGATGTAACTGAACTTGACGAAGCAGGCCAACCGCTTGAAGGTGGTATTGCTAACCGTCGTGTATCGTTAACTGCTGAATTGGTGACCAACGAAGAGTTGAAAAAACAATTGGTGGGTATTGCTAAGGACACCGAGTTGAAGGTGAATATTTTTGACTTGTTTAACGGCAACGAAACTGTAATTGGTAATGCACTTGGAATACCTAAAGAAGGTGTGAATGATTTGAACCCTAATTTTGATATGAAAGTAGTTGAAATTAAGCGTTACATTGATGCTGAAATAAACCAAGAGTTGTTTGATAAGATGTTTGGCCCCGGTGTGGTAACTACTGTTGAAGACTTTAGGCAAAAAGTTGAAGCTGAATTGGGCTTTTACTTTGAAAACGAAGCCAACCACCACCTTGAGCATGAAATAAGCCACTTGATTACTGATAAACACACGTTTGATTTGCCCGACACCTTCTTGAAACGTTGGTTGATGGATACCCAAAGTAAAACTTACAACGCTGATAATATTGAAAGCAAGTACACTGCTGAAAAAGCAGGTTTGCGCTACTCATTGGTACGTGATAAGTTTGAACGTTTGTATAATCTTGAAGCTACTCCCGAGGAAATTGAAAAAGCATCGTTGGGTTATACCTTTAACTTGTTTAACCAATACGGGATGTATAACCCCGACCCAAGTACAGTAAAAGCATTTAGCGATGAGCAATTGAAGAAAGACGATTACCGCAACCGTATGGCTGAAATTGCTATTAACCGCGCCGTAATAGCTACTGTGAAAGGTATGGTTACTATTGAAGAGAAAGAAGTGGGTACTGAAGAGTTCTACAAAATCATCAATGAACACAACCACGCTCACCACAACGGCCACAGTCACGAAGGTCATGACCACGACGGACATGACCACGATCACGACCACGAGCATTAATAAGCTCTGCTTACAATATAACGCAAGCCGCTGTATGAATCATACAGCGGCTTTTTTATTGCCTCGCCAAAAAGTACCACACTAATAGGGCATAATACAATAAGTTACCGTGTAAGTACTTATGTAGTACCAAGCCAAAAGAGTATTTTTGCACCACACTTATACACCCGTTTTGCAATACGATATTCTTGATATACTAATACTGATAGCAGCCGGTGCTGCCGGAGGTTTCATGTCGGGCTTGCTGGGAGTTGGCGGCGGCATTATTTTCATCCCCATTCTCGATTTTGTGTTTACCCGCTTTGGTTTCCCGCGCGAAGATTTGGCGCAGTTTATCATTGCAAACTCATTGTTTATTATCATTTTCACAGGGGTAATAAACAGTTATAAGCAATACCGTATTAAAAACTTTTATCCGCGTTTTATCTTATATACTTCCGTTCCTGCCATTGCAACCGCATGGTTTTTTACATGGCTGATACAAAACGGTACTTGGTATAGTAAAGAAACTTTTAACCTTGTTTTTTTATTGATGCTAAGCCCTATGATTTTGCGGATGCTGTATACCCGCAAACGCGAAACACCTAAAGAAGCTACTGAACCCAACCCCTACCAGTTTGGGCTAACGGGTTTACTGACAGGTATTTTTACTGCCTTTTCAGGCTTGGGCGGCGGTATGATTATGGTACCCAGTTTTACTGATTTTTTGAAAATGGACATTAAGAAAGCAACCTCAATCTCGGCGGGGGTAGTACCATTAATCGCCCTTATGCTTTCGATAAAATATTTCACCTCTACGCCATCAGCCGATGTAGTATTGCCTCACATAGGTTACATCGTATATTCAGTGGCTCTGCCTATGGCAGCCGGAACGTTTATTACAGTAGGATTCGGCGTCAGTCTTTCACACAAAACCCCTTCACCCGTTATAAAAACCATTTTTGCAGTATTTGCGCTATTGGTGATTATAAAACTGGTGATAGAGAATTACTTTTAATTTCAAATTGACTCACATACTTAGCATAGAAACCTCTACAGGCATTTGTTCTGTTACGCTGCAAACCAATGGGCAAGTAGTAGCCGCGCGCGAAGACAGCCGTCGCAACAGCCACAGTGCTAATATTACTCTTTTTATTGATGAAGTAGTAAAAAAGGCCGGCCTCACATTATCGCAGATAGATGCGGTGGCAGTGGGCAAAGGCCCCGGTTCATATACGGGATTGCGTATCGGTGTATCAGCTGCCAAAGGATTGTGTTATGCCCTAAACAAACCGCTCATTGCGCTTAACTCGTTGCAAACAATGGCTTGCCACCCCGCATTGTTGCAATACACTGTTGCCAATACCCTACTTTGCCCTATGATTGATGCCCGCCGCATGGAAGTGTATTGCGCACTTTACAACCCCATGCTGGAGGTTGTAAAGGAAACAGAAGCCCTGATAATTGACGGCACTTCTTTTGGCACTGAACTTGCCGCACAACAAGTAGTTTTTTTTGGTGATGGGGCTGATAAATGTAAGGACACTATACAACACCCAAATGCTGTGTTTGTGCCTGATGTGCATCCAAGTGCATTGTACAATGGAGCATTGGCACTTGAAGCTTATAAACAACAACGCTTTGAGGATGTGGCCTACTTTGAGCCTTTTTACCTGAAAGAGTTTGTGGGAACTGTTGCTAAGCAGCTATAGCAACCTGTTTACCAAAACAAATTTTTAACCCTTACCTTTGAATTTATTAATTATCCCACTGTTATGTTTGTTGAACAACTATACACCAACTGTCTTGCACAAGCTACGTATTACGTAGAATCAGAAGGAGAAGCGGTAATTATTGACCCCTTGCGCGACGTAGATGCCTATATCGAAAAGGCGAACCAACGCGGGGCTACCATAAAATACATTTTTGAAACCCACTTTCACGCTGATTTCGTATCAGGGCATATTGATTTGGCTAAAAAAACGGGCGCAACCATTGTGTTTGGCCCTACTGCCAATACTAGCTTTGAAATACACGAAGCCAAAGACGGTGAAAAAATACAAGTAGGTTTGCTCACTTTTGAAGTGCTGCACACCCCCGGCCATACCCCTGAATCGTCGTGCTATTTATTGTACGATGAAGCGGGAAACCAGCACAGCATTTTTACAGGTGATACCGTGTTTGTAGGCGATGTAGGCCGCCCTGATTTACTGGACGGTGTAATGACCAAAGAAGAGTTGGCGGGCATGATGTATGAATCGCTGAACAAAAAAATTAAAACCTTGCCTGATAACTTGATACTTTACCCTGCACACGGCCCCGGCTCTGCGTGCGGTAAAAACATCGGCAAAGAAACTTACAGCACTTTGGGCGAGCAGAAAAAACTGAACTACGCCTTGCAAGACATGGATAAGGATACTTTCATAAAAACCCTTACAGATGGCATTGCTCCCGCCCCTGCATACTTTTTTGCCGATGCTAAAATGAACAAGGCCGGTTACTTACCTATTGAAGACGTGATAGCCAAAGGCAACACCCACCTTACCGTGAGTGATATTGAAAAAGCCCTTGCCGAAGGTATGGTGGTGATAGATTGCCGCAAACCTGCAGATTTTGAGTTGGGTTTTGTTCCAAAATCAATAAATATAGGACTTGACGGGCAGTTTGCCATTTGGGCAGCTACCTTGTTGGATATTAAATCGCCCGTTGCATTGGTTTGCAACGCAGGAGACGAAGAACAAGCCATTACCCGCCTTGCCCGTACCGGTTTTGAAGACATACGCGGCTACCTTGCCGGAGGTTTTGAAAGCTGGGCTAATGCAGGTAAACCCGTTGATATGGTAATTTCGGTTGAACCTGAAGAACTTGAAATAGATTATAAACACGGCCAAATAGCTGTTTTGGACGTGCGTAAAGAAGGCGAGTTTAACGACGGCCACGTTAAAGATGCCCGTTGGATTACCCTGCAAAATCTTGAAAAAGAACTGAATACCTTACCCAAAACCGATGATTATTACGTGCATTGCGCAGGCGGTTACCGCTCAATGATTGCGGCATCTATCCTTAAAAAGCATGGCTTTACAAGGGTACGCAACGTGTACGGCGGCTACGGTAAGATAAAAGAAACCGGCATTGCCTTAGAGAAACCTAAAGCGGCTACAGCCCACTAAATGTGTTTGTAATACCCGTGCAAAAAAGCGGAACCACATTATACATACCCGTTTTAAAATACATGGCAGCCTTAGGGCTGCTTATGCTTTTTTGCGCTATAGCAAAAGCACAGCACAACCCTTGGGATACCATTAAATACTATGTGGCAAACAAAAAGCCATCGTTTGTGGTGGAGTTGGATGGGAAACACAGCTTTTTCAGGGAAGCTCCCGTTGTGGTTGACGGTTTACGTGTGGGTGCCGATTTTGATGATAAAGTGCGCCTTTTTATTGGCGTGTACGGTAACCGTTTTAAAGTGTCGCGTACGTTTATAGAAAACCAGTACACGATTGCTGAACGTCGCATACAACAAGACTTATCAATGACGTATGTGAGTGCTACCTGTGAGTATGTAGTCCATAATTCAAAACATTGGGAATTGGCCGTGCCCGTGCAGGTAGGCTACGGAGTAGGCAAACGAACCCGTTATAATGCTGCTACCGGCGAACAACTTGAGCAAATACGCCCCGGTTTTGTGCCGCTTGAGTTTAATTTTAGGGCCATGTACCGCATTACTGATTGGCTGAATGTGAGTGCGGGTTTGGGGTATCGTTATGCCTTGTTTTCGTCAATAGTCAGTGATGATTTTAGCGCGCCCAATTATACTTACGGTATTGGTATCTCGCCCATACGTATTCTTAAAAAAATAGGGGTATTAGAAGATAAAAAAGGTAAACTGCAGCTCAAAAAACGCAAATAGCTTGTACCGCTCAATAAAATACAAGGCTTCCATTGTTTCGTATCAGGTATTTGGTAGCGGTAACGAGTTACTGCTGGCTTTTCCCGGCTATGGAAAAGATGCTGCTTCACTTAGTATTTTGGGCGATACTTTCGGCAACCGCTTCAAAGTTATCAGCGTTGATGTTTTTTATCACGGCCTATCTACTTGGGAAGAAAGCCAACTCCCCAATGCCGACGATTGGAAACAGATTGTAACCGCTATTTTAGTTGAAAACGGCAATCCCCAAAAGTTTTCGGTATTCGGGTACAGCATCGGCGGGCGGGTAGCTACGTTTACAACCTTCCTTTTTGCTGAACGCATAAACCTGCTTTGGCTGGCTGCGGCAACGGGTATAGGCAACGAGGGCTTTTATACCTTTGCGGTGGGTACATCATTGGGCAATTTTATGTTCAGCCGTTTTGTAACCCGTCCCACGGCCATTTTTGCATTTGCCAAGTTATTGGGTAGTACGTTGCAGGGCTTTATTATGCGCAAGATTGATACGTTTGAAAAGCGCAACATTTTGTATAAACGCTGGCGGGTGCTAAAAAACTTCAGTTGCTCCAAAAAGCAATTACAACAACGGCTAAATGCCAACGGCTGCCGCGTGGTATTGTTATACGGTAAAAAAGATGTGGTGGTAAACTATAAAGCGGCAATAGCCTTTGCCCAAAAACTCAATTACCCCATACTGTTATTGCCCGACGCAGGCCACCACCTGCTTGATAAACCTACCCTTGAACGGATAAAAGGAGAGGCTGTTTTTAATTTAGAAATAACAGTGTAATTATTTATTCTGCTCCGTATTGCTGTCCCTCGTTCTGTACTTCATGTTCTTGAATCAACTCTACATATGTATTAAACAAACTTATTTGTTCTTGAGAACTGACTCCATTTCCCTCTGCTTGGGCTTCAACTATATTTCGAAACTCGCTAATGTCAATATCGCATTTGCAGAATAGAATTGCAAATTCCAATATTGTTAAATCCGAGTCTTTCTTTAAAGTAATAGGCAAATTTTTTAATGGCTGATAAAAAAGAATATAGTCTTGATTGAAATATTCTCTTTTATTAACCATTACATTCAAATAATCATAATCTTGTTCCGTTTCAGCGAATAACTTTGCGGCATCAAATATATCAGCCGAATAGTCTCTTAATACACTATCAAGAGACTTTCTTAAAAAGAACCTGTCTAATAGGAAATAAACTGACTTATAGCTAATTATCATGCAACTAAAGTTACAAACTGTATAGTATTATCCTTATTGTTTTTGCGTTCGGCAAATTTCTCCTTGGCTTCCTGAGATTTTTCTCTAATAGCTTCGCCAAAAGTTACAAGATTTTTTACTGCGCAACCCAAATCAAGTGCCTCTTCAAATTTTTTATGCACTTCCTCAATGGTTGACGCGCTAACAATAGGCCCACCTTTTCCTTTCATAAAGGCTGTAAATAATCCTGCATTTTTGTCTTCTATTACATGAGCTGTGATTTTTACAGGTTTAAGTTCCATAGCGTCAATAAATTCTTTCATTGATTTGTTTTTAATGCAAAGTGTATACCTCGTAATTGGAAAAACGGGGAAATGTAACAGATTTAAACGTTTATTCCGATAGTTAAAGAGGCATATACCTAGCTTCACAAAGGTACAAAATTTAATATACAAAACATTTTTTGTTTTTTTGTTTTCAAAGATTGCTTTCAACTCTTTATATCTCTCAAATTTTTTCGCTTGAGATGATTTTGTTTCCCTCTACGCGAACCGGCTATATAGCGGGACGCTATATTTTTTATTCCCGAAGCGAGGACGCTTCGGGGAACTTTGATACTGTTTTTAGTTAGACCGCTATGTCCGAGGTCTTTCTTACAATAGCTCTGCCCCCGCCAGCGGGGGACATTGAAAGACGGACGACTTATGGCGATTAAAATCTGTATCAAAAAAGGTTGCTACCCATTGTCCTCCTTTGGAGGAGGATGCAGGAGGAGGATTCTAAATCAACCCGCGTGATTTTAGCTCAAGGTATTTGTTGATGGTATTTACCGATAGGTCTTGCGGCGGGGTAAGTATGCTTTGTATGCCATACTTTAATAACTCTGCGGCTATCTGCCGTTTTTCATACATCATCTTTTCGGCAATGGTTTTAATATACACGTCTTCCAGCGTAAGGGCTGTATCTTGAGTAAGTGCTTCCAGTTCAGTATTTTCAAAGAAAATCACCACCAGCAAATGGCTTTTTGCAAGTCCTCTGAAATAAGGCAGGTACCTGCGTAGTGATGTCATTGATTCAAAATTGGTATAAAATAACAACAAGCTGCGTTGCTTTATCTGCCTCTTAACGGTGGTGTAAAGCAGCTCGTGGTTGGCTTCAAGGTAGCGGGTTTTTTGGGCATACAAGGTTTCTAATATCTTGCCCATTTGGTCGGGTTTACGCTCAGCCTGCAAAATGCTCACCTTCTCCTCGGTAAATGTAATCAAGCCTGCTTTGTCGTACTTTTTAATAGCGATGTTGCTGATTACCAAGCTTGCGTTGATGGCGTAGTCCATCAAACTAAGCCCTTCAAAGGGCATTTTCATCACCCGTCCTTTATCAATAATGCTGTACACCTGCTGCGATTTTTCGTCTTGGTATTGGTTTACCATAAAATCGCCTTTGCGAGCGGTGGCCTTCCAGTTTATCGTGCGGAAATCATCGCCCTGCACGTAATCGCGTATTTGCTCAAACTCAAAATTGTGCCCTATGCGGCGTATCTTTTTAATCCCCGCCATCACCAAACGGTTGCTAATGGCCAGCAACTCGTATTTGTGCATTTGTATGTACGATGGATACACGGGCACGGTTATCTCCGCATCAAACGTAAAACGGCGGTTCACCAACCCCAGCAAGGTGCTTGCAAACACATTCAGCTTATTAAAGGTGTATTCGCCGCGTTTTTGGGGGCGTAGCTCGTAGGTAAACTGTTTTTTAGCGTCGGCTTTGAGTGAAAAATACGATGTGTTTTTGCGGTACTGAAACTGCTCGGGCACTTCGTCAATCACTTCTGTATAAATAAGAAACGGATAACGGTTTTCTACCTCTATCAAAATAGGGTTCGGGTCGCCGTTACTTAGCTTATCAGCCATGGTACGCGAGGCCATTATCCCTTGTTTGCGGGCGTACAGCATTAATATATCGACTACCGTAATCGCACCGTAAACGTATAAAGCAGCTTTGCCCGCTGCAAACAGCACGGGCACAAAGAAACCTGCCACCAGCACAACGGCAATGATTGCCAACCCGTAGAAAAAACGGTTGGTGAGGTATAGTGATTTTATGTACTTGATGAGTAACAAGTTTTGTTTTGATGTTTTGTGGTTTCCCTTCGACAGGCTCCCCTTCGGCAGGCTCAGGGAGGAGGGGATTACCTCGGTACTTCTACTTTTTCAATCAGTTGTTTTACAATATCATTGGCGGTAGCGCCTTCCATTTCTTTTTCGGGGGTAAGGATAATACGGTGGCGCAATACGGGGTAGGCCGCCTCCTGCACATCGTCGGGGCTTACAAAATCACGGCCGCGTATGGCTGCAAAAGCTTTTGCCGCATTCATAATATTTAGCGAAGCGCGTGGCGAAGCACCCAAGTACAGGCCGTTAAAATTGCGCGATTGTTGCACCAAAGTGGCTATGTAGGTAAGCAGTTTTTCTTCGATAAAAATCTGTTTTACTGTTTTTTGGTGCGCCAACAATTCCTCACGGCTGATAACGGGATTAACCAGTGCTACAGGGTTTGCAGCAGTTTGGCCGTTGAAATCGGTGAGTATTTTAATCTCTTCTTGTAATGAAGGGTATTCAATCTCTATTTTAAACAAAAAGCGGTCAAGCTGTGCTTCGGGAAGGCGGTAGGTTCCCTCCTGCTCAATAGGATTTTGGGTAGCGAATACAATAAACGGAGCTTCTAACACCGATGTTCTTCCGTCGGCAGTTATCTGGCGTTCTTCCATTACCTCAAACAAGGCAGCCTGTGTTTTGGCCGGAGCCCGGTTTATCTCGTCAATCAACACAATATTGCTGAATATAGGCCCTTTTCTAAACTCAAACTCATGGGTCTTTTGATTAAATATAGAGGTTCCTATAATATCGCTGGGCATCAAATCGGGGGTAAACTGTATGCGCGAAAAACCTACCGAAAACGATTTTGCCAATAGTTTGCTGGTAAGGGTTTTGGCGATACCGGGAACGCCTTCAAGCAGCACGTGACCGTTGGCCAACAGTGCCACAATCATTTGATCTATCATGCGGTGCTGGCCTACTATTACTTTGGCCATTTCTTCCCGTATTTTTTCTATCGATTGCGAAAGGTGGCTTATGTCCACTCTGTTTTCAAATTCTTCCATCAGTTGGCTTTTTTATAAAAGTTATCGATTACTTTACTTAGTTCTAATACTCTATCGGGTGTTAACCCGCTTGTTTTGCGAACAGTTATAATTAAATAGTACATAAACCGTACATCTTTTTCGGCAACACCACTTTTTTCGGCCAGTAGTATTGCAAACTCAGGATTCTCAAAATCAAAACGCAGGTAGTAACGGCTGTATATAAACTGTATCAGGTGCTGCACTTTTTTTGCAGCTATATCGGCATGGTTACCTTTGTTAAAATACAATTGCCCTATGGTGCGGGTAAAATCAAGCGATGTATTGGCAAGCGGTTCAATAACGGGTATGGGCCTTTGCCGACGCTTGATACGGAACAGAAAAAACAGCCCAATTCCCAATAGCGCAAGGTAAAATGCCGCCCTAAAGGCAGGTTGTTGTAATATGTATGTGAGCGGCGAACCTGTTTTAACGGGTTCGTTGTTGATGTCTTTTTCTTTGTAAAACTCGTCCCAAAGTATGGTTTGAGGAGGTAGGTACGATAACGTATTGAAGGTGTATTTGTAGTTATCACCCATTAACAAGTACATATTGCTGTACATTTTGGGGTTGGTATGTAACAAAACTTTGCCTTTGCCGCAGGTGTACTGTACAAAATTTACCAATGAATCGTTAATTACGCCCAATATTTTGAGGTTTTTATCCGGATTACTGTCTATCTCAAAGCAGGTAATGTTCTCCGTAAATGGGTAGGAAAACTTATCTGCCTTTAGTGTGGGGCTTACTAATTTGGCATACAAAACAGTGTCTTTGCTAAAGTATTTGGGGTATTCCATGGCTTGGATGCCGATATCCTCAAGGGTATAATTATTAAAATACTCAGAAGAAATGAACACATTATTACCCCTTTTGGCATACTCTAATAGTTTGTCCCACTCATATTCATCAATGCTGCCACCCGATGTTATTATTACCAGGTTTGATTTTCCACCCGCTATTTTTTCAGCCTCGTCAATGTATAAATAGGGAGTTTTTTCTTGCCGTTTAATGTCTTTGCCCCCGTTAAGCGCTTGCATTTGTTTAAACACAATGTAACCGCCATAGGGTATCTTATCATCGGCGCCATAAGTTTCAGTCCAGTCCGTAGGCTTGGGTGCTCCCATCTCAATGCTAAGCAGCACTGCAAACAACAGCACAACCGCAAGTATGTATTTAGCTGTTCCTGTTTTCATTTGCCTTTAGTTTTTTATCGCTTTTTACCAACTCAAAGTAGGTTTCTTCGGCTTTCTTAAACAGGTTTTCGGTGGCTTCAAAATCACCGTAAAACACATACTCAAAATAAAATGTAAGCAGCTTAAAAGGTGCTTTTACACTACCGGTGGGCAACTCGTATAAATACTGGCTATTGGTTTTGTTAATGGTTAGTGTAATAAACCCTGCAGCTGATAGTTGCTTTAGAGCAAGGGTATAATACAAGCGGATGGCTTCTTTATAGTTTTTGGCAGCTATTGCCTTTTGTAGTTGCGCTTGTAAACTGCTTGCGCTGGCTGATAAATCAATAAAACTGGTGCTAAGGGTTTGGCCGCTTTCGCCGGAGTTACCTCTGCGCCAAAGGGTACGTATTTCGTTTTTCATTAAAAAATACAAAATACCCGCTACCAATAATCCAATAAGAATCCATTGAATAGCTTTTTGTTGCTGCATGGTAAATTTTGCCAGTTTTGTACCAAAAAGCTTTTCGCCCAACCAGTTTAAAAACCGCTGCAAAGGGCTTTCGCCTTTCTCGTAGCTTTTTTCGTAATTAAAATCGCTGTTGTTTTTGTATTCCTCTATTTGCTTGCTATCGGGTTGTCTTGGAGTTACCGTGCTTTTATCAAACAAAGCGGTATCAACCACGCTGTTTACTTGCGCCTGCGCAGCCAGAGCACACAGTGTGATAAGGAAAAAAAGTAACAGTGATTTTAGTTTCAAGGCTTAGTATTGCTCTTCAGGTTTTATATCAATAATTTCATTAATGGCTTCTACTTTTTTCCGCAAGCCTATATATTCTAATTTTTCAATAAGGCCAAAGTAAGCAAACCCACTGGCGCTGAATTGGAATAAATACCCAAAAAACAATACTATGGGTGTTACTGTAAAATAAACAATAAGTATGGTTTTTACAGTATTTACATTCACTTGCTCAGCACCTGTTTTTAAAACTTCAATGCCTTGCAGTAATGCTTGATATACAATGCTTGCCAATAATTGCACCGCCACGGCCGAAACAAATGTAACGGCCATAGTTTGCCAAAAATTACCGCGCAATAGGCGCACTACCCTGCCGATGGATTCGAAAAAACCATCGTTTTCATAATATACTACGGGCAACAGTATGGTGATAAACGTGACCGAGGCCAACATGAATATGAAAAACACACATACAATTATTATTGGCCCGATAATAGGAATAATTACCAAGGCCGCTAAAAATAGGGTGAGTACAAGTGAGATTAAGAAAAACCCGATGAATAATACAAACATATAGCCCAGTAAAAAGAAAAATAACCGTGCTGCACGATTACGTATTTCTTGCCACAC
Source organism: Agrobacterium sp. 719_389 (assembly GCA_943370295.1). GTDB lineage: Bacteria > Bacteroidota > Bacteroidia > UBA8524 > UBA8524 > SB11. The sequence goes on along the minus strand of CALRQL020000020.1, from coordinate 44,294 downwards.
ATCAGCGGGGGTTATCTCTTGTTTGTTTTCGCCATACAACTTAATGTAGCCAAACACTACGCTTATGGCCAATACAATGGTAACAAAGGCCAGCAGCATGGCTATAAAGAAATTCCACCCGAAAATTGTATCAAAAAGTACGTTTTGCCTGTTGCTGCCATAATAGGTATCTGATTGCGAAGCTGCATCGATTACATTGATTGAAAACATCGACATCATTACCGATGAGATAACATACAACGGAGCCACTATTACTACCAAGCTACGTAATAAGCCTTTAAAATTACGCTTTATAAAGGCTACACTATCGGCAAATACCTGACTGAAATCTCGTTGTTTATATAACTCAACCTTGTTGTGCATACAATTTCTTATAAAGTTTTTTAGGAAGTATAATGTAGTACCACACTATAAAAGGCAGTGTGATGCCTATAGACAAAATACCTACTATGGGTTCTTGGTAATATCGGGTTACAAAGCTTTCTAAAAAGCCGGCTATTATAAACAACGGCACCAAACCAACCGCAATTTTTATTACTATACGGGCATTATTTTTTAACGATTGCATACGTGTGTATGTACCCGGAAACAGGATACTGTTGCCCAGTAAAATGCCGGCTCCGCCTGCTATCACAATGCTCGAAATTTCAATAACACCGTGTATCCACACTGTCATCATGGCTGTACCCAATACTCCCTCGTTAAACAAAAAAGTAAAAAACACACCCACCATTACACCATTTTGCAAAAGGCCAATGCATGTAAACACTGAGGCTAATATGCCCAATGCTATTACCCGTAATGATACCATGATGTTATTGAATGTGATGCGAAAAAACATATCGGTGCTGCCGCTATCGCCGTAAATACCCATAGGATTGCCCTCAGAAATATTGTTGAGGGTGGTATTCACGTATTCATTACCCAAAAAGAACCTTGGAAAGTCTTTATCAAAATAAGTGGATACGATACCTGCCAATATTGCCAGCACAAATACTATTAATGATACGCGCATAGGAATGCGTGCTTGCTGTATGGAAAGGGGCACCTCGTATGCCCAAAAATTAAACAAACGGCCTTGTTTCTCTTTTTTATTACGGTAAATGGTTTGGTGGGCTTTTATTGCCAAACCATTAAGGTATTGTGTGGTTTTTGATTGCGGGTAATACGTTTGGGCATACGATAAATCGTCGGTAATCTCTATAAACAACTCCGCCAACTTATCGGGGTGGGTATTGGCCGTTTGTGCCATTTGGTCTTCAAAGGCCTTCCATTTCTGATGGTTTTGTTTGGTAAAAGCTGCTTCGCGCATAGATGTAATACCCTGCTTACCCTTGCAAAATATATATTTGAACCGAGATATTGACGGCTGTTTTGTTATTTTTGACGAATACCATATATACACAATACTCCATTAGCGTTTAAGTATGTCTGAAAACCTGATAATTAATACCACACAAAATGTCCGCCTTAATTTTGAACTTGCCAGTTTGGGCGACAGACTTTTGGCCGGAATAATAGATATATTGATACTTTGGGGGGTAGTTTTGGGGTTTCGGTTAGGACTGCCACAAACCATTCCTTTACAAGTTACTATGTATGCCCTTATAATATTGTATCACCCCTTGTTTGAACTTTTTAACAACGGACGCAGTATAGGCAAATTGGTAATGAAAACCCGCGTTATACGGTTAGACGGTACTGAGCCTACCGTTGGCGATTACGCGTTACGTTGGTTGTTGGGCTTATTTGAAGTGCTTATTTCGCAAGGCTCTGTAGCAATGATTTCTTTTTTGTTTGGTGAAAAAAGCCAACGCTTAGGCGATATGGCTGCGGGCACAACGGTAGCTAAGCTAAAACCCCGCGTTACGCTTGAGCAAACTTTGTTTGAAGAAACTGACGAAAATTACCAACCCCAGTATCCGCAAGCCGGTGAACTGTCATCTGCGGATATTGAAACGCTGAAAGAGGTGATTGCTGCTATAAATAAAACGTATACTGTGAGTACTATTACGTTGATTGAAAAAACACGAGCCACAATAGAAGCCAAGCTGGGTATAAAAGCGATAGAAAAGGATACGCTTTCCTTTATTTCTCGCATTGTGAAAGACTATAATTTTATCAGTTCAAAAGATTAGCCGCTGCTTATTGCTGCAAACACTGCTTATACATTTGCACGGTGTTGTTTAGCCCCAAATACAAGGCATCACATATAAGTGCATGACCTATTGAAACCTCAAGCAACCCTTCAGTATTCTTATAAAAATAGTTTAGGTTATTTAAGTCCAAATCATGGCCTGCGTTTATGCCTAAACCTAACGAATTGGCAATTTTGGCCGCTTGGCGGTATGGGGCAATGGCATTCTCTTTATCAGTTAAGTAACCGTGTGCGTAGGCCTCAGTATATAACTCAATACGGTCGGTACCTGTTTCTTTTGCACCTTCAATCAAAGCAGGCACAGGGTCGATAAAAATAGAAGTACGGATGCCGTGTCCTTTAAACATGGCTATTATATCCTTCAAATACTGTTTGTGTTGTATAGTATCCCACCCTTGATTGCTGGTAAGTGCATTTTCAGCATCAGGTACTAAGGTAACCTGTGTGGGTTTCACTTTCAGTACCAAATCCACAAAACTTTGTGTGCGCGGATTACCTTCAATATTAAACTCGGTTTTCACCACCTCTTTCAACGCATACACATCGGCATACCGTATATGCCTTTCATCAGGCCGGGGGTGTACCGTAATTCCATCAGCACCAAACATTTCACAATCAATGGCTGCCTTAACCACATCGGGGTTATTGCCACCCCTTGCATTGCGCAAGGTTGCAAACTTGTTAATATTAACGCTTAATTTTGCCACTTTGTTACTCAAATAAACTTTGCCTGCAAATAAACAGCTAATTGCCCCGCTTGTAAAAGAAAACAGCAATAATTAATCTCAAACAACGTATTTTGTATTATTGATTCACCGCGGTGAAAGTAGTTTTAGCCATACTAAGTGTTTTAATTGTTATTGGGTATGGGTGCGGAGAAAAAGGAAATGTAGGCGACGAAGCGTTTGAAGTTGGTAAAAAACAGGTTGATTCGCTGAAACTTGTGGCTTTTGAGCTACAGTACAATAATCCTAAGGCGTGCGATAGTATTGCCGATATCATTAGTGCACTCTCTCAACACCTGAATTACAAAGGCGGGGAGGCAGAGGCATGGTTTTTAAAAAGCTCTTCGCAACAACAGTACGGTAACTACGATTCAGCCATCACGCTGGCTGAAAAATCATTAGCTATTTTTATTGAGATAGGACACAAACCGGGTATAGCACGCTGCTATAACGATTTGGGTATTAATTATGACTTTAAGGCCTACTACGACAAGGCCATCAGCTATTACCTGCAAGCCTTGAAGTTGTTTGAGGAGCTGAAAGACAGCCGCGGCCAAGCCAATGCTTATAACAATATTGGCCTCATTCATCAAAACCAGTCTAATTTTCGCGAAGCGGCCATCAACTATCGCAAAGCGTTTGATATATCGGTTCTAAACCAACACGATGATAGCCGATTGAATGCCCTTAATAACATGGGCAGTAATTATGTAGAGCTGAAAAACTACGACTCGGCCTTGCAATGCTTTAAAGTGTTGCTTGAAGAAGATTTAAAATCAGGAAACAAGGCGTTTATATCTTACTCTTATAACAACGTTGGCGAAGCTTATCTAGGTTTAAAGGAGTACGATAAGGCTTTGGTTAACCTCAAAAAATCAAAAGAGTTGAAGGAGGAACTGGGCAATAGGCGTGCTCTCGCAAATACATTGAAAAATCTTGGCAACTTATATCTTGAAATTAAGGAGTACAGTACTGCAGAACAGTATTTGCAAGAAGCTCTTGCCGTTTCAAAAGAGTTAGACTTACCTGAAATAAAGAAGAGTAGTCTTGAGTTGCTGCACCAATTATTTGTTTCCACCGGCAACTATAAAGATGCCCTTGATTATTACAAACAGGCTGAAGAGGTAAAATATTCCATTAGCTACGATAAAAAGAATGCTGAGATAAGTGAGCTTGAAAAAGAGTTTGCATTAGAGAAAGCGGCCAATGAGCTTGAAAAATCAGTGCAAAAGGGCAAAGTAAGCCGCATGATGGTAATTATTTACGGCACGGTAAGCTTACTCTTGCTTGCTGTGTTAGGCATTGTGTGGTACTCGTTACGACAAAAACAAAAAACTAATAGTTTGCTAATTACCTACCAACAACAACTGGAAGAAAAAAACCGTTTGTTGGAGGAAAAGAATACAGAGATAAATCGCCAGAAAAAAGAGGTGGAAACGGCTTTGGCCGCCCGTTCGCGTTTTCTGTCGTTCATGAGTCACGAAATACGCACCCCGCTTAACGGTATTACCGGCCTGGTAGATTTGCTGCAAACCATGCCCATGGCAGAAGGGCAAGATGAGTTTATAAGTGCCCTAAAGCAATCGTCTGATAACTTAATGCTGCTACTGAATAACGTGCTTGACCTCAGTCGCCTTGAAACGGGCAAAGTAGATTTGGAAGAAATTGGGATTGATGTGAGCAAGTTACTACGCGACCAGTCGTTGTTGTACAAAGGGAGTGCTTTGCTGCGTGAAACCGAAATTGAGGTGTTTGTGGACGAGGATGTTCCTGAAAAACTGCAAGGCGACCCTTACCGTTTGGCCCAGATTATATCCAATCTTATTAATAACGCCATCAAGTTTACAAAAGGCGGCAAAGTATCTATACGGTGTATGCTGGTTGAGCGCGATAATGATAAGGCTAAATTGCTTTTTGAGGTAATAGATACGGGCATTGGTATTCCTGACGATCAACTAAAAAATATCCTTCAACCTTTTGCACAAGCCGAAAGTTACACTACCCGAAAATATGGTGGAACGGGCTTGGGGCTTACTATTATTACCCGATTGCTTGCACTGATGAATTCTCAGTTACAAATCAGCAGCAAACTTGGTGAAGGCTCTCGCTTTTATTTTGAATTGACAATGCCTATTTACAGAGCACCCTTGATTGCTGAGAACGGTTTGCCCAAAACACCGCAGGACGCAGGATTGGAAGGCCTAAAAATACTTGTGGTTGAAGATAACACTACCAATATTTTGTTGTTTAGCCGCATACTGGCGGGATGGAAAACCGAATACGATGTAGCTGATAATGGTTACAAGGCCCTTGATTTTGTAGAGCAAAAGAAATATGATATTATTTTGATGGATTTGCATTTGCCCAAAATATCAGGGTATGAAACTGCCGAAAAAATAAAACACAGCAATACCCCCAACCGCAACACACCCATACTTGCTATTACCGCTGCTGATACCAGCGAAGTAAACAATCACCCGCTGCGCAATTACTTAAACCACGTAATGTATAAGCCGGTATTGTATAGAGAACTGATGGCCAATATTAAAAAGCTTACGCTAAGAGAGATCTAATCTATACTGATTTTCTAGAGTATCTAATCCTTAACAGATATAAACAAAAATGCCACCCCAAGGGGTGGCATTTTTTATTTGTAAGCGGGTATTGATTAATACCTGTATTCGTCGGTTTTGAAGGGGCCTTCAACAGTTACACCAATGTATGATGCTTGCTCAGGAGTAAGAGTCTCCAATTTAGCACCCACGTGGTCAAGGTGAAGGGCAGCCACTTTCTCGTCAAGGTGACGAGGCAATACGTACACTTTGTTTTCGTATTTACCGTGGTTAGTCCACAATTCAATCTGAGCAAGGGTTTGGTTACTGAATGAGTTACTCATTACAAAAGATGGGTGACCTGTAGCACAACCCAAGTTTACCAAACGGCCTTCAGCCAATACGATGATTTCTTTACCTTCTACATTGTAAACATCTACTTGAGGTTTAACAGTGTATTTAGTATCGCCGTAGTTAGCATTCAACCAAGCCATGTCAATTTCATTGTCAAAGTGGCCTATGTTACACACGATAGATTTATCGCGCATGTTTTTAAAGTGTTGCTCGCCTACAATACGGAAGTTACCGGTAGCAGTTACTATGATGGTTGCTTCTTTAATAGCATCAGCCATAGTTTTCACTTCGTAACCGTCCATTACAGCTTGCAAAGCACAAATAGGGTCAATTTCAGTAACAATAACACGAGCTCCGGCACCACGCAATGAAGCGGCAGAACCTTTACCCACATCACCGTAACCTGCAACCACAGCTACTTTACCGGCCATCATAATATCAGTAGCACGGCGGATAGCATCTACCAAGCTCTCGCGGCAACCATATTTGTTATCAAATTTAGATTTGGTAACAGAATCGTTAACGTTAATAGCTGGCATTGGCAAAGTACCTTTACGTTCGCGGTCTTTCAAACGCAATACACCGGTAGTAGTTTCTTCGCTGATACCGCGGATACCTGCAATAAGGTCAGGGTTTTTATCAAGTACCACGTTGGTAAGGTCACCACCGTCGTCCAAAATCATGTTCAAAGGCTCTTGGTTCTCACCAAAGTAAATGGTTTGTTCAATACACCATTCGTATTCTTCTTCAGTCATACCCTTCCAAGCATACACAGGGATACCTGCAGCAGCAATAGCAGCAGCAGCATGATCTTGTGTTGAGAAGATGTTACAAGATGACCATTGCACCTGTGCGCCCAATTCAACCAAAGTTTCAATAAGTACTGCTGTTTGGATGGTCATGTGAAGGCAACCTGCAATGCGGGCACCTTTTAGAGGTTTGCTGGGGCCAAACTCTTTGCGTATGGCCATCAAGCCGGGCATTTCAGCCTCAGCCAAATGAATTTCTTTACGGCCCCACTCGGCCAGCGAAATGTCTTTTACCTTATAAGAAAGGTGGGTGGTTTTAGTTGTCATTTAAATTGAAGATTTTTAAAAGTCTGCAAAATTAAAACAATATTTTGGTTAAAAGTTTTACTAAAAGGTTAATATGACACAAAATCTGCGCTAAAAATACCTTTTTCAGTGCAAACTGTATCAACCCTTTAATTTACATCAGTTAAGCACATTAAGCAATATTTTTAAGGTAGTTAAGCCTACAAAAAACGTCTCCGGTGGTAACCCACACCTGTGCAAAGAATTAATGCACGCCGCCCACGTCTATTTTTCTATTTTTACCCCTGAATATGAGCCCCTATTTAATCCTTGGCAGCATAGGCGGGTATTTCCTCCTCCTGCTGCTTATAGCTTGGTGCACCAGTCGCAAAACCAATGCACAAGGCTATTTCTTGGGAAACAAAGCTTCGCCTTGGTTTGCCGTGGCATTAGGTATGATTGGCGATTCATTGTCGGGGGTTACCTTTATTTCGGTACCGGGCAAGGTGGGCACGGCCTCGCATTTCTCGTACCTGCAATTGGTTATCGGGTTTTGGCTGGGCTATTTTGTAATTGCCTGCGTATTGCTGCCCGTGTATTACCGCATGAACTTAACCAGCATTTACACCTATCTTGAGGAACGGTTTGGCAAAAGTTCACAAAAAACAGGTGCACTGTATTTTATGCTTTCCCGCTTACTGGGTGCGGCGGCTCGGCTATACCTTACCGCATCGGTAATCCAATACTTTGTGTTTGATAAATTTGGGGTGCCTTTTGGTTTATCCGTTTCTATCATCATCATTCTTATTCTGCTGTACACGTATCGGGGTGGGATACAAACCCTTGTATGGACGGATACTTTTCAATCGCTGCTGCTGTTAGGTGCAGTAATGTTTACCATCATCTCTATTACCAACAGCATGGATTGGAGTTTGAGTGAAATGATTGGGAACGTGTATAACAGCGAGTACGCGGATGTATTGGTGTTTGACTGGAAGGGGAAATCGTTTTGGCTGAAAGACTTGCTGGGCGGTATGTTTATCAGTATTACTATGACGGGTTTAGACCAAAACATGATGCAAAAGAACCTTAGCTGCCCCAACCTACGCGATGCCCAGAAAAACGTGGTGAGTTTTAGTTTTGTGATGGTTTTGGTAAACGTGTTCTTTCTTTCGTTGGGCGCGCTGCTATACATGTATTCGGCACACATCGGGTTTCAGATACCAGCCAAAACTGATGAGTTGTTCCCTCAACTTGCCCTCAACCATTTAGGGTTTGCGGCTGCCATCGCCTTTATTATCGGTTTAACAGCTTCAACCTTCTCAAGTGCGGATAGTGTGCTCACTACTCTTACTACTTCTTTTTACATCGATTTTTTGCGGTTAGATAAAAACGAAACACTTACCGAAGCACAGAAAAACAAGCAACGCCATATTATACACGTGGTGTTTGCCCTGTTGTTACTCGGAGTGATTTTGATATTTAAAGCGCTTAATAAGCAAGCCATTATTGATACTGTATTTTTAGTGGCAGGATATACCTACGGACCTTTACTGGGCTTATTTGGCTTTGGACTGCTTACCAAACGAAGTCTGCACGATGCTTATGTGCCCATAGTATGCGTATTTGCTCCCCTGCTTACCTACTTTATAGCCACTAATGCCCCAAACTGGCTAAACGGCTACCAATTTGGCTTTGAGTTATTATTACTTAACGGATTGCTCACTTTTATAGGTTTACAATTAATTGCCGATAAAGCGCATGAAAGACAAATACAATAACGAAACGGAAAAAAGCTGGCCGGTAATGAAGATTACCGACTCGTGGCAGATTTTTAAAATCATGGCCGAGTTTGTTCAAGGGTTTGAAAAACTATCGGTAATAGGGCCTTGCGTGTCTATTTTTGGTTCTTCACGTACCAAACCCGATAACAAATACTATCCCCTTGCCATTGAAGTGGCTGAAAAGCTGTGTGCAGCGGGCTATGGTGTAATGACTGGCGGCGGCCCGGGTATTATGGAGGCAGGGAACAAAGGTGCCAAAAATGTAGGTGGTAAATCGGTTGGGGTGAATATTGATTTGCCTTTTGAAACAAAACCCAACGACTTTATAGACCGTGATAAGCTGATACACTTTGATTACTTTTTTGTACGCAAGGTGATGCTGGTGAAATATGCGCAGGCTTTTGTGGTATTTCCGGGCGGCTACGGCACATTGGATGAGCTGTTTGAAGCACTTACCCTGATACAAACCCAAAAAATTGATAAGTTTCCGATAGTGTTAATGGGCACAGAGTACTGGCAGGGGATGATTGATTGGATACAGAAGGTAATGCTTGAGCGGGAAGGGAATATCAGTGCTGATGATATGTTTTTGTTTAAAACCGCCGACAAGGCCGACGAGGTAATAAACATCATTACTGAGTTTTATAAAACCGATGTATTGCAGCCCAACTTCTAAACGTTGGCTCAATACAAATAAAAAACCCTTGTTTGGTAACAAACAAGGGTTGTATTAAGTGGTTTATTAATAAGATTATTTGTTAGGGTTTACTACTGCGGGTGTAGGTTGTGAGGTTTTCTCAACCACATTACCTTTAATGGTAAGTGTTTGAACACCTGCGTTTGAGTTAACAGTTACTGATTTAGTAAAGTTACCCATTGAAGCAGCGTTGTAAACTACTTTTATAACACCGGTTTTGCCGGGCATAATAGGTTCTTTGGTGTACTCAGGAACGGTGCAACCGCATGAAGCGTTTGCGCTATTAATAATCAACGGAGCTTTTCCGGTGTTGGTAAAAAGGAACTCGTGCGTAGCAGGTACGTTTTGAGGAATATTGCCGTAATCGTGCATAATTTCACGAAACTTCATCTGGGGGCCGTCGGTAGGCTGGCTATCAGAACCAACTTGGGCGCTTGCAGTAAAAATACCTGCCAAAGCAATTGTGAGTGTGAGTAATAACTTTTTCATTGATTTGTATGTTTTTATAATTCCTTTTTTCAAATTTTATTCCAAAATACCAATACTACAAGAATTTTCTACAAGGCTATGCAAAAAAAACAGCGGGCAACACCATCGCAGGCATGGGTAAAGATACAGAAATATTGTGCATACCAAGAGCGTTGCCACCGTGAAGTAAGGGATAAATTATACGAAATGGGTTTGGTGGGTGAAGATGTAGAAGACCTGATGGTAAGGCTTATCGAAGAAAATTACCTGAACGAAGAACGTTTTGCCCAAGCTTTTGCAGGCGGAAAATTTCGCGTAAAAAAATGGGGGCGGGTGAAAATAGTTCATGAATTGAAGGCAAGAGATATTTCAGCCTATTGCATCAAACAAGCAATGAAAGAAATTGACGATGTAGTGTATTATGAACAACTGAAAACTTTACTATACAAACGCTGGGAAGAGATGAAAAAGGAGCAAAATATATATGCCCGTAAAAGCAAAACAGGCTCGTACCTTATTGCTAAAGGGTACGAGCCTGATTTGGTATGGGATATTCTAAAAGAACTATCCTAAGTATGATTTCAAGATTTTGCTTTTTGAAGATTTACGAAGACGGCGGAGTGCTTTTTCTTTAATCTGACGTACACGTTCGCGGGTAAGACCTACTTTTTCACTGATATCTTCAAGAGTATGTGCGGGACCGCCATCCAAACCATAGTAGTATTTCAACACATCACGTTCTTTTTCAGAAAGGGTGCTTATTACACGGTTAATCTCTTTTTGCAACGATTCGTTAATCAAATGCAAATCAGGATGAGGCTCATCGTTGTTATCCAACACACCTAACAAGGTATTGTCTTCACCTTCGGCCAACGGAGCGTCGATAGAAAGGTGACGACCGCTGGTACGCAACGCATTTTCAACCTCAGCAGTTGGTATTTCCAACGCGTTGGCAATTTCTTCGGCAGTAGGCTCGCGCTCAAGTTTTTGTTCCAACTCGGCAGCAATGTTACCAATACGACCTATTGAACCCACTTTGTTAAGCGGCAAACGTACAATACGGCTTTGATCGGCCAATGCCTGAAGGATTGACTGACGAATCCACCATACTGCATACGAAATAAATTTAAAACCACGGGTTTCATCAAAGCGTTTAGCCGCTTTTATAAGGCCAAGGTTACCCTCGTTAATAAGGTCGCCCAAAGTAAGCCCTTGGTTTTGGTATTGTTTAGAAACTGAAACCACAAACCTAAGGTTGGCATTCACCAGTTTTTCCAACGCCACTTGGTCTCCTTCTCTGATACGGCGGGCAAGTTCTACCTCCTCCTGTGCATCAATCATCGGCACTTTGCTAATCTCGTTCAGATACTTGTCCAGCGATTTGTTTTCGCGGTTGGTAAACTGCTTACTGATTTTGAGCTGTCTCATTTATAAATGACTTTTGTTTTGTTTCGTGAAGGGAAAATACAATAATCTGACACTACTGCCAAAAAAGTTCGCAAATATCGTTGATTTGGGTATTAAAATCAAGATGTTAAGACAGTACATTATACGTCAAAAATCCGGCCAAATATGCTAAAACTGCCAAATAAATAAACTGAATTGCAGGCCATTTTAGCCCCCCTGTTTCTTTGTACATTACCGCCACCGTACTTGAACATTGCAAGGCAAATGCATAAAACATTAATAGTGAAAATGCAACGGCAACGCTAAATACAGGCTTACCTGTTTTGGGGTTTATTTCTTGCGCCATTTTTGCCTTTATGACATCTAAATCGCTTTCATCGCTGCCTAAACTATATAAGGTAGCCATGGTGCCCACAAACACTTCGCGGGCGGCAAAAGAGCTTACCAAAGCAATCCCTATTTTCCAATCGTACCCCAACGGGCGTATTACAGGCTCAATAAACCTACCTACCTCTCCTGCGTATGAAGCCGCCAGTTTTTCAGCCGCCACAGCATTCTCAATCTCTTCTTCAGATAAGCCTTGGGTGAATTCCGTTTGGCCGTACTTCTGGTCTATTTTGGCAAACCTGTCGCCGGGGGCAAATGAAGCCAGCACCCACAACGATACTGATACTATCAGAATTATTACACCTGCTTGGCGCACAAACGAAGATGCCTTAGCAACCATTACTTTGGCCGTGTTTTTAAACTGCGGCCATTGGTAATCGGGCATTTCCATCACAAAATACGACGGGTTGCCATCTTTCAACACCAACTTAAACACCCATGCCACCAAAATGGCAAACACAATGCCCAATACGTATATCGCCATCAATGCCAAGCCTCTGTAGTCCAGCAAAAACCCGCCGTTTCCTTCGGGTACGATAAAGGCAATCAGCAGTAAATATACGGGCAACCGCGCCGAGCAACTCATCAGGGGAGTTACCAAAAGGGTTATTAAACGGTCTTTTTTGTTCTCGATATTTCGGGCAGCCATCATGGCAGGAATAGCACAGGCAGCACCACTAAGCAAGGGCACAACTGATTTTCCGTTTAACCCTACTTTGTTCATGAACTTATCGGAAAGAAAGGCAACACGAGCCATATAACCGCTCTCTTCCATCACGGAGAGGAAAAAGAACAGAAACAAAATTTGCGGCAAAAACACAACCACCCCTGCTATACCGGGTAAGATGCCTTGTGCCAATAAGCTGCCCCATAAACTGCCCTTAAACAGGTTGCTGCTTGCGTTGCTAAGCCATGCAAAGCCGGCCTCTATAGCATCCATCGGGTACTGGGCAAGGGTATAAATGCACTGGAAAATAATATACAAAGCCAGTAGGAAAATAAACGGCCCTGCGATTTTATGCGTTAATACCGCATCAATCTTGCGCGAGGTTTCACGGTTTTTGACGGTTTTTATTTTTGAGGTGATGCTGCCCGCCAGTTTAGCAATAGTATGTGTACGCTCTTCCAGTTCAGTTTCTTGCAAATGCAGTGCATTGGGCAACTGCCCTTTGTTTACTGTATTCACAAAAGCGGTGTACATATTCTCTATCGATTTGCCGGGGTTTTGCTGCAATATCCCCATGTGGGCATGGGCAGGCACCTTCCAGAATTTCTTGTACGACGGTTGGGCTTCAAGCAAAGCAGGGAATATATCACCTATACCTTGCCCTGTGTGGGCACTGATAAGCAGTGTTTTTACCCCGAATATTTTTTCAGCTTCTTTGGCCACGGCTTGCGCTGCGGATGCTTCGCCCAAATCGGCTTTGTTAATGGCAAGTACGATAGGGAGTTGCAAATCGGCCAGTTGGCTAAACAGCATCAAGCTGCGTTGCAGTTGTCCGTAATCGGCAATAAACAACAAGGCATCGGGTTTTTCTGTGTGTTGCTCTTCTGTAAAGGCATTCACACTCACGCGTTCATCTTCTGATTTGGGATAAAGACTATAAATACCGGGAAAATCAGTAACCAACCACTCTTTGTCGTGCTTGTTTACATGCCCTGATACTTTTTCAACGGTAACCCCTGTAAAGTTCCCCACTTTTTGGCTAAGCCCCGTCAACTGGTTAAAAACGGATGTTTTACCACTATTGGGGTTTCCTGCCAAGCCTATTTTAATGGGGCTGCCGCTCACACTAACCGTATTTTTATTGTTTTAGCTTCATTTTTACGCAGGCTTATTTTGCTGCCCATTACTTCAACAGCAATAGGGTCGCCCAAAGGAGCGGTGGCATACAATTGCACCTCGGCACCGGGCACAAGGCCAATTTCAAGAAATTTGAGCACCAAAGGGCTGTTTTCAAAGGCTTCAATGGCAGCGGTTTGTCCGGGTTTCAAGTCAGCAAGTACCATGCGGTATAAAGGCCGCAATTTAGAATATTTCTAAGTAACTTAATATGTCTAAAATCATGGTTTGGGGAATTATTGCATGGCCGACGGGTGTAAAACCCGTCTCTGTTGTGAGTAAAGGGTTACCCAATTGGGTAGACGGGTATGAAACCCGTCGTTATTCAGAGGGGGCAACATTAAGCAGACGGGTGTAAAACCCGTCGCTATTGAGAATGGCAGCATTATTTATGCTTGCACGTTTTCTGCTATTATTCTATGGGGATAAAGGTTGTCCGAATATAAAATTCGAGGCTTTGGAGCGTAACGTTCGGAATGGTTTTAAACCATTCCGAACGAACCCTTTTAAAAGAGGCGGGCTTTATGCCCGTCGAGGTAGCGGATTGAATGATGAGGCCGACGGGAGTGAAACCCGCCGCTGTTAATACAATACCCAATAAAAAAGCAGCAAGTATTACCTGCTGCTTTTGATGTTATTTGGTTTAAAAAGGGCTTACTTAATCTTAATTTTTAATGGAATGCTAACATATACACGCACTGGGTGGGCACCCTGGTAACCGGGATTCCAACGGGGCATTTTAGCAGCTACTTTTACGAACGCCTCAGCAGCTTCGGGATAACCACCGTCTTTTACAACTTCAATATTGGTTACTGAGCCGTCTTTTTCAATCACACATTTAAGAGTAAGTGTGATGGTGCTTTTGGTAGCGGTTTCTAACACAATGGCAGGGACAACATAATATTTACTAAAGAACTTTTGACGGGCTTCATCACCTCCAACAAACTCGGGATATTTACTGGGTATCCAAATAGGTTGTTCATCAGGAAATACTTCGGGGCCGTCATCAGTTACAGGAGGTTTCCTGTTAAATACCTCTGTCCAATCGTTGGTTATTACCTTTTGTGTTTCGTCAATGCTTTTAATCACCTTGTCGTTGTCAACAATTTTAAGCTGATTTGGGTCAGGGTTGGGCTGCTCCAGTTTCTCAGTCTTAGTTACAATCTCCTCGTTTTGGTATTCAATAATTCTAATCTCGCCAAGGTCATACGCTGTGGTATCTAAAAATCCCTCTTCTTCTCTCACATAAACAGTCTCCCCTTCCACTGTCCATCTAAAAGCACCTAACGTAATCAATAATCCGATTAGCAAACCAATTTGGTAGAATACGGGGCGAAGGTTACGCACCCTTGCGGTAATTTCATGTCGTGCTGCCATAGTAGTAATTCTTTAAATGATGAATTACTTACTAAACGCATCCGCAAAAAGACAAATCGTCACGGAAATGTCATTTGAGTATAAATCTTTTGATAGGGTTTAAAACCATTCCGAACGACATAAAAAAAGGGGCTCGAGGCCCCTTTGCAGTTATTTTAAATCGTTTCTCAGCAAAACTCTTTGTAAGCTTCAGTAAGATGGGTGGCAATCATGTCAGCACTGCGGCCTTCAATATGATGCCTTTCGATAAAATGAACCAATTTACCCTCTTTAAAAATTGCCATTGCAGGTGATGAAGGAGGGTAAGGCATAAAGTATTCACGTGCCTTAGCTACTGCATCGGTTTCCATACCGGCAAATACCGTGTACAGGTTGGCAGGTTTTTTATCTCCACCCAGCGACCTAATGGCTCCGGGTCTTGCTGTTCCGGCTGCGCAACCGCATACTGAGTTTACAAGTACCAATGATGTGCCTTGGCTGTTTTCTATAGCGTTTACTACTTCTTCGGGGGTTAAAAGTTCGGTGAAACCGTTATCGGTTAGCTCTTTGCGCATAGGCGCTACAAGCATTTCGGGATATGAAGCCATCTTTTTTGTTGTTTAAACGTTAATTATTGCGGTACAAAGTTACCACATTCAACTAAAAAGTGTGCCAAAGGTTTGGAGGGTTATTTTAATGCCAACTCTACCTGAATCATTTTATGGTCTGAGCCATAACTAAGGCCCCGCTTGTAGTTGTATGATTTAAATGCGGGGTTATGTAATATGTAATCTATTCTGAATGAAGGGTAAGGGCCTGAGTAGGTTGCGCCCAAGCCGCTTCCGCATTCTATAAAAGCATCGCGCAGGTTTTTTGTCATTTGGCCGTAGGTATAACTTAACGGGGTATCGTTAAAATCACCGCACAGTATAATTTTATAAGGAGATTTTTCGATTTCAAGCAATACTGAATCAACTTGTGGCACCCTGTTCACAAAACCATTGCGTAATCTGCGTAAGATATTTTTTGAGCCTTTAAGTGCCTTTTCTTTAGTATCTAATGAATCTAACTTTACCTTATTTAGCAAAAACGACTGAAAATGAACATTAAAAACTCTAATTGTATCTTTTCCGATAAGAATATCAGCCCACATGGCACCATTAGTGGTGCGTTTCTTACCGAATGTAAATCCCTTGTGACGTATGATTTTGTGTTTTGAGGCAATAATGAGACTATTGGTGACTTTATCTCGCTCGATATAGTTAAAGCCCTTGCCCATTGCAAGCTTTAACTCTTGCAGGGATGTATTCTTAGCGTTAATTCCTACCCACCCGTTAAATTCTTGCATACACACAATATCGGGCTTTTCTTCACCTATTGCTGTAAAGTATTCGGGATAAGGGTTGGCTTGGTTTCTTCGCTCATCAAAGTTTTGGATGTTAAAGCTTACCACCTTTATGGTTTTTTCTTCGGCCGGTTTACTATTTCCTGAAATTTGATAATGGCGACCTATGTATGAAAAACCCAAAACAATTGCGCCTAAAGAAATAAAAACATACAACTTAGCCTGCAACAACCAATACAATGTAAACACAACGTTTGTTATGAGCAAAGGGATGTATGCAAGACCTAAAAAAGATACGGGCCAGAATGTTTGGGGACTGACTATGGGCGAAAGGTAGCTACCAAGTAAAAGGGCAGCGGCAATAATATTTAGTACAAAAACAATTTTGTTGAGTATAAACATTAATCCTGCTTGCTGGCCTTATAAAGCAAATCGCGCTCTTTACGGGTGAGGCTTTCATACCCTGACTGGCTAATTTTATCTAATATAGCGTCAATCACCTCTTGGTTGGGTTCGTACTCATCATCAAAATCGGTGATGGTTGATGAGCTGTAAACGGTGGTCTCTTTTTTTACCACTGTAAGTTTTGGTTTTCGTTTAAATAATCCGCTGATAAAATCACCGATATTCTCAATACCGCTGCCAAAGGTTGAACTGCGGCGCAGGTGACGACCATAAAAATAACCAAATATGATGCCGCCTAAGTGTGCAATTTGTCCGCCAACGTTTCCGTGAGGTAAGTTTAGTAACAATAATGTAACTACGCCCAATGCCACCCAGCGAAGTGAAATGTAGAAGTTGAAAAACGATACTTCGTAATAGGGCAAAAATGTTCCTAATGCAACCACAATGGCCATTACACCGGGTGATGCTCCCAATAGTTGCTGCCCTTGATGGTTGGCAAGCATGGGCAGGGTATTATTAGCTATCACAAAAAATACAGCCCCTATAATGCCGCCCCATAAATAAGTGGCAAGTGCCTTGGCATTGCCGGCATACTCACGGTAGATATTACCCAGCCAATACAAAAACACCATATTAACCAATAGGTGAATGAGGCCGATATGAAAGAAGTTGTGAGTGATAATGGTCCACGGACGAACAATAAACAATGAAGCATCGGCAGGTACAGCAAAAAACGCTGTGAATTGCAGAAACATTGAATCGAATAGACCGCCTGAAAAAGCCCAAAGTATAACTGACGTAAGGGCGGCAAATAAAAATACCAACACGTTAATTATTACTAATTTACGCGCCATGTTGTTGCCCTCTGCGTAGAAACGCTTAAAATCGTCAATCGCTTTCATCCGTTTTTAATAAAACGAGTTTCTGTTACTTTTATTCCAGTATTTCACCAAAATATATCCAAACAAAGCGCCGCCGAGGTGGGCAAAGTGTGCCACACTATCACCGGGATTATTTTGGATACCCAAATATAACTCCATCACCGCATAAAAGCCCACAAAATACTTGGCTTTTATAGGAAACGGAATAAAGAACATAAAAAGTTCAGTATTGGGGTGATATAGCGCGAATGCAATAAGCACGCCAAACACAGCTCCGGAAGCCCCCACTGTCGGAATATTTAATTTCTTAACCAACAGTGAATTTAAGGATTGGGTGAACTCAGCTACATCGGCTTTATTTTCTATAACACCACTCGTAAACATAGACCGCATTTCTCCGATATACGTTGTATCAGGGGTGAATCCGGCGGCTTTTATTGCTGCTACAAAATTATCTACGGTTGGGTTTGCTGTAAAAAAATCAATGGCGCCTTGGGCTCTGAAAATCTCAATGCCGGTAACTGTTTGATGCAGTATTGCTGCACCCAAAGCAGTAAACAGGTAAAAGTAGATAAAGCGTTTAGGACCCCACCTATGTTCTAAGGTAGCACCAAACATCCACAGGGCAAACATGTTTGAAAATATGTGCCCAAACCCGCTATGCATAAACATGTGGGTGATAACTTGGTGGGGCTTAAATTCAGGCGATGTCCAGTAATGTAAACCCAATACATCTATCAGGTTCACTCTGAAACTGGCTTCAAACACCATCGTTGCCAAAAAAAACAGGCCGTTTATAATCAGCAGGTTTTTTACTGCAACGGGCATGTTGCTAAAAGGGCTTGGCCTATAATTGTAGTAACTCATTACTCAAATCTTTTTGCCAGTTCAGGCGGTGCAAAGGTAATAAAAACGGGTTTCCCCGCCGGTGTATAAGCAGGCACTTCACAATTCATCAACTGGTTGGCAAGTTCAGTGGTTTCTTTGGGGGTAAGCACTGTACCTTTTGCAATGGCTGATTGTCTTGCCATTGCTCGCATTAATGCTTCACGCGGCCCCAGTTTCAATCCCTGCAAATTCTCTTTATACTTTTGTAATACTCCTTCTAATAACTCTTTGGGCTCCCCTTTCTTCACATCGGCAGGGGTTCCGTTAACTATAAACGTATTATTGCCAAAAGGGTTTATATCAAAGCCTAATAATCTTATCTGCTCTATCACTTCTTCAAGCAGGGCGTAATCCATCGGCAAAAATTCAACTACACGCGGAAACAGCAATTGCTGCGAGGGAAATCCGTTACCTTCCATAGCGCGGGCATACTCTTCATACAATACCCGTTCGTGTGCAGCTTGTTGGTCGGCAATAAAAAGTCCCTTTTCAGTAGTAAAAACCAAATACGAGCCCGCATACTGAAATATACCCTGTACAAATTCCTGAGGTCTGTCCTCGGGCACTGTGCGCAGTTGTTCTTGCTTAAACAAATCGGGCGGGGGAATTACGGTTTCTTCTTTGGCAAGCGGCGCGAAGATTTCTTGCCATTTGCCTAAGTTTTGTTTTTGACGTACGGTTTGCCCACCAAAGGGATTAAAGCTTCTATCTACTTTTATTTGAGGCTCTTGAGGGTGTTTTTCTGAGAATGTGGTTTCGCTTATTAAACGATTAAAGGCATCGTTTTCAGCCGCAGCGGAGGTATCATCAGGCAATAACAAATGTTGACCCAATGCCTTGCGGCAAACCGATTTAAGTATCTGATAGAGGTATTTTTCGTCCTCAAACTTTATCTCCGTTTTGGTGGGGTGTACGTTAATATCAATTTTTGACGGGGGCACATCCATAAACACCACATACGAGGGATGGGTATCTTTGGCTATCAACTCGTCGTATGCCGAGGTTACAGCATGGTTCAGATAGGCACTTTTAATAAAGCGTCCGTTCACAAAAAAGAACTGGTCTCCGCGGGTTTTCTTAGCCCATTGAGGTTGCCCCAAAAACACGCGGGTTTTCATTAAATCGGTATCTTCTTCATCGTATAGCAGTTGGGCAGGGTCTTTAATCCCCAACAAACCTGCTATGCGTTGCGCTTGTGTACCGGGTTTCAGGTTGTACACCTCGTTATCGTTGTTTATCAATGTGAAACCAATGGCCGGGTTGGGCATGGATACACGGATAAACTCTTCTAATATATGACGGGTTTCTACCGGGATTGATTTTAAGAAATTGCGCCTTGCAGGGATGTTAAAAAACAAATTACGAACGCTGATATTGGTGCCTACAGGGGCCGCAACACTTTCTTGCTTTTTCACCTCCGATGCTTCCATTAATATATAGGTAGCTAGTTCGTCATCGGCGCGACGGGTACGCATCTCAACATGGGCAACCGCTGCAATGGAGGCCATTGCCTCGCCACGAAACCCAAAGGATGTAATTTGAAATAAATCTTCGGCTTTACGGATTTTTGAGGTGGCGTGGCGTTCCCAACACAAGCGTGCATCGGTAGGACTCATGCCCTTTCCGTTGTCTATCACTTGTATCAGTGTGCTACCCCCTTCTTTTATTATCAGCTTAATATCAGTGGCTCCTGCATCAACTGAATTCTCCATCAACTCCTTCACTACCGATGCGGGCCTTTGCACCACTTCACCGGCGGCAATCTGGTTGGCTATCGCATCAGGCAAAACACTGATTATGTCGCTCATCAACGGGTATTACAAGTACTTGTATAAAAAATAAAACACCAGCAGCAGTATGCCGCCAATAAACAGCACGCGCACGTTGGTAAGCAAATCAGGACGGCGGGCATGTTTTGCCTGCGCCCTAAAGTCGATACGCTGACGAATGGCATCGCGGGAATATTCAGATTCGCCTTTCACTTCATTGCGAATGGCATCCACACGGCGTTGTAAATCTTCCTTTTGCTCGTCGTAGTAACGGGGCTGGTAGTTAAACTGCTTGTTACGGGCTGTTTTGAAAAATTTTAAATTCTCTAAAAACATGGCTGAATTGATTTACAAAGGTACTTAATTAATTACTACAAGGATGGTGCCCTGTTATTGTTTTACGGGCAAAATGACAGCACATTGGTTATTGTCTTACCTTCCTTTGTATCTGTGTAAACGATATTTTATTGCTTGGAGGTTGGATAGGGTGAAACGCGAAACAACTTTCGGTTTGCCCAAAAACTACAAAGGCGCAAAGGCAATGTGATGCCTATGCGCCTCTGTGGCTAAAGATTATAGCTAACTAATTATAATTAGCGTTCAATTACAAAGTCATTCATAAATGCAGTGGTAAAGTTACCCGCACGGAAGTTAGGGTCTTTCATTATCTGCATCTGAAGAGGTATGGTGGTTTCGATACCTTCGATGATAAACTCACTAAGTGCACGCTCCATTTTTACAATAGTCTCTTCGCGGGTTTGTGCTGATACAATCAGCTTGGCAATCATACTATCGTAGTTAGGGGGTATTACATACCCTGCATAAATGTGGCTGTCAACACGTACACCGTGTCCGCCGGGTTTGTGCAGGTTAATGATTTTACCGGGGCTCGGGCGGAAGTTGTTGTATGGGTCTTCCGCATTGATACGGCACTCCATGGCGTGTTTTTGAGGCAAGTAGTTTTTACCGCTGATGGGTACACCGGCAGCAATCAAAATTTGCTCTTTCACCAAGTCGTAGTTAATTACCTCTTCTGTTACGGGATGTTCCACCTGAATACGGGTGTTCATCTCCATAAAGTAGAAGTTGCGGTATTTGTCAACCAAAAACTCAACAGTACCCACACCTTCATAGCTGATAGATTCTCCCGCTGCAATGGCCGCAGCACCCATTTTTTCCCTTAGTTCGGGGGTAACAAATGGAGAGGGTGATTCTTCAATCAGTTTTTGGTGACGGCGTTGCACTGAGCAATCACGCTCGCTAAGGTGACATACTTTACCGTATTGATCGCCTGCCAACTGTATTTCAATGTGGCGGGGTTCTTCAATGTATTTTTCAAGATAAATACCGTCGTTTCCAAAAGCAGCTTTTGCTTCTTGGCGGGCACTATCCCATGCAGCTTCAAAGGTTTTGTCTTCCCAAATAATACGCATCCCGCGTCCACCACCACCGGCAGTAGCTTTAATAATTACGGGGTAACCTATTTCTTTGGCCAGTTTCATGCCCTCTTTAGCATCTTTAAGCAAACCGTCGCTACCGGGTATGGTAGGTACGCCCGCTTTTTTCATGGTATCTTTAGCATTCGATTTATCGCCCATCGAATTAATCATTTCAGGCGATGCCCCAATGAATTTAATACCGTGGTCGCGACAAATGCTTGAGAATTTTGCGTTTTCAGAAAGGAAACCGTAGCCGGGGTGTATTGCATCAGCGTTGGTTATCTCAGCAGCAGCAATAATATTGGGCATGCTAAGGTAACTTTGCGGGCTGGGTGCAGGACCTATACATACAGCTTCGTCGGCAAAGCGCACGTGCAGGCTATCCCTATCGGCAGTTGAATATACCGCAACGGTTTTTATGCCCATTTCTTTACAGGTGCGTATAATACGCAAGGCTATTTCGCCGCGGTTAGCTATTAATATCTTTTTAAACATTTCAGAATTTGGGATTAGTACATCTGAAATTTCAAATTTGGAATTTGAAATTAATTAGGCTGGCTCTACTTCAAATAGAGGTTGGTCGTATTCTACAGGTTGGGCGTTATCCACCAATACCCTTACGATACGGCCTGAGATTTCTGATTCAATCTCGTTGAATAATTTCATTGCCTCAACAATACAAACTACTTTACCGGGTACAATCTCATCGCCTACGTTTACAAACGCGGGTTTATCAGGAGATGCTGAACGGTAAAATGTACCAATCATTGGTGATTTGATGGTAATGGTATTGCCTGATTTTGCAGGTGCAGCAGGTGCAGCGGGCTCTTCAGCTTTTGGAGCTGCGGGAGCAGCAACGGGTGCAGCCGGCAATGCAGCTTGAATAATTTGCGGCTGGGCGGCAGGTGCTTGCAAAATAGTTGGAGCAGCCTTTTTTATAGAAAGCTTAAAATCTTTTTTCTCCAATTCAACCTCATC
This sequence comes from Agrobacterium sp. 719_389, assembly GCA_943370295.1. Lineage (GTDB taxonomy): Bacteria > Bacteroidota > Bacteroidia > UBA8524 > UBA8524 > SB11. The sequence continues at coordinate 21,824 of CALRQL020000020.1, read as the reverse complement.
AACTCCTGATTCAGAAACAAATTTGATAAGGGCTTGTATTTCTTTTAATTCCATATAAACAATTATTCTATGGGTGTGTGATTTAGACTATCAAAAATGAAAAAGATTTGGGATTAAAACAAGTAAAGAAAATCAGCCGTTGTATGCCCATTTAACATACATCGAACCCCAAGTGAAACCACCGCCAAAGGTGCTTAGGATAAGATTGTCGCCTTTTTTCAGTTGTTTTTCATAATCCCACAAAAGCAACGGCAAAGTACCGTTGGTGGTATTACCATAGCGCTGGATATTAGTCATTACCTTTTCTCGGGAAAGATTAATACGTTCTGCTGTGGCATCTATAATGCGCAGGTTGGCCTGATGGGGCACTAACCAAGCAATTTCTTCGGGTTGCAGGTTGTTGCGGGTAATTACCTGATGGGTAACATCGGCCATATTGGTAACGGCAAACTTAAACACCACTTTACCATCCTGATACACATAATGCTCGCGGGCATCAATGGTTTCGTGGCTGGGTGGTTTTAGTGAGCCGCCTGCTTTTTGGTGCAGGAATTGACGGCCTGAACCATCGGATTTAAGGATTGAATCCAATACACCGTATCCGTCGTAGTTGGGTTCAAGTAGAACTGCGCCCATGCCATCGCCAAATATAATGCAGGTGTTGCGGTCGGTATAATCAATAATAGACGACATTTTGTCGCCTGCTACTACTAATACCTTTTTGTATTTGCCGCTTTCAACCATTTTACTCCCTACTTCCATACCGTACAAAAATCCTGAGCAAGCAGCACTAAGGTCGAAACCCCAAGCGTTTTTAGCCCCAATTTTGTCACAAAGTATGTTTGCGGTTGCAGGGAAAATCAAATCGCCGGTAATGGTGCAGCATACCACCATATCGATTTCTTCGGGGGTAATCCCGCGCTTATCAAGCAAATTGTGTATGGCTCCAACGGCCATATCACTGGTTGCTTTTCCCGGTTCTTTAAGAATATGACGCTCGCTTATGCCGGTTCGGGTGCGTATCCATTCATCAGATGTATCTACCAATTTCTCAAGGTCGAAATTGGTAAGCACATCGGGGGGAACATAGCCACCCACGGCAGTTATCGCTGCGGTAATTTTTTCCATGTTAATGTATTACACAGACATTGAAAACGATGTCCTGATTTTATCTGTCAGTTTAGTTTCGGCAACATCGCGGCCAAGTTTTATCATGTTGAAAAATGCTTTTTCGCGTGATATACCATGACCTATAATAACGGGTGCATTTACACCCAAAATGGCGGTGCCGCCATAATTTTCATAATCAAATCGGCCCAAAAACTCGTCTTGTACGCCGCGTTTGGTTAGTAGGTAACACATGGATTCGCAAGCTTTTAATACTGCGTTTCCGGTGAAACCATCACACACAATTACGTCTGATGTATCTAAAAACAAATCACGCCCTTCGGCATTCCCAACAAAGTTGTAAAGGTTGGTACCTTCCATCAGCTGGTAAGCCGCTTGGGTAACAATGCTTCCTTTTTCCTTTTCTTCGCCAAGGTTTAGCAAAGCTACGCGGGGGTTTTCGATTTTGTAAACGTGTTGTGCGTATAATGAGCCTAACAGGCCAAATTGAAAAAGCACATCGGGCTTGCAATCAGCATTGGCACCCACATCCAGCATATAGCCCAAACCGCCTGTATATTTAGGCAGTATGGTACCAATAGCAGGGCGCATAATACCTTCGATGGTTTTAACGCTATACATAGCGCCCACCATCATTGCACCGGTGTTGCCTGCGCTGGCAAAAGCATCAATCTGTCCGGCTTTTAGTAAGCCAAAACCGATTGCAATGCTAGATTCTTTCTTTTGGGTGATTGCTTTTACCGGTGATTCTGACATGCCGATGGTTTCAGGGGCATGAACAAAATTAAACTGGCTGATATTGCTGCCCAATTGTTCAAAAACAGGGGCTGCAGCGTCTTTATCGCCAATTAACACCAATTCTGTGCCGGGTAGTTCGGCAGCAGCTTTTATGCAGCCTTTAATGGCCTCAAGGGGGGCATAGTCGCCACCCATAATATCTATCCCAATCCGCATGTTGCTTTCGGGCCTTATTCGTCGTTTTTACCCTTCATCACCTTAACGCCTTTGTACATTCCGGTTTCAACGTTTACACGGTGGTACAAAGATGCTTCGCCGGTGGTAGGATCTACAAAAATAGGCCTGCTATCCAATTTATGGTGTGTCCTTCTTTTGTCCCTGCGGGTTTTCGAAATTTTGCGCTTAGGATGTGCCATTGTTCTATTGTTTTATCTTCTTTAAACTAAAGTAAATCTTTCAATTTGTCCCACCGTGGGTCTCCGGCCTCGTCATCGTCGTTGCCATATTCCACACGGGTAAGTTTTTCTATCACCTTGCTGTCGCACCCTTCCGGTACGCCTGCTTCTTCACAAGTTTTGCGAATAGGCAAAGCAAGGTATATACAATCGTATATGTGCTGGGTAGCATTAAAAACGCCTTCACTCATTGGTACATACACTATTTCGTCTTCGTCTTCTTTGTGCCCCTCTATCAACTTCACCACCAATTCAAGTTCACCCTTCACCGGAAAATCAATCAGGTTAAGGCAACGATCGCATTCCACCTTCACAGTTCCTTCGGCAGTAATATGTGTGTCGAAAGTATTGGCAGTTTTTTCAATTGAAACGCTAACAGTAATGTTGCCTTCTTTAATCGTACTCCCCTCAAAACTCTCAAAAAAACGATTACTAACTTCAAACCTGTAATCATCAGCTATGTGCTTTATTTTCAGCAGGTCTATCGTATATTTTTCTCCGGCAGCCATGTCAGTGCTTCACAAAAATAGTCGGCAAAAATACGGTAAATGAATGAGAATAAAAAATGCTAACAATTATTTGTTGGCTGGGCTGAAAATTAGACACCTTGAAGTGCGCCATAAATCCATCAATTTAATCTCACTATGTGTTAAAACTCCATACGGAACCGCTCTTTTTTTAGCGGCATAAATTTCAACGGGTTTTGGCTGATTTCATTCTCGTGGCGGCGTGTACGCAATAAATCCAACGCGAGGTATATGGCAGCTCTCATAGAGCCTTCATCAGCGCGGTTTTTACCCGCAATATCGTACGCCGTTCCGTGGTCGGGCGATGTACGAATAATGGGTAATCCTGCTGTAAAATTCACTCCGTATTCTTTTTCCATGTACTTAAACGGGATAAGTCCTTGGTCGTGGTACATGGCAAGTACCGCATCGTATTTGCGGTGCTGGCGGGCTGCAAAGAAACCATCGGCAGCATAAGGGCCAAAAGCTAAAATGCCTTCGTTTTTAGCCTGCTCAATGGCCGGTGCTATAATGGTGGTTTCTTCGTCGCCTATCAAACCTCCGTCGCCTGCATGCGGATTAAGTGCCAATACGGCTATACGCGGTTTGGGTATCGAAAAATCGTTTTGCAAACAGGTGCGCAAGGTGTGCAGTTTTTCTACAATCTTGGCTACTGATAAGTTGGCCGAAACGTTTTTAACAGGTACATGCCCCGTAACCAATCCTACCCTTAGCTCCTCTCCTACCAATAGCATCATGTGCTGTTCAGCACCAAACTGCTCGGCCAGATATTCAGTATGACCGGGGAAACGGAAATCGGGGTTTTGAATGGTATTTTTATCAATGGGGGCAGTTACAATAGCATCCAACAAACCATCTTTTGCGGCTTTAACAGCAGCATCTAATGATTTAAAGGCATACCCGCCGGCTATTTCAGTAGGGATACCGGGTTTTATCTCGGTTTCTTCTTCCCAGCAGGTAACAAGGTTCAGCCGTTTAGTATTTACTTGGTCGGCTGATTTTATGTAGTTAAAGTTTATCTCGTTCATCTCAAGGGTTTTGCGATAGAACGATATTACCTTAACCGAACCAAAAACTATGGGCGTGCAATATTGCAGCAAGCGAGTATCGGCAAGGGCTTTTAATATAATTTCAACACCTATGCCGTTATAGTCGCCCAGCGTGATGCCTATTTTGGGTAGTTGGGGTTGGCTCATAATGTATAAGGGTAGTTTAAAAAACGATTAAAACTACGGTTTATTTTTTGCTGCCGTAGTTGCTTAAGTAATCAAGCACCAAACGTACACCAATACCGGTACCGTTTTTCACACGGTATCCGTCGCCGCTGTGCAAAAATGCACCACCGGCAATATCAAAGTGCATCCAAGGGTAATCGGTAAAATACTCAAGGAATTTTCCGGCGGTGATAGCACCGGCTATAGGACCACCGATGTTTTTAATTTCGGCAATGTCTGATTTAATAAGGTCTTTGTATTCATCCCAAAACGGAAACTCTACCAAACGCTCGTACACGTTGTCACCGCTGTTTTTAAGGGCTTTTTTGGTTACCTCAGGAGCAGTACCCATACACACTATACCTTGTGGGCCAATGGCTGCTGCTGCTGCACCGGTAAGCGTAGCAAAGTCCATTACCAATTCAGGCTTGAATTTTTTAGCGTACGAAAGTGCATCGGCCAATATCATGCGGCCTTCGGCATCGGTATTCAATACCTCAACGTTCAAACCACTGTGCATGGTTATCACATCGCCGGGGGTGTATGCGTTTTCGCCAGGGCGGTTATCGGTAGCAGGTATTAACGATATGATATGTACTGGCAACTTCATTTTTGCTGCTGCATATATTGAGCAGGCTGCCACAGCGGCACCGCCCATATCGCTCTTCATGTAATCCATGCTGTTAGGTGTGGGTTTCAAGCTTAAACCGCCTGTATCGTACACAACACCTTTACCTACCAATATTATTGGGTTTTTGTTTACTGGTTTGGCAGGTTTGTACTCCATAATGGTAAATGTGGGCGGAGTTTGGCTACCCATATTTACAGCTAACAAACCACCAAATTTTAGTGATTCAATTTTGGCTTTGGTAAGTACTTCTACTTTTATACCTGCCTCTTTTCCCAGCTTTTCAAACTCTTTTGCCATTTGCACGGCATCAAGGTATGATTGGGGCTCGTTTACCAAAGTACGGGCAATGCAAGTAGCCTCAACAACGGTGTTAAGGTTGGCAGCATCGTCGGCCTTTACACCCTCAGCAACTATATTAATATTGGCAAGGCTGTTTTTTTCTTTTTCGGCTTCTTTGCGGTATTTCAAAAACTGGTAATTGGCCAATGCCATCCCTTCTGCCATTGCTAAATAAACGGCTTTGTTTTTTACATCGCCCGAAATAGTAACGGCTTCTTTTTTATTGGCATTTAGTGCTGTGCAAATTTTTGCACCTGCTTGGCGGTATTTTTCTAAGTTCTTAGCATCGGTATCCATACCCGGCTCTAATACAATAAATGTAAGTTGGCCAAGGTTGTTTACGGTGATGGTTTTATCGTCGCCTTTAAGTTTTTCTTTAACAAATGCTATTTCGCCTTTATCCAGGCCGAAATCTTCCCATTTGGTTTTTTTAGTACCAATAATTACAAGGGGTAACTTATTATCAATGCTTTTTGCTTTGTGAACGGTAGCAGTAGTCATAATACTATACAAGATGGGTTTAAAAGCAGCAAACCTACGCTATTTAGCACAGAAACGCAAAACGGTGCCTCCTGTGCTTGCTTAGCAGTGTAAAAGACAATCCGGCTTTTAATTTTGATGCGTGGTTGCAGTGATGCGTTAGTAAATAGAAAATATCCCCTATCTTGCACAGCATATTTGTGAGACCGACCCTCGACCAAATTAAGGCCCCCATTGAGCAAGAACTTGCTGTGTTTGAAACAAAATTCAGACAGAGCATGAAAAGCAAGGTATCTTTATTAGATACCATTATGACGTATATAGTGAAACGTAAGGGTAAGCAAATGCGCCCAATGTTTGTACTGTTTACGGCTAAATTGAACGGTGGGATTAGCGAGGCTACCCACAGAGGGGCTGCCCTTGTTGAGTTATTGCACACGGCAACGCTTGTGCACGACGATGTAGTTGACGACTCTTATCAGCGCAGGGGCTTTTTCTCCATCAACGCCCTTTGGAAAAATAAGATAGCTGTTTTAGTAGGTGATTATTTGCTTAGCCGCGGGCTATTGCTGGCTGTTACCAATAAAGATTTTCATTTGTTGGAAATTGTGAGCGATGCCGTGCAAAAAATGAGTGAGGGAGAGCTGCTGCAAATTGAAAAAGCCCGCAAACTGAATTTGGTAGAGGATATTTATTTTGACATTATCACCAAAAAAACGGCTTCGCTAATTGCCTCGTGCTGTGCCATTGGTGCTGCGAGTGTGATTGATGATGCTGAAAAAATTGAGCAAATGCGCGATTTTGGTGAGAAAATAGGTATTGCCTTCCAGATTAAAGACGATTTGTTTGATTACGGTGCCGATGATATTGGAAAACCTACCGGCATTGATATAAAAGAAAAAAAACTTACCCTACCCCTGATATATGCTTTAAATAATGCACCTGATGACGTGAAGCGGAAACTGGTGTACATTATCAAAAACCAGAACACTAATACCCGCAAGGTGAAAGAGGTAGTGGATTATGTGCACAAAAGCGGCGGTATTGAATATGCTACTACGGTGATGAACCGATACAAAGCGGAAGCCCTTGAAATTCTATCGAAGTTTCCTGATAACGAAGCCCGCACCAGTCTGCAACAATTGGTTGATTATGTAATCGACCGTAAAAAGTAATTTTTTATTTAGCGAATCTTTTTCGACGGGCATAAAGCCCACCACGGTTGCGAGGGTTCGTCCCGTATGGTTTAGAGCCATTTGGAATGTTTCTTGTAAAATTACAATGGGCAAAGAGACGTAAGCCCCTTTGCCCATTATAGTTTTAACAGAATAGGGTTTCAATCCTATTCCTATTACATGTAAAGTTTATAACGCTTGTGTTACACGCCCCACTTATCGGGAGCCTCGCGCCATTTGCGTAAGCTATCAAGGTCGGCAGGTTCTACATATCCTTCCTGTTTGGCTGTTTTAATCAATACTTGATAATCGGCCAGTGAAAAGAATTTGCACTTAGCATTTTTAAAATTTTGCTCAGCCAATTCAAACCCATAACTAAAAATACAGCCCAGCCCAAGTACTTTCACACCCGCATCGCGCAGGGCTTCAACCGCTTTAAGGCTGCTCCCGCCTGTGCTTACAAGGTCTTCAACCACCACTACTTTTTGGCCTGTTTTCAAATCGCCTTCAATCATATTTTGTCGTCCGTGCTTTTTAGGCTCGGGGCGAATGTATGCGAACGGCAGATCGAGAACATCAGCTACCAAAGCGCCCGGGGCAATACCGGCAGTAGCTACTCCCACAATAGCTTCCACATCGGGATAGGTTTCTTTAATTTTTTTCGCAAGTTTTTTCTTGATGTACGTTCGTACGTCGGGATGCGATAACGACAAGCGATTGTCGCAGTAGATGGGCGACTTCCATCCAGATGCCCAAGTAAACGGTTTATTTGGGCGTAGTTGGATGGCGTTGATTTCTAAAAGGTATTGTGCTATTTTCGCACCTGTTTTGCTGGCAGCCATGGGTGCAAACCTATACCAAACCAAAAATATTTGCAAACTAACTGTCGCAATACTACATAAAAGATGCTTATTTAGTTTTGTGCTTTTCCGTTCAGCCTGATGATAAAGATATTTATTAACGAACACCCTTTGGTGATTTCCGATGATAGCGAAGACCTCTTCAGGCTTAAAAACCTGCGGCTGATGGACGACGATGATAAGTCGTTGATGCGAGCGGTTGAGATGCTTGAAAATAGCGACCGTCAGCTTGCTAACTTTGGAATTTTTATCCCTACCGTGGATGAAAAAGACACTTTTAAACGCTTTAAAAAATACTACAAAGAAATACAGGCGGCAGGTGGTGTTGTGCTGAATGATAAAGGCGATGTGCTGCTGATAATGCGCCAAGGAAAGTGGGATTTGCCCAAAGGCAAAAAAGACGACGAGGAAAAGCTGGAAAGTGCCGCAGTGCGTGAAGTGAAAGAAGAATGTGGCGTAAAAAGCATTAAGCTGGGCGATTTTATCACCAAATCGTACCATACCTACCAACTTGATGGAGGCAGGGTGCTAAAAACCACCCATTGGTTTTTTATGCATATCGACCACCCCGAAGAGTTTACCCCACAACAAGAAGAAAACATTACCCAGGTGCAATGGTTTAGCATCTCTGATTTGGACCTCGACCAACTGGATACCTACAATTCTATCCGCGATGTGATGCACGTAGCCTTGCAGAAGTAATGTTCAATTTACGTGGCTTACTAAAGCTGCCTTTACAAACAATATTGTTATTTAAATAGGGTTAAAATCCTATTCTGTTAAAATTACTGTCCGAAAAGGGACTTAAGTCCCTTTTCGGACAGTAATCATAAGAGCAGTGGGTTTCAACCCGCTGCAATTACAAACATCTAAATTCATTACACCCACTCGCATCTTTTGTGGCTGTAATAAAACAAGAACGGCTGCCCAAGGGCAGCCGTTCTTGTTTTATACGGGGTTGACTTGATTAAAAATCATCCTCGTCTTCTTCATCTTCATCGGCAAATTGGTTTTCCATCTGCTCAATAAAAATAAAATCAATGGCTTCATCGTCAGACGGAAGGCTGTTAATCCCTGCTTTTTCCATTAGTTCTGCGTTTTCATCACTCAATTCAGTAAGAATAATGTTTCCGCCGGCTTTGTTAGCCAAGGCATCAATGGATGAAAGTAAACTTTTTTGCTCTTTATCAATGGTAGCAAGTGCCTTTCCGTTAAAAATTAAAAAGGGGGTTGTTTTCACCAACTTGGCACACTCAGTCTTCAACGCATCAACATTGGCGGCACTTAGCGCAGCTTCTTCAAGTTTAATCAGGGAGTAATTTTCGTTCTTCTTTACCGTAAAGTTCATAGGTCAAGTATATTCTTATTCGTCCGACAAAATTCTTCACTTTATTTTCGCAATTCAAATAAAAGGTTTTTAATTTTTTACACCCCATTGTTTATTACTTATTTATGAAAACTGCATTAATTACGGGCGCGACAGCAGGCATAGGCGAAGCCTGCGCAAACATACTGGCACAAAACGGTTACCGGCTTATACTTACAGGCCGTCGTAAAGACCGTTTAGAAAATGTTGCCGCCCAATTGGTTGCCAAACACAATGCACAAATACATACCCTTAATTTTGATGTTCGCGACCGCGCAGCAGTAGATGAAGCCATTGGCAATTTGCCCGATGAATGGAAGGATATTGACTTGTTGGTGAATAATGCTGGACTTGCTATGGGACTTGCCTCGTTTGAGGACGGAAACATTGACCATTGGGAAACCATGATTGATACCAACATAAAGGGGCTACTTTATGTGAGCAAGGCTGTATTACCGCAAATGATAGCCCGCAATACGGGACATATTATCAATATCAGCTCTATTGCGGGTAAAGAGGTGTATAGCATGGGTAATGTGTATTGTGCCAGCAAACACGCTGTGGATGCCTTAACACGCAGTATGCGGTTGGATTTGGCTAAATACCCGGTAAAGGTATCAATGGTATGCCCCGGAGCGGTGGAAACCGAGTTTTCGATTGTGCGGTTTGAGGGGGATGTGGAGCGCGCCAAAAAGGTGTATGAAGGTTTTGAGAACCTTGTGGCCGATGATATTGCCGATGCTGTTTGGTACATAGCCAGCCGCCCGCCGCATGTGAACGTAAACGATATTGTGGTAATGCCCACCGCACAACCTATGGCCGGGTTGATTGTGAGGAAATAAGAATAAACTACTAACCATGTGCGGTTAGTCTGAATGTAAAATTCAGCCCTTTTGGGAGTAACGTTCCGAATGGTTTTAAACCATTCGGAACGACTCCTTGAAACAACGGCGGGCTTTATGCTCTCCGGAATGGAGGGTATAGACTGACCCTATTTGATACCGTCCTCTATTTCCAAACGCCGATAATAGCACCCATCAACATAAAAGTAACGGCATTGTACCCTGCATTAATCAGGAACAATGTGAACGATTTGCGCTCGAACAGGTAGTTAACACCAAACGATAACCCTACCCAGCCAATACCGGCCAATGCTCCGGCAGCAATACCCCAACCTAAATCAGCAGGGCCTGAAAGAAAAGCGGCAAGATTGTAACTCATTATCAATGATAAAACGAACGAAAGCCCAAAAATTTTGGCCATGTTCCCTTTCTTCAACTCATCGGCAGTTAAACCCGCTTCCCGCATCCAAATATTGCCAAACAATAAAGGCGAGTACCAAATTCCGCCGATAATAAATGCTGATAAAGCCGCCACTATGGCAGCAAGGTGGTTAATCTCAATATTTTGCATAAAAAAGTGTAATTTGTAATTGCAAAACTTAGCCGCACCTATCCGAAAATGAAAAAAAATACCCCGAAAACGGATATTGAAGAACTGAAAACGGAAATCATGTTACCCAACCCCTCCGTTGATGCGGAATTGAATGACACTACCATCCGTTTGATAGGGGTGCCCTTTTTCGGGCTGGTAATACCCAATATCAGCGGTTTAATAAGGTTAGAGCTGTATAGTTTCCCTGAAATTGTGCTGGGGCATCTTTACTTCATTTTTATTGCATTTTGTATCTGGCAAGGCAACCGCTTTCTGTTATTCAAACTACGCAGGATGTATTCTTGGCTTAATAATCCGTTCCAAAAAATCATCTCGCTGTTTATGGCCAACTTGTTATATACCGTGCCCCTTACTATTGGCTTATGCTGGTTGTGGTACACCTACTTGGCTACCGACTCCATCAACTGGAATATTATTACCAATGTTACCCTCATTTGTGTTATCTGCGTAATATTCATCACCCATGTGTACGAAATGGTGTTTCTGGCAAAAAACTGGGAGGTTAACAAGCAAACCAACGAACAGTTGCAAATAACCCTTAATAAATACCTGATTATCAACACGCCCTCTGCTACTGAAGATGTAGCACTGCTTGAAAAGAGACCTGCCGCAAAAACACGCATATTGGTGAAAAAGGGCAACGATTACACGTACCTCACTGCACAACAAACCGCTTATTTTTATACCCTCGATAAAATTGTGTTTGCTATAAACACACAGGGCGAACGTTTTATGGTGGATTATAACCTTACCGAACTGGAGAGTATGCTGTCCCGAAAGGAGTTTTACAGGGTGAACCGGCAATACCTCATCAATATTGCGGCCATACAAAAATTCAGACCTTCGTATAAAGGTAAACTGCTGTTAAGAATAGCCCATTGTGCGGATGAGATTACCATTAGCCAAGAAACCGCTGCAAACTTTAAACAATGGATTGAAGGATAGCTTTGTTTTTAACCAAAGCTTGCATTAAACTTTCATTACTAAGGTTTTGCATTAATTATAACTGTATTTAATTTAATAGGGGTTGTTTTCTGCTAAATTTTCAGCGAAGTTAATAGTTCATTTCTACGCTCAAATGAAAAAAAATCGCATGCGCGGCAGGCAATAAACAAGGAAGTATCTGAAAATCTGATTGTTACTGTCAAAAATTCATTTTGTCGAAATTATGAATTTTTAAAAATTTTCACCAGCTTTTTATTACCCTTTTTTATTAAATTTGTTTTGAAGGGGGTTAAATTAACTAATGCTATGAATACATACACAGCAACTAAGATAACTGTTGCCTATATTATAGTAGGCTTTATATGGATTGTAGCAGGAGACTCACTTGTTGACATGTTTATTGAGACCAAACATCTTAGCAAATCTTTAATTTTTTACATAAACATCGTTAAAGGTCTCTCGTACGTATTGCTTACAGGGCTTTGTCTTTACCTTTATACGCGCAGTACAATAAGCAAATTGGCGGCCCTTGAAAAACAATACCGCAGCCTTTTTGAGGATAACCCTAACCCTATGTGGGTGTACGACCTTGAGAACCTCACCTTTTTGGCTGTGAACAAAGCAGCACTTGCCTCTTACGGATATAGCCGAGCCGAGTTTTTAGAACTTAATTTACGTAACATAAGGCCGCCCGAGGACTGGCCCATGCTTGAACGGCAAATTGCATCACTTAGCGACGACATATCTAACAGCGGAACCTTTAAACACCGCCGCAAATCAGGAGATGTATTTTATGTAAACGTGTACTCAGCCCCAACAATTTTTGGCAACCGCAAAGGCCGTATGGTGCTTGCTATTGATGTGCATGAGAAGATAATGGCACAACAAAAAATAATACAGTTGAATGCTGAACTTATTGAGTTTAAAAAACAACTTGATGAGATATTAAGCAGTGTAAATGATGTTGTGTGGTCGTGTAATGCTAATGATTTTAGCCTCATATACATTAGTGAGGCTTGCAAAAAAGTGTATGGCTACAACCCTGAAGAGTTTTATGCTGATAAAACTCTTTGGTTTTCGCTAATGAACGATGCGGATAGAGAGAGAATGGAAAGTGCCTTCAAAAAGCTGTTTGAAGATGGCTTTGCTGAGACAGAATACCGGATAACTAATAAAAGCGGTATAACTAAAACCCTATACGATAAATCTGTTGTGAAATTTGACGAGAACAAACAACCTACTGAGATACATGGGGTTGCAACAGATATTACCCAGTTGCGTGAATCTGAACAAAAATTTACTGAGTATGCACAAAGTGTCACCAAAATATTGGACAGCATTACCGATGGTTTCGTAACAGTAGATAAACAGTGGCGTATTACGTATGCAAACAAGGTTTTCCAAGAAATTACACAGCGGAAAAAAGACGATTTAATAGGTAGAATAATTTGGGAAATTTACCCCAAACTATTAGAAACCAATTTTTATACAATGCTTACAAAAGCCGCCCATGATAATGAAAGTGTGAGCTTTGAAAGCCAATATCCCGGGGCAAAAAACTGGTATTTGTGTACCGCATACCCCAACCCTAACGGGCTTGCCATTTATTTTGCCGATGTTACCCACACGCACTTGATGCGTGAAGAAATTTCTCGCACTAAAAACAATCTTAATGCGCTGATAAACAATACTGAAGACATAATATGGTCGGTAAATACCTCTTTTGAGTTAATGGCCATAAACAATGCATATACCAAGTTTATTACCAATTTGCTTGGCAGAAACGCTAAGGTGGGCGAAAAAGCAGTTTTTGAACATTTGCCCGATAACCGTGCGGCAATTTGGAGGACTTATTATGAACGGGCTTTTAATGGTGAATCGTTTTCAGTTGAGGATAAGTACATAATGCCTGATGCAAAGGTTGTGTATTATGAAGTAAATTTTAACCCAATTTACAATGAGGAAAACGAGATTATTGGGGCCGGCTGTTTTGCCAAGGAAATAACCCAACGCAAGAAAAATGAATTGTTTATAGCTGAACAAAACAAACGCTTGCTTGAAATTGCATGGATGCAATCGCACGAGGTGAGAGGGCCGCTAAGCACCTTAATGGGATTAATGGCGTTGTTTAACAAACAAGATCCTGCTGTGCCTGAGAACATTAATGTGCTGCAGATGATGGAAATTACTTCGAAAAAGCTGGACGAAGTGGTGCAAAGTATTGTAGCAAAGGCCAACGATGTACGCCACGAAAACGATAAGGCAATTGAACTACACAGTTTATAGTCTTAAAAAATTTCAGCACTATAAACTTTCTTATTTATCTTCGCCCAATTTTTTAGGTAACACACCTACTACTCCACTATGCCCAAAGACCCCTCAATTAAATCAGTACTTATTATCGGAAGCGGCCCCATTATCATTGGTCAGGCGTGCGAATTCGATTACTCAGGCAGCCAAGCTGCACGTTCGTTAAAAGAAGAAGGGATTGAAGTTACCCTTATTAACTCAAACCCTGCTACTATCATGACTGACCCCGTAACGGCTGACAATGTGTATTTGTTACCCCTTACCGTTCAGTCGATAGAGCAAATCTTAAAAGAACGCCAGATAGATTGTGTACTGCCTACTATGGGTGGGCAAACAGCGCTAAACCTGTGCAAAGAAGCTGATGAAATCGGCCTTTGGGAAAAATACAATGTCCGCATCATCGGTGTAGATATTGCCGCGATTGAAAAAACCGAAAACCGCGAACAATTCCGTCAGTTAATGGTGGATTTAGGCATTGGTATCGCCCCTTCTAAAGTAGCTAACTCATTCCTTGAAGGTAAAGAGATTGCCCAAGAAATAGGATTCCCACTGGTCATCCGCCCCTCCTACACATTGGGAGGTACAGGCGGTGGTTTTGTTTGGAAAAAAGAAGAATTTGATGCTGCGCTTAGCCGCGGTTTGCAAGCCTCTCCTACCCACGAAGTACTGGTTGAAAAAGCAGTTTTCGGGTGGAAAGAATACGAGTTGGAGTTGCTGCGCGATAAAAACGACAACATTGCAGTAATATGTACCATTGAGAACTTTGACCCAATGGGCATACATACGGGAGACAGTATCACCATTGCACCTGCAATGACTTTGAGCGATACTTGTTTCCAAGAGATGCGCAACATGGCCTTTAAAATGATGCGATCTATAGGCACATTTGCAGGCGGTTGTAACGTACAGTTTGCTGTGAACCCTGAAGACGAGGCCATTATTTCGGTAGAAATAAACCCGCGTGTATCACGTTCCTCAGCCCTTGCATCAAAAGCCACAGGTTACCCCATTGCTAAAATAGCATCTAAACTTGCCATCGGTTACACGCTTGATGAGTTGAAAAACCCTGTAACCAAAACCACTTCGGCCTTTTTTGAACCTGCAATTGACTATGTTATCGTAAAAATACCCCGTTGGAACTTTGATAAATTCCGCGAGGCTGATACCCGCCTTGGTTTGCAGATGAAATCAGTAGGTGAGGTAATGGCAATAGGCCGTAGCTTCCAAGAAGCGTTGCAAAAAGCCTGTCAGTCGCTAGAAATACGCAAAATAGGCTTGGGCGCCGATGGTTTGCACGAGACCAACCTTGAAAAAATTATCGCCAAGCTTGAAGTTCCATCGTGGGATAGGTTGTTCTACATAAAAGATGCGTTGGCACTTGGTGTACCTATTACCACCATCCAAAAAATTACCCAGATTGACCGTTGGTTCTTAAACCAAATACAAGACTTGGTAAAAACCGATAACGAAATACGCCGCTTTAGCTTGGGTAATATCCCCCGCGAGTTGTTGTTGGAGGCTAAGCAAAAAGGCTACAGCGATGCACAAATAGCTTACCTGATAAAAAACTGCACCGAAGATGAGGTGTATGAAAAACGTAAAGAATTAGGCATTAGGCGTGTGTACAAAATGGTTGATACTTGCTCAGCTGAGTTTCCAAGCAGTACTAACTATTTCTACTCAACGTTTGATGGCGAAAACGAATCAGTAGTAAGCGATAAAAAGAAAATAGTTGTTTTAGGTTCAGGTCCTAACCGTATCGGTCAAGGTATTGAGTTTGACTACAGCTGTGTGCACGGTTTGCTGGCTGCTAAAGAATGCGGCTACGAAGCGATAATGGTGAACTGTAACCCTGAAACTGTTTCTACCGACTTTGATATGGCGGATAAGCTATACTTTGAACCGGTATTTTGGGAACATTTGATAGAGCTGATTGAGATGGAGAAACCCGAAGGGGTGATTGTGCAGTTGGGCGGCCAAACCGCATTGAAACTATCAGAAAAATTGCACCAAAAAGGAATAAAAATCATCGGTACATCGTATGACAACATGGATATTGCCGAAGACAGGGGACGTTTCTCAGACTTGCTGAAAGAACTGGACATCCCCTACCCTGATTACGGCGTGGCAATTGATGCTGATGAAGCCATTGAAATTGCACACCGTGTGGGTTACCCTGTGTTGGTTCGCCCCAGCTATGTGTTGGGCGGACAAGGGATGAAAATTGTAATTAACGACGAGGAGTTGGAAAATGCAGTAATCGGCTTGTTGGGCGATTTGCCCGGCAACCGTGTGTTGATTGACCACTTTCTTGACCGTGCCGAGGAAGCCGAAACCGATAGCATTTGCGACGGGGAAGATGTGCATATTGTAGGTATGATGGAGCATATTGAGCCTGCGGGTATCCATAGCGGCGATTCATCAGCCGTGTTGCCACCGTTTAATCTTTCACAAGCTGTGAAGGATAAAATGGAGGAATACAGCAAAAAACTGGCGATGGCTCTTAACGTAAGAGGCTTGCTAAACATACAGTTTGCGATTAAAAACGAGAAGGTGTATGTGATTGAAGCCAACCCGCGCGCCTCTCGTACCGTGCCCTTTATCTGCAAAGCTTACCAAATACCTTATGTTAACATTGCCACCAAAGTAATGTTGGGCGTAAATAAACTGAAAGACTTTACGTTTGAAGAGAAACTGGAAGGGTTTGCTATTAAACAACCCGTGTTCTCGTTTGATAAATTCCCTAACGTGAACAAAGAACTTGGACCTGAAATGAAATCAACAGGTGAAGCAATCTTGTTTATCAAAGACTTGAACGACCCTGTGTTCCGCCAGTTCTACAAAGAAAAATCGATGTTCTTGAGCAGGTAAGATGTTTTTAAGAAGCATCATAGCAATTATTGCTTCCACAATATTGGCAACGGCCCCCAAGCTATTGGGGGCTTTTGTTATTACAGGGCAAGTACCCGGTGTAGCAAAATGCTATTACCCGCGCATTTACCTTGCGGCTATTGATGATATTGGAAACATTTCAGGTATCTCAAGCCGTTTGATTATAGTACAGTCTGAACTTGATAGTACCGGGGCTTTTGAAATATCGGGTGATTTTTTACCCGCCGATAAACGTTTCTATCGCTTGTACTTTACCCCCGAAAAGGATATTAACGCCTATATGTCTGTGGGTGAAAACGAGAATTTTGTGTTGCTGATACTGAACAACGCATCGGTAGTACACATTACCTGCTACGACATTTGTACAAGCTTTCCTGACTTTGAAACAAACGGTATGCCCGAAGGCAATGGCCTTTCAACGTTAAAGGGGTGGGAACGGGAGTTTTACCGATTTAATAACGATAGTACCAGCGAGGAGAAACTCACCTTATTAAGAAATAAGCTGTTAAAAAATTATAGAGGCTTTGCCGATAGCTCATCAATTTTACTATCAACCTTAGTTGCTACCATTCTTTTGAGGGAAGATGGTTATGCCGCAAACAAAGACTTTTTTGAGGCATTTTTATCGCGCTTGAAAAAGGAATTGCCCCAATCGCCTTATCCTGCACAGTTTGAAAAGCTAATAAGCAAAGTTCAGTTTAATGAAAACGGGAAACAGCCAACCAGCAGCAGCTATATTGTATGGTTTATTATAACGTTGATTCTGTTGTTGGTTTCAGTAGGGATTAATGTTTATCTATACAGAAAGCTGAAACAACCAACCGGCAATCAATTACCCATAGAAAATGAAGCCGACATAATTTCAATGCTTACTATCAAAGAAAAACAAATATTACTGTTGGTTGATGATGGACTGAGCAATAAAGAAATAGCCGAAAAACTGAATATAGAGTTGAGTACAGTGAAAAGCCACGTGAGCCGCATTTACCAAAAAACCAATATCCAAAACCGCAGTCAGGTAGCCAAAATAGCCCGCCTACTGCGCTAAAAACTCGAGTACTAATTCTTTTTTACATCACTTTTCCTACTGTTTTCATTCCTTTCAGCAGCTTCTTTACCCCGTTGTTTGAGGCATGAAAAACATACTACTTATCCCCCTGCTTTTTATTTCATTAACGGTATTTTCGCAAACCGAGCTGCTAAACAATACCTATCCGCTATTAACTTTTAACGCTCTTTTGCAAAGCCCGGTTAAAAGTGCTACTGCTGAATATTTTGACGGTAAAACCGTCGTACTTGAGTTTTGGGCCACTTGGTGCTCGCCATGCTTAGCCAATGTGAAACATTTAAACGAACTGCAATCGCATTTTGCTGACTCGGTACTATTTATCTCAATAACCGACGAGCCGAAAGAAAAAATCGAAAAGTTCCTTAATAAACGAAAGATAAACGGCTGGATAGCCTGCGATACTGCAAAAAATATGCACCAGGCTTATCATGTGCAAGGAATTCCCCGCACTGTTATCATAGATAAAAACGGTATTGTTATTTATGACGGAAGGCCTGAAAACGTGGACACCGCGCTGTTATCATCCATTGTAAATGGGGGTTATGTACCCGAAAAGAAAAAACAGACAACCGCCGCAAGGCTTTTTGGTACCTGGAGCGGTGGCGACGACCCTGTGTTTACTGCTAATTTTAGCACGCCCAACCGAACGCTTGTACCCTACCAACATATTATAAGACCCACTGTGATGCCGCAAGGTGGTGGTAGCGGCTGGCGAGATTTCAACAATAGTGTTGGGATTACTATTATAAATGCAGGCATACCAAAAATATTTTCTTTATTAATGAACCTTTCAAGTCCTGTGAGAGTGATAAATCACTCAAAAGTTAATGACTCTACTTGCTTTGATATTATTTTTTCAAGAAATAGCGGCTATACACTTGAGGCTGCAAAAACAGAGATATTAAATTCTATTGGGAGTACATTTGACATAAAGTGGCGCGATACCGTAATTAATACGACAGTATTAACCGCAACGGTTACCAATGAGCAGTATTTAATGACCAACACTGCTATTGATTGGAACGACCCTTCATCAAAAAGTTATTACCCGTTGAGTGGATTGCTAAAACAACTCGAAAATAGCGTTGGCAGGCCTGTTGAATATGAAGCAGTGATGGATACCCTGTATATTGATACGTTTGAAATATTTGACAGCTTGTACACCATGCCTTCCAATGATTTGCAAAGCTGGTTAACGCAAAAAGGAGTTCAGTTTCAAATTGCCGCAATACCTGTAAAAAAAGTATGGCTGTATTAGTCTGCTTAAAATAACCGTTCATCCGTTTGTTTTTAATGGCTACGGGCATTAATGATTATATTTGCCCCAAGCTAAATAGCAGCATACTATGTTTAAGTTCATATTATACCTGATACTGTTTTACTTCGTTATCCGTTTTTTGCGTGGGTTATTCCAAACCAACGTGGTAATTAAAAACTACCATTACCACACCAATAACCAGCAGCAAAAAGAGGAGAAAGACGGCAAAATTAAAATCATCAAAGGCCCTGATAACGGTAAACACAAATCAGACGGTATGGGCGAATACGTGGATTACGAAGAAGTGAAGTAATCCTTCTCTGCCATTACTCTTATAATCTTACAGTAAGAATTTTACACAATATACAACTGTTGTGACGGGCGTAAAGACCGCCATTATTGGGAAGATTCGTAGCGAACGGTTTTAAACCATTCGCTACGCTACCCTACAAAGCCCTGAATTTTATATTCAGGATATTTACTCTAAGACCTATTACAAACTCATCCCAACTTGCCTTATTTTCCCTAATTTCGTTCTGCATGAAAAAAATACAGGAAGTAGCCGCCCGTGTGGGCATTACTGAAGAGCAATTAATTCCCTACGGACACTATAAAGCCAAAGTTTCACCCCAATGGGACGAAGCCAAAATAAAACAAGGCAAACTGATTTTGGTTACCGCCATTAGTCCCAACAAAGCAGGGGTGGGCAAAACCACCACCTCAGTTGCGTTGAGCATGGGCTTAAACCGCATCGGTAAAAAAAGTGTGCTGGCTCTGCGTGAACCCTCGTTAGGTCCTTGCTTTGGTATGAAGGGCGGAGCTACAGGCGGCGGTTATGTAACTGTTGAGCCTTCTGACGATATTAACCTGCATTTTAATGGTGATTTTCATGCCATCACCTGTGCTAACAACACATTAGCTGCACTGATAGATAACCACAACTACTTTAACAAAGGAGCTGCCAACGGTTTGCGCCAAGTGGTTTGGAAACGGGTGCTGGATGTGAATGACCGCAGCCTTCGGAACATTATCACAGGGCTTGACGGCAACGGCATCCCTACTGAAACAGGGTTTGACATTACGCCCGCCAGCGAGATTATGGCCATTTTTTGCCTATCGAAAGATTTAGACGATTTACGCCGCCGCATCGACAATATTTTGGTGGGCTATACCAACGATAAAAAACCGATGTATGTGCGTGATTTGAACGTAGGCGGAGCTATTGTGGCCTTGCTTCGCGATGCGCTGATGCCCAACTTGGTGCAGGATGTTGACGGCGGAGCTGCGTTTATACACGGTGGTCCGTTTGCCAACATTGCTCACGGTTGCAACAGTATTATTGCTACCAAAATGGCTTTGCAACTGGGCGATTACGCGGTAACCGAAGCCGGTTTCGGGAGCGATTTGGGGGCTGAAAAGTTTTTGAACATTAAATGCCGCACCGCAGGTTTGCAACCCGCACTAAGTGTGTTAGTAGCCACTACCCTATCGCTGAAACTGCACGGCGGAGCTAACGAAAAAGAGTTGAAGCTGCCCAACATGAGTGCCCTGCAAAAGGGGATGCACAATCTGGAAAGGCACTTGGATATTTTAAAGTCCTTCGGGCAAACGGTAGTGGTGGCAATTAACCGCCACCCTTCTGATACCGATGATGAAATAAGCTACATAGCCAACTGGTGTGCCGAGCGCGGTGCCAAATGTGCTACCCACAGCGGCTTTGGCGACGGTAGCGCAGGGGTAGAAGAGCTTGCCAAACTGGTAGTGAGCGAGGCTGAAAACAACCCCTCAAAACCGATACAACACACTTACTCGCTTGAGGACAGTATTGAAACCAAGCTGAACAACATTGTAACTACCATTTACAAAGGCAAAGGCGTTTCATTGAGCAAAAAAGCTCAAACCGCACTGAAAAAGATAAACGAAATGGGGCTAAACAACCTGCCAGTTTGTATTGCCAAAACCCAATACACCTTTAGCAGCAATGCCGATGAACCTTCGGATGTAAAGGATTTTACCTTGTTTGTAGAAGACTTGGTAATAAACACCGGAGCAGGTTTTATTGTGGCTGTTTGCGGCGAGATGATGCGTATGCCCGGCCTACCTAAAGAACCCCAAGCCATGCACATTGATGTGGTGCAAGGTGAAATTGTTGGAGTTAGCGAAAAACCACCCGTACGTGCCACACAGGTAAAAAGCGAATAGTTTAAACCCATTCCGAACGATGCCCCGCAACAGCGGCGGGCTTTATGCCCGTCGGGATATACATCGTTTCAATTTCACGGGATTGAAATCCCATGCTGTCGCGATTACCTCATTGCGGCGGACTTAAGTCCGCCGCAATGAGGTAATTACAATAGAGACAGGTTTCAACCTGTCTTTTAAAAAACGTTCCTTTGCCAGACTCAAGCAATAACTATCTCAACAAAGGGTGGGACAAGTGGGACATCCGGTTTTCAAACATATAAAACTGATTATTAACTGTTTAATTTCAAAAAAATGTCCCAAACACGTGGGACAAAGTGGGACAGTTTTATTTCGCCGTTACGATGTTATCAAGTTACTGAGTTATCGTGTTATTTATGTTACGCATTGCACAAGGGTTTGCGGAATTTTGCCAATACTACAAAGGTTTCAGCCTTTCAAAGAACCGATTAGCCTATAATTGGAGTTTGTGGAAAATGTGGGACTGTTTTTGGAGCCTACCGAAAGCGCGTGTGGCCGTCATTCCAATTTAAAATGGGAATCCGTGCGGAGGCCGCAAATTTGCATCAGCAATACAGCTAATAATTTTTGTACGTATGTTCTTAAGCAAATTAGTTCGGAATGGTTTAAAACCATTCCGAACGATGCCCCTCAACAGCGGCGGGCTTTATGCCCGTCGGGATAAATACCGACATACAAAAATCAGCTTCAATTTCACGGGATTGAAATCCCATGCTGTCGCGATTACCTCAGTGCGGCGGACTTAAGTCCGCCGCACTG
>CALRQL020000019.1:0-69679 GCA_943370295.1 Agrobacterium sp. 719_389 | reverse complement strand
CAAAGAAAACAGCAGTACCAAACCCCCTGTTTGCAGGATTTTTATAACTGAAACATTTGGTAGGGTGAGCATTTACGGAGTAGCCTGACTATTGTATTTTATATCAAAGTTAGGGAATAGAAAATCGTTGGTGTGATATTTCATGTTTTTTATACAAAACCTTTGTTCAGCAGGTGGTTTTATGCTACACATTAATTCTCAGCACGCTGCCTGTTTTTACCTTAGCAAGTGCAATGTGCCCCTGTAGTTTTGCACTTTGTTTTCGGTAATTATATTCACCACATACAAATATACCCCTTCAGGCACGGCAATGCTTTTATAGGTGCCGTCCCAGCCGGTTTCAATGGCGTTTGTTTCAAACAACAAGCTCCCCCAGCGGTCAAAAATTTGCATCCCAAATTGTTTTACCCCTATTAAGCCGACCACTTTAAACACATTGTTCAACGTGTCTCTGTCATTGGGTGTAAAGGCATTTGGTATGTAAAGCTCAAAGGGTAAAACCAGTTTAAATACCGTGTCAAATTTATGCTCGCAGCCATCAGCATTATAGGCTGTTAAACTTACCGCATAAGAGTCGGTTTTGGGATAAGTTTTCGTCGGATTTTCATCGGTCGCGGTTTCATTGTTACCAAAATCCCAAAAAAAGGACTCCCCCCCTACCGATACATTATTAAACAGCAATGAATAATGAAACCCTGAACTGTCTTTGGGTACAATTACAAAGCGGGCTTGAGGTTTTGGTTTCACTCTTAGTGCGTTTTGCTTAACCGTGGTATCAGCGCACCCCAATTTGGTATAAACAGATAGTGCCACTGTATGGTAGCCTGTATCAGTATAACTATAATTCAGATTTTGTGTAGTGTAGGTATTACCGTTGCCAAGCAGCCAGAGCCATTGCTGTACTTTGTCGGTAGTATCGGCTGTGGTGTTTATAAAATGTGCCGTATCACCCGCACAAATATCTGCTACGGTGAAGTTGGGCGCCGGATTGGGTAATACGTATAATTTACGACTTTGCGAGTCGATACATCCGTTGTTTGAGGTAATCACAACCGTTGCAGTATGAGTACCTGCAACATTAAAATGTTTTGCAGGCGGGTTGGCTAATAGAGATGAGTCGCCATCACTAAACATCCACTTTGTTTTAATTATTGAGCCGCCGGAAACACTTGATGTGTTTGTGATGGTAAAAAGGTTGTTTTTAAGACACTGTAGCGTATCGGTATAATCAACTTTAATACTTACAGGTGAATGCACATACAGCTTTTGAGTTTTGCTTTCAGCACAATTATCAGAAGATATGGCGGTTAATTTCACTGTATAAATGCCCGTATCGATAAATCCACGCAGCACTTTAACACTATCAAGCACTGCATTGGCGGAGTTGGAAAAATTCCATTGTAGTTTCTTCTTAGCAGCACCGTTTAAAAACACTGTAGTGTCGTCAAAAATAAAAAAGTTATTATCCAGGCATTGCTCCGTATCGTTGGTAACAAATCCCACGTTTGGGTAAGGCAAGGTGCGTATGGTTTGCCATACCGTATCAGGGTTGAGCCTAACAGGCGATGTAATAACATTCTTTACAGTATAAGTACCGTGGTTTGCATACGATTTTTGCACCCATTTACCGGTATCGGTTGTACCATCGCCAAAGTCCCAAAAGCTATTGGTAATCAACCCTGTATCGCCACTATTATTCATCGTAAAGTTAAGAGAGCCGCACACAGGCGGGGTAATAGTAATATTGTGGGTAAGGTTTTTAAAACTACTACCTCCTATGTAAGCATAGCTAATATCTTTCCCGTAGCCGTATGCTATCATCAAAAAACCCGCGCTACACTCAACCAAGTGGTTACCGCCGGGCAGGCTGATGTTTGCATAGCTATATTGGGGCATAGATGCAAACTGTTTAAAATCAGCCGCGGGTACCACTGTACCGTTTATTTTTAGCAGGCCTATTGAGGAAGTATTAACCAACACATACGAATAGTGGTTTTTGAACTGTGAGTATGTAGCAGTTGCATAGCTCACACGGTCAATAAACTGTTCTAACGAGGGTATCACTACCATGGCGGGGTCTCCCACCTTCACACATGATGAACCTTGCAGGTATTGAATCACCATAACAGGTTCGTTCGCTTCAATGCTTATGGCCCCAACTTGGTTAAAAACCGTGATAATTTCGCCCTGTTGGATGGTATTGGTCAACAACCCGTTAGTTCTTATTTTAGTATCTTTTACCGTACCAATTATGCGGTATGTGTATTTAGGTTCAACTGTTTCTGTAGATAAGGGAGCCAGTAAGTACCGCTTACCCAATGCAGAAACAGGTAACATTTGCTCAACCAAAATATCGCAATACGGACACAAAGTGTTGGGTATGTTCACACATTCAGTACCGCTGAAGAGCGCAAATTTTTTTCCGTTTGTCTCTACAATGTGGGTACCTGTTAAATCCAAAAGCCCCTGAGCCATTTCCATGTAAGTTTGGCCTTTGTTCAGATTAATGGTATATGAAGTTCCCGCCGTATGGCCGCCCCTTGTGTTTACTTTCGGAGTAATTTTTAGTTGGGTATTGTCTTCAAAAGCAATGGCAACAAATTTTGAAGGAACACCGGTAGTAATTGCATCAAAAGAAGAAGTATAATACTCGCTGCCGCAAGCCTCTTTGGGATACACCAATGCACCATCAGCAATGGCTGAGATGTAATTCATACAATACACTGTAATAGGCGTTGGAGAAGTAATGTGCAACGCCTCATTTCCAACAATATCATTTGTGGGAGGTGTGCAATATGTTCTTACCACATTTACTGTGTACGGAACACCACCTGTAATAGGTATGGTTTGTAATAATCCTTTTGCCGGATTACTTATAGTTACTGTGGTATTGATAGAAGACGACAGGATTACATCGCACTGGGGGCTGGTGGTGGGACGCAGTAAAAAACTTACGTAAAAGTCAGTACCTTCTGATGAGTATTGCTGACCCTTGCCTTGCAGGAAAGCGAACATTAAAACAAAAGCAAACAATATGCGCAATTCTCTGTGCATTTAACAGCAAGGTTATAAAAGACAAAGAGGTGATTTTATACAATATAGTTGCTTACACCCTGTGTCAAATTTATTACGCCATATAATTTACTACCGTAGCCCTGCACAATGGGGTAATAGTACCTATAAATACCTATTTTTGCGGCAAAATTTTAAGTAAATCTATGTCGCAATACGATGTAACCGTAATCGGTTCAGGCCCCGGAGGATATATTGCAGCTATCCGTGCTGCACAATTAGGCTTTAAAACAGCTATTATCGAAAAATACCCTACCCTTGGCGGTACCTGCCTAAATGTAGGCTGTATACCATCAAAGGCGTTGCTTGATTCATCAGAGCATTACCACAATGCCGAAAAATCATTTGCAACTCACGGTATTGAGCTAAGTAACCTTAAGGTGAATATGGAGCAAATGATTGCCCGCAAACGCGACGTGGTGAAAGGTAATACCGATGGTATTGCTTACCTGATGAAAAAGAACAAGATTGATGTGTATGAAGGGTTGGGTTTTTTTGTTGACAAAAACACTGTAAAAATCAGCGGTAAGGATGGCGAAAAAACCATCACTACCAAAAATACAATCATTGCAACCGGCTCAAAGCCTTCATCATTGCCAACGGTAGTGATTGATAAAAAACGTATCATCACCTCTACCGAAGCTTTAGAATTGAAAGAAGTGCCTAAGAGCCTTGTAGTAATTGGGGGTGGTGTTATTGGCCTTGAATTGGGTAGTGTGTATGCACGCTTAGGAACTAAAGTTTCTGTGGTTGAATATGCCGATGGTATTATCCCTACCATGGATAAAGCCTTGGGCAAAGAATTGCAACGTGTACTTAAAAAACTGGGCTTTGATTTTTACCTGAGCCACAAAGTAACAGGTGCTACTGTAAATGGTGATGAAGTAACCGTTACTGCTGAAGATAAAAATGGTGCAGCGGTTGAGTTTAAAGGTGATTACTGCTTAGTATCAGTAGGTCGTCGCCCATATACCGACGGATTAGGTTTAGAAAACATTGGTTTAAAAACTGATGAGCGTGGCCGCATTGCGGTTGACGACCATTGTAAAACTGCTGTTGAAGGCGTTTGGGCAATAGGCGATGTAATACGCGGAGCCATGCTTGCCCACAAAGCCGAAGAAGAAGGCGTTTATGTGGCTGAACAGATTGCCGGACAAAAACCACACATCAATTACCTGTTGATACCCGGAGTGGTGTACACATGGCCCGAAGTAGCCGCTGTGGGTTATACCGAAGAAGAATTGAAACGCAACGGACGTAAATACAAATCAGGTTCATTCCAGTTCCGCGCATTGGGTCGTGCCCGTGCCAGTGCTGATTTGGATGGTTTTGTAAAAGTATTGGCCGACGAACAAACCGACGAAATACTTGGTGTGCACATGATTGGCGCCCGTGCAGCCGATATGATTGCCGAAGCTGTGGTAGCTATGGAGTTTAGGGCAAGTGCTGAAGACATAGGCATTATTAGCCACGCACACCCTACCTATTCAGAGGCGTTTAAAGAGGCAGCCCTTGCTGCAACTGCAAACAGGTCGTTAAATTCCTAAGTAAATTTTTAGGTATTTGGCCCGAAAAATTAGTATATCTGCAAAAACAATAAGTTATAATCTGTTATGATCACACATCCCGAGTCGTTGAGAACATTTTACACCCAGCTTGAGTATGTATTGGAAAACTACAAGCCCCATGGTTTGAAAGCTGCCAACTACAGCAACATTGTAATTGCAGGCTTGGGAGGTTCAGGCATTGGAGGTAAATTAACCAAGTCATATTTTGCCGCTCAAATGCCTGTTCCTGTTGATACAGTATCGGATTATGACCTTCCTGCGTATGTAAATAACAAAACCTTATTGGTACTTTGTTCATACTCAGGCAATACCGAAGAAACCTTATCTGTTTTTGAACAGGGAAAAGACAAGGGCTGCACCATGCTTGCAGTTACTGCCGGCGGGCAGTTAATGGAACTTGCCAAAGAACACGGATTAACCTATTATACCGTTGCAGGTGGTTTTCAGCCCCGCATGGCGTTGGGGTATTCGTTCGGGTTTTTGCTGAAAATATTTGCTGAACTGTTAAACCAAGATATTGATGCCGATTTTGCCGAGTGTATTGAAAACTTGCAAAATCAGGGTGAGCACCAAGAGGCTGCTATGGGCATTATGAAAAAATTTAACCGCAACCTAAACAGCAAATATGTAATAATTGCCGATGGCCCCTTAGAGGCTACCGCCATTCGTGCCTGCCAGCAATTGCAGGAGAACAGCAAAAAAGAAGCGTTTTGCAACGTATTACCCGAAGCCAATCACAACGTTATTGAGTCGTACTACGGTCAGCTGGATACCAATTTTATATTGTTGAACAGTAATAGCCATGAACGCGTAGTTGAACGTTTTGAGTTTGTGAACGGCCTGCTTGAAAAAGAAAATAACCGCGTGGTGCATATAATGGTTGAAACCCTAAGCCTGCGTATGATATTCTCTATCATCCATAAAATGGATTGGTTGTCTATTTTCATTGCTGATGAAACCAGCCAAAACCCAATGGAGATAGAAAACATTATTTCACTAAAAGATTTTTTGGCAAATAATTAACTGCCGGTAATACACCGCAGATACTGGATACAATGAAATTAGTTACCTACCAGCAACAAAACGATGCTGCCCATTTGGGCATCTTCCACGACGGAAATATATATCCTTTGCAACGTATCGACCATACGATGCCCGATGCCATGCTTGAGTTTCTGCGCAAAGGCGACGGTGCTATGGAGCGTGCCAAAGAGATTAACAGTTTGATAGTAAACGAAGGCAAATACAGTGAGTTTGCTATAAAAGCTGATAAAGCCACGTTGCTGGCCCCCGTTCCCAATCCCACCAGTTGCCGCGATGGTTATGCCTTCCGTCAGCACGTGGAGGCCGCACGCCGAAACAGGGGAGTGGAGATGATTAAAGAGTTTGACGAGTACCCCATCATGTATTTCACTAATCACAACGCCATACAAGGCCCTGGTGATATTTGGTGTATGCCCGATCATTTTCAGAAGCTGGATTTTGAATTGGAAGCGGCGATCGTAATTGGTAAGCGCGGACGTAATGTGAAAGCCGAAGAGGCCGACCAATACATCGCGGGTTACATGATTATGAACGATATGAGTGCCCGTACCCTGCAAATGGAGGAAATGTTGCTAAACCTTGGCCCTGCAAAGGGTAAAGATTTCAGCACCGTAATAGGCCCTTGGTTGGTTACTCCTGATGAATTGGAGCCGTATAAAATACCTGCCAAAGCAGGCCATGTGGGTAATAATTACGACCTGAACATGAAGTGCTGGGTAAACGGTGAGCTGGTTTCTGAAGGCAGTGTAGGCAGCATGGATTGGACGTTTGCTGAGATTATTGAACGTTGCGCCTATGGCGTTGATATATGGCCCGGTGATGTGATTGGTTCAGGTACTGTAGGAACGGGTTGTTTCTTAGAGCTAAACGGAACAGGAATGCGTTTAGACCCTCAGAATTTTAAACCGCAATGGTTGCAAGCCAATGATGTGGTGGAGATGGAAATAACAGGCTTAGGACATCTTAGCAATACCATCCGCAAAGAGGATTCTGATTTTTCAATACTTGCTTTGAAAAAGAAGGCGATTACAAACGAGTAACTTTTTTGAAACTTACTTTTAAAACAATAGAACACAACACACCTGAGTACAGGGAACTTGTGGATTTGCGCGACCGTGTGTTGCGCCAGCCGTTGGGCTTGGCTTTTACTGAAGCCGAACTTGCTGCTGAGGCCAATCAGATACACATGGCTGCATACAGCGAGGGACAACTTGTGGCTTGTCTTTCATACGTAGTAATTGATGATAATACCCTAAAGATGCGTCAAGTGGCTGTTGAGCCTGAAATGCAGCGCCAAGGTATAGGGCAGCAGCTGGTTTCGAACGCTGAGATTTACGCCGTTGATAACGGGTATTGCCGCATTGAGTTGCACGCCCGTGATACTGCCGCTCAGTTTTACCTTGATTTGGGCTACGAAATCATCGGACACCCCTTTATTGAAGTAACCATTCCCCATTTCAAAATGGTAAAGGATTGGTGTACTGTAATAGGGCACTAATCCGTCCTGCTGAACTTGTTTCAGAAGCTTAGTATTTATTTGTTAACTTTTGTTATAACCTGTTATTACTGACGTTTCGTCGATTACTTGTCTTTTCTATTTGTTACTTTTTGCCATATTTTGTTATGTTTGTTGTACCTATGTTGTACCGATTAGGGGTACAACATGGGGTTGATAACAAACTATGGCGACTATAAAATTACTACTCAGAACGTCAAAAACATTAGCCGACGGTACCCATCCGATTGTAATCAGGGTAACAGTCAACCGCAAGTCTAAGTTTATCTTCACAGGAAAGACAGCAAAAGTATCCCAATGGGACGCAGCTTTGGGGCTTACCAATAAGAAACACCCCTTACATTCTGAACTAAACATTTATTTAAGCCAACGCTTGTTGGATGCCCAAACAGAACTACTCGAACTCCAACGCCAAAAGAAAGGGTTTTCTGCCGGAACCGTTCGAGAGATAATAAAGGATAATAAGCCCTCAATGACCTTTGTTCAGTTTTGCGATAAACTGCTTGCAGAACTAAAAGAACAGGGGCGCATCGGCACAAGAGGTACTTACCGCAGTATTAAGAACTCAATACTACGCTTTACCAACAACAACCAACTGTTAACCTTTTCAGATATTGACCTTGCCTTTTTAGTGAAATACGAACAGTATTTAAAAGCCAACGGGTTTAAAAATTCATACATCAAAGTGATGCTGAATAAACTACAGGCTCTTTTTGGTAAAGCTATCCTTGAGAGAGTAGTTAAAAAGAATAACAACCCGTTTTTAGAATACAGCCTGAGTCATATACGCCCTGAGTACCAACACCGCTCCCTTGATAAAACCAAATTAGAGACTTTACTAAACTATCAAGCGGAAACAGGTTCGATAAAACACCACACCATTAACTACTTTACCTTTTCTTACTATTGTTGGGGCATCAATTTTACCGATATGGCCAAACTACAATGGAAAGACATCTATAACGGTAGGTTGGTTTATAGCCGAGCAAAAACAGGAAAGCTATACAACATATTGCTGTTAGAACCTGCCTTAAAGGTAGTGGAGTATTATAAACAACTTAAATACGGAGAGAATGTTATCCCTCCTGCCGAGGATTATATTTTTCCCATCCTCGACCCTGTGAAGTATAATACCCCTTCAAAGGCTACCCACCGCATCGAACGAAAACTATCGCTCACCAATAAATACCTCAAAATCATTGCTGACGAACTGGCGCTTGGGGAGAAAGTAACCTTTTATATGGCAAGGCATACGTTTGCTACACAACTGTTACGGAAAGATGTAGCCACTGCCAAAATCCAAAATATGTTAGGGCACTCTACTGAACGGATGACCCAAGTGTATTTGGATAGTTTCAAAAACGATGAATTGGACGAAGTGTCTAAGCTATTAGTAGGCTAACCTAATGTTGCAACAACGTGTTGTTGCAATCAAAAAACACGTAAACAACTAACAATGAAGTAATTACTTAATAAATAAAAAAACACGGTGTTTTTCATAAAAATTAACTAACTACTAATGAAATACTTGTAAAAACAGGGTGTTGAAGATTTTTCAACGCCGTGTTTTTTGGGATTGGCATAACTAATTGATTAACATTAAATTATAAAAACATATTTGCAACAACGTGTTGTTTTTCAGTATCCTTCTTTTGCTCCGTAAACCCTTAGTGCTTCATAAAATGACTATAAGGCAAATATGATGTGCTATTTTACCACAACTTTCTTAGTGCTTACGATGTTTGTGTTTAGGTTTTGCAACTTAACGATATAAATGCCCTTAGGTATATTCATCAAATCCACCCGAGTCTCATTTTTGCCGATATAGATTTGATTACCTAACATACCAACTATGGAAATAGTGTATTCTTGTGCTGTTGTTTGTATATAAAGGTTATTGGTGGTTGGATTAGGATAGACAGAAAAATAACTTTCGTCCAACGGTTCATTGATACTTTTTATGACATTGTTGTTTAAGAAATTGTAGATGTCTCGCTGTAAAAACTCTTGGCCAACCTTCATATAGTTTCCCGCAGAAGCCATATAAATGTTCAGGCTGGGTATAAAACAATTCATAGACCCATATCCAAAAGCCGAACCTGTGTGTCCATATCCATATACAGGGCCATTGTTAAAGCTGTTAAATTGTATCATACCATACCCGTATGAACCCATATCGCCGCTTATAGTAACAACTTTCTTCATGGTATCTACCCATTTTTGTTGGATTAACTGACCGCTAAAAAGTGCTTTATTGAATGTTATTAAATCCACCGTGTTTGACCACAAATCAGCAGCCCCATAACCCCATGAATTACTTGCTTGGGTAAAATCATACAAAGAGTCTGGGTTCAATCCATCCGGTACATTCCCTGTTGCATAAAAAGTGCCTTTAAGATAACCATTCATAAAGCTGCCTGAGGGGTTCTTGGTAAACTCAGTATTTGTTAGTCCCAAGGGGATGATGATACTATCTGTGATAAACTGTTCGTAAGTTTTACCACTAACTGACCTTATGATTTCTGCCAATACATAAAAGTTTGCATTACTGTATTGATAGTTTCCTACACCAACTGGGTTACCGTAACTCCAAAATAAGAGAGAGTCAATCGGTATATCCTCAAAAGGCTTCTTGAAAATCCAGTAATTCAACCTACCCTGAAAATCAGCTTGGGGTTCTCTGATGCCTGAAGTGTGGCTTAGTAAGTTCTTTATCCTAATATTTTGATAGTCATCAAAATTTTGAACTACTGAGTTTGGCAAATAATTACCAATAGGAGAATTAAAATCTACAAGCCCGCTTTGAATTAATTTAAAAATGGCTACCGATGTAAATACCTTTGTAATGCTTGCAATTTTAAATTTCATCTGAGGGAGCGCACTATCCTCTGAATTCACTCTGGCCAATCCTGCTGCACTTTCATATACCCACTCACCTCTTTTTTCTATCCTAATTACTTGTCCGGGAACAAGGCCTTTGTTTTGCAATGCATCAGCCTGAAAAATTGCGTTTAAACCATTTTCTATTGCAGCTGGCGGTTGTTGTGCAAAGATGTTTGCGAAATAAAAAAGGAACACAACCAAATATGAGATTTTCTTCATTGATAATTGTTTCCGAAGTAAACAAACATCACCAAAGTTTGTTTTATCCGAATTATTTTATAAATCCTACCAGATTCTGTTTTTAAAGAATAACATATTTTTAATTTGTGGTAATGCAATGTTTTACATCGTAATACCCTTGTCAAAATCTAAACTCCTATATAAACTAATTTAGTTAGAGATATAATCCAAAAATTCACCTCCAACAACGGGTTGTTTTTTTAGAAAGGTTGACACTAAACACCCCATACTATCCTAAATCATTGGCTTTATCGCAAAGATGTAGTTAGTTTGCACTTTTTACATCTTCTTTCATTTAAATGTGAAATAATCATGGATTAAACACCGTTTGTTGTTTCACATTTCACACACATTTTTAGGAGAGGAATAGAACTATGAATTTACGCAACAACATCTTTGTGGAGGTGATGCACGCCCATTTCAACCATTATTTACAGTATTACAGGAACGAACCACTCAACAGAGGAAAGAACAATCCTTCGCAACCTCCCCCGACACACGGTTACCCCGATGACTTCTTCAGCATCTTTGAAATGATTACCGACCCTACTGACGAAAAGCGCAAAGCCGTTAATGAAAGATTGGAAAAGTTGCTGGAGAACAATGCCGACCAATTGCCCCAACTCGATAATGTGGCCAAGCCGCAGGTGAAATACAATTCGATATTAGGTGTACGGATGAACCTTAAACAAATTAAAGTCGGTCACCCCGATAATCGGGTAACTATTGTAACCTATCGGTATCAGTTTTATAAACTGCATTATGTGGTGATGTTTCTATTAAGCCGGGATAAGATGAAAAGGACGCACATTTACAACAACCATTTAAGAGTAGCGCAGCGGGACATCTATCCTGACATCCTGCCCCAAAAACAAAGCAAGGCCGAGGCTAACAAACAAATAGTTGATAAACTTGATTTGGTAGTGCCATTGAATGATGCAAAACCGTCTGAGTTTACTTTACGTCGTCGGGTAATTGCTTTGATAAATATGTTAGGGGCGTTAGGGGTAGATTTTTCGCGAACTGACTTAACCCAAACAGCAAAGTTCATTCATGTGATACTTGACAAAGAATTGCCGTTCGATGAGGCAGGAAATCTTAAAATGAGTAACTCACCGATTTACAAGATGGCCAAAACTTTGCACAGGGTGTCCATGTTTAGACTAAAAACTGACCTACTTTCGGTGAAAAATCTGTTCCAACAGTTCCCTACATCGCACGAAAAAACACCAATGCAGGAATTAATTAAACAACTGGAAATCAAAGCTAAAGAAAGCCCTAAATAACCTATGGGGTGGGTAACGGGGTAGTCCGTCGGGATGGGGTGGGTAAGGGCTTACCTACCCCAGGTACCCACCCCAAGAAAAAGACCAAAAATTGGGTGCAAAATATGGGGTGGGTTGGATGCCCACCCCATGCACTTTTTCTTCTCAGATTTGCTGCACTTACTCGAAACACAAAATGGCAGCAAACCCATTCAACGAACTTTCAGAAAAATTAGATGCCCTTACCCAACTGGTAGCAGAAATGAATCGCAAGATGCAGGGGCAATCTTTTCAAATTGACAAGCCTTTTACAGTTCAAGAGGCAGCCACCTATTTATGCCTTTCAAAAAGCAGGTTGTACCATTTAACCTCCCAACGGGCACTTCCGTTTTTCAAGCGCGGGCAAGCTACCCTATTCCGCAAAGAAGAATTGGACAAATGGCTGCAATCCAACCGTCAAAAATCAGCCGACGAAATCAGGCAGGACGCTAAAAGTTACAAGGGCTAATCTTTTAATCATCCGTTAGCATGGACTTTTACAAGCCCAAAACCCACACCTGCAAGGAATGCAATACGCCTTTGCAAGCCGAACCCAATGTAATAATGGGTGCTTATTCAGTAAAGTCGGGCATTTGCCTTTGTACCCATTGCTACGGTGTTTTTACAATCTCCCTTACCCAACCCCAAAAACCTAAACAAACCGTATAACAATGGCAAAGAAAACCACAACGCCTGCCCCCGCTATTTCAATGGATGCGGTAAAGGAGCAGGTAAAAGCAACCCTCACCCCAAAGGATGCACAGGGCAACCCTGCCCCCGACAGAAACCTGACCGACAGCCAGCGTACATGGCTGACCGTTGATGAAATTACCGACGTATTGAAAATTAAAGCCCCCGAAGCAGGGATTACCAAAGTGGCGGTAGTAAAAGCCGTTACCGAACTGGTACAGGAGGGAATAATTAAACAGCGGTTACGCAAGCCGCCACACATTAGCGAATATACGTCCCTTCATTAACAATGCCCCCTCACAAGCAAGTGAACTATAAGCAAGCGCAGGGGGCTGAATAGCCCCCTTTGCCGCTTGGTGTTCATAGTTAGGTAAATTACTTCCAAATATAAAATTTAAAGCCAACAACACCCCAACAACACGTTGTTTTTATGAGAACCGACGCCAGCAACCCCCAACATACATATACTGCCCCAATAGACGAATTTGATTACCGCAGGATAGACATTGCTGAAGTCCGCAAGCACCTCAACCAGTTTGTAAAAAACTTCAACCAAAAGGCAACAACCCCCAAAGAGCGTATCAGAGGTGGTTTATTCCTAACTCTGTTAAAAGTATGCGATGCCTACGTGCGCCAAAATAACCGTGTAGGGTGTCTAACAATTAACCCCATACCCTGCCGCATGAACAATGTGCGGTTAGCCCACCTTGTCAAAGTTGATAAACGCACCATTTTAAACCACCTTTCCAAGCTTGAAAAAATGGGGATTGTACAAAAGACCTTTCGGGGTACGAAAGCTGATTACGAATTAACCGTGCCGGCGTGGATACTGCTATACGACCCCCAAAGCTCCAACAACACGTTGTTGGGAAACCAACCCACTGCCGATAGCACTGAAAATACAGATAAAGCGAAAAATGTGCGCCAAAGCAATCTTATAAACTCTTTAGAAAAGAGTAATATACACTCTATTCCCTGTGAATTGGGGGATAACGGGATAGAAAACAATAGCGGCCAGCCTCCGTTGTCGGCTGATACTGCAAAGCCTCTTGGACTTTTCTCTTGTACACCCCTCAAAGCAGATGGTTGTGTGGAAAACCCACCTTTATCCACAGACGAATTTCCTGAACAAAGGCTGGGCGGCGGCGCGGCGGCCAAAAAATATCCCGCATGGCAGTTAGCAATGGTATTGGAGTTCTACCGCTATGCCATCAGTACCCTGTACCCTTACCACCAGTTCGACAAAGAAACGGAGCGTAAAATCAAAAACAAGCTGTTTAACCACGTGTACGGCAGCTTTAGGCAACCACTAACCCGTGATGAATGGCAAAAGTACCAACAAACCCTAATACAACGGGTGGATTTGATAGCAGCATGGAAGGAGCGGCCATTGGAAGGTGAAAAGAATAAAAAGTACCAAGAGGGTAAGTTTTTGGTGAACCCGATTACCTTTTTTGACAACAAATGCCCTTACGGTTTCATCCAAACCGAACAATGGCTGCTATTGCAATACAAGCGAAAGGCACTGATTAAAGCTGAATTGGAATTAGACAAAGCCCGCAAGGAGTTATTGACCGATACCGACCGCTTAAACGTGTACCGCAAGTGGGAAACCCGATTTAAAAACAAGAAGCTGCCGGAGGCTGAGGTAATGTTTTACCACGCTATGACTAATATCCAAAAACAATGGGCACTGCAAAAACAACGTGTTGTTGCCCCAACAACCTAATCTAAACACTCAAGCAGAAACATGGAGCAAAATCCGCATTTTGTAAAGAAACAACAGGGGTACAAAGCCCGTGCAAAGTATAAACTTATCATTTACTTTAAAGATAAAGCCCATTTACCCGAAGGGATGCAGCACACCACCTTGTTTTCATGTGAATACAGGGATAAGAAGGGAGATACAGGACTGTATGCACTGAAAGGACTGGTAACAGGCCGATACAAAGGTAAATTCTTAACAGCCCTGATTTATGACAACCAAACAGGGGCATTGCTTCATAAATGGGTGTTTGACGGAATAAAGGACGAAAAGAGACTATGAACCAACAACGTGTTGTTGATAGCTGGCAAGCAATAGGAACTATACCCCCTGACCGAATAATGTACAGAATCAGCTATTCGGATGCACAGGCATTGGTTTGGTTGCTACACCGATTAATAGTGCGGGGGTATGCAGCATTGCCAATCACCCATAAACGGGCGTATCGGGCGGCATTGTTATTGACCGAACCCTTGTTTGTAAAGCTGCAAAACCTCTGTAAAAAGCCGTTTGCAAAGCGTAAAACCATTGCTATAAACCAAAAGGTAGCCGAAGGGTTGATGCTGGCGTATGAAACGGGGTATTTCAACAACGTGTTGTTGAGCGTTGCAGAGTTAGTGAAAGTGTACTACGAAGGGGTATTATACTTATTGTATGCAGAATTAATGAAGCATTATCGCCTCTAAATAATCAAGGCGGGTAACTCTCGTCTCCCGCCTGATAAGTGGTTTTTATTAGTTTTTAATAGCGTATTAACTAATGTAAAACAAAAATACAAAAACTCAATGATTGAAATGGGAAACCCGTTTTAAAAACAAAAAACTGCCGGAGATAATGCCTGCATTTTACTGTTAAATGGCAAAACTCCTACAGCAGTTAGCTGTGGCAAAACAATCCAATGATACTATTTACTAATCCTAAACAACCCCAACCAAATGGCATACAACGTTTTACACAAAAAAAACAAGTTGTGAGTCGACCAATACCCAAATATAAACTGGTTTGTTCCTATAATCCAACTAATAAGCCTCGTGTTTTTTATTCCCGCATACGATAAGAAAGGGGATATCGGTAAAACCCGCTTAATACATTTAGTTACCGCAAAAGACCAAGGAATGTATATTACAGCCTTACTGTAAAACAATCGTTCGGGAGTATTGATAGAAAAGTGGGTAGGAAGCTTGGTGAAAAGTTAAAATGATGTTTATCATTAATTAACAGTAAGATAGAATTGCTTAATAAAAGAGTTTGAAAATTCTTAATTTCAATTTAGCATGAAGCCTCAAAGCTATATCAACCCACTTGTCGCCATACTGAAGAAAGTGCTTTCTGAAATAATTATATGGTCTAATACTTGGATTCTCAAAAACTCACCCCCTGTTTTTAAATGATGTGTTAAAGAAATATCATCCCCACTTGGGATTACATCACCAGAGGGATGATTGTGTACTAATATGATTTTTTTACATTTTTTCTGAACCGCAAAACTAAACAACTCCACAGGGTCAACGTTAACCATATTAAGCACTCCCAATGTTACCAATTCGATGTATAAAATGTCATTATTGGTGTTTAAGCCTATTGACCAAAAGTATTCCTTCCTTCGGTGCAACTTGTTTTGACGAAGCAACACCGCTTGCATCACCTTAAATACATCATCGCAGTTTGCAATCTTTATTTTTTGTTCTTTATTAAGGCGAACTTTCATTGCCTCAAATGTAAAAGTTTTTGTCCAAGTCACCGCGGATAATCCTAATCGGAAAATCAAAACTACTATTAGGAAAAAATTTTAAACCATGAATAGAAAATAATAATATATTGCTATTTAATAATGAGAGTACGTCTTCAATTGTCAATAAAGCGGGGCGGCAATGCCCTACCAATAAACTATCAGTATCCCATAGCTGCGTGGATATATAAAACTTTACATTTGGCTAATCCTGAGTTCTCACAATGGTTGCATGAGCAAGGATATAGTTATGAAAAGCGTAAGTTTAAATTATTTACATTTTCGCCTATAAAATTTGAGAATTATTTAATTCAAAAAGACAGGATAATAGCACAGACACCCAATTGCAGTATCACTCTTAGCTTCTTATTACCTGAAGCAGTTAAACATTTTGTTTCGGGGTGTTTCAAAAACCAACACTTTGGATTAGGGGATAAAATTTCACAAGTAGATTTTGAAGTTAAAGCTATTGAGATAGAAAGCCCTGTTGAGTTGGGTACCGTGGCACGTTTTCGTTCACTTTCACCTATTTGCGTATCAGAACCTGTGGAAAGGAACGGCAAACTCACCTCACAATATCTTAGCCCTGATGATACAGGTTATGAAAAGCGCCTTTTTGATAACCTGAGTGAGAAATACCTATCGGCAAACGAAGGGGCAAAAGAGCTAACAGGCAATTGCAAGCTTAAGGTACTTAGTGCCCCAAAATCAAAGTTGATAACCATTAAGCAAGGTACATCTGATGAAAGCAAAGTACGGGGCTACCAATATGATTTTGAAATTGAAGCCCCAAAAGAACTGATTGAGGTGGGGTATTATGCCGGATTTGGAAGTATGAATAGTATGGGAATGGGATTTACATTGAACTAATTATGCAAAACATATTTACAACCTATTCAGGAAATGCAATGCTAAATAATGCTTTGATGACTATTGAAGCATTAGGAGGCATGAAGAATATATCAGAAATAACTCCTCCGCTATTATTGCAGCTATATGAAGAACGGGGTTTGCTAAAGCTAAACAAGCGACTTAAAAATTATACCATGCTGTTTACTAAAAACGGCCCATTGTATAATGATAAAAATAATGGAGACAAAATATATGATACATTATTTAAGACTATTATAGAAACCTTTGAAAACACTGGGGAGAATATTTGTGAAATATCGGGGTTAAAGTTTCAAACTCCATTTAATAAAGTTTATGAAATTGCCTTGGCTAAAGTAGGTTTATCTGCTAAGGAAATAGCGAATAAAGATACTACCATCAGTCGCACATGGTTTCCGTTAATCGGCGGTTTGGGGTCTGATGCCCAAGCCTTACCACAAGCTAAGTTTTCTATACAAATACACCCTATTTGCATAGCCATTCTTCAGTTTTTGCCATTATCTTCTCTACTTTACAGCGGAGGTGTTTTACTTATTGACTCATCCAACTTTGGTTTTGCAAAACAGTTTATATTCGATAATCAAAAGTTGTTACAGAAGCATATTGAAACAACAAAATCAACTGAACAAATTGAAAATGTACGATTTACAAAAGGGAATTATGTGCTGAAAGCAATAGAAATTCTTGAAGAGAAGGAAGAATTTGAAGAAGAATATTCAGATTTAAACCTTTGGAGCTTTTCAAATTCGGGTACAGGTGCAAGTTGCGAAATAGACAGGGTTCCTAATTCACTTATAAGAAAGTTAATTGAGTTAAAGAATGCAAGCCCGTCAGTTGGTGCTGAATTAAAGAGTATATTAATGGGGGGATTGTCATCTAACTTTTTAAAGGCTTTAGAAGAAAACAAAGAGTGGAGTTTCCTATATCCAGATGTTTCTGGAACAGGTAAAAAACGCACTGAATATGAAGGAGTTTCACAACTTTTCTTAGAGGTATATTTTGAGGTTACAGAAAATGTTAAACATATAGAGTATGCAAAATACTTAGCATACTTGATTGATAAGTATAAAACCTCTTCGTTTGATAAATACCTCATTAAAACCGATGCTTGGAAAGAGAAAGAATATAGAATTGATTTATATGCGGTATTGGTAGAAGCAACTAAAAATGGCGAGTGGAGCCTTAATCACCAATTAAAGATACTTGATAATA
Source organism: Agrobacterium sp. 719_389 (assembly GCA_943370295.1). GTDB lineage: Bacteria > Bacteroidota > Bacteroidia > UBA8524 > UBA8524 > SB11. The sequence continues at coordinate 51,765 of CALRQL020000019.1, read as the reverse complement.
GTGATTTAGTACCTATCAAAAACAATTACTATAATTTACATAAACTAATTCACTTTTATTATCAGAAGAAAGTATTCACAAAAGAAATTCCGACAATAGATGATGCAACCGCCAATACAAAAGAAGTTTGCGTGTGGTTTATATCACTCATACAAAATGATGAAAACAGTGCCAAAATCATCAATAGCCTGATAAACCGACAGGAGTATTCATCGGTAAGTTATTCAGAGTTATTTGAACGTATATGCAAAAAACAAAACGTAGATATAAGAGTAATTGCCCATGTTTTATACAATGAATATTTAGTGCAGCAAAAAAACGGGTTAAATGAACTTCTCCGCTTGTTTTTTAACCAACCTGAACAGCCAATATTTCCTATCAGAATGGATTTTAACCTAACATCATTTTCTGATGATAACAGCAGGTCATTTGATATGCAGTGGTATAAACAGTTTGATGAGTTTAGTGCCGATTATCAACAATACTATTTTGATAAATACCAAAATAGGAATACAGGGGCGAAGCCTTATAATAAATACCTAACCCTAATTAAAGGTATATCATTTGAATCGTCAGACTTTCTTTATTGGTTTAGGGAAGCATTAGAAAATGTAAACGTCTTCTTAGGACGAAGAGATGGTTTAAAGACAGATAAATGGACGGGTGACCTTTTGTATAACTCTTATGGAGAGTATAGTCCATCGTTTACCAAATTGGCAATAAAACTTTCATTGCTAAAAACTATTCAACAATCAATTCATACAAGTCAAACAATAACAATTTAAAACAATGGCAGAATTAAAAAACATTACAGGTGCATTATTAATAGATGCAACAGCAACATTTCTGAATGGTGCAGGTCTTGCCTCTACTGAGAATAAAAATACGGTTGTTCCTAAAACTTTTAGGGAAAAAGTAAACAATAGATTGGAAGAAGTCCCTTATGTATCTGCACAATCATGGCGTAGGTGGTTGCGAGATACTACTAATGAGGAAAATAAGTGGAATCCAAGTGAATTAAGGTCAATTAAGAAATCTGAAGGAAAAGGCTCAACCTCAAAAATTGCCACAGAACTAAACCCAATAGAATTTCCGGAAGATGATTTATTTGGATATATGAAGAGCGGCGAGGCTAAAGAAGAAAGCATACAAAGAACTTCACCCTTCAAGTCTTCAATATTGAAAGGAATACGCAATATGCGTGCTATGAATACCGATGAGGCATTTGTTCACCTTAAAGAAGGTACGCCCTTGCCCTATTCTACTAAGTTTTATTCGACACATTTGGAGGGTTTTTTCAACCTTGAGTACTATCGTTTAGGGGTGTATGATAACCTTGGCAGTCATCAAGAACTCTCGGCTGAATTGGTGAAAAATCATAAAGATAAATTTAATGAAACTACTATACATGGAGGGAAGTTTAAAAGATACGAACTAAAAAATTCCGACACAGTTAGGAGCAGGCATGCAGCAGGACTTTTAAAAGGGTTGGCTTTTTTACGGGGGGGAGCAAAACAGGCTGCTTTTGGGGCTGATGTTTCTCCCAAAGTATTGATTTTAGCGGGTATGGAATCAGCTAATCCCATTTTCAACAATCTATTCAGTGGCACGGGAGAAAAACCTGCCCTTAATATTGATACGTTAAAGCAATTAGCCTCTGATTACAAAACAAAACTTGCTACACCAATTTATATAGGGATTAGAACCAGCTATCTTCAAAACGAAGATGAAATAAAAAACCTTGGCGAAGGGTTCGTAATAGACTCTCCAATTGGAGTTGTAAACGCATTTAACCAAACATACTTAAACAATGGATAAAGTCCTTCAAATAGAATTTTCAGGTTGGACTGCTACACCAAGAATGCCGTTTATACTATCAGGCAATGCTGTGTGTATGCACACTCCTTCATACTCTTTATTGCTGGGTATAATTGGTTGTTGTTTGGGGCGTGTTGTTGAACCAAAGGAGGTAGATGTTGGGTTTTATTATTCGTATGATAGTGTAGCTAAAGATATTGAAACAAGACAACGATTGGAATATGATAATCTAAAAATTAAAAAACATACTAAAGGTTCTGATGCTTACTTGCGTGAGTTCCATGTTGCGCCAAAGTTAACCCTTTGGATAAATCGTACTGATTGGATTGATTATTTTAAAAGTCCCATCGGTACACCATCATTAGGCCGTTCTCAGGATATTCTAAAAATAGATTCTGTGGAAATTGTAGAAATAAGCTCTGTTAAGGAAGCCGTAATTTCAGGTTGTATGTTGCCTTTCAGTCCTAATATTCAAGCGGGGGGACAATTAGTGCAACTTGCTGAGGCTTTTGATGAAAGTGAACAGGTTGGTGGAGGCCGGAGACCCACAAAAACAGGGGTATTTTTAACAATCCCCTTTGATAACAAAGCCAAAGTAAATCTGCCGAACCTATACACAACCAATATAGAACCTCCACAAAGTTTCTATTTACATAGATTTTAAAATGGGTAAAAATAGGTTTGATGTTTTTTTTGCTAAAAGTGATGGGGAAACCACATTGCAAATGCATACCGAACACGTAATTACCGCTGGGGAAAACCTATTGTCAAGCCTGCCTCTCACCGATACTGAAAGAGATTATTGGTCTAAGAAGTTATTTCGCTGCGCAGTTTTGCATGATTTAGGCAAAATTCATTCAGATTTTCAAAAAATACTTATTGGTGAAAAAAGCGAGCCAATAAGACATGAAATCATATCACTTTGGTTTTGCGAAAACTTTTTAGACTTACCAATTGATGAACTTTTTGCTATTGCAACACACCATAAAGGTATTTGTAGTAGAGAGGCTGGCAAAGGCCGGTTAGAAAAGGATACCCTTACTTCATATTTAAAGTTTCTATTTGAAAAGGAGAAAGAATTATTGTCCCATCAAACACTAACAGAGTGGTTAATGTTGATGGGATTACCTCTTAAACTGAAAAAAGAGGATATTACCGGAGAAATATCTAAGGAGTTTCGCCAAGTTTTAAACACTTCATATCAAGGGAAATTAATTTCTGACTCAAAGGATAGAAAATCATTATCCTATATGCGGGCTTTACTTATGGCTGCTGACCATATTGGTTCTGCCAGAATGGAAAATGATTTACCCCTATACAAAAAAATTAACATCCGTGATTTTCAACCAAAAAATAAGGATAGCTTTTTGGATTTTAGGAATTTTCAGCAACGTCTGCAAAATGTTAAAACAGATGTAATCCTTCATGCCCCAACAGGGTCGGGAAAAACCGAAGCCGCTTTAAGTTGGGTTTTTGCTAATCAAACAGATAATGCAAGGCTTTTCTATCTTCTCCCTTATACTGCAAGTATTAATGCGATGGTAAATAGACTTCAGGTTGTTTTTGGTGATGAAAGGGTGACTGCCCTTCATTCAAAAACACTTGATTTTTTTTACACTCAACTCTCTAATGAAGACTCCAATTATGAAAGAGATAATATAGAATTAGAGAAAATTGCCAAGTCAAAAAACTCACTTTCAAAAGAGATATTTTACCCTATTAAAGTCGCTACACTGCATCAAATCCTTAAGACTTCACTAAAAGGTAAAGGATGGGAGTTTGGCTTATTTGAATATAAAAATGCACTTTTTGTTCTCGATGAATTTCATACATACGATGCCTTATTAACAGGTATGTTATTAGCAACTGTTAAATTGTACCGAAAAATCTTCAATGCAAAATTTCTATTTATGTCGGCAACAATTCCAGATTTTATGTTGAATCTAATTGTTTCGGAAGTTTTTGATGGGGATTATTCAAAATTAATACGTCCAAATATTGATGATGAAAGTGATAGAATTGTTTTAGACAGAAAGCGTCATCAGCTTTATTGCCAAACGGGACAATTCTTGACCGATAAATTGGACATAGTGTCCCACTATTTAAAATCAGGACATTCTGTAATTATAATTGTTAATAATGTTAAAACAGCCCAAAAACTTTTTAATGAAGTTGATTATGAAGGTTCTAAAAGACTTCTTCATAGTGGCTTTAATAAAAAGGATAGAAACGAAATAGAATCGGCAATCACAAATAATGATACTTCTCAGCGTCCTCAACTTTTAATCGCAACACAAGCGGTTGAAGTGAGTTTGGATATTGATTATGATGTCGCATTTATAGAATGCGCCCCTATTGATGCTTTAATACAGCGTTTTGGGAGGGTTAACAGAGCAGGTAAAAAGCAAATTCAACCTATTGATAAAAAGAATAGTAATGTCACTACTACTGTTCCTGTTTATTTATTTGAAAACATAATAGGTAAGACTCCTTTTTATGATAATGAAGTAATTAAAAACTCTTTCCAATATCTATTAAGTTTTGATAACAAAGAGCTTTCTGAGAATGATTTAGTAAGTATTTGTAATCAGGTATATGCACTCGGATATAATGAAAATCAACTTGAGGATTTTAATAGAGGGTTTAATAATTCAACCATTGAGAATTATGAGGAGGATTGGATAGCTGGCCATTGGGAGGATTGGATAGAAGACGTTTTGGAAAAGAACAATCAAAAAATTGATGTATTGTGTAACAACCTATTTGATGAGTTTGAAAATAAAATCCAGCAGAAAAGATATATAGAAGCTAATCAACTTTTGGTTCAAGTTTATGGCTATGAGGTTGAAGGTGCTGTTAAAAATGAGAGGCTCGGAGTAATAGTTGCACCTAATTTAGAATACAATAATGTGATTGGTTATCAGAAAATTGGGCAAACCATTGATAGTCGAATTATTTAATCATGCTCCCCACAGGCACCCATATAGTCTATTTCATGCTTTGCCATCGCAAACTTTGGTTGTTTGCCAACGGAATTACTATGGAACACACCAGCGAAATAGTGAGCGACGGCAAGCTATTGCACGAAACCAGCTATGAAGATAGAGCCGAAAAATACACCGAGCTTGAAATTGGAGGAGTGAAGATTGATTTTTACGATGCAAAAAACAAAATAATCCACGAAACAAAACGTAGCAACAAAGTAGAAGATGCCCACGAGTGGCAGGTGAAATATTACATCTACATACTAAAACAACACGGTGTTGATGGGGCAACAGGCATCTTAGAATACCCAAAACTAAAGCAGCGAAAAGAAGTACAACTATCGGGTGTTGATGAAGCCTATATCAACACTATCATACCACAAATAGAAAAACTAATCCATACCGAAACCTGCCCCGATAGGATAAAAATAGGTTTGTGCAAAAACTGTTCGTATTACGATTTTTGCTGGAGTGGAGAAGACTAATATTGATTGCTGATGAAGAAAACTTATTACCTGTTTAATCCGGGACGATTGAGCCGACAAGACAACAGCCTTAAATTTATTCCTGTGGATGAGGACGGCAACGAGCAACCGCCAAAATACCTCCCCGTTGAAGGCATTAGCGATTTATATGTGTACGGCAGTTTAGATGCCAACTCAGCCCTTTATACCTTTTTGGGCAAACAACAGATTGCGGTACATTTCTTTGATTATTATGAACATTACAGGGGTTCATTTATGCCTAAAGACTATCTGCTGGCAGGCAAAATGCAGATTGAACAAACCAAACAATACATTGATAAAAAGAAGCGAATAGTAATTGCCCAAAAATTTATAGAAGGTGCGGCATTTAATATGCTTAAAAACCTGAAATACTATAATAACAGGGAGAAAGACGTTGAATTGCAAATAGCGCAAATAGAACAATATGCAAGCACAATTAAACAATACCAAGCCATTGACGAGTTAATGGGGCTGGAGGGAAACATAAGGCAAACCTATTACCAAGCCTTTGATATTATTATCCGTGATTTTGAAATGGGTGGCCGCAGCAAACAGCCTCCGGCTAATGAGGTAAACGCCCTTATATCTTTTGGAAATATGATGTGCTATTCGCTTTGTTTAGGTCAGCTATACCACACACAACTAAACCCCACCATCAGTTTCTTACACGAGCCGGGATACAGGCGATACTCTTTAGCATTAGACATTGCTGAAATATTTAAACCCATTTTAGTAGATAGGCTGATATTTAGGGTATTGAACAAAAAAGAAATTCAGAGTAAAGACTTTGATAGTAATTTAAACAGCACCACCCTGAAAGAAAACGGTAAAAAAATTTTTGTACGGGCTTTTGAAGAAAAAATAAACGAAACAATAAAACACCGCACCCTTAACAAACATGTAAGCTACAAGCATCTTATAAAACTGGAGTGTTACAAACTTAGCAAGCATATTTTGGGGATGGAAGAATACAAACCTTTTAAGATTTGGTGGTAAAATGTACGTTATATTGGTATATGATGTGGAGCAACGCCGAACGGCCAAAATGCTGAAACTATGCAGGCGGTACCTGAATTGGGTACAGAACTCTGTATTTGAGGGAGAAATAACAGAAGTGAAACTGAAAGAACTTGTCCATACCGCCAAAGAATTTATGAATGAAGAAACCGATAGCATTATTATTTTCAAAAACCGCGAAGAAAAATGGCTGCAAAAACAGATAATAGGGGCGGAGAAGAACAAACGCGATACCTTCATTTAGTCGTCGGTGACTAATTTCCCTGTATTGTAGATTATTAAAAATCATCGGTTAACTTCAAAAAAATCAGGCAAACCCGATTAAAAACAGGGGTTGTCAGTCCCCAAGGCAAATCAGGTTATCTATAACCGACGCTTTTTATACTCAATATACCCTTATATTTGGAATGCCGAACGTTGAAAACAGGCTGTTTTATTGTCAAAAATCAACGCCACCTAATCGTACCTTACAGGAATTGAAATAGCCCTAAAAGCGTGGGCATAGTTGATATAACAGGGCACCTAATCGTACCTTACAGGAATTGAAATTAATCAACGCTACTTCGGGACCTGTGCCAACGTTGCACCTAATCGTACCTTACAGGAATTGAAATTTGCATCAATGGAGGATCCTGTTCTGGGTATAATACACCTAATCGTACCTTACAGGAATTGAAATAGGTCAAACGCTGCCTTATTATTTTTAAACGTTCCACACCTAATCGTACCTTACAGGAATTGAAATATAGATGTTTTCACTTCAATCAAAGGAGTTATTACACACCTAATCGTACCTTACAGGAATTGAAATAGTTCTGTAGGTTCTTGGCTCGGTTGGCTTTGGTTCCACCTAATCGTACCTTACAGGAATTGAAATATAGTTATTGCCCCGCTGCAAACACCCGTGCAGTATCACCTAATCGTACCTTACAGGAATTGAAATGTTATCAATAGAAGTTAGCCCAACGCTACAAAACCCCCACCTAATCGTACCTTACAGGAATTGAAATCCAATTAAAAAAACTTGTCTGAATTTGCTCCAGCTCACCTAATCGTACCTTACAGGAATTGAAATTTTACAGGCCAGCTACCGTATCTTTCAGTTTTAAACACCTAATCGTACCTTACAGGAATTGAAATAAGAATAAACACCACAGCAATATGAAAAATTTTGAACACCTAATCGTACCTTACAGGAATTGAAATTATTCGGCTATAATATCACTTAATGATGTGCCGTGACACCTAATCGTACCTTACAGGAATTGAAATATAGCCACACAACAACAACAGTTCACTTAATCAAACACCTAATCGTACCTTACAGGAATTGAAATAAAAAAGAAAGCAGAGCAGCCCGATAGCGCACCAGGCACCTAATCGTACCTTACAGGAATTGAAATTTGATTATATGGCAGAGAACCCCGAAAACAATCCAACACCTAATCGTACCTTACAGGAATTGAAATACGAAAGGCAATGTGTGAATCGAAACGAAGGCGAACACCTAATCGTACCTTACAGGAATTGAAATGAACTAAATACAAGTGGTTGTATAATAGCAGGTAATCACCTAATCGTACCTTACAGGAATTGAAATATATCACATCCTGTATCAACATTGTTTCGTACATACACCTAATCGTACCTTACAGGAATTGAAATTTTATATCAACCGTGTAGCCGTCGAATCCTTTTATTCACCTAATCGTACCTTACAGGAATTGAAATTAGCCTCTTATGCTTATTGCACCGTCTGCTAGTGTACACCTAATCGTACCTTACAGGAATTGAAATAATAATACCTGACTGGCATTAAGGCTTGACACAATGCACCTAATCGTACCTTACAGGAATTGAAATTAGCATGCAATTGGCTATGCGTACGTGTATCAACTGCACCTAATCGTACCTTACAGGAATTGAAATTAGTAGATGCCACCGCCCAGCCATTGGCCGCTGCGCACCTAATCGTACCTTACAGGAATTGAAATATTGCACTTTAGCATTGTAAGTGTTGATAGCTGATACACCTAATCGTACCTTACAGGAATTGAAATAAACGGGTCGTTAAGGCTTCGTAGCTCCACTGTTTTCACCTAATCGTACCTTACAGGAATTGAAATACGGTTTACGTTTAATTTAAGCAATGCAATACCAACCACCTAATCGTACCTTACAGGAATTGAAATCGAACTATGGAGGCAGTGCCCACGCTGTGAAAGATGCACCTAATCGTACCTTACAGGAATTGAAATAGCGTTACCCAGCGTGATTTTACTTGCGATATAACCCACCTAATCGTACCTTACAGGAATTGAAATAATAACGCTTTCTATATCAGATATAATACGGTTAAACACCTAATCGTACCTTACAGGAATTGAAATTCGCCTTCTCGCTGGCCTCGTATGCTTTTTGGGTTTCACCTAATCGTACCTTACAGGAATTGAAATAACCTGTTGCCCTGTAATATGGCTGGTTTATTGTTTCACCTAATCGTACCTTACAGGAATTGAAATTAAATTAACATTCTAAGGCCACGCCTTGCAGGCTGTCACCTAATCGTACCTTACAGGAATTGAAATATGCTCAGTTGCAAAAAGTGAATGCCCAAATCGGCACACCTAATCGTACCTTACAGGAATTGAAATGCTCAAAAGCTAGAAGAAAAAGCGACGCAATTAATTCACCTAATCGTACCTTACAGGAATTGAAATAAAACTGACGTACACCCAAGCGGAATTTTTGCGAAACACCTAATCGTACCTTACAGGAATTGAAATAAACAAAAGGGTATTTGGTTCAGCTTGAGCAATTAGCACCTAATCGTACCTTACAGGAATTGAAATTACATACAAATCCCAAGTCTGGTATTTCTCCAATTTCACCTAATCGTACCTTACAGGAATTGAAATAGCCTCACCCATACGACCTATAAGTTTTCCGTCTTTCACCTAATCGTACCTTACAGGAATTGAAATAGTATATTTATTGAAGCTCCAACAGCTACGGGAATACACCTAATCGTACCTTACAGGAATTGAAATTTTTCAAAACCATCAGCTTTTGACCAGGAGGATGAGCACCTAATCGTACCTTACAGGAATTGAAATAAGGTACACTGCCAGTTTTACGGGCAAAGGAAGGTACACCTAATCGTACCTTACAGGAATTGAAATACGAAAAGAAAGAACGCAAAGCCGCCGCGTTTTACGCACCTAATCGTACCTTACAGGAATTGAAATTTAGGTTTATAGCCCCAGCCCTTGCGCCGTTTCTCATCACCTAATCGTACCTTACAGGAATTGAAATACTGCAAAATTTCAGTAACGTTTACAAGGCAGGCATCACCTAATCGTACCTTACAGGAATTGAAATAATTTTAAAACCGCTGTACAAAATACAAGAGGACACACCTAATCGTACCTTACAGGAATTGAAATACCATACTGTCAAAAAGGTCAGAATCTCCTTCACCTCACCTAATCGTACCTTACAGGAATTGAAATGATTTAACCGTTTCAGCCAAGACGGATATAGCACTACACCTAATCGTACCTTACAGGAATTGAAATATACAGAAGTGTTTAATCGAAGGCTAGAAGGCTATACACCTAATCGTACCTTACAGGAATTGAAATACATACAGTGTTACATTCGGAACGGTCACGCTTGGTCACCTAATCGTACCTTACAGGAATTGAAATTTATGATTGGCTATTGTATAACTAATCAACATATTCACCTAATCGTACCTTACAGGAATTGAAATAAAAGTAAAAGCGAAACGGGTAAAAAAGCGGTGGGCACCTAATCGTACCTTACAGGAATTGAAATAAAGGCAGTGTAGGCTTTCAGTTGTTGAGCCAAGACACACCTAATCGTACCTTACAGGAATTGAAATTATAGGGTATCCATCTTCTGTGTTTTGTTCCACTACACCTAATCGTACCTTACAGGAATTGAAATACAGCTGGCATCGACAATTACCGTGATGCAGTAAACACCTAATCGTACCTTACAGGAATTGAAATAAAAATTTTGACATCACAACTATAGGCCCAACTCACACCTAATCGTACCTTACAGGAATTGAAATACCAGCACTGTAACTAAGGAAACGACCAACAATTACCACCTAATCGTACCTTACAGGAATTGAAATCAAAGAAAATAGCAACTGAAGAGGTGAGCATCGAGACACCTAATCGTACCTTACAGGAATTGAAATAACAGAGTCGGCCACCAAAATCTTTATGGCCGGGTTCACCTAATCGTACCTTACAGGAATTGAAATAACAGTTTCGGGGCTTGCTTCCGCCATACTGCAATACACCTAATCGTACCTTACAGGAATTGAAATAACGAACGATTAAACGAAAAGCAATCAAAAGCAACGCACCTAATCGTACCTTACAGGAATTGAAATACACCTGAAACCCCAAGCCCTGACGAAACCGATTTTCACCTAATCGTACCTTACAGGAATTGAAATAAAGTATAACGCATATCTAAAAGAGATTGCCGAAATCACCTAATCGTACCTTACAGGAATTGAAATAATTAGGTGCTAATGTACCCACAAGTTTTAACCCGGCACCTAATCGTACCTTACAGGAATTGAAATTAAAGCGTAAGCCCCGTGACGATGAAGGTAAGTTGCCACCTAATCGTACCTTACAGGAATTGAAATATACAGCTATGGCATCTACCAAAACTACAGCCCTTGCACCTAATCGTACCTTACAGGAATTGAAATATAGGACGGCAGAACTTTTGCCCTGATTACTCAAGACACCTAATCGTACCTTACAGGAATTGAAATAGCGAAAGGTACCGTATAGTGGCAACAATAAACTGCACCTAATCGTACCTTACAGGAATTGAAATTTAGTTTATCGTGGCAAGCACATTATTTGTATCAGTCACCTAATCGTACCTTACAGGAATTGAAATAACGCTCCGGCAAGCTGGGCGCCGCCTTGGCCTGCACACCTAATCGTACCTTACAGGAATTGAAATACAGCAGCAAGAAAGAGAACACAAAATCGAGTCTTTCACCTAATCGTACCTTACAGGAATTGAAATTATCCGCGATTTAAACGGCTGGAACGAAGAGTATGTCACCTAATCGTACCTTACAGGAATTGAAATTATACGGGCAGTTTCAAAAACTATCAGAGCTAATGCACCTAATCGTACCTTACAGGAATTGAAATGACAAGAAACTGAACTTTAAACTGCCCTTTGAGCCACACCTAATCGTACCTTACAGGAATTGAAATGACAAGAAACTGAACTTTAAACTGCCCTTTGAGCCACACCTAATCGTACCTTACAGGAATTGAAATTATACAATACACTTGCTGCTCACAGCGATAAAATTGCACCTAATCGTACCTTACAGGAATTGAAATTTACCTTACCTACGAGCCGGCTACGCGCACCTTTGCCACCTAATCGTACCTTACAGGAATTGAAATTTGCAAACCATAAATACAAATTTGTAGCAACTGCCACCTAATCGTACCTTACAGGAATTGAAATAGCATGAAATGGAGTCTCCGTTTATGCTGGGCGAAACACCTAATCGTACCTTACAGGAATTGAAATTCAACTATTGTATCGTTTATTATTTCGGGCACTTGGCACCTAATCGTACCTTACAGGAATTGAAATATGAAAAGTTGGTCATTTTTATTTGTGCCTTTAACACCACCTAATCGTACCTTACAGGAATTGAAATTTAGCAACACCCGCAGCCGCAGACATAAGCAATAGCCACCTAATCGTACCTTACAGGAATTGAAATCTGATTTTGGTGGGGATGGTTACGATGAGTTTTCATCACCTAATCGTACCTTACAGGAATTGAAATAGCCATACATTTGGGTAGCCCGTACCCCAATCAGCTCACCTAATCGTACCTTACAGGAATTGAAATTTGAGAATAGGCCGCTTTATCCGAGTTCAAAAGGGCACCTAATCGTACCTTACAGGAATTGAAATGAGTATATACAAAAAGAAATGGATTACCTACGTAGCACCTAATCGTACCTTACAGGAATTGAAATATTCAGTAGGTATTACTAGCCCCTCGGCCTTATCTTCACCTAATCGTACCTTACAGGAATTGAAATAACAAGTTTGCGTGTGCGCAAAATCCCCAGTCTCTTCACCTAATCGTACCTTACAGGAATTGAAATACACATGGTTGAGTTAAGCACTCCGATTTTTGTTCCCACCTAATCGTACCTTACAGGAATTGAAATTCCTGTGCAACTTCAAACACACCTTTGCACCTAAACCACCTAATCGTACCTTACAGGAATTGAAATATACCCTATAAGTAGCACAACGCCCTTTAATTAAGCACCTAATCGTACCTTACAGGAATTGAAATTTGACTTCTTTGAAGACCTTAATAACCCGCTTTACTCACCTAATCGTACCTTACAGGAATTGAAATACAAAAAACGCAATTATGAGCAGTGATGCAGTAGGCACCTAATCGTACCTTACAGGAATTGAAATTGTGTACCTTTATGATTATATAGTTGAGCGTGTAACACCTAATCGTACCTTACAGGAATTGAAATAAGACATCGACGACGGTGATTTGCACGGTGAACGCGCACCTAATCGTACCTTACAGGAATTGAAATCAAAAAGTAGTTGTAAAGCAAAGGAAACAGGGGGAGCACCTAATCGTACCTTACAGGAATTGAAATACATTTAAAGGCGTTGCCCGCTGGGGGCGTGGGCTTCACCTAATCGTACCTTACAGGAATTGAAATAACACGGCTACTGTACCCGCAACAGACGCCCAGTGACACCTAATCGTACCTTACAGGAATTGAAATATTTTACCGTCAACGGTAAGTTTATACCCAAACGACACCTAATCGTACCTTACAGGAATTGAAATGTTACAAATAATCAGGATGAAGTTAAAACTATCCACACCTAATCGTACCTTACAGGAATTGAAATTTTACAAGTTATATCACAACCGGAATTGTTAATTTCCACCTAATCGTACCTTACAGGAATTGAAATATAGATGCTTTACCATCAAAAGCCGCCATCACAGTTCACCTAATCGTACCTTACAGGAATTGAAATACAGGTGAAAAAGAACTTTTTGAACAAATTTGGAACACACCTAATCGTACCTTACAGGAATTGAAATTAGGGTATCTCCAGTTAGATTTTACGAATCAAATGACACCTAATCGTACCTTACAGGAATTGAAATCCAATAGCTTCGTCTAATTGAACAAAGCCAGTTGGCACCTAATCGTACCTTACAGGAATTGAAATTAGCCAAAAATTACTCTTAGGCTTATTGTCGTTGTTCACCTAATCGTACCTTACAGGAATTGAAATAAAGTGAAAACTGCGTTACCTGTTGCAAAAACAAACCACCTAATCGTACCTTACAGGAATTGAAATTAATTCAATGTATGTGCCGTTTTGATTGTGAACATCACCTAATCGTACCTTACAGGAATTGAAATTAGGATTTTATAATAACGATACAACAACGGAAACAGGCACCTAATCGTACCTTACAGGAATTGAAATAAACACAAAATAAACGGTTCACAGTGCCTTAATTTTCACCTAATCGTACCTTACAGGAATTGAAATAGGCATTAAGCCCCCTTTGCGGTTTTGTGTTATTCACACCTAATCGTACCTTACAGGAATTGAAATTATTTTACCGGTAAACTTTTCCATCAACCATTTGGCCCACCTAATCGTACCTTACAGGAATTGAAATAAGATTGAATAATCATTAATATCGATAGGGTTATTTCACCTAATCGTACCTTACAGGAATTGAAATTACCAAGCGCAAAGTTTATATGTGGGTTATCGATACACCTAATCGTACCTTACAGGAATTGAAATAAAGTGGGCAGCATGGTGTTGGTGCTAAGGTGCGACCACCTAATCGTACCTTACAGGAATTGAAATCTTACTGCCTCAACTGCATCACGAAACTTATTTACGCACCTAATCGTACCTTACAGGAATTGAAATGTTTAAAACTTATTGCGCGCCTTCGGTATCCTGTACACCTAATCGTACCTTACAGGAATTGAAATCAGTAGTAAGCCTTTTTGTAGATAGCAAGCAAAAAACACCTAATCGTACCTTACAGGAATTGAAATTGCAATGCACTGAACACGATAAAAGTCGACAACAATCACCTAATCGTACCTTACAGGAATTGAAATCAGGAAGACAAAGCATATTACTGCGAATGCTGTACACACCTAATCGTACCTTACAGGAATTGAAATAAGCGAGGCCCACTCTCACCACCTATTATTACCCACTCACCTAATCGTACCTTACAGGAATTGAAATAAGGACACTGCACTTACAAAATACGGTGAAAAGCGCACCTAATCGTACCTTACAGGAATTGAAATTAAAATCTATTGAGCCTAATAGCGGCTCAGCACTTACACCTAATGGTACCTTACAGGAATTGAAATTAGATAAACCATTAAACCAAGAAACCACACCTAATCGTACCTTACAGGAATTGAAATTTGGTAAGCATCGATATAGGTAAAGTCTTTCCTGTACACCTAATCGTACCTTACAGGAATTGAAATAAGGTGGGCATATCATATTCCAGCTCTGCCAGCAACCACCTAATCGTACCTTACAGGAATTGAAATAATCTCAATGGCTATTTGTCGCACAGTGTCAACTTCACCTAATCGTACCTTACAGGAATTGAAATTAACGTGCGTTCAACTGGATTGTAAATCCTGTGGTACACCTAATCGTACCTTACAGGAATTGAAATAACCGACGAACGTGCCGACAGCACGAGGCAGGAATTCACCTAATCGTACCTTACAGGAATTGAAATAGTACGAATACCCGTGCCGTAGCCTGCCGCGATAGTCACCTAATCGTACCTTACAGGAATTGAAATCACACAGGCGCAACAACACACCAACCCGCAAGCAGGCACCTAATCGTACCTTACAGGAATTGAAATTTGTGTGTAATAGTTAAATAAGCTATGTTATTGATTCACCTAATTGTAATCTACAGGGAATGAACTTTTCTTCAAGATTGAAAAAGAGCACATAGAATTTCTAATCGTGTTACACAGTGCAATAATCTTAACAACGCGATATATGTTTTAACTCTTTTGGTATAAACAATCCACTGTTATTTTTGAAACTGATTTGTATTTAAAAACCTAATTGCACCAATATATACTATCAAATTGCACTTGTTGATGTGCCATCAAAAGATTAAAACCGCTCCAATGGGCGGTTTTTTGTTTGTATAGCAAACCTACCCGAAGACTTTGTTCCACCGTTCCATCCGTTCCACAATGAAACACTATGGAACGGATGGAACGGTATAGCGCCAACAACACGTTGTTGGAAAGTGTCAACGCTTTGTTTTTTGATTAATCGGCAGGCACTTTAAAACTACATTGATATTAGGTGTTTTAACCCTTGAAAACTTAACCTGCGCCTTCTAATTTTGCTGTGTGTGTATTATTAAAACTATTTTAAAACATTGATTTGATGACTTATATATCCCAAGATATATAATCAAGTTCCCACGAAGGCAGCAGGGATGCAGCCTTCTTTAGTATCGTCTAATACACTGTACAAAAAAAACAGGTGTTTTCACTGTATCATTTATAATTAACATTATTAATGTTTGTAATCCTGTTTTACGTTTGGGGTGCAATAGCACTAAAACCCACGCTCTTTATACAAACTAAAAACGGTATGTTTCTAAAAACAACGTGTTGTTGAACCAGTGTTGGTGTTGTAATCGGTAGTTTACTACCTTTGTGTAAACGATTGAAATATATAGAAACATCGAAGCTTAGTACATAAGGATAACATATAATGTGTCCTTTGTTATTCCCTCGTCTTCAAAATCGCCAGTTTTTAACCAGAGGGGGATAGCAATAGAAGACACACCCCTGAAAGGGGGTGTCTCTTTGCTATTCTGTCTGGTAGGGTGTCTGGCGATACCTGAAGATGCAGAAACAGCGGGGGGCACCCCCTTTGAGTTTATTACTTAACTAAACACATACATCTAATGACAAAAATCTATCATCTTTCGACTGCACAGCTTCATTTAGCTGTTACCATCTTCTTTGCCACGGCATTTCTGTGTTTTGCATCACCGGCATCGGCTCAATTACCTTGTGCGGTAAATGGAATCACTTACACCCAACAAACTGGATTTGGCACCAACAACAAAGTTATTATCGGCGGCTACGGCACTAATGACGGGGCAATTTGCTGGAATTGTTACAGCGATAGTACAACGTTTGGTCGCCACAGGGCTTACAATATGCCCACAGGTGCCTACAACGCCAATGCCCCCGTTCCTTCGTGGAGTTCGCGTATATTTCAAGACATTACCGCAGGTGTGCTAAGAATACAAAGCGGACGTGCCAATTGTTACGACTCTATAACTTGGAAAACTGGCCTGTCAATCCTTAAAAATGGGGGTGTGGGTATTGGTACAGATAATACTTTTGGTGCATTGCTTGCAGTAAACGGTCAGATTTATGCCCGTTCTGATGTTAAGATAAATGCTACACTCGGTTGGCCTGATTATGTATTTACCCCTGAATACAAGCTGCCCACTATAACCGAATATGAAAAGCAAGTGACCGATTTAGGGTATATCCCGCAAATAGGTTCGGGCAAGGCCATTGAAGAAAACGGTTTACTATTAGGCGAAATGCAAACCCGCCAAATGGAGGTAATGGAAATGATGCTGCGCTACCAGTTTATAATGAACCACAGACTCGACTCGTTAGAACAAGCAAATACCAAGTTATCGAACCGACTTACACGATATGCAACTATTGATAGCTTATTTACCGTTGCCCAAGCTGCCACGCAAACAGCAGGCAATACAGCTAATGATACCGAAAAAGTAAAACAAACGTGGTTGCAGTTATTGGATGTTTTAATGAAAAAGGAAAATGACTAATTCCAACACGGCTAAAAGGCTAAACAAATTGCGGGTTTTTGCAAGTTTACGTACCTTAGTAGGTATGAAATCTTGTATTGCTAAATTTAGTTCCGTATTTATTCTGTTATTTTTCTCAATCCCTACATTAGGTCAAAAAGGCTTCAATTTTTCGCTTTCGTCGGGGTATAGAATCGGGGTTTCAAACTCAACGCCACAAAACCAAGATTTGGAAAGTATTTCCCCTTTAGTAGGTTATGGAAAAGGTTTCTATGCTTCGCTTGCTGTTGGTTTTAGTACAAACAAAAGAATAGAGTTTGGCAGCATATTCACCTATCATCAGCACAAAACAGAGATTATTTATGACCTTCCAAGTACTTATTATACTCTGACTTTAAGGGCAAATACATTGAGCGTTAATCCCTATATGCGCCTACGCAAAAGTGTAAGGGGGCCATTTATTCCTTATATTCATTTGGGTATTCCACTAACTTTTGCTGAGGTTCTAAATACGCGAAGTGCAAATGCCAATCCTGACAATGTTTCATTTTCTCAATCCTATTATCCACGGAAACTGGCAGTGGGTATTAATGGAGGATTGGGGTTTTACACAGTAATGAACAATCATTGGCAATTTTTCTTTGAAACCAATTTTATCGGTTTAACCCTCAACCCCGATAAATTGTTTTATTACAGCTATTCAACCAATAATCCTGTCCGTCAAGGGATGTTAGAACTTAATACCAAAGAAGAAAAAGATGTGAACGGAAACACGGTGAAACTACCATTTAGCAACATTGGGTTTGGATTTGGATTTAGGTATAGTTTATCTAAAATGATTGAAGTAAAATGAAAACACTTATCGCAAGTATTACTTTGATATTAACCGCCAGTAGTGTTACTGCCCAAAAATGGTATGTAGGAGCAAGAGGCGGATTTGGTTTCCCAATACAAGAGGATGTGGTTGCACAATCAGGTTTGGGAGCGTTTGGTGTTGGCAGTGATGACTCTTATATAAAAGATTATGAGACATCCTTTGGGAAAGGTATATATGGAAATGTTTTTGCAGGACGTAAAATAGATAGTCTTTCATTTTTTGAAGTTGAACTGAGGTATTGGGGAAGTAATTCAGTGAATACTATTTGGCAAGTTCATAATCTTATAGTAGGTGCCCCTCCTTACTACGTTTCTCGCCGTAAAATAACTGCAAATAATATATTCTTAAATTTTTCATATGGGATTAAATACCCTATTAAACCTAAACTTGATGTCTATGGTAAGATTGGAATAATGGTTGGGCAGAATTTTACCCGTGAGAAAGAAATTATACATAATCATGGATATTATAGCAGACCTGAGTTTGAACTAATATCAAACTATGAATATAATGCCAATTACACCATTGGCTTTTCAAGTTCATTAGGATTAACTTATTCCCTTACAAAGCGTTGGAAACTTAATAGCGAAGCATTTATGCAGCTCGCTGGCGCTCGGATGCTATCAAGGGAACTAACAAGTTATACAGCCGATGGAATGAATATTATGGATGAAGTGCCTCCAGAAAAAAGAAAAATTGACTTTTATTACCCGAAGAGCAAAACCATTTATGATAATCCCGAAGGCACAGGTAAGTTGTCACCGCAAACAAACCCGCTGAGTTCATTAGGGATTTCTTTAGGGCTAATTTATGATTTATAATTAATTTAAATATGTAATTATTAACTGTTAATTGTTTATGCAAAAAATATTTTACTTTTTCCTTTCATGTCTGTTGCTGTTCTTTCAAGCAATAACAGTGTATAGTCAGAACAACCTACTCACTTCGGCAGAATCAGGTTTTGAGTTTAGTCCATTTCGAGGCATTAATAATGATTGTGGTGGAGTGGCTAACCCAAGTGAGTTTGGCCCCGGTAATTTAACTCAAAGATGGAGAAACGCTCATTCAAGCCCAAATTTGTTTGGAGTAAATGCCTGTTCTCCGAGTGCCCAACCTGCCGCCCATAGTGGTAATATGTATGTTCTGATGTCAGGTCCTCCTGATGAACGTGTAGAAGGTATATTTATGAACCTAAGTTTCAGTTCAGATAAATATTACACCATAAGTTTTTGGGCAAGACAAGGAAGTAGAATTAATCTGAAACTGACAAATGGCTTAATTACAAACGTTTGTACAGTAAATAATTGCAGAGGAAATGTTGATTATCCACAATCACCAACTGATTCATTAGTTTTGTACAATGATGAAGTTGTAACTGGTTCTGGCTGGCAAAGGTTTGAAGTATCTATCAACCCTCCTCGAAATTTTTCACAAATCTATTTCCATTGTACACAATCTCCTGACCCCGACCAAAATAATTCCTATGAGTTTCTACTTGACGACGTTGTTGTAGTTGAAAATTGCTGTCTAAAACAAGCTCGATACCAAGATACTATTGACCCTCCTTCAACCTATCGATTTGAATTGATTGAAGCTGGGAGTTATGTATTCCCAAACCAGTTTAACGGCCCTGTTTATTTTACAATGCCCTATGAAACTGTTTGGCAAGCAGGCGAAGCTGATGCAAACGGAGTACTTCAAGGTGAAATAGTCTTGAAGGATGGGTTTTCTTCAGGAGGTAATTTTCATGCACGTTTACACGATTGTTTATCTACTGAAATGCAAGTAAATCTTAGGCAGGAAGTGCAACCTTTGCAAGTGGGGCAAACAAACTGTTTCGTCAAGATATTTGCCGATATATGTTTTAGCAAAGGAAATATGACTTATAATGTTTGGAACCTTACCACAGGGCAACCTGTTACTGCTGTGATAACAACCCCGAAAGGCATTACCATTACCGTTGCACCTTCAACTGAAACCGAGTATGAAATAACGGTAACTGATAATTTAAGCGGAAATTCGGTAATAAAACGAATAAAAGTTGGCAGGTGCGGTTGTTTACCGCCAAAAGATGTAGCAGGGGTAAATAGGATAAACACCATTTGTGGGTCATCTGCGGTTCAGGACTGCTTTAAAATTGGTATGGACTTACCCCCAAACACTGCATTTACTTGGGCAGTTAGTCCCCCATCTGCGTATTCATACATTACTGACCCCTCAAGTTCAGTTACAACCGTGTGTATTCCTCCCAATTTAGGGGGTACGGGAAACCTTACCTTTAAACTCTTTTCACAAAATCCGGGTTGTCCGATTGATAGTAACGAGTTTCATGTTTTTTACAAACGTGTTCCGGATAACAATTGCTATTTCTATAATGGTTTTTGGGGACCGACTGATTTAAACGACTCAAACAAACTTTCTTTAGGGTTTAATTTAGGAATTGATGTTGAAACAGTTTACATAGAATTATATGAACAAGGAAATCCAATAGCTGTTTATGATACTGAATTAGTGAGGGGTATTGACTTTTCTGCCACTGGTGTTTTTTACGAATGGCAGCACTATTTTGGCAACGCCGTAACAGATGGATTTCCATACACTGTGGTTATGAAGTATAAATGCCGCTGCTCAAGCACTATTAACATTGGCCGAATTAGGAACATAAACTTTTAAAATTGTAGCTATGAAAAAGATAGTATTTATTTTTTTACTCTTAATTTTTAGAAACTCAATTAACGCACAATGTGTGTTAAACGGTGGATTTGAAGATACTTATGTAGATGGATGGGGTAATTACCTGCCTAAAAATTGGATACCTAACTTTTGGGGGATGATATTAGATACCACTGCCCCCTCAAAAACAGCCAAAGGTGAGTATGCTTATGTAATCTTTAATAGGGATGACGGAGCTAACACACATGAACATAGAGCAGGGAGAATACAAAATCGTTTTAAATTAAATTGTTTGCCGACTGCTTTCAGTGCTTATGTTCAGTACCAAGTTTCAATTTCAAATGAGAAATTTTTGTTAAAAGTGGTGTTGTTTAATAGAAAATCAAATGAACAGATGTTGGATACTATTGCTGTGGGTTACCTTCAACCTCCTCAAAGCGAACAAAAGTTAGATTGGACAAAATATAAAGCCCCAATAGAATATCGGAAACTTGTTAGGCCTGATAGTGCAGAAATAACGATTTGGGCATCTCAACCTAACAGCTTTTCAAAAACTACAGCGTTAGCAGTGGATGAAGTGAATTTTGAAGACACAGTGCAGGCATTGTCAATAGGTAATGAGGTTTCAACCAATCAACAACGTGTTGTTGATGTTTACCCTAATCCTGCCAACAACACATTATTTGTGAAAATTAACATCCCCGAACCAAAGGAATATACTTTAACGGTTTACGATATTTCAGGCAGGGAATTATTTAGGCGACTATACAGCGTTTCAAACCACCCCGAAATAGAACTAAACACCGCACAGCTTTCAACAGGGGCATACCTGCTAAAAGTTACCAGCGGTGAAGCTTTAATTTTAGGTAATTACAAGTTTTTGGTATCAAAGCCATAGCTTCAGTTTAATTAATAGCCCGCTCTAAAGGGATGCACAGCGTTTTACACCATAGCCGCACTAAAAGGTGCGGCTATTTTTGAACTTATATTTATCCTTTTTATGAAGCAACTAACTAACCGATGGAACGAACTGCAAGCACGTGCAAAATCCTTTCTGAATAGCAAGGCGTTCAAATATTACACCATAGACATTACCTCCTTGCCGAATAAGGGTGGTGTATATTTAATTTGTCTTGTTGACGAAGCTCTAAACGAAACTCCACTTTATATTAACTTCACCAGTAACCTTCGCAACGAAATCTTTACCAAGCAGCTTGCCTACATCTTAACTACCTCTGAAAGTTCCAACGGCACGGCAACCATTTTAAGAAGTAATTGCTACCTTCGTTACATGGTAGAACCCGACCCGAAGGAACAAATGGCACTCACCGTTGCAGTCTCTTTGGAGTTAAAACCACTTTACCAAAACAACTAATTTGTTGTACATAGGTTGTACCTAAGATAAAAATAAAAAATTTTATTAACTTATAAATATCTGAATAATAGTTTTTTACATTGATTATTTGAAGTAACAAACGAACTTGTTTCAGCATCGCATTCTTTATTCACGAGAAAAACCAATGAGATCCCGAAACCAGTTCGGGAGGACTTAAAACCATCCAATCTTTTAATAGAAACAAAAAAGCCCCGACTTTGTCGGGGCTATATAGCTGTTCAATGCTAAATGTAAAAAGGATTATCCTACGCGGATAAGCTCAACGTCGAAAATCAACGTAGCGTTAGGACCGATAATGCTGCCGGGAGCACCGTAAGCACCATATCCCAAGTTTGAAGGGATAAACAGGGTGTACTTAGCACCTTCGCTCATCAACTGTAAACCTTCAGTCCAACCTGCAATTACACGGTTTAGAGGGAAAGAAATAGGTTGTCCGCGTTCTACAGAGCTGTCAAAAATACGACCGTCGGTCAACATACCGGTATAGTGTACAGTTACGTTACTGGTTGGACGGGGTTTTGCGCCGGTACCTTCGGTAATTACTTTGTATTGCAAACCGCTGGGAAGGGCAACAACACCTTCTTTGGTTTTGTTATTTTCTAAGAAATTTGTGCTTTCAGTTGTCATAATCGAAATATATAAAGGGTAATTAATTTACTTTAATCAACTCAACTTCAAAAATCAAGGTAGCATTAGGCCCGATAATAGAACCTTGTGCACCGCGCTCGCCGTAGGCAAGTTTCGCTGGGATGTAAAGGATGTATTTAGAACCTTCGCTCATGTATTGCAAACCTTCAGTCCAACCTGCAATTACACCGTTCAAGGGGAAATCTATCGGCTCACCGCGGTCAACAGAGCTGTCAAACTTACGGCCGTCAATCAAAGTGCCTGTGTAGTGCACCGTTACTTTATCAGTAGCCAATGGTTTTTTGCCTGTACCCTCGGTAACTACCTTGTATTGCAAACCGCTGGGTAAAGTAACAACGCCTGCATTGGTTTTGTTTTTAGCCAAAAAAGCTTCTCCTTCAGCAAGGTTGTTTAAGGCAACTTTTTCCTGCTTTTGGGTGAAGTAGTTATTGATAAGCGGGGTAGCATTATCACGGCTTATCCTGCAAGCACTATCGGCAAGTTTTTTATTCAAAATATCGCTTAAAACAGCGGTTAAGATTTCGGTGTTAAGGCTGTCAAAACCTTGATCCCTTAAGCCGTTACCGTACAATACACCAATTGCATACGAAACTGAATCGTTGTATGTTTTAAGTTTCACCTTTTTTGATTCCTTTTGGGCAACACTTGTTAATGCCAAAATTGATAGTAGTGCAGTAAAACCTGCTGACAAAAAAAACTTTTTCATGAGAGTTTTATGGTTGTGTTTAGTATTAATAAGGATTATACCGCGTAGGCCGTTCCGGCATACATGGCTTCGCGCTGTTCTTTAATTTCAGCACTGCTAATATAATCATCAAATGTCATCAGTTTATCAATTGTGCCGCGTGGAGTAATTTCTATAATGCGGGTAGCAACTGTTTGCATAAACTGGTGGTCATGGCTGGTAAACAACACACCGCCTTTAAAATCAATCAATGCGTTGTTAAAGGCAGTAATCGATTCCAAATCTAAGTGGTTGGTAGGTTCATCCAACACAAGGAAATTGGCATTTTGCAGCATCATACGGCTGGTCATACAACGTACTTTTTCACCACCCGATAACACTTTGGCCATTTTTTGGGTTTCTTCACCACTAAACAACATACGACCTAAAAATCCGCGGATATAGGTTTCGTCTTTTTCTTTGCTAAACTGGCGCAACCAATCCACAAGGTTTAGGTCAACATTGCTAAAAAAGCTGCTGTTATCGTTAGGCAGGTAAGCCGTTGTGATGGTAACTCCCCAGCGGTGCTCGCCTGTATCAGGTTTCACTTCGTCCATCAATGTTCTGAAGAACGTAGTTAGAGCCATACTGTTTTTAGAAACCAGCGCCACTTTATCGCCTTTGTTCAGTGTAAAGTTGATTTTATCAAACAATACCTCACCGTCTAATGATTTTGAAAGGTTTTCAACCGCTAAAATCTGGTCGCCGGCCTCACGTTCCTGTTGGAAGATAATACCGGGATAACGGCGGGTACTGGCTTGTATCTCGTCGATGTTAAGTTTTTCAAGTAACTTTTTACGACTGGTTGCCTGCCTTGATTTTGAAGCGTTAGCACTAAACCTTGAGATGAAATCCTGCAATTCTTTGCGTTTGTCTTCCATCTTCTTGTTTTGGTCGCTGCGTTGCTTCAAAGCCAATTGGCTGGCTTCGTACCAAAACGTATAGTTACCGGTATATATCTGTAGTTTGTTAAAATCAATATCTACAATGTGGGTACACACAGTATCTAAAAAGTGCCTGTCGTGCGAAACAACAATCACTATGTTTTTAAAATCCGCTAAAAAGTCCTCCAACCAATTGATAGTTTCAATATCCAAATCGTTGGTAGGTTCATCCAGCAGCAAAATATCAGGGTTGCCAAACAGCGCTTGCGCCAATAGTACGCGCACCTTTTGGTTACCGCTCAATTCGTTCATTTGGCGGTAGTGCATTTCTTCGCCAATGCCCAAGTTGCTGAGCAATTCAGCCGCATCACTTTCGGCCATCCAGCCGTTCATTTCGGCAAACTCGCTTTCAAGTTCGCTGGCACGGTGCCCGTCGGCATCGCTAAAATCAGGCTTAGCATACAGGGTGTCTTTTTCCTGCATAATGTCCCACAACTTGCGGTTACCCACAATCACAGCATTCAAAACTGTGTATTCGTCAAACTCAAAGTGGTTTTGCTTCAATACGCTCATGCGCATACCGGGCAGCATAGAAATACTACCTGTATTAGGGTCAACCTCGCCCGAAAGAATTTTAATAAAAGTTGATTTCCCCGCCCCGTTGGCACCAATAACACCGTAGCAATTGCCGGGGGTAAATTTCACATTTACCTCATCAAACAACACCCGTTTGCCATAGCGTAGGGAAACATTAGAAACTGTAAGCATATCTGATTATAAAAAGTTTGCAAAGATAGCCAAAAGGCAAAGTAATATCTAAAACAATATGTGCGAAAGAGGGGGGATAATTATCTTTTTATAGATGGGCTAAAGTCCGTCTCTATTTAAAAATTGCAACCGCTTGTAATTTTGCCAACAACGGGTTTCAATCCGTTTCCATAGGCACAAAACAAAAAAAGCCCGCAATGCGGGCTTAAAATATCCTATTCGCTACTTAAAAATTAAGCAGGAAGTTGCGCTGTAAAGCGAGTAAGTTTCGATTTTTGGTTAGCAGCTTTGTTTTTATGGATAATGTTTTTCTTAGCCAATTTATCAAGCATGCTATACACCTTGTCTAAAAGACTTGCCGCTTCATTGCGGGTTTTGCTTTTACGTATGTTTTTTATAACCGTACGGGTGCTTTTTGCTTGGTAACGGTTCCTTAGTCTCTTGGCTGCGTTGGCCCTTATACGTTTCTGTGCCGATTTATGATTTGCCATTGTATTGTAACTATCTCTTTTTTATGGGGTCGCAAATATACTATTTAACTTTACAAAAGAAAAACTTTTTGCGCTTTTTGATTATAAGTAGCTTTGCGCGGAGCAAAAATAGGACAATACCGCATAATTAGTATGAGTAACCAAGAAGATATTTTTAAGAAAGTAGTATCGCATTGTAAAGAATACGGGTTTGTTTTCCCATCAAGCGAGATATACGACGGCTTGGGAGCCGTGTATGATTACGGACAAAACGGGGTAGCCTTGAAGCGCAACTTGCGTGAATATTGGTGGAAAGCCATGGTGCAAATGCACGAAAATATTGTGGGTATTGATGCCGCTATTTTTATGCATCCCAAAGTTTGGAAGGCCAGCGGGCATGTTGACGGTTTTAGCGACCCTATGATTGATAACAAGGACAGCAAAAAACGCTACCGTGCCGACCAATTGCTTGAAGATCGCATTGAAAAGTATATGAAGGAAGGCAAAACCGAAAAAGCTATGCGCTTGCAGTTTGCTATGGACTTTGCCTTAAAACGTGAAGACCTTTCAGCCTTGCGTGATTTGATTATTGAATATGAAATTGCTTGCCCTGTTAGCGGAACACGCAACTGGACGGATGTGCGCCAGTTTAACCTGATGTACAGCACCCAAATGGGCAGCGTAGCCGATGAAGCCGATACGGTGTACCTGCGCCCCGAAACTGCACAGGGTATTTTTGTAAACTTTTTGAACGTGCAGAAAACCGGCCGTATGAAGATACCCTTTGGTATTGCACAGGTGGGTAAGGCATTCCGTAACGAGATTATTGCACGCCAGTTTATTATGCGTATGCGCGAGTTTGAACAAATGGAAATGCAATTCTTTGTTCGCCCCGGTACTGAAATGCAATGGTTTGAATACTGGAAAGAAGCCCGTCTTAAATGGCATAAAGCGTTAGGTACGCCTGACAATAAATACCGTTTTCACGAGCATACTAAATTGGCACACTATGCAAATGCAGCCGTGGATATTGAGTACGAATTCCCCTTTGGTTTTAAAGAAGTAGAAGGAATACACAGCCGCACTGATTTTGACTTGAAACAGCACCAAGATGCAAGCGGCAAAAAGATGCAGTATTTTGATGCTGAATTGGACGAGAACGGCAAGGCTTACGGTAATTACATCCCTTATGTGGTAGAAACCAGTATAGGTCTTGACCGTTTGTTTTTGCTAACCATGTGCAATGCCTACCACGAGGAAGAAGTACCTACTGCTGACGGAAAAACAGATGTACGCACCGTATTAAGGTTGCCTGCAATATTGGCTCCTATTAAATTGGCGATTTTCCCCTTGCTTAAAAAAGACGGGTTGCCTGAAAAGGCTCGCCAGATAATGGACGACTTGAAGTTTGATTTTGATTGTTTTTACGAAGAGAAAGACGCGATTGGTAAACGTTACCGTCGCCACGATGCGATTGGTACTCCTTTCTGTATCACTGTTGACCACGACAGTTTGCAGGATGAGCAGGTAACCATCCGCTACCGTGATACTATGCAACAAGAGCGCGTGCCTATTGCGAAGTTGAAAGAGATACTTTCAAAAGAAATAAACTGGCGCAACGTATTGTAGTACCAGTTTAATAGAAACTAAAAAGGGGAGTTGTTTACTAAACAACTCCCCTTTTTTATTTCGTTCAGCACCAGTCCTCCCGAACTAGCTTCGGGATCGCATTGGTATTAAAAGTGAACGGCTATTGCGATGCCGAAACGAGTTTAGAATGACCGTTTTAGCATGACTTTCCACCCCCTACCCCCGCCTGCGGGGGACATTGAACGCCGAGTGACTTTGAGTGCTTGAAGATATTTTGAAATAGGGTAGTATTTCCATTGTCCTCCTTGAGAGGAGGATTTAGGAGGAGGAATATCGTCGTCATCCCGAACTAGTTTCGGGAGAGCATTGGTATTTCTCGTGAAAAGTGAGTATGGTGCTGAAACAAGTTCAGCAGGACTGTTTTCGCAATACTTTCCTCCCCCTACCCCCCATGCGGGGGATATTGAACTTCGAACGAATATAAATATTTGTAAAGATTGTGAAGTAAGTCTACATCCTAATGTCCTCCTGGAGAGGAGGATTCAGGAGGAGGATTATCGCTGTCATCCCGAGCTTGTCTCGGGAACTCATCAGTATTTTTTGTGAATAGTAAGTACGATGCTGAAACAAGTTCAGCATGACTGACACCCCCTTGTATTCCCACCTTGATAGGGGGAAGCTGCGCGTGAGGCTCTCAAAAACTGCAAACAGAAAACTTAAAACTTCTCTATACAACCACATTAATAATTCGTCCTTTAACAAGGATGAATTTCTTGGTGGGCTTGCCTTCCATCCATTTTTGGACGGTTTCGTTGGCAAGTACACCTGCTTTAATAGTTTCTTCGTCGGCATCCAATGGAAACTCTATTTGCTCACGGGTTTTACCGTTGATGGAAACAGGATAGCTAAACACGTTCTCTACCAAATATTCAGGGTTAAACGCCGGGAATTCAACATCCAAAATGCTGTTAGTATTGCCACAGGCTGCCCATAGTTCTTCGGCTATATGGGGAGCGTAAGGCGATATACACACCAACAAGGGTTCTAAGATTTGGCGTTTGTTGCACTTCAACTGGCTAAGCTCGTTGGCGCAAATCATAAAGGCACTAACGGTGGTGTTGAACGAAAATCCTTCGATATCCTCAGCGGTTTTTTTGATGGTTTTGTGCAATACTTTCAGTTCTTCTTTGGTAGCTACGTCTTCGCTCAGTTGGGCTTTGCCGTCCTCGCTGATGTTGTATAACCTCCAAAATTTCCCCAAAAAGCGGTACACACCTTCAATGCCGTTGGTATTCCAAGGTTTGCTTTGCTCCAAAGGCCCCAAAAACATTTCGTACAAGCGCAAGGTATCCGCCCCGTATTTGGCTACCATATCATCGGGGTTTACCACATTCCACTTAGACTTAGACATTTTTTCAACTTCAGACCCACAAATAAATGTCCCATCTTTCTCGAAAATAAATTCTGCAACATCAAATGGATGCTGCCAATCTTTTAGACCTTCAATATCTGTCAAAAAATTATTTGAAGTGAACTTAATGTCTACTCTAATCTGTTGAAAGGAGAAAGCCGTTATTTCTATATTGGAGTTTGAATATTTTCTAATAATATTAGTCAAATCCAATTTGTCTTCTTGTGTAAGAGTATTATTATCCATAATTCTTTTCATTCTATCATGTGAAAAGATTATTACGGGACTTTTTCTTTTTTCTGCTTCGAAAGTCTTTTCGACATTTCGGCTAAAGGTGAATCTATAAACAAAAGCACTTACCCCTTGTATCATTCCCTGATTAATCAGCTTTTTGGCAGGTTCGGTAACGGGTATTTTGCCTATGTCGTACAAAAACTTCGTCCAAAAACGCACGTACAACAAGTGACCGGTGGCGTGTTCGCTACCGCCTAAGTACAAATCCACGTTTTGCCAGTAGTTAATCGCTTCTTGGCCGGCCAACTGGTTGGGGTTCTTATTATCCATGTAGCGCAAAAAATACCAGCTGCTACCCGCCCAGCCGGGCATGGTGTTGGTTTCGCGTTGTCCGTTGGGGGTGTTTACCCAATGTTCCAATGCTGCCAGCGGTGAGTTCCCGTCGCCTGTTGGTTTGTACGATTCTACTTCGGGCAGGGTAACAGGTAGTTCGCTTTCATCTACCAAATAAGGCAAGCCGTTTCGGTACACTATGGGGAAAGGCTCGCCCCAATAGCGTTGGCGGCTAAACCCTGCATCGCGCAAGCGGTAGTTTACTTTACCTTTACCAATGCCCATTGCTTCTAACTTGGCTATGATGGTTTTTTTAGCCTCGGTAACGCTAAGACCGTTTAAAATATCAGAGTTTATCAGAACTCCGTCTTTGGCATCAAAACTTTCGGTTTCAATGCTCACTGTGTTGTTTTTATCGGTTACTACCTGCACAATGGGTAGCCCGAATTGTTTAGCAAACGCATAATCGCGGCTATCGTGGCCGGGTACGGCCATTACTGCGCCTGTGCCGTAACCTGCCAATACATAATCGGCAATCCAAATAGGGATAGGTTGGCCTGTCTTTGGGTTGGTGGCGTACGCCCCCGTAAAGCAACCGGTAACGGCTTTTACCTCACTCATACGGTCGCGCTCGCTGCGCTTGCCTGCATAGTCAATGTATTTTTCTACCTCTGCTTTTTGGGCTTCGGTAGTAATCATGGGCACTAACTCGTGCTCAGGTGCCAATACCATAAAGGTAGCCCCGTAAATAGTATCAGGACGGGTAGAGAAAACTTCTATCTTATCGTTATGACCTTGAACGTCAAACACAATGCTTGCCCCCTCACTGCGGCCAATCCAGTTGCGTTGTTGTTCCTTCAGGGCTTCAGTCCAGTCTATACCCTCCAAATCGTTTAGCAAACGGTCGGCATAGGCAGTAATGCGCAAAAACCATTGGCGCATATTTACCCTAAATACGGGGTAGCCGCCGCGCTCGCTAAGACCGTCTTTTACTTCTTCGTTGGCCAGTACTGTGCCCAACTCGGGACACCAGTTCACCATGCTGTTGGCAAGGTAGGCAAGGCGGTAGTTTAGCAAGGTTTGTTGCTGCTCTTCTTCGCTTTTTGCGTTCCACTCGGCAGCCGTAAATGCTGGTGTTTCGTCGCCGTGAGCATTTACAGTAGTGTTTCCCTCTTTGCTGAAAATATCCGTCAATTCATTAATCGAACGGGCTTTGTCGGCGGTTTTATCGTACCAACTGTTAAATAGTTGGCAAAAAATCCATTGCGTCCATTTGTAATATTCGGGGTCGCAGGTTTGTACCTCGCGATCCCAATCGTACCCAAAACCTATGTTATCTAATTGCTCTTTGTAGCGGGCAATGTTTTGCGCTGTAGTAACGGCAGGGTGTTGGCCGGTTTGTATGGCGTACTGCTCGGCAGGTAATCCAAATGCATCAAAACCCATAGGGTGCAGCACATTGAAGCCTTTATGACGTTTGTAACGTGCAACGATATCGCTGGCTATATACCCCAATGGATGCCCCACGTGCAGCCCTGCACCTGATGGGTAAGGAAACATATCGAGCACATAGTATTTGGGCTTAGTACTGCTGTTTGCCACCTTATAGGCTTGGGTGTCTTTCCAATGTTTTTGCCACTTTTTCTCAATCTCTTGCGGGTTATAGTTGCTCATTTCGCGCGTGTTGTTTCGTAATAAACCGCGAAAATAAGCAAAAAGGTCGAACCCCTAAATCCCCTAAAAGGGGTCTTTTGCCCAATGACAAACCCAATATGATTAAAAGGTATGACGTTTTGCAATTCCCTCGTCTTTAGGAGAGGGCGGGGATGGGAAAGTCTTTGCTTTTCTGCAATTCGGGTGAGGTCGAACCCCTAAATCCCCTAAAAGTGGACTTTTGACCAATGACGGGTGACTTTCGGACTCTGTTTACTTTCAGTTACACTAACATATTAAGGTGTATGGATAATCGAACGATGTTTTATGGGGCTTCACCTGTAATATTTGAACGTGCAAAAAGGCTACGCCTATGTATGACTCCTTCAGAATTGAAGTTGTGGGAAGAGGTCAGGAATAATAAACTGGGGGTAAGATTTAAAGCTCAACACCCAATTAAAAATTTTATTGCTGACTTTTATTGTCATAAAGCGAAGTTAGTTGTTGAACTGGATGGCGGTGTACATTCGATTGAATCTGTAAAGGAGCACGATGGGTGTAGAACCTATGAGTTGGAACAATTGGGGATTAAAGTTATTCGATTTACTAATTACGAGGTAGAGAATAATCTCGTTGGGGTTTTGTATAAGATTGGTTTGGAGTTGAAGCAGCGCTACCCCTAAATCCCCTAAAAGGGGACTTTTGCCCAACGATAAACCCAAAATGGTTAAAAGGTATGACGTTTTGCAATTCCCTCGCCTTTAGATGAGGGCGGGGTTAGGAAAGTCTTTGCTTTTCTGCAATTTGGGTGAGGTAGAACCCCTAAATCCCCTAAAAGGGGACTTTTGCTCAACGATGAACCCGTAGTATTAAAACGTACAACTTTGTGAAGTTCCCTTGCTTTTAGGAGAGGGCGGGGTTGGGGAAGTCGATGCTTTCCTGCAATTTGGGTGAGGTAGGACCCCTAAATCCCCTAAAAGGGGACTTTTGCCCAACGACAAACCCAAAATGGTTAAAAGGTATGACGTTTTGCAATTCCCTCGCCTTTAGGAGAGGGCGGGGTTGGGGATGTCGGCAAATTTCTAAAATTCGGGTGAAGTAGAACCCCTAAATCCCCTAAAAGGGGACTTTTGCCCAACGATGAACCCGTTGTATTAAAAGTGTGAGACTTTGTGAAGTTCCCTTGCTTTTAGGAGTGGGCGGGGTAAAATAAAAAAGCGCCCTTTTGAGGTGCTTAGTATTTTAAACAAAGGTGATGTTTTAATTAAAACCTCTCAAATTGTGAGAAGAAGAAATTACCTTCAATTGCAGCATTTTCGTCGCTATCGCTGCCGTGTATTGCATTAGCATCAATGCTTTTTGCATACAGGTTACGGATAGTACCGGGTTCAGCTTTTTGAGGATCGGTAGCGCCAATAAGCTTACGGAAATCTTCTACAGCATTGTCTTTTTCCAAAATAGCAGCCACAATAGGTCCGCTGCTCATAAAATCAACCAACTCTTTGTAAAAAGAGCGTTCTTTATGCACCTCGTAAAATTGACCGGCCCTTTCAGGGGTAAGATAGGTGTACTTCATGGCTTTGATGGCAAAGCCTGCTTCGGTAATCTTGTTTAAAATGTTGCCAATATGCCCGTTCTTAACGGCATCGGGCTTAATCATGGTAAATGTCAGGTTGGTAGCCATTCTTCTTAAATTTTGCGCGAAATTATGATTTAATCTTCATTTTAGCGACATTTGCGCCAAATTTAAAATTACGTGAACGCCGCATCGAGGGTTAAAGAAATACTAGAAAAAACGCGCTCGCCGCGCATTGTTATCACCACCCACCACAAACCCGATGCTGACGCATTAGGCTCTTCGCTGGCCTTGTATAACTTTTTTAAAAAACTGGGGTACTTTACAACAGTCATCTCTCCTACGGATTATCCTTCGTTTTTAAACTGGATGCCGGGCGAAGAGAAAGTTTTTGTGCACGAGTTTCATCCTGAAAAATGCCGCGATTTTGCGCTGAACGCTGATATCATATTTTGCCTTGATTTTAATGCGTTAAAACGTATCAACGAGTTTGGAAACGATGTGCGAGAAAGCAAAGCTGTAAAAGTATTGATTGATCACCATCTTGAAAAAGAAGGTTTTGAAGATATTGACCTTTGGGACACTACTGCCAGCTCTACCGCTGAGTTGATATACCGCTTTATTGTTGATTTTGGCGGTAAAGAATATGTAGACAAAGACATTGCCGGATGCCTTTATGCAGGGATAATGACTGATACAGGCTCGTTCCGTTTTGATAGCGTAAAACCAAACACCCACCGCATTGCGGCTGAATTGTTGGAAACCGGTGTTGAACATTGGAAAATACACAATCACATTTTTGATAGTTTCACGGCATCGCGTTGGCAATTTGTTGGCTACATTCTCAGCAACAAAATGGAAGTGCTGGAGGGATTAAACACCGTATTAATAACCGTGACTGCCGACGAGTTAAAACAATACAACATAAAAACGGGTGATACCGAAGGATTGGTTAACTTTGGCCTGAGCATTAAAGGTATTGAATTGGCGGTGTTGGTTGTAGACAGAACTGTGCTGGTGAAGATGAGTTTTAGGGGCAAAGGACGTTTTCCTGCCAATAAGTTTGCCCGCGAATTTTTTGAGGGCGGCGGACACTTTAGCGCAGCCGGCGGACAATCCGGCTTATCGTTAGACGAAACCGTAGCCAAGTTTAAAAACGCAATTGTTAGTTACAAAGAATATTTAATATAAACCGCATACATGAAAATTAACACCCTTGCAGGCCTTTTTGCAGCACTGCTTATTGTTGTTACAAGTGCTTGTAACAAAAGTTTTAAAACAACTGACGAAGGTCTGAAATACATGTACCTTACTGAGTCTGACACCGGTGAAGTAGCCGGCGAAGGCGGGTACTTAAAATTCCATTTCGTAATTAAAAGTGCCACCGATTCATTAATCAACAGCACCTACGAAAACGGTGCCTTCCCTACCGAAATGCTGGTGCCCCCTCCTACTTACGATGGATGTTTGTTTGGCGGTCTTGCCTTGCTGAAAGGTGGCGACAGCGTTCAATTTAAAGTTGTAGCCGACTCTTTCTTCTCTAAAACAGCTCGCGGCACAATGCCTCCGTTTGTAAAAGCAGGTGAAGAAATTACTATTACAGTAGCTGTGGTTGCCAGCAAAAGCAAAGAAACTTTTGACAAAGACCAAGCTGCCCAAAAACAAAAAGAAATAGAAGAAGCCCAAAAAGTATTAGTAGCAGAAACCAAGCAATTGGAAGAAGCAGCAAAAATGTACGGCGTTGCAGATAAATTACAACGTACACCAAGCGGCTTAATGTATGTGAAAATGAAAGAAACTACGGGAAAAACTGCTGTTACAGGTGATGTGGCCGGATTTTTCTACCGCGGTACTTTCTTAGATGGTAAAGAGTTTGACAGTAACATAGGCAAAGAAGCCTTTACAGTATCTGTAGGCCAAGGCGGCGCAATTGCCGGCTGGATGGAAGTAGTAGATAAAATAAAAGTAGGCGAAAAATGGATGCTGTTTGTGCCCTCAAGTCTTGCTTACGGTAAAGAAGGTTCAGGCCCAATAGGTCCTAATACCCCCCTTATTTTTGAAATGGAGTTAAACAGCATTAAAACTGCTGAACAAATACAAAAAGAGCGTGAAGCCAAAGAAAAGAAACTGAAAGCTGAAGAGGGACAAAAGATATCTTCATTCTTAAAAAAGAAAAACTATAAAAACCTTCAAAAACTAACTATTGGTGAAGGTACAGTACATTACGTGATTGAGAATGCCGGTATTGGCGGTTTGCCCATGGAAGGTGATAACATCAGCGTGAAAGTACGCGCTTTTGATTTGGACGGTAAAGCAATTACCGAACTTACCATGGAAAATCCTCCTGTAAATGGCCCGTTAAGCAAAAACATGTTGCCTCCTGCGATGTATGAAGTGATGTTGAAAATGAAGAAAAGCGGCACTGCCCGTTTTGTTTGTGCATCTGAGTACTTCCAAGGTAGCCAAGGCGGCGGTGCAATACCTCCCTTTACCCCTGTAATGGTTGAGCTTGAATTGTTAGACGTTTCAAAAGCTGCTCCCAAAAGCGCAGTTCCCCAACCGGGCAAATAATTATCATCACTATGATTTTAAAAAAAGGCAGGCTACTACTAACCCTTGGGTTACTGCTAAGTAGCCTGCCTTTTTTTGCTCAAGATACCATTAGCGGTAGTGCAGGCATACAGGTAATTTTTAAAGAACACGGTACTGGCCTTAGCCTTGCCGGAAAAAAATTTGCCAATTGCCACTATGTAATAAAAAACCAACAGGGTATTGAAATTAAAAACACCTACAAACAAGGCAATGCCCAAGTAATCTCATTGGTTGACGACCCTTGGAAACAGGCATGGATAAACACACTACGCTTACTTAAAGTGGGCGACGATGTACGCATAAACATACCCGATAGTACGGTGGTAAAATACTGGCAGGCGTTTTTGCCTACCCAGCCTTTTAAACCGTTCGCGCTGCAAATACGTTTTTTGGTGTTAGGCACTTATGATGAATTACCCCCCGATGTAGTAGTTATTGATGATAAACAAACCAAAATACCACCACCGTTTAATATTATCGGTAAGGATACGGTGAAGTTAAAAAGCGGGTTGAAATACATAATAGCCCACGAGAACCCCGAAGGCGACCAAGCCTATAACGGGCGTACGGTAGAAGTGCATTATACCGGCTATTTTGAAGACGGCAGCGTTTTTGATGCTTCGTATCCTACGGGGCATACATTTAAATTTATTCTTGCCAACGGACATGTGATTGCCGGTTGGGATGAGGGCATACGTTTGATGAAAACCGGTGATAAATTCCGTTTTATTATTCCGCCCAAATTGGGTTACGGTGATAAAAAAGAGGGCTTGATACCGCCCAATACTACCCTTATATTTGATGTTGAACTGATTTCTGTTGATTAATACCTTTTATGGCTGATAAAAAAATATTGATAACCGGTGGTGCCGGCTTTATAGGCTCACACGTAGTGAGGTTGTTTGTAAACAAATACCCTAACTACCAAATTTTTAACCTTGATAAACTTACTTACGCAGGCAACCTTAAAAACCTGACGGATATTGAAAACAGCCCTAACTACACGTTTGTAAAAGCTGATATTGTTGACGGGGAAGCCATGAAACGTTTGTTTGAAGAACATCGTTTTGACGGGGTACTGCATTTGGCTGCCGAATCGCACGTTGACCGCTCTATTACGCATCCGTTGGATTTTGTGAATACAAACGTGATTGGTACGGTTAATTTGTTAAACGCTGCCCGCGATGTATGGAAAGCCGATGGTATGGAAGGTAAACTGTTTTACCATATTAGTACGGATGAGGTGTACGGCTCGTTAGATGAAGGTGGATTTTTTTACGAGACTACTGCCTACGACCCGCAATCGCCCTACTCTGCTTCTAAAGCCAGCAGCGACCATTTTGTACGTGCCTATAACAATACCTACAAACTACCGATTGTAATTACTAATTGCAGCAATAATTACGGCCCTAACCAGTTTCCTGAAAAACTGATTCCACTTTGTATTAACAACATTCTTAACAATAAGCCATTGCCTATTTACGGTAAGGGTGAAAACGTACGCGATTGGCTGTATGTGGTTGACCACGCCCGCGCTATTGATGTGGTATTTCACCACGGAAAAATGGGCGAAACTTATAACATCGGCGGTTTTAATGAGTGGAAAAACATTGACTTGGTGAAGGTGATTTGCCGCGTGATGGATAAGAAACAAGGCAATCCTGAAGGTACGGCTGAAAAGCTGATTACCTACGTTACCGACCGTGCCGGCCACGACCTTCGTTATGCGATTGAAGCCCACAAGATAATGAATGAACTGAGCTGGCAGCCATCGTTGCAGTTTGAAGAGGGGATTGAAAAAACCATTGATTGGTACCTTGCCAACAAACAATGGATGGAAGAAATTACCAGCGGTGATTATATGAACTATTACGAGAAAATGTACTCTTCTCGATAAGATACAGAGACCGCTTTAATGTCTTTCTGAGCGATAGCGAAGAACCTTATCACAACTGTGTTAACAAAGCTGGATAAGATGCTTCATTCGTCAGAATGACAGTGACAAGTGCGAACCGCAAGGTCTCGAGCTTGCACAAATGAGTGCGGCAGTCCTGTCCTGAGCTTGTCGAAGGAGTGCGGCTGGCGTGACTCAATTAGCTCTCCATGATTTTACAGTTTTAGAAATTGGGTATAGTTTTTTGATAAGCGTTCTAAACGCTCATAGCTCTCAGCAATCAAAGCCTGCTTTTTTGCTCTACTCCAACCTTTCAACTGTTTTTCACGCAAAGTAGCCTGTAGCTTGGTTGCGTAATATTCAAAATATAACAACCTAACAGGTCTGCGACTAAATGTATAACCACGTTCATACTTGCCATTTTGGTGTTCGGCAAGCCGTCTCTCAACATCTGTTGTAAACCCAATATAATAGGACTCATCCGCGCAGCGCAATATGTAAACAACGTATTGTTTCATTGCAGTTAATACGCAGTTATTGGTAATTGTAAATCTTAGCCTACCGCACTCCTTCGACAGGCTCAGGACTTTGCAGCCGCACCCTTCGGCAAGTTCAGAACTTTGCCGCGTACTCTTTGGCAAGCTCAGGACAAGTCAACCGCACTCTTGGCAGGCGTAAGGCAAAGCGGTTGCGAAGGCATTTGTGAAATGAAGCAAATAAAAAACCCCGTTGCTACTGGTGAACAACGGGGTTTTAGTTTTATACGGATTAACTAATTTCTGATAACCTAATAATTAGGCATCAATCTTAGCGTACTTAGCGTGGCTTTCAATAAACTCACGGCGGGGTGGTACTTCATCACCCATCAACATACTAAAGATGTGGTCGGCCTCTGCAACGCTTTCCAAAGTAACCCTTTTCAAGGTACGTTTTTCAGGGTTCATGGTAGTTTCCCACAACTGTTCAGCGTTCATCTCACCCAAACCTTTGTAACGTTGCACGTTTACGCTTTCCAGCTTACCGTCTTTGGCAATTTCGCGCACCGCAGCTTCGCGTTCGGTCTCAGTCCAGCAGTAACGCTCTTCTTTACCTTTCTTCACAAGGTATAGCGGTGGAGTTGCAATGTAAATATGCCCGAAATCAACCAAAGCCTTCATGTAGCGGAAGAAGAAGGTTAATATCAGCGTACGGATGTGGCTACCGTCCACGTCAGCATCCGTCATAATAATCACTTTATGATAACGCAGCTTCTCAATATTCAGTGCCTTTTCATCGTCGGGAGTACCAATGGTTACGCCCAACGCTGTAAACATATTTTTTATCTCCTCGTTCTCGTAAATCTTATGTTCAAGGGCTTTTTCAACGTTCAAAATCTTACCACGCAAGGGTAAAATTGCTTGGAAATTACGGTTACGGCCTTGTTTGGCTGTACCGCCTGCTGAATCACCCTCAACCAAAAATATCTCACATTTTCCGGGGTCTGATTCTGCACAGTCTGATAATTTACCGGGCAAGCCTGCGCCGCTCATAGCACCTTTACGTTGCACCATTTCGCGGGCTTTACGGGCCGCATGGCGTGCAGTAGCTGCCAACACCACTTTATTAATAATAATACGGGCTTCTTTAGGATTTTCCTCAAGGTAATTGTTCAGCATATCGCCCACACATTGGTCAACAGCTCCCATCACTTCGTTATTACCCAGTTTGGTTTTGGTCTGACCTTCAAATTGAGGTTCAGCCACTTTTACTGAGATAACACCGGTTAAACCTTCGCGGAAGTCATCCCCGCTAATTTCAAATTTCACGTTTTTAAGCAAGCCTTCTTTATCGGCGTATGCTTTTAAGGTACGGGTAAGCGCACGGCGGAAACCCGCAACGTGTGTACCGCCCTCAATGGTGTTAATGTTGTTTACATACGAATGCAGGTTTTCGCTGTATCCATTGTTGTATTGCAACGCTACTTCAACAGGCACACCTGCTTTTTCACCTTCAACATATATCGGCTCCGGAATCAGTTTTTCGCGGGTACCGTCAAGGTAGCCTACAAATTCTTTTAACCCACCTTCAGAGTAGAAGGTTTCAGTTTTTACAGTACCGTTTTCGTCTTTTTCACGTTCATCGCTAATGGTAATGCGTATACCCCTGTTTAGGTAAGACAGTTCACGCATACGTGCACTCAGCGTATCAAAATTATACTCGGTAGTGCTAAAAATTGTGGCATCGGGTACAAAGTGTATTTCAGTTCCCCTTTTATCCGTTTCACCAATTACTTTTACATCGTATTGTGGTTTACCTTCTTTATACTCCTGTTGCCATATTTTGCCTTTTCCGTCGTAAACAGTAGCACGCAAATCAGTACTAAGTGCGTTTACGCAACTAACACCCACACCGTGCAAACCGCCCGATACTTTGTAAGTGTCTTTATCAAACTTACCACCGGCGTGCAAAACCGTCATTACCACCTCAAGGGCGCTGCGGTTTTCTTTTGTGTGTATGCCTGTGGGGATACCGCGGCCGTCATCAAGAACGGTAATCGCGTTGTTTTCATGTATGGTTACAAAAATGTTTTTGCAATACCCTGCTAATGCCTCATCAATAGAGTTATCTACTACTTCATATACTAAGTGGTGTAACCCTCTTACTCCGGTATCACCAATGTACATCGAAGGGCGCTTACGCACCGCTTCTAAACCTTCAAGTACCTGAATATTATCGGCACCGTAATCTTTTTTTTCCATAGCTGCTTCACTCATATCTCTTTTATTGAAAAATAGTCTGTAAAAATACCTCTAAACGCTGAATATTCAAAGGTTTGCACGGGTTTTGAGCACCCAATTATCCACGCACTTGTGGATATGTTCTGGCAGTCAGTAATAGCACCGCCCTATACATGCAAAAGTTATGCTAGAAATGTACTTATGAAAACTTATACCATATCCGTAAAGTGTAAAATTATCATGGTCATTTCTTAAAATACCCTGCAATTTTCTACCTTTCGGCCTCAGGTTTTGTCGTGGTATGAAAAAAACGGTTTTTAGTTTCTTCTCAATAGTTTGTTTCTTGGGGGCTTTTGCCCAAAACGATTCCATTATTACGGTGCATGAATGGGGTACTTTTACATCGCTAACCACATCGGGCGGGAAACAACTTACAGGGTTGTATCTTGACGAAGAGGCACTACCTCCTTTTGTATATAATTTGGATATGCGCGGTGCTACAGATTCTCAAGCCAAAATAATCACCCCGAAAAACTGCGAGTTGAAAAACGTAACCGTGAAAATGGAAACGCCAGTGCTATACTTTTACTCTCCCAAAGAAATGGATGTGAAAGTGAAAGTTGGGTTTAAGGGCGGGGTTATCAGCCAATGGTACCCGCAACGCAGCGGCGGTAGCGAAAGTATCACTAAATGTACTGAACCCATTGATTTTACAGGCGGTGCGCAAGAAGGATTTATTGAGTGGGCAGGACATTTACAAAAACCGGGCATTGCCGAAAAATATACCGAACTGGCACTAAACAGTCCTGTATGGATGAGCCCGAGGGCTACAAAATCAAACCTGATAACCACAAAAGACACGCTTGCCCAAACTGAAAAGTACTTGTTTTATAGAGGCATTGGTAATTTTGAGGTGCAAATGAAAACCTATTTTAACGAGCATGGTTTGTTTGCCATTACTAACAATAGCAGTAGCAATGAAGTTATGTACGCTATGGTGTACCACAAACCTATGAACGGCCCTGCTGAAATTTGGTGGGCTGGCAGCATGGGCAAGGGAGTAATGGTAACCATGTACCCCAAAGCGGTGCAAGGATTGACGGTGGAACGGGTGAAAACCAACTTTAAAAATGCGTTGGTAGCTGCTGGTTTGTATAAGGATGAGGCGGAAGCAATGCTGAAAACATGGCAACACAGCTATTTTGATGTACCCGGCTTAAAGGTGTTTTGGATTGTACCCCGCCCTGTTACCGATGCCATTTTGCCGCTACAAATAGAGCCGTTGCCGCTTAGCACACAACGGGTGCTGGTAGGCCGTAGCGAGGTACTTACTCCCAATTTTGAAGAGTTTATCTATCAGGTGTACCAAAATGCAAG
This sequence comes from Agrobacterium sp. 719_389, assembly GCA_943370295.1. Lineage (GTDB taxonomy): Bacteria > Bacteroidota > Bacteroidia > UBA8524 > UBA8524 > SB11. The sequence continues at coordinate 10,631 of CALRQL020000019.1, read as the reverse complement.
TGAGGATGTGTTTTTTGGCGATCGATATATTGCAGCTTACCGTGAGTGCTATGAGCTGCAAAAAACCAGAACCCGCATGGAGGATAAAACAACCGAAAAGTTGTATGCATACCCCAACTACTTAAACGGCAAGGTACACGTGATAGCTAAGGTAGCTGCCGCCGAAGGCGACAGTATGCAGGTGGAAATGCAAACCGTAGCTGGGGTATCTGTAAGTAGTCAAATGGTTACGCTGAACAAGAAAGGGTACTTTTATCACCCGTTTGATTACGTTGGCCAGCCTGCCGGTGAGTACACGGTAAAGGTGCGCTACAAAGACCGTTTGCTTACCGAAAGAGTATTGATTAAGTAACTTGCTTATTCAACAGGATATGTGAAATACACATTGGGCTTGCGATATGGATATGCATAATCAACATAGATAGCATCTGCATCTTCTACCAAAACAGACATTCCCTCGTATTGCTTTTTAGCCATTTTAATGGATTGTGATACCCAAAATTGGTGATCCACATAAAATTCCTCTGAGAAATCATGCTTAAGGGATAGCGTTAAAAAGTTTCTGAAACTAACCGGACTGTTTTCTTTGGTAAATGCTACCTCATGCACCTTTGTTGTCCCCCTCTTTTTATAGCTTTTACTTACTACTTTCTCATTCGTGCCTTTGGCGTGGATAGGAGGACTGATATTGAATTTAGACATTGTAACAGCTGTACGGGGCGGGATAAAAGTTATCTGCTCCTGTTGGGTCATTACGCCTTGGGTATAGTATTTTCTTTGTGAATACGCAGATAACCACGAAATGTTATAGTCGGCCGTGGTTTGTGTGTTGATTATTATATCGCCGTCCCAATAATCCTGCTTCTGCATACCACGGATAAACGCGCTTCGCTTCCAGTCTATGTACAAGGGTACATTTGATTTGTTAAACACAATAAACGATAGTTGTCCGTTTTTGCCATAGATGTTATACACTATTTCAAACGTATCGTTGCTATAACGCAGTAAGGTATCTTGTTGAGCGAAATCAGCGTTTACGGTTAATACCTGCACCTGATAGCTGCAAGCCGACCAAACCAGTGCGGCAGTGAATGCTAATAATAGGTTTTTCATATACAGTTTTCAATAGCCAAAATAGAAATCTTCGGCCAGTTTTAGTTCATAGCTGCTGATAAAATTCGACAAATGCGGGATAATAGGGTATTCTTTTTTCCAGTGATGCTTCTTCCAGCGGTATTTATCTACCCATTCTTTTACAGGATAATCGCGATAAGTGACTTTTTTTAGCAAGCCGTTGCACTTGTACTTCATTACCCACGTTTCGTACTTCTCTACGTTTTCGTGTTTGCGGTTAGCTTGCAACATACGCCCCTTTTTATCATAGTCAAAAGCCATCACAATTCCTTTGCCTGCATTGCCAATAAACACTGTATCAATAAGTCCCTGTTTGTTTCGGTGGTAGTTTTCGATATACTCCCGCTCAGGTAGTGCATTAAACTGTGAATAGTAGTAGGCAAACCTCCGTCCGGTAATATTCCCCGAAGGGTCGCGGTAAAAAGTAACACGCTCAAAACAGGTAGTATTTTCGGGCAATTCAACGCCTTTTTCAGCAGGCTTTTGATTGACAATCTTACACACAGTGCCTAAATACACCTTCTCAACGCTTTGTAACAGCTTATTTTGATAGATGTAGGTAGTGGTAAGTCCGTAATCGCTGCGGTGGCTTATCAGGGTATCATCCCCTTCCCAACCGTACAAATAATTATAAATATGCCGCACGCCTGTTGCCAGTTGCAGCGATACCTCGCGGGTTACATGACCTGTTATACTGTCATAAAAAAACTCCGATTTGGTAAGCCATCCGTCGTTGGCAATCACCACATAGCGACGACCGGCGGTATCTATTCTAAATCCCAAGCCCCAACCGGGGTTTTCATTCTGTTCACCGTTGCTGTAATTGTATTTTACCAACGCCTCCAAATAGGGACCGTTGTATGCTGCTTGTCCTGCGCAGCACACCGTAAACAAACTAAAAATAAGCAGGTAAAAGGTCTTTGTCCTGTTCATTGCCTTTTCAAACGTGGCAAATATGCAGTTTGTTGCCTTTAAAACTTACTTACCCTGAATATAAAATTCAGGGCTTTTGCTAACACCATCCCGAATGGTTTTAAACCATTCGGGGTGCACCCTATCAATAGAGGCGGGTTTTATACCCGTCGTGATGCACGTTTGGTTGCGACATGTATAAAACCTGTCGTTATTGAGAAAGCGCAGCGCAAGCGCATCTTTATTTGTTTTTGCCACGGAGTCGCAAAGTCACAAAGTTCCCTAATTTATATCTGCTTCGTGTCTTAGTGCCTTTGCGGCATAAGAATAAAGCGCAGCGGCCGGAATGGTTTTAAACCATTCGAGACAAGCCCTATCAATAGATGCGGGTTTTATACCCGTCGGGAATGCCCGCAGTTTAAACCTTCGGCACTCCATGATACACAATACCACAAAATGCCTAATTTTGCCCTCAAATTCACACCAATGAAAAAAGCATACGTTTTCCCCGGCCAAGGCGCACAGTTTGTGGGCATGGGCAAAGATTTGTTTGAGACCAACGACTTAGCCCGCAACCTTTTTAACGAGGCCAACGGCATATTAGGCTTCCGTATTACCGATGAAATGTTTGAAGGTACCGAAGAGGCGTTGAAAGAAACCCGCGTTACCCAACCCGCCATCTTTTTGCACTCAGTAATATTGGCAAAAACCTTGGGCGAAAGCTTTAAACCCGATATGGTTGCCGGTCACTCATTGGGCGAATTTTCAGCCCTTGTAGCTAATGGAACATTGAGCTTTGAAGACGGTTTGGCATTGGTTGCCAAACGTGCCTTTGCCATGCAAAAAGCTTGTGATATTAAACCCAGCACAATGGCTGCCATTTTGGGATTAGACGATGCCAAAGTTGAAGAAATTTGCGCAGGGATAAACGGCGTGGTAGTACCCGCTAACTACAACTGCCCCGGCCAATTGGTAATATCTGGCGAGGTTGAAGCCGTGAACGCCGCTTGCGAAGCACTAAAAGCAGCCGGTGCCAAACGTGCATTGGTACTTAATGTGGGTGGTGCGTTCCACTCACCGTTGATGGAACCTGCCCGCGAAGAATTGGCGGCTGCTATTGAAAGTACCCGTTTTAGCAACCCTATTTGCCCTGTATACCAAAACGTTACCGCAAGTGCAATTTTCAATCCTGATGAGATTAAGAAAAACCTTGTGGCACAATTAACCGCTCCTGTACGTTGGACACAAAGCGTACAAGCAATGGTTATTGACGGTGCTACTCACTTTACTGAGGTGGGTCCCGGTAAAGTATTGCAAGGCTTGGTGAAAAAGATTGCCCCCGAGGCCGAAGCAGCCAGCGCATAAACACTATTTATAGCTACCATTTGCTGTTTGGGCAAACATCAGTGTTGCCCAAACAGTTTCTTTAAAAAACTGACCCAGGGATGCTGATTTTAGGCGATTGGGTAATTGCATTGCACTAAGAAATAAAGAATGTTGTTGCTCCGTAAGCATCATCAATTAACACATTTTTGTCTTTTACGCTTATATTCACAACTGATTTATCCTGCTCTGAAAATGGATATAAGAATATTAACCACCACTTGCTTACTATTGCTGCTGGCTGCCTGTGGTAATGGCACCGGCAAGAAAACAACCGGTGAAAGTGCCGCCGCCTATAACGAGAAGTTAATCGGCAGGCAAAGCGCATTTATTAATGCTGTGGATGATTTGAATACTGCCGTAGGAAACTATGAATATGAGCAGGCTGAAAAAATCAGGCTACGTTGTGTAAGTCTTTGTGATAGTGCTATTGCTTTACTAAAAGCCGAAGGCCCTTATGCAAACGATGAGGAGTTTTGGATGGCTGCGCTAAAATACTATGAGGCCGAACGGAAACTATATGTTTTCCATTGGAAAGAAGCACTGGAAGTAATAACCAGTATTGATGCTTCTGACGGGTTTGATAATGATTTGGACATTAAACAAAAGCGCTTAGAAGAACTGGCAATTGAGATTGACCGGAAAAATTTGAAGTACCAAAACGATTTGATTGCGGCACAAAAGGCGTTTGCAAAAAGACATCAGTTTTTGCTGACAGATAATACGGATAGTTTGCCGGCCATTGAAGATATTGAACAAGAAAAATAGAGAATGATAATGCGCAAGGCCCTGCCCGCCGATATGGATTGGGTGAACAATATTTATAAGCAAATTGATTTTTTACCTTCGGTATATGAGAAGGAGTATGTAGCCATTGCCGAAGAAGGCAACAACTTGTTTGGTGTAGGAAGGCTGATAACCCTTGCAGACGAAAGCTACGAACTTGGGGGGATGTATGTGGATGAAAGCCAACGCGGTAAAGGCATTGCCCGAGCTATTGTAATGCACTTGCTGCAACAAGCCCCCGAAGGGAGAACCGTGTATTGCATTCCCTTTGCACACCTTGAGGGATTTTATAAAAGTTGTGGTTTTAGCGATGCTGAAATAAACGATACCCTCCCTGCTGAAATCAAACAAAAAATAGGGTACTGCAAGCAAACATTTGCTGCTAAAACATTGCTGTTGAAATTGATACGCTAAACCGTATTTGCAACGGATTAAAATCCACTGCTTTTGTAATTACCTACCTGCAAAGGACTTAAGTCCTTTGCAGGTAGGTAATTTTGATAACACGGGGTTTTAACCCCATGACTTTTGGTACACCCCCCCACACCACTATTATCTTTTCGATAAAAAAGCCTAATAAAAAAGGCTCTTTACCGTTATAAAGTAAAGAGGTCTTAATGAAAAAACTAACCACCCTTGCAGTAGTAATCCTATTGGGAATAACTGCATTAAATGCACAAAGAAGAGCAGAGCCGCTTCTTGTTTCTTCAAAATCTATGTGGTTCAGGCCTCAGTGTGGCACAGGTTCAATCAGATGTGCCCAAACTCGGTTCTTAGGCCTTATTGCTGAATTGCAATCGGGTAACGAAGCCGGTTTCATCGGTGCTTCATTGATAGTATTATCCCCACAACTACCTTTAAGTTATGGATGCAACCTTTCTGTAGGTCGTTTATTTAATGAAAAGCGTTTTGCAACCAGTATAGCTGTATGGAATAACCTATTTATCGGTAAAGGCTTTTACATCACAAGCAGTATAAAGGGACTTCGCTACGAAAATGCTGCTTCGGGTATTTGGGCTCTGAGGCCGCAAGCCGGATTGGGATACGGTAAATTCTCATTGTACTACGGACATGAGTTTATAAAAGGAGAAAACAACTTGAACTTAGTGCAAAACACCGTGACAGCCGCCTATACCTTCTCGCGCCAATAATTAATAAACGACATAAAGTCCATAACCTCCAAAAAACCTACCTTCGCGTAGGTATGCAAACACCTGTTTTGCTTTATTTAGTCCCTACACCCATCGGCAATTTGCAGGATATTACCCTGCGCGCACTGGAGATTTTAAAAACCGTTGACGTAGTATTGGCAGAAGATACCCGCACCAGCGGCTTGCTGCTGAAACACTACGGTATAACTGCTAAACTACAGGCTTACCACCAACACAACGAGCACCGCGAGTTGGAGGGATTGGTGCACCGCATGGCTGCGGGCGAAAAAATGGCCTTGGTAACCGATGCGGGAACACCCGCTATCAGCGACCCCGGTTTTTTATTGGTGCGAGAATGCCTGCGCCACAACGTAAAAGTTGAATGCTTGCCCGGTGCTACCGCGTTTGTACCTGCTCTGGTAAAAAGCGGCTTGCCTGCCACCCGCTTTTGTTTTGAGGGGTTCCTGCCCCAAAAGAAAGGCCGCCAAACGGCTTTGAAAGCGCTGGAACACGAAGAGCGTACCATGATTTTTTACGAATCGCCATACAGGTTGCTTAAAACCCTGAAAGATTTTGCAGCCTATTTTGGTGATGACCGACCTGCTTCCGTATCGCGGGAGCTTACCAAAATGTTCGAAGAAACAGTAAACGGCACATTGGCCGAACTACATACACATTTTTCCAAAAAGCCCGTTAAAGGTGAACTGGTACTTGTAATTGCCGGAAAAGGCTATCAACCCAACGCCCCGCAAACCCATGAAGAAACTGACGAATAACTACTTGTTTTTAAGTCTTGCCGCCGGCCTCTTATTATGGCTGGCATGGCCGCCGTTTGTTACTGCCCCTTTGGCTTTCATAGGTTTTGTACCCTTGTTTATGCTGCAACAGCAAATACAAGAAAACAACCTTAAAAACCGCGTGCTTTTCTTTTATGTATTTGTAGCCATGCTGGTGTGGAACTTAGCCACTACGTGGTGGATATATCATGCTTCGCCCGCGGCGGTGGCGGCATTTGTTCTCAATGCACTACTAATGACGTTGCCGTGGTTAGGTTTCCACCTCACCCGTAAAGTCTTTGGCGATAAACTGGCTTACCCTGCTTTTATCTGCTATTGGCTGGCGTTTGAATATTTACACCTAAACTGGCAAATATCGTGGCCTTGGCTCACGCTGGGCAATGTGTTTGCTACCCTGCCCAACATGGTGCAATGGTATGAGTTTACAGGATTTTTGGGTGGCAGCCTTTGGGTGTTGCTTACCAATATATTGGTGTTTAAACTCATTCAAAGTTATACCCGCCCGCGGGTGATTAACCTTGCGGTTACTGTGTTGTTTCCGCTGATTTCGTCGTACATCATCCTAAATACATTAACCACTACCGACGGCACACGCGAGCAAGATGTAGCCAACGTGAGCGTAATACAACCCAATATCGACCCGTACACGGATAAATTTGGCGGGAAAACCCCGCAGGAGCAGGTACAGATTATGCTGCAACTGGCCGAGGAGAGCGTTACCCCGAAAACACGGTTGGTAATGTTTCCTGAAACGTCACTAACACAACCCATTGAGGAAGAAGAAATAAACAACTCATCAGCCATACTGCAATTGCGTGAGTTTTGCCGCAAACACAAAGTGAGCATTTTAACGGGGGCTGATACAAGACACCACTTTAAAGAAGGAGAAAAGTTAACCGCTACGGCAAGAAAATACCGCGACGCGGATGTGTATTTTGATGCATACAACACAGCTTTGCTGATTGATAGTACGGATAGTGTGAAGATATACCACAAAAGTAAACTGGTGCCGGGAGTTGAGATTTTGCCCTACCCGTCTATTTTCCGTCCAATTGAAAAGCTTTTTGACTTGGGAGGAACATCGGGCAGTTTGGGCATACAGGACGATGCCGAAGTATTTATTACTGCCGATAGTATGCATATTGCCCCGATTATTTGCTACGAAAGCGTTTATGGGGATTGGGTGGGAAGATACGTTCACCAGGGGGCTGATTTGCTGTGCATTATTACCAACGACGGATGGTGGCGCAATACACCCGGCTACCGCCAGCACTTGCACTACGCCCGCCTGCGTGCCATAGAAATGCGCCGGAATATTGCTCGTAGTGCAAACACAGGTATCTCAGCTTTTATAAATTATAAGGGTGAGATTGAAGAACACACCAATTGGTGGGTACCTGCCCAATTAAACAGAACTACTTATTTGAAGCAGGATATGACATGGTATGCCCAAAACGGCGACTATATTGGTAAAATAGGTGCTTGGATAGGCATTATCATTTTCCTTTCAACCTTTGTGAAAAGAATAGTCCGCAAAGGGCATTAAAAGATATCTCACATTAGACTCCAAAAACAACAAAGGCCACACTTGCGTGTGGCCTTTGTTTTAATAATCCTTTTGCAAACCAATTACCTGCGGCTATAGTTAGGAGCCTCTTTGGTAATGGTAATATCGTGCGGGTGGCTTTCGCGCACACCTGCACCTGTAATGCGCACAAATTGTGCTTTTTGCAATTCTTCAACAGTGCGGGCACCGCAGTAACCCATACCTGCACGCAAACCGCCAACGTATTGGTACACAACTTCGCTTAGTGTGCCGCGAAAGGGAACAATACCTACAATACCTTCGGGGACCAGTTTGCTGATTTCCTCTTCGGCATCTTGGAAGTAACGGTCTTTGCTGCCTTCTTTCATCGCCTCAATACTGCCCATACCACGGTACGATTTCACCTTACGTCCTTCGTACAAAATGGTTTCGCCCGGAGATTCTTCAACCCCTGCAAACAACGAACCTGCCATAATGGTGCTGGCACCGGCCACAAGAGCCTTTACCAAATCGCCGCTGTAGCGGATACCACCATCAGCAATTACGGGAATATCATACGGTTTAACTGCTTCGGCAGCTTCAAAAATGGCACTTAGTTGAGGCATCCCTATACCTGCGATAATACGTGTGGTACAAATAGAACCGGGGCCCACTCCCACTTTCACTGCATCTACTCCGGCTTCGGCCAAGGCTTTAGCAGCATCGCCTGTAGCAATGTTTCCTGCAATCACTTCCAATTTAGGGAAGGCTGCTTTTACTTTCTTCACTTCGTCAATCACCCCTTTTGAATGACCGTGTGCAGTATCAATAACAACTACATCTACTCCGGCATTCACAAGAGCGGTAACGCGCTCCAATGTATCAGCGGTAATACCCACCGCAGCACCTACCAACAAACGACCCAAGGCATCTTTACAGGCTTTGGGGTGGTCGCGGTGCTTTAAAATATCTTTGTATGTAATCAGTCCGGTAAGTTTACCGTCGTTGCTTACTACCGGCAATTTCTCAATGCGGTGTTCCTGCAAAATGCTTTCAGCTTGTTTAAGCGTAGTGCCTTCGGGGGCAGTAATCAAGCCCTCTTTGGTCATTACTTCGCGCACAGGGCGTGAGGTATTGTTTTCAAAGCGTAAATCGCGGTTGGTTAATATACCTACCAATTTGTTTTCGCTGTCGATGATAGGAATACCGCCAATTTTATTCTCCTTCATTATCAGCAACGCATCGGCAATGGTAGCTTCTGAGTTAAGAGTGATAGGGTCTAATATCATCCCGCTTTCGCTGCGCTTCACTTTACGAACCTCGGCAGCCTGCCTTGCAATGCTCATGTTTTTGTGCAGTATGCCTATACCCCCTTCTTGCGCAAGGGCAATAGCCAAACGGCTTTCGGTAACGGTATCCATTGCTGATGAAACGATAGGAACATTGATGCGGAGGTTGCGGGTAAGGCGGGTAGAGGTATCTACGTCGCGTGGAAGTACTTCTGAGTAACCGGGAACAACGAGAACATCGTCAAAAGTAAGGGCTTCGCCCTTTAGTTTACTTGTATTATACATTGCAAATAAGGATTTACTAACGAGATAAGAATAGTGTGTTGTTACTCTTATTTGCGGTGCAAAAGTAGGGTTATTTTATGACGGAAACAAGAAGAAAATTAGAGTTACTGTATTTAGCGAAGGACATGAAGTCCGCCGCTTGGAAATTATATGCGTCGAATGGTTTAAAACCATTCGACGCTCTATGAAATAACAGACAGAATTTTATATTCTGAACATAGGTAAGGCTCCTACAAAACGTTGTTTACCTGCTCTTTTATCTTTTCAAGCTCGTCTTTCATCACTACCACCAGTTGTTGGATGTTGAAGTGAGAAGCTTTGGCACCCAGCGTATTTATTTCACGACCCATTTCTTGCGCGATAAAGCCCAGTTTCTTACCTCCGGGTTCTTTGGCAAGGGTATCGGTAAAGTAGCGGCAGTGCTGTATCAACCTCGATTTTTCTTCGCTAAAATCAATCTTTTCAAGGTAATATATCATTTCCTGTTCAAAGCGGTCTTTGTCCAGCTTTTCATCGTCAAGGGTGGCTTGCAACTGATTATAAATACGATCGCGCAACGCTGTGATACGTTCGCCTTCAAACTTTTCAATCTCAGGCAGGCAATTCTGTATGTTTTCAACAAACTTCTGTAAATCCTGCTTCAAGGCATCCCCTTCTTGCAAACGGAAAGCATCAAACGCATCAAAGGCTTGGTCGATGGTAGCTTCCACCAGTTTCCAATCGTCTTCATCCAACTCTTCTGTATCGTCGGTGTTTATCACACCGGGAAACGCCAGTACTCTATCTAAAATATTACCGCTTTGGTAATTAAGGGTTTGTTGCAGTTGTTCAATCTCACCAAACAGCTTTTTAGCCATTTCGCCATCTACCAGCGGAGCATCCGCCCCTGTTACGTTGCGCTCAATGTTTAAGAACAAGGTAGCCGTTCCGCGTTCAATGCGTTTGCTTAGTTCGCGGCGTAAGGCTATTTCTTTGTTCTGCACATTGCGGGGCATACGCAGGTTAAGGTCCATAAATTTTCCGTTCAGCGATTTTAACTCGGCCTTCACTGCTATTCGGTTATTGGCTGCCTCGGCACCGCCAAACCCCGTCATGGAGCGTAATTTCATCATTCAGTGATTGTTTTTTTAGGTGTGAGGGATACTAAATACACCCCCGTAAATATTAACAGGATAAATATAATCTTTTCTGACGTAAGTACGTCTTTTTGGCTGGCAAGGGCTATAATGGTTGCAATAACGGGTTGCAGGTATATGTATGAGCCTACAAGCGTTGAAGGTGCGTGCTGCAACGCCCACGCATTAAGTAAATACGTAATAAATGTGGTGGCTACCAGCACAAACCAAAAGCAAAACCATATAAACGGGGT
>CALRQL020000018.1:0-71874 GCA_943370295.1 Agrobacterium sp. 719_389 | reverse complement strand
ATAAACGTGTCTTTGGGAAGTTTTAACTGCACAAATGGCTCTATCATGATGGTATCCACAAACGCATTTACACAAGGGGTGCTCGTACGAAGGGTTAAAAACAATCGGTTCCTGCCCGGTTGCATACGGATGGTGTCTTTCTTTTTGGTGCTCGTAGCTATAGTAGCTCCGGTGCTGTCGCGAACTGTCCAACTATTGGTTAAACCCGGATAGTTATTCTTAGCCGGGGTATAGTCAATGGCTACTTTTCCGCAGGTAAGTTTTGTGTATTGGATAGTACCTTTAGGACTCTCACGTACGGTAATACTAAACGAACGGATGGCCTGACCGGGACGGGGGCATGCGTCGTCTTTGGCAGTAATGGTAAAGGTATAGGGGATGTTACTCACATCGCTCTCCGCAGGGGTCCAGCATACGGATCCGCCCGCACGTTTTGTTGCGCCGTTGTTGTTGCTGAACGTGGCCCGAGGAATACCCCGGTTCCAGGAAATACGAACCGTATCGTCGGTATCCGCATCATCGGTGGTTACCGTTACGCACACCTGTTGGCCTGAACACGCTGTTTGACTCTGACCGCTGATTTTGGGTACTTTATTATCAGGACAGGGAGTTACGATAATCTGCATGTCCCGTCGGGTTACACCTACTACCGTCGGTGTGCCGTTGATGGTACGCCACTCGGTTACCTCAATTACCATTACCGTTACTTCGTTTTGTTTGGTGGGACGGAAACTCAAGTCTCCGGTAACACTGTCCAAACGGAAGCCGGCAGGGAAACCCAAACCTGCATTAGGGAAACCTAAGAACGAAATGGGTCTTTGTGCGCTCCATGAGCCGCTGTAACCAATGGCCGTTCCTTCAGCACTTAAAGGGTTAACTAATTTATAAGACAATGAATCGCCCACATCAAGGGTATCAGAAGCACCGTTGTTAAACACAAAATCCTGACCTACGCAGATAAGTGCCGCGGGAGGTGATGTAAATTTGGGTGAACTGTTACAAGGGGTAACACATTTGTTGATTTTTGCGCTGGTGTAAAAATTTTGATCGGCGGCCCCGGTACTAATGTTACTGTTACGGCAGCATTGCTCCCAGCTAACAATTACTTCGCAGCAGTTAAGGGAGTTAAGATTAACAGTACCTTCCCAAATATGCTCTTCGATACCGTAGGCATAACTACCGCTGCAACGGCTTTGGGTGGGGCAATTGGAGCCTAACCCTGTTACATCCTTCACGCTAATTTTAGTCATGTTAGGAGTAATTGAACCCGAACCTGATGCACATTTTATGTTCATGGGGGTATTACTCAACTGCACACCGTTACAATCACGATATACTGTTAATCGCAATTTATACAGACCATTACCTAAGCACTCGTAGGTAATGTCGCTACCCATTACGTGGGTAGCGTTTGCGTGTCTAAAAGACAGCAGTCCAAATAACAAGAATAATATAGGTATAAACTTTTTCATGCTAATTCTTTTTGGTCTCTGAATAGTTAGATGCAGCTATGTTATTAAAACGTTGCCCATGCACTAATTGTTCATTAACCGTTGTTGTTACTGCAAGATACAACAATTACGAGGGTTTGACGGCATACTCTGCCGTAAGTAATATATAAACCCTGTTTTTTATTATACTAAACCTATTTGATTGAACTTAATAAAATTACACCACTCGCAATCTTCTTGCCCGCAACCCTTATCAAATCTATGGTTTTTAATCCCTTCGTAGGCATATTTAACTTGTTGCTTAATAGCAGTAATATCATCGCTTTGTATTTCAATTCGTTCTTTCACGTACTCCCCTGTTTTTTTATCAGGTTCTACAAAATCAAACTCTGCAAACAGCATTTCCCAATCTTTATTACCGCCGTTATCCATCAACAGTTTATAAAAGATTGCTTGCCGCCAATAATCCCCGCCGTATAAATCTTCGGGGCTTGCTGATGAATCGGCTTGGGGAATGGGTCGTTTCAATTTGGCTTTTGCATTGACCGGATTTCCTGTTTTATAATCAACTACCGTAGCCTTTCTTCCATCAAATTCAATCTTATCCATTTTACCGTTAAGCGGTACCCCCTCAACCAAAATGTTACGGAATACCCTTTCTACAGTAACGATTTTATTCCACTGATTGATATATTTATCATAGTAAGCAGGTAAAATTTCTATCCCATATTGCATTCGGCGTTTGTATTGCTCAGGAATGAAATTGTTTTGCAAAATGCCCATGTACTTGCGGAAATAGTTGATTAACTGCTCTTTTGAAGGCCAACGCTTGCCACTATCCGCAAGCATGGTTCTGTAAAATTCTTCAAGGGCATTGTGCACTGCCGAACCAAAGGCCATATATTCATTTTGCGGAGCCGGCACGCGCAATATGTTATTGAAATAGAAGGCAACAGGACACCTTAAATAATTGCTAAGATGTGTAACACTTAATGAATAATTTTTGAGTAATTCATCAAGGTATTGCTTGTCTATCAGGCTTATCTCGGTGGTTTCAGCCGGTTGAAGTATGGTTTCTATAAACCCTGATAATTCTTCATCCTGTAGGGTAATGCTTTGTTTTTCTATCTCAGTCAAATGCTCTACTTCGGCTACAAAACGAGACCGTTCCAGCTCTTTTCCTGCCGAATTTTTTAATGAATAACTGATGTGTAACTGCTTTTTTGCCCGGGTTAGTGCTACAAAAAATAAACGGCGGGCTTCTTCGGTTTCAGTATCGCTGTCTTTACTCACCGTGTCTGAAATAATAGTATCGGGTAAGGTATAGGTGCCGCTGCGTCCGCCCTTATCCCAAATATTGCTGTTGCAACCCAATAAGAAAACTTGCTCGTACTCTAACCCTTTTGAAGAGTGCGCGGTGATGAGGTTTACTCCATCCGTGCGTCCCGAGGTACGCGTAAAGGCAAGCTCAATATTGTTGTCATACATTAAATCCAAGGTATGTATCAGCTCATCAACATGTAGTGTTGGTTTGCGGTTAAACTCTTCCTGCACAAAATCAAAAAAGGCTTTCAGCATCTCAAGCTGGGCAAACTTATCGGTGCTTTTCACCACAGTTGCCAAAACCCCTGAGTTATTAATAATTTTTTCTAGTAACTGCGGAAGAGTGAGGTTATCGGCTTGAGTGAGCCAATAATCTATGTCTTCGCCCAATCGTTTCATCCCTGTGTTACCAAAATGCTGATCGAACAACGTTGGGGCTTTTTTACCTGTTGCGGGGTTTAATAGTTCTTCTCTGAATGAAGTATTGCGTTCTTTATAATTTTGTTTTGATACCGCAAGACTAAGCTTTGCCGCTTCAATGGGGGGAATACCGAAAAAATCAAAGTGCATAATCTCAAACAACAAATACTCACCGCTGTGCGGGGTTTGTTGCTCGTGGGCTATGTATCGCAGTATGGTTATCAGCTTATAAATAAGCGGCTCATTAAGCAGGTTTATTTTCTTTTTAATGTAATACGGTACTTTTTTCACCTCAAGGTATTTCACCAGTTCATCACATTGACGGTGATTGCGGTATATAATGGCTGTTTCACGCAAATCAGCACCTTCATCTTTCAGTTTTTCAAGCTGGTGCGCTATGTCCACAATCTCGTGATAAGTATTTGCGTAGGCAGTTATTACGGGTTTATTTTCAAGAGTTTTTAGCGCGGGATGTGATGCTTCCAGTTCTTTTTTCAGATAACTAAAACCTTCATGGTTTATCAACCGCTCGCGGTTGTTGCCAATTAGGTTGTGAGCAGCTTTTAACACATTGGGTACTGAACGGTAATTTTGAGTAAGGACAATTACCTGTAGCATTTCAGCGTGCTTTAGGGCAAAGTCTTCAATATTCTTTACGTTAGCCCCCTGAAAACGGTAAATAGCTTGGTCGTCATCACCTACGGCAAACACGTTGGGCGTATCCCAAAAATCTGTCAGTAACGATAATAATTCGTTTTGCGACCCACTGGTATCCTGAAACTCATCCACCAAAAAGTATAAAAACCGCTCTTGATAGGTATATAGCATATCGGGGTGTTGCTTAAATGCCTGCAATACCCACAAAATCATATCGGCAAAATCGTACCGCTGGCGTTTGCGCAGCAACTGCTGATAGTTGTCAAACTCACGGGCGGCGGCTGCCAATTGCTCCATCCGTTTTTGTTCCTGCTCTATTTTATCGGTTTTCAGGTCGCCTACCTGTATGCCTTTTTTGCTATTGGGTCGTTTGTAAATAAACTCATCGCGGTAGGGCAAATCGTCTAAGTACTTTTTTATTTTCTGCTCGATAAATTCAGCCGTCCAGTCTTCTTGTTTCATCAACTGAAACAGCCTGTCAAGGCGGTTAGTTTCATAATACACCTCGCCTGTCCATCGTTTCAGTGGATGCTTGGCATCAAAACTATCCACCAATTCTTGCAATACTTCAATCTTTTCAAGGTCAGAAACAGGCTGTAGTCCTCTGTAGCCAAAGTAGTCAGGGTTTTCTTGTATTACCTCATTACAAAAACTGTGGAAGGTTTCTATTTTCACCCTGTAAGCATCGGGCCCAATAAAGCTGGTAAGTCGGTTACGCATGGCCAGTGCTCCGGCATCGGTATAGGTAAGGCAAAGTATATTCTCAGGTCGGGAATCTGTATTCAGTAATATGTATCCTATACGTGCGGCCAGCACTTGCGTTTTGCCTGTACCAGGACCCGCGATTACCAGTACCGGACCTTCGGTGGTTTCTACAGCTTGCCGTTGAGCAGGATTAAGCTTTTCAAGTTCAGTTAAAAACGTTTGGTTGTATGGAGCTTGTTGCGGTTGCATAAGGTTTACGAATGTAAGCAATCGATAAATTAGTTGGGATGGTGCTACAGGTATAAAACCAGTTGTTGATGGGGTGAAATCATTTTACAATAGGTATGAAACCTGTTGCTATTGATAGCGGAACGAAAACTCAACACGTTATCAATAGAGTCGGGTTTTACACCCGACGAAAAAGAAGAAAGAAAAAGCTTTTTTGGGCAACAGATATGAAACCTGTTTCATAAAAGATCTTACAACCATTTACTTAATTATGGGTTGCAATATCAATTCTTAATGAGCCAAAACTTCTTTTCGATTTGGATACACCTTGTATGGACTACCAAAAGACGACAACCTTTGATACACAGGCAGCTTAAAAAGCCTTTGTATGATAAGATGCGCGAAATAGCTAATGAGAAAGATTTTAGAATTGATTTTATTAATGGCGTGGAAGACCATGTGCATTTATTAATATCCATACAACCTAAGCATTCGATAAGTGATATTGTTAAACATTTAAAGGGAATAACAAATTCTTGGGTGAATAAAAACCAATTAACCCTTGATTATTTTGAGTGGCAAGATGGGTTCTCAGCATTCTCTGTCAGCCCTTTGCAACTTCAAAAAGTAAGAAATTACATCAGGTATCAAGAGAAGCATCATAAAAGTAAGGGCTTTGATGATGAAATGCAGCATTTTGGGCGCTTAACAAACAGCATCATATCTTATTAGATTGTGCGACAGGTGAAATCATTTTACAACAGGTATGAAACCTGTTGCTATTGATAGCAGGATAACGATTCAGCACGTTATCAATAGAGTCGGGTTTTACACCCGACAAAAAAGACGAAAGGAAAAACCGTTTTGAACAACAGGTATGAAACCTGTTGCTATTGATAGCAGGATGAAAACTCGGCACGTTATCAATAAAATCGGGTTTTACACCCGACATCATAAATTCCGAAGCGGCGATGCGTCGTATAGGTTATCAATGATTTTTGGCGGATTAAACCTAAATCCGATGCTAAATACCGATGAGTAAAAGGATGTGCTTGCATTGATGTTGGATAAAGAAACTAAGTTACGGTCGCCACGCAATACAAAGCCGGAATAGAACCGATTGCCATTATAGCCTAGTGAGAGCATTACATCACCCAGCAAAGCACCCCGCCAACCTTCAGTAATCATTTGGTTGGTATTACTTTTAGCATGGTGGTATTGTACATCGCCTATTAAATACAACCCCATTGAGAAAAACCATTTTTTGTAAACGAACGAGGCCGCATAGCCCGGACCGGTGCCTATGGAAATTACATCCAGGTATTTCATGGTGCTGTATTTACCAAAATACTCCCGCTGACCGGGATTGAAAAAAGCAGAATCGGCATCGGCTTTCATCCGGTATAAGTGAGCAACAACAAGCGTAGTGCCTTTGGTTTTAAGCTGACGTTCAGTGAAACTATATGCTGCTCCGTAAGAAAAACGCCTGCGCGAGAAAATATAAATGGCTTTTGCTTTGGTGTACTGTAAATGTATATCAGCACGTTTTACATAAAAGTCGTTGGCGGGTCGGGTCGTATCGTAACCTGCTGTATTATAATCTGCAAACCCCTTAAAATCGCTATGATAAAACTCGTATATAAAAGGTGTGGTATTTAACCGCAACTTAAGAATACGGTATTGGGTTTTGCCATACGTTTCCTCTTCTGTAGTTAATGAGTTTTCTCTAAAACCAACAGAAACATTAAGTGCCCTATAATTAATATCAAGTCCGAAAACAGCCCTCAAGTAGGGTTTATAATCGTTACGCGTAAAAACTAAACTATCGTCTTTATTTTCTAAACGGAATGTAAAGTCAGGGGCTGAAATCCAAGGCTCAATCGCAATCACATTTCCAAATTTGGCAATGTAATTCGTATCGTATTTTAATCGTTTGGGAGGTGGTGCAGAATCGGTTTTAAGAATAGAAACGGTATCTGCCTGCTGTGCCTGTAAAGCAAGTACAAAGCTCAACGAAAGTAATAGCAGCAGTTGTTTCATAGTGTATTGAAAACGGCACAAAGGTCGCTTTTTTGTACGATGATATGCAAGGCAGTAATTACAAAAAAGGGTAGGTTATTATCACAGACGGGTTAAAAACCACCGCTTATAAATTGGACTTAAGTCCGTTTACGCAGCGTAATCTTAACAGAATAGGGTTTCAACCCTATTCCTATTAAATGATAAAACTCTTAGAATAAGTCCACCGGCTCTATGATGGTATCCGTAGGATTTATTAATACTGTATCCGAAGGGATAATAAAGTTTTTAGCCGGGCCTTTTAACTGTACTTGAGGGTTAAAGCCCAATGTATCGGTAGCAGGTATCCACTCGCGTTGCACCATGCGGCGCACCACAAGGTTGGTTTTCTCAATCAGCCAGTTTTTCAGTGTGCCGTCTTTTTCAAACCCGTATTTAAAAGCTTTAGGGCGAGGTACAATGTTAGAAAGGTAGATGGCTTCTGCCATTGTCAAGTCGGCAGGGCGTTTACCAAAATAAAAGGCGCTGCCCTCCCCTATTCCATAAACTCCGGGGGCTAACTCAATAATGTTGGTGTACACCTCAAACATCCGCTCTTTGCTGCTGATGTGGTTGTTTTCTATCAGCCATACTATCAGTGCTTCTTCGGCTTTGCGGGCAATGGTTTTTTTACGTTCCAAATACACGTTTTTTACCAACTGCATACTAATAGTGCTGCCGCCACGTACAAATTTGAACCCTGCTTTGTAAACGGCCACAATCGCATCGCGGAAAGACTGCGGAATGAACCCGCGATGGTGGAAAAACGATGGGTCTTCGTTGGTTAATATGGCATTCTTAAAATGCGGGCCAAGTTGGTCAAGCGGAGTAAAGTTGGGGTTTTCAGGGCCTACTATAAAGCTGCGCAACGGGCTGCCGCCTTCGTACACAGTGTGCATAAAAGAGCCGTTGATGCGGGCAAAGTTTTCCGCCCCGTACTTCACAATTTCAAAGCCTTCTTTTTTCAGTTCCGATTCAAACTTCAAACTGTCGGGCATACTGCCATCCATGCTGCAATCCAAACGGTACGAAAGATTGCCTTTGGTTTGTATGCCGGCAAAGCTGTTGAACATCCCCGCGGGCAGTGAGTTAAAGAACTTTTGCGACGGGGTTGACGGCATTTTTAGCGATAAAGCGTATTGTTTTTCTTTCCCTATAGGAAATTGTACAAAGGTTGAAAGTTGAATGTCGTTGATACTAAATACCGATGTTGAATCTACAATCACATAAGAGCGATTGATGCGCATGGCAAGGTTACCCCCTGCTTTGCCAAATACTACCGTATCAGTAGCCAATCGGGCATTGTATAGCTGTAAACTGTCAATATTCCCTTTGCCTTCAAACACAAGAGCTTTGTTCTTATAGTCCAGCTTATCAATTTGCAGGTGAAGTTTTTTAAATCCAAGGCCTGATTTTACCAAGCCGGCCAAATACACATCTATCCCTTCAGGGCCGTGCAGCGTAACTTCTCCTTTAATATCGTGTTTATCAAAAAAGCCTTCTGCTACCCACTCAGCACCAAAGCCTTGCTGTGGAGTAATGATTGCTTTGAAATCATCGTTTACCCAACGCAGCGATGAAAGCGTAATGTGCTGTAAACTATCGTTGTACTTAATGCGCAACAATGCATTGGTTACCTGTACTTCATCGGGCAAATAGCGCAGTAAAGTTTTTACGTAGTTAAATGCCGTTTGCGAAAAGTCTTCATTGGTACTTTCTTGCTTTTCCTGCTTTTTAGCGGGCTTCATTAAGCCTCTAAAATTGGTTTGCAAGCTATCCTTACGAAGATACAGTTGTGTATTAGCCACCTGTAAGTAGCCCAAGCGAACCTTACCCAGCAAAGCAGGTAACAGTTTTACTGAAACCCTAACGGTATCGGTGGTAAACAACGTGTCTTTACCATGCGGTACAAGGCTTATACCACTCAGCTCAACTGTACTGATACCTGCAAAACGGGCATTCGCCACATTAAAAACAAGATGGGTACGGGCTTCAACACTGCCCTTTACTTTTTGCAGGGCGGTTTGCAGTATATAATTACGTAACGAGAAGTAGCCGATGGTGGCTAAAAGCAAAAACGCCGAAATTGTAATAATTACATATTTCAGCGTTTTGCGCGTGAATATTTTAGTAATGAGCTTTTGCAATGTGCTTACACGGTCATTATTTCTTTTTCCTTAGCAGCCATCAACTCATCAATCTTCTTAATGTATTGGTCTGTTATTGTTTGCACCTTAGTTTCACCGTCTTTCACCACATCTTCGGGCATACCGTCTTTTTGTGATTTTTTAAGACGCTCGTTACTGTCTTTACGGATGTTACGAATGGTTACTTTAGCTTGCTCGGCATCGTTTTTCACATTTTTCACCAATGCTTTACGCCTTTCTTCAGTAAGCGGCGGAACAGCTATACGTACCACAGAACCGTCGTTTTGGGGGTTGAAGCCCAAATTGGCATCTGTAATCGCTTTTTCGATAGCACTTATCAGGCTTTTATCCCAAGGCTGCACAATAATAGTACGGGCATCGGGGGTAGTAATGTTTGCAGCTTGCGCCAACTGTGTTGGGGCACCGTAGTAATCTACCACCACACCATCCAGCATATTGGGCATGGCTTTTCCTGCACGTATTTTGGCAAAGTCAGACTCGGTGTGGCTAATGCACTTGTCCATCGCGGCCTTTGTACCGTCTAATATTGTCTTTAAATCTTCCATAAATGCTTATATGTGTATAAAACCTTATTGGTAGCTGTATTTTTATGAGCCGCAAATTAAACTTTTTTTAGCTTAAATGTAAAACAGGGTTGCTAAGTTTAAGTGAAAACCCTTGTCGTAAAAGGGTTCTGCATTCACTATTTCTCAGTAATCGGTAGCAGGTTTTTCATTTACTGTACTATTTTTGCCGAAGTATGAAAGCTGTATTTTTTGACCGCGACGGGGTACTGAACCGCGAACTGGGCCGCTATGTTGTAAACGCCGATGAGTTTGAAGTGAATGATTGGGTGGCTCCTTTTATGCAGGTTTTTAAAAAAGCAGGCTACAATTTTTTTGTAATTACCAACCAAGGGGGCATTGCAAAGGAATTATACACGTATACCGACCTTTTTGCTATACATAAAAAACTGACGGATACCCTTTTGCCTTACGACGTTACGTTTACTGAGATATTTTACTGTTCGCACCATCCGCTCAAAAGCCAATGTTTGTGCAGAAAGCCCGATAGTTTGATGCTTGAAAAAGCCATAGCAAAATATGGGGTGGAAATTGAGAAATCCTTCCTTATCGGTGATACTGACCGTGATATTAATGCTGCTGCAAAGGTAGGATTAGCAGCCTACCAGGTGATACCCAATCATCCCCTAACCAACGAGCAATTACAGGATTTGCAAGGGTTAACAGGCGTTGATTTACAAACGCTTATTGCAAAATAAACGATACTTTTAAACAGGGTGATTTTACCCGCGGTTTTCCACAAGTGTTATTAATGTGCAACCCTTATGCGGCAAAGCACAAGGTAATTTTGCATGTTTTTTAACACGTATTTATTGTGTTTTTACTGCACAAAGCTAAATTTTTAAATACCTGCTTTTATGGGTGCTTGGTATTACTGTGTTTATTGGGTACCCAACAAGCCGTAGCCAATACCCCCGATGCTTACAAAGGCCGCAGCTTTTGGTTGGGGTATTTACAAAGCGAGATGGGTAAGGATAAGTTTGAACTTTCGCTGCACGTTACCTCATCAGTAAATGCTACCATTACCATAAAGCTGGCAGGAGTTTCGGCAGACTCTCGCGGTGAGAAGGATTGGGTGCAAACTTTCCAAGTAAATGCGGGCGGTGTTACTGATATTATTATCCCCGAAGGATATACCTTTAAATCGAAAGAAGGAAAAAGCACCAATAAAGGACTATACATTGAGGCTGATGCCGATGTGATGATTGTAGCTAAAAACAGTAGCGGTGCCTCTAGCGATGCTACGGTGGTTATCCCTATAAAATCATTGGGTAGTGAGTATTATATTATGCATTATGCTGCCGTAAAACGCGGTTACCCTTCGCAATATTTGGTAATGGCTACCGAAGACAGTACGGTGGTGGAGTTGCGCAATACCGACAAAAACTCTGATAAGCAACCTACAAATCAAACCTATACGATTAAACTTAATAAAGGCGAGTACCACATTGTTCAGTCTGAAAAGGATTTAACCGGCAGTTATATAAAAGAGGTAAACGGCAAAAAGCTGGCGGTGTTCGGGGGTAATACCTGTGCCTATGTGCCCCGTTATTGCCAAAGTTGCGACCATTTGTTTGAGCAATTATTACCCGTGCAAAACTGGGGACATCAATTTGCGGCCGTGCCTTTTGATACCCGCGAAAAATACGTGGTGCGTATTATGGCCAAAGAGAATAATACGTGGGTGGATGTGGACGGTGAGCGAAAGGAGATAACGAAGGCAGGAAAGTTTATTGAGTTGGAGCTGAAAGAGCCTGTGTACATAACCAGCAGCCGCAATATAATGGTGTGCCAATACACCATAGGTTCGCGGTGCGATAACCAACGCGGCGACCCCTCATACGTGGTGTTGAAACCTTTGTTGGGGTATAGCGGCGAGACAATATTGCCCACCATGAACACCGAACACATTAACCGTTATTACGTTACGGTATTGTTTAAAATGAATGATATTGATAAACTTACGGTAAACGGCAAAAGCGTTGTGGGCAATTACAAATTACTTCCCTATACATCACAATATGGGTATGCCCACATTGAGCTTACCGAAAGTACTAATAACATTGAGTGCGATTGCAACTACAACTTCCTTTCGTACGGCTTCGGGTGGTACGAGTCGTATGCGTATTAGAGCTTCTAATTTTTAATCCCTAAACACCAACAACTAATTCCTATTTCACACTAAGGCCACTTTTATACCATTTCAGGCATCTTTGTTGTATAATTACAAAAAATGCAAGCCTGTTTACGTACCCTTTATACCGTAGTACTCTTTATCGCGCTGTTGCCCGTTGCCAAGGCCCAGCCCAATAGTTTTTTCTGCATTGGTATTACCGATGTGGTTAACGATGCCAACCAGCAATTTGTGCAGCAAACAGGGCGCGACCGTATTTACTTACTAAATACTGCGAACGAAGACCGATATGATGCTACGTTCGGCCTTGCCTTTTTTGAGTACGAAAAGATAATCTCGCGCGGCATTGAAGGCTTGTATTACGAGTGCATGATACCCAATATTCCCGATTCGGCTTCGGTGTTGATGGCCTTGCAAGAAATGGATTATAATTTATTGGGGTGTCTTTCGGGCTTAAAACGTAACCCTCGCGGCGACTCATTGCTATACACTTACCATTATGAAGAAGGCGATACGGTGGAGGAAATTTTTATCCGTATGTGGGGCACCTACCCTACCATTGATGCCGATTCGTTCCGCTCGGCAGGGCAGCTAAATATGGAAATATACGGAGACGTGCGCCGTCGCTTTGTTCCTTATAAAGTCGATGCAAAAAAAGCCGACCCCGTATTGAAGAATGAGTTTCAGCAAATAGAAAAAGGACTGCTTGACGATATAAAGCCCATACGCGGCAAAGCCACTAAAGACCTTTATAACCAAATCATCTACAAGCCCAATGTGATGATAACAGGGGCTGGCAATGCTTATATAAAAGCTATACCTGAAAATTTGGCGATGCCCTTCGGTTACTTTGCTGAGTTTTATGTAGGCCCCAGTTTGGCAGAGGCTAAAAAAATATTTAAAACGTGGGATACCAAGGTAAAAAACAATGCTTTTGCCGATAAACGCTTCAGCCAAAAAAACAGGCAACGGTTGCAGTGGAAATTTTTACCCTACAATGAATTTTTTGACCCGAATGATTATGCTAATATTGTAGAGCAAAGCGGATATTCATGCCCTATCTACTCAGAAGAGCCATTGAACCGTACCCCTCTTTTCACCTATCATTTGTTCATTATCAAATACCTTGACAGTTACATAGTTGGCCTCAATATTGCCAACCGGTACTAAAAACTGTTTTCCACATACTTGTAGCCAAAGGTCTGTTTGGCCTATCTTGCACGGTTAATCTGCATGTAAAAAAGCAGTACGGAGTTGAAAGTAGTAAATACACAACCTTTTGAATTGGTATATACCCTTGTTGATCATCCCCATCTCGGGCTGCTCATAGAGCCGCACGTGGTGCAGATTAACACATTGGGCAATTACACACTCACCCATCAAAAGGTGTTTAATACCACTATTGATTATTACGAGAAAGGGGTAGACGATACCGACCGTAAGCTGGTGAATTTATTGGGCGAGTTGGATCAAGAGGTAATTGTAAAAAAATTCCATACCCAAGCTACCATACGCCCCGCCGAGTTTTTCAAAAAACACTTTACCGAAGAGCTAAACAAAAGTTTCATACGCCCCTACATTGAAAAACGTGTAGCCGAGGCCATTGAAATGCTGCGCGGAAAAAAGCTGTTTATATTGGGCAAAGAAGGTAATCCCACCTCAAAAGTGGTGAAAGTGGCTACCCAAAAGGCATCGGTGTTGTTTCATTTCAGGCGCGACGATGACAAAGTGCGCTACTTCCCTACTATAAAATACAATAACGAACGGGTTGAGTTTTCTCAGCGCGACGGCATAATGGTTACCACCCGCCCTGCGTGGATGCTTGTAAACGGTATGCTGTATAATTTTGAAAAGAACGTTGACGGTAATAAACTGCTGCCCTTCCTTAGCAAGCGGTTTATTATGATACCCAAAGCTACCGAGGCCAAGTACTTTGAAAAGTTTGTAGTCCCGTTGGTAGAGAAATTCGACGTGCACGCCGTTGGGTTTGACATAAAAACCGAATCATTAGTAGGGATACCCGTTTTAAAGATTGACGACGGCTGGGGTGATGAAGTAAGGCTGAACCTTTATTTCCGCTACAACAAGCAAGAGTTTCCTTACCACGCTACAAAGCGTATCTCAGTAATACTTGAAAAAGAAGGCGATAATTACATCTTTAAACGCCTGAAACGACCCAAGGAATGGGAAGAACATCAAAAGCTGCTGATTGCCTCAAAAGGCTTAAAGCTGATTGAGGGTTGTTCCTTTACCGTGCGTCGCCCTGATGGTAGTAAAAGTCCGTATGCATCCATACAATGGCTGAACGAGTACAGCAAACTGCTTAAGGATAATAAGTTTATAATTGAGCAAGACACGCACAACAGTAAATACTTTATTGGCCAAAGCACCTTATCAATACAAGTAAACGAGTATAAAGACTGGTTTGATGTAATGGCTGTGGTGAAGTTTGGCACTTACGAAGTACAGTTTATACAACTGCGTAGCTATATTTTACAAGGCAAACGCGAATACATATTGCCCAACGGGGAGATTGCGATTATCCCCGAAGAGTGGTTTGAAAAATACAGCAGCCTGCTGGAGTTTAGCGAAAGCGGCGACGGGATACGCATACGCAAGCATCACTGGAAACTGATAGATGAATTACAATCGCCGGCCGATAGTAAAGAGTTGAAAGACAAACTTTCGAAGCTTGATTTCAAACACCTGCACGAAGGTGAACCGCTTTCAGAAGGGTTTAAGGGCGAGCTGAGGCCTTACCAACGCGAGGGCTATAACTGGTTTTACTTTTTACAGAAAAACCGTTTTGGGGGTTGCCTTGCCGATGATATGGGTTTGGGAAAGACTGTCCAAACCCTTGCCATGCTGCAACGGGAGGCCGACCTTGCCGATCAAAACCCTGTGCTGGAGGAAGCCATACAAACCGAAGCTGCACAAGGGCAAGCACTGTTGTTTGACGATGGGGCTAAAAAGGCTGCTGCCCTTAACCAGCTTGACCTTTTTGGCAATGCAGGCACTATAGAAATGCCTTCGCTACCGCCCAAAGTTGTTTCGTACCAAAAAAACAGGCATACCAACCTTATTATATTGCCTACTTCGCTGATATATAACTGGCAAAGCGAGGCTGAGAATTTTGCACCGGGACTAAAGGTGTTTATTTATACGGGCACCTACCGCAACCGTGAGATTGCTTATTTCAGGCATTACGATTTGATAATTACCACCTACGGTGTTGTAAGGTTGGATATTGACATATTAAAAGACTTTAACTTTCACTATGTGATATTGGATGAAAGTCAGTTCATAAAAAACCCGGCTTCGCAAACAGCAAGGGCGGTAAACAGTTTACAAGCACGTAACAAGCTGGTGCTTACAGGTACTCCGGTTGAGAACTCCATTACCGACTTGTGGTCGCAAATGAACTTCCTAAACCCGGGTTTGCTGGGTAACTTCACCTTTTTTAGTGAAAAGTTTGTTATCCCGATTGAGAAAAACGGGAACGAATTGCAACGGAACCGCCTGCAAAAAATCATCGATCCGTTTATACTGCGCCGTACCAAAGAGCAGGTAGCTAAAGACCTGCCTGAGAAATATGAGCAAGTATATTATTGTGAGATGACCGAGGAGCAGGAGCAAATTTATGAAGCTACTAAAGCCAAATACCGTAATCAGATATTGAAATCGGTAACTGAGTTTGGGCTTAATAAATCGAAACTGCAAATACTAAAAGGCTTAATGATGCTGCGCCAAATTGCCAACCATCCCTTGTTGGTGAACGATGAATACTTGGGGCACAGCGGTAAGTTTGACGAGATTATCCGTAAGCTGGAGATTGCACTTGCTGAAAACCACAAGGTGCTTATCTTCTCTCAGTTTGTAAAGCAGCTACACATTTTTAAAAAGTACCTCGATGATAAGAGCGTACCTTATTGCTATATTGACGGTACGTACAGTGCCAAGCAACGACAAGCGGAGGTAAATAAGTTCCAAAAAGATAAAAGTGCAGGGGTATTCCTAATCTCATTACGAGCCGGTGGGGTAGGTTTAAACCTTACCGAAGCTGATTATGTATTTATAGTTGACCCATGGTGGAACCCTGCTGTAGAAAGGCAAGCCACAGACCGCAGTTACCGCATCGGGCAAACCAAAAACGTGTTTAACTATAAATTTATCACCCGCGGCACGGTTGAAGAGAAAATACTTACCCTGCAAAAGCGTAAGCTAGAGTTGGCACAAACGCTTATAAACACGGACAATACGTTTCTTTCTACCCTTAGTGTAGAAGAATTAGAAAATATTTTTGTGTAGCAGGCAACGTGTATTATTAAACATTAGTCTTTACTTTGCAATTAACAATTAAATTACATACACCATAAGTCATGAAAAAAATTTTACTTTCAGCAGTAATGCTATTTGTTTGCAGCATTGCAGCTTTGGCTCAAATCCCTAACAACAGCTTTGAAACTTGGAACGTAGCAGGTAATGATACCGTTATGGGTGATGGATGGAACGGAAATAACTTCAGGGTATTCCAATCAATCACCATCAACACCCAGCAAGGTGCTGTAACCCGCAATGCTAGCGCAGGTCAATACTTTGTAGGCGTTTTCCATGCTCCAGATCCTAACAACGCAGGTCAATACTTTTTAGGTAACTATGGAAATGCATTTGCATTTACACAACGTCCAGTATCGTTTACTTTCTCCGCTATGTATTTCCCTCAAATCCAAGGAGAAGGTTTAGCAATTGTTATCACTACCAAAAAGAACAACGGCGATACCGTTAGCCAAACTGTTGGTACTTTGGGTCAAGGAACTGCTGCTAACTGGACTGACCTTTCTTTGAACGTTGCTTACAGGCAAAATGTAACAGGGAACCCTGATTCATGCTTCATCAACTTTATATTGTTGCCAACCCAAACTAGCCAACTTAGCCCAAACACTGCTTTGTTTGTTGATAACCTAAGGTTTAACAGCTTTGGTGTATCTGTTGAAGAAACAATGGAAAACTACGGTAAAGTAGGTAAAGTAAATGTTTACCCTAACCCAACTGCAGGTAACACCAGCATTAGCTACAACCTTCCTGTTGCTCAAGAAGTAGCTGTGAAATTGTTCGACATTTCAGGCCGCGAGGTAATGAACATTTTTGAAGGTATGCAAGAAGCTGGCGAACAAACTGTTAAGTTTAACGCTGAAAACCTTGCTGAAGGAGTTTATTTCTACCAACTACAAGCAGGTTCAGTATTGAAAACCGACAAAATTGTTGTTAAGAAGTAATTGCTTAACAAATTAAGTTATACAAATCCCCTGCATAGTATGTAGGGGATTTTTTGTTTTATACCGTTTATCGGAAATGAGAAACCAATGCTGTATTGTTGGTTTTTATATTGTTTTGCTTATCTAACACAATTACAAACCTTTCCAAAAAAAAATTATTCTCTATTCATTTTTACTTAAAAAATATAACTTGCCCTATAGATTACAAACGCTAACTAACATCATGAAAAAACTTTTAGCTATCGCCTGCATCAGCATTATGGTGATGAGCATTTTCTCCTGCTCAAAATCTGACGAAAGTACTATTACAGCTACACCATCAAAAGCAGATATGCTTCTTTACAAAAGGTGGCAAAAGACAGCCCAAAACATACGTCCGGCCAAACTTATTAACGGAAAAGAAGTTACGGATTTATTTGCCGAAGAAAATACTTGCAGCAGAGATAATCTATTTCTATTCTATGAAGATAAAACATATGATTGTGTAGAAGGCTTTAGTAGATGCAACTCTACTGATCCGGATCTAACAGCAATAGGTACCTGGGAAATTGCAGAAGATGAAACGCGACTTAATATGTTTTCAGCTATAGGACTTAAATCAACAAACAAAATACTAGAATTCTCAGAATCAAAAATAGTATTAGAGTCTTATCAGTTAGAAGATGGCGTGTTTTATGCCACCATAACAACTTATGAGTCGAAATAAATAAACAAGAGTATTACCAAGCCTTGCTTTTTTAGCAAGGCTTTTTTGTTTTATGGCCGTTCCTACCCATAAAACAGACAGAATACCTATTTTTGCCCTTCACCAAAAAAAGAGAATAGCAAAAAATGGCAGGGCACAGCAGATGGGCCAATATAAAACACAAGAAGGGAGCAGCTGATAAACGCCGTTCGGCCTTGTTTACCAAGCTGGTTAAAGAAATTTACGTAGCTGCCAAAGTAGGCGGCCCTAACCCTGATAGCAATCCGCGTCTGCGTTTGGCCATGCAAAACGCCCGCGGACAAAGCGTACCGAGCGACAACATAAACCGTGCTATTAACAAAGCCAGCGGTGCAGGCGGCGAAAGCTTTAGCGATGTGATGTATGAAGCATACGGCCCCGGAAACGTAGGGATTATTATTGAATGTACTACCGATAACCTAAACCGCACCATTGCCAATCTGCGCACCTACTTTAACAAAGTAGAAGGCAGCCTTGCCACCAATGGCTCATTAAACTTTGTGTTCGACCAAAAAGGCGTATTTGAATTTACCATGCCCGAAGGCATGGACGAGGATACCCTGACCCTTGAACTGATTGACGGCGGTGCTGATGAAGTGGAAGTGGATGAAACGTTTGTGTCAACATCTTGTGCCCGTGAAGATTTTGGCTCGTTGAGCAAAAAACTGGATGAGTTGGGCATCACCCCGCAAAAAAGCGGCTTGCAATACGTACCTAAAATTTTTAAACAGATAAATAAAGAAGATGCTGCTAAGTTTGCCAAACTGATTGACAACCTAGATGCAGACGATGATGTAAAAACATTTTACCATAACGTTGAATTTTCAGAAGAAATAGCCGAAATACTAAACTAACCATGATGGATAAACGCGAAAAACTGATGCAACTGCGCCAAGAAGCCCTTTTGGGCGGTGGCGAAAAACGCATAGCCGACCAGCATAAAAAAGGTAAACTTACTGCCCGCGAGCGCATACACCTATTGCTTGATGAAGGCAGTTTTAATGAGATAGGAGCCTTTGTTACCCACCGCAGTACCGATTTTGGTATGGATAAGCAAATAGTGCTGGGCGATGGTGTTGTAACAGGCTACGGTACAGTAAACGGTAGGCTTACCTACGTGTTTTCGCAAGATTTTACCGTGTTTGGCGGTTCGCTTTCAGAAACCTTTGCTGAGAAGATTTGCAAGGTGATGGACTTGGCCATGAAAAGTGGAGCCCCTGTTATCGGTCTTAACGACTCAGGCGGTGCGCGTATACAAGAAGGTGTGGTATCATTGGGCGGTTATGCCGATATATTTTACCGCAATACCCTTTCATCGGGGGTTATCCCTCAAATATCAGCCATTATGGGGCCTTGTGCCGGCGGTGCAGTGTATTCGCCTGCTATCACAGATTTTATTTTCATGGTAGAGAAAACCTCTTATATGTTCGTAACAGGTCCTAACGTAGTGAAAACCGTTACCCACGAAGAAGTGAGCAGCGAAGACTTGGGCGGTGCATCGGTACATTCGGCCAAATCAGGGGTGGCTCACTTTGCCAGTGCCAACGAGGTTGAGTGTATTAACGGGTTGAAACGCCTGTTGAGTTATGTCCCTCAAAACTGTGAAGAAAACGCTCCGATGTTGCCCTACACTCCTCACGATGAATCGAGGCCGCAACTAAAAAATATCGTTCCTGAAAACGCCAACCAACCCTACGATATCCGCGAGGTAATTGAAGGTGTGGTGGATGATACCAGTTTCTTTGAAGTACATAAAGACTTTGCCGAAAATATTGTTGTAGGTTTTGCCCGCTTAGCCGGTCGCAGCATAGGTATTGTAGCCAATCAACCTGCGTTTTTAGCGGGTGTATTGGATATAAAATCATCGCAAAAAGCAGCCCGTTTCGTGCGTTTCTGTGATTGCTTCAACATTCCTTTGTTGGTGTTTGAAGACGTACCCGGTTTCCTTCCCGGTACCGACCAAGAGTGGAACGCCATCATTACCAACGGAGCTAAACTACTATACGCATTTAGCGAGGCAACAGTTCCCCGCGTTACCGTTATCACCCGTAAGGCCTACGGTGGTGCTTATGATGTAATGAACAGCAAACACATTGGTGCTGATATGAACTTTGCATGGCCAACGGCAGAAATTGCTGTAATGGGTGCTAAAGGCGCGGCTGAAATTATCTTCAAAAAGGAGATAGCAGATGCCGAAGACCACGAGGCTCAACTAAAAGCCAAAGAAGCCGAATATGCTGAGTTGTTTGCCAACCCCTACCGTGCAGCAGCCCGGGGTTTCATCGACGAGGTAATATTACCCGAAGAAACCCGCGAAAGGCTGATTTCGGCCTTTAAAATGTTGGAAAACAAAGTAGCTAACCTTCCTCGCAAGAAACACGGTAATATTCCGTTGTAAGAATCTATGAAAGCAGCTCCCTTTGTTTCGGTCATTATTCCTTGCTTTAACGAGCAGGAAGGGATAGCCCTTGCTTGCCAACGTGTGTTGGCCGCCATGCAAGGCGATTGGAACAATGGTTACGAAGTGCTTTTTATAAACGATGGCAGCAAAGATGCCACGTTGGATATTTTGAAGCAGCTTTCCGCGGCAAACCCTGTGGTAAAGCTGCTTTCTTTTTCACGAAATTTCGGGCATCAGGCAGCCGTGGGGGCAGGTATTGCCCATTGCAAAGGGGATGTGGCAGTGATACTGGATGCCGATATGCAAGACCCTCCTGAACTGATTACCGAAATGGTGGCTATTTACCGTCAAAATACGTGCAATGTGGTTTACGGCGTGCGCAAAGAACGCAAAGGCGAAACATGGTTTAAAAAACTAACCGCCCGTTGGTTCTACCGCTTGCTAAACCGCCTTGCGGATATGGATTTAAATACCGATACCGGCGATTTCCGTTTGATTGACCGCAAGGTGATTGATACTTTTAACGGTTTTAGCGAGAAAAATAAATACATACGCGGCATTATCAGCTGGATGGGTTTTAAGCAAATGCCACTGCACTATAACCGCGATGCCCGCCAACACGGCAGCACCAAGTACACACTTCGTAAAATGCTGCATTTGGCAAGTATTGCCATGTTTTACTTTAGCAAAAAGCCGCTTAAAACGTCTCTTACCCTTGGTTTTATAAGCATATTGATTGGTATCATACTTACCGTGTATGTGCTGTATGTGCAGTTGGGTGGCGGCTATACTGTACCCGGTTGGGCAAGCACCATCATTACAATTATCTTTTTTGGAGGAGTACAGTTACTTACCATCGGTGTGGTGGGCGAGTACATCGGTAACATTTTAGACGAGGTAAAAAACCGACCCGAGTACATTATTGATGAAAAAGTGAACATGGATAAGTAGTCCTTACTCCATTACCGTTTTGCGGTGTTCAGTCCCCCATTCACACAATTCTTTTATCACCCTTTTTAGCGATTTACCATGCTCGGTAATTGAGTATTCTACTTTTGGTGGAAATGAATCATACACCGTCCTTTTTACCAACTTATTCTCCTCCAGTTCTTTCAACTCTTTCGATAGCATTTTATCCGTAATGCCGCTCACCTCTTTTGAGATTTGTTTAAACCGCTTTGGTCCAAAAGAAACCGAAACAATGATGGGTAGTTTCCAGTGTCCGCTTAATGCATTCAGCGCATCTCTAACGGGTAAAATCATTTGCAGGCACAATGCCTGTTCAGTTAGGGTAGGATTTTCTACTACAATTTCAGGTTCCATCGTTACTTACTAAAAGTATAGCGCTATACAATAGCATAGTACTATAAAATACATAGCAAATATAAGTAAGTTTGTAATGTGATACTGAATTACCCCACCAACAAACAAGTGAAAAAAATAACTGTTGTCACTACCATTGTATTGCTGCTAAGCAATACCGCTGCTTGGGGGCAATCCGTTGCACGTACCGTAAAATCAGAAATTAACACCGATACAATACCTAAAAAAATGAAAGTAGAGATTTGGAGCGACGTAATGTGTCCGTTTTGCTACATAGGCAAACGGAAGTTTGAAGCTGCCATGGGGCAGTTTGCTAACAGCCATGCGATAGAATTGGAATGGAAGAGTTTTGAACTATCACCGGATATGGTGACCGATACTTCTAAAAGTACCACACAATACTTAGCAGAACACAAGGGCATTAGCATTGAGGAAGCACAAGGTATGACCGAATATGTAACCAATATGGCAAAACAAGTAGGGCTTGAATACCACCTTGAAAAGGCGGTTGTTGCTAACTCGTTTAATGCGCACCGTTTTAGCCATTTTGCTAAACAATATGGTAAGCAAGACGAAGCCGAAGAACTATTATTCAGGTCGTATTTTACCGAAGGCAAAAACACGGACGACTTGAATGTTTTGCTGCAATTAGGCATTGAAATAGGCCTTGACAGTGCAGCACTTAAAGCTGTTTTAGAAAGCGATGCTTATGCTGCCGAGGTTCGCGCAGATGAAACCGAGGCCATGCAATTAGGCGTGCGCGGAGTTCCGTTTTTTGTGTTTGATAGAAAATACGCAGTATCGGGTGCGCAAGACCCCACTGTGTTCTTACAAACCCTTAACAAATCGTTTGAAGAGTGGCGAAAAGCCAACCCACAGCCTGCTTTTGAAATGGTTGGTGACGGTCCCAGTTGTGAGCCAGGCAAAGACTGCGAATAATAGTTTGTTTTACTTATAGCTGCAAAGCCACTAATACACAAATGTTTTAGTGGCTTTGTTGTTTATTACCCAACTGTCCTACTGACGAAGGAAGCATCTTATTGGAAATGTGTGTTTAGCTTCGTGTTCACACAGTTGAGATAAGAAATTTCGCTGTGCTCAATTTGACAGTGTGGGGTGCGCAGGGATTTCCTGAGCCTGCCGAAGGGTGTGTCAGTGCTTATGGGATTACCGCCTACGTGGTGAGGTGAAAACTATGTTACAGCTAACGACTAATTAATTAATTGCTAAATAAATCATATAGGTTATTATATTTGAGATAGTCTTTTGCGTAACCATATGATAAAAGAATTTTTAGATAACCTTGATATTGTAGCTACCAGCCCGATGGCCTTTGTTGCATATATCTTTGTCCTTTCAGTCTGGGCTTTTGTAACTGTCAAAAAGCAAAAACTAAAATTTATTGAGAACGTAATTCACTCATTAAATTATGAAGACAAAGTCAATACCATTTATCATGAGCTTGACGTAACACCATCATCAATAAGCAAATCACCTGAACAATGGCTTAAACACAAAAAACATAAATATACTTTAACAGCATTTTTAAGCAGCATCGTTGCAATTATTATTTCTTTCGCGATTAGCACCAGCCAATCATTGCCAGAAAGCAATGATTTCGAAAAGCTTACTAATAATAAAATCATTGAAAAAGGCATAGCCTTTACAAATGATTATTTCTTAAGCCTAACGAATAAATCATTTGCCGCTGAAAAGTTTTTTGCTCCTGATGTTGAAAGATTCTTTACAATGAAAAATACAACTAGAAAAGCAATACAGTACAATATTGAAACGGAATACTATCCTGATTTTAAGGATCCTGCATTAGCCTCAATCCCAAATACTTGGTCAGTGATTAATAAATATAAAGATAGTTGCATTGTGACTTTTGAAATGCTAGAAAGTTGGTATTCAGTCCCACAAAAGCGAACTGTAAGTCTTAAGTCTTTATACTTGGTAAAGTTTGATAAGTATTTTAGATTCTACTACTTTCATGCCATTAAAGTATTAAGAGATAGCAGAAAGGCTTAAAATAACATCACTATTTATTTTATCTTTCGTTGTAAAGTATGCTCTCAAATTATAATTTAATAGAGCTATTATTGGTAATCTACAATTCAACATATAGGTAATAAACTGCTGCTTAATTGATGATTAAAACATTTCTAGAAAACCTTGACGTTGTTGCAACAAGCGAAATGGCTTTTGTTGCTTACATTTTAGTACTCTTAGTTTGGGGGGTTATATGGGTTAAAAGGCGAAGATTAAAGTTTATTGAAGGAGTTATTGGCTCCTTAAACTATGAAGATAAAATGAATACCATATATAATGAGTTTGATATCTACCCTTCGTCAAAGTTGACTCCAGAACAGTGGCTAAAACAAAAACAGAGTAAATACATTTTTTATGCATTTTTCGCCAGCTTAATAGCTATTCTAGTTGTATTTACAATTAAAACAAATACAATCAAAACAAGTTCTGTTGGGAATCGTTCGGAAAAAGAAGTATTAATAGCAGCTAAAACTAAAGTAAATGAGTACTTACAAAGTCTCTCTGAGGAAACTTTTGAGGCTTCAAACTTTTTTGCTCCAATTACTGAAAAGTTTTTTGACAAAACCAATCTGACCAGAGATAGAATTGATAATTTTATTAATAAACACTACTATAAAAAATATACAGCAAGAACTGTACATGCATTAGCATCAAGCTGGAAATTGCTCGAACAAAATGAAGAAAGCTGTACTCTGTCTTTTTTAATGGTTGGCAACTGGTACGATACTGAACTAAGAAAGGCAATGGAAGCGAAATCAAGAATTATTGTAAAATTTGATGCTGATTTTAAGATTTTATATTTTTCAGAAGACGAAATATTGAAGTATAAAAGCAAATAAAAAAAGCCGGGCAATTGCTTGTCCGGCTTTCGTATATACTGTGTGTTGCTGTAAATTATGCAGTTGCAGGTTGTGCTTTTACCATCTCAACGTTCAAAACCAACTTCACGTCATCGCTCACTACAAGGCCACCGGCTTCGGTTACTGCGCTCCACTTCAAATCATACTCTTTGCGGTTAATTTTACCGCTAATTTCAAAAC
Source organism: Agrobacterium sp. 719_389 (assembly GCA_943370295.1). Taxonomy (GTDB): domain Bacteria; phylum Bacteroidota; class Bacteroidia; order UBA8524; family UBA8524; genus SB11. The sequence continues at coordinate 47,351 of CALRQL020000018.1, read as the reverse complement.
CTGCACGGGTTAAGCCCCAAGGGTCAACGGTAGTACCGCCAAAATCAACGTCCAATTCAATGGGTTTAGTAATATCACGGATGGTAAGGTTACCGCGCAATACATAATCGCTATCGCTTTTCTTCACTAATTCAGTGCTTTCAAAGGTTAACGCTGGGTATTTCTCAGCATTAAAAAAGTCATCGCTGCGCAAGTGAGCATCACGGTCAGCCACACCGGTATCAATCGAAGCAGTTTTAGCTTCAAACTTTATTTTAGCGGTAGTAAAGTCATCACCTTCGGTTTCAGCCGAAGCAGTAAACTCATTAAATTTTCCGGTAACAGTAGATATTACCATGTGTTTCACTTTAAAGTGAATTTCGCTATGAGCGTTGTCAATGTTCCAAGTTGTTGTTGCCATTGTGTTAAATATTAATGTTTTAAATGTTTTTTGTTAAAATGTAATCCGTATTAAATAGCCATTGGTACTTCCATCAAAAGCAATTCAGCATCGCTATCGGCAGTTATATCAATTGCATCAGTATCCCATACTCCAAAACCGTCGCGCTTGTTTAAAGCCTGACCGCTAATGGTTACGTTACCGTTTATTACAAACGCGTAGATACCGTTGCCTTTCAAATTCAGTTTGTGGTTGGTTGTAAAGCCTTTTTTCAAGCTACCCAAGTAAAACCATGCATCTTGGTTAATCCAAACGCCTGCACTGTCTTTACCGGGTGATACAATTTGCTGTAGCTTATTATCACGGTCAGCAGCCACAAGGGTTATTTGGTCGTAGCGGGGTTCAATATTTTTTTGCTTAGGGAAAACCCATATCTGCAAAAAGTTCACCTTGTTATCAGTGTTTTTATTGTACTCGCTGTGGTAAATGCCGGTTCCGGCACTCATAATCTGTATATCGTTTTGCTTTATCACGGCTACATTGCCCATGCTGTCTTTGTGCTCCAAATCACCACTAAGCGGTATAGAGATAATCTCCATATTATTATGCGGGTGTGTTCCAAAGCCCATGCCCCCGTCAACAATATCGTCGTTCAGCACACGCAGGTTGCCAAAGTGCATCCTATCAGGATTCATGTAATTGGCAAAACTAAATGTGTGGTGGGTGTCAAGCCAGCCGTGGTTTGCATGTCCGCGGGTTTCGGCTTTGTGCAATACAGTGTTCATTGTTTTAATCTCCTTGTTAGGTAAGTGGTTGTATCCGATTGTTCCATGTTCCGTTTCTTCGGTTCTACCGGCCAGTTGCATTATTTTGCCGCCCAGCCCTATTACTGCTGCTGATAAAAAGCCTGTTTTTAAGAAGTTCTTACGGTTCATAGTTAAAAACAAATTAATGTTTAAACATTGTTTGTTTAAACAAACGTTGTGCCAAAGATAAAATTTGTTGCTGAACTAAAAACAAAGATTTGTGTTATTTTTGTAGAATAATTCTAAATAAGAAAGACAGAACACAATGGAGACCAAAGAATTAATTAATATATACACTGAGGCTACCCCCAATCCTGAGACGATGAAGTTTGTGGCCAACCGAATGATTTTGCCCGACGATAGTGCTGATTTTCAAACAAGGCAATCGGCGCTACGCTCGCCCCTTGCTACCAAGTTGTTTGAATTTCCGTTTGTGAATGCGGTATTCATTATGAATAACTTTGTTACGGTTACCAAACTTAGCACCTATGAGTGGTATGATATTGCGCCACAACTGAAAGAATTTGTGAAGGAATACCTTGAAAGTGGTGCCACTATTATAAACCCTGTTGAGAAAAAAGAGACCAGCGGTGAAGATAGTGAGGCGGTGATTAAGATTAAAAACATGCTGGATACGTATGTGAAGCCTGCTGTTGAAATGGATGGTGGTGCGATTGCCTTTAAATCGTTTGAAGAGGGTATTGTGAAGGTGGAACTCCGCGGTTCATGCAGCGGTTGCCCATCGTCAACCATTACATTAAAAGCCGGTATCGAAAACATGTTGAAGCGTATGGTGCCTGAAGTAGAAGCAGTGGAAGCCGAAGCAATGTAATTTGTTCCAACCTGATTTTCTTATAAAAAAGAAAGGCCCCGTCTGCGACGGAGCCTTTCTTTTTTATTCGGGGACTATTAATAGTCGCCTTCCTCTTCGTAATATTCTGCACCTTCATCGTATGCATAGTCTTCATCGCCGCCAAAGTCATAATCATACCCCATAGCAATACCCAGCAACTCCTCTTTCAACATCACAGAAAACTGTTTTTCAATCGTTGTTTTCTCATTCACTTTCTGTCCGGTGGTAAACACACGGTTTGAAGCGTTAATTTTTGTAGTATCAGCAGGTTGTATGCCCACAATACCCAAACGCCATGTTTCGCTTTCAGCCAACTTATATTTATACAAATACACATAGCCTTTTTCACCTTCAAACTCAACATAACGTTTGCTAAGCTGTACGATGGTGTCCACTTCTTTGCTGTTATAACCGCCGGTAACTGACCGTATGATAAGACTTTTGGTCATAGAGTCTTGGGTGCTGTATTTTGCTGGGAACAGAGATAACCTTTTTGCATTTTCTAACTCTTCATATAAGTTGATGCGGTCGTCATGTTTCTTGGCTATACTTTCCCAAAGGGTATCGGGCACCGCACGTTTATTATCCAATAGTTTCAACGCCACCTCGGTGCGCAATTCATTATCTTTCATTTGCAGCAGCCTGTCATAAAACTGTTTCACATTCTTATCGTCGTACTGGCTAATAAGTATGGTAGCCAAATTACCTAAATAAAGACTGCTGTTATTATATCCGTAGCCTGAATAGTAACTGTTGTCTTCATCTTTTTCTACATCTGCGGCAGCTTGGCGCTTCAACTCATTTTTGGCCTCGCTAATCAACGTAGGCAAAAAGTCTTTATACACAGGCAAAGCAACTTTATTGCTATCCACTAACTTGGCCAATACACCTATCACCCGCTCTTTGTATTCATCCAACGTAAATAGCTTTAACATATCAGGGTACAACTTGACCGTTAACTCAAGACTATCGTCAATACTCCAAAACAATGAACTGATTTCATATTGATTACCCAACGGAGTTTCGTTGATAAGCAGCTCTTTGAATGCTTTGTAAGACTCATCGGTTTCCATATACAACAATGTTTTCAGCACTGATAGCTGGAAGGTAACCGTATCGCCGGCTTTTTCATACAACCCTTTGAGGTAGTTAATATTCTCAGGCGTTTTCACTTCCCACAACTCTTCAATCAGTTGCGATTTAAATTCAAAGTACTTTTCTTGTTCGGGTTGCAAGGTATCAACCATCACAATCCATTGTTTAAAGTGTTCAGGCTTCACCTTCACATTCGATAGATATTCTCGGGCTTCGGCGCGTGTGGCACTATCGGCACTGTTCAAGTCAGCCATTATCAACTCAGCATTATTACCAAATATATCCCCACCAATTGTGGTGTCTTTGGGTGTAAAAGTTTCAAAAAACTTTTTGCTAAAGTCTGATAACCCTTTCTTTTGCTCATAAGACGACCGAATTTCATACAGAACACCGTTGCGTTGCATATTTACCTCTTTGGTAGCATAGCTGCATCCGGTATCTGTGTAGTCAATCTCAAATACATCAAACCCATTTTTTGTGTAAAATTTCTTATCAATAATAATATTACTGCTATCTCTGTTGTAAGCTTTTTCAATATCAGCCCAGTAAGTTGCACTGTCTTTAAAGCGTACATATTTACCGTAACGTATATAGGTAACAGTTACAGAGTTTTCAGATTTTGTGCTTTCAATAAATGCACGACTCTCACGTAAGGTGCGGTAGGCTTTTTCCTTTTCTTTAAAGTTGTTAAACTTACGCAACAACTTCTCCATATCTTCTTTTTGCACAGCCGTAGTAACCGTAAAATGCATTACAGTATCATCATGAAGTGCATAAGTAAACGAAGGAGGAGCTGCAAACTTTATTGAGCGTATAAATCGTTCGGCATCAGCACTATCATTCTTATACTTTACAGAAAGGGTGTAAAAATACCCGTTGCGCAAAAAATAACGTGCAAGCATGTTGTAGTTCTCGTCAACACGGTAGCGCACATCGGTAAATGCCAAATCCCCTTCAACACTGTGGTTGCGCTCAAGTACATCATAATACTTTTGCTCACCATTTACAAACACCTGCTTTTCAAGCATCAATGAGTCTGCCGTAAGCAACGAACTACCACTGTAGGCGTACTCTTTGTGCACCGTATATAAATTACCGTTGTTAAAATCAACAGCTGTATAAGGTTCTGTACTGTAAAAAATACCCATCAACGAAGTATCGCCGTAAAACAACGGCGCATGCGGCATTTGCACGGTAAACATTCCGTCAGGAGTGGTAAAGTCCTTCCAGTCGGTTTTTACAGGGATATTTAATTTTATTGAGTTGAAGAACTTGTCGGCTTCTTTGCCTTTGGCAAACTCACCCATACCGCCCAGCTTAAACACAAAAATTTCATCGGGGGCAATTAGTATTTCGTAACGATGGATATCGCCCTTAGCTATACGGGTAGTGATGCTAAATCCTTTGTACCCGTTTTTCTCAATTTTCTTTTGTTTCAGTATTTTACCCGGTACGTTTTCATACAACAAACTATCAACCACCTTTAGCACGTAAGCAGGGTCTTGCTCCAACTCACGGTTAAAGGTTTTAATACGGGTTACTGTATAATAGCTGCCATTGCCCATATCAGGATGGAAATAGCTGCGTGTAGGGCCAAAACCGGTTAGTTCATACATCTTTCCAGGCAAATCCACTTCAAAGTAATTATCAAATGATTTTTGGGTAGTGAATTTGCGCTGTATCACCATTTCGTCAATCTTTTCTTTTTGTTTCGGGTCACGCTCGCCGCGAGTTACGGCACGTAACGTGTACCCTTTTTGGCGTAGCATTTCTATCACCCCTTTTTCGCCCGGTAAGTGGGCGGCACCCATACCGGCAAACAAACTGCGCTTTGCATCACGCATAATGCTATCCATGCGGTCGGCCATATTTTGGTTACGCTTATACAGCATATACTCCAAATATCCGGGGGTACCGTCAACTGCGTTTAATGAGTCGATAACATCCAAGTCGCCCGCACGATAGGCATTTTCAAGCATTTCTTCAAAACTTACGTACTCTTCATCGTAGCTGTAGGGGTTACGTTTGTTTTTCTTATATTTATATTCTTCGCGTTGCCTGCGCTGCGCCTCATCGGTCAGCATCATGGTTTCGCTCATAATTTCAAGCCCGCCAACTTCTTTTTTCAGCTTTTTACCTGCCTGAAAAATATACAAGTCCAAATAAGTGTTTTCTTCAAAATTGCCAGTATATCCTTGACTGCGATATAAATAATAGTTAATCAAACTAGGGTCGCGGCTTAGGGCATCCATAATTGCTTCGCGGCGTTGTTTCTCTTTACCGTCGTTAGCCCCCCTGCCTGAGTAGAACATACCATCGCCCCAAAAAGCATAAGGGTCGTAGGCAAGCATATCATCCACCCATGTATCGGGGTTAAGTTCAAGTGCCACCATATCGGTGTTGTTAAGAGCAATAAAAAACGAATCGCCCAAATGAAAAGCCAACTTACTGCTTACGTGCATGGTGCCGTACAAATACGATGGCTTTGTAAGTCCGTTACCCGAAATTTCCCAAAGTAAACCTTGGTATTTCTTTTGGGCAGTGGCGGCAGTAAAAATTAAAAAAAGAGAGAGGAATACAAGAAGGATTTTTTTCATGTTAGATGGAATAGAGACTAAACACTGTAAGGATGTAATTTGAGTTTATGATGCAAAATAAACTATTATGATGAATTGCCAATAGCAAAAAAAAAGACATCCCTTAACAGGATATTTTTTCGACGAACGTACGAAGCTGGCGGGGTATTATGGTACCGTTCGGGCTGTCGAATTATTAAAAATATTTTCTAAAGAGAATAAATTAAACCGTACGCATGGCTATTTCAGCCTTTAAGTGCTGCAAAAATACTTCGCAGCTGCGATGTAGTATCGAGTACACATTTTCAAAACCTTCGGGGCCCCCGTAGTAAGGGTCGGGTACATTATTAGAATCAGGGATAGGGTCGAACTCACGCATCATCACAATTTTTGCTCGATGATCGTCGTTCACGGGTTTCTCTGAAATAATATCAGCATAGTTGCTTTCATCCATTGCAACTATATAGTGGAAATCATAAAAATCGCCGAAACTAAGCTGCCTTGCTTTGTGTGTAAGCTCAATACCTTTTTGGCGGGCTACTTGACGCATACGGGCATCGGGCAAACTACCGGCATGGTACCGCGATGTACCGGCTGAATCGGCAATTACCTTACCTTCTAACCCTTCTTTTTTTACTAAATCAAGAAAAACTCCTTCGGCCATCGGCGACCGACAAATATTCCCTAAACATACAAAAAGCACCTTCATTTGTCCGTATTGTGTGTAAAACCTACGCTGCTACAAATATACAATGCCTCTAAGCTGATTTTTTTTAAAGATTGGGTAAGAAAATTCAAACCATGGGTAAAAACAGGTGGTTTTACCTGTATGCCAATGCGCAGCTAAACACTACACAACCCAGCGACGATGTTGCGGGGGGATAATGTGTTTGCCCAAAAAGCCGTGCAGTATTTTTGCTTCATTGGTTAGCACTTTATCCATAAAAGGATGGTTAAAATTGTTTTCAGCCAGTTTTTGCAAATTCAGTAAGCGTAATTCGTGGCCGTTAGCGGTATGTTTGCCGGCTATGTAAGCAGGTAACACCCGCAAGCCCGATACAAACGTATGGGCAGTTGATTTTGTAATTTCAAATTTCAGCAGTAGGGGCATGCGACAAAAAATGTTTAAATCATACGCAACAAAATCGCCTAAAGAGTAAACAGCAAAACCCAACTTATCCTCGCCAGTAAAAGGGTCGGTAAATTGATACTGCTCCATAGGTTGCGGGTTGTGCGGATGGTGTCCCAATATCACATCCACTCCTGCCTCGTCAAACACTCGGTGGTACAAATCAACTGTATGATTGGCCGGATAGGCCTGATAAGCGCAGCCACAATGCAGCGAACATACTACCATATCAGCACCGCGCTCTTTGGCCAGCTTTGCGTGTCGCACAATTAAACCAATATCACAGCCCGGTTGGTTTAGCGGCAGGTAATTAGTCATGAACTCTTTGCCTGCAATGGGTACCAGTTTATTAAGACTGTACGTATAGGCCAAAAATGCCACCTTCACCCCCTCCCGTTCAACAATAGGGAAATTATCCTGATCGTCTTTACTGTATGCCGAACCAACTGCCTCAACTTCTTTGTTCTCTAAAAAGCGAAGGGTGTCCTCAAGTCCTGCAACGCCCTTATCCAACATATGATTGTTGGCGGTGCTTAGTACGTCGTATCCTTTGTATAAACCATTACCGCTAAAAATATTATACAATTCAGGTGAGCCATTAAAGTACATATCGTTCAGCATCACTTCGGGGCACAGCGATGCAGGTTCGTTGATATAAAAAGGGGTTTCAAGGTTAGCAAAAACAATATCCGCCCCAAAAAAATAATCCCCAACCTCGTCCCACAAATGTTTTGTTGCGGCGGGGTTCACCCACTCATACGGCATCAAATCACCCCCTGCGCTTAGGGTAATGGTAGTGCTGCCTTTCGGTTTTTCAGGGAATGAAAAATCTTGCGTCAGAAAATACTCCTCAAGACCTGAGTTTTTTTCGGCCTTTTCCAACGTTCTGAAATAATATTTATAAGCAAAAAACAGGATATCTTTAAAAGTAAAATGCAAGGGGTCATCGTGAAAACCCGCAGGCGGATATTGCCATTTTTTCCACCTAAATAAATGCAGGCAACCCATTAACAACCAAACAACGCGAGCCAGTAACCTGCCTTTAAATGTAATGGCACGTGTAGGTTTTGTGGGTGTTTTGAGTGTAAAATGTCCCAAATTAGTACGAATATTGCCTTTTGGTGTTACGGGGTAGCAAAACTTAAAAATCGGGCAAAAATATGGAAATACTATTTCTAATTATAGGTTTAATAGCAGGAGTGGCTATTGGCTGGTTAGTGGGCAAAAACAAAATGGCGCAAATGGTGGGGCGTGATGAGTTGGATATGCGCCAGCAGGAGATTGCCCGACTGACTGCTGAAAAGGCAACGGTAGCAGCCCAAGCCGCTGCTGCACAAAACACGGTAGCTGAAATTAAAACGCAGTTTGACATTGCCCAAAAAGAAGCCCTGCAACTGACCGCTGAAAACAGCCGTATGGCCAACCAATTGCAAAACCTTGAAGAAAAACAGAACAACCAGAAGCAGGAGATTGAAACCCTGCAACAACGACTTGCCAAAGAGTTTGAAAACCTTGCCAATAAGATTTTTGAAGAAAAGAGTGAAAAATTTGTACGCCAAAACCGCGATAGCCTTGATATTGTGCTAAACCCCTTAAAAGAAAAAATGGAGGAGTTTAGAAAAAAGGTGGAAGACACCCACATGGAAAATAGCAAGGAGCAAAGCCGACTTGGGGAGCAAATACGAAATCTTACCGAACTGAACCAAGGGATGCGTGAAGATGCCAACCGACTAACCCAGGCATTGAAGGGAGAAAACAAAACACAGGGTAATTGGGGTGAATTGATTTTGGAACGCATACTTGAAAAAAGTGGGCTAACCAAAGGACAGGAATATACCGTACAGGAAAGTTTTGTGAACGAAGATGGCCGACGCCAACAGCCCGATGTTATTATTAAACTGCCCGATAATAAAAATTTGATTGTTGACTCAAAAGTATCGCTAACGGCGTATGAACGATTCTCATCTGCGGCAAATACCGAAGAGCAACAATCGTGGCTGAAGGCACATACAAAATCCATTCGTGAGCACATTAAGCAACTGAGTGATAAACGCTACCAGCAGTTGTACGAAATAAACTCCCCCGATTTTGTATTGATGTTTGTACCCATAGAGTCGGCATTTGCAGCAGCGGTTCAAGCCGACCCTGAAATTTTTAACGATGCCTTTGAACAAAACATTGTAATTGTTACCACCAGCACATTATTGGCCACACTGCGCACCATATCAAGCATTTGGAAACAGGAATACCAAAACCGAAACGTGTTGGAGATTGCCCGACAAGGCGGTGATTTGTACGATAAGTTTGTGAGTTTTACCGAAGACCTTATTGATTTAGGTAAGAAAATGAAAGCGGCACAAGGAGCCTATGAGGACAGTATGAAGAAACTGTATGAAGGCCGCGGTAATCTGATACGACGTGCCGAAACACTGCGCGAGCTGGGAGCAAAGGTGTCAAAACAACTTGACCCCAAATTGGTGGACAGGTCTGACGATTTGTAACTATAAATACTAGCTAATCACTATTTTTCTAGTATAATATTAGGGAAATAATTTAAACATTACCTTCGCCTTACAGTGAATAATTGATTATAAATTTTCTAATCTTATATGATACCTGATTTCCAAACTATCATGCTGCCTTTTTTACAGTTCTTAAATGACGGTAAAGAACATGAAATAAATGAGATAAAAGAGCTTATTTATGAAACATTCAAATTAACTGATAAAGAAATCAATGAGGTTTTGCCAAGTGGCCGTCAAAAAGTGATAAACAACCGAATTGGGTGGGCTCGCACATATCTCAAAAAAGCAGGTTTAATTGAGTATTCTAAAAGAGCAACCTTCAAAATTACTCCAGACGGTTTGAGTATTCTAAAGACAAAGCCAACAAGAATTGATGTGAAATTTTTAGAGAAGCTACCGGCGTTTCAACAATGGAAAGTTTCGTATCAATCATTGCTACCCGAAGAAAATAACAAACAAGTTGCTACAGAAACAGATGTAAATAAAACACCTGAAGAACTTCTGGAATATTCTTTTACAAAACTAAGAGAAGAATTAATAGTAGAACTTCTCGATAGAATAAAAAGTTCTTCATATTCATTTTTTGAAATTCTCGTTGTTGACTTACTAATTAATATGGGTTATGGCGGGTCAAGAAAAGAAGCGGGAGAAGTGATTGGAGGTTCAGGGGATGGGGGAATTGACGGCATTATTAAAGAAGACAAACTTGGCCTAGACACCATCTACATACAAGCAAAGAAATGGGAAAACACGGTTCCGATAAAAGAAATTAGGGATTTCGCTGGTTCTCTCTTGGGTAAAAAATCGAAAAAAGGAATATTTATTACAACCTCTAATTATCCCAAAGCTGCTTATGATTTTGTAAATAGCATTGAGCCAAAAATTATTCTTATCAATGGAAAGGAATTAGCAGAGCTAATGATTGAATATAATGTAGGTATTTCAACCAAAGAAACCTATCAAATAAAAAGAATTGACCTAGAATATTTTGAGGATATTTGATGTAAAATCCCAACAATAAAATTCATTCTCATTTTCAGCTTACTCTACATTATGCATAAGTCCTCCCTATAAAGGGAGGATTTAGAAGGGCGTTAATCCAACATACTCACATAAAACTAAGGATTGCTTCGGCAAACTACGTAAGCCTCGCAATGACGCAAAGCTTAGCGAGAACAACTTAAAACTGTAAACAGTAAACTAAAAACTTACAAGCCGTACGATAAATTAGGTCCCAGCCAGCGTTCAACTGTTTTTATGTCCATGTTCTTGCGGCGGGCGTAATCTTCTACTTGGTCTTTTTCAATTTTGCCCAACCCAAAATACTTACTATCAGGGTGTGAGAAGTAAAAGCCCGAAACAGCCGCAGCGGGATACATGGCAAAGCTTTCAGTAATTCTTATACCCGTTTGGTTTTCAATATCCATCAAGTCCCACAAAATACCTTTTTCGGTATGGTCGGGGCAGGCAGGATAACCCGGTGCTGGGCGTATGCCTTGGTATTTCTCGCGGATTAAGTCCTCGTTGCTCAAACTTTCGTCAGCAGCATAGCCCCACAATTCTTTACGCACATATTCGTGCATATATTCAGCAAAGGCTTCTGCAAAACGGTCGGCAACTGCTTTTATTAAAATGCTGTTGTAATCGTCGTGGTCACTTTCAAATTGTTGTACCAGTTTTTCGATACTCTTTCCGGTAGTAACCGCAAACGCGCCCATATAATCAGCAATACCGGTTTCTTTGGGTGCAATATAATCCGCCAGCGAATTATTGGCTATATCAGTCCCCTTTTGGTTTTGTTGACGCAAAAAGTGGAAGGTTGTAAGCACTTGCGTGCGGGTATCATCGGTGTACAATTCCACATCGTCATCGTTTACCGTATTGGCAGGATAAAATCCAACAATGGCAGATGCTTGCAGTGATTTATCGGCAATTACTTTGTCAATCATTTTGCGGGCATCCTCATATAGCTTCTTAGCCTCAGTGCCCACGTATTCATCATTAAATATCTCAGGGAATTTTCCGCGCAGCTCCCATGTCTGGAAAAACGGCGTCCAATCAATATAATCCACCAGCTTCTCTAGCGGAAAATCAGTAAACGTGCGGGTACCCAAAAACGAAGGTTTGGTAATTTTACTATCCAGCCAGTTGATGCGTTGCTTGTTTTCACGCGCTTCGGCCAAGCTGATGTACGATTTGTTTTCTTTGCGGTTGCGATGGGCTTCACGCATTTGCTCATACTCATTTTTGTGTCCGCGCTGGGCCGCTTCTTTTTGGTCTTCACTCAACAAAGCTGATGCCACAGGTACCGATTTTGAAGCATCTAACACGTGTACAACCGGCCCCATGTATTCAGGGTCGATTTTAACTGCCGTATGTATTTTTGAGGTAGTTGCACCGCCTATCAGCAAGGGTATTTTAAAGTTAAGTCGTTGCATTTCGCGAGCCACGTGTACCATCTCATCCAATGAGGGGGTAATCAAACCGCTAAGGCCAATCACGTCTACTTTATGTTCAATCGCTTCGGCCAATATTTTTTCGGCCGGAACCATTACGCCCAAATCAATAATTTCAAAGTTGTTGCAGGCCAATACCACGCCCACAATATTTTTACCAATATCGTGTACATCACCTTTTACGGTGGCCATCAATATTTTACCCGCATTTTTGCTTTGGTCTCCGCTCAGGCGTTTTTCTTCTTCCATATACGGAGTAAGCAATGCCACGGCTTTTTTCATTACACGTGCACTTTTTACTACCTGCGGCAAAAACATTTTACCCTCACCAAACAAGTCGCCCACTACACTCATACCGGCCATCAAGGGGCCTTCGATAACGTGCAACGGACGAGGATATTTTAGTCGGGCTTCTTCGGTATCTTCATCAATAAACTCAATAATACCTTTTACCAATGCGTGGCTCAAACGTTCTTCAACAGTCCCCTTACGCCACTCTTGGTCTTCTTTCACGGCTTCTTTGCCTTTACCTTTCACCGTTTCGGCAAAAGCCAGCAAGCGTTCGGTAGCATCGTCCCTGCGGTCAAGCAACACGTCTTCTACCAACTCAAGCAGGTCTTTAGGTATTTCGTCGTAAATAGCTAACTGGGCCGGATTCACAATACCCATGTCCATACCGTGCTTTATACCGTGGTACAAAAAGGCACTGTGCATGGCTTCTCGCACTACATCATTCCCTCTGAACGAGAACGACACGTTACTTACACCTCCGCTCACTTTTGCACCGGGCAGGTTTTCTTTAATCCATTTGGTAGCATTAAAGAAGTCAAGGGCATTCAGCCTGTGTTCTTCTATACCCGTTGCAACGGGGAATATATTAGGGTCGAAAATGATATCACCGGGAGGGAATTTCACTACATCCACCAAAATGCGGTAGGCACGTTCGCATATTTCTATACGGCGCTGGTAATTATCCGCCTGACCTACTTCGTCAAATGCCATTACAATTACCGCCGCTCCATAACGTTTAACCAATTTAGCCTGACGGATAAACTCTGCTTCTCCACCTTTCATACTAATGGAGTTTACTACGCATTTACCTTGCACACACTTCAATCCTGCTTCGATAATCTCCCATTTCGAAGAGTCAATCATCACAGGCACGCGGGCAATATCAGGCTCAGAGGCAATCAGATTCAAAAACTTGGTCATGGCCTCCACACCGTCCAACATCCCCTCATCCATGTTTACGTCAATAATCTGTGCACCGCCTTCAACTTGGTCGCGTGCCACAGTAAGTGCTTCGTCGTACTTTCCTTCTTTAATCAGCCGCAAAAACATCCGCGAGCCGGTAACGTTCGTCCGCTCGCCCACGTTAATAAAATTGCTGCCTTCATATATTACAAGTGGCTCAAGGCCTGAAAGGCGGAGGGTGTAGTCTTTGGTTGGGTTCGTCATAAAGCTCTCTGTTGTCAGTTGTCAGCTATCAGCTTTCAGTTTATTTGTCGGTTTTAATTTTCTTTATTAGTGCGCTTAACATCTTTTTCACCTCTTCTAAATTAGTAACATAAATATTGTAGTCTGTTTCAGGTAATAATCCTAAATCTTTTGATAACAATAATAAGTACTCTAACTCATTGGCTGATGCAAAGGCAATCTGCATAAACTGAGCCGTTTCTTTGTAAGAAAACCTGCCACAGCCTTCTGCGATATTTGTTGGTATTGAAGTTGCCGCTCTGCGTATTTGTGATACGATGCCATAAAGTTCTTCTTTTGGATAGTTTTTAGTTTGCTTGTAAACTTCCAACGCTAATAAATGCGATTTTTCCCAAACTTTAAGGTTTCTGAAATCTTGCATTATACTGAAAGCTGATGGCTGTTTACTGTTAACTTCCTCGGTTCATACCTTGCCGCCACTTCGGCTATTGCCTTAATGTGGTCAGGGGTAGTTCCGCAGCAACCGCCTACAATATTTACCAAGCCCTCTTTCAAAAACTCTTCAATTTGGTTGGCCATGTCTTCGGGGGTTTGGTCGTATTGTCCGAATTCGTTGGGTAATCCTGCATTGGGGTGTGCACTTACAAAGAAATCAGACTTTTGGTCCATCACCTGTAAATACGGACGCAATGCTGATGCTCCCAACGCACAATTAAGCCCAATGCTCAACAGTGGCAAGTGTGAAGTAGAAATCAAAAAGGCTTCTGTGGTCTGTCCGCTAAGGGTGCGTCCGCTGGCATCGGTAATCGTTCCCGATACCATCACCGGAACACGGTAACCCAGTTCTTCAAACAATTCTTCAAAGGCAAACAGAGTTGCTTTTGCATTTAGCGTATCGATAATGGTTTCAGCTAATAAAATATCTGCACCACCCTCAATAAGTGCTTTGGCTTGGTCTTTAAACGCTATTACCAACTCATCAAATGTAACGGCGCGATATCCGGGGTCGTTTACATCGGGTGATAGCGAAGCGGTACGGTTGGTAGGCCCCATTGAGCCTGCAACAAAACGGGGTTTGTTAGGAGTTTTGGCTGTAAACTCATCCGCGATTTGTCGGGCTAACTTTGCCGACTCATAATTGATTTGATACACCCAATCTTCCAAACGATAATCCGCCTGTGCGATAGTGGTACCGCTAAATGTATTGGTTTCTAATATATCTGCGCCTGCTTCTAAATACTGGCGGTGGATTGCCGCCAATACATCAGGACGGGTAAGAGCCAAAAGGTCGTTATTTCCTTTTAAGGGGTGGGGATGGTCTTTAAGGTTTTCGTTGCGAAAATCGTTTTCCTCCAACTTATACCGTTGAATCATAGTGCCCATAGCACCATCCAATACTAAGATACGTTGCTTTAACAGTTCTTCCAGTTGTTGCTGTTTATTCATTTCTTTAAATGTGCTAATTCGATAATATGCTAATTTGCCAATTCTCAAGTGGCATTTTTAGCAGTGGTAATAATTTTAGTTACGATTTTTTGTATGTGTCCAAGCTCATCAATAAGATAATCGCAATCAGGATAACTCTTGGAATGTTTACACAGCAAAAGCCAATACTTAGTTTCTTCACTCTCTTTTGCGGCAATTTTTACCTTATGGATAAAATCTGCCCTACTTTCAGCATTTTGAGCCTCCCAAATGTTTGCTCCAACAGAAGTACCACTTTTTAGTAATTGTTTGCCGACTATATACTTTCTTCTTTCCTCAAGAAGTTCAGTATACTCAATCACCTTAAGGGCAAAATCAAAAGTCTTTTGAACAATTACATTGTCTCTCTTTTGCATACAAAAATCATTTGCACATTAACATATTGATGCATTAGCACATCAACAAAAAATATGCATTTTAAATGATAAATTCAGCTAGGATTTGTAGTCGGTATCTGCTCATCTTCACCCTCCACAGCAGAGGCTGTTTGGGATAGGAATTGGCACCCACCGGGATGGGTTGCCAAGACTTCACAGGGCCTAGTCCCTCCGTCTTTCTTAATAAGCAGTGCAAAGGTACATCATTTTTTTAATTATCAAATAAGGCGCAGGGCTAATTAAACTGTAATACAACGACATTTTTTCATTCCTCACCCTGTTTGCGCTGCACACTCAGCAAACCCATTTTTGCTTTCTCTACCAATTGCATGGCTCGTTTAATGCGGCTATCTATATTTTTCACCGAAGTAACGTAGTGTATCAACCCGCGTTTACTGCCGGTAGTTAGTTTATCAAACGCTGCTTGGCCTTCGGGGTCTTCATTTAGCACTGCGATAAGCTCTTCAGGAATATCCAACTCGTTTTCATCCACTACCACAAACTCAGTTTGTACAGGCACACTCATCTGTATTTTAGCAGCTTTTCGCAACGCAGCACTTACTAAAAAATAACGCTCCCCTGTTTTAAGATGTTGGATGGCCAATGCAAACGGATGCCCGTTCATGGTTCCTTTGGTTCTTATCCGGCCTTTCTTATTTATTTGCTCAATAATCTCATCGGGCACAATCAATATATATTGTACAAACTTACCATCAATGTAGCTGAGGCGTGCTGCAAATTTGTATACTTCCATGCTTGAAAAATCCACTTACAAACAGTAACTACTCCAATTCTATTGAGGTTTCGGCATATTCTTTTCCGTTTATTACCACAGTAATTTTATGAATACCCGCATAGTGTTTGCGGGTTGTCATATCATTAAACCGCAGGGTTCGGCTAAAGGCCACTTTCTTAGCGGGTTGGTAGTTGTTTTCGGTAATCTTAAACAGTTTACGGTTAGCCGCACCATTGGCCTTCACATAATACACCCCATATTCAACACGCAATTTCTCTAGTTGTTTTTCTTTTTGGGTAATGGTAAAGCCTAAGGTAGCTTTTTCACCAATTTTTAACTTTCCAGGTGTTATGCTCAGGGCATCAACCTGTACTTTAATGTCTTTTTTCAACCCAAACGCATCCAACGCATCATGGTGCCCTTTCCTAAGCAGCGTTCTGCTCCCGTGTTTTATTACCCAATCCGTATTGGGGTGGCTGCCTTGCCAGCGTCTCACAATCTCCATCACCACATCGGGATTGTCCTTAGCAATATCATTCAGGTTGTTAGCCACACTGCGCCTCACCGTTTCAGTAGGGTCGGTTTTAAGGTTCTCAAGTATGGGCAAAATCTGTGCTGGGTCTTTTTTCAAAGCAGGCAAAGCCATTGCCCAAGGCAAACGTGGTCGGCAACCCTCGCTACTCAACCTGCGCACGTAGGGATTGGGGTGTTTACTCCAAATCAGCATTTGTTGCATGGTTTGCGGATACTTCACAATAAACGGACGTATGGCAAACTCAGCACTTGAAAAACAGGTAATTTTCTCCAAAGCCCGCATACTGTTTTCATAATCATCAATACCGTACAGCTCCACATAATCAGGCAAAAACATATGCAAAAAATCCAACTGTCCTTCTTTACCGTCAAGCAACACATCGGTTATCTTTATCAAACTGTCGGCTGCCTTTTTAAAATCATCGGGTAAAAAATCATGCAACACAACTGCTACATGGCGCATACGTTGTTTCAACTCCAGCGCCTCCCAACCTTCACTAAATATCTTCTCGGCAAACAACTGTGCATCAAAATTTTTAATGGCTTTTGATAATCGGCTTGCTAACGTTTCAAAAAATGCAGGACTGTAATAGTTTTTTAAGGGTTCGGGCATAATAATGCAAAGGTAAAAACTAATACCAATTAGGGTGGCAATCCGTTGAAACCCCGCTGTATTTTCCTCAATGCGTATTACTTAAAAAGGAGGACTCCCCTATTTCACTAAAATTACGACCTTTGCTGCATATTACAATAGCTTGGACGGTTTGCCAACAAGGAAAATATACCCAAGTTATGCTTAGATGTGATATATAGATAAGATTTGCTGATAAAAGAATAACCATGCAGAAAGGCGACATCTCAAATAAGTTTAATACCCTTCGCAACAGGAACAACGATAACGACACCGGTATTTACTGGCTTACCAAACGGATGGGTAAAATCCGTAACCTTATTATTATCGGTGGTTTTTTAGCCTTTGGTGCGTACTTGTACTTTTGGTTTAAACAACACGGTGATAAACTGAAAACCCAGTGCGAAAAAGCTTACGAACAACAATTTAGCGGTCAGGTAGTAAAAGTGTTTTTAGAAGAAAACAGCCGCGGTATTGTTACCGTACAATTGCTAAACGGCAATGACACTGTTGAATATTTTACAGGCTGGGGCGGTCACCAAAACACAGGAGAACACATTCGTAAAGGCTATCGTATCAGCAAACAAGCCAATTCTTTTGATTTAAAGGTTGTAGGAGACTCTGCTACCCAACAAGCTGCAATGGAGTTAAAAGCAACTGATACGGTTTGTAAATAATCACAAGAAGTTCACGCTATTACCTCTCTGCGCACCCTTCGGCAGGCTCGGGAAATCCCTGCGCAACTCACACTGTCAAATTGAGCGCAGCGAAATTTCTTCGTTCAAATGTGTTGAATGATAGTTGTCACACATTTCCAATAAGATGCTTCCTTCGTCAGCAGGACAGGTTTGTGCGACCTCCTTGTATTCCCACTTTATCATGGAAAGACCAATACACGGCCTCTCTCCCTAGAAAAGAAAAGCCGGAGCTGGTGTCATAATCATTTAATCTTTACTTATATTAAATTCTTATTTTTCATCTTTACATAAATTTTACAAAAAAACTATTTGCTAACACAAAAAATTATTATTTACCTTTGTAGCACAATAAGGTATTAAACCTATATAACGAAGTTTAACCCTTTAACAGAATTAATAAAATGCTAATGCACCGCGACATACAACTACTTAGCAACACCAAAGGATACGATGGTGGGTTGCACGTCCGTGTGCCTAAACATAAAAGCTAAACGCTTTTAGCCCCGATATTAAAAGGCCCCTGACGCAGTAACAAAGCATCCGGGGCTTTTTGTTTTCATGCTGAACTTGTTTCGGCATCCTATTACCGAAACGGATAATGGGGCGTAAAAAATAAAAATATCATAATGGCTAAGAACGTAAAGATTAATAATCACGAGCTGGCAGCCCTTGGTATCAGTGACAAAACCATACTGAAATCTATAGGGCAACTGGCAAAAGTGATGATAAAAAAACAAGGCGTTGATAAACGCAAAGTGCTTGAAATGGCGAAGGAAGCATGGGATGAACCCGAAACGGCAGAGCAAGATAAAAGCCACCCTTTTGCAGCGGTAATTCCCGAAATAAAAAAACACAAAGCCAATGTGGTGCCTGCCATGCAGGAACACACATGGAAGCTGAGAAGCTCGCTGGGGTATGAGGTGTTTGGGGCTGACGGTATTGACAGCCATACCATTGCCCAAATGGATTTGGCAATGAAACTGCCCATAGCAAAAGCAGGGGCACTAATGCCCGATGCGCACGTGGGCTATGGCCTGCCGATAGGCGGTGTACTGGCAACCGATGCAAACACTGTAATACCCTTTGCAGTAGGCGTGGATATTGCCTGCCGTATGTGCTTAAGTGTGTTTGACCTGCCCGGAAACAGGGTGTTTGAAGATGCTGATACCCTGAAAAAACTGCTGGTCGATCATACTGTGTTTGGCAGCGGCGGAGAAACCAAAGTGAAACACGATGAATCGCTTTTTGATCGCAACGACTGGAATGCTTTTTCAGGATTGAAACGGCTGAAAGATAAGGCATGGAGACAATTAGGAACATCAGGCACAGGGAACCATTTTGTTGAATGGGGAATTATTGATGTTACTGCACCCGTAGCTGGCTTTGACGTACCGGCAGGCCAATACCTTGCTTTGCTTTCGCACTCAGGCTCACGCGGCTTTGGGGCGCATATTGCCAATACCTACAGCAATATTGCCATGCGAAAAACCCGCTTGGTAAAAGAGGTGAAACACTTGGCGTGGCTGGATTTGGGCAGTGAAGAAGGACAAGAATACTGGCTGGCGATGAACCTTGCCGGAGATTATTCGAGCGCCAACCACCACGAAATTCACAGCAAAATGGCTAAAGCATTACGCCAACGACCCATAGCAAGGGTAGAAAACCATCACAATTTTGCATGGAAAGAAACCCTACCCAATGGCGAAGAGGTAATAATGCACCGCAAAGGGGCTACTCCCGCTGGCGAAGGTGTGCTGGGCATTATACCCGGCAGTATGCTGGCACCCGGTTATGTGGTAATGGGCAAAGGCGGGCAAGGCTCGCTCAACTCAGCATCACACGGGGCGGGTAGAGCCATGTCGAGAAGTGCTGCTAAAAGTATGTTCACGCTTCACCAAATGAAAAAACGGTTAAGCGCACAAGGCATACAACTGATTGGTGGTGATGTGGACGAATCGCCGATGGCCTACAAAAACATCGAGCAGGTAATGGCAGCACAAACTGATTTAGTGGATGTGCTGGCAAAATTCAGCCCGCAAATTGTACGCATGGCCGAAGGCCGTGAGCCCAGCGAAGATTAAACGCCGCTGAGATTGTAAGAACGCTCCCCTATCCGACAAGAAAACCGCTTGTTGATACTGTAATTTTTTAACACCATCCTTTATTAAACCTTTGCTTTTTGGCAATTGCAAGGATGTATTTTGTTCAGATAAATGTAATAACTAAAAATATTAAATATATGGCTTTATTTACCCGTGGCAACCTTTGCAAATTATGCGGGGTGCCAATGGAAAACCGCAGGGATGTTATCATCTTCCCACACTTGGTGAGCAACCTGCACGATCCTTTGTTTGTTTTTAACGGTGCTGCGCTGCACAAAACTTGTGTAAACCAACACCCTTGGGGCAAAATGGCTGTGCGCCAAAAACAATTTGTGCACGAAACCATTTTACCCAACGCAAACAGAGAGTGTGTATTGTGTCACCAAAAAATAACCGATGCAGCCCAATTAATTGCTACTGGGATATTAACCCCCGATACAACAAACCCATTGTTCCGTTTCAACTGGCTTGAGGCACACAAAAGGTGCATACCTCACTGGAAAGAATTGCCTGTACTGGTGAACGAGTTACAAAAGTTTGCTAAAAGCGGTAAATGGGTTGATTTTACTCCCGAACACCGCGCAATGGATAAGTTGCTGGATGTTTTGCTGCCCCTTGTACCCGGCCGTGCCGAAAGTGCACGTTTATAATATTACAACGGCAAAGCAGTAATTGATTTGTATAGGCCAAAGGCACTGAAGTGAGATAACAATTCACTTTAGTGCCTTTTGCTTATTAATGAGCTACTGATGCTGATAAAAAATAATCAAAAAGTAATGTACGGTATCGTATTTATAATAGTAGCTTTGAGTAACAAATCATTGCATTGTTCCATACGGGCTAACACCCCATAATTTGTGCTACTGCGGGCACATTAAACCTTGCAGGGCAGCCTATCCCGCTGTTTAATCAATCGAAATTATTAACACTAACTACTATCAAAAACATTACTATCATGACAACAAATGCAAATCTTGTAAACGCTTGGATTTATCTGAACGAAGACGAACCCAGCGGAACTACTTACAACAGCCCTAACAGCTGTTACCAAACCCTTATTCAAAACAACGTATATCAAGCCATTGATATATTGTACATGTGTTTTGTAGAAACCGTGCCTACCAGCAGCAGCACTATTCCTGCGGGCGACGGTTCATCATACACCATTGCGATGGGCAATGCCCCGCACAATCAGGTGTATATGGAGAATATTTTAAACGATGCTCCGAAAAACAACCCCAACCTTAAGTTTGGTGTAACGCTTGACTACGGTGGTGCAGGCGACCAGATTAAGAACATTTTTTCAAACTCAAACTATACCCCTGAACAAAATGCTGCAAACTTTGCCCAAAACTTGTTGAAGTATATGCAACACTATGGACTGAACGGATTTGACGTGGATTGGGAATGGAATTTATCTACTGTTACTACTACCGACCAATTTAAAACGCTGTTTAAAGCAATCGGCGAAGTGTTTCAGCAACAAGGCGAGCAATACTATTTGTCGATTTCCCCCGCCACCAACGACCACACCGATGTTGATACCATTAATAACTACATCAATTTTGTGAATTTGCAAATGTACTACAGCACCGGTTTACCCTCAGAATTTACAGGTGTTAACCAAAACCTGTTTGGTTACGGAGTGAAGTTTGAAGCAAACGGACAAACAAGCAACCCATGGTACACTGGCAACCAAACTGCACTTAACGGCTATCAGCTAAATACTGCCAACAACCATTTTAACTCATATATCAACTGGCGTTTAAACTCACAAAACTTTTTGTTTGAGCAAACTCAGCAACAAGTATTGTACGGTTTGGTACACAACAACTATGCTACCCAAAACCAATGGGGCGGTTCATCAGCTCCTTGGCACAATGGCGGTACTTGGGTAATTGGTGCCCGCAACAACCAACACGTGGTAGCGGTGAATGCAACCTCTACCGACGGCGGTAACACCTTAAACGGTACTATGACCTATGCAGGCGAAGGCCCAATAGGGTTTATAGCAACGTTGGTAGGTAACAACACCTATCAGGTGCAAAACCAATGGGGCGGTTCATCAGCTCCTTGGCATCCGGGCGGTGCTTGGTTAATGGGCTGCCGACCTAACCAAAATGTAGTTGCCTTGAATATCAGCTCTACCGACGGCGGTCAAACCCTTAACGGCACCATGACCTATGCAGGCGAAGGCCCCATAGGATTTACCGGAGCTTTGCAAAACCCTGCTGGCCAAACTGCTAGTATGTAATTATTCCGAATAAAGTCTTTCACCCTATTTGGGTGAAAGACTTATTTAAAAAGTTTAATTTTGAGTCTTATTAATATCTATCATGAAAGGAAAAAACACTTTTAGTAAAGCTGAATCAGAAAAAATTAAAACTCTAATAAGGAAAAAATTAGATGCTAATGCCACTGAACAAAAAACATTAAGAGCAAGTATTAGAAAAGTTGGATTTTACTTTACTGACTTTTATAACATAAGATCTACTGAATATAATCTTGAAGCATTTGAAAGTCTTATCAAAACAGGTAAAATCACTATTTTGTGAACGATTGGTAAATCAGTTGCGCCGTATTGGCCGAGGCACCTTCGTTACCCAATTTAGTTTTCAATTCTTTATAGCCTTGTAACATTGCATCGCGTTTAGTTCCGCCTTTAATAATGGCTACCAACTCGCTTTTGATGTTATTTTCGGTCATCTCGCCTTGTATCAGTTCGCGCACCAGTTCCTTATCCATCACCAAATTTACCAGCGAAATGTATTTGATATTCTTTACCAATTGCTTGGCAATAAGGTACGATACATTACTAGCCTTGTAGCAAACTACTTCGGGTACTTCAAATAACGCGGTTTCAAGCGTGGCAGTGCCCGATGTAACAAGGGCAACCTCAGCAATACTTAATAAATCGTAGGTTTTGTTTGAAATGATTTTAACCGAACTCTTCACCGCTTGGGGTATTAAACTTTCATAAAAAGCTACGGGCTGCGATGGCGCTCCCGCAATCACAAACTGATACTTGGGAAAATCACCAATCACCTTCAACATTTCACCCAGCATCTTGGTTATTTCCTGCTTGCGGCTGCCCGGCAACAGAGCAATCACAGGTCGGTCGTCAAGTCCGTTTTTTTGTTTAAAATTATCTTCAGTAGCAAAACT
The DNA here is from genome assembly GCA_943370295.1 of Agrobacterium sp. 719_389. GTDB lineage: Bacteria > Bacteroidota > Bacteroidia > UBA8524 > UBA8524 > SB11. Next base: position 24,367 of record CALRQL020000018.1, on the reverse strand, counting down.
CTTTAGTGCATCTAATAACGGATGACCCACAAAATGCACATCGTACTGCCAGCGGTTTTTATAAAAATCCTTCTCAAAGGGCAGTATCACATACATTTCATCCACGTATTGCTTAAACTTCTTCACCCTGTTCTCTTTCCATGCCCACACCTGCGGCGATATATAATAATGTACCTTAATACCGTGTGCATGGGCAAACTCAGCCACAGGCAGGTTAAACCCCGGATAGTCTATTAATATCAATGCATCGGGTTTCCAAGCCAGCACATCCGCCTTGCATTGCTTCATAAAACCCAATATGGTACGCAGGTGCATCACCACCTCTAAAAACCCCATGTAGGCCCGCTCTTTATAATGGCTCACCAACTCACCACCTTGCTCCTGCATCAAATCCCCGCCCCAAAACCTAAACTCGGCCTCAGCATCCATCCGTTTCAGTTCCTTCATCAAGTTACTGCCGTGTAAATCGCCCGAAGCCTCGCCGGCTACTAAATAGTATTTCATTACAGCAAAATTAGGGCTTTGTGTTAACTAAACTCACATTTGTAACTTATTAGCCGTCTTACTACACATTAAAAGTCAACAGTAAAATTTATAAAATAACTTATATTTGAGTTTTGTAAGTTGTGAAACAAAAAATATCCATACAAGTGTTGGCACTGCTATTAGCTGTACTAACTTTTACTGCATCCGTTGGGCTTGCGGTGGATATTCACTTTTGTAAAAACACAATAAAGAACGTCAGCTTTTTCGGTACCGCTGAAAACTGCATGAACACTGCTGACGACGGTACATGTTACAGCCCTGCGAAAACACAAACGTATACACATACACGGCTTTCAAAAACACCTTGTTGCAGCAACCATACTTTTTTTACTAAAGTTGATATTACTGCGCAACACCAAGCAGCCGACCAACAACACAGCACTTTAAGCATTATTGCTGCCGTCATTCCCTCAACAATGGGTGTGGCTACATACAGCATCGGTGCACCAAACAATATCGGGCATTACTCCAAATCGCCGCCCCTATCCAAAGATTTTGGGGTGCTTTATCAAACTTTCCGCATCTGATTTCTCCTTGCCTGTAGTCACGGGCAGTTCTTCTTATTGTTCGGCATCAACTGCTGAACTGTTTTCATTTATTACATTAAAAAACAATTTAACAACACGTAATACTTCGCTATGAAAAAGATAATTACAACCGTTCTGGCACTACTTACAGTTGCTGTAGTTTCAGCACAAACCACTGTAAAACTGAACGTTAAACACCTACTAAAGGATAAAGATTTTGCATTAAACTTAGCCGCTGAAAACAACTTGGGCAATGCGTTTAATGTAAGCAGGTTACAATACTACATCTCAAAAATCAGCATTATACACGATGGCGGAAAAACAACCGAAGCCACGGGTGTTTACATTCTTGCCAACGCTGCATCAGACTTGTCGGTTGATTTAGGTTCGTACAATGTTACTACTATTGAAGGCGTTAAGTTTTCTGTAGGTGTAAACTCACCACAAAACAACCAAGACCCTTCGCAATGGGCGGTAGGACACCCTTTGGCACCCAAATCACCTTCAATGCACTGGGGTTGGACTGCGGGCTACCGCTTTGTAGCCATGGAAGGTAAAGCAGGCAGTAACCTAAATACCGGTTATGAATTGCACGCTTTGGGTAACGATTACTACTACCCCATCCAAATACCCTTAACTGCACAAAATGTTTCAGGCCAATTGCATATTAACCTTAAAGCTGATTACACAAAAGCTCTTGAAAATATTAATGTTTCAAGCGGTTTGATTGTACACGGCGAAGGTGCTGAAACTATTAAATTGATGCAAAACTTCAGAGACCACGTTTTTACTTCTGAAGCGGGTGCAAAAAACATTTTAGCCAGTATTGGCAACGTAGTATCGCCAAATGCGCTTGCGATATACCCAAACCCAAGTAACGGCAGTAACGTGAGTGTTGAAATTACTGACAACACCGTTTCGTATACTACGGTACAGGTAACCGATATTACGGGTAGAGTGGTAACTGAAATAGCTGCAAACGTCGGACAATCGGTTGAGATAGCCAACCTTGAAAAAGGTATTTATATGGTGAGCCTGATGAACGGCGATTATAGCTTGCTTACCAAAAAACTGATAGTACAGTAATCTGTAAACCATGCGCAATCTTCGGGTGTACGTACTCTTTGCAGCCCTTGTGCTGCTGGTGTTTGCCTGCAAAAAAGAGACAAATACAACTCCTGCTGTTACTACTGGCGACGGGATTAGTGTGCCCGAAGGTTTCCCTCCTATTCCCTTCCCTGCCGATAATGAATATAGTTTGAAGCGATGGGAATTGGGAAAGCGACTGTTTTACGATCCGATACTTTCTTCAGACAGTTCATTGAGTTGTGCATCGTGCCACAAAGCGGATATTGCTTTTAGCGATGATGTGGCATTTAGCTTAGGGGTTAAAAGACGTGCAGGGACTCGCAACTCGCCAACACTTACTAACGTAGCCTACTTGCCTTATTTTACAAGAGAGGGCGGAGTACCTACGCTTGAAATGCAAGTGTTGGTACCCATACAGGAGCACAATGAGTTTGATTTTAACATTGTACTGATTGCTGACAGGTTGCAGCAAAGCAAAGAGTATGTGGCAATGAGTTGGGAGGCCTATAACCGTCCGCCCGACCACTTTGTAATTACCCGCGCTTTGGCCATGTTTCAACGTAGCTTTATTAGTGGTAACAGTGCATACGACCGTTATTACTTTCAAAAAAATACGGGGGCATTAACGGCTGATGAGATTAAGGGAATGGAGCTGTTTTTCGGTACTAAAACCAATTGCTCATCGTGCCACGGAGGGTTTAACTTTACCAACAATGCCTTTAGCAATAACGGATTGTACGAAACCTACGCCGATGTGGGTCGTAAACGCCTTACCAATAAAGATACTGATTTGGCACTGTTTAAAGTACCAACCCTGCGCAACATTTACCTTACGGCACCTTACATGCACGACGGCTCAATGAAAACATTGGAGGAGGTTGTGGAACACTACAATACAGGAGGGAAAAACCACCCGCATAAAAGCAAACTCATAATGCCTTTGCAGCTTTCGCAAACGGAAAAAAAACAACTGGTGGCTTTCTTAAAAAGCCTAACTGATTATGATTTTGTAAACAACAAAAAATTTAAACCATGAGGATTACTTCATATATAATGGTTCTTGCAGCTTTTTCGATAATGCTTATTACTGCATACAGCTGTAAAAAAGAGAATAACAATACCGGTACTAATGTTGAGTACGACAACACCCCCTATGTGCTTGAATATGGCACATTCCCCGCTCCTACTATTGCCCAAGACAACCCTTTAACCGCACAAGGTGTGAAACTGGGCAGGATGCTTTTTTATGAGAAAATGCTGTCGAAGGACGGCTCGCTAGCTTGTGCGGGCTGCCATCGCCAAGAACACGCTTTTACCGATACTGCAAAGCTCTCAGTGGGTGTGCGCGGGTTGAATGGCAAACGTCAGGCAATGACTATTTTTAACATGGCTTGGCACTCTAACGAGTTTTTTTGGGACGGAAGGTCGCACTTGCTGAGAGACCAATCATTAAAGCCTATTCAGGACGAGTTGGAAATGGACGAAACCCTTGCTAATATCGTTTCAAAACTAAACCAAAGCCAAACCTACAAAGACCAATTTGTGCGTGCCTTTGGCAGCGAAGAAATCACCCCGCTTAAAATATCATTGGCTATGGAGCAGTTTATGAACTCTATTGTTTCAAACAAATCTAAATACGATTTGTATTTGGAGGGCAAAGCCCAGCTTACCCCTGCCGAAGAAAGAGGCCGTATTTTGTTCTTTAAAGAATATAACCCGTTTTTCCCCGACTCTTCGGGAGCTGATTGCGCCCATTGCCACGGAGGCGATAATTTTGAAAACGACCAATACATGAACAACGGCCTTGATGATAATGCAAGCATTACCGACATAGGTAGGGAAAAAGTAACCAACAAAGCCGGTGATAAGGCTAAGTTTAAGGTACCCAGCTTGCGCAACATTGCCCTTACTGCACCTTATATGCACGATGGCAGGTTTACTACGCTTGAACAGGTAGTGGAGCATTACAACAGCGGACTTAAACAATCCGCAACGCTTGACCCTGCCCTGCAACAAACCTTAAGCAAAGGCCTGATGTTGGATGCACAGGAAAAAGCCGACCTTATAGCGTTTTTAAAAACACTTACCGATGAGACATTAACTAAAGACTCTCGGTACTCAAGTCCGTTTTAACAGCATTTGCCAAAGCAATGCAAAAAATAAACATAAAAAATATGGTATGCCCCCGCTGCATAAGAGTAGTAAGCGAAGAGCTTACGAAGGCGGGGGCTATTATAGGTGAGGTAACTCTTGGCAGTGCCGAAATTCTGAACGACGACTTCGACACTGCTGCCCTTGCCGATGTATTGAAAGAAAACGGCTTTGAGCTGATTGAAGAAAAATCAGCCAAGCTGATAAATAACATAAAGTCGTTTGTTATCAGCCTTATCCGCTCAGGCTATCTGGAAGACCAAAAGCTGAAAGTGTCCGTATTGCTTGAACAAGAGCTTGGTAAAGACTACAACTACCTTAGCCAGCTTTTCTCTCAAACCGAAAACACCACGTTAGAGAAATACATTATTGCCCAAAAAACCGAACAGGTAAAAGAATGGCTGGTGTATGATGAACTGACCTTATCCGAAATGGCTTTTAAACTGGGGTATAGCAGTGTGGCGCATTTAAGCTCACAGTTTAAACAAGTAACCGGCTTTACGCCCAGCACCTTTAAGCAGCTCAAAAATCATCAGCGTAAAAGTTTAGACGAGGTGTAAATTTTGAAACATTCACCCGGAATCCTGTAACACCCACCCCATTTTCCTACGCCATCTTTGTATCGTAAAATTTAATACAAAAATGGCTGCAACAAACGGATTCACAAAAGTAACCCTACCCATACAAGGTATGGATAGTGAACATTGCGCCCTGATAATTGACAATACCCTTGCCAAAGAAAACGGGGTTATCTCACACAAAGTTGAGTTGAACAACGCACAAGCGATTGTTGAAATTGACGAGAAGAAAACCGGCATTGCCCACCTTGTAGCGGCAATACGTGACGTAGGCTACGATGTGCCAGCTATCAAAAAAACGTATCCGGTAACAGGTATGACTTGCGCCTCTTGCGCGGTCAGTGCCGAGAGTATTACCAGAGCACAACCGGGTGTTATCAACGCATCGGCAAACTTTGCCAATACCTCACTGCAAGTTGAGTTTTTGCCTGATATTATCACCCCCGATAAAATAAAAGCTGCGCTGCAATCCATCGGCTATGATTTGCTGATTGACGAAACCAACAGCCGACAACTGAAAGAAGAGGCACATCAAAACTATTACCGCGAACTAAAAACCAAAACCATTTGGGCTTCTTTGCTTAGTCTCCCCGTGGTGGTAATAGGTATGCTGTTTATGGATATGCCTTTTGCCAACTACATAATGATGGTGCTTACCACCCCTGTAGTGTTTTGGTTTGGCAGGCAGTTTTTTGTAAACGCCCTTAAACAAGCCAAACACCGCTCGGCCAATATGGATACATTGGTGGCACTAAGCACGGGTATGGCCTATATTTTTAGTGCTGCGGTAACATTTTTCCCTACTTGGTTTCATCAGCAAGGCATACACAACCACGTATATTTTGAAGCCGCCGCGGTAGTAGTGGCCTTTATTTTGGTGGGTAAGATGCTGGAAGAGAAAGCAAAATCTAACACCTCTACGGCACTAAAAAAACTGATAGGCTTGCAACCGCAAACCGTTACTATCGTTCACGGCAACGGACATGAACAAGAAATAAAAATTGCGGAAGTAAAAGTAGGAGACATATTAGTAGTGAAGCCGGGCGGAAAAATTCCCGTGGATGGTATTGTTACCGACGGACACTCGTTTATAGATGAAAGTACCATTAGCGGTGAACCTTTGCCCGTTGAAAAACACGAAGGTGCTAAAGTATTTGCAGGTACCATTAACCAAAAAGGCAGTTTGCGTTTCAAAGCTCAAAAAGTAGGCGGCGATACCATTCTTGCTCAAATAATTAAAATGGTTCAAGAAGCGCAAGGCAGTAAAGCCCCAGTGCAGCACTTAGTAGATAAAATAGCCAAAATATTTGTGCCCGTTGTAATAGTACTGGCCATTCTGAGCGGGTTAGTGTGGTTGGTTTTCGGGGGAGATAATGCCGTATCGCAAGCACTGTTGGCAGTGGTTACTGTTTTGGTAATAGCCTGTCCCTGTGCATTGGGATTAGCCACACCCACAGCCATTATGGTTGGCGTAGGTAAAGGTGCTGATGCGGGAATATTGATAAAAGATGCTGAAAGCCTTGAAACTGCCCACAAAGTAACCGCCATAGTGCTTGATAAAACCGGCACAATAACCGAGGGAAATACTACTGTTACCAATATTGAATGGACTGCCGATACTGATATAGCAACCCTTGCCCCTGTATTGTATGCCATTGAAGCCAAAAGCGAGCATCCGCTGGCCGAGGCTGTTGTAAAATATCTTGACGGCAATGTTGCCAAAGCTGAACATCATCACATTCATGTTGAAAGTATTACAGGTATGGGCATACAAGCCCACGTAGCCAACCGCACTTATTATGTGGGTAGCAAAAAACTGCTTTCGGCCAAAAATATTTCGGTAAAAGAATCATTGCTCAATACGGCTAATGAGTGGCAACAACAGGCAAAAACTGTATTTTATTTTGCCGATGAAACCGCTGTGTTGGCTGCCATTGCAGTTGCCGATGTGATAAAGCCTACTTCGGTAACAGCCGTGCAACAACTGCAAAGCATGGGTGTAGAAGTGTATATGCTTACAGGGGATAATGAAAATACAGCGAAAGCAGTAGCCGCCCACGCAGGCATACAACATTACAAAGCCGAAGTGATGCCGCAGGATAAACACGATTTTATTAAACAACTGCAACAACAAGGCAAAATAGTGGCAATGGTGGGCGATGGTATCAACGATACGCAGGCACTTGCACAGGCAGATGTAAGTATAGCGATGGGCAAAGGCTCGGACATTGCGATTGATGTGGCAAAAATGACCATTATATCTTCTGACCTTACCAAAATACCCCAAGCCCTTAAGCTATCAAAACTTACGGTTACAGCCATTAAGCAAAACTTGTTTTGGGCATTCATCTATAACATTATCGGAATACCTGTGGCCGCCGGAGTTTTGTACCCCGCCTTCGGTTTCTTGCTAAACCCTATGATTGCCGGAGCTGCAATGGCCTCAAGCTCGGTATCGGTAGTAAGCAACAGCCTTCGCCTTAAGTTCAAAAACACCGAGAAATAATCTCAAAAAAATATATAAAACTATGAAAACAACTAATGTTAAAGCCACCCCTATGCCTTATGCAAAAAGGTGGGCAGCACTGGCAGTGCTTTGCACAGCGCAGTTTATGGTAATTATGGACACCTCTATCATAGGGGTTGCTCTTCCGGCTATTCAAAAAGACTTGGGGTACACCGCCTCATCGCTCCAATGGATTTTTAATGCCTACGTTATTTTGTTCGGGGGCCTTCTCCTCCTTGGTGGTAAATTATCTGACATTTACGGCCCCCGCAAAATTTTTATGACGGGTTTCACCATCCTAACCGCATCATCCTTGTTAGCCGGTTTGGCTTGGAATCCATCAGTACTAAATGCCGCAAGAGCTTTGCAAGGCTTTGGTTCGGCACTTATCGCTCCTGCCGCTCTTACTTTGGTAATGAGTATGTTTACCGACCCTAAAGAAATGGCCAAAGCCTTTGGTTTTTGGGGAGCATCGGCCGCTGCCGGCGGTTCAGCAGGAGTATTTCTGGGCGGTCTGCTTACCGAATGGGTTTCATGGCAATGGGTGTTCTACATCAACATCCCCATGGGTATTCTTGTAATGTTAGCTGCGCCTTCACTACTATTAACAGGTACTAAGCAAAAAGGCACGGTTGATTTACCCGGTGCACTTTTAGCCACCACTGCACTTATTGCCTTGGTATATGCCATTGTAACCGGTGAACAAGCCGGCTGGACATCGGCACAAACCATTGGTTTACTTGTTACTGCCCTTGTTTTGATTATTGCTTTCATCCAGCTGCAAAAACAAAAGAAACAACCTTTAATTCCGCTTTCCATCTTCAAAGCCTTCAATCTTTCAGCAGGTAATATCGTTATGGCTTTGATGGCTGCTGCATGGATTCCGTTATGGTTCTACTTGAATCTGTATTTACAACAAACCTTAAAATTATCTGCCTTTAATTCGGGCTTGGCGTTACTACCCATGACTCTTGTAATTATGGTGCTGATGGTAGGTGTAACCGGAAAACTAATTCAAAAACTAGGTTTCAAATCCAACCTTGTGATGGGCTTATTGGTACTAACAGTATCATTGTTTTGGTTTTCAGCCGCACCTGAAAACGGCAGCTTTTTAGCACACATACTTGGCCCTTCAATACTGGCTGCCATTGGGATGGCACTGGCTTATATACCCGGCACTATTGCAGCCATGTCGGGGGCTAAACCTGAAGAAACAGGGCTTGCATCGGGTTTGGTAAATACCAGCTATCAAATAGGTTCAGCCATCGGGTTGGCTATTGCCGTAGCTATTGCCACCGCCACAGCAAATACCCTTGTCTCAAACGGTACGGCTATGTCAACCGCGCTAAACAATAGCTTCCAAATTGCATTTATTGTGGCGGGCATTATTTCACTACTCGCTGCACTATGTGCGATATTATTCGTAAAAACACCAAAAACATCCTGATTAATTAATAATAAATAACCAATACAAAATGGAAACACTACAATTTAAAACCAACATTAATTGCATGGGCTGTGTGCGCACAGTTACCAATGCACTAAACAATACCGTGGGCGAAAACAATTGGTCGGTTGATATTAACAACCCCGAAAAAACCCTAACGGTTACAGGTGAAAACATCACCCCCGAACTTATTGAAGACGCAGTAAAGTCAGTAGGCTTCACTGCCGAGGAAAAATGAGGTTTTAGAAGGCACAAGGCACTAATAAAGCCTTGTGCCTATTTTATACCGTATGTTTGTATTAACTTTAATTCGTAGATCCATGTACATCTAACAATTAATAAACGTTATGAAAAAAATACTGATAGTTTCGATATTGCTGGGCCTTTTAGTGTTGGCCGCCTGCCAGAAAAAAGCGCCTAAAGCAGAAACAAAAACACTTGAAACCCAACACGCTTTTGGCGATGTTGCTCCACAAACTGCTGAGCTGATGAAAAATGCTTTTGGGCATTATATGCAGATGAAAAATGCAATGGTTGATGACCAAGCCGTTGACTCAAGAAAAAGTGCAGCAGCGCTGCGCGATGTGTTCAAAGCTTTTGACTCTACCACACTTACCCCTGAACAAAACAAGGTGTATAACCAGTACTACGCCAAAATAATTAATAATACTGAGCACATTGCAGGCTCTGCCGATTTATCGCACCAGCGATTGCACCTTGACCCTTTAACTGCCAATATGTATGCTTTGGTAAAGGCTTTTGGAGCCGGCCAGACGGTGTATTACTCATATTGCCCAATGGCGAATGAAGACAAAGGCGGTTATTGGTTGAGCGAGTCTGACCAAATACGTAACCCCTATTTTGGCGTTAAAATGCTTGAATGCGGTGAAGTTAGTGAAGTGATTAAGTAATCGCATAGAGGTGTTGGCAGGCCGGAATTTGATAGTAATGGCCTGCCAATATTATAAATATACCGGCAACAAATTACTACTCTTTTCACTGAGCAATAGATGGTTTATATTTAGGAAGATATAATCTCAGTAGGCGCGGACTTGGGCACAGTCATCTCTAAGGCTTCAAGTAAACACATAGAATAATATGACGGTTGACGAATTTGTAAAAGGATTCTATTTAGAACGTCAAACACTGATTGAAACCAGTTTTGACGAAAACAGTAATACAGAGGTTTCAACACTAATTAAATCTCTTAATCTTGATAGCAAGCAAACAGAAAGATTAAGACAAATTTTAGGGGGAATTTTGCGGGACTCATTATATACCATATTGTTAGGACTTGACGGAGAAGCATCTATAGGTGATAAGCAAACAGTATATAAACTTTTTGACGAAGAAAATAACGAATTGACAGGCGGAGAAATTGAAGCTGCTGCCTATCAATATTTTCATAATAATAAGTTTCAGATCGATAAAGGTGATGCCGACTTCATTGCATCCTTGACATACTTTAGTACTGAACAAAGCGGACGACATACACCCGCTTTTTCCGGCTATAGGCCACAAATAAAATTTCCCTTTTCTGAAATGCAGACTTCGGGGCAACAAGTTTTCATAGACAGAGAAATTGTTTATCCCGGTGACACAGTTGAGGCTGAAATAAGAATCTTATCCGTTGATTTATTTGCAGGAAAACTCAAAGAAAAAATGAATTTTGAATTTAGAGAAGGCTCTAGAATCATAGGCACAGGTCAAATTAAACATATTATAAACAACAAGTTAATACACCCTTGATCTTAGAAATATCGGTTTGGCGTTTTCTAGCAGATAGTCATAAGCTTAATTGCAAAGAGACTAAAACAAATTGCCCACTGTTTACTTTAGAGTTAGCGGATTAGCTAAACCCACTGTAAGTCGATAAATAGTGTTACTTTTGTAGCGAGTCCGGTTACTATTTGAAAAAATTAACACTATTTTCATTATGGCTCAACCGCCCTTCAAAATCAGGCTTTTTTACCCTTGAGGGATTTTTAAAAGTAATTTTAAAGACGTTAGAAGATTGCGAAATAAGCGGAGGCTAAATCCTTAATTTATTATGGATTTTATCAAATACCGGACTCTTTTTTACTTTTCCGCAGCACCACTAAACTAATGCGAAAACTTAACTAAGAGTTTGAAGAACCGATTGTTAGGCTATAATCCCTTGATTAATTAGTAAAAAGCCATAAAGCAAAAAGCCAATGGCTAACGGCCAATGGCTTTTTAAAGAAATAACGATAATGGCGGGTTTTTCCTTACCACTTGGCAACTGCCCATTTATAGCCTGCCAATGCCTGTTGTTGTTTTGCAACAAGTTCTGCAAGTTTCATTTGTGCATCAAGATAACTTTGTTCTCGTTGGTTTACTAAAAATAGTGAGCTTTCCCCTATCGATAGCTTTTGAAGCTCGGCATTTAATAGCTGTCGGTAACTTTCAACGTTGGTGGTATATAATCCAATCTGTCTTTGAAAATTCTCTACCTCTGCCAGTGATACTTTTGCTTTGTTTAGCAACTCGTATGATTTTTGAGCTGTTTTTTGTTCAATGGCGGTAATTTTAAGCTTAGTTTGTTGCAGTTCTGCCCTTTCTTTTCTTAAAAATACAGGAAAGCTGAAATTTAACCCCCATGTGTAGTTATTAATAGAGTATTGTGCCAGCGGGTTATCGCCAACAGCGTTTGAAAGCGGCGTATAGTTAATGTTTAATTGCGGCTTCAACATCTCTGCCTTTAGTTGCCTTTCAACAGCAAGTATAGCGCGCTGTTTTTGCTGCTGTATAATTAGCGGATGGTTTGCGTTTAGGCTATCAATACCCACCCCCATAGCCGATAGCAAATTATTAATATCAGGTATTTGTTGCTGGGGTAATGCGGTTTCTGCCAACTCGAGCGGGGTGCTGTTTTCCCACCACAAAAACGTTGAAAGTTCAAGTGAGGTTGTTGCAAAATTAAGCTGTGCCTGTGTATAGCTGATAAACCTGTTTTGCATTTGTATATTGGCTTCTAATGTATCAATTATCGGCCTATCGCCAGCAATGGCCCATTTACGGGTTGCTTCAAGTCTTTCATCGGCAAGTTTAAGCCCTTCTTCATAAATACCAATCTCCCGGTAGGCTACATACCATTTCCAATAGGCATAAGATGCCTCCAGCAATAAATCGTTTATTAGTAATTGCTGTTCGGCTTCAGACATTAAGCGGAATTCTTTTGCTTGCTTAAGCATGGCTCGCCGCCTATCAATCACTAATCCTTGTGCTAAGGGAAAACTTATACCGGCATACCACAACCCCGATTTTGAGTTGTTTTCAGGGTTCAAAAAATCACCCGAATTATCTTCAAGACCAACTCTACCCTCCATTCCAAACCATGTTGGTACTTTCAATTGGTGTTGGTTTAAATCATAATACGTAGTACCGTCAAAATATTTCTGTTTTATTTCTGAGGTTGCAAGTGGATCAAAACTACCTCTTGCTTTCAGTATCTCTAATTTACCAATTTTAGCTACAGTGCCGGCTTGTACTGTTATAGGATGGTATTGCTTTACATATCCTAAAAACGCCTCATAGGTAAGTTCACCCTCAGCCTTTTGGGCTGATACAGACTGAAAGCATACCTTTAGTATGAAAAGAAGAAGAATTACTTTTTTCATTTTACCCCCTCACTGTTTGGTTGTTTTTCAGTGTGCTTATAATAATTAGGCGGAAATCCGTTAAGCTGTCGCCACAATTCATACCAAATAGGTACATCTTTCAACAATGTTATGGTATTTGCCCCTGCCCCTACCCGCACTGCATCAGGCCATTTGTGGTCGCTTTCATCGGGCGCAACTAATACCCTGTACTTGCCATTATCACTGATAAAATTATCAACGGCTACCACTTTGCCTGCAAATGTGCCGAATGAGGCGTTAGGCCAACCGCTAAACACTATCGCTGGCCAACCGTCAAACTGTATGCGCACCAACTGCCCTTTATTTACAAGCGGTAAATCAATAGGTTCAACGTACATGCTTACCGCCAATTGGTAACTAGAAGGCATAATGCTAACTATTTCTGCCCCTTCTTTAACGGTTTCACCAATACCCGATTTTATGGCTTTGGTTACGTAGCCGTTTTGCGGAGAAGTGATGTAATACATACCACTGCGTATGGAGTAGTTCATGTATTGGTTTTGCAATTTGGTTACAACGGCTTCGGCATCGTACATGTTTGAAAGTGCTGAAAACTTCTCTGAGCGTGCTTTTGCAATCTTATCGTTGTACTCTGCTTCAATAGACCCTATCTCCATTTCGGCGTTCAGTACTTCGTTCTGACTGGTTAACAAGCGGTTCTCAGCCCCAATTTTCTTAGATAAAGTTTCTTGCACTTTTATGCGCTTTTGTTCCACTTCAGTCAACGATTTGATCCCGTCTTTGTATAACCCCTCTGTACGCTCTAATTGTCGTAGTGCAATAGTATAATCTACTTCTGCGGCATGAAAAGCAATGCTATCGCTCTGCACCTTTAGCAAGCCCTGCTTAAGTTTGTTTTGTGCCTGTTGAAACTTTAGTTTTTTGTTACTGATAAGAGCATCCACCTGATTATCCAACGCCTTCACTTTTTCCATGTAAGAGCTTGCCGTAAGTTCTTTGGCTTTTACCTGTTGTTCAGTTCGCTGCAATAATTCGGGATCTAAATACTCTTCTTTTACCTCCGAAATAAAAATGATCGTATCGCCCTTTTTCACGTAATCCCCTTCATTAACAAACCAACGCTCAATCCTACCCGGTATTATTGAGTGTATGGTTTGCGGCCTTTGTTCAGGCTGCAATGCTGTAACAAAACCTTTAGCCCGTATGTTCTGGGTCCAAGGTATAAACATTACCAAAATACTCACAAATAAAGTAATGAGTATTACCCGTAGTAAAACATCTTTTTGGGGATGTGACAGTTTTGAAAAAGCACTATACCTATCAGTATTAACGGAGTCTTTGATTGTATTTTCTGAAATATTAAGCATTTTGTGCCTCCTTAAACCATTGGTTTTTTGTTACTTGTTCATACGTTCCTTCAAAAGCAATTTTACCTTTATCAAGAATTACTGTTTTATCACAATAAGATGCCCACTGTATATCTTGCGAGGTGATTACTATACCCCAAGGAACTTCTTTTGATGTTAAAAAAGCCATTAGCTGTTTTTTATCTTTTGCCGAAACAGCATCTAACATATCTTCAATCATTAGTATGCGGGGTTTGCTTGCAATGCTGCGGGCTACTAATATTTTTTGTACTACGCTGCGTGGTAATCGCCTTCCTTCAGGAAAAAGCATTGTATCGTAACCGTTTGATAAATTTTTAACAAAATCACTTAACCCAACTTTTTCTAACGCCCACCTAATATCCTCGTGCCCAACGTTTATTTTGCCCATACTGATGTTTTCAGCAATGGTGCCATTAAACAAAACTTCTTGAGACATTAGGTTGCTGATAATGGTTCGTATGGATTCGCTTTGAATGTTTTTTGCTGGTATGCTGTTATAACTGATATTTCCTTTTTGTGGCGGGTACAACCCTGCCATAATCTGCATTAAGGTTGATTTACCTGAACCGCTATCGCCGGTTATAAATATCTTTTCGCCTTGTTTTACTTTTAAAGAAACGTCACTAATTGTGGGGTTTTCAAGGTTGGGGTAGGTATATTCTATACCGTCCAGCTCTACCTCAAGTTGCTCCTCTTTACAAAGTGATTCTAACTTTAACCCCCCTTGTTCTTCAAGCGGCAAATCAGTTACATTGCCCAATTTTTCTAATGATGTCAGCATATCATATACTGATTCAATACTCAAAATGAGCTTCTCAACCGATGATATTACCATTAGTATCACAATCTCTGCCGCCACAAACTGGCCAATATTCATTTGTTGCCTAAATACAAGTATACCCCCCGCAAGTAATAATCCTGCGGCAACAATAACCTTAAAGGCTACCAAAAAACCATATTGTGCATACAATACCTTAAAGTGTTTTTTTCTTGAATCGAGGTATTTTGATACGCTATTATTGGTTTTTTCTAACGGCAAATCTGTTTTACCGGCCAGCTTAAAGGTATTCATTGTACGGGCTAACTCTTCTAACCAATAGGCTACTTCATATTTGTATTTCGACTCTTCAATACTTGCCATTAACCCTCGTTTTGAAGTAAAACGAAATATCAGGTACACCAACAACACTAACAACAGGCCAAACATTATAAATAGGGGATGGTACAATGATAGTAGTATAAGACCGAAAATTACTTGCAATGATGCCATGGAAAAATCCATAAGGATTTTAGATAGCCCTTTTTGTATGGATAATGTATCAAAAAAACGGTTTACCAGCTCAGGTGCGTAATACTTGTAGAGTGCTTCTTGCTTAAACCTGGGTATGCGGAACGCAAACTCAAACGCTGCTCTTGTAAATATCTTTCGTTGCAGGTTTTCAGTAATTTTAAGTTGTATCATTTGCAACCCGCCTGAAATGGCAATACCCGCTATTACAAACAACACCAGCACAATCCAAGCAGCTGAAACTTCGCCACCTTGTATCAACCCTATTATTGCTTGTATTCCCAATGGCAGTGATAAGTTTATTAAACCGTTGAAAAGGGCGTATACATATACATTACCAATCTCTTTCTTATCCACTTGCAGCAAACGCCAAAACCGTTGTAGTGGGCTAAGGCTCATGTTTGTTTCTGTACTATTCATATTTCAACATGTTAAAAACCATTCTGCTAAAAAATATTGATTGTTGGGCATCTTCCTCCCCTATCTCAGTTAATAAAGGCAAGTGTTTAGAAAATAGTTTTTGCTGATGCGAGCCCTCAATAAGCATTGTTGCCAATGCATGCGGATACTCAAATGCAGGCGAAACACCTAAAATCATTTCACTCACCCGCTCAATTATCCGTTTATATATGTGGTAAAATCCTTTTTTATCGGTACTTATTACCTCTTTGGTAAAATATACTTTAAACGATTCATTAACCACTATTCTATTCAGTTTCACCTCGTTAATGTGAGACAGTGTTGTTTTTTCATCAATCGTTTCCGTAATCACATCAATTGCTTTTTTTAAGCGCTCAGATGGTGAACTCACATTGTTGGTAAAAAAAACCAAGCGATACTCTAACCAAGCCCAATACCAATATGTAAGGTATGCAAGCAGGGTTTGTTTGTTTTCAAAATACCTGTAAATGGTGCTTTCTGGCGAGCCTATTGCATTTCCTAATTTCTTAAACGTAAACTCTTCAAAACCAATCTCATCAATCATGCTTATGCTGTATTCAATAATCTTTTTACCCAAAGCAGATGAGTCGGGGTCTCTAAGAAAAAGACAATCGTCAACATTAATTTTTATGTTACTTAATAGTTCATCCATTTGTAATGAGTTTAATATTTGTATCACCGATAGTTTTACTATTAACAATGAGCATACTATTATTAAACAACGTTACCATTGAATTGTTTTTACGAAGTAGTCATAGCCAAATAAAGGGGCATTCCCAGTGTAATGTTCAGGGGAAAAGTGATAGCCAACGCCATTGGGATATATAGTCCCGGGTTTGCTCTTGGAGCTGTTAGTTTCATTGCAGCAGGCACGGCAATGTATGAAGCACTTGCCGCCAATATTGCAAACAAAAATCTATTTCCCGGTTCATTGGTAAGAAAACCGCTTAACGCTGCTGCAATACTCCCGTTTACCAATGGTATCAGGGTTGCAAAAGCAAAGGGAAACCACCCATGCTGACTAAGGTTGGATAATTTTTTTCCGCTCACAATGCCCATATCCAACAAAAACACTGCCAAGAACCCCTTAAAGATGTCTGTGGTAAATGGTTTTATGCCTTGTGCTTGTTGCTCGCTGGCAAGAAAACCTATCACCAAACTGCCAATTATCAATAAAACACTTCCGTTTGTGATGGCATGATGAATTACTTTTTTAAATGAAACCGCTTCGCCATCTTTTTTCTTAAAGATATCTATAAGTAAAACCCCAATAATTATTGAAGGTGCTTCCATAAGCGCCATAACAGCTACCATGTGGCCTCCGAAATTAATTTTATGTTGCTCTAAAAAAGATACGGCGGTAACAAATGTTACAGCACTAACAGACCCGTAGGAAGCCGCTATTGCACCTGAGTTTTCAACTCCCAATCGTTTTTTAAGGATGAAAAAAGTGTACATGGGCACTACTAATGCCATTAAAATACCGAAGATAAGTGATTGAAAAATCTCGAAATTTATTCCGCTGTGCGCTAACTCTTGACCACCTTTGAACCCGATGGAAAACAGCAGGTATAACGAAATGAATTTGGAGGAATTGGGGGGGATTTCTAAATCGCTTTTTAGCTGAACGGCAATGATGCCTAAGAAGAAAAAAAGAAGCGCCGGATTGGTTAAATTATCTATTAATAAACTAAATTCCATTATTTTATGGCTTATCAAATACTTACCCTGCTATTTCTATATTCAACTCAATCTTTAGCTTCACGCTTTGCCCTTGCAATTCTACTTGCTTAAGATATTCTTTTATCATTGTTTTCTTTGATGATAAATCAGCCATTTTATCGGTATAATAACTAGTATCGGCATTATGGTTCCCAACCCATTGCCTAAGCCTTTGTACATTGCAAAAATTAATTGCATTGTCAAACATATCCCAAAGCATATCTGTGGCTTCAGAAGATGTAAGTTGAATATTAATAAACTCAACACTCTCTTCAGTATCAACACTTAACTCACTGATTTTATTTTGATTATCAACTTTCTCAAGGTCCATTTTACTATTTAATTTATTTGATTTGCAAAAGTGATTGTTTGTTTTAATATATTTACATTTATAATTTATATGTTAATCATAAAAATATTTTATGAACTTTACTTTAAACCAGCTACGTGTATTTTTAAAAATTGCTGAATTAGGAAGCATTACAAAGGCATCTGAAGCACTGCATTTAACCCAGCCAGCAGTGTCTATTCAGTTAAGAAATTTGCAAGACCAGTTTGAAGTACCGCTTACAGAAGTAATAGGACGAAAGCTATACATAACCGAGTTTGGAATGGAAATAGCCGAAGCGTCGCAAATGATTTTAAGCCAAGTTGAGCAGATTAATTATAAAGTGTTAGAACACAAAGGACAAGTGGTTGGCAAGTTGAGAATATCTGTAGTTTCTACCGGAAAATATGTAATGCCCTATTTTTTAACTGATTTTTTGCACAAGAACATAGGAGTTGATTTAACAATGGATGTAACCAACAAAGCAACGGTAATAAACCATTTGGAACGTAATGATGTTGACTTTGCTTTGGTATCAGTACTTCCGCAAAATATTGCTATTAACAGCATACAGCTGATGGATAACAACCTCTACCTGGTAGGAAAAAGCAATCCGGAGAGTCCCGCTAAAGTAACATTGAAAAGTTTAGAGAAGTTACCGCTTATTTACAGGGAAGAAGGTTCAGCGACAAGACAAATGATGGAGCGTTTTTTGGCCGACCATAATGTTTTGGTACAGAAAAAGCTTGAGCTAACATCGAACGAGGCAGTGAAACAAGCCGTTATTGCAGGCTTGGGATATTCTATCATGCCTTTAATCGGGATTAAAAATGAGTTGAAAAACGGTGAACTGGCTATTATAAATGTGAAGGGGCTACCTATAACAACCCACTGGAACCTTATTTGGCTAAAGGATAAAAAATTCTCTCCGGCGGCTAATGCCTACATAACATTTCTTCGGGAAAATAAAGAAGAGATTATTACAAACCACTTTAGTTGGTATAAAAACGTTTAGCCTTACCAGCCATTAAAAGCTCCAGGATTGCTTGTGTTTTTTAATGCAACATTGGCAAATTGGCAAATTTAGCGTTTTAAAAAAAGAGGATTTAAGCGGTTACCTTAGCACCGTAATATTTCCTGAACGAACCAGCAACTCTTGATTGAAGCCCCTTGCAACAATGTAATACGCATATACATCCTGTTGTACGGGATATCCTTCGTAAGTGCCGTCCCATTTGAAATACACATCATCGGACCTAAAGATTATCTCACCCCACCGGTTAAATATTATCACTTTCATTTCGGTAACAAAATAAGTGCTTACCTCAAAGTAGTCGTTATTATTGTCACCATTAGGGGTTATAGCGTTGGGTACATACAGAATGGGTTTTACTATCACCTGCACTTTTTTCTCAACCGAATCAGGACAACCATATTCATTTTCAACACGCAATCTCACCAAATATTCGCCGGGCCAACTATACCTGCGTTTAGTGTTTAGGTTTGTATCTGTTACTGTAGTGTCATCAAACGACCACACGTAAGATACTGCTCCTGTTGAAGTATTTGTAAAATAAGCAGTGTCTTGCTCATAGGTATAAATGCCGTTTTTGCTGGCAATAAAATCAGCATTGGGGCTTGGCCTGACAATTACCTGTGTGTATGCAGTATCCACACAACCCACCGCATTAGTAACTATTACCCTTGCATTGTAGGTTCCGGGTAAGTGGTAGGTATATTCAGGTTGCAGTGCAGTAGAGTAGCCCAAACCATCAATTTGCCATTGGTAAGCTAAATTATTATTGTTTTGTGTTTCGGTAAACGTGACGTCAAAAGGAGAACAACCACTAACACCTGAGGTATTGATAGAAGGAACGTGCAAACTATCAACTAAAACAGGGAACGTGTTAGTGGATACGCACCCGCTAATTCTATCAGTAATGGTAAGGCTAACAGTATGAGTGCCCACAGTTAACCAATCAACAAGTATCGAATCAGCAGTAGGTGAAGTAGTTATTATACCACCTCCGGATAAACTCCAAGAGTAAATAAACCTACCCGATTGTATTGAGTTGTATTTATAATCTTTAAACAAGTTGTTCTTGGTGTTACTGCAAGCGATAGCGTTTCCTTGTATATCCGGTCTGGTTAAATCAAATACGTTTACGTCCATAGTAAATACAGAGTCGCAACCAAACGCATTGGTAATATTTAATGTAACCCTTCCCCATCCAACAGTATTCCACAATACGTTCAACTGTGCAACATTAGCAGCCCCTTGTATGCTGCCCCCAATTACTGACCATGAATAAATATCGCCGGCTTGCGCATTTGTTACCAAATAATTGTAGGCATTTTCAACACAAGCAGTATCAGGCCCGTTAATCGTTCTGATAGGTCCTTGCCGTATTATCACAGGAAGTGTAAATGAGCTGTCGCAACCGTATTGGTTGGTTTGTACTACTCGTACCGTTCCGGCACCCGGCGCACCCCAATTAACCCTTGCACCTGCTGAATCGGGAGGAGACATTAGTGTACCGCCTGTCACCGCCCAAGAGTAAGTATGACCGTTTTGAGGAGTAATAGAGTAGTATTCAAAATTTTCAGAGCATATATTGGTGTTGCCCTGTATTATCGGACGAGGAGTTGGATCGATATGGATGTTCAACACTTTTGAACTATCACACCCAAATTGATTGGTTTGCCTTAAACTTACAGATGCAGGTGAGCCCGCAGTTCCCCAACGTACGCTAATTGTAGCAGTTCCTTGTCCGGTAAGAATTGTTCCGTTTGTAACCGCCCATTGATAAGTATTGCCGACTAAAGCAGGTGTAACAACATAAGTTGTTATTTTATTATGGCACACTGAATCAGGGCCGTTTATTTGTGGGTTCGGAGAACCAACAATCACTACACTATCCGTAATCAGACTATCACATCCTAATGGATTGGTTTGAAGTAATTGTACAAAACCTTTACCCGAAGCTCCCCACATAATACTTACGATGTTTTGCAACGAATCGGAAACTATAGTTCCATTGGTGACCTTCCAACGATAGGTATTGCCGGCTACTGATGTAACTGAGTGTTGGTATATTTTATTATGACAAACTGTATCAGGGCTATTGATAACCGGTGATGGAGACGGATGAATTAATACATTCATAGTCATCACGCTATCACATCCTAAATCAGAGTACTGTTCAACCCGCACTATTCCCATACCGGCCGCACCCCAAAGCACAGCTATTTGTTTTGTTGTTTGTCCGCTTAAAATAGCACCATTGGTTACCGTCCACAAATAGGTATGAGCTGGCAAGCTATCAACTGTATATATAGCAAGTTTGTTATGACAAACGGTATCGTTACCATTGATAACCGGTGCCGGTGAAGGACGAATAAATATCGTATCACGAGCCATACTATCGCAGCCCAACGGACTTATCTGATTAACGTAGATGTATCCGGTGTCGGTTAAATTCCACATTACATCTACACTATTGGAACCCTGACCGGCAATAATAGTTCCATTAACCGCCATCCATACATAACTATCCCCGCTTACGGCCGGGGTGCTGTAACTAACAATTTTGTTTGAACAAACCAATGTGTTACCATTAACTTGTGGCGTAGGTCTGTACCTAATAGTTACAGGAAGCAACACTGTACTATCGCACCCTTGCGACGAAGTTTGAGTAATACGCACATATCCTGCTCCGGCAGTAAGCCATTGTACAACTATTGTATCGGTTCCTTGTCCTGATAATATCGTGCCGCCGCTTACTTGCCATTGGTAAGTATCCATGCCCACCGAATCAACATGGTAAGTATGTGTTTGATTAAAACAAACCACCGTATTTCCGCTAATTACTGGTGCAGGAGAATATAAAATTGTAACCGAATCGTGTACCAACGAGTCGCAACCCAAAGCACTCATTTGTAATAAGGATAGTCTACCTAAGCCCGGAGCTCCCCACATAACACTTATTGAATTAGTTCCTTGCCCCGATACTATGGTACCATTCACTACACTCCAACTATAACTGTCAAAAGGAATATTTACTGTTGAATATGTATATATTTTATTATGACATACGGTATCTAACCCAACAATAATAGGTGCCGGACTATATAGAATACGCACAGGCATTGCAACAGTACTATCGCAACCCAATGACGATGTTTGCGTAACGGACACGTTGCCCACACCGGCCGCACCCCACAATATACTTATATTATTGGTTCCCTGCCCGCTAATAATGGTGCCGTTTATTACGGTCCAGCTAAATGTATCGCCTGCAATATTTGCTACAGCGTAATTGTATATTTTGTTATGGCATACACTGTCGTTTCCTGAAATAACCGGAGCCGGTGAATATAAAATTGTGATTGTATCAGTAACTGTGCTATCGCAGCCCTGCGGTGTTGTTTGTGTTACAGTGATTGTACCGAAACCGGCAGCCCCCCATCTAACTATAATTGAAGTTGTGTTTTGACCGTTTAAAATTGTACCGTTGGTTACATTCCAGTTATAAATATTCCCTGCCACAGGTGTTATACTGTATGTATACATTTTATTATGACATGCGGTATCGCTGCCAATCACTACAGGCTCAGGGGTTCTTAAAATTGTAACAGTATCACTCATCACACTATCACATCCTGCTATTGAAGTTTGCCTGATGGTTATCACACCGCTTCCAACTGTATCCCACTGCACCAATACCGTGTTGGTATTTTGTCCTAATAAGATAGTTCCATTACTAATACTCCATTGGTAGGTATCCGCTCCCATTTGCGGTACACTATATGAATACACTTTATCAACGCACGTACTATCAGCCCCCGTAATTATAGGAGCCGGGGTATATAATACCACAACTACATTAATTGAAACTGTACTATCACAAAGTGATGGACTGATTTGCCTTACGGATATGCTTCCCACTCCTGCTGTACCCCACAATATATCTGCTGTATTTGTCCCTTGACCTGATATAATGGTTCCGTTAGTCACTGACCAGATGTAATTATCGCCGGGTACAAACGGAGTTGAATAGGTTAATATTTTATTATGGCAGCTGGTATCGGGTCCAGTAATTATTGGTGTAGGTGTATAGATAACTCGTATGGTATCACTTACTGTACTATCGCAGCCCAAAGGAGAGGTTTGAGTGACTGTAACTACACTGCTTCCCACAGTATCAAGCATCACATCGATGCTGTTAGTGCCCTGACCCGCTATTATCACTCCGTTCGTTACACTCCATGTGTAAGTATCCCCACCCACCATCGCAGTACTATAGGTGTATATTTTATTCTGACATACACTGTCAGTACCTGCTATTACAGGGGTTGGAGTATATAGTATTATTATGTTAGCAGAAACAGTGCTGTCGCAGCCCAAAAGACTTGTTTGTGTTAAACGAACATTACCGGAGCCAATTGTATTCCATAATACATCAATACTATTTGTTCCTTGGCCTGCCAACAAGACGCCATTATTAACGACCCATCCGTAACTATCACCGGCCACAAGAGGCACTGAATAAGTGACAATACTGTTTCGGCAAATAGTATCCGCACCTGAAAGAATCGGTGCAGGAGTATAAATAACCGTTATTGTATCTCTTACTGTGCTGTCACAGCCTAAGGGGCTCGTCTGGGTAACCGTTATTACACTGTTGCCAACGGTGTCTAACATCACATCGATGCTGTTAGTGCCCTGACCCGCTATGATCGTTCCGTTCGTTACTGACCAGTTGTAAGTATCCCCGCCGATGTTTGCGGTTGTATAGGTATATATCTTATTGTGACAAGCCGTGTCGGTGCCTGTGATGACAGGTGCAGGGGTATATAAAATAGTAATGGTGCTATTTACGGTGCTGTCGCAGCCCAAGGGACTGGTTTGGGTCAATGTGATTGTTCCCGTTCCCGCTGTACCCCATAATACATCTACAGTGTTAGTTCCCTGACCTGAGATGATGGTTCCGTTAACCGTGTTCCAGCTATAGGTGTCGCCGATGATGTTTGCTGTCGTATAGGTGTAAATGTTGTTATGACAAGCCGTATCGTCTCCCAGGATAATCGGAACCGGAGTATAGATAACGGTTATTGTATCTCTTACTGTGCTGTCACAACCTAAGGGTGAGGTCTGGGTAACTGTTATTACGCTGCTGCCAACGGTGTCTAACATCACATCAATACTGTTAGTGCCCTGGCCTGAGATGATGGTTCCGTTCGTTACTGACCAGGTGTAAGTATCCCCTCCGATATTGGCTGTTGTATAGGTGTAAATGTTGTTGTGACAAGCCGTGTCGTCGCCCAAGATAATCGGAGTCGGGGTATAGATAACCGTTATTGTATCTCTTACTGTGCTGTCACATCCTAAGGGGCTTGTCTGGGTAACCGTTACTACACTGTTGCCAACGGTGTCTAACATCACATCGATGCTGTTAGTGCCCTGACCCGCTATTATTGTTCCGTTTGTTACTGACCAGGTGTAACTGTCCCCCCCGATGTTGGCTGTTGTGTAGGTATATATCTTATTGTGACAAGCCGTGTCGGTGCCTGTTATTACAGGGGCAGGGGTGTATAATATCGTAATGGTTGATGAGACGGTGCTGTCACAGCCCAAGGGGCTGGTTTGGGTCAATGTGATTGTCCCTGTTCCTGCTGTTCCCCATAATACATCTACAGTGTTAGTTCCCTGTCCTGAGAGGATAGTCCCGTT
>CALRQL020000017.1:0-74275 GCA_943370295.1 Agrobacterium sp. 719_389 | reverse complement strand
ACCACTACTACTTACCGCGGTGCATTTGCACAAAACGATACTTGGACTGATTGCTGGACTAAGTGGGATCCACAAGGCGAAACTTACAACTCAGCCATTAACTACGTAAAAGCTACTGCACAAGGTAATGGTCAAGTACAATTTGGTGGTTACACTTACAAATTCACTAACAGCTCACTAAACGCTGATAAGTATTTGTGGGATTTCGGCAACGGTGATACCGATACTGCTAAAAACCCAACTTATACATTCCCTTCAGACGGCCCTAAAGCTGTTAAACTTATTGCCTTCTCAGGTTGCGGAAACGACAGCACAACTATCAATATCACAGTTGTAAACGTGCCTGAAGTTGCTCGTAAAGTAGAAGCGTTGGTATATCCAAACCCTGCTCAAAACATTGTAAACGTTGAGTTTAACATGCCAGTTATGGAAAATGTTAAAATCATAGTTACTGATATTACCGGCAAAACCGTTGTAAATGCTTACGAAGTTGAAAACGCCTTCGGTCGTCAAAACCTAAGCCTAAACACCGGCGACTTTAACAATGGTGTGTACTTCATCAACATTAGCACTCCTACTGCTATGGGTACTCACAAGTTTGTTATCATCAAGTAATAATAAACCACATTTTAAAAGTTGATAAGGCCCGCACTATGTGCGGGCTTTTTTTGTTTTTCGGGCTGCCGCAAAAACTTCCTGTTTTTTTTGAACGCAGCCCTTTCTTGCGTGTATAATGCAAAAGCAACGCTTGGGCACAATTTGCCCATCTTGGGTTGTTAAGGACGGGTTTAGCAAACGTTAAGCTATGTGTTTTTAGGTGAATGTAATAGCATACCTATTGGCAGGCTTAAAATCTTTGCTATTTTTGCCGTTTGGAGAAAATTTATGGCTAAGATACACGACAGGGAAAGGCCCAGTTTTGAGCCTTCTAATAACGTAACAGTGCAACGCTGCTTTTATGCCTACGAGTGGGCAGAAGAGTTTGTAAAGGGCAAGCGAGTTGCAGATATTGGCTGTGGTACCGGATACGGCACCATACACTTGGCAAAATTTGCCGAAAGCGCCGTTGGGGTAGATTATAGTGCCGAAACGGTAGCACAAAACAAAAAAGACAACGCACACATTACCAACCTTGAGTTTATTACCTGCACCGTGCCGCCTATTACGCTGCCCGATGCAAGTTTTGATGTGGTAACGGCTTTTCAGTTTATTGAGCATTTGAACGACCCCTTGGGCTTTATAAAAGAAGCGAAACGCATTTTGAAACCCGGCGGTGTGTTTTTGTGCACCACTGTAAACGCAAAAATGTCGTTAGCCCGTAACCCCTTCCACGTGTTTGAATATACGTTTGACGGCATGGAGGCTGATTTCCGCAAAGTATTTGGCGATGTAGAAATGATTGGTTTGCAAGGAAATGACCGTGTAAACGAATACTACAAGCAAAATGCTAAGTGGGTGCGCAGCATTATGAAGTGGGATATATTGGGATTGCACAAAATATTGCCCGGCAAGGTATTGGCGTTTCCGTATAACTTACTTACCAGCATGATGCGCCGCAACCTGATGGAGGAAAACAAACAAACAACTGACATAAATACGTCGGATTTCTTTTTACAAAAAGATAACCTTGATAAAACTTGGGATATATTCGTAATTGCAAAAAATTAAAATTGCTTTCCGCTTAGAACTAAGACATGAACAATTACAAAAAGATAAATAACATTTTCGGCTGGTTGTCGTTTGTGGCGGCTTTTGCCGTGTATGCGCTTACCATGGAGCCAACATCCAGCTTCTGGGACTGCGGCGAGTTTATTTCGGCATCATACGGTTTGCAAGTAGTGCATCCGCCGGGCGCACCCCTGTTTTTGATAATAGGCCGCTTCTTTTCATTGTTTGCCGGAGATAACCTGCAAATGGTTGCCCCGTTGGTAAACATGGTGTCGGTGCTTTCAAGCGCGTTTTGCGTAATGTTTACTTTTTGGATAACCACCTACTTCGGTCGCAAATTGGTACAAAAAACCGTAGCACAACCGGGTATGGGACATACCATAGCCATTATGGGTGCCGGTTTGGTGGCCGCACTTACCCTTACCTTTAGCGATACCTTCTGGTTTTCTGCTGTTGAGGCTGAGGTGTACGCTGCTTCATCATTCTTTACCGCCATTACCTTTTGGGCCATTTTGAAATGGGAAGAAAATGCAGACGACCCCACCAGTGATAAATGGTTGGTGTTTATAGGTTACCTAATAGGTTTGGCAATAGGCGTCCATTTATTGAACCTGTTGGTTATTCCTGCAATTGTTTACGTGTACTACTTCCGCCGTTACAACGGTAAAATCACCCGCAAGGGGCTAATTCTTGCCGGTTTGTTAGGTGGTGTAATACTTGTGTTTGTTCAGTTGGGCGTTATCCCCGGTATTCCTTCAATAGCCGCAAAATTCGATTTGATTTTTGTAAACTCATTAGGCACAGGTTTCGGTGTAGGTGCTATTTTCTTTATGGCATTGCTGATAGCAGCTACCGTTTACGGCATTATTTATACCCGCCGCAGGGGCAAAGTGTTCTTTAACACGATGTTGCTGTGCTTCTCGTTCATTATCATCGGCTACTCTTCATACACAATGGTGTTGATACGCTCACGCGCCAACCCCCCTATTGACATGAACAACCCCGATGATCCCTTTAACCTTGTGTATTATCTGAACCGTGAACAATACGGCGACCGTCCGTTGTTACGCGGCCCATACTTTACCGTTAAACGTGAGGATTATACGTTTGAAGAAAAATCAAAACGTTACCGCCGCATGGACAACAAGTATGCGGTAATTGGCCAAAACTATAAGTTTGTTTACAAAGACAAAGACCAAATATTCTTCCCCCGTATATACGACCACAACGACCCCAGCCACGCACAAGGCTACCGTATGTGGAGCGGCATGAGCGAAACGCAAAAGCCTAAGTATAAACACAATATGAAGTTCTTTATTGATTATCAAATGAACTGGATGTATTTCCGTTACTTCATGTGGAACTTTAGCGGAAGACAAAACGATGAGCAAGGCATGATAGGCTTGGTAAACGGTAACTGGATTTCAGGCATTCCGTTTATTGATGAAGCCCGACTTGGCCCTCAGGAAAAAATCCCCGAAGACTACACTAGAAACAGAGGCCGCAACAAATACTATATGCTGCCCTTTATATTGGGTATCATCGGTTTAATATTCCACATTAAAAATGCCCGCGGTGACTCGTTTATCTTAGGAATACTATTCCTGATAACCGGTGCAGTGCTGATTATTTACCTAAACCCGCCACCGTTTGAACCTCGTGAGCGTGATTACGTATTCGTAGGGTCATTCCAAGTATTCTGTACATGGGTTGGTCTTGCAGTATTGGCGTTAGTAACATGGTTAAGCAAGAAAATTTCGCCAATGGCTGCTGCCGGCGCCGCTACTGTAGTGTGTTTGTTAGCCGCTCCCGTATTGATGGCCAGCCAAAACTGGGACGATCACGACCGCAGCAACCGTTACATGACCATTGACTTTGCGAAAGACTACCTAAACTCGTGCCCCAAAAACGCCATCCTGTTTACCAACGGTGATAACGATACCTACCCATTGTGGTATGCCCAAAACGTTGAAAAATACCGTACAGACGTGCGTGTAATTAACTACAGCTTATTGGGTGATGGTGAATATGCCAATGGTTTAAGGAACGCCGCGTATGAATCGGCACCGATTAAACTTTCGTTCTCTGTTGACCAATGCTTGATTGACAAATACCAACACTTGCCCTATATACCCGGCAACCCCAAATACAATCCTAATGTAAACTATGAGTTGAAGGATATAATGGCCTTTGCCGCCAGCACCAACGAGGCAAACATGTACTACAACACCAATGCAAACCCACCCGAGTACATTCCGTACATACCTGCTAAGAAATTTAAAATCTCAGTAGATATGAATAAATACATCGCCAACGGATGGGTGGCTGCCAACGATACCATTAACCGTGTGAACGAGATGACGTTTGACCTACCCGGAAATGCGTTGTACAAAAACGGCTTGCTGTTGTTGGATATTATTGCCAATAACTCAGCCGAAAGGCCGATATGCTTTACCACTACTACCGGTAACGATGTGTACATGGGCTTAACCGATTATTTTGAAATGCGTGGCTTGGTGTACCGTTTGGTGCCCTTTAAAACCCCTTCAACATCACAAAACACTCACGGGCGTGTAAATACCGACACCTTGAACAAACTGTTGGTGGAAACCTATGCGTGGGGCGGTATGGAGAAATACCCAATGTATGTGGACGACAAAGCTAAGCTTGTACCTTATAACGTACGTAACCATTTTGGCCGATTAGCAGAAGCACTTGTAGCAGAAGGCAAAAACGAAAAAGCAATAGCTGCCATAGACCACTGCTTGAAAGCAATACCTAACGAAAATTACCCATACACCGACAACATGGTGTATTTGGTTGATTTGTATTACGCAGCGGGAGCCAAAGAAAAAGGCCGCTCATTAATGAATGCCTTGATAAAGAGTGCCAAAGAAAGGTTTGAATACTTTGGGGCGTTTAAAGGCTCAAAAGCAAAAGACATAGGCGTATCAGAAGAAAAACGTTATGCTTTGGGAGCACTGCAAAACTGTGCTTCAATAGCTAATAAATACGGCGAAAAACAAGTGGTTGACGAGTTGCAGAAATACATTCAGCAGTTCCCACAATAAGCCGTTACAACTAATTTTATCAAAAAGCCCCGAATAGGGGCTTTTTGCGTTATAAGCGAGGTATTTACTACTTTTGATGCGTGGTAAATTTTTCCCGCACCAACAACATCATTGGCTGGCTACTTTTTTTTGCCGCCCTGCTGGTATATGCCCTTACCCTTGAGCCTTATGTGAGCTATTGGGATTGCGGTGAATTTATTGCGGCCTCGTACAAGCTGCAAGTGGTACACCCGCCCGGCGCACCGCTTTTCCAAATGCTGGGCAGGTTGTTCAGCCTATTATCGTTCGGCGATGAAACCCGTGTGGCATTTTGGGTAAATATGCTCAGCGCAACATCAAGTGCGTTTTGTGTAATGTTTACCTACTTCATCACCATTCGCATTGCCCAAAAACTAATTAATCCCGCCCAATTACCCATTACAAAAAACAAAGCCATTGTGCTGTGGGGCAGTGGCATTATTGCTGCGCTTACCCTCACCTTTAGCGACACCTTTTGGTTTTCAGCCGTTGAGGCCGAAGTATATGCCCTTTCCTCTTTTTTTACCATGCTGGTGTTTTGGGCAGCCCTTAAATATGATGATTCGCAAGACGGCAAACCCCAATGGCTGCTGTTTATTGCCTTTGCTGTCGGGTTATCTATTGGTGTGCACCTGCTCAATCTGCTGGTAGTGCCTGCGGTTGTATTGGTGATTGTGATGAGCGGAAAACCCTTTCAATGGCTACGTTTACTGTGGGGTAGTGCATTAGGAGTGGTTGTGCTCCTTTTCATCCAATTTATTGTTATTCCCAAATTGCCGCAATGGGCAGCCGACACCGATCGCTGGATGGTAAACGGTTTCGGAGCCTCCTACGGGTTGGGTATTGTTTTGTTTTTTGCCACCCTGCTAATTATTGTAACCACCCTGCTGTTTATTAGCCATAAGAAACAATGGGCAGCAATGCATATTGGCCTGTTGTGCTTGGTGTTTATGTTGGTAGGGTATTCATCGTACCTTATGGTGCCCATTCGTGCCGCAGCCAAGCCTCCGGTAAATATCAACGCACCAGCGGATGCCTATTCGTTTCTCTCATACCTGAATCGCGATCAGTATGGCAGCCGCTCACTATTGCACGGACCGTATTTTAATGCCCCTATAAAAGACTTTAAACTGGGCAAAGAGGCATGGAGACCTTCGCGCGGCAAATACGAGGTTACAGGCCGCGAAAACGAATATAAGTTTGACCCCGCCTATACTACCTTCTTCCCCCGCATGGGAAACACCTTCGATGGTTCCAGTCAAACAGGTTACATCGGTTGGACTGGCGTTGACCCGTCAAAGCCGCCGACATTTGCCAAAAACCTTGAATTCTTTTTTAAATACCAAGTATTGCACATGTATGTGCGCTACCACCTTTGGAACTTTTCTGGTCGCCAAAACAACCGCCAAGGACATGGAAACGCGGTACACGGAAACGGCGTAAGTGGTATTAGCATTCTTGACGAAACCATTTCTGCCCCCGAAGAAAATCTGCCTGCCATCCTTGCACAAAACAAAGGGCGAAATTTTTATTATTTACTGCCGCTGATATTAGGACTGGCGGGATTACTATACCACGCTTCGCCCAAAAACTACGGGTTTTGGCCGTTGTTTTTATTGTTCCTGTTTACAGGCTTTTTCCTTTGCTTGTACCTTAACATCCCGCCTTTTGAGCCACGCGAAAGGGACTATGTGTTTGTAGGGTCGTTTCAGGTATTTAGTATTTGGGTAGGACTGGGCGCGCTGTGGCTGGCACAAACACTACAGCGGTGGATACCCAAAGGAATATGGATAGGGTTAATTTCGGCATTATTAGCGGCTCCGTTTTTAATGGCCGCCCAAAACTGGGACGACCACGACCGCAGCGGACGCAGTTTTACCCGCGATTTTGCCCGAAACTACCTGCAAAGCTTGGCTCCCAATGCTGTTTTGTTTGTGTACGGTGATAACGATACCTACCCGTTGTGGTACTTGCAAAACGTAGAAGGAGTGCGCCCAGATGTTCGGGTTGTAAACGCAAACCTGCTGAACACCGATTGGGCGGCAGCAGAGTTGACGGAAAAGAAATACGACTCAGAGCCCTTAAAACTCTCTATTTCGCCTGATAAATATGTGTATGATTATCTGGAATTGGTAAAGATAGAAAACACAGGCAATGCAATGGAACTTGAAAAAGCATTGGCCTTGCTGGCAGAGCCTCCCTCGGAAAGAAACAGATACAAATACAATAACGGACGGGTGAGAGGCAAACTATCGGCATCGGGAGTGTATCTCAACATTCCCCGTGAAAAGGCAATCGGAATGATTGCCCCAACTGACACGATGTACAGGGTGGCTCGTTTTGAAGTCCCGTTAAGTTCTTCGGCGTTGTTCAGGGCTGAATTGCTGTTACTGGATGTAATAGCCAATAACTTTTTAGAGCGGCCCATCTATTTTGCTTCACAAAGCGAAGCAGAAAACCTGAAACAACTGAACCGTTATTTGCGATTAGAAGGACTTGCCTACCGATTGGCACCCCTTCAATACCCTGATAGTGTGGGCTATTTCAATCGCCTTAATACCCGCCAAATGGCAGGCATCTTAAAAGATTTTCAGTTAAACGGGTATAACAATCCTAAGTTATATACCGACCCTGATGCCCTTTCGGCAGCGTTTCATTACAGAAACCTGTATTCCCTGACTGCTGAAAAGCTGATGGCCGAAGGAGATACAAGTACAGCCGGTCTTCTTGCCTCAAAATGTAACCAAGCATTTCCCTGTGCGATTGTGGATTACAAATACCCCGCGACGGCTATTAACTTTATTAAAGCAATGAGTAGGGGAGGTTATCAAAAGGAAGCCGAGCAATTAACTGCTGATTTGATTGCCCAACTGATGCAAAAGACGGTGTATTATAATAGTTTAAAAGGTGGAATTGCAGATTACGAGGGCAGAACAGAAACCGAAAAAGCGGTAAAAACACTTGACGACCTAAAAGCGTTGTTGTTGCAACTTAACCAATCACAAAAGGCGGCAGAGATTGAAAAGTTTTTAGGGTTTTACAAATAACCTGGTTTCATTGCTTTTACCTTTTAGAGCCAAGTAGTATATTGTTTATCCAATGCCTTACCCAAAGCTTGCTCCGAACTCGCCCATGAGCCCGCTGAAGGGAAGAGTCGTTTGTCTAATACTTTAAATTAACCCCTGAAAATAGCCGTAAAAACTATAAAATTGAAGTTGATATGGATTTGAACCAACAAATAGAGAGCCTTAGGCAAGCCCTGGAGTTTTCGCCCGAAAACTTACCCTTGCGAAAACTGCTTTGCAGCACGCTGTATAATGCCCGCAGGCTGGATGAAGCAGAGGAAGAATACACAGAAGCTTTGGGATATGCCCGTAACGACAGCGAATTGAAAGGAGGTCTTGCCAAAACATTTGTAGCCCTTAAAAAGTTTGAGGCTGCACAAATGGTGCTGGAAGAACTGATAGACGAAGGTGAAGAAAGCGCAGAGCTGTTTTTACTATACTCAAAAGTGAACCTTGAGACCGATGAGGTGCGCCAAGCGTATGAATACTACCAGAAAGCGATAGAGCTAGACGGTTCATTGGCTGAGAAGGAGTATGAACAACAGTTGCACAAAGCGATGAAGGAAAGCGGTGAAGCGGTGCAAACAGGCAATATAGATAACGGCGTATCATCATCAATTCTTGAAAAACCCAAGATTAAGTTTGCTGATGTTGGCGGCCTTGAAGACGTTAAAGAAGAAATTGCCCTTAAAGTAATATACCCCCTAAAAAACCCTGACATATACAAAGCCTTTGGTAAGAAAACAGGGGGCGGTATTTTGGTGTACGGTCCTCCGGGATGCGGTAAAACACTGTTGGCCAGAGCAACTGCCGGAGAGATAGAGTCGAATTTTATCTCCGTTGGTATTAATGAAATACTGGATATGTGGGTAGGCGGCAGCGAGCAAAACCTGCACAAAATATTCAGCCTTGCTCGTCAAAGCGCACCTTGCGTACTGTTTTTTGACGAGATAGACGCCCTGGGAGCCAACCGTGCCGATATGCGTCACTCTGCTTCGCGCTCATTGATAAATCAGTTTTTAGAGGAGCTTGACGGCGTGAAACACTCTAACGAAGGGATTTTAGTGTTGGGAGCGACCAATACTCCGTGGTACGTTGACCCCGGTTTCCGCCGACCCGGCCGTTTTGACCGTGTAATCTTTGTGCCGCCGCCTGATAAAAAAGCAAGGGTAGAGATTTTGGATGGGATGCTTCGCGATAAACCCACCGAGAAGGTCGATATCGATGCATTGGCCAAACAATCAGAGGGATATTCAGGAGCGGATTTGAAAGCAGTAGTAGATATTGCCGTTGAGGCAAAACTACCGGAATCGCTAAAGCAAAACCGTGTTGTCCCCGTTACGCAATCCGACTTGAAGAAAGCGGTCGACCGTCACAAACCCACCACAAAAGAGTGGTTTAATACAGCCCGTAATTACGCCCTTTATTCAAACGAAAGTGGCCAATACGATGATATTCTTCAATATTTAGGTATCAAAAAGTAGGCAGGCAGACTTTCTGTTGTTTAGCAGATAAAACACTGTAAAACCCTACTTTTGCGGTATGTACCTGATTGCCGACAGCGGTTCAACAAAATGCAACTGGCTGCTTACTAATAACGATGGTGAGCAGTTGGGCAGATACGACACCATTGGTTTTAACCCGTTGTTTCAAAGCAGCGAAGACATTGCCCTTGAAATTAAACAAAACGAAGCCCTTTTTGCCATAGCTCCACAGGTACAAAAGGTATACTATTATGGTGCCGGAGTTAGCAGTGATGCAAAAGCCCGCATTGTTCGCCGCGCTTTATCCCATGTTTTTGCCGGCGCAGAAGTAATTACCGGCCACGATTTAACCGCGGCAGCGTACGCATCTTACAATGGTTCTACCTGCATTTGCTGCATATTAGGTACAGGTTCTAACTCGTGCTTGTTTGATGGCACCAACCTGATAGAAAAAGTCCCCTCGTTAGGTTTTATTTTGGGGGATGAAGGCAGCGGTGCTTATTTCGGAAAACAGTTAGTTTCGGCCTATCTGTACAACAAGTTGCCCGATGATATGGTGCGAGAACTTGAAAAGGGCTACGGACTTACCAAAACCGATATTTTTGAAGCCGTGTATCAAAAGCCTCGCCCCAATGTTTACTTGGCTCGTTTAGCTCCTTTTATACACAAACACAAACATCATCCGTTGCTTGCTGATATTTTGCACAAGGGATTTGTGGCATTTATTACCGAGCACGTTTTATGCTATGAAAACGCCAAGCAATTACCCGTGAATTTTGTAGGTTCAATAGCCCACATATTCAGCAACGAACTTCATAAAGCCGCCGAAGAATGCGGCATCACCATCGGTGAAATTGTACAACAACCCATCGAAAGACTGGTGAATTACCATGTGGAAAGGGTGTTTTAGTTGAGAAGAAAATGTAATGCGGCCTTTTTCAATAATCAGTGAAAAAAGCTCACACAAAAAAGCCCTTTCGGAATTTCCAAAAGGGCTTTTATATAAAGGTTAATCGTTGATTACAACTTACGTTTTACTTCTACTTCTTCAAAGCCTTCGATAGTATCGCCTACTTCGATATTGTTGAAGTTTTTAATGCTGATACCGCACTCGTAACCGGTAGCTACTTCTTTCACATCGTCTTTATAACGTTTCAGTGCATCAATTTCACCGGTGTGAATCACCACCCCGTCGCGGATGATACGGATGCGGGTGTTACGGGTAATTTTACCGTCGGTAACCATACAACCTGCAATGGTACCCACTTTTGATATTCTGAACACTTCGCGAACATCCACGTTACAAACAATTTTCTCTTCAATCTTAGGCTCTAACAAGCCCTCGATAGCAGCCTTGATTTCATCAATAGCGGCGTAGATGATAGAGTATAGTTTAATCTCGATGTCTTCTTGCTCAGCAAGACGTTTGGCTTGTGTACTCGGGCGTACTTGGAAACCGATAATAATCGCATCCGAAGCGGTAGCCAACATAACGTCGCTTTCCGAAATCTGACCCACACCTTTCAATATCACATTTACCTGAACTTCTTGTGTAGATAGTTTCAGCAACGAATCTGCCAAAGCTTCTGCTGAACCGTCCACGTCGGCTTTAACAATAACGTTAAGTTCTTTAAAGTTACCGATTGCCAAACGACGGCCAATTTCATCAAGGGTAATGTGTTTCTTGGTACGCAATCCTTGCTCACGGATAAGCTGTGTACGTTTTGTAGCAATTTCCTTAGCCTCAGCCTCTGTTGCCATTACGTTAAAGCTTTCACCCGCTTGCGGAGTGGCCGAGAAGCCCAGCACCGAAACAGGGGTAGAAGGACCTGCCTTTTCAATTTTCTGGCCGCGCTCGTTAAACATCGCTTTTATACGGCCATAAATTGCACCAGCTACTACAGGGTCACCTATTTTAAGCGTACCTTCTTGTACCATCAGGGTGGCTACAATACCACGCCCTTTGTCCATACGGGCTTCAATAATAGCGCCTTTGGCACGTTTATCAGGGTTTGCCTTAAGATCAAGAATTTCAGCTTCCAACAATACCTTTTCAAGCAGTTGGTCAATATTCAATCCCTTTTTAGCAGATATTTCTTGTGTTTGGAATTTTCCGCCCCACTCTTCCACCAAAATGTTCATGGCAGAAAGTTGTTCGCGGATTTTATCAGCGTTGGCACCGTCTTTATCAATTTTGTTAAAGGCAAATACCATCGGCACATTTGCTGCCTGTGCGTGGCTGATAGCCTCTTTTGTTTGAGGCATCACGCTATCATCCGCAGCAATTACTATAATCGCAATATCCGTCAACTTGGCACCACGAGCACGCATGGCCGTAAAGGCTTCGTGACCGGGAGTATCCAAGAAGGTTATCTGGCGGCCATCTTTCAGTGTTACCTCATACGCACCAATGTGCTGGGTAATACCTCCGGCTTCGCCTGCCACAATATTTGCGTCGCGCACATAATCCAGTAACGATGTTTTACCGTGGTCAACGTGACCCATTACTGTAACTATAGGCGCACGGTGCAATAAATCTTCGGGACGGTCTTGTTCTTCTTCAATTGCTTCCTGAAGGTCGGCACCTACAAACTGAACATCAAATCCAAATTCGTCTGCAACAATCGTAATGGTTTCAGCATCCAAACGCTGGTTGATAGAAACCATCATACCCAATGAGAAACAGGTGGTGATTACCTGATTCACCGAAATGTTCATCAGTTTCGCCAACTCGTTAGCGGTAACAAACTCGGTTACTTTCAGGATGTTCTTTTCTGCTTCCAGTTCCATCAACGCATCCTCACGGTTTTGAGCATGCTGATCGCGTTTGAAACGACGGTTTTTAGAACGTTGCGAAGAGTTGCTGCCTGGGCCTTTGCCACCCGGGTTCAGCTTAGCCATGGTTTGTTTCAGTTTATCCTGAATTTCCTTTTGGCTGATTTCCTTCGGCTCGTCTCTATTGAAACGACCTCTGCGGTCGTTGTTGTTATTGTTTGTATTGTTGTTGTTACCTCCCGGGCCGCCGGTATTGTTTCCGGGCCTGTTATCGGGACGTTTTTCTTTATTAAACTGCTTGGCAATGTTTGGATTATCACTGCTGATAACCGTACTGGGTTTGCGTTTGCGTTTCTTCTTTGTCTTTTCGTTAGGGTCTGATGAAGCAATAGGCTTTTTCTTAGACTCTTCAACCGGTAGTTGAATTTTGCCTAATACAGTAAGCCCTTGCAGTTTTTCCATACGGGGTTTAATTACCTCGTTTTCAACAACGGCAGGAGGCTCTACTACAACAGGAGGCTCTATTACTTTAGCAACGGGAACGTCTTCTTTTACTTCTGGTTTTTCCTCAGGAACCACCACCACTTCTTCTTGCTTAGCAACAGGAGGTTGTTCAACCGGTTTTTCTTCAACCTTAGGTTTTACAGGCTCTTCTTTCTTTTCTTCCCTCTTCTTTCCTTTGCCTGATAAATCATCAAGGTTTATCTTACCTACTACATGGGGCCCGGCCAATTTCACTTTGGTTTCGGCTATAGGCTCCTGTACGACTGGTTTTTCAATTACTTCTACTTTTTCCTCAACCACCGGAGGCTTCTCTACCGGTTTTTCCTGTGGCACTTCAACCGGTTTTTCTTCTACCACCACCGGAGGCGGGGGAGGAGTTTCAACTACTGGAGGTTTAGGGGCAACCGGTGCAATTTCTTGCGGCTTTTCTTCGGGAATGGTAATGGTGGGGGTGTTTATCATCACCACATCATCATCCTCTTCAGCGTCAGCAATTTCTTTTTCTTTGGCAGGTTTGTTGGTGCGCGCGGGCTCATGCAACTCTTTTTTGATCTTGTCGAGTTGTATGGCCTCTTGGCGGGCCTCTTTGTCCGATTTGAATGCCTTAAGCAGCACGGCATACATGTCTTCGCTAAGTTTGGCCGTGGGCTTCGCCTCCACATTAAAGCCGCGTTTATTCAACTCTTCGGCAATAGTGGTAACGCCCACCCCTAACTCAGAGGCTACTTTGGCAATACGGTATGATTTAACTTCTTCCGTCATTTAGTTATTTTACAAAAATACAAGCAAACCGCAATAAACCCGCCATAAGCGAAAGTTTTATTCAAATTCGGCTCGAAGTATTTGCTTTATTTCTTCTATTGTTTCTTCCTCAAGCTCTGTGCGGCGCACTAAATCAGCGTCACTGATGGCCAACACACTTTTTGCTGTATCACAGCCAATTCCCTTCAATTCGTCAATAATCCAGCTGTCAATTTCATCTGCAAATTCGTCAAGGTCAATATCCTCCTCAACAACTTCATCATCGCTTTCACGGTACACATCTATCTCGTAGCCGGTAAGTTTACCTGCCAGTTTAATGTTGTGTCCACCCTTACCGATAGCCAAAGATACTTGGTCGGGCTTCAAAAATACCGACACACGCTCTTTGCCTTCATCTACCTTAATAGATGATATTTTAGCAGGGCTAAGTGAACGCTGGATATACAAAGGCAGGTTGGTGGTATAGTTGATTACGTCGATGTTCTCGTTGCGCAATTCGCGAACGATACCATGAATACGTGAACCTTTCATACCCACACAAGCACCTACGGGGTCAATACGGTCGTCATAGCTTTCAACAGCCACTTTTGCACGCTCACCGGGCTCGCGTACAATTTTCTTAATGGTAATCAACCCGTCTAAAATTTCGGGAACTTCCATTTCAAACAAACGCTCCAAAAACTCAGGCGCAGTGCGCGAGATAATAATTTTTGGGGTGCCGTTCAGCATTTCAGCACTTTTTACAACGCAGCGAATGCTATCGCCTTTTTTGTAAAAATCGCTGGGTATCATTTCTGTTTTGGGCAGCAAAAGCTCGTTGCCTTCGTCGTCCAAAATCATCAATTCTTTTTTCCAAATCTGGTACACCTCGCCGGTAACAATCTCGCCCATACGGTCTTTGTACTTGCGGAAAACTTCGTCTTTTTCCAATTCAAGTATTTTCGACATCAGGGTTTGGCGGGCGGTAAGTATCAAACGACGGCCAAAATCTTCCAGCTTCACTTCCTCCACAGCCTCTTCACCTACTTCAAAATCAGGTTCTATGCGGCGTGCGGCTGAAAGTTCAATTTCAAACGTTGGGTCTTCAATCATACCATCTTCCACAATGGTTCTGGTACGCCAAATCTCCAAATCACCTTTTTCGGTGTTAATAATTATATCGCAGTTTTCATCGGTGCCGTATTTTTTACGCAACATGCTGCGAAAAACGTCTTCAAGTACGCGCATCATGGTGGCGCGGTCAATGTTCTTAAACTCTTTAAACTCTGAAAACGATTCAACTAACCCAATGCTATGCATAACATTACTTACTTAAATGATACTATTATTTTTGGTTCTTTAATTTCTGATATGGTGTGTTTTTGCTCTTCGAAGTGGAGTTTTTTCTTGTCTTTTTCTTTTTTCTCCGCCTCTACGGTTATTACTCCGTTTGCTACTGCCGTTAATTTTCCTTTCACCTCTTTGCCTTCTGCATCTAAAAAGCGGATGCTGCGGCCAATGTGTTTAGGATATTGACGCTCAAGAATCAACGGGCGGTCAACTCCGGGTGATGCTACTTCAAACGTAAACGGTTCTATAGATTCTCCCAGTTCCTCATCTATCCTGCGCGAGATGTAGCGGCTCAGTTGTGAACAATATTCAATAGATACGCCCTTATCTCCATCAATAATCACTGAAAAACGGCGGTTTTTTGCGCCTTGCTCCACTGTAATCAAAAAATGGTCGCTGTCGGTAGCCAAATGGTCTTGGGCAAACTGTTGCAGGGTATGTATCAAATTACTCATTATACCAATAAAAAAGGGGACTTGCGGGCCCCCTTTTCAATTAATTCAATTAAAAAAGTCTTGCAAAGATAAGTAAAGTTTTTAAATATTGATGCTTTTGGGTGAATAAACTGTAACACAACGAGGTATTTAGTGGCGGTTTTATAGGTTTGGCAGCTAAAACAGCACGCTCAAAATCTAAAAAAGTATACAGGCGATACCAAAACATCCGCCAACCATCGCCGCGATTTTTTACTTTTGAAAAACCTTGAGCATTCACCCCTTTATACAAAAACACCGCGGCGGGCTGGTACTGTTGGTACTTTTGCTACCCTTGTGTTTTGCAGGCATACGTACTCACCACGATTGGGGCGATGATTTTGCCCAATACATCAATCAGGCAAAGTGCATTACAAAGGGCGAACCCGTTTCTCATACGGGGTATCTCTATAACCCGCACAACCCCATGCTTGGGCCTGCTGCCTATCCGGGTGGGTTTCCGTTATTACTTAGCCCTGTTTATGCCTTGTTTGGCAATAATATAGTGGCGTTTAATGTGTACCTGTCTTTATGGTTAATACTGGCGGGTTTTATATGGTACATGGTACTGCGGCGGTATCACAGCGAGTGGGTTTCAGTAGCGTTGAGTGTATTGTGGTGCTGGCATCCGTGGGTATTAGAATATAAAACCGAAGTAATGGCCGAAATTCCGTTTACGGCATTGCTGGGCCTGCTGATATTGTTGTACAAGCGCGGGTTTATGCGCTACGACGAAGAAAAACGGCGCGAATCGCTGTTAAAAGCACTTACGCTGGGTATTGTTGCGGGGCTGTTGGTAGCAGTGCGCCTAAACGGAATAGTGATAGTGGTTGCCTTGTATGCGTTTGAAGTGTGGCAAAATATATGGCACCTGAAACCGCCGTTTGAACCCAAAAACAAATTATATACAAGTGCAGCCACGGCCTTGATTACCGCGTTTATTGTTTGTTTTGTACTCATAGATTATTTGATAAGCGGCATACGCACCAACGATTTGCTTACGTATGGCAGCAATTTTAGCGGAGAACCCTTTTTAGTGCGTATCCGTGAAAATTTGGGGTATTACACCGCGTTAGTGCAAGACTTTTTTCAGCGCAGTAAGCCCGAGTGGAAATTGTTTCCGCTGATTACCCAAGCCTTTTTGCTTGCCCTGGCTTGCGTTGGTATTATTAAAGACGTTGTTCTCAAGAGGTCGTTTCTCTTGTGGGCGTTTACTGCTTACATGGCATTGTTGATAGTGTACCCCTATCGCGGGGGCGGGCTTCGGTTTTTGTTGCCCGTACTGCCCATCATACTCCATTATGCAGCTCAAGGATTCAAATCTATTCATTGGGGGTTTGCCCTGCCTGTTAAAACCACAACGGCAGTATTATCTATAATAATTTTGCTGCAGTTTTTACCTGAACAATACTTGGCCATTAAAAACGCTAAAAACAATTTTGCAGGCCCTCAACAGTCTGAAAGTGTGGAGGCTTTTGCACATATAAAGGCCAACACACCTACCAATGCGGTGTTTTTGTTTAAAAAACCAAGAGCATTGGCGTTGTATGCCGAGCGTAAGGCATTTGCCACATATCCCGCTGATACAGTGCTCTTTTTGCAGGATATTAAAACATTCAACCCCTCATACATTCTTACGCACGCTGATTTACAAGACGTTGCAACCCAAAACTACCTGATGGCACATCAACACCAATGGGACAGTATTTGGGGTAACAATAAGTTTACACTATATGCCAAAAACCCGCGTTAAACTTCTAACTTTGCACCGTTTTTTAAAACCATGTTTAAAACCAATTGGTGGAAATATTTAGGAGTGCTGCTGGTGCTGTATTCGCTGCTGGCAGGCTTATTAATACCCCTTGGCCCCGGTGTAATGGATGTTTCTCCTTCGCAATTAATGCAGGGGCAAGCCAACACGGTACTTGTAAAGGGGCACGGCACACACTTTAAAGACAACGAAGCCACGCTGAAGTTGTGGATTAAAAACGGCGAGGCTACCTACCAAGCCCAAAGTATCGTGGTGCAAGATAACGAAACGGTAGCGGCGGTATTTAACCTTGCTGAGCTAAACACCAAAGAGCCGCTGCACTTGATAGCCAACAACGATTTTGACGGAACAATAGCATTAGACAACGCTTTTTGGTTTAACAGTACTGAAAAGGGGCCTAACACCTCGGCTTCGACAAAAGACCGCGTTGAAGTAAAAAACAAAGATGCACAAGGCACCAGTTTTCCATTTCTAAAAATACTGTTCCAAACCATACGTAACTTGTTTTTTCATGTACCCATGTGGTTTAGCATGGTAGCATTGCTTACAGGTGCTTTGGTTTATAGCATTAAGTATTTACGCCACGGCAAACGTGAGTTTGATATTGCTGCTTCAAAAATCACAGAAACAGCCGTTTTCTTGGGTGTTTTAGGAATTTTGACCGGGATGCTTTGGGCTAATTTTACTTGGGGACAACCTTGGCCCAACGACCCTAAGCTAAACAGCGTTGCCATTGGTATGCTAATGTACCTTGCGTACTTTATTTTGCGCGGGGCTATTGACGATGAAGAAAAACGTGCACGTGTGGCCTCGGTTGCCAACGTATTTTTTTACCCCATATTTATATCACTAATATTTGTGCTGCCCCGTTTAACCGAATCATTGCACCCCGGCAACGGCGGCAATCCCGGTTTTAGCAGTTATGATTTAGATGATACCATGCGCATGGTGTTTTACCCTGCCGTATTGGGCTGGATATTAATTGGCTTTTGGGTAGCCCAACTAAAAACCCGCGTTAAAAAACTTGAAGTTTCTGAAGATGAATAAGCGTATAATAACATTAGTACTGTTTTTGCTGTCTGCACTTACAACGTTCGGGCAAAACGAAGCAACTGTGGCCGGCGATGATAAAATTTTTGTGGTAGTGGGCGTGCTAACGGTAATTTTTGTAGGGCTTGCCGTTTATTTATTCTCCATCGACCGCAAAATAACGCGTCTGGAAAAACAAAAGAAGGAAACAAAGGTTTAACTAAAAGCAAAACGTATGAAAACCTCGTACATTATAGCCATAATAATGGTTGCTGTGCTTATCGGGATTATTATCTCGATGTATGGCAGCTCTTCAGAGTATGCAACATTTACCACAGCGGCTCAAAACCCCGATAAATCTTACCACATTGTAGGGCACCTTGATAGAACCAAACCACAGCTGTATAATGAGCTGAAAGACCCTAATTATTTTGAGTTTTATTTGAAAGACAGTCTTGACAATGTGAGCAAGGTGATATACCGCAGCCCACGTCCGCAAGATTTTGAACGCAGCGAAAACGTAGTGGTGAAAGGGAAAATGAAGGGCGATGCGTTTGAGGCAAAAGAAATTTTGTTGAAATGCCCAAGTAAGTACAACGCTACGGAAGTGCAGGTAACTGAGTATAAGGTGGCTGAATAATGGAAGAAACCGTTGTAACGTTTGTTGGCGAGCACCTTGCCATAGGCAACTGGGGAAAGTTTTCGGTATATGTATCGCTGGTTGCGGCATTATTCTCAGCCATCAGTTACTTTTTTGCTTTTAAAACCCCTGAAAACGCTGATTTCTGGCGAAAGTTGGGCCGAGCGGCATTCTTTGTTCACTCAGCAGCAGTTGTAGCTATTTTTACCATTCTTTTCGTAATCATCCAGCAACATTATTTCGAGTACCAATACGCTTGGCAGCATTCATCGCGCAATTTGCCTCTCAAATACATGATTTCGTGTTTTTGGGAAGGCCAAGAAGGCAGTTTCTTGCTGTGGATGGTGTGGCACGTTGTAATTGGCAATATTCTGATTTTTACCTCGCGCAGTTGGGAAAGCCCGGTGATGGCAATTATGGGATTGGCGCAGGTAATGCTGGCCACTATGTTGGTGGGTGTTGAGATTCTTGACTTTAAAATAGGCAGCAGCCCCTTTGATTTATTAAGAAACAAGGTGGCCGGCCCCATATTTACCTTACCCGACTACCTAACCCGTATTGAAGACGGGAACGGCCTAAACCCCTTGCTACAAAACTACTGGATGGTGATACACCCGCCCACGTTGTTTTTTGGGTTTGCTGCCACTATTGTGCCGTTTGCTTACGCTGTGGCCGCCTTGTGGACACGCCGCTATACCGACTGGATAAAACCGGCCTTGCCTTGGGCACTGGTGGGCGTAATGATTTTGGGTGCGGGCATCATTATGGGTGGTTTTTGGGCGTATGAATCGCTATCGTTTGGCGGTTACTGGGCTTGGGACCCTGTTGAAAATGCCTCACTGATACCTTGGCTTATTTTGATTTCGGCAGTGCATTTAATGCTCATTTACAAATCAACGGGCAACGCATTATATAGCACTTATTTACTTACTATACTTTCGTTTGTGTTAGTGCTGTATGCTACCTTCCTTACCCGTAGTGGCATATTAGGCAACACCTCAGTGCATGCCTTCACCGATTTGGGAATGTCGGGTCAGTTGTTAATCTTTTTGTTCCTGTTTGTGTGGCTGCCCAGTTACGTAACCATACAAAACCCAACTGTAAGGTATGGGTACTTAGGCGTTACAGCTGTTATTTTTATAATCAGTTTTGTTTGGGGAGCCAATAAGTGGGTGTTTATCCCATATTCATTGGTTACGCTGTTCTTCTTTTTCCGCAATATATATGTGGTAAACCCAGTAAAGGGAAAAGAAGAAGAGTTCAGTTCTCGTGAGTTTTGGATGTTTATCGGCTCGTTGGTGTTTCTTATTTCATGTGCACACGTACTTATCAGCACATCGTTACCCGTATTTAATAAGCTTACCGGCGAAAACGTAGCCGTTCCCGATGATGTAATAGGGTATTACAACCAATGGCAGTTACCCTTCGCGCTAATTATTGCGGTGCTTACGGCCATTACTCAGTTTCTTAAGTATAAGAAAACAGGACAAGCCCATTATTTTAATAATATCATCATCAGCCTTACTATTTCTATATTGGTAACCACGGCGTGTATTTACCTGTTTAAAATAAAGGCAGAAAATAACACCACGTTATTATTATACATTTTGTTCCTTTTGGCATCAGTATATGCTATTGTGGGCAATGTGTATTACTTGGTAAAAGTGCTTAAAGGTAAACTGTCGTTTAGTGGAGCATCGGTAGCGCACATTGGCTTTGGTTTATTGTTGGTGGGCGTATTAGTTTCATCAGCCAACAAGCAAGTAATCTCGCTCAACTATTCTAATGTGAATTTTGGGGAAGAGTTTGACGACCAAGCCCAACGCGAACACTTGTTGCTGTATAAGAACATGCCTATGCGCATGGGG
This sequence comes from Agrobacterium sp. 719_389, assembly GCA_943370295.1. Classification (GTDB taxonomy): domain Bacteria; phylum Bacteroidota; class Bacteroidia; order UBA8524; family UBA8524; genus SB11. The sequence continues at coordinate 53,818 of CALRQL020000017.1, read as the reverse complement.
CCTTATGAGGTTACCTATTTAGGCGACTCAGCAGAAGGCGTTAATACCTACTACGAACTTCATTTCAAGCGTACTGATAAAGACGGAAAGCCCAGCGGAGAAGAGTTTTATTTGTACCCGAATATTATCAGTAACCCCAAAACCGATATGCTGTCGGTAAACCCTGACACAAGGCATTATATTACCCACGACGTGTTCACTCACGTAACAATGGTATCAGACAAAAAAGCCCGAAACGAAGTGCCGTATGAAAGGGTATATAACGACACCATACACTTGGGCGATACCATATACACCAACAACGCTAAAGTTGTGATGGTGGGGATGACTCCGGATAACGCTGCTGACGGCACATTGGCTATGCGTGCCAACCTTAAACTGATAATGCTGGGCGATAGTGTAGAGGTTTCCCCTCGCTTTATGATTAGCGAAGCGCAGAACAGCCAGGTATCACCCGAAGAAGTGGTTGACGATGCAGGGCTGATGATACGTTTTGCAAACATTATCCCTCCCGATTCATCGGGGCATTCACAACCTGCTTTCCACTTTGCCATTGCTGAACGTCCTGTGCAACGCGATTACGTGGTTTTGATGGCAAAAGTATTTCCCTATATCAACTTTGTATGGGGAGGCACTATTGTAATGGTAATTGGCTTCTTACTCTCAATTTTCCGAAGGGTAAAAGAATACCGCAGGGAAAAAACAACAGTGGCTTAAATAGGCATACTCTTCCTTTTATTTTTACAGTTTCAGCAACGTTCTCGTTTACGAACGTATTGACAATAAACTGTTTATTGCCTACGTTTGCCATACATGAAAAAGCAGTTGTCTTTAATTGCACTTATTTTTTTAGCTGTTTGGGGCAATGCACAAACAATAAAAGCCTTTACGCTTTCAGGCGGATATGTAGGGGCAGATCACAACATGAAACTTGAAGACAGACCACATCCGTTAATCACAAAGCCCATTAATAGCTGGGGTCTTGATGCAGGACTTGAGTTTTGGAGCACCCCCGTTTTTTCCTTCAGCACCTCGGTAGGCATGATTAAGAAGGGATATAACTATGATGTTGCGGTAACTACCGCTACCCAACCCGAAGGGACAGGTGAGATAATAGAGGGCCGTTTACGGTTAAATTATTTGTATTTAGCGCCACGCTTTGCCGTTAAACTTTCAACCAAAAAACTTGTGCCTTACGTTTTTGTAGTACCAAGAATGGATGTTTTTTTATACTCTTCGCACACGCGCCACAAAAGCGATGGTTCAAAAATAGCCGATGACGGTTCTTTTGGCGGCTTCAAGGATTTTTACAAAAACAACCACAGGGCAGTACTTTTGGGCGTAACGTCCGGTGCCGGTCTCGAAATTAAAATACACAAGAAGATATCAGTGGGCATAGAAGCGGCCTATTTGGCTGATATTACTCCTGCAGTAAAGACAGAATCATCGGGCAACAATATTGGCCTGAAAGCCTACAATAAGGCGTTTTCAGCCTCCTTAGTCTTTAAACATTACTTCGGCAAAGAGTAATTAAAACAGGTAGCTTTGTGGTAGTACAATGCCCTACAAAATATCCATAATAGGCGCAGGCAATGTGGCTTGGCATTTGGCTAAAGCACTGGATGCGGCAGGGCACACCCTTTTTGAGGTGTATAGCCGTAATCCCAATCATGCTGCTCAATTGGCACAGCCGTACCGTGCTTTTGCGGTGAACGAGGTGCGTTTACTAAAAGACGACATTGATATATTACTGGTGTGCGTGAGTGATGACGGGATAAAAGAAGTCGCGGAACAATTAACGCATCGCAAGTTTTTGATTGCCCATACCGGGGGTGCTGTCGATATGAGTGTGTTGGAAGGGACATCAGCTTATTATGGTGTGTTTTATCCGCTGCAAAGCCTTAGCGCAGGCAAACCCGTTAATTTTTTTGACGTACCGCTGTGTATTGAAGGGAATAACAAAGCAGCCGAAATGCAGTTAAAAGCATTAGCCGACACCATTAGCAACAACGTCCAATATATTACTACCGAACAACGCCGCTATTTGCATTTAGCGGCGGTATTTGCCAACAACTTTAGCAATGCTATGTATGTGTCGGCAGCAAAAATATTAGAAGCCCAGGGGCTTGATTTTAAGTTGTTGCGTCCGCTGATAAAGGAAACCGCCGAGAAAATACAAGCACTGTCACCACAAACGGCGCAAACAGGCCCGGCCAAACGCCACGATACTACCACCCTGCAAAAACACCTTGATTTATTACCCAACGGCAGCGACGAAGAAAAAATCTATAAACTACTCAGTGAGATTATAAGCGGAAGGTATTAATAGTTAGTTAAACTAATTTTTTAATCCCTCGGCTCAAAGCACTCCACCGTCAAATCATCAATATACACCGTTTTGCGGTCGCGGTTCCAAACGTAAACCTTTAGGTTGTCTTCAATACTGCGAGCCTCGGGAGTTTGATATTCAAGCGTCACCAAATTCCACTGACCCTTTTTTAGTTGAGGGTTCAAAAACTCGCTGCTGCGGTATTTATAAGCTGCATCTTTGTGGTGAAAGGCCATTGCCAGCAGCGGAAAGCCGCCCTCGCTGTTTTGGGGCACAAAAATCCGCACACTCACCCGCAACCAAGCATATTCCTTTTGCGTAATGTCTTTATACTTAATATCCATCCCCGGCGAAAACTCCATATTCTCGCCCATTCTCAGGCTTCCGCGTCCGTTGTAGCCCATCGTATCCCAATGTTGGGCATAATTATCCTTCGCCGAGTCAAAGGTATAGCTCGCCAATATTTTCTTGCTAAAATCAACGTTAGCAGGCATTACCTCAATGGTTTCAGTGCTGCGCTCTACCAAAAGCAATTTCTTGTCTTCATCCGTAACACTTGTTTTACCGAAAACCCGCCAGTAGTAGGCTTTAGTTATCCGTTCACCGTCTAAAATTCCGGCTTTAAACTGCCACGTTTGAAACACATTCAATACCACCATCGCCCCAAGCACTGTATAAGTAAGCATTTTCAGCGGTTTGCTTTGGGTGAGTGATTGCAGCAAGTACCCCAACGGAAGAAGCATCAGTGCATACGACGACACCATTGAACGTGAACTGTAACTACCGCCCGCATACCACCACACGCTCCAGCTTGAAGCAATGTACAGGTTAATGATAAAGTAGGCGGTAAAGCCCCAAAACAGTTTGCGGTTTTGCCTGAACAACGAAGTAAACCCAAGCACGGCCAACAGCATTACCGGAGTATATACAAACCAGCCTTTGCGGTAGCTAAACAAAAAATCTACCGTGTGCGGCGATTTTAAATCAAAGCCCACCCCGGGGTCTTGATAGCTGTAATACAACCAATGACCGGCAGCGTATTTCCAGTAAATCAGCTGTACGCAGCCGCCTAAAAGAACACCGACACCCAGCACGATTACGTGCCCGAATTTTTTAAATACCAATTGCAGTTTTTCAACAATAGTGGCATTAAAGCCCGTAATACCCCACAGCAAAGGAATAAGGATAACCACCAATTCATTGGGGCGTATCAGGGCAATTAAGCCTGTCATTAACCCTATTAAAAAGGCACTGCCAAGGGTAGGATTTTCATGCCATTTAAGGGTGTTTAGCAACAATACCACGTACAAGGTAAACAAGTAGTTGTGGGGCATAGTACCTGCAAACACGGTTATTTGGTAGTAGTTGGTGCCTATTACCAACAAGCCAAGCAATAGGGCGGTGAGTTTGTCATCAAAAAAGCGCAGCAGCAATTTGCGGCACAACCACAACCCCAATAGGGTGTAGAACAAAGCCCCCAGCACCATACCCCATTGGTAGGGCGGCGAAAATCCGTCTTGCGGATAACCGGCAAGCCCTGCATATCCGTGCGCAGCGAAAAAGAACGGCGCATTAATCAACGCCAAACCGCTGGTGTAGCGCATCACCCAGCGACCGTCGGGCTGTTTAACGGCTTGGTAGAACGTAGCGGTGGGCTTGTACTTTTCAATGATATCGTCAACCCATTGCTTGTTTTGTACCGTAAGGTCGTCGTAAATAAACGTGGCGGGCAGGTAAATGTAATAGCCCATCACGTCCCAACTCAGCACATTGCGGGCGGGGGTAGCCAATCGCGACACTACCAGCAGCAGTGTAAGCGAAAGCGCCACGTAAAACGATATTTTATGAATCACCTTCATGCGGTAGAGCAAACCTAAGGAAAACAAGGGTGATTTTGTTAGCGTAGGGTGGATTTTAACCACAAATAAGAACAGTAAAAACAACGAAAACACTTGTTACGGTGTTATGCAGTTACTGAGTTATGCTGTTATTTTTGTTACGCACCGCACAAGGGTTTTGGGCGATTACTCAAAAAATCGTAGGGTGGTCAAAGAACGGCGGAGATATGCAGTAATTGGAGAAACGCCACAATGGGAACAACCACAGTGCCCGCGCGCAAGCCTTGCCCCTATAAAGGGGGAACACAAGGGGGTGTAGGACGGCATGATACTCGCATTGTCCTGTTGAGCGATAGCGAAACATCTTATCCCGCGCTGTCAACACAGTTGTAATAAGATTCTTCATTTCATTCAGAATGACAGTCCACGCGTTGCACCCCGTCATTCCCGCGCAGGCGGGAATCTATCCCCAAACCTTCGCGCGGATTCCCTTGGAAAAGGGAATGACTGGCAACCGCACAACAGCCCACAATGCCCGTGCGCAAGCCTTGCTACTATAAAGGGGGAACACAAGGGGGTGTCGGACGGCATGACACTCACTTTGTCATGTTGAGTGATAGCGAAACATCTTACCCGCTCTGTCAACACAGTTGTAATAAGATTCTTCATTTCATTCAGAATGACAAGCCACGCGCAGCACCCGGTCATTCCCGCGCAGGCTATATGCTTATACTGCTAAATAAGGCTGCAAATAAGCCATTGCAGCCTCTTCGTTTTGTTCTATGGCTATTTCTACTGCCCGTTTGGCGGCTTCCAACAATTGACGGGCTTGCTGTTTTAAAGCAAAACTCTCTTCAACCCATTTGGCTATTTGTTGTTGTTTTGAATACTCAATAATCGGAATGCTCAAATCCCCAACTTCTGTTAGGTTGAGATTTGTTTGCAACCCTTGTCGCGAATATTTTTCAACAAATGATTTACCAACTGGAGAATTAAATAACACCATTAAATAAAATCTATTAATTACATCTTCATCAAACCTTAAAATCGCAACAGCTTGATTTATATTAGCCTCAAAATCATGTTTAAACACAGCACATCGACCAACAGTACCAGCAATAGAAAAAAGCACATCACCATTTTTTAACTGTGTCCGTTTTAAAATACCATTATGTATTTCAGGCTTAATATAATTAAAATTTATCACTGATACTTGACCATCTTGTAAGTCCACGGCTCTCACAAAAGGAATCCCTCTACTTTCGTCTGTATAATCATCGCCGCCAGCTTTTGGGGTAATGCCACTTGAAATAGGATAGTTTACTAACTCAGAAAGTTTTATTCTCCTATAATTATCAAATTGCTTTTCAATTTCCTCATATTTCAACTGGTAATATTCAGCATCTAACCTGCCTGTTTGTATAAAAGAATTTTTAAACGACTTTACGGAATAGTTAACTTCTTGGTATGGGGGTTCAACTCTCTTTATTTCGGTATCCGACAAACCTAATTCTTGTAAAAGGATTTGTTCGGCTTGGGTGTATGTTTGTTTTGCAGTAATTCTATTTTGATGTGCAATATCAAAACACTGTTTTATTAAATTTTGAAAATCTAAGTGCAATAAGGGGATATCAACTTCTTTTACTTCTTCAGGGTTAATATTTGTTTGATTAATGGATTGCCTCGCCCGTCTTTTCAAGTCCCAAACCCCAAATTTTGTATTTAGAAAAGTAGTAAGATATTCTGGGAGTAATACGCTTTCTTTTGGAACAAAACGAACTAAATATGAGGCAAATACAAAATCTCTTGGATCAATTTTCCTATATATACCTGTTCTTCCAACCCATTCAAAAGAATTGGTTCTGTTAAACAGAACATCCCGATCTCTTAATACAAAGAGATTTTTTTCTGTAACACTTAGTACCGCATTTTTATCAACGTCTAAATCACACATCATCGTGTGTATCTCGTTCATTCTATAAATAGGATAACCAATCCCTTCTTCGTTCATTGAAATTGAAACCCCATATTGAGCGTATTCAATGCAGTTGCCAATTTTCTCATAAATTAATAATGGATTTTTTTGGGTTGTTTCGTGTAGAAGTCGCTATCAAAACGAAAATCTTTATTTTCTACTGTCTCTTGATAAAAGGGTTCTCTAATCTCCAGCCCCTCTAACAATGCCTTGTATTTGGCTTCGTTAAAGGGGCTGTTTAAAAAAAACTTAACTGTTCTTTTTTGGCAAACTCTATAAAAGCTTCGGCTATACCGTCGTGGGTTAAACCTTCGTGGTTGAAAAGGTCATGTTCCACAATCAGGTGGCCGTGTTGGTCAAGTTTATACTCGCCTGTGGCCTCGTCTTTCACATATATTTTGTCCCCGCTGTTGTCTTTGCTGGAGGCTTGCATGGTAGCAAAAAATATGGGGTAATCGTCGCGCTTGGGGCACAGTTTAGCGTCCCATTTTTGCACAAACAATACGCTGGTTTTGGTACCCGTATGGGGTTTAAACACGTTGCCGTGTAAACCCACTACGGCTAATATGCGGCAACGTTCGGCTATGTATTCGCGTATGGCCTTATCGCTGCTGTTATTAAAACGGCCTTGCGGCAATACCACAGCCATGCGTCCGCCGGGCTTCAAAAAATCAAGGTTACGCTCTATAAATAATATATCGCGGCCAACAGCAGTTTGCATTTTGCCGTCGGGCTTTTTGCCCAAATCATATTTGGCCAATATGCGGCTTTCTTTAATATCGCCTGCAAAGGGTGGGTTGGCCATCAGCACATCAAAACCAAAATCGCGGTTGCTGTTTTTGGTAGCGCGCAATTTTTTCAGTTTAGTCCATCCGATGCCGTATATATCCATCCACTCCTCGTCTTTCAGGTTTTCGTCCCAACGCTCATAATCCAGCGTGTTCATGTGCAGCACGTTGGTTTGCCCGTCGCCCGCTATTAGGTTCAGGGTGCGGCCCACGCGCACGGCTTTTTCGTCAAAATCAATGGCAAATACGTTGTTGGTTACATAATCTTCGTAGCGGCCGCCTTTTTTTTCGGTAGTAAACAGGTGGCTTTCTTCTTTCCCCTCTTCCTTCAATATGTCTCGCCACACTTTAAAAATAGCATGTACCGGAAAACCGCAACTGCCCGCCGCCGTGTCTATTAGCGTTTCGTTTTCTTGCGGGTTCAGCATCTTTACACACATATCTATCACATAGCGGGGGGTAAAATATTGCCCCTTTTCTCCCTTGCTGCTTTTGCTTATCAGGTATTCAAAGGCTTCATCTACTACTTCAAGGTTAGAGTTGAATAGCTTTACGTTTTGCAACGAAGACACACAAACTGAAAGATGGGAAGGGGTGAGGCCAATTTTAGCATCTGGGGAAAAAACACCCTCCCATTTGCTTTTTGCCCGTTCAAACAACGCCTGTATTTTCGTCTTTAGTTCAGTTTCAGTATCTCCGTAGTTTTTAAAGTCGAGGTGGCGGCTCGCGTTACGACCGCTTTCCATTTCATCGTACAGCTTGGTAAATATCAGCTTAAAAAGCTCTTCAAATACATCCACCCCTGCATTGGCAAGCACCTCATCTTCCATTTCAACAATCAAACTTTTCAGCGATTTACGCTCGGTAACCAGCTTGTCGTGTTTTATCAGGTCGGCCATTGTCCAACGTTCTCCCAAAATGTCGGATAACCTCTGGTTGGCGTGCGGTATGCCGGGTATATCTTCAAAAAAATTAGGGTCTTTGCGGTGGTAGTATGATATTTGGTCGCCGTTGCTCCACACGCCGATAGGCGCTCCCGTGGCGTTACAGTATGATTTTAGTTGCTCTTTACCGTCTTTTAGTTTGGGCTTTTTCACCTCCACTATCATATAAGTGGCAGTAGTTTTGTCTTTATCAAATATTACTATGTCGGCACGTTTCTTTTCCCGCCCAAACGATACAGCATATTCCAGCTCTATACGGCTTGCAGGGTAACCCATGTCCTGCATTAGTATCATTATAAACAGTTGCCGCACTACTTCTTCAGGAGATAGCTTAACCGCTTTTTTTCGTATCAGGCAATTAAAATAAGGGGTCTCTTTTCCCCTCACATCACGTATTTCTATATTGTTTTCAATAAACTGTATTTTATCAGGGCTAAATTGGGAAAGCTTGTAATCAGAGTCTTTTAGTATATCGGTTAATCGCATAGTACTAGAGGTGTAAAATCAGCGTAAAAATAGGAGATTAGTTTTAATTGGTTTGTTTACGTATCGTAGCGCACAGAATATGGTTTTAATAATATAGTAAACGGCACCCCGTCAGCTACATTACTTCCCCACCAAAATGCTGTACACCAACTCGTGCAGTTTAGAGCGCACGTTGTTTTTAGTAATCAGGTTGTTTTCGGCACTGGGGTACACACGGTTACTCAGGAAAATGTATATAATACCGTTTTCAGGGTCGGCCCAGCAAATAGTGCCCGTAAACCCACTGTGTCCAAAGGCAGCATACGGCACATTATCTGCCGTTGGGTTGCCCTTGGTTTTATCCGGTTCAGGCTTGTCCCAGCCCAACCCGCGGCGGCACTCGTCCAGTTGTTTAGCCGTAAACAACTCCACCGTTTCCTTTTTAAAATAGCGCTTGCCCCCGTACTCACCGTTGTTCAGCAGCATTTGCAGCACCACCGCCACATCGTTACTGTTTGAGAACAAACCCGCATGGCCGGCCACGCCGCCCAGCATAGCAGCAGCAGGGTCGTGCACGTAGCCCCACACCAACTGGCGGCGGAACTCCTTATCGTCTTCCGTGGGCGCAATCATCGTGCGGTCAACCTTCTCCAACGGCAAATACGTCATGGTGCTCAGCCCGAGCGGCTTGTAAAAATGCTTTTCAACATAGTCATTCAGTGGCTCTTCGGCAATTTGTTCCACCAAGCGTTGCAGCATGATAAAGCCCAAATCGCTGTACACATATTTACCCGCAGGCGAAACCTCAGAATCCAGTATTATCTGCCACAAAGTGTCTTTATAATCGCTGCGCATATACAGGTTATCCGCCACCTTGCACACGTACTGTCCGCCTTCTTCGTAACAGTAAATATTATTCAGGCGCAAACTATCGTCAAGCGTTGAGCGGTAAAACGGAATCCACGCCTTCAAGCCGCCCGTGTGGGTTAGCAACTGCTTAATGGTAATATCCTTTTTATTCGTTTTGCGCAGGTCTTTCAGGTATTTAGATACGGGCTTGTCCAAATCAATCTCGCCCTTTTCGTGCAGGCGCATCACCGCCAACGTGGTGCCCATTACCTTACTCATCGAGGCAATGTCGTACAGCATATCGTTGGTGATGGGTGTTTTCTTATCGTAGGTAGTATAGCCGTAGGCCTTGCTGTAAATAACATTACCGCCTTTGGCCACCAACAACTGCCCGCCGGGCAATGCCTTTTGGCGGATGGCTTTGTTTACCACCGCATCCAGTTGCTCAAAATCGTGCGAGTTGTAGCCCAATGCTTCTGGCGTAGTGTAGCGCAACAGTTGTTTTAGCGTATCAGTGGTTATCCCTGCATTTTTGGGGTATTCGGCAGAAATGGTTACCGGTAGTTTGGCGTGGTTGTTTATCACCCCGAAAATCAACTGAGCGGCTTTTTCTTGGTTAATATCCGTATCCTGATAACCCACCACCAAACTTTTGCAATTAGGAAAATAAAGCAGGTTGTACGGAATACCGAAGCTCACTAAAACCACGTTTTCCTCTTCGTTCAATCGGTTGGTAAACCCAATAGCGTTGGGGTTAAGTCCGTAATAATCGTTGGGGTTGCGGTTGGTATTGTGCAGGCTTACGATGATAACATCGTAATTCTTTTGTTTGATGGATTGCAATACCGTTTCAAACGTGGCACTATCCACTCCCAAGCCGTATTGGTAATAATCCACGCGGGCGTAGTTGCCCAACATTTGCTGAAAGGCGGTTTTGGTAGAGAAACCCAACGCAATGGAGGCTATTTTTTTCTTATCGGGCGATTTAACAGGCAGCAGTTTTTTACCGTTTTTCACCACCGTAATTTGCTGGGCAGCCATTTGCTCTTGCAGCAGCATGGCCGATGGCGGGTTGATGCGTTTGGTAATATTGGTAAGGCTTACTTTGGGAGCCGTTGTAAGCCCCATTTGGTACTTAGCCGCCAACACCTTTTTTACCGATTTATTAAACTGGTTGGTATCAATATCGCAGTTGTTAAGGGCAACATTCACCGCAGCAATTACCTTGGGTATTTGGGTGGGGCACAGCAAAATATCATTGCCCGCCTGTAATGATTTTACGGCAATTTCAGGCTGGGTGTAATAGGCAGCAACCCCCTTCATGTTCAAGGCATCCGTAAACACAAGGCCTTTGTAGTTTAAGGTGTATTTTATGTAATGATTGATAAGATGCGGCGATAAACTCACCGCCACGTTAGAGGCAGTATCAAACGCGGGTATGCGCATGTGTGCCACCATAATGCTGGCCGCGCCCTCTTTCATTAGTTGTTTAAAGGGATAAAGCTCCAGTGTATCTAACCGTTTAAACGGGAAACCTATTTCGGGCAAACCGTGGTGAGAGTCGGTTTTAGTATCGCCGTGACCGGGAAAGTGTTTCAGGCAGGCCATCACCCCGTTATCCTGCATCCCCCGCATATACATCCCCGCAAGGCGCGTTACCATGTATTTATCATCGCCAAAAGAGCGGTCGTTAATTACAGGGTTGCCGGGGTTGTTGTTAATATCGGCCACGGGCGCAAAGTTGATGTGTATGCCCAGTGTTTTGCATTGTTTGGCAATCTCTTCGCCCATGCGGTACACAAGGCTGTCGTTATTGGCAGCAGCCAGTCCCATTTGGCGCGAGAACTTTATTACATTGCTGAGGCGCATGGCCACGCCCCATTCGCCGTCAATGGCAATCAACAGCGGGATATTGCTTTTCTTTTGATAGGCGTTGGTAAGTGTAGCTTGGGCTTCGGGTGTGCCTTTAAAGAAAATCACCCCGCCTATTTTATTCTCTTTAATGAGTTTTAAAATTTCTTTCGAGTTTTTTTCAGGACCGGATGAAAATGCCGAGGCCATAATTAACTGCCCGATGCGCTCTTCACGCGTAAGCAAGTTAAACACAGAATCTACCCAACGGTCTTTGGGCGAAACACCATCCGGTTGCGCCACCACCTGTGTTGCCGCTAAACAAAATCCTAAAACAACCCAAAAAACCCGTATCATATTGTTAATCTGCGAAAATAACCCCGTTCCTACCCAATACCATCAACTTTTGAACCACAATCGGTTGAAAACGTTTACAAAATAGGGCAGTGGGTAAAATAAAGAAGCGGAAACCCGTTGCTATGCAGGTACGTAATCCATACGTTACAGGCATCGTTAGTAATAAAACGCAACAAGCGGGGTGCTTTAGTATTATTGGGGATAAACACCCCACTGTTTCAAAATAATTGTAGGTTTGCAGTATATGGTGAGCTACACCGCCAAGCAAATAGAAGGTTTTTTAGGCGCAATTGCGTTGCTACCGCAACCTTCGGCACTGATTGAAGATATTATTACCGATACACGCAAAATACACAATGCCCAACACAGCTTGTTTTTTGCGCTCACGGCCACCCGCGATGGCCACAACTATATCGACGAGGCGTACAAGGCAGGCATCCGAAACTTTGTAATATCCAAGCCCTTATCGCTTTTTGAGCGATTTACCGACGCTAACTTTTTTAACGTACAAGATACGCTGGAGGCATTGCAAAGCCTTGCGGCAAAGCACCGTGCGCAATACAACATCCCCGTAATAGGGATAACGGGCAGCAACGGCAAAACCATTGTGAAAGAATGGCTGCACCACTTGCTGAAACTGAATGAGAACATTGTGCGCAGTCCCAAAAGCTACAATTCGCAAATTGGGGTACCCCTAAGCGTTTGGCAGATGGATGGTGAGCATACTTTGGGGATTTTTGAAGCCGGCATTTCTGCAAAAGGGGAGATGCTGAACCTGCAAAAGATAATCAAGCCCACCGTGGGCATATTTACCAATTTGGGAGATGCCCACAACGAGGGCTTTGCCGATAAACGCGAAAAAGCCGCCGAAAAGGCCTTGTTGTTTATGGATTGCGAGAAGCTGGTGTATTGCGAAGATAATTATTGGGTATTAGAAGCCATTGACGAGTTGCACGCCTACAACCCCAAACTAAAGGCAGTTGCATGGTCGGTAAAAAACAACCAATGCCCGTATTACGCTACTATTGAAACCAAAACAGGTCAAACGTCCATTAACCTTCATACCTCTACCAAAAAATACAGTTTCAGCATTCCGTTTACGGATGCTGCTTCGGTAGAAAACACCATTCATTGTGCCGTAACGTTAAGTTCAATGGGGTACGACTTGGCGGAATATAAAGACCGCTTTGCCGACCTTGCCCCCGTTGAGATGCGTCTGCAACTGAAAAAAGGCTTGCGGAATTGCGACGTGATAAACGATGCTTACAACGCCGATCTTAACTCGCTGGGCATTGCCCTTGATTTTTTAAAGTCGCAAAAGCAGCACGAAAAAACGGTTGTAATCCTTTCAGACATTAACCAAACGGGCTTAAGCAATACTGCCCTTTACACCAAAGTGGCGGCACTGGTGAACGAAAAAACCCGCGGGCAGTTTATCGGTATAGGTGCCGAAATTTCGGCACAACGGCATTTGTTTTCTGCCACGGCTGAGTTTTACGACAATACCAAAGAATTTTTGGGTCAGTTTAACTTTAGCTCATTAACCGATGCCACCCTATTGGTAAAAGGTTCGCGCAGCTTCCGTTTCGAGAAAATTATACAACGACTGGAAGAAAAAACCCACGAAACGGTATTAGAAATTAACCTCACCGCACTATCCTACAACCTTGCTTTTTTCCGCAGCTTGCTGAAACCGGGCACCAAAATAATGGCCATGGTAAAGGCGTATTCATACGGCAGCGGCAGCTACGAAACCGCCAACGTATTGCAGTTTCACGGGGCGGATTATTTCGCCGTAGCCTACGCCGACGAGGGGATAGAGTTGCGCAAAAAGGGCATATCGTTGCCCATTATGGTAATGAATCCCGGCAGCGGACAGTTTGCTGAAATGTTGGAATATTACCTTGAACCTGAGATTTTCAATTTCAGCATATTGGATGAGTTTTTACGGGCGTTTGACGAAAGCGCACAAGCCGAAGCCAGCATCCACCTTGAGTTTGACACTGGAATGCACCGCTTAGGTTTTGAAGAAGGCGACATTGACACCTTGCTGGAGGTACTGAAAAATCGCCCCGAAATAAAAGTAGCGTCGGTATTTAGTCACCTTGCTGCAGCAGATGAACCCCAGCACGATGCGTTTACCAACGAACAGATTCGCCGCTTTACGGCCATAAAAACCCGTTTGCAACCCCACTTGCCCCAAGAAACCCTGTTCCATATTTGCAATTCGGCGGGCATTGCCCGTTTTCCCGAAGCCCACATGGACATGGTGCGACTGGGCATTGGCTTGTACGGCATTGATGCTACGACCAACTACCAAAGCAAACTGCAAACGGCATTTAGGTTACGCACCACCATTTCACAGGTGCGGGAAATCGGTATGGATGAATCGGTGGGGTATGCCCGCAACGGTATGCAGCACGAAGCCCGCAGGATTGCTGTAGTAGCCATTGGCTATGCCGACGGTTTGCGCCGCGAACTGAGTAACGGCAAAGGACGCATGAAAATTAACGGACAGTGGGCACCCATTGTAGGCAATGTGTGCATGGATATGTGTATGCTGGATGTTTCTAAAATTAATTGCCACGAGGGAGACGAAGCCGTGCTGTTTGAAACCAATGCAGAAATTATTGAGTTTGCCCAACGCCTAAATACCATACCTTACGAAGTACTTACCGATATAGGCCCCCGCGTGAAACGGGTGTATTGGCAGGAATAACCCCGCATCGATAGCTTTGCAACAACGACAGGTTAAAACCTATCGCTTTTATAATTACCTTTCCGTGAAGGACTTAAGTCCTTCACGGAAAGGTAATCGCAACAGAAAGGGGTTTCAACCCCTTCCTTTTATGGCATCCTCGTGCAAGGCTTCAACAGCGTCGGGTTTTATACCCGACTCAAGCAACGGGGAACATCTCTAATCTTTACCCCAAATAATCGCGGTAAGCCACCCACCCGATACCCATAATTCTTATTTTTGCTTTCCGTATGAAAAAAGCTCTTTTCCTTTCAGCATCTCTGTTATTAGTTAGTGCCGCTGCATTTGCGCAGGGCTATGTGCCCCGTGTACACGGCAATATATTGGCCGACGATAAAGGCCGTTTGTATATTAAAGACAGTAGTCGCCGCTACTATTTGCAAGACCCAAAGCCTACTTATACCCTTGCCCAGCTAAAAGGCAACCCCAAAGGCGATACCAAGGGCATTGCGTTTTACTTTGGCGACAACAACTTTAAAGGGTTGCTGTATTACGGACTGATTCCCTACGGCGACAGCAAACACCCGCAGCCCGTATATTTTAAAGAAGCTGCCCCCATTACCAACGGTAGTGCATTTGTAAACATTGCCGATAAACTAAAAGGCAAGTACGACATGGTAGGGTGGGAGAAGAGCGGTGCAGGTACCATCGGGTATCGCGTACTTAATGAAAAGGGCGAGATTTTATACGATGGTATTGTAGGATTTACCGGCAAAGGCCCGTTTAAAGTAGCCCCTACTATCATCGAAGGCCCGTTTGTGAACCTGCTTACCCACAACGGGGTTACCATATCGTTTGAAACCAACGAGGCCGTAAAAGCTACCCTAAGTGTGGGCGGCAAGGTGTTTACCGACAGCAAGGCCACTCATCACCACGAAGTAGAGATAAAAGGCCTGCAACCTGATTCTACTTACAGCTATATCGTAAGCACGGGTACTCACCAACAAACCTACTCGTTTACTACTGCCCCTAAACCGGGCAGCCGTCAGTTTTTTACCTTTTCGTATGCCAGCGATTCACGCAACGGAAACGGCGGCGGTGAGCGCAACGTATATGGTGCCAATTATTACATCATGAAAAAAATGATGGCATTGAACAACCACAAAGGCATTGCCTTTGCCCAGTTCTCAGGCGATTTAATAGACGGTTATTTGGCTGATAAAGGCGAAATAAACCTGCAATATGCCAACTGGAAACGTGCCATTGAACCGTTTGCGCATTATTTTCCGGTGTATATCAGCATGGGTAACCACGAGGCGTTATCGGCGTACTTTACCGAAGAGGGCGGCAAAACCCTTGAGGTTGATAAATTTCCCTACGCTACTGAAAGTGCCGAGGCGGTGTTTGCCGATAATTTTGTAAACCCCAAAAACGGCCCTGCCAGCGAAGACGGCGCAAGCTACGACCCCGACCCCAAGGCGCAGGATTTCCCCTCGTACAATGAAAATGTATTTTACTACACCTACGACAACGTGGGCGTGGTAGTACTAAACAGCAACTACTGGTATGCCCCCAACACCGATTTTGTGAACGTGAGCGGCGGAAACATACACGGGTATATTATGGACAAACAGTTGGAATGGCTGGACAGCACCATAAAATTGCTGGAAGAAGATAAAAACATTGACCACGTGTTTCTAACCTTGCACACGCCCATGTTTCCCAACGGCGGCCATGTGAAGGACGATATGTGGTACAGCGGCAACAACCAGTTCCGTCCGTATGTGCGCGGGCAGGCGCTTGATAAAGGGATTATCCAACGTCGCGACCAACTGCTGCACATTATTGTGAATAAGAGTACCAAAGTGGCGGCGGTATTAACGGGCGACGAACATAATTACTGCACCACTGAAATTGGCCCTAATACGCCCATTTACCCCGAAGACTGGACAATGCCCCGCCAGCAGCTTACCCGCACCATTATGCAGATTAATAACGGAGCGGCGGGTGCGCCTTACTATGCCCAAGAGCAAACCCCGTGGACAAAGTTTACCGATGGTTTTACTACCCAAAACGCCGTGGTGTATTTTCACGTTGAAGGCAAAAGCATTGAAGTAGAGGTGGTGAACCCCGATACGTTGGAAGAAATAGAATCGTTTATCCTGCGTAAGCCTTAAGCCCATGCCTATGCAAAGCATCGTGCAATGGGTATTGCGCATAGGGGTGTTCGGCATCTTTGCAGGGCACGGGTGGTATGTGTTCAACCTTCGCCCGCAGTGGTTTGCCTATTTACATACCGTGGGCATCATCGCGCCTTACGATACCCTTGCCATGCGCTGCATCGGCACGATGGACTTGCTGATAGCCGCCATCACCCTGATAAAACCTGTGAAACAGGTGTTGCTACTGGCCGCCTGCTGGGCGTTTTTAACCGCCCTTATCCGCCCCGTATCGGGTGAAAACTGGCTGGAGTTTATAGAGCGCGCCGGAAACTGGGCCTGCCCCCTTGCCTTGTATTTTTTGATGCGAAAGGAAACCTGAACGTATTTCTGTGAGTGTCTTTTTCCACCCCCTGCCCCCGCCTGCGGGGGACATTGAACGTTGTGCGGGTGTTTTGTCTTTGATGAAATGTTGGAATAGGATTATTTCACAATGTCCTCCTTTTTGGGAGGGTAACTTATTTATTCTTTTAAAGTAATACCCAACACGCGTTTAATTCTTTTATAATCCCCTAACCTTTTATACAAGGCGATAATTAGGGACACTACTAGTAAGCACCACCTAATCGATAACTATTTCTTGATTTAGGGTTTTTATGATTTTCCTTTCTTTTGGCACAACAAAATCTTCGAGGTAATTAAATGTTATTTTCAGTGTATCCGAATCCATTTGATTTTGATTAAAGGTCAATATAAATGAATTCTTAACAAAATCATACTCTGTATCAACATCTCCTTTTACGTTGTATTGAAAAAACATAAGGTAGATTGGATATGACTCCGAGTAGACAGTCAATCGTCGTTTCCCTTGCACTTTATTGCTCTTAGTAATATATGTTTTGGGCAAATGAATTAAGCTCGTATCAATATAACTTTTAGTAACTGGTAACACATTCCCCTCTTCCGATTTAAGATTATTTATTTCAGAGTACAAACTCCCCAAATTATACCATTCAATTTTGGAAGGGGCCGAATATTCATCAAAAATCAATAAATTGTTATGGGGTAAGTTATTATAATAACAACCAATTTTTGATACCCCCTTTTTACCAAGAAACACCCGCCTTAAAGTATCCAAATAAGGAGAAAAATACAAATTATTAGAATCGGTGTATATTAATGTTCCAATAGTGTCACCATTAGCACTAATGATTAAGCTATTTGTCAATTCGCTTATAGTATTCTTTTCAGAAGAACCTTTAGTTCCTTTTTTACAGCTTAATATTAATACCGTTAAAATTATGATCATCCATATATACTTCATAATGTATTCATTTTGTGGCATTCGCTTTGTCTACTCCCGTTCTCCCAATTCTGTTACTTAGGCGTTGTGGTAGCTACTTTCTTTAAAGCAATATAACACCCAACAAGTATTTAATTCCTGCATAATCTCCTAACTGTTTATACGCAAGTGATAATTTGGGACACTACCCCATTACTTAATTATAAAAGTACGGAAATCAGAGCGAACGATGATTTCATTTTTTGAAATTTTAAGGGTAGAAAAATTATTCTGTGAAAACACTTTATTACCCTTAATCGAATAGGCTATCGAATAAAGCCCCATATTTATTCCTTCGGAATTCTGAACTTTACCTACAACTTCCCAAACTTTTTTATAATTATCATACTCAAGTTTATTAAGATATAAAATCAAGTCTCTATCATATCCTAAATTTATCTTATCAATAAAAAATGTTTCAATATTTTTTTCAGTTTCTGTAAAAATCGCGTTCAAAGTTTTATGGAAAGGACCATTAATATTTGAAAACTCTATGGGAACTAAGACCCCTGGACTTTCGAAAAACAACTCATCAAACGAATAACTATCAACTCCCCTTCCCTGAAAGCTACCCACAGAACTAATTTTTGATTTTATTAAATTGAAATTACAGTCTGGGATATTAAAAGATGCATTCATCTCTCCTTTTTGAATATCAACATACTGAAGAATACATTCACTTGGAGAAAATCTTGCAGAGGAGTCGAAAGTATTAAATTTAAAGTAGAACGCTTTTAAATTTGGATATATGACACCAGCAATGTGTTTTTGACTAAAAATACTATCACTATATTCTGCAAATGTCTGAAGTACCCCTCCATCAACTTCATTATCATTAAAATAATAGAGGTAACAAATTATATTTTGTGTCAACTTATCAACCGAACATAAGACAAATATCCTGTACCCATAATTTTCAATCACCTCAGGAAATATTATTTCTCCTAATGAATAAAAGTCTATAACAGCAGTATCATTAACTGTAATCAGTGCTCCACTAAGCCCTCGAAAAAAGTTTATATCATCAACACTAAGTTTAGCATATTGATTAGGGGTTGTTAATATATTCTCAAAAGTAATTTGATCAACATAGAAAGGCAGTATAATAGGTTTAAACTTTTCAAAAACAGTAACCTTTTTATTACTTGGTAGGTCATTCTTAACACGAATATGTTGAGTGTTACATGAAAACAGGACTACTAAGGCCTGAATAACCAAACAAACAAAGAATACTTTATTTACAACTCTTATTTTATTGATATTAAACACTGACCAAATATATTTTACTTCATTCTTGTTGTTTGCGGTGTAATAAGTTATTAATAAAATTAAGCTTATCCCCCGCTCTCGTTAGTCTATGAGGCCGCGCCAGTCTCTATGGGCATAAAGCCCGCTAAAGAGCTTACCTAAACCATTTTTAGGTTTACTAAGGACGCAAACTCATCACCCCTGCACGGATTCCCATTTTAAATGGGAATGACTACCGCGCACTCCTTCGGCAGGCTTCCTTCGGCATGCTCAGGAGTTCCTTTGGCAAGTTTAGGGTTCTCACAATTACATTAAACTCCAATTACAGGATAACCGGTTCTTTGAAAGCCTGAAAATTGTTGTAATGGCAAACCCCGCAAACCCTTGTGCGGTGCGTAACAAAAATAACACAATAACTGCGTAACCGCATAACACCGTAACTGAGTGATTGTCCCGTTTTGTCCCACCCCAATGGGACAATTTTTTCACAGATAAACAACAGAAAATCAATAGTATATGGTTGAAAATTGACTGTCCCGCGTGTCCCACCCTTATGAAAACGATTATTGCTGAAAAGACTTTCTGAGTCTGCCGAAAGAGTGTAGAGGGTTAAAACCATGAACACGTTGTTCCTCCTACTAAATCCTCCTCCAAAGGAGGACATTGGGGGCAACTTTATTCCACCATTTCATCAAATATCAAACACTCGTGCGGCGTTCAATGTCCCCCGCAGGCGGGGGCAGGGGGTGGAGAAAACACGTTCGGGATGCAGGGCAGAGGATAAACCGGCAATACCCCGCTACCTCACATACTTGCGGCGGCGGATGATGCCGTTAATCAAACCAAAGATAATTACCGCCACCACAGGGATCACCATGTTCACGGTTTTCCATGTATTAGCCTCTTTTTTCACTTTGGTTTTGTTTAGCGGGCGTATTTCAAACTCTTTAGTACGCACTTCAATCAAACCGCTGGCATCCAGCATATAATCCACGCAGTTCACAAAAAACTTTTTGTTGTCAAACATACGCTTGGTGTTACGATCGAAACCCAGCGGGAAAATCTCGCCTTTGCCCGATATGGTATTGCGGATAAAATCACCGTCACCAATTACTACCATTGAAGTGGCAGGGCTTTGCTCTTTGTACTTCATGTTAGGGTCGGCAGTAGCGCGACGTTGCCCTTTGAGGAACGAAGAGAAACTCCCCTCTAATAATACCGCCAACGGACGCTCGGGTTTGTTGAGCAACTGCGGGGCGGGCGGACGTGCCACTACATCAAAGCTAAGCTCCACAGGGTTGTTTACCGGCCTTGAATACAGCGACGAGGTAAGCAATACCTTTTTGGCCAAACCGTTTTTACCCACTGTATCTACGCTGCTGGCAAACTGCATCAGCATGGGGTTTAAGTTGTTTACGATGGGGTGCTTGCTTTTGGCCACCACAATAGGGTTATACACCCACGGGTATAGTTTGCCGCTCAACATCAGTTGGTTGCACTCGGCATCCTGTATCAAATCGGGGTTCACGCGGGCACCGTAGCTAAACAGCATATCGTTTAGGTTTAGCGAGTAGTCCGCAGTCATTATGTTTTTATACTTGTCAATACTGTCCAAACTGGCAATTAGCGGGTCAATCAGCCAAATAATCTTGCCGCCGTTCATCAAGTATTGGTCAATGTGGTATTTCTCCTGATTACTAAAAGCCAGCGTAGGCTTGGCAATCACCAGCATATCATAGCTGTTTAGCCTGCGTTGCAGGGTGTCTAACAACCAGCTAACCGCCTCTTCCTCATTAGAAACCTTATCCAAACCGCCCGCAAACTGCTGTATAAATGCGGTGTTTGATGAATCCATCAGCATATTAAAGCGTTCCAACGCGTATTGGTTGCTCAATTCAGTAGCAAGGTCGCCTACTTCGTTGGCACTCAACTCGCCGTGCCCTTCTAAAAAGGCAATGCGTTTGCGCTTGCCTGCCACCACTTTACGCATGGTAGAGGCTATTTCATACTCAAGTGCCTCGATAGATTTATTAAGCACCACTTGCGCCTGTTGGCCAAATTGCTGCTTAAGCAGGTTAAGGGTATAGTATTGGGTGGTTTTATAGTAAAAAGTAGCACCGGGCACAATTACACGGCGGGTGTTTTGGTCGCCTGTGTTGTCAAATATTTCGGTGGGTTGCAGGCCGCTTTCTTGCAGTTGGGCAATAATTTCGGCCTTTTCTTTGCCTGTTTTTCCGGCCAATGGGTCGGCAAACTCGTATTCAATCTTACCGCCCGAAGCTACTCTAAACTCATCCAACATCTCTTTGGTAGCTGTGCGAAGGCGTTTAAAGTCGGGATTCAACTCTCCGTCAAGGTGCACTTTTACGTACAGCACGTCTTCCAGTTGATTTGCCAGTTCTTTACTGGCTTTGCTCAGGGTGTAGCGTTTTTCTTTGGTAAAATCTATACGGGTATAAACGCGCGAGGCAATAATATTAAGCACCACCAGCAAGGCAAGGGCAATACCCAGCTCAAGCATAGCTTGGTATTTTAGGCTGCGTTTACGCTTTTTGGTGGCGTCGGCTATGTTTTGTTCTTTCATCAAGTAAAAGTCGTTTTAGTATAAAAACCTACCACTTGCGGCTGCCAAAAACGGCTTTGGTGAGTAATAAAAACAAGGTGATTAAACTGATAAAATACGCAGCATCACGGGTGTCTAACACTCCGCGGCTGATACTCTCGTAATGACTGGAAATGCCTACCCATTGGATAATATGACTTACGTTGCGCAGGGCATCCAACTGGCCGATGTATTCAAAAGCGATGTAAAAAAAGAAGCACAGGAAAATAGAGATAACGAACGAAACTATCTGGTTATCGGTAATGGCCGAAGCAAAAACCCCGATAGACACGAAGGCACTGCCCAGCATCAGCAAACCAAGGTAAGAGCCCCACATGGCACCGGTATCAATATTACCTTTGGGGTAGCCCAGTTGGTGGATGGTATAGTAATACAAAAGGGTAGGCAGTAATGAAAACAATACCAGTACGACACCCGCAAGGTATTTGCCCATAATTACCGACATATCGCTAACGGGCGAGGTGGTTAGGGTTTCAATAGTTCCTACCTTCTTTTCTTCTGAAAAGCTGCGCATGGTGATGGCAGAGATAAGAAAGATAAATACCCAAGGCCCCATAAAAAACAGGGTATCAATATTGGCATAGCCGCCATCCAGTACGTTGGTGTCTTTAAACACCCACATAAACAGTCCTATGGCCAGCAAAAACACGCCTATGGTAATGTAGGCAATGAGCGAGCTAAGGAAACTGCGGATTTCTTTAACAAAAACTGTCAGCATAATTCGGTTGCGAATTTATCAATTATCGGGCAGCATTTACTATATCAGTGTATAACGTCTGTTTTTACGTTTTGGGTGCTTTCTTTCGCACATTTTTTAGCCAAACGTAAGCGTATTACCTGTAATGGTGGCTGGTACTCCCATAGGCAGGGCAAGGTTGTTGGCAATGTGTCCGGCTTGCAATCCAAAGTAAAGCGGGTAATTGTATTCTTTTACAGCGTCGTAAATAATCTGCTCGGCGGTTTTACCAAACGGCACGGCGTTATCGCGCATATCAGTCATTCCGCCCACAACCAGTGCAGCAAGATGGGTTAATTTTCCGGCGCGCTTCAATCCCATCATCATACGGTCAATGTGGTACAGGTACTCGTCAAGGTCTTCTAGAAATAGAATTTTTCCGTCAGTATCAGGAAACGACACAGACCCCATCATGCTGTACAATACCGATAAATTGCCGCCCACTACCACACCGCTTGCGTTGCCTTCTTTATTCATTGGGTGTGAATTCAATGTATGAACCACCGGATTACCCGTTAGTGCCTCCTTTAGCGAGGCAATGGTGGCCTGCCGTTCCTCTTCGGCAGTAATGTTAAACGCCATAGTTGCGTGCAACGAGGCAATTCCCAATGTTTGGTTAATGTGCCCGTGCAAAACGGTAATATCGCTGTAACCAACAATCCACTTGGGGTGTTTTGCAAACAGTTCCCAATTCAATAAATCCACTATACGGATGGTACCGTAGCCGCCCCTTGCACAAAAAACTGCTTTTATTTCAGGGTTATCCAACAGGCTTTGCAAAGCAGTTGCACGTTCTGCATCGGTACCGGCAAGTTGGTGGTCTTGAAGGAACAA
This sequence comes from Agrobacterium sp. 719_389, assembly GCA_943370295.1. Classification (GTDB taxonomy): domain Bacteria; phylum Bacteroidota; class Bacteroidia; order UBA8524; family UBA8524; genus SB11. The sequence goes on along the minus strand of CALRQL020000017.1, from coordinate 30,782 downwards.
GCCTTCGGGCAGCACCACCTCAAAACCCCACTCGGTAAATGTGTTAATCGCACACTGAATTTCTGATAAACTTATTTTGCGCGCAGTCGCGGCAATGCCAACCTTATCGCCGGGGTTTAAATACGGAGGTTTTATCATGAGTGATTATAGCTGTGATGGCTGAATGGGCAAAGAGGGAGTATCGGTTTTAAGGGTAGTTAAGTACGCGGATAGTTCAGCGGCTTTTTGGGTGCCAATCAAAAGTTTCTTGCCGTTTTTAAACGTTAACTGAAGTCCCTTATTCCCCCAAACATTATAGGCTTTGCCACTTTTAAGGCCGCCTTTTAAGCCCCAGCCGCCATATTCGCCCAAGGGATTGTACTTGCGCACATAGGCCGCCTCCACATCCGCCCATTGATAAGTGCGTTGACGGATAAAAGGAAAATATGCCACGGTTATGCCCGTGCTATCAATACTATAAGTAAGCCGTAACGCAAAAAGTAAAACCGCTACAAGCCCTTCAAGAGCAATAACTACCGGCAAAGCCTGCATTAGCTCCGCTTTTTCAGCAGGGTTGGTTTCACTGCCCCAAGCACCTAAAACAACAACTACAGGAATGAAAACGGGTAGTAACATCCACCACCATTTTACCATACTTTGTTTTTCAGAAAACTCCATAGCACAAAATTACTTTTTTTGGCAATGCACGCACAGGTAAAGTATTTTCATCGGCAACAAACCAAATAAGCAGGTAAAGCATTTTTTTGGCTCAAATAATCAAACAAAGCAAAATAGCTGATAACTTTATGGCGCGAATTTTGCCCAATGCTGAAACGATGAAGAAAAACCTACGAAACCTGTTTTTTTATATAGGCATTATAGGCTTGTTTTCCGGCTTGATATATGTGACCCTTATTTTTGGGAAACAGCTTGAAGCAGGACAGGTTTTAGATACTCAAAAGATTGATATTTCTTCGTCATGGAATCAGTTTGTTGATACCTATTTGCACAACATTTCTCACCCCTTGGCCATACTGCTGTTGCAAATAATAACCATTATACTGGCGGCAAGAATATTTGGGTTTATTTGTAAGAAAATTGGCCAACCGTCGGTAGTGGGTGAAATAGCCGCGGGTATTTTCTTAGGACCCTCATTTATCGGGATGTACTTGCCTGAATTTTCACAGTTTTTGTTTCCTGTTAAATCGTTGGGCAACCTACAATTCCTTAGCCAAATAGGGCTTATTCTTTTCATGTTTGTAGTAGGGATGGAGCTGGATTTAAAAGTGCTTAAAAACAAAGCTCACGAGGCCGTAGTAGTAAGCCACGCCAGTATTATTATCCCCTTTACACTGGGCATGGGCTTAGCATATTTTATTTACCAGGGCTTTGCTCCCGAGGGGGTAAGGTTTTTACCGTTTGCTTTGTTTATAGGCATAGCCATGAGTATTACGGCCTTTCCTGTGCTTGCCCGTATTGTGCAGGAACGCGGATTATCAAAAACCAAATTAGGAACCGTAGTTATCACTTGCGCGGCAGCCGATGATATTACCGCGTGGTGTTTATTGGCCGCAGTAATTGCCATTGTTAAAGCAGGGTCTTTTCTTAGTGCTATATACACCATATTACTGGCGGTAGGCTATGTGGTGGTTATGCTGAACTTGGTGCGACCCTTCTTAAAGAGGGTTGGTGAGATACGCACCGGTAAAGAGGGGATGAGCAAATCGATAGTGGCGGTATTTTTTGTTACGTTGCTAATTTCAGCATACGCTACCGAGGTAATTGGTATACACGCATTGTTTGGGGCGTTTATGGCCGGCGTTATTATGCCTGCTCAAGCCAGTTTCCGCAAGATATTTATCGAAAAAGTTGAAGATGTATCATTGGTGCTATTGCTTCCCTTGTTTTTTGTGTTTACCGGGCTACGCACCCAAATAGGATTACTTAACGAGGGGCACCTGTGGCAATTGTGCGGCATTATAATTTTAGTAGCTGTTGCAGGTAAGTTTTTGGGCAGTGCCCTTGCGGCAAGGTTTGTAGGCCAAAACTGGCGCGAGAGCCTTATCATTGGTGCGCTAATGAATACAAGGGGGCTGATGGAGCTGGTGGTGCTGAACATTGGGTACGATTTGGGAATACTAACGCCCGAAATTTTTGCCATGATGGTGATTATGGCATTGGTTACCACGTTTATGACCTCGCCCGCGCTAAACCTTATCAATTGGATATTGCCTGAAAAGGTTAACGCCTCCGAAGAAAAAGGGCAACAACATAATCAATACAAAATATTAATTTCTTTCGGCAGCCCTCAACGTGGCAAATCGCTGCTTAGATTGGCCAACAGCCTGATAAAAAAATCAGCGGGAAACTCCGTTGTTACTGCCCTGCATTTATCACCCAGCAACGAGTTAAACCAATTTAATAGGGATGAGTACGAGCAGGAGAGTTTTGAACCGGTAAAACAAGAGGCAGAAAGGCTAAGCCAACCCGTTGTTACCATGTTTAAACCCTCTGATGATATTGACAGGGAGATTACTAAAACAGCTAATTTGGGTAATTTTGATTTGTTGTTGGTAGGTATAGGCCGCTCTATTTTTGAAGGGACTTTATTAGGACGGATTTTAGGCTTCACCACCAAGATTATTAACCCCGAACGGTTATATGATACATTAACCGGTAGAGAAAAGCTGTTTGATAATACGGTGTTTGATGAACGTACCCGGCAAATTATCAAAACATCAAAAGTGCCGGTGGGTATTTTGATTGATAAAGACTTAGAGAAAACCGAACAGGTTTTTGTGCCTGTTTTTTCTGCTGCCGATGGCTTTTTGCTTACTTATGCTCAAATGCTGATACAAAACAGTCAATCAAAAATTACTGTTTTGGATGTTGCAGGAGCTGTGGCAAGTAGTAATGAGCTTAAAGAAAGAATAAACGCTATTGCGCAAACAACACCCAACCATCTAATTCTTCACAACGAAAACAAAATAGAGAAGGATGTTATTAGCAGCCACGATTTGATGCTGATTAGCAGCGACAGCTGGAGAACGGCCGTTGAAACCCAAAGCGTTTGGTTATCCAATACTCCGTCGGTGCTTATCATCAAACCATAATTAACACGCCCAGAACTTGCCGAAGGGTAGAATTGACTAAGAACATTTTCCCCTCTGTCATTCCGAAGCGCAGCGAGGAAACTTATTACAACGTTGTTAACAAAGCGGGATAAGATGCTTCCCTATCGTTCAGCATGACAGACCTTTCCGTCATTGCGAGGTCTCACGAAGCAATCCGCCCCTTCTATACAAACAGATTGCTTCAAAACTCAAAAGCAGTTTTTTGTAATGACGATAAACTACCGCAAGTGCGGCAGGGTATCCTGAACCTGTCGAAAGGCTCACCTTGAGCCTGTCGAAAGGCTATCCGGAAATATCTTACCGGGGTTTAAAATGTTTTTAGGGTCAAAAAGCTGTTTGATGCCCCTCATTAGCATAAGTTCAGTTGAGGAGAAAGCAATGTCCATATAATTCTTCTGCACCCACCCGATGCCGTGTTCGCCCGAAAGAGTTCCTTTAAGGCTCACGGTAAGTTCAAAAATCTCCCGAATACCGATGGGTAACTTTGTGTTCCAGTCTTCGTCGCTCATGTCGCCTTTTATAATGTTCACGTGCAGGTTTCCGTCTCCGGCATGGCCGTAACATACACTCTTGAAGTTATATTTCTTACCGATGGCTTTTACACCTTCCAACAAACGGGGTAACTCGTAGCGGGGCACTACCGTATCCTCTTCCTTATATACCGAGTGAGATTTTACCGCTTCGGCAACCCTGCGGCGCATCTTCCAAAGCGCCTCTTTTTGGTCGGCAGTATCGGCAAACAAAATCTCGTCGCATTCATAATTCAGCAGTACTTCATTTATCCGTTCCGCTTGTTTAAACAACTCGTCCATATCGTTACCGTCTACCTCTATCAGCAAATGGGCTTGTACGTCATCCTTCACAGGTACGGTTAGGCCATCTACAAACTTCATCACCCAATCAATCGCATCGCGTTCCATAAACTCAATAGCCGATGGCATTATACCCGCGCGGAATATGGCCGAAACCGCTTCGCAGGCTTTGGTGGCGGAGAAAAACGGCACCAACATTAAAATGTTTTTATCAGGGTAGGGGATAAGCTTTAGCACGGCTTTAGTAATAATCCCCAACGTGCCCTCACTGCCCACCATTAATTGAGTAAGATTATACCCCGTTGAGTTTTTTAGCGTATTTGCACCCGTTTGTATTACCTCTCCATTGGGTAATACTACCTCAAGGTTCAGCACATAATCTTTGGTAACGCCATATTTAAGTGCGTGCGGCCCGCCTGAGTTTTCAGCAATATTACCACCTATAAAACACGAGCCTTTACTGCTGGGGTCAGGGGGATAATACATTCCCTTTTCAATCACCGCTTTTTGCAATACTTCAGTAATTACCCCCGGTTGCACGGTTATTTGCAGGTTTTTCTCGTCAATCTCAACAATATTGTTCATTCGCTCCACCGATAAGCCAATACCTTTGTGCACACTTAATGCGCCGCCGCTAAGTCCTGTTCTTGCACCGATGGGAGTAACAGGAATAGCATTTTCAAAGGCTACCTTCATTATGCCTGCCACCTCATGCGTAGTAGCAGGTTTCACCAACACCGAAGGGGGGAAGCTTAAGTTTTCGGTTTCATCGCTACCGTATTCGTGCAGGGTTTCGGCATCAGTAAAAACGTTGGCGTTACCTAAAACGGCCTGTAATTCAGTAAGTATGTCAGGGGTAATCATAAATGAAAGTGCAAAAAACGTAAAATTAACAATATCGGTCGGCTACGCGATAGTATCTATCCAAAAATGCGGCATTTTGTGATGGCATAACAATAAAAACCTGCTACACCAGCGTTTATTTTACGCATGAAAAAACTAACGGGTATATTACTCATTGCACTATTTACGGTTTCTTTTGGAGCAGTGCTGCTATGCAAAAGCCCCACGGCGCAAACCTTGGCGGGCAAAATGCTCACCGAACACGAAGTAGGGGATGTGGTTGACAGCCTTAACGGGGTGCCGGTATATTACAACGGGGCGGTGGCCAATACAGGTAAACGGCATTTGGCTACTGACGGATATAACTACGGGCTGCGCTGGCAATGTGTAGAGTTTGTGAAACGGTATTATTACGATTATTTGAACCATAAAATGCCCGACTCATACGGCCACGCAAAGGACTTTTTTGATACTACACTTGCTGACGGAACGTTAAACAAAAAACGCAACCTCATTCAATATAAAAATGGCAGTAAGGCAGCACCTAAAAAAAACGATTTACTGGTGTTTAACTCGCATGACTTTAACCCGTACGGGCACGTTGCCATTGTTTCAAAAGTAAGTGACAAAGAGATAGAGTTAATACAGCAAAATCCGGGTCCTACAGCCCCCTCGCGCGAAACCTATACGGTGGAGAAGAAAGACGGCAAGTGGACGATAGACCGCGATGATTTACTGGGCTGGTTACGATTGCAAGAAGAATAAAAGCAAGAAGGCCGCCCAAGGGCAGCCTTCTCAATAAAATTATAAGGGGTAACGGATTACTTAACAGTATCCATGTGTACCATCAAATCAACAAGTTTGTTGCTATAACCCCACTCGTTATCGTACCACGATACTACCTTAACAAAGTTAGGGCTCAACATAATACCAGCGTCAGCATCAAAAATTGAAGTGCGAGAATCACCCATAAAGTCGCTAGATACTACTGCGTCTTCAGTGTAACCCAAAATACCTTTCAATTCGTTTTCGCTGGCACGCTTCATAGTTGCTTTAATTTCTTCGTATGAAGTTGCTTTTTCCAAACGGCAGGTTAAATCAACTACTGATACGTTAGGAACAGGAACACGGAACGACATACCGGTTAGTTTACCTTTAAGCGAAGGGATAACCAAGCCTACTGCTTTAGCAGCACCGGTAGATGAAGGGATAATGTTTTGGTATGCACCACGGCCACCGCGCCAATCTTTAGCAGAAGGGCTGTCAACAGTTTTTTGGGTGGCAGTTACTGCGTGTACAGTAGTCATCAAGCCTTCCAAAATACCGTAGTTATCATGCAATACTTTAGCTACAGGAGCCAAACAGTTAGTAGTACATGATGCGTTTGATACGATGCTCATATCAGCAGTGTATTGGGTGTTGTTTACGCCCATTACAAAAGTAGGGGTATCATCTTTAGCAGGAGCTGACATGATAACACGTTTAGCACCGGCTTCAATGTGTTTGGCAGCAGTTTCTTTAGTTAGGAACAAACCGGTACTTTCAACCACATACTCAGCACCAATTTCATTCCACTTAAGGTTGGCAGGGTCTTTCTCAGCAGTTACGCGGATAGTTTTTCCATTTACTACCAACATACCGTTTTCTACCTTCACATCACCGTTAAAAATGCCATGAGTACTGTCGTACTTAAGCATATAGGCCATGTAATCTACCTCAATAAGGTCGTTAATGCCTACAATTTCAACTTTTGGGTTGTTGATGGCAGCCCTGAATACAAGGCGACCAATGCGGCCAAAGCCGTTAATTCCTACTTTCATTTACTGAAGAAAATTATGTTATGATGGCTTGCTTTGGCAAACGCCGCGCCCGGCAAACAAGCACTTTAAAACAACAAGGCGTTTTTGGTGGCGCAAAATTAGGATTAAAGTAACTGAAATACAAACCCCTGTGCATGTTGTTTTTGTGCTACATAAACCGTCAAACAAAAAATTTTAACCAAAACAGTTGCATTGTATTCGTAAAAAGCTATCTTTGCACTCCTTTTTACCGAAACGGCCCGTTAGTCTATCGGTTAGGACGCATCCCTTTCACGGATGAGAGACGAGTTCGATTCTCGTACGGGCTACAAAAACTAAAACCCTTTTCTTAACCGAGAAGGGTTTTTTTGTTTTGTCTGCATCTTCTTGCATCAATAGCAAAACATATCTTATCTCTCTTGATGAAAATCATATAAATAGCCGTTATTTCTTGCCCCTGTTTTAGAGAGAGTTAGGAGCATTGTTCAACTATTTCTAACTCAAATCAATATATTTATGGGCTAATTTGTACACACTATGCACCATCTAATTACGGAAGCATGGGTGTGCTACTTAACAGAATTATTGATTACAACCAAAGGGAAAGACAATGCAAGGAAAACAATTGCGTAAACTGGAAAATGAATTGTGGCGGGCTGCAGACCAGTTACGTGCCAATAGTAAACTTACCGCATCAGAATATTCAATGCCCGTATTGGGGCTAATTTTCCTTCGGCACGCATACAACCGTTTTTTAAAAGTTAAAGAAACCATTGAGGCTTCGTTACCCGTGCATCCTCAACGTGGTAGAAGGGCGTTGACGGCAAAAGATTTCGAGGAGAAGAATGCCATGTATTTGCCCGAACAAGCCCAGTTTGATTACTTGGTAAACTTGCCCGAAAGCGCTGATTTGGGCGAAGCCATCGACAATGCCATGAAGCAGATTGAGGACGAACACGAAAACCTGCGCGGGGTATTGCCCAAAAACTTTAGCATATTTAGCAAAGACCTTCTTAGGGAGTTGCTGCGCATTTTTAATAAAGAAGTGCTGCAAAAGGCCGAGGGCGATCTGTTTGGGAAGATTTACGAATATTTTCTTAATAAGTTTGCAATGACGGGCGCACAAGAAGGTGGGGAGTTTTTTACCCCCATGAGCTTGGTGCAAACCATTGTGAACGTGATTGAACCCGACCACGGAATTGTATTTGACCCCGCCTGCGGAAGCGCAGGTATGTTTGTACAAACAGGGTATTTTATAGAAAGCGAAGGGCTGAAACCAGCTGAAAAAGTAACCTTTTACGGACAAGAAAAAGCTGACCTGAACACCAAACTGGCCAAAATGAACTTAGCCGTTCACGGGTTGGAAGGGGTGATACACGAAGGCAATACCTTTTACGAAGACAAACACAATTTGGTGGGAAAAGCCCAATTTGTGTTGGCAAACCCTCCCTTTAATGTGGACGGGGTGGATAAGAACAAAGAGGTGGTTAAAAAAGACCCGCGACTGATGCTGGGCGGCAAAGTGTACCTGCCCAAAAACGACAACGCCAACTACCTGTGGATACAATACTTCTATAATTACCTGTCGCCGACGGGAAGAGCAGGGTTTGTGATGGCCTCATCGGCCAGTGATGCAGGGCACAGCGAAAAAGACATACGCGAGCAGTTGGTAAAAACCGGTGCGGTGGATGTGATGATGGCAATAGGCAACAACTTTTTTTACACCCGCTCATTGCCCTGTACCTTGTGGTTTTACGACCGTAACAAAGAACACGACGAAAAACTACGCGATAAAGTACTGATGCTGGATGCCCGCAAAATTTACCGCAAAGTAACCAGCAAGGTAAACGATTTTAGCCCCGAGCAATTGCAAAACCTAATTTGCATTGTGGGCCTGTACCGCGGCAATACCGAAAAATTTAAACAAACCGTTGCCGGGTATTTACGCCGCAGCGCAACAATGGCCAAAGAGGCTGCCGAAACCACAAAAACGCTGAGCCAACAATTTGCCGCTACCTACAAAGTGGTGGTAGATTTTGCCAACGGCTTAGCCAAAGAACTACCCGATGCGGCCAAATGGGTAGAGGCGTTGAATTTGGACGGGATGCAAGAGGTAGCAGACCTGCAAAAGCAGTTAATAGCCCATGGACAGAACGCCACCGCAGCGCATACCGCGTTAGAAAACATAGCCCACCAATGCAAGGCACTGCGCAAGCCGCAAGACAAACTGCTGAAACAGTTTACAGATGCCATTGCCACTGCCAACAAAGACTACCAGCTTGCAAAAAACAAAAGCTGGAAAGAACTGGGCATAAAAGAACAGTTGGACACACTAAAAGAATTGCAACTGCAACTAAGCGGCAACCCCGATGATGAAGAACCGGGACTGCTGCACGAAACCGAATATTATTGGAAACAAGCCCATTGGCTAACCGGCCGTTTTCCTGAGGGGAAATACACCGATGTAGAAGGGCTGTGCAAAGTAGTTACACAAAGCGATATTGAAGCCAAAGACTGGAGCCTGAGCCCCGGAAGATACGTAGGGGTAGATACTACTACCGATGAAGATATTGACTACGAAGCCCGCTTGACCGAAATACACCTAGAACTGGATGGGCTGAACGAAGAAGCCGCAGCACTGGCAAACACCATTGCTGAAAATTATAAGGAGTTGGCGATATGAAGTGGGAAATAGTTTGTTTGAAAGATTATACCACAAAAATTGGTAGTGGGGTTACTCCTAAAGGTGGAGCAAGTGTTTATCAAGAGAATGGCGTGGCGTTATTCCGAAGCCAAAATATTTACAATGGAGCATTCATTGATAAAGGTTTAGCATTCATTAATGAGGTAATTGCCGAAAAAATGAAATCAGTTGAAGTAACTGAGGGGGATGTGTTATTAAATATTACAGGGGATTCTGTTGCTCGTTGTTGTTATGCGCCCTCTGAGTTACTTCCTGCGAGAGTAAATCAACACGTTGCTATTGTTAGAGCGAATAAAGAGAAACTTTATTCCAAGTTTTTAATGTACATGCTCATTTCTCCTTATATGCAAAATACAATGCTTTCGTATGCAGAAGGAGCGGGAGCAACACGGAATGCTTTAACAAAGGGGATTATAGAAGATTTAAAAATTTTTCTCCCTCCACTCCCAACCCAACGCAAAATTGCTGCTATTTTATCGGCGTACGATGATTTGATAGAAAACAACCTGAAACGAATAAAACTGTTGGAGGAGAAGGCGTTTTTGAGGTATAAGCAAATTGTGAGGGAGGAAAAGATGGATGAATTTTTTATTGAAGAGGTTTGTGAAACATTAGGAGGTGGAACTCCTGCAACAGGAACCCCAAACTTTTGGAATGATGGTGAAGTAATTTGGTTTTCTCCAACAGACTTAACTAAACACCAATCAATTGTTCTTTTGGACAGTGAAAAAAAGATCACTGAATTAGGGCTTCAAAAGAGTTCTGCCAAGTTACTCCCTCCAAAAACTATTTTAATGACAAGCCGTGCTAGTATTGGTTATTTTGGTTTAATAAACAAGCCTGCTTCTACAAATCAAGGCTTTATTAATATTATTCCATTCAATGAAAATCACAGAGCCTATTTATTATTTGATTTGAAAAATAGAAAGGAAGAGATTATAGGAAATGCTAATGGTTCAACATTCTTAGAAATTTCTAAAGGCAAATTCAGGCAGATGAAAATAAAAATTCCAATAGACGAAAAAGTTTTAATGGAGTTTGAAAATGAATTTGAAATCATCTTCAATTTGATTGAGAATATCTTAAAACAAAACACCAAACTCCGTGAAGCACGGGATATTTTATTACCCCGCCTACTAAGCGGGCAAATTGCAGTGTAATATGGGCAGCTACGAATACTCAGAAGACAACCTAATAGAGCAAACCGCCATCGGCTTGTTTCAAAACAATTTGCAGTGGCAAACCACGGTGGCCTTCAACACCGAAACCTTTGGCGATAACGGAACTTTGGGCAGGGCTACTAAAAAAGAAGTCATCCTAAAAAAACACTTTATGGCTGCGCTGCAAGCCCTAAACCCCGGCTTACCCGCCAAAGCCTACCACGAAGCCTACGCAAAATTTACCGAAGCAAGCAGCAGCAAAAGTTTGCCCGAAATAAACTACGAAAAATACCAAATGATGCGCGAAGGTATAGCCGTAGATTATATCAACGAAAAAGGCGAACACATAAAAAACAAAACCCTGCAAGTATTTGATTTTAGCAACCCTATAAATAACCACTTTATCGCCGTTAGCCAACTATGGATACAAGGCAAAAGCAACCGCGAGCGCAGGCCTGATATCATAGGCTTTGTAAACGGCATCCCTTTATTATTTATTGAGCTGAAAGCAGCGCACCGCAAACTTGAAAACGCCTACAACGATAACTTTACCGATTATAAAGACGTAATACCCCAACTGTTTTATTACAACGCATTTGTGGTACTGAGTAACGGCATAGAAAGCCGCTTAGGTAGCATTACAGGCAAATACCAACACTTTCACGAGTGGAAACGCATCACAGAAGACGACAACGGCAAAGTAGCCCTCGACCGTATTATTATTGGCGTTTGCAAAAAAGAACGCTTTATAGATTTATTTGAAAACTTTATACTGTTTGATACCTCGCTCGGCAAAATTATAAAACTCATTGCCCGTAACCACCAGTTTATAGGCGTAAACAAAGCCATAACCAACATACAGCAAAAACAAGAGCAGTATAAAAACGGGCAAATACCCTTTGAAGAACTTCAAAAATTAGGCGTGTTTTGGCACACACAGGGAAGCGGAAAAAGCTACTCAATGGTGTTCTTTTGCCAAAAAATCCACCGGAAATTTACGGGCAGCTATACCTTTTTAGTAGTAACCGACCGCGATGAATTAGATTCTCAAATATACGGAACATTCAGCGGAGCGGGGGCAGTGCCAAAAGTCAAAGCGGGTTCAAAAGATTCGCCCAAAGCCAATAGTGGCAAACACCTGCAAGAGTTGCTCCGTTCAGAACACCGCTATTTATTTACCCTTATTCACAAATTCAACTTTAGCGAAGTAATCACCGAGCGAAAAAACATAATAGTAATATCCGATGAGGCGCACCGTACCCAAGGCGGCCAACTGGCCATGAACCTGCGCAATGCCCTACCCGGAGCTTCGTTTATCGGTTTCACGGGTACACCCCTTTTTAAAGACGATGAAATAACCAAACGGATTTTTGGTGATTATATCTCAAAATACGATTTCAAGCGCAGCGTAGAAGATGGCGCAACCGTGCCCCTGTATTACGAAAACAGAGGCGAGTATTTGGGATTAAACAACCCCGACATCAATGCTGAAATACGTGCCGTATTGGATGCCGAAACCGATGACTTGGATAGCGACCAACGCAGCAGGGTAGAACAACTTATTGCCAGAGAATACCCCATACTAACCGCAAAACCCAGATTAGACGCCATAGCCAAAGACGTAGTATGGCATTTTTGCAACCGCGGCTACAAAGGCAAAGCCATGTTTATAGCCTTGGATAAGCTCACCGCAGTGCGTATGTACGACCTTATTACGCAACACTGGCAGGCCACCGTGCAGGAAATGGAAAAAGATATGGCACGGGGCAAATACGGCGATCAGGAATTGTTAGAAAAAGGCCGCGAACTGCAATGGGTGAAGGAAACAGAAATTTGCGTGGTGGTTAGTTCTGAACAGAACGAAATACAGAAATTTCAAAAATGGGACTTGGATATTGAACCTCACCGCGAAAAAATGAACACGCAGGATTTAGAAACGAGGTTCAAAGAAGAGGCTGACCCGTTCCGTTTGGTAATTGTATGCGCCATGTGGATTACAGGGTTTGATGTACCCTCATTATCCACCATGTACATTGATAAGCCCTTAAAATCACACACACTGATGCAGGCCATTGCCCGTGCCAACAGGATACACGAGGGCAAAAACAACGGCTTGATTGTAGATTATATCGAAACCTATAACGCCCTGCTGGATGCACTGGCCATATACGGTACAGGCGGAACAAATGCAGCAAAAGGGGATGAAAAACCGGAAGCTCCTGTGAAGCCGAACGAAGAACTGATAGCGTTATTAGAAGAAGCCTTAACCGCCACCGAAACGTTCTTGAAAGAAGAAGTAAACTTTGACCTGAATGAATTGATTAACACAACAGGTTTAGAGAAACTGGCGGCGATAGAAAAAGGCATCAATGCAGTATATACCAACGATGAAACCAAACGTAAATTCCAAGTATTAGCAAGAGAGGTTTTTAAAAAATACAAAGCACTGCAACCCCATAAAGAATTAAACGAGTATGCCCCGCGTAAAAATGCCATAGATGCCATTTACACTGCCATTGAAGACAATGTGGAGGGTGCGGATGTAACCGAAATCATGCTGAAAATACAGCAGGTAGTTGATAAATCAGTGGTAAACATGGTCCACGAGCCTGAGGCCAAATACCACACCACTGTCGACCTAAGCGGCTTAAACTTTGAGGTATTAGAGAAATATTTTATTAAAGCAAAAAATAAAAACACGGTTGTTCAGTCGTTAAAAGACAAAGTAGAGCAGCAACTTAAACGCATGGTAGAGCGCAACCCGATGATGGTTGATTATTTAAGTCGTTATCAGGAAATTATAGATGATTATAACCGTGGCAAAGACGAGAATATAATTAAAGAAACATTCCGAAGATTAATAGAACTTATCAATAATTATTCTGAAGAGGAGGCCGAGGCCAAACGCGAAGGACTAAACGAGGAACAAAAAGCCATTTTCGACATCTTGCGTCAAGGGAAAACCCTCACCAATAAAGAAAAAGAAGAAGTAAAAAACATATCCGTATTGCTATTAGAAGAGCTAAAGAAAGACAAATTAAATGTTGACTTGTGGTGGGAGAAAACAGAAACAAGCGCAGCAGTATACAAATTTGTTAACGATAATTTGTTCAAGGTTTTACCCTACCCCACCTATGCCGAAACCGACATCGACCAAAAAACAAACCTTGTGTACGAACACTTGAAAAATCAGTATTACGGCGGCGGAAAAAGCATATACGGAGGTTATTAAACTAGATAACAGAAGTATTTAGGATATCCCATTAAGCCTACAACCCGATTGTAAAAGGCAAGAACACTACAAGAGCTAAAAGTTATTTTTATTCGCTAGGGCTTAACGCTCAAAAATCTCTGCATTTATTCCAAAACTACAATAGCAAATTCCGCAAAGGGAAACGGGTTACAAAAACTAAAACTCTTTTCGGTTAAGAAAAGGGTTTTTAGTTTACGTAATTTGTGAATTTATGAAAATCTTTTTAGGTGGTCATTAAAGAGCTGTTGAAGATAAATGTATGGCTAAATCCAGCCATTTTTGTATGAAATTGACAATAATTCAGCATTAGTTTCAACACCAGTTTTGTCTCTCATCTTTTCCTTTATTTTACTAATATTTCTTGCTGTTATACCAAGCAGTTCTGCTATTTGCTTTATGGGCTTTCCCTCTGCTGTAGCAGTTAAAATAATCAACTCCCGTTTTGAAGGGATATAGCCGTTCTCATCATTTCGCGATTGAGGTTGAAACAGTAGAGATTTTAAACCCGTTTTTAGTTGGCTTAGACCCTCAACCCCACTATCCTCGCTGTGAAATATTTTTTTTAAATCATTAATAAGAAATTTTGACTGCATCGTATCACAGTAAAACGTGTTGTTTAATGATGACTTTATTGCATTATATAAACTCTCATTTCCTGAGTTTTTGTACACATAACCTGATATGCCTATTTGCTGCATTTCAGAAATCCAAGAACTAATATTCTGTAAAGTGATGCATATTATTTTCACTTCAGGCATGAGTTTATATATTTCCATTGAGGCATCTAATCCATTCATAGGGGACATCCCAACATCAGTTACAACGAAGTCGGGTTTTAATTTCCTAACTTTTTCTACTAACGTTTGGCCTTCTTTTGCCTCTCCTAAAACAGTGTGGCCCAAAAGTAAAATCTGCTTACTAAAGTAGTTTCGAAAAAAAACAGACTCGTCTGCGATAATAAATTTCATAATCAAATGCTTAAGTGATAGAAGACTTCTTAGGTTTTGAACTAACTAAACCGCATTATTCACCTCCTGGTTCAAGGTTTGTAAAAATATACCATTTTTTGCTCCCCAAACAATCGATCTCCGTACAAGGTGTTTAGATAATATTCTTCGATTACTAGCTCTTTATCCGTTTCCCTCAGTAAGTGAATTTCTTTCTTAAGGTAGTCGTCTTTAAACAACATATATCCATTGGGTTTTGAGTTAAAGTTTTCAGTTGATAAATTCTGTTTCGTCCAGCTGTAGATATCACTAGGATATGCTACAGCTCGCCCTATTACGAAATGGTGCTTGGTTGATAATTCTTGTGCATACCCATGATGAAAAGTTACATTTTGAAGCTCCAAAAAAGAAGCTACCTCTTTGGCTAAGTATAGTAAGTTTACATAATCGCATAAAACAAACTGTACATTCGGAAACAATATGCAAAGTGGTATACTAGGGAATCCAGATCCAGTGCCTACATCTAGTATCCTTGTACCCGGCTTAAATTGCATGAAGCGGGCTACACTATAAGAATACAGTACTTGATATTTGTAAAAAGTTTCAATACTTTTTCGCTCCAATACCCCAGATTCAGGTGTTTGTAAGTACAAATGAGGAAGAACATACAACTGATCTATTTGGGTTTTACTAAGCCCCTTGAAATATTTTAATATATTATCCATATTATCAAAATTTATAACCTAGGAGTCGAGTTAGAAATGCTGTAAGCAATAGATCCATCCTTATTTATCAAAAAATCAGCATAGCCATTATAAACATCATCCCATCCAATACAATTTTCAAAATCAATACAATTTTTCACGAAGTCAGGTAATACAGTTTTGTCACTTAAAGTACAGTGATTTAGGTATAACGAGCTTCCAATAAACTTTGGCAATTCGTAATCGCTTAAATCACAGCCGCTTAAATCCAATGAGCCGCTTATGTGTTTTGGTAATGTAACTTTAGCTAAGTTACAAAACGATAAATCAAGCGAACCCTTATAAATATTAGGAAACACCAAGTAAGAAAAAGTACTGTTGCTGAGGTAAATGTACCCACCGACATGTTTAGGTATCGTGAGACCATTTATTTTACAGTCGCGTAAGTCTAGGTCATCCCCAACATACTGTGGCATTTGCGTATTTGTGAGGTCACACCCGCGAAGATTTAGAGATTTACCTATATACTTGGGCAAAACGAGTGAGGTAGTGTGATTATTAAGATTTAAAGAGCCTCCAATGTAATCAGGCAAAACTACGCTTCCCATTTTACAGCCGTTTATAATTAATGACTCTTGAATATACTTGGGGAGCACAACACCTTCTAAATTACAAAGGCTTAAATCAAGATACCCGTTAATTACATAGGGCATTTTGATGTTTCTAAGCTCACACTTGATAAGGCTCAAGGAACCACTTGGACAAGACGTGAGGTCAACTTTTGATAAATCACACCCATCTAAATTTAGAGTTCCTTCAACTTTAGTTGGAAGTAATATCTCATCGAGATTACAGTTACTTAAATTAAGACTTCCCCTGATTTGGTCTGGCAGTTCAATTACAAGCGAGTTAGTTTCACTTAAGTCTACATCTGTTTCAATAGTTAAGCTTTTAAAAGTG
Source organism: Agrobacterium sp. 719_389 (assembly GCA_943370295.1). Taxonomy (GTDB): domain Bacteria; phylum Bacteroidota; class Bacteroidia; order UBA8524; family UBA8524; genus SB11. The sequence continues at coordinate 14,487 of CALRQL020000017.1, read as the reverse complement.
TTCCTTGGTATCAAATTGAGTAAATCACTGTTCAATAACCATTTGTAGTTACCAAATACCACCTCCCCAACTTCTTCAATATTTTTTGCTTTTCGTAATTTTTCGAGTTCAGATACCCATAACCCCTTTTCCTTACAATTTTTTATCAACTCGGATTTATTAAGTTCTTGCATGCAACATAAGGATTAATAAAATGCAGTAAATGATAGCGTCTATTATTCGAAATCACAAGTATATTTTTTTTGTCCCATGTAATCAATTCTTTTTCGACAAACGAACAATTTTTCCCTTTTGCGAAAAGAAGTTTCTATAAAATTCATAATATAGAACAAAAAGTGAACTAAAAAACTGATGTTTCTTTTTGACTTTCGTGTTGCAACTTATTTTGTAATTTTTTTAAATGCGCAGCAAGATAAATTGTAGAGGCATCCGAAACTCTTATAAAGAAGTAGGACTATCAATAAAGTTTACCTTTTTATCATAAAAGGAAAAATGATGAAAAAAAATAATCTAGATGCTTTCAAAGCAAAAGCAAACGCAATTTTACTTAAAGACGCAATGTTGAACGTTAATGGCGGTCAAGTTGATGCAGATTCTTGCCACATTGCTGCTGATGGAACAAACGGCTATCTAAAAATTGAAGCTGGTTACACTAACGATCAAGTTAATTTCTTCTTTAGCAATCCACAGTGGGCACAACAATTTAACAGCATGTACGCACCTGGCGATGTTCACCTTGCTGAACAAAGGATGATGTATTTTGATAGCATCGTTAACGCTCCAAGTACCGGAGGCTGATAACACCGCTCACACTTACTATTAGCGGTTGTTTTAGTAATAAAACAGCCGCTAATTTATACACAACTATTACGATTATCATAAGCATTAGAAGTATTAATATTGGTTCAGTTGCGTTCAAATAGATGATATTTCTATTTTTTTAGCTATCTCCCTCAACTTTAACTCAATGCTAACAAATGATCGTCAGTCAGACTATTATATATTTAGTATATGAAAAAGGCTGTGTTTTACTGTAAACCAAAGTTCTTTAAGAATCTATGTGTTTTTCATAATAAGCTCAATTCTGCGTTTCTCTTGGGGAACTTTTAATAACGATTGTTATGAGTTGTATTTTGCGTATTCGTAAAATAGTTTTGTGAGTAACTATAATTTGCCTAAAATCAGCGAAATATTCCATTAATATTAAACACTCTCATTCAAATTAAAAATAACTGAAAGAATTTTATGAACTTCAGCAAAGAGTTTTTTGACTATCAATATTCTAATCTTTTAAGGGGAAAAAGCGAAATTGCAGAATATATGAAGATTATCATATATAAAACAATCCCCGATTTTTTTGAGTTACTTGATTTTGATAATGATAACATTTTTTTAGATCCGACATTATTTGCAGCAATAAAGTCTGACAACGATAGTGCGATTGATTCCGATTTATTAAAGCAACTCTTATGGGGGAGTATTATAATAGGTGACAGGCCCAAAAAAATAAACGTTATTGCAGATAAATATGGAATTATATATCTGCCTAAAATAGGTTGGATTACCGGTAAAGAGAAGAGCAAAAGTCATACTCTTGAAACGACATCCAATGGTTATTTATTGGATGGTCAATCAGTAAATGTAGAACCTATTGAACAAAATAATAAGCTTGGAATCGAACTACTTAAACATAGATTAGAGTTATTTGACGATAGGTTTTACGATAGCTCACATAAGTTAATTGACTACGACGTTAATGGTGCCTTTAACCGTAAGAGTAGCATTTTCAATAACGCGCTAAACTTTATAGCGGAAAATGTGCCTTGGCTGGCCCACCTCTTGGTAGAAGGTTGTGCCAAAGCTGTAGTATTTAATGATGGAACCCATCCAGTTAATGACTTATTTTGCTTGCGTAACTCTTTTGCATCTTTCCAAATAAAGCGTATTAGTTTTCATAATATTTACCAACCTTGGTACGATGAAGTCTTTTTCTTAGACGATATTTCACATCAAATGGGTCATGTTATTTTCGACCAAATCATAAACAACAAGAGACGGTTCTTTAAAGTTAATCACGACGAAACTATTAGACCTGTATCTAACTACGGCAGAACAATTGGAAGTATAGAAAGGCGCAGCCATGAAATTGTATTACATTCATTATATACTTATTTTCTAATTCTTAATGTGCTGGATACCGCCTTACAAAATGATCGGTTTATTGATGAACAAAAAGCTGAAATAAAGGGCCGTATCGCATTTTATCTAAGAAAAAGTGCTTTAGACTTTGAACTGTTTGAGAGCTTTGACAAAAATGAAGTTGCAGAAACAATATACACAACTGAAGGCTTATACGTATATGTAGGGATGAAGCAATCATTTATTTCTATATTAAATAAATATCAAGCTTTGCTAGACAGCTATCATCTTAATAATCAAACCTATAACTATAACCACAAAAAATTCTTAGAAGTCAACAAATTTGAGTCGGTAGAGTAGTATATTACACTTGTGTTTTTATCAATGTTAGTTTATTGTTTTATTATGAAGCGTTATTTTACTGTTATTTCATTTTTTTTTATTTTTCTTCTTAAAAGCAACCATTCTACTGCCAATGTAATTGATGGCTGTTACAAAAAGCAGGTTTTAAGTGTTAATGGTAAATTTATCCAACTTTTAATCAATGAAAATGAAAGTAAATTTTATCACAGCTTTGACCCTTGGCAGCAAAATACAATATATAGCCATGGAGTAGCTTTCATTTCAGATGGCCTGTTTCTCAAATCCGACACAAGTGAACAGAAAGGGAAGAAATACTCATCCGCAGCAAAATACTCAAGTACAGACTTGCTTCTTCAAAGCTATGGCTCATCAAAACTATTAAAAGTAACCCAGAAAGATCATGAGGAGTATATATATCAGGCAAGCCGTTATACTCCCCTATATTTATTAGCTCATTTTCATAAAAACAGCAACCTGTCAGTAAACTATATTAACGATAACCATTATGTAAGTACACAAACAATAACTAACACTAAGGTTTCCATATTCATTAATCTGGCTGATAGTTTAGTAAGCCATATTACGCTTTTTTCTTACGATGAACTTTATGGGGATATTACAACCACCTATAATTACAGCCATTATGCAAATATTCAAGGCTTTTGGTTTCCGCAGAAAGTGACTATCGAGAAAATAAATGGTAAACTTAGGGATGAGGTGACTGTTAAGTCTGCTACGTTTGTAGACATTCTACCTGAAATCATATCAAAACCCGAAGATTTTGCATGGGAAGTTGAAAAAACAGACACGCCTTCTATTTCGGTAGAAAAATATACCCCCAATATTTATTTTCTAACATTAAAACACGCAGATACGAAAAGTATTGTTGTCGAGTTTACAGATTTTGTTTTTGTAGCCGAAGCCCCTCTTTCTATTGCCAATGGTGAGTTAATTTTAGATGAGGTCAAAAAGTTGATACCTTCAAAACCAATAAAATATTTTGCCTACGGGCATTTTCATAACTGGTACCTAGGTGGGGTCAGACCTTTTGTTCATGAAGGCTGCACAATTCTCAGCTCACATCAAAGTCAAGAATACTTAAGGTATATTGTTAATGCACCTCACGCACTTAATCCCGATGACTTGCAAAAAGAACCTAAAACATTACAGTCACAGATAATAAATGATAGTCTCACAATTTCAGATGGACTTTTTGAAATGAAATTGTATTTGATTGGTAAACAATCCGAGCACACATCCGATTACTTAGTGTTCTACTTTCCAAAAGAAAAATTGCTTTTTGAGGGTGATTTAGTATGGATAAATAAAGAAGGTGAACTAAAAAAGGCAAGCAAACGTCAAGAAGCTTTACACAAAGCAATCAATGGGCTTGGAATAGAGGTAGACACAATTGTACAGTCTTGGCCAGTGGAAGGCTATGGCGTTAAAAATATAATTCCATACACTGATTTAGATAAATCAGTTACAATAAAGTGACACAGATTTAACTACTATATTTTGCAAGCAATTAAACCTATCAAGCAGCTTTACCATTCAGATTGTGGCCCCACTTGTTTAAAAATGGTATCCGCTGCATATGGTAAACAAATAAGTATCATAAAACTACGCGAATTATGTGAGTTGAATCGCGAGGGGGTTAATCTTTATGGAATTAGTCAGGCGGCTGAACAAATTGGATTTAGAACGCTTGGAGTAAAAACTGATATTGAGAAACTGGCTGATGCACCATTGCCTTGTATACTGCATTGGAATCAAAATCATTTTGTAGTTTTAGAAAAGGTAGAGAAGGAAACAGCAATAGAAAGTTTGTTTTCAAAATTTAAGAGAAAAAACGTTGATGACATTATACTTTCAGGTGAAGGAAATTCTGAAAATGGACAACGCGCTGCAGGCGAATCAGGCAAGCATCCTGATGGTTTGAATGGTAGTATAAAATACTTTCACATTGCAGACCCCGCTCACGGAAGTATTAGACTAAAACTCTCAGATTTTAAAAAAAGTTGGTGCAATGATGCACGTGACGAAGGGATCGCTCTTTTACTAGAGCCTACTCCTGAGTTCCATGAGACAACAATTGATGATGAGCGCCCTCCGCAGAGAGGCTTCATGTTTCTTTACGGGTACCTCAAGAGTTATAAAGCATATATATTACAAGTGTTTGTAGGCCTGTTAGGAGTAAGTATACTACAACTTATTTTCCCATTCCTTACTCAAGGAATGGTTGATAGGGGAATACAGTATAAAGATTTAGATTTTGTTGTTATTGTTCTTGTCTCACAGCTTATGCTTCTTTTAGGGCAGTTCACAATTGAGTTTATCCGAAGTTGGATTTTGCTGCACGTCAGTAGTCGAATTAATATTTCATTAGTAAGTGATTTTTTAGTAAAACTTATACGACTACCACACAGCTTTTTTGAAACAAGGATGACCACCGATATTCTTCAACGCATCGTGGATCACAATAGGGTGCAAAGCTTTATTACCCAAGGAAGTTTAATGACCTTATTCAGTCTCTTCAATTTTATTGTTTTCGGTATTGTACTGGGTCTTTATAGTACTTTGTTGCTAATGGTTTTTTTATCACTTACAGCTGTTTATGTAGGTTGGATTGTGTTATTTCTCAAACGAAGAAAAGAGTTAGACTATAAACGCTTTAACGCATCAACACAAAATCAGGATAAACTATTACAATTAGTGCTGGGTATCCATGAAATAAAACTTCATAATGCAGAGAAGCACCGCCGTTGGGCATGGGAGCTACAACAAGTTAAACTTTTCCAAATAGGACTAAGCAGCATGCGATTACAGCAAATACAAGATGCCGGTGCGGTAGTGCTCAATCAGTTAAAAAACATTCTTACAAGTTTTATAAGCGCTAAGGCGGTTATTGATGGTGATATGAGTTTAGGTATGATGATGAGCGTACAATATATCATAGGGCAACTGAATGCACCTGTTCAACAGCTTATTGGTTTCATTCGCTCTGCTCAAGATGCCAAAATCAGTCTTGAACGAATAACAGAGGTTTATGTAGAAAAAGATGAACACGATTTAAATAAAGATTCGGATATCACCTTGCCTGAGAAAAAAGATATTACGTTAAACAATATAAGCTTTAGGTACCCTGGTTCAGGTGACAAATGGGTGCTTGACAATATTAATTTACACATACCAGCAGGAAAAATGACGGCGATTGTCGGTAGTAGCGGTAGTGGCAAAACAACTTTATTAAAGCTGTTACTTAAGTATCAATCTCCACAGAAGGGAAATATAATTGTTGATGGTAACGATTTACAACAAATTCATCCCACCGCTTGGCGCAGCTGTATTGGTGGAGTAATGCAAGAAGGTTACATATTTGGCGACACAATTGTAGGGAATATTGTTGTTGATGGAACACCTATTGATAGGGAAAAGCTCCGAAAAGCAACTGAAACAGCTCAAATTAGGGAATTCATAGAGTCATTACCCATAGGCTATAACACAAAAATTGGAAGTGAGGGAATTAGCATCAGCATGGGGCAAAAACAACGATTATTAATTGCTAGAGCAGTTTATAAAGACCCTGATATAATATTGTTTGATGAGGCTACAAACTCTTTAGACTCTGTAAACGAGCGTAAAATTGTTGAAGCACTTAATGAATATTTTAAAGAAAAAACTGTTGTCGTTGTTGCACATAGGTTAAGTACAGTAAAGCATGCTGATAATATTGTGGTGCTTGAAAACGGTAAAGTTGCAGAACAAGGCACTCATGAAGATTTGATAAAAGAAAGAGGAAGTTACTATACGTTAGTAAAAAATCAATTAGAGCTTGGAAACTAAAATACATACTGAAGATATCGAAAACTCTATCCGTAGCGAAGAGGTACATGAAATTATGCAACGGATGCCCCGTAAAATGATAAAATGGGGTAGTGGAGGCATAGTATTTCTTATTTTAGTTGTAATTTCACTTTCAACAATCATACAATACCCGGATACGATAAGCGGCAGCGCATTACTCACAACAAAGAAACCGCCTATTTCAATAATATCTAGAAATGGAGGTATAATTGAAAGAATTTATGTTGAAGATAAAATAAAAGTACAGACAGATGAGCCCCTAGCTGTACTTAAAAACCGCACAGATTATTTAATTGTATTTTGGATAGATTCTATACTAAATATGCAAAAGGGTTTAGCTATAGTTACTAAAAACAATAGTTTGTTATATGATTCAGTTGCCCCCGATGCCCTTAACTACGATTTTTGGCTTGAGTACAAGCATAGGTTCGATCACCTTGGTGAACTTACACTTCCCTTTTCATCGTATATTAATGCTCTTAAAAATTTTAGGGAAATAAATGAGGAAAAAATTCCACTTTCAAAAGTATTGAATGGGAATGGAAATAATAAACTTTATGATAGAGCTTGGCTTATCATAACACAGCTTGAACGCCTTAAAAATGCTATCGCAACGTGGAAAGACAGAAATTTACTAAAAGCCCCTACCAGTGGTATGGTTAGTTTTCAAACGTCCAGAATAGCGAGCCAAGAATTAAAAGTAGGGGAAGAGTTTTGTAAAATTCTATCCGATGATGATGAAGTTATATGCCAAATAATCATACCAATAGCAGGAGCTGCAAAGATTAAACAAGGGCAGAAGGTTCGTGTAGTGCTAACAAGTTATCCTGAGAATGAATTTGGCTTTATAGAAGCTATTGTAATGTCAATGTCGGTTGTACCCACAGTTAATGAAACACAAAGTAACTATATTATTACAGCAAAAGTTCCCAACCCGTTAATTACATCGACAAATAAAGAGATTTCTTATCTGCCAGAAATGCAAGGCACAGCTGAGATTATTACTCAAAAGAAAACCATATTTGCACGCTTAACAGATGTATTTGTTAATTATTGGAAGAAGTCTAAATAAGAGCCAAGGAGATACTGTTGGGTAGTTATAAATTACCTCTTGTAAAGCAAATAGTTGTTTGTATCTTTAAGTTGAGTGAGAATTAAAGAAAATTTGGAAATATTAAAAGTTTGTTTGGTTTAATATGATTTAAAATATGCTCTCAACAACGAGGCAATTGTAATTCTGGTTTAGCTGATCTAGGAGGTTTGTGCTTTCAACTACATTCGCCCCGGTAGATCATTTTATTGCATAGAAACAGGCACTATGGTTGTCAGAAACTGTTTGTCTTTTCTTACAATTAAAAAACGGACAAGATATCCATATTCACCATGCGGATTTTTTCACAAAATGACTTATATAGCACGATAATCTGCTTGTTCGGGCTACAAACCGTCACTGGTGACAACATTAAAACTTGAAAAACAATAAATCCCTTGCCGCGTAAGGGCTTAATTGTTTACGGGTTACGAAGTATAAAAAATAGCTTTTTCATCCCAATTTATAACCTAAAATTTTTATACCTGTTATTTTCAGAGTCAGTAAGTCCTAACTTCATCTGGCAGAAATCTTTGATTTTTATGTAGCGTATTACCGTCTTCGCATTCTGAAGAGTAGAAACCGCTTTGGGTCTGTATCATGTCGAACAGGGAAACCAGTGCTGTTTAATGAGCAGGTGTAGGCATTTATTTAAAGAAGCATATAATTAACTGGTAGATAAGACCAGGCTGCAAAGAATATTAGAATTTATATGGGGCATGTCGAGCACCAGTGTATTGATCGGAACCCCTAAAAAGTTGATCAATACATATTTTATGCAAATCGATTATCATCAGACACTTACCTTGTAGAAGGTAGTTGACGGCACTACCTATAAGCTCATTACATTTAATTAAGTAAAGTAGCCTCAATATTTATTGAAGTTTCTTTTTGCTTCTTTACCATTGCTGAGTTGGGGCTAAGCGTTACTCTTACATAGTCTATAATGCAATTTACAACTGGTTTTACAATTTGTTCGTCAGCTCCACTACTAATATTATGCTTACACATAGTTAAGAGCTTTTTTGCTCAACCCCATGTAATTAGTTTAATCATAGTCTGCGAAACAAGGTGCGTCTTTGACAAAAATCAGTTTAAATAAAAGATTCTTTTGATGGTTAGAAAGCCAATTAAGTTGTTACAGCTTTATGATACTTACAAGGAATAAAAGTTCTACAATTAAATTCATAAAACATCACAAATCATATCTCAGAACCATTATATTCGCGCCCTGATTTTTAGATGCCTCAGTAAGCATTACACATTCATATTAAAAAATGAAAAAAAACAAGTTCACTTTTATGTTTAGCAGTCCTGCATCTTTTAGGGCTCTGCTATCCTTGTTTTCTATTCCCTCAGGAGTAGTTTTTGTTCAAAGCCGAATAGCTTACATTTCCCGACGCTGATAGCGTAAGGTACTTCTTCTTGCCCCGTTACGCTCGGGGACTAATATTTCAAAACATACATTTTAAAAAATTTTAACGGCCTTGGCTGTGCTATGCATTTTTTGGCTTGCACACAACAGGGCATGGACATATTACATGCACAAAAAAGACTTTGTGGTGTGTGTGGCAGAGGAACGCCATGCACACTTTGCAAAACAAATTTGCGATGAAATGGCCGCATCGGCCAAAGCAAGGGGTACCGGAATAGCCAAACGTACACCTGAATACCTGCATCTGAAAATGACCGAAGGGAAAGCCGTAATCGCATTTACAAAAAAAGGCGAATGGGCAGGCTTTTGCTATATAGAGACTTGGGGACACGGCAAGTTTGTGGCCAACTCAGGTTTAATAGTTGCTCCCGAACACCGAAAAAGCGGATTGGCAAGGGAGATAAAGGAGCGAATTTTTGAGCTTTCGCGCAAAAAATACCCCGATGCAAAAATCTTTGGCCTTACTACCGGTTTGGCGGTAATGAAGATAAACTCTGAACTGGGCTATGTACCCGTTACCTACTCTGAACTGACTGACGACGAGGCGTTTTGGAAAGGTTGCCAAAGCTGTGTGAACTATGAAATACTGATGAGCAAGGAGCGTAAAAACTGCCTTTGCACGGCTATGCTATATAACCCCGAAGACAAAAAACGCGGTAAGCGCAAGATGTGGGAGTTTGCCAAACAATCAAAACTTTACGAACGGCTAACAAGGCTAAAACGCTGGAGTTTCTTGAAACAATTAAAAGACCAGAATAAAAAAACATCCCTTTACTAACAATGAAAAAAGCAGTTTTGGCCTTTAGTGGAGGGCTTGATACCACCTATTGCGCCGTTTATCTTACTAAAGTATTAGGCTACGAAGTACACGCCGCTACCGTAAATACAGGCGGTTTTGATACCGATGAAGTAGCAACGATTGAAAACCATGCCCTCAAATTAGGCGTGGCTACATACACTTGCCTGGATGAACGCGAAAACTTTTACAACAAAGTGATTCGTTTTTTGGTGTTTGGCAACATACTTAAAAATAATACCTACCCACTATCGGTAAGTGCCGAGCGTATTGTGCAGGCCATAGCCATTGCTGAGTACGCTAAGCAAATTGGTGCCGACTGCATTGTACACGGCAGTACGGGGGCCGGTAACGACCAAGTGAGGTTTGATATGGTATTTAATATACTTGCACCCGAAATTAAAATCATAACACCTATACGCGATAACAAACTATCGCGTGAGGAAGAGATAACCTTTTTGAAGCAGCACGGCGTAGCGATGAATTTTGAGAAAGCCGTGTATAGCATTAATAAAGGGTTGTGGGGTACTTCGGTAGGAGGGAAGGAAACCCTAACATCGCACCAACCATTGCCCGAAGAGGCTTACCCAACCCCGCTTACAAAATCAGAGCCTGCAAACCTTACCCTTTATTTTGAAAAAGGCGAGTTAACAGGTATTAACGGTACTACTTATTCACCCGTTGAAGCAATACTAAAGCTGGAAGAACTGGCTGCTGGCTATGCCATCGGTCGCGATATACATGTAGGCGATACCATTATAGGCATTAAAGGCCGCGTAGGGTTTGAGGCAGCTGCCCCACTAATAATTATCAAAGCGCACCACGCGCTTGAAAAACATACGCTTACCAAATGGCAACTGTATTGGAAAGACCAACTGGCGGCTTGGTACGGTAACTGGATGCACGAAGGCCAGTACCTTGACCCAACCATGCGAGATATGGAAGTGTTTATGCAAAATACCCAGCAAACTGTTAGTGGTGATGTGTTTGTAACCCTGCACCCGCACAGGTTTACCATTAACGGCATACAATCTGCCCACGATTTAATGGCTGCCAAATTTGGCAGCTACGGCGAGATGAATAATGCTTGGACAGGCGATGACGTGAAAGGCTTTGCCAAAATTTTTGGAAATCAGGTAGCTATATATCAACAAGTAAATGGAAAAGACGATTAAAGCAGGCATTGCAGGGGCGGCAGGATATACAGGTGGCGAATTGCTGCGTTTACTGTTGTTGCACCCCAACGTAGAAATTGTGTTTGCCCACAGCAACAGCAATGCAGGTAAGCCTATTTATCATGTACATACTGATTTATTGGGCGATACTAATTTGCTTTTTGCCAGTGAGTTAAGCCACGATATTGACGTATTGTTTCTGTGCATGGGGCATGGAGACAGTAAAAGGTTTTTAGAAGCGTATGCTATCCCCCCGCACATAAGAATTATAGATTTAAGTCAGGATTTCAGGCTAAGGGAAAACGCCGCCGATAAGTGGATATACGGGCTGCCTGAACTGAACCGTGACCCAATAAGCAGCGGTAACTACAACGTTGCCAACCCCGGTTGCTTTGCTACGTGCATACAACTGGCGTTACTGCCTCTGGCTAAAGCAGACTTGCTGCAAACCGATATTCACATTAATGCAACAACAGGCTCAACGGGTGCGGGACAATCGCCAAGTACTACAAGCCATTTTAGCTGGAGGGCCAACAATCTTTCGGTGTATAAAGCTTTTGAACACCAACACTTAAACGAAATTGGCGAGAGCCTTTTACAGTTTCAGCCTTCATTCAAGGCTCCGTTAAACTTTGTTCCCCAACGGGGCAATTTTACGCGCGGTATTCATTCCGTTGCTTATACCCACAGCAATATGACTATTGACGAGGCTTTGCTTTTGTACGCTGAGTTTTACAAAAACCATCCTTTTGTGCACATTAGTTTGCAATCTGTTGATTTGAAACAGGTGGTAAACACCAACAAATGCCTGTTGCATATAGAAAAACACGGCAATATGCTGATGGTAACCGGCATTATTGATAACCTGCTGAAAGGAGCATCAGGACAAGCCGTGCAAAACATGAACCTTGTTTTTGGTTTGGAAGAAACCGCAGGACTAAAACTTAAACCCGTAGCATTTTAACCATGAACTTATTTGACGTTTATCCGCTGTTTGATATAACCCCTGTAAAAGCCGAAGGCTCTTACATTTGGGACGATAAAGGTAACCGCTACCTCGATTTGTACGGGGGGCACGCCGTAATTTCTATCGGGCACAAGCACCCGCATTATGTGAAAAAGCTAACCGACCAATTAAACGGGATTGCTTTTTACTCCAACGCCGTAAAAATGCCTATGCAGGCTGAACTGGCTGAAAAATTAGGCCGTTTGTCGGGCTACGAAGATTACAGCCTTTTTCTTTGTAATTCGGGTGCCGAAGCCAACGAAAATGCTTTAAAGCTGGCATCGTTCCATAATGGTCGTAAGAAAATCATTGCCTTTAGCAAGTCGTTTCACGGGCGTACCTCGCTGGCAGTAGCCGCTACTGATGATGCTTCCATCGTTGCTCCTGTCAATCAAACCGAAAATATCACCATTCTGCCCTTCAATGATATAGAGGCCGCCGTCCAACACATTACCGATGAGGTTTGCGCGGTAATAATTGAAGGCATACAAGGCGTTGGCGGGGTGCAAATACCCACCACCGAATTTTTGCAACACCTGTCAGCCTTGTGCGAACAAACAGGTGCTATCCTTATTTTGGATGAAGTACAATCGGGCTACGGGCGTTCGGGTAAATTTTTCGCCCACCAACACGCAGGCATAAAACCCCACCTTATTACCGTTGCCAAAGGCATGGGCAATGGTTTCCCCGTGGCAGGGGTGCTTATCAATCCCTTATTCAAAGCTAAATACAGTATGCTGGGCACCACCTTTGGCGGTAACTACCTTGCTTGTGCTGCTGCCATTGCCGTATTGGATGTGATAGAAGAAGAAAATCTTATACAACAAGCTGCTGAAACAGGCGAGTATTTTGTAAATGCCTTTAAAAACCATCCCGCTGTGAAAGAAGTACGCAGTTTAGGGTTGATGATTGGTGTTGAATTACACTCGCCCTGTGCCCCTGTGCGCAACGATTTGCTGTTTAAGCACCGCATTTTCACAGGTTCATCGTCAGATAAAAACACCCTGAGAATATTGCCTGCACTCAATCTCTCAAAAAGCGATGCTGATATATTTATAGCTGCTTTTAATCAGGTATTGCCTAATACACTCTCGCAGCCATGAAGCAATTTATCAGTGTAAAAGATGTGCCCGATGTAGCTGCATTGGTGCAAGAAGCTATCGAACTGAAAAAACAGCCCTATGCTTTTAGCCATTTAGGTAAGCACAAAACCTTGGGGCTTATTTTTATGAACCCCAGTCTGCGTACCCGCCTCAGTACCCAAAAGGCCGCTGCCAATTTAGGAATGGAGGTAATGGTAATGAACTTTGATAAAGACGGCTGGACGTTGGAGATGAACGAAGGTGCCGTGATGAACGGTACCACGGTTGAGCACATTAAAGATGCCGCCGCAGTGATGGGTTTGTATTGCGATATTATCGGCATCCGCAGTTTTCCTTCATTGAAAAACCGTGAAGACGACTACAACGAGGTGTTACTGCACAAGTTTATAAAATACTGCGGCGTACCTGTGGTAAGTCTTGAATCAGCAACATTACACCCGCTGCAAAGTTTCGCCGATTTAATCACCATAAAGGAAAACTGGCAACTTGAACGCAAGCCCAAAGTGGTGCTTACTTGGGCTCCGCACATTAAACCCTTGCCGCAGGCTGTTGCCAACTCCTTTGCACAATGGATGGGCAAAACTGATGTTGACTTTGTTATCACCCACCCCGAAGGTTTTGAGCTAAACACTTCGTTTACTTCAAATGCCTTTATCACATTAAACCAAGAAGAGGCACTGCAAGCTGCCGATTTTGTGTATGTGAAAAACTGGTCGGGATACCACGATTACGGTAAAACAATCACCGAAGCTGAAAACTGGATGCTGACCGAAAAGCATTTACAACACAGCAATCAAGCTAAAATAATGCACTGCCTGCCTGTGCGCCGCAACGTTGAGCTAAGCGATGAATTAATAGACGGGCCTAACTCGTTGGTATTGCAACAGGCACACAACCGCCTGTTTGCTGCCCAAACAGTACTAAAACAACTATTATCCCAAATGTGATGAATAAAGAAACGCTTTATACTGTTAAAATAGGTGGCAATGTAGTGGACGATGAAACCGCCTTGAGCCAATTTTTAACCGATTTTGCCTCGCTAAAAGGTCACAAAATTCTGGTGCACGGCGGGGGAAAAATTGCCAGCCAAGTTGCCCAAAAATTAGGCATTGAAGTGAATATGGTAAACGGTCGCCGCATTACCGATGCTGCTATGTTGGATGTGGCAGTGATGGTGTACGCAGGTCTTGCCAATAAAAACATTGTAGCCAAGTTACAGTCGCTGCAATGTAATGCCATTGGTCTTAGCGGTGCTGATGCCAACTGCATTACTGCCCATAAACGTAAGCACCCAGAGATTGACTTTGGGTTTGTCGGCGATATTGACTGCATTAACACCAGTGCCTTTGCACCCTTGCTAAATGGCGGTCTCACTCCTGTTTTATCTGCCATTACACACAATAACAACGGACAATTACTTAATACCAATGCCGATACTATTGCCGCTGCATTGGCAGTAGCCTTCGCTGATTTATACAATGTTCATCTAATCTACTGTTTCGAGAAAAACGGA
>CALRQL020000016.1:0-75063 GCA_943370295.1 Agrobacterium sp. 719_389 | reverse complement strand
GTTTGAACGTCGGGTTGGTGAGTAATCGGGTAGGGGTCTTATTCCTGCGACAGGTATAAAGACCTGCCGCTATGGATAGAGTGCCCAACTTTCTATCAAATAGCATCGGGATTTATTCCTGATGGTTAGGGAGTGGTCTAAACATTCAGGGTGAGGGAAATAGTGGCTGCTGTTGTAAAATGACCTTTTTCTCTTATGTGTAACCGTTTTTCGACCACCCCCGGCCCCTCCTTTTCCACCCTCACAAGGCTATTCCAAGGAGGGGAGCGGCGCGCGGGCCGTTGCAAACCGTACGATGAGGAAAAAAGCAGGAGTATGTTGGGTTTGCGGGCTAGTTCATCCTGAGCTTGTCGAAGGGTGCGGTGGGAGCGGGCACCTCTTTTACCCTCCCTTTTTTGTATAAACATTATTTAGGACTTGACATTAAAGGAAGGCGACTGTTTGAACGTCGGGTTGGTGAGTAATCGGGTAGGGGGCTTATTCCTGCGACAGGTATAAAGACCTGCCGCTATGGATAGAGTGCCCAACTTTCTATCAAATAGCATCGGGATTTATTCCCGATGGTTAGGGAGTGGTCTAAACATTCAGGGTGAGGGAAATAGTGGCTGCTGTTGTAAAATGACCTTTTTCTCTTATGTGTAACCGTTTTTCGACCACCCCCGGCCTCTCCTTTTCCACCCTCACAAGGCTATTCCAAAGAGGGGAGCGGCGCGCAGTCCATCACAAGCCGCACGATGATGCCAAAGCGGGAATATGTTGGGTTAGTGGGCTGATAAGTCCTGAGCTTGTCGAAGGGTGCGGTGGGTGTGGACACCTCTTTTACCCTCCCTTTTTTATGTAAACATTATTTAGGACTTGACATTAAAGGAAGGCGACTGTTTAAACATCGGGTTGGTGAGTAATCGGGTAGGGGTCTTATTCCTGCGACAGGTGCAAAGACCTGCCGCTATGGATAGAGTGCCCAACTTTTTATCAATAGCATCGGGATTTATTCCCGATGGTTAGGGAGTGGTATAAACAAGAGATTCCCAATCAAGTTGGGAATGACGGGGTGCAGTAAAGTCGGCAAAGAATATATTCAGGGTGAGGGATTTCCAATTAGTAGGTATCGCCGTTCTTTGAGCTTTTGCCTTGCTTTTATATGCAACCCTTGCGGCTGTAGTAACATAAATAACACGATAACACGGTAACAGGATAACACCGTAACATCGATAGTAAAACTGTCCCACTTTGTCCCACGTGTTTGGGACAGCTAACTCGTTGTAGTTGTTGGGCTTGAGAGGGTGTTACACATGTCCCGGTTGTCCCACCTAAAATGATTGATGGGTTTCATTATGGAAAGAACCGTTCAGGGAATGCGGCAATTTTCAGGGGGTGTTTTCACGCCGGGTGGTACGTTGTAAACGGTTGCAAATTTGGGCTATTCAACGCTAATGTGCTGCTAATGGTCTGTTTACCTTTGTGTTGTTGTTTGTATTTAACTCATAAAAAAGGGTTTGTTTCAGGGTGCAGCCAATAAAATAATTATACCGCCATTAAAATAAAATCACTTAGTAAAGGGGTAGCGTATCGGTAATATTGAATATACAAACGGCACAATAAACAGATAAACCGGATGAAAAACAGAGTTATACAATTGGTATTTGCAGCGTTGGTTGTTTTTGCCGCTTCGTGCAGCAAGGCCGATGAAACTGTTGCGCCGGTTGAAACTTCTGCTAAAACTACTTGGATTACATACACCCACACAGTTGCCGATGAACACGGCCATATTCCTTATTCGGTTGATTATGTTGACCAAAAGGGAATTAAAAAGCTGGTGGATTTAACAGGTAGTTTCACCGTAAGGGTTCCTGTTATGAGGTTTGATTCAGCCGGTGTAAGCTATATTCGCACCGCTTTCACTTTTAAAACCAGCGCATCAGACGGTGAGGAAGCTCCACTAATCAACTCAGCCGTTAAAATAAAAGGAGATAATGGTTTCATCGTTGCCGAAACGTATTTGAGCAGCAACGGTTGCGGAAACAACCACCGCACGGTAAGCGAAACCCGTCCGTTATCAGTATTGCAGGTTAAGTTTTAATCTTTGCCCAACGTTTCATCGGGCTATTTTCGCATTTCACACCATCGCTTAACAAACCGAGAGCATTTTACATTTAACTTTGTGTTGAATGATTAAAAGGTTTCTTTTTTTCTGTTTACTACTATCAGCGGGTTTGGCTACGTTTGGGCAAAAAACCAGAGTGGGGCTTTGCTTGAGCGGTGGTGGCGCCAAGGGGCTTGCCCATATTGGCTTGTTAAAGGTAATTGATAGTGCAGGCATTAAAGTTGATTATATAACCGGCACCAGTATGGGGGCGGTTTTGGGGGGGATGTATGCCATTGGCTATAGCGGCAATGATATTGAGAAAATTGCCCGCGATGCTAATTGGCGGTTGTTGCTTAGCAACGATGTGCCGATGACGGAGATTAATGTGGAGGAGAAGGATGAGTTTGACAGGTACCTTGCCGAATTGCCGATGAAGGGTTTAAAACCGGGGCTTCCGTTAGGAGCTATTGAGGGGCAGGAGTTGAATAAAATGTTGGGCGATCTTACTTTTCCGGTGCATCAGATTTCGCATTTTGATTCGTTACCCATACCGTTCAGGTGTATAGGGGCTGATATTTTAACGGGTGAGGCGGTGGTGCTTTCTAAAGGCTACCTGCCTACGGCTATGCGAGCCAGTATGGCTATCCCATCAGTGTTTACTCCTGTGAAATGGCAGGGGCATCTGTTGGTTGATGGTGGACTGGTACGTAATTTTCCTGTTACGGATTTAAAAGAAATGGGCGCTGATATTGTTATTGGCGGGTACACGGGGGGGCGCTTGTTTACCGAGGAGGAGTTGACTTCGCCCATAAAATTGCTGTACCAATCGGCCAGTTTTAATCGTGTGGCGGATAGTGAAATGCAGAAAAGTTTGTGTGATTTATTGGCTGATTACGATGTTCAGTTACAGGAGTATTCAGCAGCATCGTTTTCTAAGATTGATTCAATAATTGATATTGGTTATCGCATAGCATTGCAATTGCTGCCTGATTTAAAAAGGCTTGCTGATTCATTGAAGATGGCGGGTAATACAAATCATCAGCCTTTAAAACGCTACTACGGCCACGAGGTGTGCCTAAACCGTATTATTCTTGATGGGGCTTGCGAAGAAAGCAAGCAGTTGGTGCTGGGTAAAATGGAGCTTGCAGAAAATACTACTTACAGTGTTTCGCAAATAAATGAGGCAATACAACGGGTGTATGGCACCCGTTTTTTTGATAAAGTATATTACACGTTTGAGAATAATGATTTTGGCAACGATTTAGTAGTGCACATAAAAGAAAGCAGGCGGGCAGCAATAAAGTTTGCTTTACACTATGATAACGAACAAGCTGCGGGTATTATACTGAATTTAACCGCCCGAAATGTGCTGGGCAGTGGTAGTCGTGCTTTAGCTACTTTCGATATATCAGAGTATCCCAAATTTCGGATAAATTATCAAAAATTTATTGATAGTCAGCAAAAGCTTTGGCTGCATGGCGGGTATCATTACGAGTTTATTCCATACAGGTTATATAATAAAGGAAGGTTACAAGAAGAGCTTACCAATAGTTATAATAATATGTATGCGGGTATAAATTATACCCTCACTAAAAATAGTTATTTAGGCGCCGAAATAAATAATGAATGGAGTTTTACAAGAACAAAAATATATCCTGAGGATAGGTCTACCCCCGATAGCGGAGATTTTAGAAGTTTAAATGCTCGTGAATGGGCTATAGGTTTTAAATATTTTTCAAACACATTAAACAGGTTTTTATTTCCAACCCGGGGTAATAGGGTAAAACTGCTGTTAAAAGTTATACCTGGCCATACAAGCATTAATAACTTCTACACTATTGATAGTGCGTATCCTACAAATAATATTGATGTATCGTTGCCTATTTCACCCGCTATACGGTTTTCAGCATCAATAATGAATGTGTCAAAGGTTAATAAAAGAATATCGTGGATAAACAGTGTTTTTTTGGGTTTGGTGTATGACATCAGGATAAAAAATCAAAACGATGTACCTTATTCAGCAGGAGCGTTGCCCGGATTATTTTTTGCAGGTGGAGTTCAGCCTCGGCAGCGAGATAATCTCGTGTCTTTTTTAGGCTATAGAGAAACCGAATTGGTAGCGGCTCAAATGTTAGTTTGGCAGGGAGGGCTCCAAACAGAGTTGCTGGATAAACTTTTTATTACACCGGGTATATCATTCTTAGCAGCAGGTGGCGACATAACTAAGTATGTTGAAAATCTTGCCAACTTCAACCTCAATTATCAGGATTTTAGCAAGGGAGTAACGCACGCCGTTGGGTATGGTATAACATTTGCCTATAATTGGTTTGGCGGGCCGGTTAGCCTTACAGTTTACCGGGCTACCGGAGTTGATGTAATTAGGGGGTATTTTACCTATGGCTATAAATTTTAATACATGAAACTTTTAAAGGTTTTTATGGTTATTAGTCTATTAGCAGGTTTTGCGGCCTGTAATACATCAGTAACAACTAATACCAAGGATATGAGGGATATGCAATCTAAACTGAAAGAGAAACAATCCGACAGTACTTCGCAAACTATTGTTAAGACTGAACAGGAGTGGAAAGAGCAACTGACCGCTGAACAATATTACATTTTAAGGGAAAAGGGTACCGAAAGAGCATTTACCGGCAAGTATTTGCTAAATAAAGACGAAGGTGTTTATAAGTGCGCTGCCTGTGGCAACCCTTTGTTTAAAAGCGACCAAAAATTTGATAGCCATTGCGGCTGGCCAAGTTTTGACGACCAAATTGAAGGTGCAGTGAAAACCGAGCGCGATACTTCGCACGGGATGGTGCGTACTGAGATAATGTGCGCCCGTTGCGGTGGGCATTTAGGGCATGTGTTTGATGACGGGCCTACAAACACTGGCTTACGTTACTGTGTAAACTCAGTATCGATTGATTTTGAGAAAGATACTTTAGCAAAGTAGGTGTCGTTTCAATACCTATAATGCTCATTCATAAAACAATAGTGCTACAATCAATAATATTAGCTATCTTTGCGGCCTAATTTTCATAGCTTAGAGATAGGCTAAATATTTTCTTTATACAATAATTAATGAGTACATCTTTTGCGCAACTTGGGTTGCGCACCGAAATTGTGGATGCCATTACTGTAATGGGTTTTGAAAACCCTACAGAAATCCAAAACATGGTAATTCCCATCCTGTTGTCCCGCCCTACCGACTTGGTAGGCCTTGCCCAAACAGGTACAGGCAAAACTGCAGCATTTGGGCTGCCTATGCTTCACCTGCTTGATTTTTCTAAAAAACACATACAAGGGCTTATTTTATGCCCCACCCGCGAACTTTGTTTGCAAATCCAAAAAGACCTTTACAATTTTTCAAAACAATTACCCGGTACCAGCATTGTTGCTGTGTATGGAGGTGCAAGCATCGAAAACCAAATCCGTGATTTAAAACGCGGTTGCCAAATTGTAGTTGCTACTCCCGGTCGTTTGATTGACATGATGCAACGTAGGGCTATCAACCTTTCAAGCGTTGATTACTTGGTATTGGATGAGGCTGATGAAATGCTGAATATGGGTTTCAAAGAAGACATTGACGCCATATTAGAAGCCACCCCAGAAACCAAACATACTTGGTTGTTTAGCGCTACTATGCCTGCCGAAGTTCGTAGGATAGCATCAGGGTATATGAACAAGCCTGAAGAAATTCAGGTAGGTTCTAAAAACACCGCCAATGTTAATATTGAGCACGTGTATTACCTAACCATGGCTCGCAATAAATACGCGGCACTTAAACGCATTGTCGATTTTTCACCTGATATCTACGGTATCATTTTTACCCGTACCAAAATTGAAGCTCAAGATATTACCGAGCATTTGATGAAAGACGGTTACAATGCCGATGCTTTGCATGGTGATTTATCACAGGCGCAACGCGAAAAGGTAATGGCTCGCTACCGTTCACGCAACTTACAACTGCTGGTTGCAACGGATGTTGCCGCCCGTGGTATAGATGTTAATGATATCAGCCACGTAATCAACTACTCTTTGCCCGATGAGTTAGAGGTATATACCCACCGTAGCGGACGTACAGCTCGCGCCGGTAAAAAAGGTATCTCAATATCAATCATCAACAGCAAAGAAACCGGTAAAATACGTCAGCTTGAAAAAGCAACTGGTGCCAAGTTTAAAAAGCAAGACATTCCGAACGGAAAAGAAATCTGCGAAAAGCAACTGTTTAAAATTATACAAGAAGTACACGATGTAGAGGTGAATGCCGCTGAAATTGAGCCTTTCTTGCCTGTAATTTACAAACGACTTGCAGATTTGGATAAAGAAGAACTGATTAAGCGTTTTGCTTCGCTTGAGTTTAACCGTTTCTTAGAATATTACCGTAATTCTCCTGATTTGAACATTGATGCCGACTCTGGCTCGTACAAAGCAGGTGGTAGTTTCGCTCGTTTCTTCATCAGCATTGGTGAAAAAGACGGTGTTGATAAAACAGGTCTTCTTAAATTCTTGAACAAACAAGGATTGGGTAACTACAAAATTGGTCGTATCAATATCAAGTTCACGTATTCATTTTTTGAAATTGATGAAAGCGGTATAAGCGAGGTACAAGAACGATTGAATGGAGTAATCTTTGGAAACCGCGAAATTCGTGTTGAGCTAGAAACCGGTAATTCTGGTGGCGGTGGTGATAGAGGTGACCGTGGCGATCGTGGTGGTCGTGAGCGTTCATCATCGGGCCCGCGCAGTTATGGTTCACGCGAAGGCGGTTCACCCCGTGGTGGAGGAAACTCTCGCAACTATGGCGGTGGCGGCGGTGGCCGTGAAAGAGGTAATGACCGTGATAGGGGAGGCGACCGTGGCACTCGCAAACCATCATCAAAGGGTAAAGGCCCTCGCAGCTACGATTTTTAAAAGTCAAAACAATACTTAAATATGAGCCGCAGTGTAATACACTGCGGCTTTTTTGTTGTTGCATTTAAGGGTTAAAGCTACTTTTGTTGTTTAAATTAATACAAAACAACAGTGATGGAACGTTATTATAAAATAGTTGAAGAGGCTTTACAAGTGATAGGTGTTGACCCAGAACACGCGCGCAACGCCGAAGAAGGACAGTGGTCGATTTTTAGGGATGAGATAGAAGTATTTGTGGATTTATGGAGCAGCGGCAAAGAACCCCAATGGAACTATTATTTTAAAGAAGAAGATATACCCGTTTTACAGGTAATTGCTCCAATAACCACATTACCGGTTTTTAATCTTGATGAGTTTTATGAAGAACTGCTTGAAATAAACCGTCACCTTTTTTATGCAACTTTTGTAGTGAATAAAGAACAAAATATGCTGGCCGTTAAATACCGTTCGGTAGGCCTTGAGTTAGATGTTGATGAAGCCACTCAAGCCATTGAAAGCGTTAGCTACTATGCTGAGTATTTTCAGCCGCGTCTGATACAAAAATTCAGGGTGCAACCTGTTTAGTTTAAAAATCACCCAACCTTTTGCAACCTTTTTTCGTCACCCTTCATCTTTCCCATCAAACGCCTTTTAAACACATCGAATGACAGTTAGAGAAGAGGAAATAGTAGCCGGTTGTTTGAAAGGAGACCCAAAGTACCAAAAAGCTCTTTATAGCCAGTATTCAAAAAAGATGTACGGTGTTTGTTTACGCTACGCATCAGACCCTGAAGCCGCTCGCGACTTGTTGCAAGATGGTTTTATTAAGGTATTTCAGAACCTTACGGGATTTAAAGGTCAAGGTTCGTTTGAAGGATGGATAAGGAGAATTATGGTGAACAATGCACTTGAAATGTTGAGAAAGCTGAGCAGCAAAGCCCAGCATGTTGATGTGGAAGATGTGCAGGAAGAACTGTATGAAAGCACAAACTTTAGCAGGTATGATATGAATTATCTGCTTAGTAAAATCCAGCAGTTAGCACCGGGATACAGGGCAGTTTTTAACCTGTATGTGATTGAGGGTTTCCAGCACAATGAAATAGCCGAAATGCTGGGGATAAGCGAGAATACTTCAAAATCTCAATTATCCAGAGCCCGAAAATTGTTACAGGAATCATTAGAAGACGTGAAAAAAGCATACAATGTCTAACGAGAATAAAATACAAGACTTCGACAACTTCTTTAAGGAGTCGTTCGGCAATTTCCAGCCCGAACCTCCCGCCGGAGTTTTTGAAGCCATTCAAAGCCAGCTGGGCACTGCAACTGCGGGAGGCAGTGCAGGTACCGCAATAGCAGGTAAGGCAGCACAGTGGGGCATAACAAAAATTATTGTAGGTTCAGTGGCTGTTATAGCTGTGGCTACTACTATATATATAGCATCCACAAACTTATCAAATGAGTCGGCTGTTTCAACAAATAACACCAACACAGAAAGCACTGCATCGGCAAGTTCAGCCAATGAAGGAGCAAACCCTGCTGATATTTCGGCATCAACTGATGAAACTTCATCAATTACAAACAGGGAGGGTGATTTAGCAGTTGCTACCGATAAAAATGGCAGTAATAGCCAAAGTTCTAGTTCAACTTATCAAACTAATGGTGGTAACTCACAACCTCCGGTTTCAACAACAATACCGGTATCCGGTGATGATGATAACAAAGGCACAGTAACAACAGTTACAAGCAATACCGAAAAGTTGATGGTGCCAATGTATGTGTCTTCAACAAAAGCTTGCCCCAATGAGCTAGTTACCTTAACCATTGCCGATGATTTATCAAAAAATACCTACAAGGTTAATTTTGGAGATGGGGCCACTGCCACAACTGTTTTGGGTAAGTCAATCACCCACAAGTATGCAACAGCAGGAACGTATAAAATTACTGCGGTTGACATAAAAGGGCTAAAAATTGCTGAACAAACACTGGTAATTCATGGTGTAAAAACTCGTTTTACCGTTGAAAACACAGATAAAGCTACTTTTAGATTTATAAATACTACTGAAGGAGCATATAGCTACAATTGGTTTTTTGGCGATAACGAACAAAGTACACAGCAATCTCCTTTACATACTTACAAAAGCTTTGAACCAAAAGAATACAGGGTGAAGTTGGTGGCGATGGATCATATTGGTTGTGTAGATTCATTTATTACAACGGTGAAGCAAACATACACTTACGAAGATTTGAAACCGATTATACCCAATGTGTTCTCGCCGAACGGGGATGGTATAAATGACAAGTATGATATCGGTATTCGTAATGAAGAACTGTATCATTTAGTAATTACTGATCGCAACGGCAATATTGTGTTTGAAAGTTTGGATAAAGAAAATACTTGGGATGGTCGTAACCAGTTCACCGGTGCTGAATGTCCTGCATCCTCTTATAGAATGGTATTTGTATATAAAATACGAGGATTTGGAGAACAAAAAGTTAATGGAACAGTTACTATAAAACGTTAACCGTTAATGCAACCCCTAAGCACAGATAAACATCTATTATATATAGTATAAATGATAAAATTATATAGTTTTGTAAATACCACAGTTTTGTAATAAAGAAAACGGCCTATAATATGAATAAACTTAAATTTCTGTTACGGTGTACACTTGCACTACTGCTCTTCGGGGCTGTGTTTGCAAACAGGGCCAATGCCCAGTGTACCATTACTGCCAAAGCCGACGGGTGCGTGGGTGTTGGCGTTCAGTTTTCGGTTTCCGGAGCTGCAACAGTGGGAGCAATCGACTCAATCGTGTGGACGTTTAGCAACGGTTCTACACGTACATCGGTTCCCACAGGTGTTACTAACGTTTGGAGCGCTCCTACCGGAGGTGCTTCGGTTGTTACTGTTAACATTTACAAAGGTGGTAGCACCACACCTGCTTGTGTAGCTACACACAATGTTACTATCCATGCAAATCCTGTGGCTGATTTTAATAATATATCGCCATCGCCACAGTGTTTTAATGGTAATTGTTTCAATTTTCAGGATGTGAGCCAAAAGCCAAGCGGAAATCCAATTGTTTGGCGTGAATTTGTGTTTGGTGATGGTGGTAAACAAATAGACAGTCCTTCTATTCCCGGCATAATAGGCTGTTACCGATATGTTCCCCCAACACCTGCCGGTGGTAAATTTACTCCACAAATGACAATCAGGGATAGTAAAGGATGTATCTCTTTTGTTGAGAAACAAGCTTTAATTGAGATTAAACCTGATATTGGGGCTGATTTTACTACTCCAAATCCAAAACAGTGTTTGTTTACACCTACTAACTTTACTAATACATCATTAGTAACCCAAGCGAATACTAAAAAGTTTATTTGGGATTTTGGTGATGGTACCATTGATAGCAGTCAAACCCAATGGAGCGGTTTCGTACATACTTATACCAAAAACGGATGTTTCAATGCACAGTTGATTGTTGAAGCATTAGACGGTTGTAAGGATACTGCAAAAAAACAAGCTGCGTGTAACGTAGCTCCTATTTTGGATGTAAGCGTTGCCAATGGTGATATACAATGTGCAACAGGACAACAATTTGTTTTTAGCCATCCTGCAATTCAAGGAGCCGCTTTCTTATGGAACTTTGATGACCCTCCAACAGGTCCATTGAACTTTGATAACAAAAACTGGACTACTACACACAACTTCTCAAGTACCGGTCCTTTCGATGTTAGGTTTACCTTATTTACACAAGGCCCTGCTTGTCAGTTTGATACTGTTTATCGTGTTCACGTAAAAGGTCCTTTGGCCGGTATCGAAACCAAACCTGCACCGGTTATACCTCCTTCACAACGTTACCAATGTAAAATTACTGATACCGTTTATTTCCCTAATATTTCATCGTATTATTTGAATGACGATTCGGCATTTAATGATTTTTACTACACTGTTGGTGGCGGTATATTCCAGTTTATTACACTAACAACAGCCCACGTTGATTTTGATACACTTGTTTTAGGTACACCTCGTAACTTCACTACTCGTACAGGCCGCAAGGTATATGTGAATGGTGATACTGTGGCTGTAAACGGTGATACTTTGATTTTACAAGGTACCTACTTGGTAAAAGGTACAGATATGAGCGACAGGGATGCGTTTTTCTCTAAAAACAGTCATACCACTCGTATTTGGGATTTTGCTGATGCTGTAGCTCCTCAGTGTACAACAGATTCTAGGCCTATTTATCCTAAGAGCGCGGCAAATGGTAACTTGCACTGGCCTACTTCTCCGGCTCCGGCTTGGACATATGATGCCAATGGAAAATGGTACAACTGTAACTTTAACCGTGACTCGTTGCCTAAGCACTGGTACACTCCCGGACAAGAGCGTTGCTACCAAGTTCGCTTAATTTTAGAAGATACAAGTAAGCCGGATCCTAATATCAAAACACTTACTTCAACTCAAAACGATCCAAGCTGTCAATCAGAAGCAACAGTAAACCTTGCTTTACAAGGTCCTGATGCAAGTGGATTGCGTATGAAAAAAGATCCTTGCTATGGTAGCCCTAACGTATATGGTATAGAATTTTTCTTCGATAGGACTGGCCCAGCATGTGATCGTCAATTCTTCTGGATTCACCTTGACTCTACCGCTGATAGGGTAGATAATACTCCAAACGTTTTCGACAAATGGATTCCTCAAACAGGTACTGTTGTTGATCGTATGTTTACTCCATGGCCAATGGCTACAATGAACTTACCTCCAAACGTTGGTAGTATCTACTGGCAATACTCTGCACAAGGTGGTTATCCCTCAAAAATTGCAGATAAATCAGGTTGGGTAACAGTTGGTTTACGTATTCAAAACGGTATTGACCCAACCACAGGCCAGCCTTGTATTGATGAAAAATGGTACCATAAAGCATACCGTTATATTCAAGCTGAACCTGATTATAAGTTTTATAGCTTAAATAAACCTGATAGCTTATATACTTTCGAAAGATTGTGTTCACCAAACGACATATATGTTAAGCGTAACAAACTTGCTATTTCATTGCAAGGTGGTTTAACAGACTCAACTTACGCAAGTGATAGTGTTGGAGTAGATTCATGGTCGTGGAGCAATACTGCTGCACCAATTACAGGTGGGTACTTAGAATCGGGTGCATTAGTTGATAGTTTCCACAGGTATATGTGTGACTCATTGTCTAACTATTGTTATTCATACGTGATGCGTTATGAGTTCAAAGCTGATGGTAGCGTTGTGTTATTAGATTCTGTAGTAACCCGCGTATGGGATAGGACTACTAAACAAACCATCTCTGTTACCCCAATGGACTCTATTCCTGATGTAATCAAGAAAATTCGTATCAACTCTCCCGGTCGTTATGACGTAAGGCACGCATTGATTACTTGCCAATCTGAAGAACGATTGGTAGATGGTGCTATGAAGCGCGTGAAAACTTGTTGTGATAACCCATATTTCGAAGCAAGTCATATAGCTGTGTTAGGGTTCTTTAGTAACTTAAACCTTAATGACTCTATCGTATGTCGCAACAAGGAAATTCAATTCTTTGACTCGGCAAGGTATTACTTAGAAGATGATATCCCTGTTTATCCATTTATTTTGGATGAGCATGATTTTTGGGATAATCCATTAGTATACAAAGATGGTTCTAACCGTCCACGTCCACGTCCTTTCCCTGCTGATTATGAAAAATTGCGTTGGGATTTCGGAGACGGTACAGGTTGGAACTCTTCAGTACCTGATAATCCATTACGCGCTTTCCCTGAGCCAGGTATCTACACTGTTAAATTAGAGTTGAGTGATAGTATCGGTTGTAAACAAGTTGAAACTAGGAATGTAACAATTACAGGTGTTTCTGCTAACTTTTCTACCCCTAACAAGAAACTAACTAATTGCCGTCCTACTGTTGACTTCCTTGATACATCACTTATGCTAGACCCTTGCAGCTTAGTAAGGAATACTACATGTGACGAGATTGTTAAATGGGAGTGGAACTTTGGAGACAATAAACCAAATAACCAAAGTATCTCTATTTTGAGAAACCCCTCTAAAATCTATACTTCATTTGGTGATTTTGATGTTACACTTGTGGTTACTACCAAATTGGGTTGTAAAGATTCTATCAAGCGTACAATATCGTTAGAAGGTCCTCGCCCAAGGTTTGAGTTTGCGGCTGATTCAGTGGGATGTCGTCCATTTACCGTTGAATTGCGAAATACAAGTATCAACCCTAGTCCAAACGCAAATTGGATTTGGTACTTTGGTGATGGTAAATTCTTGAACGACAATACAGGTAAAGATGTTACCCATACCTACGACACCGCCGGTACTTTTGAAATTATTCTTTACCAAGAAGACCAAACTCCACTGGGCACCAATAAATGTAATGCCATATTCCCTGATACTAACCAAACCAACGGAAACTACCGCAAGTTTGAAGTGCGTGTTCTACCTTCACGTAAAACTGCCTTCACGGTATCAGATAGTATAGTGTGTGTTAACGATTCAGTTACCTTTACCAGTAGTTCAGATACTATTTACTCTGACTATGTTTGGGTAACCGGTATTCCTGGAGATACAATCAAGAAAACGAAAGTAAACGGTGGCGATGTTGCTGGCAAGCGTTACACTTCTCCCGGTACTTATTACGTACAGTTGAGACCAAAATATACACCTCCAGTTGGTGAGCCTGCCTGTCCTACTTCGGCTGTTCGCAGGGTATTGGTACGTGACGTTGAAGCTAAATTTGCTTGTGATACAGCCAACATTCCTGTTATGAACTTTGTTAACCAATCTCGTAATGCCGCTAAAATTTGGTGGGATTTCGGAACCGGTGATGGGTTTGAAGATGGTAATGCAAGACCTGATTATCCAAATGCTAACTATAATTACGGCGAGAACAAAGGTTTCTACACTGTATTACTTGCTGTAGAAAGCCCCGAAGGTTGTTTGGATACTGCATTCTGCCAATTTGTATATGATTACAAGGTGGCAATTAACCCTCCAAACATCTTCACTCCCGGTAACGCAGATGGAACCAGTCTTAACGAGATGTTTGATGTTAGGATTGAAAACGAAGAAGCTTACAAAATCGGTATCTATAACCGTTGGGGAGAAAAAGTGTTTGAAGCCGAGAATAAAGATGCAATGTGGGATGGTAAGCACATAGCTACCGGATCTGATTGCCCTCCGGGTGTTTACTTTGTAGTAATTAATTACAGATTACGTGGTCAAAGCGATAAAGTTTACCGCGGTACACTTACCTTGAAACGCGATTAAGAACCGCTTAAGGTATAATAAAAAAGTCCCGTCGATATAAATCGACGGGACTTTTTTGTTTAATATCTTATTGTTGAGAAACTACGCTGGGTGAGTAAAAAAACTTCTTAACCAATCATTTACTGTGCAATCAATTACCAAATGCACTCGGTCAGTTGTACCCCCGTTTTTAAGACTGTGTAGTAAATTAAAATTCAGATACCAACACTCACCTTCATTTAGATATATCCGTTTCTTATCAAGGTAAAACTCCATCTGTGGATTTGTTGTGATAGGTATATGTAAACGTAATTCAACGTCTTCAAGTGATAAGTTATAGTCAGTATGCTCCTTAATAACAGCTTTGGGTTTCAATCGCATTAATCTCACCGTGTTCTTTTGACATTTAAGGCTGTCTAATACTTCTCTAAAATAAGGGCACTTTGCCATGTACTCAGTATCAGCCATTTTATCTGTAACCTCATACGGCGAGAAGATTTTATACTTATTTCCATCTTCGGCTCTCAAAGCAATTATGCCCCAATCACCTTCATAGTGGCTTTTATTGTAGTGTGATATCCAATCGTTCTCATTAAATTTTTTTAAATCAGTTTGAAGTTTTTCAACATCAAACAGGAATGGTAGTTTTAGCGTGGCAATCATAAGTTTTACAGTTTATGCCTCTGCCCACATGCGTATTAAGTTACTATGGGTTTGCAGCAGTTGGTTTGCTTCGGGTGAGTTAGGATTGTTTTTACTGATTGATTTGTGAACATTGTAAAGTTCAAACAGTGTTTGGCGCTGGCCGGCATCTCGTATATAGCTTTGTATCCAAGTTACTGCTACCTGCCGCATACCTTTGGTAACCTCTTTTACACAGTGTACTTGTGTGCATGGGTATACAATAGCATCCCCTTTAGCAAGTTTATAGGTGAATTCACCTGTGGGTGACAAGACCACTAATTCTCCACCCTCATACGTTTCAGGGTCGCTCAAAAAAATTGTCATTGCAATATCTCCCCTCATACCTGGGTATGCTCCCATTAGTGGGCTGTCAACGTGCCAGCCATAACTCATTCCGGCTCTGTACCTGCTTATCAATGGCGGAAAAACGTGACGAGGGAATATAGCCGCCTGAAATATTGGACTTTGGTTCATCGCCTCTACAATGTGCTGTTGTATGAGTGGCAATGTGTGTTGATTTCTGATGTCAATTTGAGTGTTATTTTTCACTTCTTTTGCAGCAGCTGTCGCCGTTAGTTTGCCATCAACAAAATCCGAGCGTGAAATCAGTTCTTCAATAATGTGTAGCCTATCCGCAGTGATTAGCTCAGGGATATGAAGGTATAAAGCGGGGTAACTTGTTTGTTCTTGCATATACTATTTGTTTAAACAGTCCAATTAATCATTGTGGGAAATGGCAAAACTCCTTTTTCTTGTGCAAATCGTGGCTCAAATGAAAGACCTTTCCACTGTAATATCGGAACCCCAAGATACCGACCTTCGGAAAAATTTTCAATTAGTGAATCCGACGACCCTTTATAACCCTCCGGATGAAACAGTATCTCAGGTTCAAGTTCAAGGTGTTTTAAAGCAGCCCAGCTCCAAGCAATTGCTCCCATCTCTTCACCGCCTTGCATCAACTCATCATACACAACAGTATCTGTTAGTGTTTTTCGTATTGCCGGTGTAATGATTGCCAAATGACCTGCTTCGTGAAGTATATCTCCCGGCGATAACATTTTTTCCTCATCTACGTGTATGCACCCCTCAACTATCCTTATGCCGGGCAAAAAAGTCTTTTGTTCAATTTTGCCGGCATACACTTCTATTCCTATGCTCCATAAAAAATCACTTATCTTTATGGTAATTGGGTTTTTAAACTGTGAGTTGGTTGTTGTGTTCATTTGTTTTACCAATAATAATGTTTTCAAAAACTAAGTAGTCGATGGGCGATTCAATAAAAAAATCCAAAGCCTGCTCGGGGGTTTCAATAATTGGCATGCCTCTGCGGTTAAGTGATGTATTTAATAAGATTGGGAGCCCGCTAAGTCTTTTAAACTCATTCAATAGATTATAAAAATTTATATTATTTAGTGGAGATACAGTTTGCACCCTTGCTGTCCCGTTTAGGTGAACTACATTGTTTAAAGGTTTCAACCATTCTGGTTTTACGGGGTTTACTAATATCATATAAGGAGAGTCCCAATCATATTTAAAATAGTCTGTACAATGTTCGCGCATTACAGCAGGGGCAAAGGGCCTAAAATCCTCTCGCAGCTTAATAAACGTATTGATGAAATCCTTAACTCCATCTTTTCTGGGGTCAGCCAGGATACTCCTGTAGCCAAGTGCCCGGGGTCCAAATTCACAACCCTCATTAAACCAAGCAATAATGTTTCCTTCTGATAATAGTTCGGCTGCTTTAGTTATCCAGTCGTTGGTTTTTTGTATGGTTAGGTTTTGTGGCAGCGAGGTATGGGGTACAGTATATTTCTTACCAAAGTTTGAAACGCCTGAATGTTGTATCCGTTCTTTTTTAAGCACTTGCATCCATCCATAGTATGCACAACCTATTGCAATGCCATTATCACCGGCAGCGGGCTGAATGTATAGATTTTCTATACTTGTTTCAGCTAATATACGTTGGTTGGCCACTGCATTAAGCGCAACACCGCCTGCATAACACCAGTTCTTGTTTGGCAAGCTATGTTGATGTGAATTAAAGAGGTATAATAATGCACGTTCTGTTTCATCCTGCACCCATCGGGCAATATTTGCATAGTGTTGGAAATTGGCCTTAAAGTTTTCATACGAATTGGATGGTTTTTTAAGCTCAGCCAACCATTCAAGCGTATTAAATATTCTGCCCTCTTTTAGTTCAAAAATTGGTTGTTTAAAGATGTCCTTCTCTCCATACGGTGATAAGCCCATTAGTTTTCCTGTGTCGTCCACATTTCCAAAGCAATACTGGCTGGCTGCTTGATAGACCCCGCCAATGGAATGAATTATTGTGGGCATGTGCAACTGTTCAGGGGCTTGCATGTGGTTAAATTCAGAAAAGTCTTTATATATAGGAGTGAGTATGTTGTTATGGTATCTATACACACTAAACTTCTCGCACCAAAAATGGTGGGGATTTTTGTATATGGATGAAAGATTTGGTATAGTGGCACCTTCAATATCGTCACATTGGCTAAATGGACTGCCACTACCGTCGATTACCATTACATTACAATCATCAAATGGCGAAGTACCGATTGCACTATAGGCATGTGCCAAATGATGAGAAATTGTTACAATAGGGGCTTTAAAATCACTGGTGAAAACTCTTTGCCCACTATAATTAGTTGGGTCTATTGTTTCCTTTTCAAAGTTGGCATTCTGCACCACAAGGTCAATGTCATCCAATGTTATTCCTTCAGCCTCTAAACAGTACTCAATAGCCACTTTGTCATTTCCGCCATGGTGTTTAATCCGGGTGATTCGTTCTTTTTCAATTGCAACAACAATTTTCCCGTCTTTTAGCAGGCAAGCACTTCCATCGTGTGATAAATGAGTTCCTAAAATATATGTATGTTTTTTGTACACAAAAAAGGTGTTTTAACGGGGGTTAAATAACGTGTTTTACAACTATTAGTTGTTGTTTCTTGGTTTAACAACTTTAGGTTGTATCGTATAATCTTCAGTTTAGTTATTGCAAAAAACACTAAAATTGCAGCATTTGCAATGTTTTCTAATTGTTATTTTAAATTAATGTTAAAATAATCTTGCAGTTGAAAGATATTTTTTTAAATTGCTCTACCAAAAAAATATATACTATTAATTATGGAAGGATACATTGGAGAAATCAGAATGTTTGCGGGCAATTTTGCTCCCAAATCATGGGCTTATTGTGATGGGCGCACAATAAACATTGCATCTAACTCAGCCCTTTATTCAATTTTAGGGGCTGTTTATGGTGGTAACGGAACAACCACCTTTTGCTTGCCGGACTTACGCGGAAGAACAGCCGTAGGAGCCGGTAACGGTCCGGGATTGTCTCCGTACGTTTTGGGACAAAAAGGAGGTGTTGAAACAACTACTATGTCTCTAGCCCAAATGCCAATACATACGCACATGATAGGAGGAGTTATTGCAACAAACCCTGTTAGGATTCCGGCTCTAAATGATTCTGCAACAAGCACAGAGCCAAATACAACTAATTTTCCCGCATTTAGTGAAGGAGCCACAATTTATGAAGGATCACCTACACCAGGTGCTTTTATGGGGAATTTTACAACCAGCTTAACAGTGACAAACGCCAATGTTACTTCAGTTGGTGGTGGTTTGCCATTTTCAATACAGCCACCTTTGGCAGTGACAAACTACATTATTTGTATGTTCGGTATTTACCCTTCAAGGGATTAATTTAACTATTATTCATACTATAAAAATATATAGAAATGGAAGGATACATGGCAGAAATCCGCTTATTTGCGGGTAATTTTTCACCCAAAAGCTGGGCATATTGCAACGGACAATTGCTTAGCATTTCTCAGAATACGGCATTATTTTCGTTACTTGGTACAACATACGGCGGAGACGGTATGTCAACCTTCGCATTGCCGGATTTTAGAGGTCGTCATCCACTAAGCTCAGGACAAGGCCCTGGTTTGCCAAACTATCCTCTTGGGACACTATTGGGCACACAATCCAGAAGTTTATTATCATCAAACTTGCCTAATCATAGCCATACGGTTACCGGTACACCTACAGTTACGGTTAAACAACCTTGTTATACAGGAGAAGGTACAGCACCTGATCCCGAGAATAATTATCCGGCAACACCATCAGGTGGAGCTCAAATGTATGCTACAACATCTGATGATACAATGAAGACCTATGATTTAGCTCCGGTTTCAAATCTGGTAGCGAGTATTAGTGGTGGATCGTATCCAATTCCTTTAGGTTCACCATATTTAGGAATTAACTATATTATTTGCATGTACGGTATTTACCCAAGCCGTGATTAAGCAGCACTATTTCAATTATTAACTATTAAATAAAATATTTATGGAAGGATATATTGGCGAAGTAAGATTATTTGCCGGCAATTTTGCCCCAAGGGCATGGATGTTATGCCAAGGTCAATCATTATCAATTGCTGAATACACCCCGCTTTATGCAATTATAGGAACTATGTATGGCGGTGATGGGCAGCAGTCATTTTTATTACCCGATCTTCGTGGTCGCAGGGCAGTACACTCTGGGAACAGCACAGGTCCTGGTTTGCAACCTATATATATAAGTGAGGTTGGTGGATATGAGCAATTAACTTTAACATCTTCTCAAATGCCCGCTCATAGTCACCAAATCACAGCAACAATGACTGGTAGTGCGACATTAAACTTTGTTAATGATAGTGCTGTAGCAGGTGTTACACCGCAAAACAACTTTTTTGCGATTTCAAGTGAAAACTTTTATGCCCCAAATCCAGATACTGCTCTTGCTTCTGCTACCGTTACTACTAACTTATCAAGTATGTCTTTATCGGTTTCAGGGGGGTCTCAGCCCATACAAATGGTTACACCTTATTTGGCATTAAATTATATTATTTGTTTGGAAGGTATATTCCCTTCGCGCAACTAATATATTTGAAACAATAATTTTCTTGGCCCAAACCTATTATGGTTTGGGCTTTTTTTTATTTTCACACAAAAAAACGATATGAGTATTACAGTAGGTATATTAATTCCACGTTCGGATATTTTTCCAACGCTCCCTCTTCACATTGTTAAAGGGATAAAACTTGCTTTTGAAAATGAAGGTATTGATGCGCAGTTCGTAGTTAGTGATATAGGCAAAGGCGTAGTTCAGGATTTGGTTATGGCAAAGGCAAATGAACTGATTATGCAGGATGTTGATATTACTATCGCTTACGCAGGAAAAAAGGTATTGGACGGATTGAAAACATTATTCAAAGGTGCTAAAAAACCTTTGATGTTAATGGGAATGGGGCCCAATATTATAAGAGAAGAGGAGTATGGAGAGGCTCCCTACATTGCCGGTAACTCATTTGATATGTGGCACACTAATTATTTATTGGGCGAGTATGCAACAAAACATGTTGGAAAGAATGGGATAGCATCGATAGGATTATTTGAAGGGGGGTATCAGTTTTTACCTGCATTTAATGAAGCTGCTGTTAATAATGGGGGAGCAATTGTAGCAACCCACATTACAAAAAAACTTGACGAGATTGATTTTACAGGCGACTTGAATAATACCATTGGAACCACGGCTGCTGATTATTTAGTTGAGTTTTACAGCGGTGTGGATAGTCAAAGATTTTATGACTTATGCATTGCAAGTGGAATTAGTAAAGGGTTGCCAATAATAACCCCGAGTATAGGAACAGAACCATTTGCAGGATACGATAAAAGGATAGTGCACGGACTAAGCTGGCACCCTTTTATTAAAAATTCTGTAAACGAGAGAATGATGACTGATTTCAGAGAAAAATATGGTGAAGAATGCAACGCATACATAGCATTAGCTTATGAAACAGCCTTGTGGATAATACAAGGGGTTAAAGCCTGTGCGGGTAAATTTAATGCAACAACCTATTGCGATGCTATCACAGCGGCAAACTTTCAAAGTCCCAGAGGAGAATTCATTGTAAACAAAGAGCTAAACACTAATGCTCCTTTTCCAACAATAATTGTGGATGGCGAATCGGTTACAAGCCATTCGTTATCAGCGGAGTTAGAGAAAAATCTCATTGAGTTATTTAGCGGTCGTGTGCAGGCTGGTTGGTTTAATCCTTATCCGTGTGCATAGCGTATGAAGATTGCCATATTATGCAACAGTGTGTTGCCACTAGCATCCATTCAAATGCTTGCTTCAAACGGATTAGTAGCATCTGTAGGAATGCCCGCAGAAGACAATCCTGAAACTCCTGAAATAGTTGCTTTCTTGGCCGCAATGCAGCTGTCGCTAACAAGGTTTAACAAAAACGGGTTAGAAGATTCATTACAACGGTGGCTGAATAAGAATAGCGCCGATGTGGTATTTGTTATGACTTTCCCATGGAAAATACCCGGTAAAGTTCTTTCACAACCAAAACTGGGTTTCTTTAACTTTCATTATGCATTATTGCCAAAATACAGGGGGGCAAGCCCTGTGTTTTGGCAATTATATAATGGCGAAGCTTATGGAGGACTTACTATACATAAAATGGATCAAGGATTTGATACCGGCCCCATTGCACATATTCATAAAATTGCAATCCGTGAAGGAGAAACGTATGGTATCCATAATAAAAGATTGGCATGGGAAACGGTGCAGGGTGTAGGAACATTTACACAAACATTAATGCTGCTTGGAAATGCAGTGCCGCTTACCCCACAAGGCAGTGACGAGGCACAGTACTTTAATAGACCCACGGCAAAAGATTTAGCCATTGATTGGGCCACAATGAGCGCCAAACAGATACAATATTTGGTAAATGCCTGCAACCCATGGAATAAAGGTGCTTTTGCAAGATTTGGCAACATTGTATTTAAAATTATACAGGTCTCGATAAAAGAACAGGAAATTGTTTATAACCAACAATTAATTCCCGGTTTAGTAATTAATTGTTCTGAAAAAAAGACAATAGACATTATTTCCGTTGATAATAATGTGTTAAGTGTTGAGGTTATTTCGGTTGATGAAGGTATTTTTGCCGCAGATTTCTTAGTCAGATTAGGACTTAAGAAAGATATGGTGCTTATGGACCTTTAAAATAAACCAGAAATAAATAAATGCTTATGAACTTTATTAATTGTTTTCAGGGGAGAAGTGTGTTTAATTTTAAGCCATTTTTTCTATTACTTTTAGTTGCTTTTTTTTTATCTTTTTCCGCGACAAAAGCTAAATCTCAAACAACGCTTGCAAGGGGTGATGTTGCTTTTTTAGCGATGCAAGAAAATTCAAACTCAGCAGATACTTTTGTTATTGTACTGCTAAAAAACATTGCTTCGGGTACAGAAATTAGGTTTACTGACGGAAACTGGGACGATGGCAACAATTACATTAACTTGAACAATGCCCAATCAGAATGGATGTTTACTTGGCAGGCTACTTCAGCCATGAATGCCGGTACACAAATTAAGTTTCATGCAGACACCAAGGGGTCTACGGCAGGATACGGAGCCATTGCTTCTGCTGGTAGCATTGTTGCGGGTCGCGCTTTATCTCTTACCACCGCCGGTGATCAAATATTTGCATTTCAAGGGGGTACCGTTGATACTACTACTAACTACAGGATAACAAGTATTCCCAGGTTTTTGGCCGGCATACACTTGAATGTGGTAGGGGGTACTACTAATGATGCTAACTGGGATGACGGACAGCCTGTCGGAACGAGTACTTCTGAATTGCCGGATTCTTTGGTAACAGGCACACATGCTATTCGCCTTGACTCAAGCGGTGTTGAACGTCAAAACGCAAAATATACAGGTACTTGCAATAGTACTACTCTTACGGTATTGAATAATAAAGCCAACTGGTCGGTTTCAAACACACCGCAAACGCCGTCAGTTTGTTCAGTACCAACCAGTACAACTTGGAACGGTACAACATGGAGTAATGGTGCGCCAACTTCTTCTTTAGATGCCATTATAGCAAGCAGCACCACCCCCGGTGCATTTACCTGTGAGGATCTTACGATTAATAGTGGTGTGGCCCTCACATTGGGAAGTGGGGTCACGGCAACAATACATGGTGATGTAACAAACAGCGGCAATGGTTCAAGTGGTTTAGGTACACTTCGATTTGCTAAATCGGGAACACAAGCACTTAATGGTACCGCTTTTACACACAGCGGAGTTGTTGAAATAGCCACAGGAGCAACATTGACCACTAACAGCAAGTTGACTATTGCCAACGGAGGTAGTTTAATGCACGGTACAAGCACTCCAAACGGTGGAGGTTCAGTATCAGGTAGCATTACTTTTGAAAAAACCATAGGCAGCACTAACAAAGGCTGGCGTATGTTTTCACTGCCTGTAGATGCGTTGATTGATAACTTTGAAACCGGTTTGAACACTTTGTGCAGCAATCACACTCCTTCTGGTGAACGTAATGTGTATTATTACGATCCTGCTGCTGGTCCAGCTGCACCTATTAGCGGTAATTATGCGGTGGGTTGGACACAAGCAAACAATACTACTGATGATGAACAGAAGGCATATTCAATTTATTTGGACAATACAAGCCACGGTGCATGGAATTTTAGCTCTACGGTTAGCATTTCAGGGACGCCTAACGACGGAAACCGAACATTTAACCTGCAATATACCTTTGATCCTGCAAGTGCTGGAAACTCTTCAGTCCAGAGGGGATGGAACCAAATACCTAATCATTTTCCCAGTAATTTGGGGGTATATAACCTTGTTAACGATGCCAACTTTGGCTCTACTTATAAAGCCATACACGTTTGGGACCAAAGTACAAGCCAAATGATTGGTCTTAACCAAAGCTCAATGAATAGTTATAACAACTCAAGTACAAGTCGTTTCAGCACTATTAGGCAAATATCACCATTCACAGGTTTTTGGGTAAAGGCTACTTCTACATCACAATCTATACAGCTGAAAAACAGCATGCGTACTAGCAGAACCGACTCTTTGCCCGCAAATAACTATTTCAAAAAAGAATTTGATATTTTTAGGGTTGAAGTGAAAGATGCCGCAGGTAAGGCAGATCAGTTTTCAGTATGCTTTGATGAGGCAGCTACCGATGGCATGGATTACACCATGGATATTTACAAATTCAAATCGTTTAGCGATGAGGTACCTACATTATATACCGAGCTTGCAGGTGAGGGAATGCTAAGTTTAAATGCTCTACCTATTAAAGAATCATACAGTATGCCATTGTTTATTGAATCGTTTAAGGATGGCAAAGAATATACCTTTAGCCCAATTACCGAAGAATACTTGGGGTACTTTGATGTAGAACTGGTTGATAACAAAACTGGAGCTAAAACACTGTTATTGGATAAAAACTACAGCTTCAAGCACGATGCAGCTTATAAAGGTGCCCGCTTTACATTAAACTTTACAAAAAAATCAACCACAAGTGTTGATGAATTGTTTAATTCTGAAAAAATGTATGCTTATACCAATACAAACGGCATAAATGTGGTGTATAACAACAACAACCAATCAGCACAAGCAGTGGTTGAAATTTATAATATTATGGGGCAGAAGTTGTTTACTTCAAACAGTATTACAGGTGGTGAAACAGTTACCTATAAACCGGTAAATACTGCACAAACCAACGTGTACATTGCCCATGTAATTTCAAACGGAAAAACAAAAACTATTAAAGTGGTTTATTAATAGTTCATAAGCAGCACCTTGTGTGTGAACCCCGTCGATGAGACGGGGTTTTTGCTTTATAGAGATGCAGTAATCAGCAGAAATAATTTTACAGAGGGATTATTTGAAGGCTAAGTTTTTTGCATATTTTTACAAAAACAATTATCAATTACTATGGCTAACCTTATTACCGGAATAGATGTTTCTAAATATCAGTTTGATATTGATTGGACAAAAATTCAACAACCGATAACTCCGTTTGATCCGCCTGCAATTGTATTTGCGTATATAAAGGCTACCGAAGGTGTAGGTTATATCGATCCTAATGCTCAAAGCAACGCTACAGGTGCCAAAGGGGCAGGGCTTAAAATCGGGTATTACCATTTTGCTACACTGAACAATGCTGCTAACCCTGTGGCTGATGCACAAAGCGAAGCGCAGGCATTTTTGGCAGCAATGGCAAAATTACCCGCACACGATTTACCGCCTGTGCTGGATATTGAAAAGAATGTTTCTAACCTTACCAAGCAACAAGTATTGGACTGGATACACAGTTTTTATGCTGAGTTTGAAAAGAACGGGGTTAACAAATACATCATCTACAGTTATAAGTACTTTTTAGACCCATATTTGCCCGCAAATCACGGCTTGGGAAACATACCGCTTTGGTTGGCTAATTACAGTAAGGTAACTGCGCCGCCGCTGCCTATTGGTTGGAATAGTTATGCGATATGGCAATACCGCAGCGACGGCCAATTTACAGGCAAAAGCGGCAAACCTGTTCCTTGTGATGTGAACAAAGGCAACGACGGATTTTGGTTGTAAGCATACCTAATACGTCATGTTGAACGTGTTTCAACACCTCATTACCAATTTACTATGAATACCTATGTGATTCCGAGACAAGTTCGGAATGACTTGGCGGATTACTCAAATCCGAAAATGCTTTGGGCATTTTGGGTAGTAATTCGTGCAATTTCTTCTACGGGTATATCCTTTATTTCTGACAATTTTTGGGCAATGTGTTGCACATAGGCACTTTCGTTTCGTTTACCACGAAAAGGCATGGGAGCTAAGTAGGGCGAGTCTGTCTCAAATACAAGGTTTTGCAGGTAAATGTCTTTTAAAATGGTTCCTAAATCGGAGTTCTTAAAAGTAAGTACTCCGCCTATGCCCAAATGAAAACCTAATCCTGTAACTTTTTGTGCTTGCTCTTGTGTTCCCACAAAGCAATGAAAAACACCGCGTGCACCTTTTAATTCAGGCAGGTTAAGAAGTTCAATGGCCTCATCAGTAGCTTCGCGGGTATGAATGGATAAGGGTAGGTTTAACTCTATCGACCATTTTACCTGTTGTATAAAGGCTGTTTTTTGTTCTTCAAAAAAAGTCTTATCCCAGTACAAGTCAAGGCCCATTTCGCCAACGCCGTAGTATTTATAATTGCTAAATAGCTCCTTTTCAACTAAGGCTAACTCACTTTTATAATCCTCTTTCACGCTGCAAGGGTGCAAACCCATCATGGGGAAACAGTTTGCAGGGTAATTTTCAACAAGGGTTTTCATTACCTCAAGACTGCCGCTATCGATGTTAGGCAGTAATATCTTTGTTACTCCTGCATCAAACGCCCGCTTTAGCATGGCATCCCTGTCACTATCAAACTCTTTTGCATACAAATGGGTATGCGTATCGCACAATATCATTACCAGCTAAGTTTTTCTTTGTTTAAAAACGATTGTATTCCCCGTTTGCAATCTTCTGTTGCACGGGCGTGGGCATTCATTCGGGCAGCATAATTTAAGCCTTCATCAACGCTTAAATGTTGCACTTCGGCAATCATCTCCTTTACCAAAGCAATCGATTGACCTGAAGCTTCTGTGCACAGTTTAGAGGCAAAGTCAAGCACTTCAGCATCAATAGTCTCTTTAGACGTTACAAAGTTGATTAATCCAAAATCTTTTGCTTCTTGTGCTGTGATAATTTTACCTGTCAGCAGCAATTCACGGGCTTTGCCTTCTCCAATCTTGCGTAGCAAAAACACTTTCACAATGGCAGGTACAAATCCAATCTTCACTTCGGTATAGCCAAACTTGGCTTCGGGTACACTAAAGCTAATGTCGCACACTGTAGCCAACCCGCAACCACCGGCCAGTGCATGGCCTTGTATCTTGCCTATTACAGCCTTTTTTCCTTTATAAATCATGCTGAACAGTTCCATCAAATGGGTACTGTCGGCAAGGTTTTCGTCATACGTATTGTTTTGCAGTTGTTGCAAGTAGGCAAGGTCGGCACCTGCACAAAAGGCTTCGCTGTTGGCTTGCAGTACTATCACTTTACAATGCTCGTCGTTTTCAGCTTGTGTAAAAGCCGCTTTGATGGCTGTTACCATTTCAGCATTCAATGCATTGCGCTTTTCGGGGCGGTTTAGGGTAATGTATCCTATCCTGTCTTTCGCTTCGTATACTACCAAAGATTCGGTCATAGTTAAAATTGTATTCTATATGCCCCGTCTAGGGCTACGTTGTGTGTTTCTGTTGTTGTGTTTTTGGCAAAAGGGGAAGTAACCACCAACTGTTTATACCTAATCAAAGAGGCTAACTTGTCAGTTTTTACTTTCGGGCTCACTATCACCACATCCCATTCTACCTCTTTTGAGGCAGTAACGGGGTTTTCATCGGCAACCCAAAGCACCTTTAATCCCCGCAAAGCTATGTACCTGCCGCCGTATATGCCAAAATTGTTTGCGAATACGCTATCGCCATACGTAAAATTTACCTTGCAAACATTGGCTGCAATTAAATGGGGCTCAATTTTTTGACGGTAAGTGAGTGAGTGTTGAGTGATGGAACTATCCGCCCAAATCCACGCTTCGTTTTTTTCGATATAGCTGATTGCCTTTTGCCCGTATGGAAGCGCATACACTATAAACTCTTTGTTTTGGCGGGTGGTATAGTTTCTATACAGGCTTAGTGTTGCCAGCCCAATGCAACAACTTAAACACACTACCAGTGCTGTGTATTTTTTTGAGGCAATAAAGATTCCCAAGGCGATAATGGCAAGATATACCAACATCATGCCTCCAAGACTCAAATACAGGCCGCCTGAGTAGGAGAGTGGCCAATGTTCAATTCCGATGGCGGTTGTATTGCAGGCCAGCAGCAAGTAGTGCAAGCCTTTTCCTATCCAAACACTTGTAAACGGTATGGGTGAGGCAATAAACAAAACTATCCCAACATACACGGCAAGTATGCTGAGGGGTACAATAATCAAATTAGACAGCAAGAAGTAATTAGGAAACTGGTGGAAATAAAAAATGCCTAATGCAAAGGTGGCTATTTGTGCGGCTATTGAAACCGATACTAATTGCCAACAGTAATCGGCAATTTTGTTTTTTAGAGTGATGAGGCGGTACAGTGGTAAGTACAGCAAACCAATGCCAGCAACGGCCAAGTAGGAAAGCTGGAAACCGATATTGAACAATGCTTTGGCATCTACACACAAAATAAAAAGGGCAGAAGCGGCCAGTGAGTTAAACAAATTAGTTTTTCGCCCGATGGTATCTCCAATCACAATAAAACTGAACATTACCGTAGCCCGCAAGATAGACGGGGCTAACCCCGTAAGTACAGCATACCCCCAAAGCACTGTTAAAATAATCAGGGTACGGAATATCCGCAGAGTTTTCGTGCGGTTAAAGAACAGTAACAGCCAACCCAGCAATAAGTAAATGGCTCCTACGTGCAAGCCCGAAACCGCCAAAACGTGGATAGTGCCTGTGTGAGCGTATGCGTTGGTAAGTTCATCTGGGACATCACCCCGCTGACCCAAAATAAGGGCAGCGGCAACGCTGTATGTTACACTGTCGGGTAAAAATTGTTGTAATACATTATTAAAATAGGTGCGGGCGGTATTGGCAATTTTATAAATCGGATTTGTGACGTTTACTCCGGTTTTTGAATATTCACCTTGTTTTAAAAATACTTGGAAATAAATATTTTGGTTGGCCAGCCACCGCGAATAATCAAACTCGTTTGGATTTAAAGGCGGTTGCGGGGATTGCAAATTCCCGTTAATTAGTACATAATCGCCGTAAGCAAGGCTAGAATCGTAGCCCCTTTTAGGAAAATACACCCAAAGTTTTCCTTTCGACACGGTCAGACTGTCGTTCGTATTTCCCCATTCTGCTTGGGCCAGCGCGCGATAGGTTTTGTTTTTCTCTTCGGGGTTTTCTAATAATCGTACTAATAAATTTTTTTGAGGGGGAGTATTTACTAAATGATTTTTAAAATTATGGGGTGAGTTAAAATAAATAGCCAATAGTCCTGCGAATAATAAAGTGCTATTAATTACAATGCCCGGAAATACAGAGAAGGAAAGTTTAGCTTGCCAATTAGGCTTGGCAACCACGAAAAATAATAATGCTGCGGAACAAACTATTAACCCCCCGATAATTAACCCGATAGGGATGGAAAAATAATACCCCGCTAAAATGCCAGCAATAAAGGGGATAATTAACCGAACTATGGGTGCCCTATGCAATTGCATCGGTTGGGATTTTATTTTATTGATAAATAATTAATCCTTCCTCACATTTTTTAAAAAACGCAGAGTCAAAAAATAATTTATGCCGCGTGAAATATTATTAAAAAGGGTGGTAAACAAGCCGTAGTAGTTAATCATTACCCTAAATCGTTCTCGCACACCTGCCCAGCGGTGTTGGGTGCTAACCCCGTCCTGCATAAATTGGGTAATTACCGTATGCACATTTTTAGCGGTTTTGCTGTTTTTTAATAAACGTATGGCCCAATCAATGTCAGCGGCAATTTTATATTCCAAATTATACAAGGGCGTAATTTCCTTTTTACTGATAACCGATTGGTGGCAAACCACCATTCCTTGCTGAAAACTTTTCCAAGTTAAATGTTCAGGCGGTGTAAAATGGCGCATCCCCACAAACTGATAATCGGTATCAATAATTTTGGTATCGCCGTACAACACATCTTCACCGTCGCAGTGGCTAAATGTTGTTTCAAGCGTATCAGGGGCATCCAGTAAATCGCCCGCGTTCAAAACCATCACATAATCACCCGTAGCCATTTGCAAACCCTTGTTCATAGCGTCGTACAGGCCGTTATCGCGTTCGCTTACCCAATGGGTTACCACGTTGGGGTACTTTTTTATAATATCCACGGTACCGTCTTTGCTGCCACCGTCAACAATTACATACTCAATGTTGGGGTACGTTTGGGCTGCAATACTTTGTATGGTAGGTTCTAAAAACCGTTCGGCGTTGTAGGTAACTGTAATGATGGAAAGCTTGGGCTGCATACTTGTGCAAAGATATCTTAATTTGAGATGTTGTTTATGAGAATGGGTTTAAACCCATAAAGTGTTCATTGTTTAATCTCTAGTCCTGTAATACTTCTTACACGCTTTGCAATTTCTTCGTGTCGTTTAGTATCCATGTATAAAATTGGGATGGTAATTATACGGTGCTTACTCCCGTCTTTGTTGATAAGGTTGTAAAACATTCCGCCCCCGCGTCCGCCTCGGTGGCTATAGCGTATATAATCGGCTGAATTAACCGGCGACTCGAT
The DNA here is from genome assembly GCA_943370295.1 of Agrobacterium sp. 719_389. Taxonomy (GTDB): domain Bacteria; phylum Bacteroidota; class Bacteroidia; order UBA8524; family UBA8524; genus SB11. Next base: position 44,853 of record CALRQL020000016.1, on the reverse strand, counting down.
AATTGTGTTTCCGGCTAAGCGGTTATAAGTTACGGTGATTTTATCCCGCCCTATACAAACCTCATACACCACCTTTTGTTTCAATAACAAAACTATCAATACTAACACCAACAGCAACAATGCACCAATGAGGGGAATGGGTAATTCTTGACCAGCAACAACGGCAACGATGCCAAGAAGAATCAATAAAATGAATGGGTAAATTCTGAAGAAAATATATAGAAATATCCTACGGTTCTTACTTTCTGTCAAGTGTAAGCGTTCAGCAGTATCTTCAACCACCGTATAAGGTTTAAAAATATTCACACAGCTAAAATAAGGGTTTGTTGCCGACATCTTATCACGGCAGGTTAAAACCTTCTGTGTCGACGGGCATAAAGCCGCCTATTAGGATGTGTTTGTCCCGAAGGGTTTTAAACCCTTCGGAACGAAACCTCGCAACAGAGACGGGCTTTATGCCCGTCGGAACACCCGTCGGCATCCCCGTCGTGGCAGACGGTTATGAAAACCGTCATTATTGAGAACGTCCCCATTGAATTTAACGCTCATGAATATGTGGAAAGATTATCCTGAATATAAAATTCAGGGCTTTTGGCGATAACGTCCGAAGGGTTTAAAACCCTTCGGGACGAAATCTCACCACAGAGACGGGCTTCATGCCCGTCGGAATCCTCGTCGGCATCCCCGTCGTGGCAAACGGTTATGAAAACCGTCATTATTGAGAACGTCCCCATTGAATTTAACGCTCATGAATATGCACAAAGTTTATCCTGATATAAAATTCAGGGCTATTGGCGATAACGTCCGAAGGGTTTTAAACCCTTCGGGACGATACCTCACAACAGAGACGGGCTTTATGCCCGTCGGAATCCCCGTCGGCATCCCCGTCATGGCAGACGGTTATGAAAACCGTCATTATTGAGAACGTCCCCATTGAATTTTGCGCTCATAAATATGAGCAAAGATTGCCTGAATATAAAATTCAGGGCTATTGGCGATAACGTTCGAGGGGTTTAAAACCCTTCGGAACGAAACTTCGCAACAGAGACGGGCTTTATGCCCGTCAGAACACCCATCGGAACGCTATCAAAATACCCGTCGTAAAGCGCTTAAATTTTCAAAGTAGCATATCCGCACATTTCCTAACTTCGCCCCGTGCAATTTAAAGACATAGTAGGCCAGCAGGCAGTAAAAGCCAAACTGATTTCAGGTGTAAAAGAAGGGCGTATACCTCATGCCCAGCTATTTTTAGGCCCCGAAGGAAGCGGTAATTTACCATTGGCTCTTGCTTATGCACAATACATTGCCTGTGCAAATCGTGGCGAGGACGACAGTTGCGGTGCTTGCCCCAACTGCATAAAGTACAGCAAGATTATACACCCCGATTTACATTTTACATTCCCTACGGTGGGTTCGAAAGAGATTTCGGACAACTTTATGGAGGAATGGCGTTCAACCTTTTTGGCCAATCCTTACCTGAATGTGTTTGATTGGTTGATGGCCTTAGAGGCCGAAAACAAACAAGGGAATATTACAGTAGACGAGTGCCGTAACATTATCAAAAAGCTATCGCTGAAAAGTTTTGAAGGAAACTTTAAAGTATTGATAATGTGGATGCCCGAATACTTGGGTAAAGAAGGAAACACCTTGCTGAAACTGATTGAAGAGCCGCCCCAAAAAACCTTGTTTTTGCTGGTAGCCAATAGCGATGAACAAATACTTACTACCATTAAATCGCGTACGCAGCTGGTAAAAATACCTGCTTTGCAACAAACCGATGTTCAAGATGCCCTTGTGGAGCGTTATGGAGCAGAGGTTGAAGCCGCCCGCGCTTCTGCATTTTTAAGTGAGGGTAATTTGAACCTTGCCGTGCAGATGCTGAGTCAAACCGAGAACAACTTTTTTGACAGTTTCCGCAACTGGATGCTGATGTGCTACAAAAATGATATGAACGGTGTGATAAGTTGGATAGATGATGCAAGCACATTGGGTCGCGAAATGTTAAAGCACTTTTTAGCTTACGGCCTGCATATTTTCCGTGAATGTTTGATATACAAAAACACAGACGGACATTTGGTGAAACTAACCGAGAAGGAACGTGATTTTGTGAGCAAGTTTGCCAATTTTTTAACTCCCGCTACTATCGAAAAAATCTCAAATACCTTTAACGACGGCATTTATCATATTGAGCGGAATGCGAATGCCAAGATTACATTAATTAATATATCTTTGCTAATTAAAAATAACCTGGCGGCCAAGGCGGGGTGAGATAGATAAGAGGCAAAGAATGAACGGTGCAGTTGATACAACAAGCCCGGTATAGTATTTAGTAAACGTTAGAAGGTATAACTGCATGGTGCCTGGCACCCTGATATTTATAAATTTCGACCTCGCACGAGGGTGGAAAAAGAATACCTGCCAAGCAATCCTAAATACACTAATAAACCTCTGTCAATCAAACAACTATCCTATATGCCATCGGCCGCTGCATATAAAATTTTTACTAAACGGAGGAAGAAACGTATATGGGATGTGGTTCATGCGGAACGGGCGGCGGATGCTCGCCAAAAGGGTGCAAAAATAACGGCACTTGCAACACCGGAGGGTGTAATAAACTTAATGTGTACGATTGGTTGGGCGATATGGAACAGCCCAGCGGTTATAAACCTTTTGATGTTGTAGAAGTACGATTTAAAGGAAGTAGAAAAGAGTTTTATCGTAACGACAGCAATTTTGAACTTTTTATTGGCGACCCGATTGTTGTGCAGGCCGAAAACGGCTACGACTACGGGCATGTATCACTAAGCGGCGAATTAGTGCGTCTGCAACTTAAAAAACATGGGGTAGATGCTGATAGCCCAAATATGTTCAAAATATACCGTCGTGCCAACGAAAAGGATACCGAAAAATACGACGAACTAAAGGCCAGAGAACCCTACACGCTTGAAAGGGCAAGAACAGTAGCTCTTGAACTGAACTTGCAAATGAAACTGAGTGATATTGAGTTTCATGGCGATGGACGTAAGGTTACCTTCTTTTACACTGCTGAAGAGCGTGTGGATTTCAGGGAGCTGATAAAACGCTACGCCGAAGAGTTTAAAGTGCGTATTGAGATGAAGCAGATTGGTTACCGTCAGGAAGCTGCAAGGCTGGGCGGTATTGGTTCATGCGGCAGGGAGTTGTGTTGCTCAACATGGCTTACCGATTTTAAGTTGGTAAACACATCGGCAGCCCGCTACCAAAACCTGTCCATCAATATGCTAAAACTTTCAGGTCAGTGCGGTAGATTAAAGTGCTGTTTGAACTACGAGTTGGACACTTACCTCGAAGCCTTGAGCGATTTCCCAAAAGGAGATAATGTTACCATTGAAACCGAAGTAGGATATGCCCGTTCACAAAAAACCGATATTCTAAAACGTCAGATGTGGTTTGTGTACGAAAACAGCACTGATTGGTTTCCGTTGGATATTAAAAAAGTGAACGAGATAATAGCCTTGAACCGTGAGGGCAAGAAGGGTGAGATTTTGGTAGATACACCAAAAGGAACAACCGCCTTGCAACGCTCTATGGATGAAGATATTATCAGCGAAAACGACCTAACCCGTTTGGATAAAGGCGGTAACCGTCGTGATAACAATCGTCGCCGCGATAACAGGGGCGGGGGAGATAGGGGTAACCGACCTACCAACAACCGTAACCCAAACAACACACGTAACCCTAATCCAAATCCCAACCCTAACAATCAGAATAGAAGTAACGAGCCGCGTGAAAACGGTGGTGATAATGCCAACAACGTCGGAAATAATAACAACCGCAGAAGGCGCAAGAAAAAGTAATTTAGCAGTAGTGAAAAAAACCGCAGTTATTTTAATAGCCCTTGTGGCAATGCTGATGCAAAGCTGCAACAGCAATACAGTATACGACCAGAATTTGTTTTTGCCCGAAGACGGCTGGCATTATAAAAACCGGGCGGCTTTTGATATAGAAATAACAGATACCACACACTACCACAACTTTTTCATTAACCTGCGCATTACCCCTGATTACGAATACAGTAATTTATATGTGTTGGTGTACGCAAAAAGTCCTACCGGTGATAGCACGATGACCCGCGAAGAGTTGAAGCTTGCAGAAACTGACGGACGCTGGACTGGCAAAGGCTCGGCAAGTATTATCACTTACCGCATACCCATTGCTGAAAAGTTTGTGCCTAAGAAAGCTGGGATATACCATTTTGAAATTGAACAGAATATGCGTACCAACACCCTTAAAGACGTTGTAAATATTGGTATGGCCGTTGAAAAAGGAGACGTAGTTTTTTAATTCATTACGCTCACTTTTCGTTATCTTGCAGTACATTTCACAGTTAACGCAATACACGGATGAAAGCAAACATTGGTATATCAGAAGAACACTCAAACAGCATCGCTAAGAAGTTAAATACTTTATTGGCCGATGAGCATATTTTATACGTTAAAACCCGCAACTTTCATTGGAACGTAACTGGACCTAATTTCAGCAGCCTGCACCTGATGTTTGAGGGGCAATACACAGCTACCGCACTAAACATTGATTTGATTGCCGAGCGTATCCGTACGGTGGGTTACCCTGCTGCGGGCAGCATGAAAGAGTTTTTAGCTCTTAGCAATTTAAAAGAAGCAGAAGGAAAGCACAAAGCCGACGATATGGTGCGTGGATTATTAGCTGACCACGAGAGCATTGCAACCATGCTGCGCAGTTTTATTGAAGAATGCGACGGCTTTGGCGACGAAGCAACGGTAGATTTGCTTACTGGCTTACTGGAGCAACACGAGAAAACAGCATGGATGCTGCGTTCGTACCTTGAGTAGTAGTTAACTGAACAAAATAATACACTTTATAAAACAAGGTAGTAACTTTGTTGTGATACGATGGAAATTACACCCTATTTAAGCCTTTTATTATTTCAGCACGATTGTGTAATTGTGCCTGGATTGGGAGGTTTTATAGCCTCGTACAAAAAAACAGAGTTTAATGCACAGGGTACCTACATTAATCCTGCGCGCAAAACAATTGCCTTTAATCAAAACCTGAATAACAACGATGGATTGCTTGCCCACCATATTGCCCAAAAGGCAAGCGTTGGGTTTAATACAGCATTGGATAAAATAAATGCATGGGTTAGTGGTTTACATAGCAAACTACAGCAAGGTGAAACGATTACCATTGAAGGAATAGGTACATTAAAGCTGAACGAAGAAAAACGAATTGTTTTTTCTCCGAATGCAGATGCAAATTTTTTGCCTGAAACATATGGATTAGGCAAATTGTCATTAGGTAATACAGTTGCAAAACCAATACCTGCTACATCTCAATCTGTAAAAAGCGAGGAGCCTGCTCCGTCTAAAGCAACCGTTTCTGAAAAGAACAAACAAACACAGCCTGCTCCAACCATACCGCCACCAAGGCAAAAGCGTAAAACTTCAGTATTGCGCAAGATATTTGTGGCCTTTATCATACTAATAGTTATTTCGGCGTTGGCCATCCTTCAGGATTTTTTCTACCATGCTAAAATAAGCACGGGCAGTATTATTCCTCTCAATGGTAAAAATACATCCCGTTCTTCTTATGATACTGAAACAGGGCAGTCGCAAACTGCTGAAGTACAGAAGGCAAGTCCATTGCATGCTGAAAGTTCAGAAAAAAATACAGATGCACAGCCTCGTGTAGATACTATTACTCCCAAAACCACTAAAACCGATTCGGTTTACTATATTATTGCGGGTGCCTTTAAAAGCGAAAGCAATGCCCAAGGCCTTGTAAATGCGTTGGAACAAAAAGGTTATGAGCCAAAAATCATAAACCTTCATGGTTCTTCGTTATACAGAGTAGGGTATAAGCAATACATTTCGCGCAATGAGGCTGAAACCCACCTTGATGCCGTGCGCAGCCAAGAGAACAACAGCGCCGCATGGGTGTTGGCAGTTAAACAATAATATATGCTTTTACAAATAGTACAGGACAGCGCGGCCGGTTTGACCGACGCATCAACAGCACCCCAACAACAAGCGCAACTTGATTATTTTGAACTTGCGCTAAAGGGCGGTATCATTATGATACCCATTGTTATTCTTTTGGTAATGGCCCTTTACATCACCATCGAACGTTGGCTCACTATTGGCAAAGCTGCCAAAGTTGACCCAAATTTTATGGCCAATGTGAAAGACATGGTTGCCAATGGTAATATAGCAGGTGCTAAGAACTTGTGCCAACGTGCATCAACCCCTATAGCACGTATGCTTGAAAAAGGTATCTCACGCATAGGCAAGCCCATGAAAAACATTGAGGTATCAATAGAAAATACCGGAAAACTTGAAATTTATAAATTAGAGAAAGGTTTGGCCGCCCTTGCAACTGTTTCGGGTGCTGCACCCATGCTTGGGTTCTTAGGTACCGTAACGGGTATGGTTACCGCCTTTTTTGATATGGCAAAATCGGGTAACAACGTTGAAATTAACACTCTTGCAGGTGGTATTTACGAAGCGTTGGTTACCACCATTGCGGGACTTATTGTAGGTATTTTTGCTTACATCGCTTACAATATGCTTACTGCATCTATTGAGCGTGTAGTGCACCGCATGGAAGCAGCAGCCGTTGAATTTTTAGATTTATTACAAGAGCCTGCCTAATGGATTTTAAACGAAAAAGCAAAATATCAACAGAATTCAGCCTCGCTTCTATGAGCGATATGATATTCTTGTTGCTGATATTTTTCCTTATTACCTCCACGATGGTAAGCCCTAACGGGGTTAAAATTGTACTGCCTAAAGCAGGTGTGCAGGCTCCGGTGAAGCAAAACGTAGTTGTAAGTGTAAAACCTGATTTAACCATTTACATCAATCAGGAACAAACCACTATCGACCGTTTACCCTCACAACTCCAAACGGAATTAAGTGGTCAGCAAGACCCTGTAGTAGCCATCGCGGCTGATAAAACCGTCCCTTATGAACACGTGATGGAAGTAATAAAAGTGGCTACTAAGCTAAAATACAAGATATTACTTAAAACCGATAAAGAATAATGAACGCGGTAGCAATAAGGCTTGAAGAAGAAAGTAAAGAGGAAAAAAGGCGCAAACTGATAAGTGCCTTGGGAACTCTTTTAATTATAGCAGGCATGTTGGCCTTATTGTGGTTTTTTGGTTTCAAATACATGAACCCGCCGCCGCCCGAAGAGGGTGCAATGGTAGCGATGGGAGAACCTGATGCAGGTAACTCTGACGATTACGCACAGCAATCACCGGAAGAAACCCCTTCTGCGCCTGAAACTTCTGAGCAAAGTACCGAAACACAAGATTACGAAGAGGCTCCTACAGAGCAAGAAACCCCACCTAAAAAGCAGACTGAACCTACTCCGGATAAAACAAAACCGAAAGAAGACCCTAAACCCAAAGTTGACCCTAGTACATTGTTTAACCCAAGTAAAAAGGGCGATGGAACAGGCAAAGGAGATGGCGGTAAACCCGGTAATCAAGGGAAACCTGACGGTACTGGAGATGACCCTTTGGGCACAGGTATTGGCACCAGCGGTGATGGTACTTGGATGATGGGTAACGGCCGCAAACCCGAAACCAAAATTGCTGCATCGTGCAAGTTTCCGCGACGTGAAACTGTAGTAGTAAAAATTAAAGTTGACAATAACGGGTATGTATCAAGTGCCGAGTGTGTTTTGAAATACAAAACATTTACAGCAACAACCGTAGAATCAACGTATTGTAATTGTGCTAAAAATGCAGCTAAAGCAGTGAAGTTTACTGCCAAAAGCGATGCCCCTATTCAGGAAGGTGCAATTAAATTCGACTTTAAAGTACAGTAATCAACTGTCCGCTTTTCTTTCCCGCACTATTCCCCCAAATTTGCAGCACTAAACCAACGAGTACTGTTTTGTGATGGACTACAAGCAAACGCTTGATTATATGTATGCGCAGTTGCCAATGTTTACCCGCATCGGAGCCGCTGCACTTAAACCTGATTTAACCAATACCCTTGCTTTGTGCGAAGCATTGGGCAATCCCCATAAGAAATTTAGAACTGTACATATAGCCGGAACCAACGGCAAAGGTTCTACCTCACACATGCTGGCTTCGATATTGCAGGCTGCTGGGTACAAAACAGGGCTGCATACATCTCCCCATTTAAAAGACTTTAGGGAGCGAACCCGTGTAAACGGGCAAATGATGCCTGAAGATTTTGTAATCCACTTTGTAGAAGAAAACAAGACACTGTTCGAAACCATTAAACCTTCGTTTTTTGAAATGACGGTAGCCATGTGTTTTGATTACTTTGCTAAACAGCAGGTGGATATCGCTATTATTGAAACAGGCTTGGGTGGCAGGTTAGATTCTACCAACATAATCCGGCCTCAGCTTTCTGTGATTACCAACATCGGTTGGGACCATACAGATTTGCTGGGGGATACTCTTGCCAAAATTGCCTTTGAAAAGGCAGGGATTATAAAACCTAATACCCCTGTGGTGATTGGGGAGAGCGACGAAGAAACAGCTCCTGTATTTATAAACAAGGCAAAAGACGAAAATGCACCCATCGTGTTTGCCGATGCACAACTGCAACTTCAAAACTTTGATAATAGGGGAGATGTTGCCGTGTTTGATGTGTGGCAAAACAATCAAGTATTGTTTAGTGGGGTTGAGTGTGATTTAACAGGCATCTACCAAAAGAAAAACATTGCTACAGTGTTGGCTGCGGTATTGCAGTTGCAGGAACAAGGGTGGGAAATCACAGAGGCACACATACGGCAAGGGCTTCAATCAGTAAAAAGTAGTACAGGATTAATGGGACGTTGGCAAAAACTGTCTGACAATCCACTAACCTATGCCGATACCGGCCATAACCTGAACGGAATTCAGGAAGTATTGAAACAAATATCCCTCACTCCCCATAATCAACTGCACATTGTTTGGGGCATGGTAAAGGATAAAGACATTACCAAAGTGTTGGGCTTGCTTCCTCAAAAAGCCCATTACTATTTCTGCAATGCGCAATTACCCCGTGCGCTTCCTGCTGCTGAAATGCAACAACAGGCAACAGCGTTTGGGTTACAGGGTAATCATTATTCCACTGTGGCAGAAGCTTTAAAGGCAGCGCAAACCACTGCCCAACAAGGTGATTTAGTGTTTGTGGGAGGCAGTACCTTTGTGGTGGCTGAGGTGGTATAAGTCAGCATTGGCTTACAGACTTCGATAATTGTAAACTTCATATAATCTTTAAAACATGGGGTTGAAAGCCCATGCTGTTAAGATTACCTTCCGGAATAGGACTTAAGTCCTATTCCGGAAGGTAATCACCAAAAACGGCAGGTTTTAACCTGTCGTAAAAATGCGGTAACAGTTTTACGCATTAATTTTTGTGAGTAATCCACCCTGCGTGGATATTCCACTAAACAATCCCCGCGCTGCTGTTAACAAATAAACACACTGAAAACCCATTAGCCGTCGTTTTACTAATAAATTCGGGCAGTTTATTTTGGGCTAATTATGTTTAAGAAGGGAATAATTTTAGCAGTAGGGTTAGGTTTGTGGCTGCCGGCAATACTTTGGGGTCAGAAAACCGCTGCGGTGAGCGACCCCGTGAATTTGTACAACCACGGGATAGAGTTGTATGACAAAGAAAAATACGGTAGTGCCATACAAGAGTTTGAGGAGTTTTTAAAACTGACTCGCGACCGTGAGCTTGCCATTAACGCAAAGTATTACGTGGCGGTTTCATCGTTATTGCTTGAAAACGATGGAGCCGAAGAGCGGTTAGAAGCATTTATAAATGCCTATCCCAATCATATCAAAACACAGCTGGCACATTTTCATTTAGGTCGTCATTACTACAACACCGGCAAATACAACAAAGTAGTGCCTGAGTTGAAGAAGACCAACGATGAGGCGCTTACCATTGATGAAAGTTTGGAGTACCACTTTATGTTGGGCTATAGCAATTTTAAACGTGCCAAATGGGAAGAAGCCATTCCGGAGTTTAAAATAACTGCCAACGACCCTACTAAATACTATTATCCCAGCCATTATTACTTAGGTTACATAGCCCTTAAGGAGAACAGATTTAACGAAGCCCTTACTCATTTTGAAAAGGTGCAAGATTCTAAGGTGTATGGGCCTGAAATTCCGCTTTACATTGCCATGATATACTTTGGTGGTGGCCAATACAAGCAAGTGCTTGACATTACCGACACCATGAAGAGCAATGTGAATCAAAGGGAGATTGGCTGGATGCGGGGCCAATGCTATTATCAGCTAGACCAGTTTGACAAAGCCTTGCCATTGTTGGAAGAACACCAGCCTCCACTTTCAAAGATGACGCCTAACGACCGTTATATCTTAGGCTATGCGTATTACGCTAATAAGAAGTACGATAAGGCGTACCAAGAGTTTACACTGATTAACCGTACAAAAGATACCATTACCCAATATGCGTATTACAATGCTGCCGAGTGTTTCTTGCACCTCGACCGTAAAACCAACGCAAGGGATGCTTTTCTGCAAGCCTCTTTATTACCCTACAATGCAAAACTAAAAGAACGTTCGGCGTTTAATTATGCCAAGCTTAGCTACGATTTGGGCTTTAACAGCGAAGCGTTAACCGCCATTGGTAAATTTATAAAAGACTTCCCCAAATCAGAATTGCTAACCGAAGCAAAAACCTTGCAAGGTGAAGTATTACTGGTAAACAAGAACTACAAAGAAGCGATTGAGGTGTTGGAAACCATTACCAAAATGAACGAGCAAACCCAACGGGTGTATCAGCAAATAACATTTTACTATGCGTTGCAATTGCTTGAGGACGGATGGGAAAACTCAAACAGCTCAGTTGGTTTCTTAGATAAATCAAAGAAATATCCGTTGGATAGCAAGCTAAATGCCCTTGCTGATTTTTGGAAAGGGGAGATAGCTTATAACAATGGCAAGTATTGGGATTGTATTAAATACACCCGCGAGTTTTTAAAATACAGTGCTGCCGATAACACCGATGTGTACGATGCCGCCCACTACAACATGGGGTATTCGTACATTAAAATAGCCAACGAGGATAACAATGCCCCCGATTTGCTTACCCACTATGGCAAAGCAGCCGAAAGCTTTAAAACCTTCACACAGTCGGTTAAATATGTAAACCAACAGCAACCCCGCTATTTGGATGGAATGACCCGCTTAGCCGATTGTTATTTTATACAAAAGAAGTACGACGATGCGTTGGAGGCTTATAACTTTATCATCACCAAATCAGCACCCAATAGCGATTACGGATATTTTCAGAAAGGGATGATTTTTGGATTACAAGGTAAAGACGAACTTAAAATATCTACTCTTAAAAAGGTACCCGGACAGTTCCCTAAATCAGAATTGGTGGATGCTGCCCTGTTTGAAATAGCAATGGTGCACCTGAACATGAACAATTTTGCCGAGGCAGAACGTGGCTTTGGGTATTTATTGGGCGAAAATCCTAACGGAGCATATGCCGTTAAATGCCGTTTGCGTTTGGGCATATTGCACTATCAGCAAAACCGAAACGATAAGGCCATCGAAGATTTGAAGGTGATTATTGAAAGTTACAGCAGCTATCCTGAGTATAACGAAGCATCGCAAGTGCTGGAAGAAATATACCGCAGCAAAGGCCAAGTAGAGGAGTTTTTTGATTACATGGCTACCAAAGGCAAGAAACGTTATAAAGACAGCTACCGCGATAGTGCGATGTATGAAACTGCTCTTAGCCGTTACCAAGATGATAATTGCCCAGATGCGATAAAAGAATTTGCCAAGTACCTGAAAGCGTTTCCAAAAGGGTTGTATGCAGTTGAGGCTAACTACTACAAAGCCAATTGTGAGAATAAGCAAAAGAACTTTGATGCAGCGCTTGAAGGCTATTTATATGTGTTGGATAAAAAGCGGTACGAGTTTGCCGAGCCCTCTACCCGTTGGGCAGCAACTATCTATTATCTGAAAAAGGATTATGCCAATGCACTGCCATTGTACGAAAAACTGGAAGACCTTGCCCGCGAGAAAGACAATATGCTGGTGAGTCTTTTAGGACAAATGCGTTGCAGCTATTACCTGAACCTTGATGATAAAACCCTTGCCTACAGCAAAAAACTGCTGGCCTATGAAAAAGTAACGCGTGAAGGTATTATAGAAGCTAACCTGTACCTGTTACGCCTTAACTTAAAGAAATCTGATTGGCAGGCTGTTGAAGATGCCGCGAAGGAAGTGCTGAAACTTACCGACAACCAATACGGTGCTGAAGCAAAGTATAGCATTGCTGTTGTGCAATACAATAAAAACCGTCCTGCCGATGCAGAGAAAACCATTATGGAAGTGGTGAAAAATTTTGCATCGTACGACTACTGGAAAGCAAAAGCACTTTTGTTGCAAGTTGAAATACATGTGGACAGGAAAGAACTTTTCCAAGCAAGGGCGATATTAAAAAGTATTATAGACGGATACGAAGACCAAGAGGACGGTATTATTGAAGAAGCAAAAACCACCCTTGAAGATATAGGCGAAGAATAAGAACAAACATTCGTTTGTTACGATTAAAACAGCGGCTGCTTACAAACTAAGCAGCCGTTTTTTTGTTTTTACTATAGTAGATGAAATTTAAAACCGTTCTAAACATGAGTAAAAGCCTTGTTAAATAGGCAGTTTGCAAAATCGTAGCGCTTTGTAGTATTTAATTTTTGTCAAATGTTAGTTAAATATTGATTTTGATATAAATTTGCGCAAGCTCCAAAAATCGTGGTTATTACTAAGAAATGTAGTAACAACAAGGGTTTTAGGCAACTTTGGTAATCGCTTATATAAAGTAATGAACCTCAGAACACTCATTAAAAAACTAACCTCGGCACTCACTGTACTATTAGCCGTTGTATTATTTGCCCCCTCAGCCTATGCTGAGCCTAATGTAGAAGCGGGTAAAAAATTGTTTGAAGAAAACTGTACTTCATGCCATTATTTTGGTAAAAAGGGTCAAGGCCCCGCCTTATCAGGCGTTACCGGAAGAAGGCAAGAAGCATGGCTAAAACAATGGATTAAACAGGCCGATAAGATGATTGCTGCGGGCGACCCGATTGCTACCCAATTAGCAAAGGAGTATGCCCCTAATGTGATGACCAACTTTGAGTCGTTAACCGATGTTCAAATTGGTGATATCATTGCTTACTTGAAGACTAATCCTACTGATGTTCCTGGCGGTGGTGGTGATGAAAAAAAGGAGGATGGACCGAAAACCCCAATCAATCCAGATAATCCTGATGGTAAAGATAAAGAAGCCACAAGCAGTGTAAAAAGCCTTATCAACTTTTTGATAGTGCTGATACTTATTGCGGTACTTATAATAATGGGTGCTGTATTTAATGTATTAGGTTTTATCAGCCGTTATACAGGCATACCTTTCTCAAACCCTCACAAAGTAAATGCATGGTTGATGATTGTGTTTATGGTAGTAGGTTTGGGTGCTACCTTCTGGGAATTTAAAGTGCACGGTAAATATGCATTGATAGACAATGCAGCTTCTGAGCATGGTGCTTCGGTTGATAGTATGTTGATGACCACCTTATATATAACAGGTTTTGTGTTTGTTGTAACACAAATTACCCTGTTTGTATTTGCGTTTTTATACCGTCACAAACCAGGCCGTAAGGCATTGTTCTATCCACACAACAATATGTTGGAGTATATCTGGACAATCATTCCGGCGATTGCGCTTACTGTATTGGTAATTAACGGATTTACCAAGTGGTCTGCTATTACCAAAAAAGCTCCTGAAAATGCTGAAACCCTAGAAGTATTTGCTTACCAATTCGGATGGAATGTTCGTTATGCAGGTGCCGATAATAAATTGGGTGAGTTCAGTTTCAACCTTATCTCTGGCACTAATCCCCTTGGTTTAGGTGTTGAAGACCAATATACTAAACTTAAAGCCGAGGTTGATACTAACCTTAGAAAGAACGAAGACCTTTATAAACGTATGCAAACCATACCCGACCCAACTTCAGAAGAAAAAGAAGAGATGGCTGGTTTGGTACAAAAAATACGTTTGCAAAAAGCACACCTATCACGTTTGGCCGCTTTAGAAGGCGACAAAAGGATGTTTAACAAAACAGCTGATGATGATTTGGTGTTGAAGGAAATAGTATTGGTTAAAAACAAACCTATCCACTTTGTATTTCGTGCCCGCGATGTAATACACAGTGCTTACTCACCACACTTCCGTATGCAGATGAACTGTGTACCCGGTATGCCAACTACTTTCTGGTTTACCCCCACTAAAACTACTGCCGAAATGCGTGGTATTTTAGAAGACCCTAAATTTGATTACTACTTGTATTGTGCCAAAATATGCGGTGCTGCCCACTATAACATGAAGATTAAAATACGTGTGGTTGAAACCGAGGCAGAATATCAAAAATGGATAGCAGAACAAAAGCCTGCTTTTGCTCCGGCTACTGAGGCTGTGCCTGCAAGCACACCCGCACCGGCTGATACAGATACTACCAAAACACAGGTAATGGCTCAGGTGACCAAGTAATTTTAGTAAAGTAATTTTTAAACGATATTAACTGTAATTAGATAATGGCCCACTCGCAAACACATACAGCACATGCCGGGCATCATGATGCCGAGCACCATCACAAAGAGACCTTCATTTCGAAGTATGTCTTTAGTATGGACCATAAAATGATCTCAAAACAATTCCTTGTAACAGGGATTATTATGGGTTTCATTGGTATGTTCATGTCCGTATTGTTCAGGCTTCAACTTGCTTGGCCTGATGAAACCTTCCCTTTCCTTGAAACTCTTTTGGGTAAATGGGGCAAAGGCGGTCGTATCGATGCAGGCTTTTACATGGGCTTGGTTACGATACACGGTACCATCATGGTATTTTACGTACTTACTGCCGGTCTTAGCGGTACTTTTAGTAACCTGCTTATTCCGTTGCAAGTAGGTGCCCGTGATATGGCCTCGCCCTTTATGAATATGCTATCATACTGGTTCTTCTTCATGTCGAGCGTGGTATTGGTAATTTCAGTATTCGTAGGTTCAGGTCCTGCTTCAGGTGGTTGGACAATCTACCCTCCGTTGAGTGCCAATGAGATATTCATGTCGGGCTCGGGTTTGGGTATGACGTTGTGGTTGGTAGCTATTGTATTGTTTATAGTATCATCACTATTGGGTGGTATTAACTACATCGCTACCGTGCTAAACATGCGTACCAAAGGTATGAGCATGAACCGTCTGCCACTTACTATTTGGGCATTTTTCTTAACTGCTGTACTTGGTTTGCTTTCATTCCCTGTACTATTAAGCGCAGGTTTGTTATTAATATTCGACCGTAGTTTCGGTACCAGTTTCTACCTATCTGATATTTGGGCAAACGGTTTAGGAGCTTTGGATAACATTGGCGGCAGCCCTATTTTGTTCCAGCACTTGTTCTGGTTCTTAGGTCACCCTGAAGTATATATCATTTTGATGCCTGCTTTGGGTATCACTTCTGAAGTAATTGCAACCAATGCCCGTAAGCCAATCTTTGGTTACACCGCGATGATTATATCACTGTTGGGTATTGCGTTCCTTTCATTCCTTGTATGGGGTCACCACATGTTTATCACAGGTATGAACCCGTTCTTGGGCGAAGTATTTATGATATTAACGTTGATTATCGCAGTTCCTTCGGCTGTTAAAACCTTTAACTACTTAGCTACATTGTGGCGCGGTAATATCCACTTCACCCCCGGTATGTTGTTTGGTATCGGTTTGGTGTCGTTGTTTATCACCGGTGGTTTAACAGGTATTTGGTTGGGTAACGCTACCCTTGATATCAACCTTCACGATACTTATTTCGTAGTTGCCCACTTCCACTTGGTAATGGGTAGCGCTGCTATATTTGGTATGTTGGCCGGTATTTACCACTGGTTCCCACGTATGTATGGCCGTATGATGAACAACACCCTTGGTTATGTTCACTTCTGGCTGACATTTGCAGCAGCATACATGGTATTCTTCCCCATGCACTTTATGGGGATGGCCGGTGTGCCTCGTCGTTACGCATTCTTTAACCTAATGCCTGAGTTTGCACAATGGCAAAACGTTAACGAGTTTATAACTATCGCTGCTATATTGGCTTCTATTGCTCAGGTGATTTTCTTGTACAACTTTGTACGTTCAATCTTCTGGGGTAAGAAAGCAGAACAAAACCCATGGAAATCAAACACTCTTGAGTGGACTGCACCTGTTAAACACGTACACGGTAACTGGCCCGGTGAAATACCAACCGTTTATCGTTGGCCTTATGATTACAGCAGGCCTGATGCTGAGCAGGATTTTATTCCTCAAAATGTGCCTGATGAAGGTCAGCTTGAGCCGATTGAGCATACTGAAGCAGCTCCGATACACAACGCGAATGTTCCTGAAGCAACAACCGAAAGTACAGAATCAAAAGTATTTTTTGCTGTGCTAAGAAGATGGTTCAGCTTCAGATAAAATAAACAGAGGCAATAGTGAAGAGGATTTTATCAGAAACGTTTTTCAGAAAAATCGGACTTCTTTCTGTTGCCTCTATTCTCTTTTTGATTTTTGTTGGAGGGTTAGTACGTATCACAGGTTCAGGAATGGGTTGCCCCGACTGGCCTAAATGTTTCGGGTACTACATTCCACCGGCCAACGAAAGCGAATTAGTATGGAAGCCCAACCACGAGTATAAAAAAGGGCAAATGATAATAAAAGACGAAAGATTGTGGGTGGCGCAAAGCAATTTCACTACTTCACAAAATTTCGATTCCGCACAGTGGGCGGTATATACCAAACATGATTACGCTCTTTACAATCCAATCCACACATACATTGAGTGGATAAACCGTATGGTGAGCGTATTAGTGGGTATTTTTATGGTGCTTACGTTGGTTTCTTCTTTCCAATATTGGAAAACAAAAAAGTCGATAACCTTACTAAGCATCGCATCGTTCTTATTCACATTGTTTCAGGCATGGCTCGGAGCCAAAGTAGTGGAAAGTAATTTAAAAGGAGATACCATTAGCATACACATGCTGGCTTCTTTAGTTACTGTGGGATTGATGATGGCCGCCGTTTTTAGAAACCATGCCGCCGAAGGACTTGACCGCATAAAACACCTTGGATGGATTAAAGTGCTGGTGTATGGTGTGATTGTGCTTACCTTAGTTCAGATTTATTACGGAACAAAGGTTAGGGAAGCGGTTGACGAGTGGGTGCCGAAAGCACAAGGTAGTGGACACAGTTGGACACAACTTGTAGATTATGTTTTGGCATCGCACAAAAGCCTTTCGGTATTTGTAATGGCCGCCATGATGATATTGTACATGATGGTTGCTAACCGGTTAGAAAAAAGTAATATGCTGGTGCGTTCCTTAACATGGGGATTAGGCATCGCTGCTTTGCAGATTGTGCTCGGCACGGCTAACATCTTTTTCGACCTTCCGGCGGTTGCACGCTTACTGCATGTTACACTTGCAGGTATGCTCATTGCCGCACAATTTTATGTTGCCATACTTGTACACAATTACAAGGACAGTATTATAGAAGAAAAAAGTACTTAATGATTAGCAAAACTATAGATAATGTAACCCCGGTTTCGTTTTCATTGAAAAGCAAACTGCGTGATTACAGCCAACTACTAAAACTCAGGCTGACACTAACTGTTGTGTTTTCTGCCGCTATGGGTTTTATATTGGCTCCCGCTGCAACAATTGATTGGCCATTGTTTTGGTTGTTGATTTTGGGTGGTACTATGGTTGTTGGTGCCGCTAACGGCATTAATCAAGTAATAGAGCGCGACTACGATAAAATGATGGAGCGCACTGCCAACCGCCCCGTTGCAACACAACGTATGGGTATCAATGAGGCGATAGTTTTCAGCCTTGTTACCGGTTTAGGAGGTGTGTTCTTACTTGGATATTACTTTAATGATGTTACGGGCTATTTGGCCTTATTCTCATTAATCTCATACGCTTTTATATATACCCCGCTTAAGCGTGTATCACCTATTGCAGTATTTGTGGGTGCATTTCCGGGCGCCGTAGCCCCCATGTTGGGCTGGACGGCTGTAACGGGTAGCATTGACGCAGGTGCGGTAGCTTTGTTTGTAATCCAATTCTTTTGGCAGTTCCCTCATTTTTGGGCAGTAGCATGGATATTGGATGATGATTATCGCCGTGCTGGTTTTTACCTGTTGCCTTCGTTTGAAGGACGCGGTAAGAAAAGTGCCTTTCAGGTATTGATTTGGACAACTGTTTTGATACCCTCAGTACTATTGCCTTTGCAAATTGGCATTGTTGGAATGGTATCAACCATTATTGCTTTGATAGCTTCAGCAGCTATGGTGTGGCTTGCAGCCCGCTTGTATAAAGATTGTAGTATTAAAAATGCCCGCACACTTATGTTTGCAGCATTCATATACTTACCCGTGGTATTGCTGGCTTTTGTATTTGATAAAGTGTGAGGGAAATAAACGATGAACACAGTGGTAACTAAACAATCGACAGAAAACTACGCCGTGCACCCCAAAAAGTTCTCTTTGTGGGTAATGATTGTGGCTATGATAATGTTGTTTGCCGCTTTCACAAGTGCATACATTGTACGCAGAGCCGAAGGGAATTGGGATATTTTTCCATTGCCCATGCAGTTTATGTATAGCGTGGTAATAGCCATACTTGGCAGTATTGCCATGCAATGGAGTTATTATGCAGCTAAACGCGATGAGCTTGGCCAAGTTAAAATTGGTTTAGTAATAACCTTAGCGTTAGGTATAGCATTTTGTGCATCACAATACCTTGGCTGGGCTGAAATGACCCAAAACGGATTTACCCTTACAGGTGATAACTCACCAAGTAAAGAGTATGTTAATCAATACGGCGTTACCCATGTAGGTAGCCAAAATCCCGCCAGCAGTTTTGTTTATATTATATCAGCAACACACGTATTGCACGTGTTGGGCGGTATTATATTTCTGCTGGTTATGACTGTGCAAAGTTTTAAATTAAACATTCATAAAAAGAACCTGCTTAGCATCAGTATGTGCAAAACATATTGGCATTTTGTAGGCTTGCTATGGATATATCTTTATTTGTTTTTATTTTTGAACCGCTAAGAAAAAACAGAAATGTCAGGACACTCAGTAGCAACAGCCAATCCCGCAAATGTATGGTCGGGCGGGCGTTCACCCTTCAATGTAAGCTATGGCAAATTGATGATGTGGTTTTTCCTGTTATCAGATGCCTTCACCTTTTCAGGTTTGCTGATAACCTATGGTGTACACCGCTTTAGTGCCGCAGGCGATACCAGTTTGCCTTGGCCTTTACCTGATATGGTGTTTAATCACTTCCCATTTTTACACGGAATACACTTGCCCTTGTTCTTTGTTAGTTTAATGACGTTCATCCTTATCTTCAGTTCGGTAACCATGGTGTTAGCGGTTGAAGCTGGACATCGTAATTCTAAAAAAGAAGTAGCTCGTTATATGTTAATGACCATTGTTGGCGGTGCTGCATTCTTGGGATGTCAGGCGTGGGAGTGGGCTCAGTTTATTGGTGATGGAGCTACCTTAAACGGTAACCACTTTGCACTTAGTGCTGAGGGTATAAAGAAAACGGAACATTTAGGATTATTCGGACATATACATTGGGAGCTTGCCGACCGTATCAACGGTGCTCCTACCTTCTCTGCACTGTTTTTCATTGTAACAGGGTTTCACGGTTTCCACGTATTTAGTGGGGTGGTACTAAATGTTATTACTTATATCAATGTGTTGAGGGGAACTTACGAAAAACGCGGCCATTACGAAATGGTTGAAAAGGTAGGGCTTTACTGGCACTTTGTGGATTTGGTTTGGGTATTCGTATTCACCTTCTTCTACCTGATATAATTTTAAATAGTAAACATTCACCGTAACATTTAAACCAATAGCAACTAATGTCACACGTAGAATATAAAGACAAAGAAACATACCTGTACGAAAACGCACAGGAGAAACTATACCACGTAGAAAGCCATGGTACCAGCGAAATTTGGAGGACTTTCTGGATTTTGACAGCCATCACCGTAGTGGATATATTACTGTATTTCGTAATGCCTGCCAGCATGGGCCGTAACATTTTGTTTATAGCTTTAGGTTTGGTGAAGGCAGTACTTATCGTTGGTTTTTTCATGCACTTAAAACACGAACGGGTAAACCTTATCCTTAGTGTTGTGGTTCCTACAATGTTTATTGTGTTTTTTGTGGTGTGGATGTTGTACGAAGGCAATTTTTGGAGCACATTTAACAACTAATGAGCAACCCCGCACGGAAAAAAATTTATCTGGTATTACTTTTTATATTGCCTATAGGTTTTGTAGCCCTTTTAAAACAAGGAACCTTTAAAGCCGGAGCAATATTACCCATATACGGCGACCGTTATTTAGCAGCGGGAGCAAAAGACACAACATATCATACTGTTGGCCCTTTTAGTTTCACAGACCAAAAGGGCTTTTTACTTACTGATGATAGTGTAAAAGGTAAAATACGCGTTGTTAACTTCTTTTTTGCACGCTGTAAGGGCGTTTGTCCAAAGATGAACAATAACCTTACTTTAGTGTATGATAAATATAAGCAAAGCCCCGATATAGTTTTTATATCTCATACTGTTGACCCTGAGAATGACAGTGTTGAAGTGCTGGCAGAGTACGCAAGGTTAAGGGATATTAAGTACGGAAACTGGTTTTTTGTTACAGGTAAGTACGATCAGATTGCCTTTATGCAAAACCAATATTTGCTGCCCAAAGCTGATGGTGCAAGTGCTGATCAAATAGCACACTCGCAACACCTTATTTTAGTTGATAAAGAAGAACGCATACGCGGCGCATACGACGGCTTAAAAATGAACGAGGTTTTGCAACTGAAAGAAGATATTAAACTGCTATTAGCCGAATATAAGAATCCTTTATGAACACGTTTGCAACCAACGATAAACTATACTTCCGTATAATACTGGGTATATCTATTGCCATCCCTTTGGTGGTGGCTCTTTTGCTTTTTATACCCGGCAAAGATGGGTTGCAAGGTAGTTTTGATGTTACCTTTCTGCCCAAGCTTAATGCGTTCATAAACTCTGCAGTTTCAATACTTTTAGTAGCCGGTTACATAGCTATCCGTAACCAAAAAAAGGGTACTCATAAAGCCTTGATGCTTTCGGCTTTTTTTCTTTCAGGCTTGTTTTTGATTTCTTATGTTACCTATCACTATTTAGCTGCCGAAACAAAATTTGGCGACCTAAACCATGATGGGCTTTTAAGTGCCGAAGAAACAAATGCGGCGGGTAGTTTACGGTATATTTATTATTTTATATTGCTCACTCACATCTTGTTGGCTACGGCTATTGTGCCTATGGTATTGTTTACCATTTATCGCTCATTTGCAGGCCAGTTTGATGAACATAAGAAACTTGCAAGGTGGACATTTCCGCTATGGTTATACGTTTCAGTAACCGGCGTTGTTGTATATTTGCTCATTGTTCCATATTACCTTACATAATATGAAAAGCCTGACCAAAATCATAGTATTAGTAGTGTTTGTATGCTTATTTGCTACCGTAAACGAAGCAGCAGCGCAATGCCCAATGTGTAAAACCTCAGTTGAGTCAGGTTTAAAAGAGGGCAATACTGTGGGTATGGGCTTAAACGACGGTATTTTATACCTATTGGCAATGCCATACCTACTGGTAGGTTCTGTTGCCTTTTTTTGGTACCGCAGCTACCGTAAGCGCAAAGCAACGGCCTAATATTTCACATTCATGTGTAACAAACCCGAAAACAGTTCGCTGATGGCATTTATTAAATGTAAATGTCCACAATGTCGTAGCGGAAAGTTTTTCACCCATTCTTTCTACCATCCCACCAAATTTCTGCACTTTAATGAGCATTGCCCCGTTTGCGGATTAAAGTTTGAAAAGGAAACCGGTTTCTTTTGGAGTGCCATGTATATAAGCTACGGAATAAATGTAGCTATTGGTGTAATAGTTGGGGTATTGTTAAACCTCTTTTTAGATGATCCGAGCGTTAATACCTATTTATTTTGGATATTGGGTATAGTTATCTTAGGCTCTACACTAATATTCAGGTACTCACGTATGATTGCCCTGCATTTTGTAAGCGGCTATAAATACGATAAAAGTAAAGTAAATATGTAAGTGCAGATACTATTCAGCTGATTTAGCACTTATCATTAAGTTTAATTTCTCCACTTCTTAATAACTAAAATACCGTGAAAAAACGGTAACACTGTTAGTTAGCTTCTATTATATTTGCACCCCATTTTTTTACAAACTATGAAAACATCAAAGCCTAAACCCGGGCGCAGCTTGGGCTATTTTATTATTTCGCAAACAACTTCAATTCAGTAAATTACAATTTTAAAACAGAAAACAAACATTTATCTTAGTAGTACAAACTAAAAAAGCCAATGAAAAAATTCCTGAAAATACTGGGCATTTTGCTCGGATCATTAATTATTATTGTCGCTTCTGTTGCGGCTTATGTTCATTTTAAAGGCATACCTACTTACGATGCTCCAAAAATACCCGAAGTAAAAGTTGAATCAACCCCTGAACGAATTGCTAAGGGCGAGAAAATTGCATCAATGTTATGTATTCATTGCCATAGCGATGCCAACAATAAATTGGTGGGTAAGCGTATCATTGATTTACCTCCCGCATTTGGAGAAATATATTCAATGAATATTACCCATGATGCAACTAAAGGTATTGGTAATTGGACCGACGGTGAACTTATTTATTTCTTGCGCACAGGTTTACGTAAAGACGGAAGCTATGCGCCTCCTTATATGCCTAAATTCCCTTTGTTGAGTGATGAAGATATGAATAGCATTATATCTTGGTTGCGCAGTGATGCATACGGTTTGAAGGCCAGCAGCGAAGAACCTCCTGCCAGCAAACCCGGTTTTTTGATGAAAGCACTTAGTAATTTTGTTGATGGTGCAAAACCATTGCCTTTTCCGGCTTCTGCAACTCCGGTACCCGATACCACTAATAAAGAGGTTTGGGGTAAATATTTAGCAAATAACCTGTATGCCTGTTTTGCCTGTCACAGTGCTGATTTTGCTACCAATAGCGAGCTTGCCCCTGAACAATCAAAAGGTTTTTATGGCGGAGGAAATAAACTATTGGATTTACAGGGTAAATTAATCCTGTCTAAAAATATTACTCCTGACGGTACAGGTATCGGTACATGGACAGAGCAGGATTTTGTGAATGCTATGCGTTACGGTAAACGCAAAAACGGCAAGCAATTGCGCTACCCCATGTTGCCCTACAATCAATTAACTGAGGGTGAAATAAGCGCTATCTACGCATACTTACGTACAATACCTGCAATAAATAATACCATTGCTGATTAATTTAATAATAGCTATAAATAAAAAAGGTTGGGCATTTGCCCAACCTTTTTTATATACCGAGTTAGATAAACGATTAATAATAATTATCCCTGCGCAGTTCTTGTAGTTTTTGGCGGGCAACACTATTATTTTTTGGATATTTAAGTGTGAACCCAAAACGTAGTTTAATAGTTTCGCCCGGTTGTAAAGTTTTATTCCAGGTTAATAAACCGGTTTCAGCATTTAGTTCAGCACCGCCTAAATCATCTTTTATTACTTCCAAATCATCGTTTTTAGATACAGGTATTTGGTCTTGTACCTCAACAGTAATTGCTTCTTTTTTGGTGTTACGTAATTCAATTTCCCAAACCACACTTTGCACTATTTTGTTGCCAAAGAAGTTTTTACCGTTTTTCTCAGCCGCTTTTGTGCGCTTCACAACTAAACGACGGTCTTTACCCATGTATAGTGATAGTGTATCTTCAATCTGATTAGGATTTATACCCGTTTTGCCTAAAAAAGTACCTTCAAGATACAAATTAGCATCACCTTCCAATAGGTTAAGGTCTTCCCATCCTGTTATCTGGGCTTTTAAGAATGAAGTGCATTCAGCCTTAGGTACGGTAAAGTATTTATAAGAAACCGGAAGCTGATTTTTCTTCACTTCGGTTACCATTGGGCGGTTATCGCTGGCAAGGCGCACCGCAAAAGGAACTTCAAAAGAAATATCGGTATTTACCTCGGCATTAGAATATTGACTTGTGAATGCGTTGGTCTTACCTTTATCAAAGTTATATTGATAATTATTGTCAGCTTCGTTAGGCATGGCTTGGCGGTTTTGCATATACCACCCGTTCAAATCAACAAAATTGGTAAACAACTGTGGAAGGGCAGGGGTGTACATGGGGTTATTGGTAGAAAGTATCATTTTCACTCCGTCCCAGTTTTCACCTGTATTCTGACGCATCTCAGCTTTGTAGGCAAGCGTAATGGGGTCGGTAATTTTTACACTGCGTATGTCATACTTCGGAGTCCAACTTGCATCAGCAACATAGTATTGTAAGCTTAGCGTTACTTTCACTTTTTTATCGGCATTAACCGTCAAATGCACTTCACGTGTGGTTTTTTCATTATTACGCTTAAACTCATTAAAGCGATTGTTCAACGTATCTAACTGGGTTTGCAGCTTACGCTGGCGAATGGACGACAACAGCATTTTGCGTTTAATTTCAGGCAATTCGCGACGGTATAAAGCAAGAGCGTCTTCAAGTTCGGGTACCACAACACCTTTTTCACCGGCTATTTTCATATTGGCCAGTAGCAGGTTTTGTTCTTGAGTTAGCACATCGGCATTATTACGTTCAGTTTCCAATTCAAACTTTACAGCATCAATAGAGTCGCGCAGAAAATTAAGAATAGGCATTTTTTTTGGGTCGATAGTTGTTGAAGAGTTATCACTTACTGATAAGATATTTACATCAGTACCCATGCCCACTTGTAAACTTCTACTGTCTAGGTAAGGACTCAAGCCTGATAAAATCAAATGGTTAGTGCCTTGCTCTACATCCACTTGACCTGTTCTTGAAACTGTAACTCCTGATAGGTACAGGGTAACCTCGCTGATAGTTGTTGGTACTTCTTTTAGTTTGTCCTGTCCGAAACAACTTGCCGCAACCAACAGCAACAAGCAAAAGACCTGTATTTTTTTCATAGGCAGTAGTATAAGTGATTTGTTTTGTGTTTAGCTCAAACGCTGTGCCACAGCGAGTAACATTTGTCGAAACACTTTGCAGCCGCTATAAACAATAGATTATTAACGTACACAAAGCAATAATAAGGTTTTTGGGTGATATAGGCGATAAACAAGAATACCCGTAAAAATACCTGTTTTTGAAATAGCGTATTTTACCTGTATCCGTCAAACCCTTGGTAAATCTAACTTGCCCACAGTAATTATTCTATAAAAGAAATACTGAATAAAAAGCGGTTTCTATAACTGAAAAACCTGATTACTAAATTAAATGGCTAAACAAACTACAGCAAAAAAAGGTACACCCACAGCATCAAAAAAGGTGGATGTAGCCGTAATAGGAGGCGGTGTTGCGGGCGCATACAGCGCATGGCGACTACAAAAGGCTAACGGGAAAAAAAGCAAAGTGGCTTTGTATGAATATAGCGACCGCATTGGCGGCCGTTTGTTTTCGCGCACATTGCCCGGTATGCCCAATGTGGTAGCCGAGTTGGGCGGAATGCGCTATATACCCGAAACTCAGCCATTGGTAACAGGGTTAATTAATTATTTGAAGTTACCTACCAAAGATTTTCCGATGGGTAACCCTGATCCTGAAATCGGTGCATCGCAAAATTATTATTACCTGCGCGGTGAGCACCTTACGCTGGAAGAGTTAAGCATTAAAGGCGCAGTACCTTATAACCTAAGCTGGAGCGAAAAAGGGATGAACCCCGATCAGTTGCAGGCATACGTGATGAATGTATTAGTTCCTAATGCTAAAAACCTTACGCTTGAAGACTGGTTTAAGGTGGAGGTATTTGGTACCCCTTTGTATAAAATGGGGTATTGGAACTTGCTAAATGTGTTTCTAACCAATGAAGCATTTAGCTATATGCGTGATGCCGGTGGTTATGATGCCAACGTGGCCAACGCCAGTGCAGTAGCACAATTACCCGTAAGTGATTTTGGCCCTACCACCAGCTTCCGTACCCTTACAAAAGGGTATCAGGATTTACCGCTAACCCTTGCCGAACAGTTTGAAGCGGATGGCGGTGAAATAAATATGAACCACAAGCTGCTGTCTATTAAGCGACTTAAAAGCGGTGAGTATGAGTTGGTATTTACCCGCACTAAAACCCAAGATTTTAAAACCCATTACGATAACAACAGCGATGAGCGTATAGTAGTGCATGCAGATAAAATAATACTTGCAATGCCACGCCGCTCACTTGAACTGATTGAATGGGATCAATGGCAAGAAAACGAGTTTTTAAGGAACAACGTGGGTAGCGTTTTGATACAGCACGCCTTTAAACTGTTTATGGGGTATGATTATCCATGGTGGCGTGCCCTTAACCTTTGGGCAGGACGTTCGATTACTGATATGCCCATAAGGCAAGTATATTATTTTGGTTGTGAAGGCGACCAACCCGGTGCAGACCCTAACAATACAAAATCGCTACTGATGGCTTCGTACAACGATATAAGCACAGTGCCATTTTGGAAAGCATTGCAAAACGACGAGCCATACGGTGGTAACGACAAACCCGAAAACAAAAGCATTGACCCCGTACCCCCAGCGCAATTTGTAGCTACCCAAAGCATGGTAGAGATTGCACACAAACAGGTGGAAACCATGCACGGCCAGCAAAAATTGGATATGCCTTATGCGGCTATTTTCCACGATTGGAGCGAAGACCCATACGGTGGTGGCTGGCATGAGTGGAAAGCAGGTTACCGTTACGATGAAATTATTAAAAAGATGGTGAAACCCGTAGAAGACCAAGACGTGTTCATCATCGGGGAGGCTTACAGCAACAACCAAGGTTGGGTGGAAGGCTCTCTGGAAACCGCTGAAGACATGATGAAGCGGTACTTTAAACTCGACTATCTTCCGCGTAAATAAATCCATACACACAGGCTATCAACGCAGGTTCCCCTCAGCAAAAGCTTTGGGGAACTTTTTTAAACAATACTCCGAAAATGACAACTAAACCTGTTACCTATACCATATCGGACTACATAGCTGAGCGACTTAAAGAAATGGGACTTACCCATTTGTTTGTTGTTCCCGGCGATTTTATGACTCCGTTTTTGGATATTCTTGAGGAAAAGCACCCCGATATTCAACTGATAAATGCGCCCAACGAATTATGCGGAGGATATGCCGCCGATGCCTATGCCCGCTTAAAAGGGTTTGGAGCCATTAGTGTAACCTACGGTGTAGGAGCTTTTAGTTTGATAAACGGTATTGCAAGTTCGTGGGTTGAGCGTAACCCCGTAGTGTTTTTAAACGGGCATCCGTCGCACAGCGATATGTTTTACGAAAACGAGTTGGGGGTGCTAATACATCACTCAACGGGCAATTTTACTTCAAACAAAAAAGCCTACGAAAACATCACCGCGGCGGCAGTTACCATTGAAGATATTCCTAACGCGCCAGCCTTGATAGACGAAGCTATTGTGAAATGCTATATCCACAAGAAACCCGTATATATTGAGTGCTACAAGGATATGTGGCAAGCCCCTTGCCCCCGACCTTTGAAAAAGCTGGATTTAGAGTTACCGCAAAGCGACCCTGAACAGTTAGATGCTGTATTGAGTGTGATAACCGCAGCACTTCAAAATGCTGAACAGCCCATTATTTGGGGTGGTATAGAGCTACAACGGTATGGTTTGCAAAACACATTTGAGAACCTGCTAAAAACCACAGGGTTGGGCTATATAACAACATTGCTTGCCAAAACCTTACTGGCTGAGGATAATCCGTACTTTATCGGGACTTACACTGGAGCTGCGAGCAGTGCCGATTTAAGGGCAAAGGTAGATAACAGCGACTTTTTACTTTGCTTAGGCACCATCATTACGGATGATTATCTGGATATCATTAACAGCAGCTACAAATACATGGCTGTTGCATACGACGGCGGTGTAAGAGTTGGCTACCAAAAATTCCCCGGAGTTTATACGTACGATTTATTGCCGGCGTTAGTAAAACGACTACAAGCCGCAAAATATAAAAGCCCCACAGGAAAGCCCGTTAGGGCACAAGGCTTATTGGATGTGCCCGATAAGGGCAACGAGATAACCTTTAACGGATTTTTCAGAAGGATGCAGGATTTTATTACCGACGATATGATAGTGTTGGTAGATGAAAGCGACTCGATGTATGTGGTAAGCGATTTAGTGATTAAAAAGCAAAACGGCTTCGTGTCAGAGGCTGCTTGGGGCTCAATAGGTGCAGCCGCACCCATGGCAGCAGGCGTTGCACTGGCATCGGGCAAACGAGCCGTATCGTTTAGCGGGGATGGCGGTTTCCAAATGGTCGATCAAGCCCTATCCATGTTATCCAACCATTGCCCCGGCAGTATTGTGTTTGTAATGAACAACGGTATCTACGGCATTGAGCAAGCATTGGTTGATTTAGCTCCTTTTGAAGGTCAAGGTGAATTCAGACCTTACAACATTCTACCTGTTTGGCAATATTATAAGCTGGCAGAGGTGATGGGTGGCAAAGGATATTTGGTGAAAACCTATAAAGAACTTGATAAAGTGCTGGCCGAAGTGAAGAAGAATACCAAAACGTTATCGGTGGTGCAGGTAGATATTCCTTCAACTGATTTACCGCCACAGATTAAACGGTTAGCAACTATGTAAACGTAGGTTATAATATTCTGTCCGTAGTTTTAGCAACTCTCTCTCCCGATTCATATTCCCCTTGGTACTTGTACTAAGGGGATTTCTTGTTTTACATGAGTAGCTAAAGCCTACAATACTATACACCCTTTAGCGTTGGGTTTATAATTATACACTGGCTTTTAGTACTTTTGCTTCGCCAAAATATACACTCACACAAACAAAATGACTTCCGAAGAGATAAAAGAGCAAACTACCGCTGTTTTCCGCAAGGTGTTTGCAGATACTAACTTAGAAATTCACGATGCAATGACTGCCAAAGATGTTGAGCGTTGGGATTCGTTGAACCACCACACGCTTATTTCAACCGTTGAAGAGCAGTTTGGCATTAAATTTAAACTGAAAGAAGTTATAGGCATGAAAAACGTGGGCGATTTACTGCGTCTTATCGAAGCCAAAAAGAACTGATGAATAAAATATGGAAAGCCGTTGCCATTTTGTTTGTCCTTAATGGGGCACTGGTACTGTTTTCTTTTGTGTACGAGAATACGTTTGCTGCCTGGGATAGTAAAGTAACCGGCGATAAAAGCGGCAGACTGCAATTCATCACTCTTACAGATATACTTACCCCCGATACGGCCACGGTGAACGAAAACGCCGAACAACTGGCCGATAAGCTGATGACACAGGATACCATCAGCATACAAAAAATTAAAAAGAAGGGGAGGGTTGATTCAGCATTTTTAGTAAAACCGGGCGATACTTCTTCGCGCGATAATAAAATTTACAACGCAACCGCGTTGGATGCCTTTTTTGCTTCACTAATTGACGAGAAAGACAACACAGTGGTGCGCGTGGCTCACTACGGCGATTCACAATTAGAAGGCGACCGTGTTACCGAACACATCCGCAGCAACTTGCAGGCAAAGTTCGGCGGTAAAGGACTTGGATTTGTGCCCTTGGACGATGTGGCAAGCTGTGCCTCTTATACCCGAACAAACACAGGTACATGGACACGCTACAATGTATTTAACAACAAGATTAAAGGCAGTTACTACGGATTGAGCGGTTCGGTATTCCGTTTTGCAAAAGGGGAAGTGCTGCCCGAAGTTCCCAAACCTGCCATTGATTCATTGGGCAATACTGATAGCTCACAACCCAAAACCGATAGCCAGCCGGTACCTGCTGCAAAGCAGAAGTTGGTAAAATATACCCGAAATGCAGGGGTTACCTACCGCTTTTCAAGCGGGGTGAAGTACAACGATGTATCGTTAATGTATGGGCGCAGCAGCGAAGGTTTCGGCGTACGCTGTTACACATTAGGCAATGAATTGTTAAGTGCCGATACCATAAAACCCCAATTAGGTTTTGCCAAAACAAAACTTAAAATACCAGCGGGATTAAGCGGTTTTAGGGTAGAGTTTTTGGGCAGTAACAGCCCTGATATTTATGGATTGTTGGTGGATGACTCAACAGGTATCACCGTTGATAATTATGCCATTCGCGGGCATAGCGGCGACGGCTTAATGCGTATCGACGATAATTATCTGGCTACACAGGCAAAACTTACCAATACCCGCCTTATTGTGTTTCAATACGGTGCCAATATGATACCGTATTTAGAAAGTGAAAAAGAATGCAAGTATTACGAAGATGCCTTTTACCGCCTGTTTATGAAGTTTAAAAAAGCAGCTCCCAATGCCAGTATTTTGGTAATTGGTAACGGCGATATGGGCTATAAACAAGGGAGTGATGCACAATCGTACCAGCAAGTGCGCTGCCTTAGCGATGTGCAGAAAGCGGCTGCCTTGCGCGCCAACTGTGCTTTTTGGAGCTTGCTGGATGCAATGGGCGGTGATAACTCAATACTTACGTGGAATAGGAAAGGGTTGTGCGCGCTTGACGGGCATTTATCACCCAAAGGACAAAAGATAATGGCAAACCTTATATTTACGGCGTTGATGCGTGAGTACAACAACTACGTAATTAAACAACAAAACTTATAAGATAGCGTTAACTTACAAACGGTTGAAAGTAGTTAAATATATATTAGTCAGTATTTTCGGAGTAGTTAGCTTCCTGACTGTTAGTGCCCAGCACACGGGTATGAAGGGGCTGAAACTGAACGATACTTTCACCGATGAAAGATACCTTTCACAATTTGCCCGTTACCAGCGCTATTTACCTTTTATAAAATACAGCAGCAACTTTGTTGAGTGGGACAATGCGACCGCAGTACATAACTTCTTTAGTAAGCTGGCAAATGCCAACAGCAAAAAAGTGAACATTCTGCACATTGGCGACTCGCACATACAAGCCGACTTTTTTACAGGGTATATCCGTGAGAATATCCAGCAGATATTCGGGTACGGCGGACGTGGTTTCATATTCCCGTACGCTTGTGCCGGCACACACTCAACCTACGATTACCGCACGTGGAAGTACGGCGATTGGGAAGGTGCGCGCAACGTTAAGAACCCCAACTTTATGGATATTGGTTTGGCGGGAGCAGTAGCCAAAACCAAGGATAACGAAGCAGGTTTTAAGTTTGGGTTTAAGGGTGGGATATTGATGCCCGATTTTACGGTGCTTAAAATCTATTGCAAGAAAGACAGCACCAGCTTTGACCTTAAAATTAAGCTGAACAACCTTGACGATACCATTTACCTGAAAACCAATACCCAGCTTCACCTACCATACGTTACCGTTGATTTGCCAATGGTGAGCGATACGTTTGCTGTTTTTATGAACCAAACCGATAGCCTTCAAAATCATTTTGAGTGTTACGGTTTGATGATTGAAACCCCGCACAACAAAGGGGTGGTGTATAATAGTGTAGGTATAAACGGTGCGGGATATAACAGCATTTTAGGCCAAACCCTTATGAACAGCCATTTGCAGGAAATGCAGCCTGATATGGTGGTGATAGATTTGGGTGCCAACGACTTTTACGGTTTCACGTTTAAAGAGGATGAGTTAGGCAATAACCTTACACTGGTGATACAAGCCATTAAAGAAGCCGCCCCCAATGCTTCTATTATCGTGTCTTGTTCGCAGGATATTTACCGCAAACGTAAAAATGTATTTGCCACGCTTCAGTTTTCGCAGCTTACCCAAAAAATAGCCCAGCAAAACGGTGTCTCTTGGTACAATTACTTTTCGGTATCAGGCGGACGGTACTCTATGCTTAAATGGCGCAGGCACCAACTGGCTAAAAAAGACAAAGTGCATTTAACCACGGCAGGGTATCACCTAAAAGGCGATTTATACCTGAATGCCTTTTTAAACTCGTACATGCACTACCTAAAGGGTAGGCCTGAGCGTTTAGTAGTGGCCGACGGAAACTTAGCCACGGTTAACGACGGCTTGTTTATTACTAAAGATAACTTGGTTGACCCTGAAAACGACAGTACCAAAACCAAGGTGGTACACACCGTGAAGAAGGGTGAGAAACTTACCGCCATTGCCAAAAAGTATAAGGTGGGTGTTGACGATATAATGGATTGGAACGGTTTAGAAACCGTAGTGGTGCGCAGGGGGCAAAAGCTGGATATATACATTGATAAGCCTGCACCCAAAACCGCTTCGGTGACTGAGAATACGGAAACAGTGGTGGAAGAAACCGTTACCCCAACCCCTAAAAAAGAAACTTCCAAGCCAAAGAAAACGCCTGCCAAGAAGAAAGAGACCGATGGAATAGTTCGCTATAAGGTGAGGAACGGAGACACATTGTGGTCGATAGCCAAGAAACACGGAGTAACCGTGGCTCAAATTAAAAAGTTGAACAACCTGCGTGGCGATGCAATACGCATAGGGCAAACATTAATTATAAGCAGGTAAGCAGGGAAGATGGACAAGGCGTTGGCATTTTTTAAGCAGTTTGAGTACAGCAAATTCAATCCCCTGCAATTCAATTCGGTATTCTTTTTCGCACTGTTTTCAGTGTTTTACCTCATTTATGCCGGGGTATTTAATAAAGTAAAAACACGTAACACAGTGCTGTTGCTGTTTAGCTTGTTTATCTATTACAAACTTAGCGGCTTGTATGTGTTGCTGATGATGGCCGTTGCGGCAAGCGACTTTCTTATCGGCAAACAAATTCTTAAAACACACAGCGAAGGAAAGAAGAAAGCATGGCTGCTGCTTTCGTTGGTGGTAAGTTTGGGCTCGTTGCTGTATTATAAATATTCTCCTTTTATTCTTGAAAACGTAGATGTGTTACTGGGCACAAAGCTAACGCCGCCCCAAGGCAGCTTTTTAATGCCCATCGGTATATCGTTTTATATTTTTAAAACCATCAGCTATGTAATGGATTGCTATAACGAGATGATTGACGAGCCCGAAGAAAGCTACATCAATTACCTGTTGTATGTATCATTGTTTACCACCATCATAGCCGGGCCCATTGCACGTGCCCGCGATATTTTGCCTCGTTTGCAGGCCAAACTAACCGTAACCGAAGAGTTTATCGGCAAAGGGTTCTTTTTGATATTGATTGGTGCTGTAAAGAAATACCTGATTGCCGATTTCTTATGGGTGAATTTTATCGAGCGGGTATTTATATCGCCTACACTGTTTTCCGGCTTTGACAACCTGATGGCGGTGTTAATGGGCACTATACAGTTTTATTATGATTTTGCAGGATATACCGATATGATGCTGGGTATATCATTACTGTTGGGGTTGGAGTTGCAAGGCAATTTTAACCGCCCGTTTATGGCGCAAAACATCAGCGATTTTTGGCGACGCTGGCACATAACACTTTCAAGCTGGCTAAACGAATACGTGTTTATGCCCATGTCGTTTGCATGGCGGGGTATGAAGAAGACAGGTATTGTAATGGCCAGTCTTTTCACGTTTGTAATATCGGGCGTGTGGCACGGTCCTAAGTTTACCTACATACTTTGGGGTACGTTGCACGGTGCCGCCATAGCGTGGGACGTAGCCAGTCAAAACTGGCGGGCATCGCTAAAGAAGAGTATCAACGGCAATGTATATTCAGTAGTAAGTATAGTGCTTACGTTTGCCTTCATAAGCCTTACCATGGTGATATTCAATGTACGCGAAGTGCCCGTGGCTTGGGATATGTACGAAATGATGTTCGTGAAAATGGATTGGAGCATTGCCCTGCAATGGTTCCCGATTTATTACCGCGAGTTTATAGTATTTGCATTGGCTGCATTGATACATTTCTTGCCCTTGCATCTTAAAGATACGATGGTGCAGTATTTTACCCAGTTGTATTGGCCTTTAAAGGCAGTGGTTGGGCTTGTGGTGATATTGTTTATCTACCAATTCTATTCTTCAGAAACGCAGCCGTTTATTTACCTACAATTCTGAGCTTGTCGAAGAGTGAGCTTGCCGAAGAATGAGCCTGTCGGAGATTGTTTCCAGAGCCTGTCGAAGGGCTTAAAACCTCATCAACACAGTTAAGTTAATACGGCGACTGGTTAGGTAGTTAGGAACGCCAAAAGTAGTGCCTTCAACATCACGCACCCAAATGTATGAAATGGTATTATTGGCCTGTGTTAGATTGAACACCTGTAAGCTAAGTGCCAATCCTTTGAACCATTTACCCACTTTTGAAGTAATGCTGTCGCCTTCGGTAATAATATCGCGAGAGAAACCGATGTCGATACGGCGGTAAGCAGGAAGTTTAAAACCTTCCTTATAGCGGTTATCGGCACCCAAATAAAAGGGTAGATTTGAGCCATACACAAGATTAAGTTGCATTTTATAGCGGGGCCATCTATCCAACTCATCCTGAAAAAATATACCCAAATTAAAGCGTTGGTCGGTGGGGCGGCGTATATAACCCGATTCACGTTGTACACCCTTCACATCAGTGTAGGTAATATTTTCTTTGATGCTCATGATAGAGAGGCTGAACCACGATTCCAAATCTTCAATAAACTCGCCGTTGATACGGGCATCCCAACCAAAGGCACGGCCTTTTGAGTTGTTATTGGCATAATAGCGGATACGGACGTTCTCAATTTGGTAGGGTACAAGGTTATCGAGTTGTTTGTAGTACACCTCTGAATAAAACTTGAACGGCCTGCCCCAAGCCGTAAAGTTCATATCGCCCCCAAAAACATAATGGATACTGCGTTGGGCTTTTACGTTGGTATTTACCTTGCCGTCAAGTCCGCGCAATTCACGGTAAAACGGGGGTTGGTAGTAATGGCCGAACGCAAAGTGGAAGCTCCAGTCTAATTTTTTAAGGCTATCGTGTTTTACGCGGCGGTTATAAGCTCGATAAGGCTCAAACGAAATTTGTACCCGAGGGCTGATAACGTTTTGTTGGTTTAGCGACCAATAGTTAGTTCTGATACCGTAAGTAACCTGCAAGCGGATAGAATCTATCAGCATGGTAGTGTTTTGTATATAGCCCGATATACGTTGCGATTGCAAGGCATTAGAACCTTTTACAAAACTGTTAATGTTTAATGTGTCGCCGCTGTTAAACGGAACAGAGTAACCTGCTGAATCAACATAATACCATTCGCGTACCCTGTCTTTTACCGATTCGGTTTGGAAGGTAGCCCCCCAATACAGCTGTGTTTTTTTAGTAATGTGATTGCCCTTGTGGCTGATAGAGGCTACTTGGGCATCCAGCTTGTTGCGGGCATGGTTGATGAAGTATCCTACACCTTTATTAAACTTTGCCTGCCCGAAGTTATCGCTGCCTATCTCATTTTCAAGTTGGTCAAGACGGTAAGCTCCCTCTGTAGTAAAATATTCTGTCTCGCTGCTGGTATAGTAGGAACCTAATAGTTTAAGGTTGGTATTTTTGCTTGCATCCCAATCAAACGTAAGACCGTTCATAAAGGTATTGTAACGCATCAATTCGCTACCGTCAAAAAACACAGTCAGTTGTAAAGCGTTAGTAACTGTACCAAACGATGTGCGTTGGGTTTCGGGTATTAGCAAAAAACGGTTCAGGGCATAATTTCCCAAATAGCTGATACGCATTTTTTTGTTGATATCGTAAGTAAACAACCCTTGTATATCTACAAACAAAGGCTTGTAGCTGCCTTGTACTTCTAAACTGTTTAGTATGTATTGGTTGCTACGTATGCGGCTACCCAGCATCCAGCTTAGGCGGCGTTTGCTGCGCCCGCCTGCAAACAGGCTGGCACCCATAAAATTTAGGTTTGCACCTGCTTCCAGCTTTTCGGGTTTGCGGTATTTTACATCCAGCACACTCGAAAGTTTATCGCCGTATTTTGCTTCAAAACCACCTGCCGAAAAGCGCACACTCTCCACCATATCAGGGTTGATAAAACTTAACCCCTCTTGCTGGCCGCTGCGCACAATCTGCGGTCGGTAAATCTCAATATCGTTTACATACACAAGGTTCTCATCAAAATTACCCCCGCGAACGTTGTAGGCTGAACTTAGCTCGTTGTTAGATGAAACACCGGGCAAGGTGCGCAAAATGCTTTCAAAGTTACCCGATACGTTGGGGTTGAGACCTGATACTTTGGGGTTAAGCGTGATAATGGGTAAACCCCTGTCTCGCTCGTATTCAAACTCGGTTTCAGCAAGTTCAAAGTATTTAAACCCAAGCGATACATTTAGCTTGTTTTTGCTATCGGGGGCAAACGGCCCTATGGTTTTAACCACTGATTTAGCACTAATGTGGCTAAATATCAGCGTAATTTCTGCGTTTGCAGGTATGTATAGCGAGTAACTGCCGTTTTTTGCTGTGAAAGTGCCTTTATCACTACCCTTAATGTTTACGCCTGCGTCTTCAACACTACGCCCCAGTGAATCAGTAACAATGCCCGTGATAATGGCATTTTTTTGCCCAAACAAGGCAATACTGCCCAGCAACGTGAATAGTAATATGGTATAGCGCAGCATTAGCAATGTTGTAAACGGCAATAACGGGTATTAAATTGTTATATTTTTAAATTGTTCTATTGTTTGCAATGGGTCGGGAGTAGCAAAAACTGCATTACCTGCCACCAATACATCGGCACCGGCTTTTACTAGTGCGGCAGTATTGTCCAAGTTCACCCCGCCATCTATCTCAATTACAGCCTGCGAGTTTTTGCGCAGTATCATTTCTTTCAGGGTGCTTATTTTGGCGTACGTGTTTTCAATAAACTTCTGGCCCCCAAAACCAGGGTTCACACTCATCAGCAACACCAAATCAACATCGGCAACAATATCTTCCAATACATTTACAGGCGTATGTGGGTTAAGCACAATCCCTGCCTTCATTCCTTCGCCTTTTATGGAGTAAACAGTGCGGTGCAAATGCACAGCCTCTTCATAATGCACGCTAAGTATATCAGCGCCGGCTTCTTTAAATTCTTTTACATAACGTTCGGCTTTTGTAATCATCAAGTGAACATCCAAAGGTTTTTGGGCGTATTTTTTTATCACCTTAACGACGGGAAACCCAAACGAAATGTTGGGTACAAAAACACCGTCCATAATATCCACATGAAACCAATCCGCCTTGCTGCGGTTTATCATCTCTATATCACGTTGCAAATTGCCAAAATCGGCTGAAAGTACAGAAGGGGCCAATAAAAAACTCATGCGGACAAAGGTAGTTTTTTTGGGCAAAAATTATTGACCGTTGGCTTTCAGGTTTAATTTGATATACCCTAAATTTAGTATTTATCTAAATTATACATTGCAATACTACGCTTTACATATATTCGTTGTTTTGAATATCTTAGGTAAGCTATGAATAAAAAAACTGTACTATATATTGTTGTTGCTTTGCTGGCTGCATTAGCTGTTTGGTGGCTGTTTTTCTCAGGTAACGAAGGCCCCGAGTCAAATGTTACCGCCAAAGTTACCAAAGGCCGTTTTGATGTGGTGATAACCGTTACGGGTGAATTGCGCGCTAAAACACAAACCGATATTACTGCCCCCACAGGGCTGCGTAATGCCGGTATTTATCAAATTAAAATAAATGATATTATTGCTGAAGGCTCCGTAGTACAGCCCGGTGATTATGTGGCTTCGCTGGATAGGACTGAGGTAATGAGCAAGCTGAATGAAGAATTGCTAAACGTACAGAAAAAAGAATCGGAATATAACCAAACTCAGTTAGATACAGCCATATCGCTGCGTGAAGCCCGCGATGAACTAGTGAATTATGATTATGAGTTGAAGCAGAAAAAGCTGGAGTTGGAACAATCGGAGTATGAAGCCCCCGCTATCAAACAGCAAGTGCAAATTTCTTACGAAAAAGCTGAGCGGGCTTTAAATCAAAAGAAGGATACGTATAAAAATAAAGTGGCGCAGGCAAAGGCTAAGATGAGTATTGTATCATCAGACCTTACCAAAGCCCAAAATAAGCTGAAAGTATTTCAGGATTTGCTGTCAGAGCTTACCGTTACGGCCCCCAAAGGGGGTATGATTATTTATGCCAAAGAGTGGAACGGTCGTAAAAGGGTGGTGGGCAGCACTATAAATGTATGGGACCCAGAAGTAGCCAACCTGCCCGACTTAAGGGAAATGGAAGTGGTGTCGTATGTGAACGAGGTAGACATACAAAAAGTTAAAACAGGTCAAAAGGTTGAGATAGGTTTGGATGCCGACCCTTCAAAGAAATTGGAAGGAAAAGTAAAAGCAGTAGCCAGTATTGGTGAACAACGTCCTAACCAAAACAGCAAAGTGTTTGAAGTGGTGATTGATGTGCTTTCAAAAGACAGTACCCTGCGCCCCTCAATGACTACCAGTTGCAATATACTTTTCAATGCGTTTGATAATGTATTAACTGTTCCCGTTGAGGCGGTAAATGTATCGGGTAATAAATCGTTTGTGTTTAAAAAAGACGGTTCGGGTGTGGTGCGTCAGCAGGTAATTGTTGAGGCTACTAACAGTAAAGATGCCTATGTGAAATACGGACTTGAGGAAGGCCAAACGGTGTTTTTGAAAGATATGGCCGATACGGCCAATATGAAATGGGTGCTACTGCACGAC
Organism: Agrobacterium sp. 719_389; assembly: GCA_943370295.1. GTDB lineage: Bacteria > Bacteroidota > Bacteroidia > UBA8524 > UBA8524 > SB11. The sequence continues at coordinate 6,075 of CALRQL020000016.1, read as the reverse complement.
AGTCTTACCAAAGTGAAAGTAAACCCCGCTGATACTGCCAAAAAAGATACCTCGCCCACAAAACAAAACGGGGGTGGCGGCAGCGATGTTATTATTATCGAAGACTAAACAGGCTGTAGTTATATGAATTTTAAACGCCTGTTATTTAACTTTCAAATAGGGATAGATGCCATCGGGTATAACCGGTTTAGGGCATTGCTTACTTCATTAGGTATTATTTTCGGGGTGGCGGCGGTAATTGCCATGCTTGCTATAGGTAAGGGTACCGAAAAAGAAATTGCCGAACAGCTAAAACAAGTAGGTTCAAACAATATTACCATCAATGCTCTTTGGAAGGAAGAAAAAGAGAAATCGAAAGAAGAAAAGGAGCAAGCCAATGCCAACGAGGGTGATGAGAAGGTGAAACGTTTTACACCCGGACTTACGCTTGCTGATGGTGAAAACATTGTGCAAACATTGGGTGAGTACGTTGATTTTTACAGCCCTGAGATAGAGGTAGAAACTCCCGTGATGCGGGGCGGTAAAAGGTATCAAGGCAAAGTAATCGGGGTAAACAATAACTTTTTTGATGTTGCAGTGCTAAGCGTGGGTGATGGCCAATTGTTTTCGGATGTTAATTTCAGTTTGGCCCAACCTGTATGCATCATTGGTAAATCGTTGCGGGCAAAACTCTTTACTGATATAGAACCTGTTGGGCAACAAATAAAATGCGGGGATGTATGGCTAAAAGTAGTAGGTGTGCTGGGCGAAAAAAATGTGTCTGATCAAACCATTTCATCTTATTCAGTGCGGAACGCTAATGAAGAAGTGTATGTGCCCGTTACCACTATGTTAGTGCGGTTTAAAAACCGTGCAAAAATTACCCCCAGCGATATGCGCCGGAATATGTGGGACGATGACGACGGGGAGAAGAAACCTGAAAACTACCATCAGATTGATAAGCTGGTGATAAAGGTGAAAAATACCGAGATGATGAAAGAAGTATCAGAAGTGGTAAAAAAATTACTGATGCGCCGTCACAACCTGGTGGAAGATTTTGAAGTACAAATACCCGAACTTTTGTTGAAGCAACAACAAAAAAACAAACGCCAATTTAACAATATGCTGGCCTTTATTGCAGGTATATCGCTTATTGTGGGTGGTATAGGTATTATGAATATTATGCTTGCCAGCGTAATGGAGCGGATAAAGGAAATAGGTTTGCGGCAATCGTTAGGCGCTACTCGTTTGGATATTTCGATGCAGTTTATCAGTGAGGCTGTAGTAATAAGCATTTCAGGCGGAATTATCGGAGTATTACTGGGTGTTGCGTTTTGTTACATTATCGATTCGAGCATGGAGACCAAAACCATTATCACACCTTTTTCAATCATATTATCATTCACCATTTCTATTGTAGTGGGCTTAATTTCGGGCATTGTTCCTGCACGCAGAGCCGCCCGTCAAGACCCTGTAGAATCATTAAGGCATGAATAAAAAATACAGTTTACTGCTACTTACTTCAGCATTCGTGCTGCCGCTTTTGGGGCAAATGAAGTTTAACCTAAAGCAAGCTATCACTTACGGACAAGAGCATAGTCCCAGTGCGCGCAGTATAAAGGCAGCCTATAGCAGTGCCGAGTGGAATTATATCGCCTCGCGTTCGGCATTATTACCCAGCCTTTCATTACAGGGTAATGTGCCGGGTTTTGTTCGCAGTATATCGCAAATACAGCAGCCTAACGGCGATATAAGTTTCCGCGAGCAACGCCTTGCCAGTTCATCGCTTTCAATGATGCTTTCGCAAAACGTAACCCCTACGGGTGGTAGCATCTTTATGTCGTCAGACCTTTCCCGCATTGATTTGTTGGGCACTAACCCCACAACCACTTGGCAGGCATCGCCTTTACAAGTTGGTTTCACACAGCCATTGTTCAGGGTGAATAATCTTCGCTGGGATTGGAAGCAGGCTAAGCTGCAATATGAGTTCGCTAAAAAGCAAGCTACAGAGTCGTTAGAGGATTTATCAATAGCCATCACTACTGCGTTTTTTGATTACTACATCGTACGAAAGCAAATGATAAATGCCGAGTACAACGTAGCCATGAACGATACTTTTTACCGCATAGCCGAAGGCCGTTACAGTGTGGGCAAAATTGCAGAAAACGAAAAATTGCAAGCTGAATTGAGTTTGATGAATGCCCAAAACATGCGCGACCAAATACAGATACAAATATTAACCACCGAAAAGCGCCTTAAAAACTTGTTGGGGGTACCCGATAACCAGCGTGTGGATGTAGAGTATGAAGAGAGTCTGCCTTTATACACTGTGAGTTTGGAAAAAGCATTGGCCGAAGCAAGGGAAAATCGTAGTAATTATGTTGGGTTTAAAATACAAGAAACCGATGCAGAACTGAACGTTCGCAGGGCAACAGCAAATAGGCGGTTTAACGGTGATTTGACAATGAGTTTCGGTTTAACAAACACCTCGCCGCAGTTTAATGATGCGTACAACAATTTGCAGGATGCCCAACGGTTGACGGTTGGATTCTCGATGCCGCTAATCAACTTTGGTCGTAACAAGGCTGCCTATATGGTGGCTAAAAACGACAAGGAAAGCCGTATGGCACAAATTGAGAACAACCGCAACAGCCTTGAGTTGGAGATAATGAACAACGTATTGCAGTTTAACCAATTGAAACAAATACTGGCTATATCGGCAAAATCGGATACCATTGCCCGCCAACGGTATGATATAAGTACCAAGCGGTTTGTGCTGGGTAAAATTGACCTTACCAACCTTACCATCGCCCAAAACGAGAAAGACCAGGCATTAATAAACTACATACGCAACCTGCAAAACTTTTGGGTATCGTATTATCAGCTCCGTCGCCTTACCCTTTTTGATTTTGAAACCGGCAATAAGATATTGGTGCAATAGGGTAATGAAATTATTGACTTTTAACAGGATATAAAATCCTGTTCTGATAATAATAAGCTCGGGAGGGTTTTAAACCCTCCCGAGCTTATTATTTAATAGCGATGGGTTTCAAACCCATCGCAAAAATTTACCATAAAATATTTCCTTTGCAGTTGTGAGTATACAACTGCACGATAAAACCTTTGTCCCTTTTATTTCGGCCAACGATGTACAACAAGCCGTTGTGAGTATTGCGGAGGAAATAAATACCCTTTACGCCGCTAAATCACCCGTCTTGCTTCCCGTGCTTGATGGCGCATTTATGCTCGCCGCTGATTTGGCAAAGCACCTTAACGTAAATGCCCATTTTTCGTTTATCAAATACAAATCATACCATAACACCCAAAGCACAGGGAAAGTGGCTTCATTACTGGGGTTAGATATTGACATTGCGGGTAAAGACGTAGTTATAGTTGAAGATATTATTGATACCGGTCTCACGGTAAGCTATTTGTTGCAAGAACTGGCTAAACACAACCCTGCAAGTGTAAAAGTTGCCGCACTGCTTACCAAGCCCGATGCCATCCAAGTGCCCCTTACTATCGACTTTAAGGGGATTGAAATAGAGAACCGTTTTGTAGTTGGCTACGGAATGGATTATAACGGTTTAGGCCGTAACTTGGATTGTGTTTATGTACTGGCAGGCAATTAGTCAACTGCTTGCTAATAAAGGCATTTAAGCCACTCTGGAATTCCTGTTTTTTAATCCGCAATCATTCAACCAATAAATCCCTATCTTCGCACCCCTAAACAAAAAAATTTTAGAACGCTGATGCTCAATATAGTTCTTTTCGGCCCTCCCGGTTCGGGCAAGGGTACCCAATCAGCCAAATTGGTTGAGAAATATGGGGTGATACAATTATCTACCGGCGATTTGTTGCGTGCTGAAATTTCGGCAGGTACACAATTGGGCTTAGAAGCTAAACAGCTGATGGATAAAGGTATCTTGGTTTCGGATGAGATTGTGATAGGTATGATAAGCAACAAGTTAGAAGCAAACCCACAGGCCAAGGGCTTTATTTTTGATGGGTTTCCTCGCACAGTTGCACAGGCCGAAGCGTTGGATAATTTATTAAACGACAGGAATTTAAGTATAACACGTATGCTTGCTTTGGGCGTGCCCAACGATGAACTGAAATCGCGTTTGTTGTTGAGGGGTAAAGACAGCGGCCGTGCAGACGACCAAAACCCTGAAGTGATACAAAACCGTATTAACATATACAACGAGCAAACCTTGCCCGTGGCTAATTATTACCAAGCACAAGGTAAATATGTTGAGTTGAATGGTGTGGGTGGAATTGATGATATTTTTGGTGTGATTTGTTCACACATTGATGCTGCAAAAGCAAATTAATGGCTGATAGTAACTTTATAGATTACGTTAAAATATGTTGCCGTAGTGGTAAGGGTGGACAAGGTAGTACACACTTGCACCGTGATAAACTTACTGCTAAAGGCGGACCTGACGGCGGAGACGGCGGACGTGGCGGACATATTATTGTGCAGGGTAACGACCAGCTTTGGACGTTGCTGCATTTAAAATACCGCAAGCATGTTATTGCTGAATCGGGGCAACCCGGCAGCAGCGGATTGAAAACAGGTGCCAGCGGTAAAGATGAGATTTTGGAGGTGCCTTTGGGTACCGTTGCCAAAGACGAAGAGACCGGTGAAATATTGTTTGAAATTACCGAACACGGCCAAACTGAGGTCCTGCTGAAAGGCGGTCGTGGCGGGCAAGGTAACCATCACTACAAAAGCCCTACCAACCAAACACCCCGCTATGCGCAACCCGGTGAACCCGGTGACGAAAAGTGGCGTATTTTGGAGTTGAAGGTGTTGGCCGATGTAGGCTTGGTGGGTTTCCCCAATGCGGGTAAATCAACCTTGTTGTCTGTTGTAACGGCTGCAAAACCTGAAATTGCCGATTATCCGTTTACTACTCTTGTGCCCAATTTGGGTATTGTGAAATACCGCGATTACAAATCGTTTGTAATGGCGGATATTCCCGGTATTATCGAAGGTGCACACGAAGGTCGCGGATTGGGTCATCGCTTCTTGCGCCATATAGAGCGTAATGCTTTGCTGTTGTTTATGATTCCTGCCGATAGTAAAAATATTAAGGAGGAATACGCAATTCTATTAAATGAATTAGAGCAGTTTAACACTGAATTGTTGCACAAAAAACGCTTGTTGGCCATTACTAAAACCGACATGTTGGACGATGAATTGATGGAAGAAATGAAACAGGAATTACCCAAAGACATCCCATCTATTTTCATCTCATCAGTAACAGGCAAAAACATAATGGAATTAAAAGACCTTATTTGGCGTGAATTAAATGATTAACAAAAATAATTTGTATTTATAACAGATGCTATAAAAAATAAAGCCCGACTTTTATGGAAAGTCGGGCTTTATTTTTAGGCGGAATTAATTATGCAGGAGTTTCTGTTTTAAGGTATTTTCGGGTAAGCCAATACACTAGTGACACTACCACCGATTTGGCTATTGCGCCCGGCAGCAGGTTGAAGAAGCCATTAGTAAGTGCATAATCAATATCCATTTTGTGGTATAAAATACCCCAAGCTGACCCAAAAATCATAATTACCGCGTGGGTCATTAATATCCAGGCAAATACACCAAACCAATCTTTAAAATATTGGCGTGCCGCGGTTAGTAAAATAACAGCAAACGGAAACCCGTATATGTAGCCTGCTGTGCGGCCAAAGTAAAACTCTTTGCCAAAAATTTCGCTGCTAAAAACGGGCAAATACATCCCCGCCAACATATATAAGAACGTGCCCAATAAATTGGCCTGACGGCTAAAATACAGGCAAGTAAAACACAGTACAAGCGATTGCAGCGTTAAGGGCACTGCACCCACATCTATCTTCATTTTTGCACCGGCCACCAAGCCTATCAGCACCACAGGAGCTTGCCACAATAAGCCTTTCTCGGGTTTGTAATTCAATTTCATTCAGGGGGCAAAGCTACTGTTTTTTGTATTACGCTAATAAAGGATGACAGTAAAGGCACTAAGGTGCAAATTGCTGCTTTGGGCGGGTTGAAACCCACCCCTTGCGAAATTACAGTAGTGCGGGGGACTTAAGTCCCCC
>CALRQL020000015.1:0-88895 GCA_943370295.1 Agrobacterium sp. 719_389 | reverse complement strand
CTCTATTTTGATTTTGAAATGAGCGACAAGCAGTTTGAGAAACGCTACAGCATTAACTACCACCACCACTATGCCTTTGACGATAATTTCCTGCGGATAGAAATAAACCCCAACTGCACCGATTTTGAACGCTTTGAAACCGCCCTGTTTAGCAGCATTGAGCGAGCCATAGCCGCCCACAACGCCAAAGTGCTGATTATTGACAACCTTACCTACCTGAAAACCCAAGCTACTGAAACTGCCAAAGAAGCCCTACCGCTGATGAAAAGCCTTAAAGAGCTGAAAATGAAGCACAACCTTAGCATACTGGTAGTAGCCCACACCCCAAAACGCAGCCTTGCCAACCCCTTGACGGTGAACGATTTGGCAGGCAGTAAGCACCTCGCCAACTTTATTGACAGCCTGTTTGCCATTGGCCAAAGCTACCAAGACAAAACCTTGCGCTACCTGCTGCAACTAAAAGCCCGCGCTACCGAAATTATTTATAACGACCGCAACATAAAACTGTGCCGCATCACCCAGCCCCACAACTTCCTCGGCTTTGAGTTTATAGAGTATGGTATAGAAAGGGAGCATTTGAGGCAGGAAGATTTAAACCATGATGAATTGGACTATCATATTACAGCATTAAAACTGGAAGAACCTGAGCTATCATTGGGTGAAATAGCCCGAAGGCTTAATACTAATAAGATGCGGGTAAAGAGGGTTTTAGAGAGAAACGATATACCCCAATAATTTATAACCGTAACGTAACAGCATAGGGTAACGCAGTGGTGTTACGTTACAATGTTCGCTTTTTTACCTTGTTTAAAACTTATTTAAGATTTTATCCACATAAAGGGCAAAAAATCTTATAAAATATATGGTTTGAGGATAATATACGCTATGTCGAGCGAATTAAATTTACAACGAATTGATTTACAATTTATTACAGTAGTTCAAACGTTGTCGATAAGTGGAGGTAGTTAAATTTTAATATTTTCCCTTACTTTGTATGTATTGAAGGAAGGGGCTACGCCAATAGCCCCTTAAAAACCCTTCTTATTAAAAAATGTTAAAATTTCATTTTAGAGCTGGAAAGCTCTTTGAACTAAGTGTTTCCATTGATAGGAAACTGTTTAAGTACCTAATTCAATTAATCCTTATTACCCATTGGGTAACTTAGATTATGAATTGGTCTTTAATGAAGTAATATACTTGTTCATGCAAGTATATTACTTTCTCTTTATATAGATACAAATGTATATATTTTATATTGCATTGCAATATTTCTCACAAACTTTCTTAAATACTTTCTCACATACTTTCTAGTATATAAACTCTATTATAAACCGTAACGTAACACAACAGGCTTGTATTACTGTTACGTTACACCCACCCTGTCCTTCTGAGCGCAGCGAAGAACCTTATAACAACTGTGTTCACAAAGCGGGATAAGATGCTTCCTTCGTCAGCAGGACAGTAGTTTTCCCGTTATTGCGAGGTCTCCCGAAGCAATCCCTGCCACCCCTTAAATCCCCTAAAGGGGACTTTACGCACGACGGGTAAGTGCGGCGGTTTCCCTCCTTGGTTGGCTTGCGGGTTGGTAAGGAGGGATTAAGGGAGGTGGATGATACCCTTATCGCCAACCCGCAGATTCCCAATCAAGTTGGGAATGACCAGCCAACGCACCCTTCGACAGGCTCAAGATGGGCGACCACACTTTCACACTAAAAAAAGTTTACAGATTTGGTTAGTAAATACTAACTATGCAGTAAACTATGTTAACCGTTAATTTCAGCCCCTTCCCCACGTTGCACACCGAACGATTGGTGCTGCGCGAAATAAGTCACAAAGATGATGAAGACGTGTTTTTACTGCGCTCAAACAGAGGGCTAATGGAATATATCGACCGCCCCCGTGCCGAAACTTTAGACGATGCCAAAATACTGGTACAGCGCATGATGGATATTGTGGCTGCTAACGAGGGTATCAGCTGGGCAATTACCCTTAAAGGCTCTGACAGGTTGATTGGTACCATTGGCTTTTGGCGATTGGTGAAAGAACACTACCGGGGCGAGGTGGGTTATATGCTGCACGCTGATTATCACCGCCAAGGGATAATGAAAGAAGCCATATTAACTGCTGCCGATTATGCCTTTAAAACCATAAAACTACATACCATTGAGGCCAATATAAACCCTGCAAATATTCCATCGATAAAGTTGGCCGAAAGCGTAGGTTTTGTGCGAGAAGCCTATTTCAAAGAAAATTATTACTACAACGGCAAATTCTTAGATTCTGCCATCTATACCCTTTTCAATCCCTACGATATAGTAACATAGTAACACCATAAACACCTTGTTACTACTGTTACTACTAACAAGGTGTGATAATGTTAGTATCTGTTAGTATTTTTGGGCAATGGACAAAGCCCTGCATACCCGACTGATAAAAGAAGAAGCCCGCCGATTGGGTTTTAGCTTTTGCGGAGTGAGTAAAGCAGGCTTTTTAGACGATGAAGCCCGCCGTTTAGAACGTTGGTTGCAGCAAGGAATGCACGGCCAAATGGGGTACATGGAAAACCATTTTGATAAACGCCTCGACCCTACAAAACTGGTGGAGGGGGCAAAATCGGTGGTGTCGTTTCTATATAATTATTACACCCCGCAGCAACAGCAACACGCTGATGCTCCCAAAATAAGCAAGTATGCCTACCACACGGATTATCATTTTGTGGTGAAGGATAAGCTGAAACAACTATTACAGTTTATTACCGATACGATTGGCGAGGTGCACGGACGGGCGTTTGTTGACAGTGCCCCTGTGATGGAGCGTGCTTGGGCTAAAAAAAGTGGTTTGGGCTGGACGGGTAAGCATACCTTGCTGATTAATAAACAACGGGGCAGTTATTTTTTTTTGGGGGAGTTGATTATTGACCTTGAATTGGAGCCTGATGCTCCTATTAAGGACTATTGCGGTACTTGCACCGCCTGCATTGATGCCTGCCCTACGGAGGCGATTACCCCCTATTGGGTAGATGGCAGCAAGTGCATCAGCTATCTTACTATTGAGTTGAAGGACGAGATACCTGCCGAGTTTAAAGGGAAAATGGATAACTGGGCGTTTGGCTGCGATATATGCCAACAGGTATGCCCTTGGAACCGTTTTAGCCAACCCCACAATGAGCCTGAGTTTGAGCCTCACCCTGATTTGATGACGATGGATGCACGCCAATGGCACGAAATAACCGAAGATGTGTTTAAGCAACTGTTTAAAAACAGTCCGGTGAAACGTACCGGATACAAAGGCTTAAAGCGTACTCTTACTTTCTTAAAAGGAGATTGATTTGATTACCCCGCAAAAAACAAAACAGTATTTACTTTTTTACGCTGCATTAGTGCTGTTATGTGTTGTGGCCGCCTATTTTTCGTTTTTTATTAATATAAAAAAGCCACACCCATTTCTTCTTCCTGCATCGGCCATTCTCGGATACTTCTTTTCAAGCTTGTTTTGCAACGCTTTATACATACTGCTAAAACAACGAAACAGCACCCGAAACGCCCGATTCAGTCTTATAAAAAACCTTACCTCGCGTAAATTATCTATCCTCACAAAATCCCTGCTTATTATTATCCTGCTTTCTTCGGCATATACAACAAAATACCTGCTGCTTAATAGTACTACCGGTAAATGTGAAGCGCATACCTTCTGCAAGTACCACGCTCGCAGCCGTGGAAAAGTGTATTATAACAACTATTCGTTTTGTGACAAACGTCTATCCTATCATTTGCCAGATGGGTCATTTATAGAGCGACCTATAGCCTTCTGGCGATACAAAGCAGGAGCTACGTTGCAAATAGAATATTCAACTCGTTGGCCTGAGATATACAGGGTAATTGAAGTAAGAGAGTAACTTAGTCCCCGTTCTCTTTCACTTGTGTAATCATAATTTTATCAATGCGGGCACCGTCCATATCTATCACCTCAAGGCGCAGGTTTTGCCACACAAGTGTATCTTTTTCGCTGGGTATATTTTTTAATTCATGGATAATTAAGCCGCCCACCGTATTAAACGTGTGCTGCATATTGCTATCGTCCACTTCAAAATAATTCAAAAAGTCGTAAAACGGATAATCCCCGTCAATAATCCAACTGCCGTCCTCACGTTGTTGCAGCGTGTAATCCTCTTTATAAAACTCATCCACATCGCCCACCAAAGCCGTCAGCAAATCATTCATAGTTATCAACCCCTGCATCTGTCCGTATTCGTCGCTCACAATCGCATGGTGTATGCGGCTTTTCTTAAAATTTTCCAACGCCTCGTATGCCGATAGATGCTCACTGATAAAATGCGGCTGGTGCATGTGCTCGGCTATTTTAAAATCAGGCTTTTGCAAGTGCATAAACAAATCCTTCAGCAAAATATATCCCTCAATCTCGTATTTATCGTTTTCATACACCGGATATACCGAGTGCACCCCCTTGGCTACCTCTTCCCTAATCCTGTCGGGAGAAAAATTGATATCCAACAACACTACGTCCTGTCGGTGGGTCATCAGCGAGCTTACATTACGGTCGCCCATATTAAACACCCGCTCCATAATATCCTGCTCAATCTCCTGCACTTCACCCGAAGTAGTTCCTTCCTGTATAATCGATTTTATTTCCTCCTCCGTTACTTTGCTATCGGTAGAAGGTTTAATACCCAACAAGGCTATCAACCCATCGGTAACACTGGTAAGCAGCCATACAAACGGAGCTGTGATTTTTGAAATAATATTCATTGGCTGTGCTACCGCTTTGGCAATCTTTTCAGGATTGGTAAGTCCAATACGTTTTGGCAGCAATTCGCCTAATACCAACGAGAAAAACGTAATACACACCAACACCACCACAATGGCAATGGTGTTGCTATAGGGGGCTAATGACTCTATTTTCTCAACATTGGCCTGTAATTGATTGGTAATATTTTCACCGCTGTAAATACCCGTTAAAATGCCTATCAGCGTAATACCTATTTGTACGGTTGAAAGAAATTTATTGGGTGCATTGGATAACTCTAATGCCAGCTTGGCTTTTGAACTACCTTTTTTAGCGGCACTTTCAAGTCTTGATTTACGGGCTGATACCAAAGCGATTTCGGCCATCGAGAATACCCCGTTCAGTAAAATCAATAAAAAAATAAACAGTATTTCCATAGGAATATGAGCAAAGGTAGTAAAACGACAGTTACTGACATTGATTATAAATCCTCATATCCACAATCGGGAAACCTTGCAGATTATAGCACAAGGTATTCGTCGAAAATACATTGAACAGGGCAACGAATAAGAGTGTGCACTGTATCAATATAAATACCTAACCTATTTTACTAACCAAGCCCCTAACCTACTCCTATGGCACTATTTGTACTTAAAAAAGTAAGTCCTAAAAGGACAATCACCGGAATGGCTTTATTAATGGTTTGTAGTATTGCAAAAGCCCAAGACCCTGAGTTTACACAGTTTTATGCAGCACCCCTGTACACCAACCCGGCTTTGGCGGGTACTTCGGCTTGCAGCGATAAGCAGGCAGGCGGACGTATGGTGCTTAATTACCGTAATCAATGGCCATCGTTACCGGGTAGCTTTAAAACCTTTGCAGCATCGTTCGACCAATATGCGGGCGGGGCACACGGCGGTGTGGGTATGCTTGCCCTGCGTGATGTAGCCGGAGACGGGCTGCTAACTACTACGGCAGTAAGCGGTGTTTATTCGTTTATGGGGATGTTTGGCGGCCACAACCACAAACGCTTTGGGTTTAGTTTGGCTATACAAGCGGGCATTATACAACGCTCTATTGACTTTAGCCGACTGCATTTTGGCGATGAAATTGTGCCCAAAAGAGGTTTTGTGAATCCTACCAAAGAAACCTTTGCCACCAACACGGTAACCTACCCCAACTTTTCGGCAGGCGGGCTTATTTATTCGGGGTCGTTTTATGCAGGGGTTGCCGTACACAATATTACCGAGCCTAATCAATCGTTTTTTCATAATACCAGCGAGGGCACCACGCTACCACGCCGTTATACGCTGCACGCGGGTACTGTAATCTCTTTAAAGAAATCGAAACCCAACCCAATGGAGCAGCCAATGACCATTTCTCCTAATATATTGATAATGGCGCAGCAACGATTTTTTCAAACCAATATCGGATTTTATTTGAACAAAGGCTCTTTTGTATCGGGGTTATGGTTTAGGCAAACTGCTCCCAACTCTGATGCTATTATTGCGTTGGTTGGGTTTAAGTTTGATAAATTTAAAATTGGGTACAGCTATGATATTACTGTATCAAGCGCACGGCAAGCTGCACCGGGCTCTCATGAAATTTCGGTTTCTATTGAGTGGTGTGTAAAACGCCGTGTGGGCTGGAAACCTATTAACTGCCCCATTTTGTAGGGTTTGTATTGTCATTCTGAGCGCAGCGAAGAACCTTATAACAAACGTGTTATCAAAACGGGATAAGATGCTTCCTCCGTCAGCATGACAGAGGTTTCACTGTCATTGAGAGGTCTCCCGAAGCAATCTCACCCCTAAATCCCCTAAAGGGGACTTTACGAACGACGAGCGTGTGCGGCGGTTTCCCTCCTTCGGTATAGCTTGTGAGGTTAGTAAAGAGGGGTGTTCAAACGGATTGCTTCAAAACCCAAAAGCAGTTTTTCGCAATGACGATAGACGGGCACAAGTGCGGCTGCCCATCCTGAGCCTGCCGAAGGATGCTGGCTAATAAACTACTGATTAGGATTGTGTTTCTTCGATACTAAACGCTTGTATCAATACTGCGAAAGTAAACACCAGCACACAGCCGATGAGGTTGAGCCATAAGAATGAGGTTAAATCTGTAATCCAAGCAGCTACAACAAACACTTCGCCTAACAAGGCTGCATAAAACACAGCAGTGCCTTTTACGTGTTTGGCGAAAAAGGCAGTGATAAAAATACCCAATATCACCCCATAGAATAAGGAACCGAGAATGTTTACGGCTTCTATCAAGTTGCCCAGTTTACCTGCATACAGTGCAACCACCATGCAAAACAAGCCCCATACCACCGTTGCCCAACGCGAGGCATTTAAATAGCGTTGGTCGCTGCCGTTTTTGTGGGTAAACCGCTTGTAAAAATCAACGATATAGGTAGATGCCAACGAGTTAAGTCCGCTGGCGGTAGAACCCATGGCTGCTAAAAATATAATGGCTATCAGCAGCCCTACCATACCCGTTGGCAGGTATTGGGTTACAAAGCCCAAAAACACATAGTTACTGTCGTTTTTATCAGCCAGTTTGTTGTGGGCACTAATGATGCGTATGGCTGAATCACGCACTTCGTTTGCTTTACTATCCGATTGCTGCAAAGCCGTGCGCATTTCATCAATTTTTGATTGATTGTCCGTGTGCAATGCATCAACCAAACCATCCACGTATTGCCTGCGTTCGGTATAGGTGTTTTGGTATAACTCCTCTTGCTGTTTAAACTGCCGTGCATACTTGCTATTCTCAACAGAGTTCACTTCAACACTGTTAAAAAACACAGGCGGTGTATGAAACTGGTAAAAGGTGAAAACCAATACGCCAATCAACAGGATAAAGAACTGCATGGGGATTTTTACTAACCCGTTCATTACCAAACCTAAACGACTTTGACTAACGGAACTCCCTGTAAGATAACGACCTACCTGCGACTGGTCGGTGCCGAAATACGATAACTGCAAAAAGAACCCGCCAATGATGCCCGACCATATATTGTAGCGGTTGTTAAGGTCGAAAGTAGTATCTATTGCATTGGTTCTCCCCATTTTTCCGGCAATGTGCAAGGCATCGGTAAAGCCCACACCTTGGGGTAACATATACACCACCATAAACGCGGCCATAAACAGCCCTGAAAAGATGATAATCATCTGGAACATTTGGGTGTAAGAAACGGCCTTTGTACCGCCATACACCGTATAAAGTATCACGATACCGCCCATAATAAAGGTGGTGTATATAATACTTATGTTTAATATGCTTGAGAGAATAATTGCAGGTGCATAAATGGTTATACCCGTTGATAACCCGCGCTGCAACAGGAATAAAAAGGCAGTGAGCGACCGCGTTTTTATGTCAAAACGGTTTTCGAGGTATTCGTAGGCAGTATAAACGTTTAGGTTTTTAAAGATGGGTATGAAAACAATACATATCACAATCATGGCCAGCGGCAACCCGAAATAGAATTGCACAAAGCGCAAACCATCAGCATATCCCAATCCCGGTGCTGAAAGAAAAGTGATAGCACTTGCCTGTGTTGCCATTACTGAAAGTCCCACGTGGTACCAAGGCAGTTTTTTATCGGCCAGCAGGTAACCTTCAATATTGCGCATTCCCCTGCTTTTCCACATCCCGTAAAGGGCTATGAACAGCAAGGTTCCTACTAATACCACCCAATCAATCCAACTCATTTAAAATACTCGCTAAACAGGTAAAACAATACCATCAGCACTATCAAAGTGCCTGCTACCAATGCGTACACATTGACCCAAGATTTTAAAAACGGTGGTTTTTCTTCGTTTTCCTGCATTATTTGTTTTGAGGGAGGCTAAGTAAATTCACAAACAAACGGTACGCTCCGGGTACACCGTCGGGCAATTCTCTAAAAAACGAAAGTCCGGTATATACAAAGTTTCCTTTGCCGTAAGGGGCTATAATCAAACTACCCGTTTGTGCTTCTTCGTTGGGGTCGGCCATCTCCAACACAGGGACAAAGTTTTCGTTCAACTCTGTTGCGAAATAAATACCGCGCTCTTGCACCCAGCCTTCAAAGTCAGTATCACCGATTTTGTTGGGATAGGTTAGTGCCGGATGTTCAGGATTGGGGAATTTAACCGAAGCGGTTTCATCGGTTACCCTGCTGCGTGAAATGGTGAAATCATACGGACCGATTTTACCAGCAAAAGGACCCACCCTGCTGTTGGTATTGTATTGTACGATAAAATTACCACCGTTGTTTATATACTCGTTGATGCGGTTGTTAAGTTGCAACAAACGGGCATTGGTATTGTAGGCTCGTATTCCGGTTATAATTGCTCCGTATTTGCTCAAATCATCGTTAGCCAGCATATCGTCGGTAAGGTCTACCACTTTATAGCCTATTAAACGTAGGCAATTAGCCACTTCATCGCCGGCACCGGGTATGTATCCAATGGTAATATTAGTTTTTTGCAGTGGAATGCTAACCAATTTAGCTTCGGCATCACTTAGGGTAAATTGATACGGGATGTGGTCGTATTGCACACGTTGTATGGCCTTGTTATAGGTTTTCCCTTCAATTTTTATCGAGGCTATAATACTGCTGCTCACGCTGTTTGGAGTGGCACGTAATACTGCTTCTAACACCTGCTCTTCGCCTTTATTAGCAATAGAAAAAGAGGCATTCTTGAGGGTGATTTGCCAACCAGCGGGTATTTCGGCTTTTAAGGTGCCTTGTACGTTATTTTTATTAGCCTTTACAATAAACTTAACGGTTTGCGGGGTTGTATCTCCAAACACATACGATTGTTCGGCAATATTCACCGTTGCAGGCGGCAATACTTCTAACGGACGGTACACTTCGCCTTTTACTGGGTCGGTATATTTGTACACCATGGGGCGTTTAACAGCCAATTCCAACCCATCAATACTTACGTAAAACGTTACTGTCAACTGTGGGTCGTTTTCAGGTTTGCCTATCATTAATAAGTCGTTAACAGCATACAGCCCCAACGTGTGATTATCACGCAACCAATACGGTGTTGAGTAGGGTGTGTTGGCTGGTAGCCTGTCATTATGAATGTATGAGTACAGTTTAGGGAAATATTCTCCCTTCTTGTTTATAGCCGATAACTGATTAACCAGCGTATCCGTTTGACCGAAATAATTTAGTTTTTTAAGTTCAACATTTACCCCACTATTAACTACCCATTGCGAGGTGAGAGTTATTTGCTCCCCCGGTATGGCTGTATAATCAGCGGCGTATGCTTCCATCCATAATCCTGCACAGGTAAGTACGAGTGTTTCGGTTTCTTTCAGCTTTTGGGCTTTCCAGTACCGCAACGCGGCATCGGTCTCATCTAATTGTTGCAGGGTTTTGTATAATGCCACCAGTCCGCTAACCGAACGTTCAGGCGATTGCGGTTTAAACTCTTCAATTATTTTATCAATCTGCTTTTGGATTTTTTTAGTTCCGGCAAGCCTTTCCCATGTTTGGTTAATGCCTTCGAACAAGTCGCGACTTACTGAGTCGCCTTTTATTTGTTGAAAATACTCAATCACCTCGCCCCTGCCCCTTGCTGAGCCAAAGCCTTGGCTTTTGTGGTTAGAGCGGCTATCGGCAGCAATTTCTCCGTACCCTTTACCCAGCAGCGGGTTAAACAAGCCTACGTTCAGTTGCATTTGCTCTGGGGAGGTGGTATTGGTGGTGCCAAAATTGTATGAGTTCCAAAACACCCGTTTGGCTTGCCATACCTGCACATACTGTAATTGCTCGGGAAAACGGTTAGGGTCGGCAGCGGCTTCGTAAGCTTCTTCTGCCAATATTGCCGAAGCGGTATGATGCCCGTGTCCTCCCCTGCCATCAGTAGGGAAACGGCATATTATCACATCAGGTCTGAAATTACGAATCACCCATACCACATCAGCCAGTATGCTGTCTTTGTTCCAAAACCCAAACGTCTCTTGCGGGTTTTTACTATACCCAAAATCATTTGCACGGGTAAAAAACTGTTCAGCCCCATCGGTACGTCGTGCTGCCAACAACTCTTGGGTGCGTATCAAGCCCAGTTGTTCTCCCAATTCTTTACCAATCAGGTTTTGTCCACCGTCACCTCTGGTAAGCGATAGATAACCCGTTCGTAACTTGCGTTCGTTGGCAAGATAGGCCAGCAATCGGGTGTTTTCATCGTCAGGATGGGCGGCTACATACAGCACCGAGCCAACTGTGTTTAGCTTGTATAGCTTTTGCAGTATTTCTGCTGAATTGTATTGGGGCGAGTTTTGTGCTTTTGCACTTACGCTGAATAACAGGAGTATGAATAGGAAAACAGTGCTACGTTTCATTGTTGTAACGGCAAATGTATTGATTTAAGGTTTTGTTGCGAACTATTTCGGTACAAAGCCATTTACCGCGCACAAATCAGGCCAATTTGTTAATCCGTTATTAAATGAGCCGTTTCTAACAAAACATTGCAATTAACGTTCAGTATTTTATAATTACTTTTGAATTGGAAAGGCAAGCAATACCACAATGATGAAAACTATTACAAATACAGAAACTATTTACCGTGATGATTCGGGAATAATTAAATGTATTGTACATAAAGATGCATTTATGCAACTTGATGATGTAATTGAGAATATTGATGCCGTTAGGGCATTGGCACCAAAACTTCCTGCGCCTGTTTTTGTTGATATAAGAATGTCGAAAGGAGCAACAAGAGATGCCCGTGCGTTTTTAGCAAATGATCAAATAGCTGAAGTACAAAGCGCATGCGCATTATTAGTAGAATCTGCCCTATCGCAATTAATTGGTAATTTTTTTCTGGGACTTAATAAAACCAAGTTTCCCGTTAAACTATTCAAAGATGAAACAAAAGCCATGGAGTGGCTCAAAACATTTTTATAAATGGACATACATATTGAAGAAAAGCGCATTAATGAGCTTATAGAGATGATAGGCGCTATGGCAAGTCTTAATTTCTCGAAACGATTAGAGACTGCTATTACAGACAACCCTATTGATGTGGTGGCTTTTGGGTTGAATATGCTGAGCGAAGAACTGGAAGCAAATGTGGTTAATAAATCTATGTTGGAAGAAACCAACTTAAACCTTGAACGTTTTTGTTTTACAGTTGCCCACGATATTAAATCGCCGCTAAGCTCAGCGCATTCATTGATAACATTGATTGAAAACGAATTAGAAAACGTAGAAAACAATGCCTTAAAACAGTACGTTGCTTTGCTAAAAACTATCAATGAACAAACCCGCAACATGGTAAACGGGATTTTAGATTATTCGCGTACCAATTTTAATAATGTACAGATTGAAGAAATTGACTTACATGATGTGTGCAGCCAAATAGCCCAAGAGTATAGCGTAAACAATGCTGTAATTATTAATTACCCGCCACAAATGCCCACAGTGCAATACAACAGCGTTGCGCTAAAACAGATTTTGGGCAACCTTATCAACAATGCAATCAAACACAACGATAAACCTGTTTGCGAATTAGAAATACAATGCGCTGACAGAGACAGTTTTTTTGAGGTTTCAGTAGCAGATAACGGACCGGGTATTCCAAAAAAAGACCGTAATAAAATATTTGATTTGTTTGAAAGTATTAAAACCCCGCAAGAAGATAGCTACGGCATAGGGCTTTCTATTGTAAAAAAATTAGTAACGCAAGCCAACGGTGTTGTGTGGGTGGATGATAATGTGCAACACGGTGCAAAATTTGTATTTACTATTACGAAATAAACACACATTACTTACTGTTTCTCTATCAATAGATACAAACAACTAATCACTAACCACCAATAGCAAGCAAAACGTATCTTTGCGCCGTGATAAAAGTTGGAATATTTTTCGGCGGGGCATCCCGCGAAAGGGAAGTATCGTTTTCTGGCGGTAGAACGGTATATGATAACCTTAATAAGTTATTGTTTACACCTGTTCCATTGTTTGTAGATAGCTTCAATACCCTTATTCTTTTAAACAAAGAACTGATATACAAAGGAAGCATCCGTGATTTTTACCCGCCCGTTCAATACCTTCCCGAAACCCAATACAATTTTCAGGTTTATATTGAGAGTTTAGAAGCCGATGTGAAAAGCGGCAAACTAAACTATGATGCCATTATAGGCCAAATAGGCCGCAGGGTTACCGTTGACGAATTACCCCAACTGATTGATATTGCTTTTTTAGCCTTGCACGGCAGTTACGGCGAAGACGGTACCATACAAGGAATGCTTGAATGGCTGAAAATACCCTATACCGGTTCAGGAATACTACCCTCAGCTATTGGTATCAGCAAGGCCATACAAAAACAATTTTTGCAGGCAGGCGGATTTGATACGCCCAATTACACTTTAGTAACCCGTACCCGCTGGGAAGAAAGCCGTTCAATAAATACTGATTCACTTACCTACCCGTTGGTAGTGAAGCCTGCCAATCAAGGTTCTTCATTGGGAGTTAGTGTAGTAAAAACGGCTGATGAATTAGCAGCGGCTATTGATAAAGCGTTCTTTAATATTACCGTTACTGCATTTGAATGGAACCAACTAAACCAATTTCAAAAGATTGAATACGTACGCTCAGTATGTGATATACGTGAAGGATTAGGATTGCCTTTGTTATTTAACAACAGCCTGATTGACCTGCCCGACGATGTGCTGCACACCCTTGAGAGCGAATTACAAAATGCGCCCCATGTAGTTTTGCAAGCACTGCAAAACGAGAGCGAGGTGCTGATAGAAGAGTTTGTAAAAGGGCGTGAGTTTTCGTGTATTGTTATCAGAGGTTTGGATGGAAAGCCCGTTGCACTCCCTCCCACTGAAATTGTAAAGGGACAGGAGGTGTTTGATTACCGCTCAAAATATTTGCCAGGTTTATCACGCAAAGTAACCCCTATTGACTTACCCGATGCACAAATAGAAGCTATCCGCCAAAAGGCACAACACCTGTATAGTTACTTCCGATTTAATACGTATGCCCGTTTGGATGGGTTTATTACGGCTGAAGGAAAAATATTCTTGAACGACCCGAATACCACTTCGGGTATGATGCCTTCGTCGTTCTTCTTCCACCAAGCGGCTGAAATAGGATTGAACCCTTCACAGTTCTTAACCTTCATACTTTACACAAGCTTGAAAGAACGTGCTGAAACCAGCATGGAAAACTTTCATTACAAGGCTGTGTATGACCGCCTAAAGACTGAATTGGACAGTACCGCAAACCAAGCCCAAGAAAAGAAACGCATTGCCGTAATTATGGGCGGTTACTCTACCGAGCGACACATCTCTATGGAAAGTGGCCGCAATATTTACGAAAAGCTTTCTTCATCGCCCAAATACACTCCCGTACCTGTGTTTTTAACAGGCAGTGATGATGCTTACCAAATGTACTTAGTACCGGTGAGCATGATGCTGAAAGACAATGCTGATGATATTGCAGAAAAGGTGAAAAACTATCACCCTAACCCCTATTTGCAAAAAATAGCTGACGAATGCTTGCCCGTTTTGCAACGTTTTGGCAACGGACAAAAGCACGATGCAGCTCCGCACCTAATTGGCTTTGAGCAACTGGCACAGCTGGCTGATGGTGTATTTATTGCTTTGCACGGAAGACCGGGAGAAGACGGGAGCTTGCAAGTACAACTTGAAAAAGTAGGATTGCCCTATAACGGCTCTGGCTATTACAGCTCACAAATCACCATAAATAAATACGATACGGCTGAGTTGCTGGCCGCCAACGGTTTTTCTGTAGCACCGCACGTATTGGCAAAAAAAGAAGATTGGGCAACTGATAGCGCAGCATTTTACGATAAAATACTGTCAGTTACAGGCTTGCCCATGATTGCAAAACCTGCTGACGACGGTTGCAGCAGTGCTGTGAAGAAAATAAAAACCCGCGAGGAGTTGGATGCGTTTGCCCGATTGATGTTTAGAGAAACTGAAGCCCGCGAACCTGAATTGGAGCAACGGTTGAAACTATTACCCAAAGAAGAGTTTCCGCGTAAAAGCTACTTCTTGGCCGAAAAGTTCATTGACAAATCGGATGCTAAGATATTTTTAGAAGTAACAGGCGGTTTATTAACCCACCGAACTGAAAACGGCGGAATACGCTATGAAATGTTTGAGCCGAGCGAAACACTGGCCGAAAAAGAAATCTTATCATTAGAAGAGAAATTTTTGGCGGGACAAGGGCAAAACATTACCCCTGCGCGTTATTCAAAAGAGCCTACAGAAGACCGTTACATTGCCGATGCTGTAAAAACAGAGTTGGAACGTGCCGCAAAATTGTTGAACATTGAAGGCTATGCGCGGATAGATGCTTTTGTAAAAGTGCACCATAACAACCAAGTGGAAGTAATATTTATTGAAGTAAATTCGTTGCCCGGTATGACTCCCGCAACTTGCATCTTCCACCAAAGTGCACTAAACGGGTATATGCCTTATGATTTTATTGATAAAATATTACAATACGGTTTCACCAAAAACAATGCGCAGCAAGCAAACTGATGGCAAATAAATTCGTAACGGGCTTTTTACATTCAAAATGGTGGGCAAAACTGCTCATAGGCATAGCATCATTGCTGCTTTTTTTGTTGCTGGTTAATTGGTTGTTGAAATTTATGACCAACCACGGGCAAAGTTTACCAGTCCCTAAAGCAAAAGGTTTGGTGTATGACGAAGCCACCCGTTTACTGGATGAAAAAGACTTGCGTTATGTAGTGTTTGACTCAGTGTATATGCCAAAGGCGAAACCCAACCAAGTGGTTGACCAAAACCCTGCCGAAGGCACTAAGGTGAAGAAAAACCGCATTGTGTACCTTACCATCAACGCCCGTCCTGTACCTATTGTGAAGGTGCCTGACATTTTGGATATTGGCCTGCGTGAAGCGGTGAGCAAACTTACTGCCGAAGGATTAGAGGTGGGTGAAATAACCACTCGTGCCGATTTATCGGTAAACAGGGTATTGGGTATAAGCCACAATGGTAAAAGGATAAGTCCGGGTGACGAAATTGAAAAAGGCAGTAAAATTGATTTGGTAATCAGCAAAGGTGAAGATGCAAGCGATAAAAACATCGTAATGCCCGACTTAGTAGGATTAACTTTAGACGAAGCCACAATAGAATTGAGCCTTTTAGGGTTAAATATAGGTGCGGTATCGTACGATAAAAACGTTACCGATAAAATAACGGCCAAAATATACCGCCAAACCCCTGAAGCAGGCAGAGGCGCTTATATTGGGCAGGAAATTGATTTGTTCTTAAAGCAAAGCGACTAATAATGTTTAAAAAGCTAACGGGCGCAATAGCCCTTATATGTATTGGTGTTGGTGTAAATGCGCAGCTAAATGATGAGGTACTGGTACCTCTTACGGCAAATCCAACACTTAAGCAGCAATTGCAGCATAAAAATTCAACTTTTATACGCAAAAGCGGTATTACAGATACGTTGTTATTACCCTTTTTTGAAGATTTTTCTAAGGGTGAGGTTTTCCCCGATGAAAACCGCTGGACCAACCGTTTGGCGTATGTAAATACTGATTTTCCGGTAAAAGCCCCAAGCATAGGAGTTGCTACGCTGGACGCATTGGACAGTACAGGCCGTCCCTATTTAAACATTCGTGCGGATATACACGGCCCTTGCGACACTCTTACTTCACAACCCATTGATATTTCTGCGTATAGCAGCGGCAACAATATTTACCTGAGCTTTTTTTATCAAGCACAAGGCTTGAGTTTTCAACCATTACAAGGCAAAGACTCTTTAATTCTACAATTTAAAAACAACTTAGGGTTTTGGTACACCGTATGGTCTACCCCAGGTATTGCGTTAAGTAATTTCAAACCCGCTATTTTAAAACTTGAAGCTCCCGAGTATTTCCATGCAGGTTTCCAATTCCGTTTTATCAATTATCAAAGCTACATAGGCGGAGTAGGCCAATGGCACCTTGATTACATTTATATGGAACGCAACCGCACGGCAGCAGACAGTGTTTTTGCTGATGTTGCGGTTTCGCAAAAACCCATGTCGTTTTTAAGCGAATATCAAGAAATGCCCTACGACCAATTCAAAACTTTTGAATCACTGGAGATTACCGACAGTACAAGAGGGTATTTAAGTAATTTATTTGACCAAGGCCGCACGGTTGATGTTTTTAACCGACAAGTACGTGACGATGCAGGTAATTTGGTAGTTAACCAGCCCGGTAGCGGTTTTTCAATCGACCCGTTTAGCGAAAAAGGCTTTGGTTTCGCTTCAAATTACAATGCTGTTGCCCGCACTGAGGATACAGTAACATTTACTGCTGCTGAATTTTTAAAAATTACAGGAGCCAACTTTAGAATTGCCAATGATTCTGTTACCCGTAAATTTACGTTTGCCAATTATTATGCCTACGACGATGGTACTGCTGAAACAGGTTACGGGCTAAAACGAGGTTCAGGCAAAATTGCCTACCGTTTCAGGCTTAATAAACCCGATAGTTTGCGGGCAATTTCGGTATATTATTTTCAGGCAGAGGATACTATTAAGAGAGCCTTTAACCTTGCTGTATGGCAAAGTATCACTCCAAATGGCTCACAAGAAGAACTGTTGTACACTAAATTAGTGACCTATCCTACCTATACCGATTCTATTAACGGATATCATACGTATGTTTTGGATAGTGCCATTGCAGTAAAAGGAGAGTTTTACATTGGCTGGGTGCAAACATCTACCTTCCACTTAAACGTAGGCTGGGATAGGAATTACACCAGTTATCGCAAGGCAATAGGCAATCCCGGTTTATATTTTAATACCACTGGAAAATGGTATTTATCAGAAATACCCGGCACATTGATGATGCGCCCGCACGTGGGTAAAAACTTTATTAAAGACACAACTTTGGTAGGTATAAAACCAATTACAGTAAAAAAATATAATGTAATAAACGTGTATCCTAATCCTGCCTCAACTGTAATCACAATAGATATTGCACAACAAGATATATACACCTATACTATTACGGATATAGCAGGAAAAACTATTAACACAGGGGTTATAAACACTTTTGAAACAAATACACTGCCCATCAGTATATTGCCAAACGGATTATATTTTTTAACTTTACATAATCCTTCAATAGGATTTAATACGACTAAATTCATAAAACAGTAAATAGTATATGGACATTACCTCCGAAGAATTAAAAACGCGCATGGATAACGGTGAAGACCTTATTGTAATCGATGTGCGTGAACCTCACGAATACGAAGAGTTTAATATTGGCGGCCGCCTTATTCCATTGGGTACATTGCCTACCGTAGTGGATGAGTTGGAAGACCTTAAAGGCGAAGAAATAATTGTACACTGCCGCAGTGGTGCCCGCAGCGGTCAGGCAAAAGCATACCTTGGTTCAATCGGTTTCACTAACGTTCGCAATTTGTTGGGCGGTGTGATGGATTGGCAAGCTAAGTATGGCTCAACCATGCGATAAGAATTTAAACTTTATATGATAAAAAAGCCCCGTTTTGGGGCTTTTTTGGTTTATATCCTTGTTTCGGCAAGCTCAACATTTCATAGGCAAGTTCAACAATTATTGCTTTTTCACTACCTCGCCGTCGTCGCCAATCAATAAAGGTGTTTGAGGGAAATCAGCTTTGGTAAGTTCTTGTAGCAGTTTCAAGGCCCATTGCTTTTCGGCATCTATCACAGGTATTCCCTCTCCCATTTGTTTTATCGGGGTGATTTTCGCTCCTATAAAATTTCCTTTTGTATCCGTTGTAACCTTTACTATCGGTGCAACTCCGCTTTCGGCAGTTAGGCTAAAACGGTCGTAGGTGGCAAAATTGCCCAAACTATAGCAAATCAACCGGTTGTTGTATAGTTCCATTGCGCGGGTAACGTGCGGACCGTGCCCGAAAACAATGTCTGCACCTGCATCAATCACTGCGTGGCTAAACTCATACACATTGCCCCTGTTCTCACCAATAAACATTTCGGTATCACGGGTTACGTGTTGTCGGTCGCGGCCTTCACCACCCCCGTGAAACGATACAATCAGTATATCGCACAAACTATCCAAGGCAGCTACAATAGCTTTTGCCCCTTCAATATCCTTAATACTTACCGTTCCGCTATTGGGTGCAAAAGCGGCCAAGCCGTATTTAATACCGTCTTTTTCAATTACCGTTGTTGGGCAGCTTAGCAAACCCGCGTACTGTATGCCGTATTCCTCAAGAGTAGTCATGGTAATTTCACGGCCTTCGGCACCAAAATCACCACTATGGTTGTTGGCAATACTCAACAAATCAAATCCTGCCTCTTTGTAATACTTTGCATAATGGACGGGCGAACGGAAAGCATAACACACTTTTGGATTACTGCATTTTTTCACCTTGCCCTTATCACCGGCCAACGTGCCTTCAAGATTACCAAAAGTGATGTCCGCATCCAGCAAAATTTCACGCACACTGTCCAACAGATTTTTACCATCGTTTGGGGGCAAATGTTTTTCGCTGGGATAATTGGTGCCCAGCATCATATCCCCTACTCCAATTACTGTTACCACACGCAAAGAGGTATCGTGTGATGTGGGGTAGGTTTCTACTTGTGCTGTAGCGTTAAAAAGTGTAAAAGCGATTAATAACGAGGTTACAATGTATTTCATTTGGCTTCCTTGTCCAGTATGTCTTTAATATCGGTTAATAAGTTGCGTATCTTATACAAGCTGTCTATAATCTCCACCTTTTTGGTGCCTTGGCCTTTATCCAGCTTCAATTTCTCATTAGCTCCCTGCAATGTATAGCCTTGCTCCTTCACCAAATGGTATATCAATCGCAAATTAGCTACATCATCACGGGTAAACTGACGGTTTCCTTTGCTGTTCTTTTTAGGACGCAATACATCAAACTCCTTTTCCCAAAAGCGGATGAGCGAAGCATTCACGTTCAGCATGGTAGAAACCTCGCTGATAGAATAATACATTTTGTCGGGGTTTTCTTCTTCAGGCAGCATCAGTCAAATGATTGGTTATTGGCCGCAGCCAGTTCTTTAATACGTTCGTAATCCTCGGGCGACAAATCGTTGTAGTAAAAGTGTACAGGATTTACCTTATCTCCGTTTTTAATAATCTCGTAATGCAAGTGCGGTGCGGTTGATAAGCCCGATGAGCCCACTGTGCCTATGCGCTGTCCCCTGCTAATGGTTTGGCCTTGCTTGGCCTCTATCTTCGTCATGTGGGCATATAAACTCTCGTAACCGTAGCCGTGATTAATAATCACATGATAGCCATAGCCTTCGTTATAGCCTGCAAAAGTAACTGTACCGTTTCCTGTGGCATAAATAGGAGTACCCTTACTGGCCGTAAAATCCATGCCCGAGTGCATTTTAACCGTTTTGTAAATGGGATGGATACGATACCCGAAACCTGATGCCACACGGTCAAGCTCTTTGTTTGAAATGGGTTGTATGGCAGGTATGCTTGCCAGCATATCCTGCTTGCGTTTGGCACGTTCTAAAATATCATCAAACGATGCCGATTGCACCTTCATTCTTGAAGCAAGATTAGCCAACTTGGTCTTCATCCGCTCCATATTATCCTCTTCGTCCAACCCCACCTTATTTTTATAACGTTCAAAAATGCTTTGCGGGTTCTTAGTACTGTCTTGCAACGGAGGAGCCTCAAACACTACGCGGTATATTTCCTCGTCGCGTTTATTCAGTTGTTCAAGCGAGGCTGATAACTCATCCACGGTTTTTTCATAGAGCGATACCTGTAACCTGTATTCATCAAGCCTGTCTTCCAGTATTTTCTCTTTGGGCGAACTGAAATAAGTGTACGACACCGCCATAATTATAGCACCCAACACCGCCGATGCACTCAAAAAACCAAATACACGCAACGCCATTTTACCCCAACTGGTATGGGCAATTTCATACGTAAGACTATGTGGGTCGAAAAAGTACTTGGTCTTTTTAGCCATTGTGTGTGTAAGGTTTTCGTAGGGATAAAAACAGCAGCAACATTTGTGCCTGCCTGTTATTTCCAAACATCAACTTGTAGCGAAGGTAAGAATTTGCGGGGAGATATGCTTAGCAAATCCTACGTAGTTGTTGGTTAACAGTTATTGGTTATTAGTAATCCGTTGTTAGCACTTAAGTAAACAAGAAAGCGTTTACCAGCCGCACCATTCGACAGTCTCAGGGTGGGCAACCGCACGTATGCCTGTCTATCGTCATTGCGAAAAACCGCTTTTGGGTTTTGAAGCAATCCGTTTGACACCTCCCTTAGTCCCTCCTTACCAACCCGCAAGCCTACCCTAGGAGGGAAACCGCCGCACTTACCCGTCGTTGGGGAAAGTCCCCTTTAGGGGATTTAGGGGTGAGATTGCTTCGGGAGACCTCGAAATGACGGAGTATTGAGTGATATTTCGCTTTAACAAACAAAAAACCCCGCTGCTGGGCGGGGTTTGTATAGATTTAATAAAAGTTAATCTTAGTGTTTGTGGTCACCATGATCTCCATCGTGATGATGAGGGTCGGTAGCACCGTCTTTTTTGCCTTTAGCGTGTTTCACACACTCAGCTTTTTGTTCAGGGCTGCAACCAACGCTATCGCAATAAGCAGTACACTCTTCGGGAGTCATTTCCATGCACTTGTCCATATCGCATTTAGCGTTTGCACTTGCATGGTGTCCATCCATTGAGCAGCAAGCCTCAGTTTTAGCTTTACCACCGTCTGTGCAGCAATCATCAGCACTTGCACCATGACCGCCGTTTACAGCAATGTGTGGAGCAATAATCAATGAAACGATTGACATCAATTTAATCAAAATGTTCATTGAAGGACCTGATGTATCTTTAAAAGGATCACCCACTGTATCACCGGTTACCGATGCTTTGTGAGGTTCTGATTTTTTGTAGAAAGTTTCGCCGTTTATCACAACGCCTTTTTCAAACGATTTTTTTGCGTTATCCCATGCTCCTCCTGCATTGCTTTGGAACATACCCATCAACACTCCGCTAACAGTAACACCGGCCAACACCCCTCCCAATACTTCAGGGCCGAAGATAAAGCCTACAATTACAGGAACTATAAGTGCAATAGCACCGGGTAGTATCATTTCACGGATAGAAGCTTTGGTTGAAATCTCTACGCATTTTTCATACTCAGGCTTGGCTTTGTATTCCATAATACCTGGTATTTCGCGGAACTGGCGACGAACTTCGTTCACCATATCCATAGCAGCGCGACCTACCGCAGCAATTGCTAATGAAGAGAATATAAATGGTATCATACCGCCTACAAACAGACCGGCCAATACATTTGCTTTGTAAATATCTATAGCATCAATGCCTGCAACACCCACAAAGGCAGCAAACAGTGCTAATGAGGTAAGCGCTGCTGAAGCAATGGCAAAACCTTTACCGGTTGCAGCAGTAGTATTACCTACAGCATCTAAGTTATCAGTACGTCCGCGAACTTCTTCGGGTAGTTGGCTCATTTCAGCAATACCACCTGCGTTATCAGCAATAGGACCAAAAGCATCAATTGCCAACTGCATAGCAGTAGTAGCCATCATACCGGCAGCTGCAATAGCCACACCGTACAAACCGGCCAAAGCGTATGAGCCGTAAATACCACCTGCCAATACTAATATAGGCAACACGGTACTTTCCATACCTACTGAAAGACCACCGATAATGTTGGTAGCGTGACCTGTACCTGATTGTTTAACGATTGAAAGCACAGGACGTTTTCCCATTGCAGTATAGTATTCAGTAATGATACTCATTAAAGTACCTACTACTAGACCTAATAAGATGGCCCAAAATACATTCATGTTGGTGAATTCATATCCACGGATTGAAAGGTTTTCGGGTAGCATCCACATTACAAGGAAATAAGATACTATACCGGTAATGATAATTGATGACCAGTTACCCATGTTAAGGGCTTTTTGTACATCACCTTTATCATCTTTCACTTTCACAAACATCATCCCTATAATAGAGAATATGATACCCAAACCTGCCATTAACATTGGCAGCAATACAGGAGCCATACCGCCAAAGTTATCAGCCGAAACAATTTCGCGGCCTAATACCATGGTAGCAAGAATGGTAGCAACATAAGAACCGAAAAGGTCAGCACCCATACCGGCAACGTCACCTACGTTATCTCCTACGTTATCGGCAATAGTAGCAGGGTTACGAACATCGTCCTCAGGGATACCTGCTTCAACTTTACCTACAAGGTCAGCACCTACGTCGGCAGCTTTGGTATAGATACCACCGCCCACACGTGCAAACAAGGCTATACTTTCAGCACCCAACGAGAAACCAGCAAGTACTTCAAGGGCTTTTGCCATATCAGGACCGTTAACGTTTCCGTTTTCGCCAACAAACATTGTATAAAATAAGATAAACAATGAGCCAAGACCCAAAACTGCCAAACCTGCAACACCCAAGCCCATTACCGATCCACCGGTAAATGATACTTTAAGTGCTTGTGCAAGGCTGGTACGTGCCGCTTGTGTTGTACGCACGTTAGCTTTGGTAGCTATATTCATACCTATGTAACCGGCTACTGCAGAGAAAACCGCCCCAATTAAAAATGCTACTGCAATTAGTGGGCTTGAATTGGCTGCCGGAATTGTACCACTCCAAAACAGCAATACCGCAGCAATAACAGCAAAGTAAGAGAGTACTTTCCATTCGGCTTTCAAAAAGGCCATTGCACCTTTGGCAATGTAACCTGCCAATTCTTTCATGTTTTCGTCGCCCGCGTCTTGCTTGCTCACCCATGCTGATTTGATGGCCATCACCAGCAATCCAACCACGCCAAGTGCGGGTATTAGGTAGATAAGGTTTTCCATATAGTCTAATAAATACGATTTTTTACAGGACGGCAAAAATAAGGTTTTGCATTAACAAAGTGAAAAATAGTTGAACTATCGTGGTTTTAATCTCTCAATATTGGATAATCAGTTACCAATTTGAGACAATGTACCGTTTTAAAACCCATACCGTTACTGTATTCCCTTTTTCAAAAAAACAAAAAATAAAACTGCCGAAACCACTCTATTTTAACCTCTTGTGGAAAAATTATGAATAACTGTAAGGGGAGTTACACCCTATAAAATTTTCTCATACCTCTTTTTGGCCTTATATTTGCCAACGATTAATTGTTACCGACTTAAAAACGGTTTAAGTTCTTGTACAGTAAGTTATACATATACGCACTAGCTACGCTTGTGGCCTTGTTAATGTCGGTTTCGGCATTCGGGCGCACAGCCAATACTCCTGCCGATAGCTCTGAGGTAGCTGATAGTCTCGTATATGTACCTTGTTCTCTTACTGATTCTCTTTTAGATTACGCTGATAATTACTTAGGTACCCGTTATCGCAGTGGTGGCAAAACCCCAAAAGGTTTTGATTGCTCGGGCTTTGTATATTATGTATTCGGAAAATTCGGGTATAAAACTTCGCCCTCATCATCTGCAGTTCGTACCATAGGTAAAGAAGTGGATAAAGAAGATGCCCGCCCCGGTGATATTATTTACTTCACAGGTCGCAACTCACGTTCAAAACGTCCCGGCCACGTTGGTATCATTACCGAAATAAAAGACGGCACAATTTATTTTATCCATGCCTCGGTAAATTTGGGTATATCATACTCTACCAACCAAACCCCGTATTACAAAAAGCGTTTTATGGGCATCCGCAGGGTGCTGGATTAATCTTACCCGCCCCGCTGCTCCCCTTCTCAATCTGTTTTTGTTAATAAAATGTAAAAAACACACGCTGTGTTGCTTACTATTTTTGAGGCATGGAACAACCACAAAGCCTTAAACAAGTAGCAGAATTTCACCGCACTTTCCGCCATCCCATTATTGAACAACCTGCCATACCCAGTGCCGCCCGTAGCGAATTGCGCGTGAGCCTGATAGCCGAAGAGTTAGAAGAGCTACGCCAGGCCATTGCAGATAATAAAATAGTAGAGATTGCCGATGCTTTGTGCGACATACAGTATGTACTGAGCGGTGCAATACTTGAGTTTGGCCTCGGACATAAGTTTAAAGCTTTATTTGACGAAGTGCAACGCAGTAATATGAGCAAAGCCTGCCAAACTGAAGAAGAAGCGCAAGCCACTGTTGTGCATTTTAAAGAGAAAAAAGGCGAAGATTGCTATTATAAAGAGGTAGAAGGCTTATACCTTGTGTACCGCACCAGCGACGACAAAACCATGAAGTCTATTAACTATAGTCCCGCTGATTTAGCTTCAATTCTAAAATAGAAACTGTTTATAACAGGCAGGGTTTTGCCAATTAGATGGTAAAACTTATTTTTGCCTCCAAAATTTACACAATGGCAAATACATCAGATGTTTCAGTAGGAATGTTTTTGCGCCACAACGGCGAGTTGGTGCAACTTATAGAGTATATGCACCGCACACCCGGAAACTTGCGCGCTTTCTATCAAGCAAAAATGCGCAACGTAAAAACAGGGAAATTAGTTGAATACCGCTACCGTAGCGGCGAAGAAGTTGAAATTGTACGTGTAGAAGTGCGCGAACTGCAATATTTGTACAAAGACGGCAACAGCCTTGTTTGTATGGATAATGACACTTTTGAGCAAGTATATGTGGACGAAATTATGTTTGGCGATGGCGCTAAGTTTATGAAAGAAGGAATGACTGTAAAGATTTCTTTTGAAGACGATGCTCCAATTGCTGCTGAACCTCCAACATTTGTTGAGCTTGAAATTACCTACACCGAACCCGGTGTGAGGGGCGATACTGCTACCAACACATTGAAACCTGCTACCCTTGAGACAGGTGCAATTGTTAACGTTCCTTTATTTGTTGATACCGGTGAAATCATCCGTATTGATACTCGTACTGCCGAATACATGGAGCGCGTGAAGAAGTAATCTCTTTAAAACTTATAATGAAGGCTGCCCAAAAGGCGGCCTTTTTTTGTTTCTGCATTGTACGTCGGGTATAAAACCCGACTCGACTGAGAGTATTGTAACATCAATCATTATCAATAAATAGGGGTTTATTCCCTATGATGACCTAAGACATCGGGTATAAAACCCGATTCTATTGAGAAAATTGAGCCCTCAATCATTATCAATAACATAGGGATTTATTCCCTAAGCTATCTCAAACCCGTACCTTCGCTGTATGATTAAACGGTTTTGTTTGGTGTTGGCGGTCGCCATGGTTTCGATTTCGGCAGTTGCTCAAATACCTAAATTGGGGAACGATACTTTGCTGGATATTGCCACTTGGAATGTGGAATGGCTGGGTGAAAGCGGCTATGGTCCTACCGACGAAAACCTACAGTTTAACAATGTTAAAACCGTTATCAATCAAACAGGGTTTGATATTATTGCTTTGCAGGAAATGGCAAATGCCAATACTTTTTTCAACCTTAGCGATGCTTTGTTTAGCACCTACGGCGGCATTAACTCAACCTTTCAGGCAACACAAAAAATGTGCTTACTATATAAGAAAAGTATGTTTGAGTTGATACCCGATTTAAGCAAAAACATATTGAACCAGTATGCTAACAGTGCTTTTGCTACGCGACCACCATTGCAAGTGGCTCTTAGGACTAAACAAAACGACCGAGTAGACACTCTGTACTGTATTGTAGTACACATGAAGGCACATACCGGTAATACTACTGAAAAGCAAGATTCGTACAATCGCCGCAAAGAAGCTGCGGGGCATTTAAAAACCTATGTTGAGCAATACCTTGCCGGAAAGAAATACATAATACTGGGCGATTGGAACGATGATTTGAATACCTCGCTTTATAACAATATGCCTACCCCTTACGGTAATTTTTTGAACGATGGTTACCTTTTTGCCACCAAACAACTTACGGATGCCGGCAAAAACTCATGGGCTTTTGGCAATAAAATGATTGACCACATCATGATAGCAAAAAGCATGGACAGTTTGTACATTCCTGCATCATCAAAGGTGTTTGACAATGCCGGAAATTACATTGCTAATTTTAGCAACAACACTTCTGACCACTACCCCGTATATGCTTATTTTGATTGGAAACGATTGACAACCAACCCTAAACCTCCTTCATCGTTAGGGGTTGACAACGCACAGACAGGAGTAACCGCTTATCCCAATCCTGCCAATGAAACTATTTACATAGAGGGGATTGTGGATGAGTTAACCATTTACAACCCATTAGGGCAGCCTTGCTATATAGAGAAGCAACCGCAAAACCCCATAAACATTAGCGAATTACCAAACGGGATTTATACAATTGCCTTTACCGTTAACGGAAATACTACCGTATCAAAAATGGTCATCAGCAGGTAGGCAACCCCACTGTTTTAAAATCACTTGTAAATAGCTTGAATTAATGAGCTACAGGAATGGTCGTTTCTTCCACCGTTACTTCACCGTCGGCATCAATGCCAGTTAGTCTCACCTCCACCAGTTCATTTACCAGCAACGGATCGTAAGGCGTTTTTACCTTGATATAGTTTTCGGTAAAACCGTTCATCATACCGCCGTTTTCCTCGGCCTCAAACAATACTGTAAACGTACCGCCAATGTGCTGCTCGTAAAAGCTGCGGCGTTTTTTCTCAGATAAGATGCGTAACATCTCTGCCCTACGGCCACGTTCTTTTTGAGGCACTACCCCTTCCATACGCACAGCGGTGGTGTTCTCACGCTCGCTGTAGGGGAACACGTGCAAATACGATATATCCAACTCGTTAATAAAACGATAGGTATCTAAAAAGTCTTCTTCAGTCTCACCCGGAAACCCAACAATCACATCCACACCTATGCAGCAATTAGGCATTGCAGCCTTAATACGTGCTACACGGTCGGCATACAACTCGCGTATATAACGGCGGCGCATCAACTTCAAAATCTTATTACTGCCGCTTTGTAAGGGAATATGAAAATGAGGTACAAACTTTTGCGACTTCGCCACAAAATCAATGATATCCTCATTTAATAAATTAGGTTCTATAGACGAGATACGGAAACGGTCAATCCCTTCCACATTATCCAACTGTTGCACCAAATCAAAAAAGGTTTCCCCGTTTTGTCGGCCAAAATCACCAATGTTTACTCCCGTAAGCACCACTTCCTTCACCCCTGTTTGAGCTACATTGCGGGCTTGTTCCACTGTTTTTTCAATGGTATCGCTGCGGCTAAAACCACGTGCCAAAGGTATTGTACAAAACGAGCAGAAATAATTACAGCCGTCTTGCACCTTAAGAAAAGTACGGGTACGGTCGCCAAACGAAAAGCCGGGCACAAATACATTCGTCTCTTTAATCGGGCTGTTGTGCACAATGGCTTTTTCAGCATTGCCCAATTCTTTTAAGTGGTGGGCCAGATTAAACTTCTCTGCAGCACCCAACACCATATCCACGCCGGGTATTTCGGCAATTTCCTGCGGTTTCAACTGAGCGTAGCACCCAATAATCACCACATTGGCAGCAGGATTATACTTTAACGCCTCTTTAACCACTTTGCGGCATTTTTTATCCGCATTATCCGTTACAGAGCAGGTATTTATTACATACAAATCAGCCCCTTGGGTAAACTCTTTGCGGGCAAAGCCTTCCCCCTCCATTTGGCGGGCAATGGCACTGCTTTCGCTAAAGTTTAGCTTACAACCCAATGTATAAAAGGCTACTGATTTCTGCATTTTTTAAAGTCTGCAAAGATACGTAATTTGTAATTAACCTCTAATATCACGCACAATAGACGAGTGCGGCTGAGTAGACAAATTCTAAACGCTAATTAAGAAATTCTAATATGAAACAACCCCACCCCTAAATCCCCTAAAAGGGGACTTTACGCACGACGAACAAGTGCGATTGCCCATCCTGAGCCTGCCGAAGGGTGCTGCTGCCAAGCAACTCAACATTGCCTGATAGCCAACACTCCCACTCTCTTGCAAAGAGAGGGCGAATATCTGAAAGTAGGCCAAAACAAAAATCAGGGGTGAGTTAAGCCGACCCTAAGCTTTTTTACATTCTTGCAAATCAGCCTTCTCACAACTCACAAATTCCCTTATTTTTGCGCCTTCGCAGTAAACGCATAAATAGCACCAATGAACGCGCAACAAATTAGGCAGCAGTTTTTAGATTTTTTTGAAAGCAAAGGACACAAAATTGTCCCATCGGCACCTCTTGTAATTAAAAACGACCCTACCCTGATGTTTACCAACGCGGGGATGAACCAGTTTAAAGATTACTTTTTGGGCAATCAACAAGCCCCTAACAAACGGGTGGCCGATACTCAAAAATGCTTGCGCGTGAGCGGTAAACACAACGACTTGGAGGATGTGGGTCACGATACTTACCACCACACCATGTTTGAAATGCTGGGCAACTGGAGTTTTGGTGATTATTTTAAAGAAGAGGCCATTGCGTGGGCGTGGGAACTACTTACCGAAGTGTACAAACTGGACAAAGACCGCTTGTATGTAACCGTGTTTGAAGGTGATGCGAAAGAAAACCTTGCGTTTGACCAAGAGGCTTACGATTGTTGGAAGAAATACATTGCCGAAGACCGTATTTTACACGGTAATAAAAAAGATAACTTTTGGGAAATGGGCGATACAGGTCCTTGCGGTCCTTGTAGCGAGATACATGTTGATTTGCGCCCCGATAGTGAACGCCAAGCCGTTGACGGTAAAACATTAGTGAATAACGACCACCCGCAGGTGATTGAAATTTGGAACAACGTGTTTATGCAGTACAACCGCATGGCCGATAGCAGCCTGCAACCACTGCCCGATAAACACGTAGATACAGGGATGGGCTTTGAGCGTTTGGTACGCGCTATTGAAGGCAAAACCAGTAACTACGACAGCACCGTGTTTATGCCCTTGATAAACAAGGTAGAAGCACTTAGCGGAATAAAATATGTAGGCGGCGACCCTGCTGCCATACCCGGCGGAAGCCCCAAAACTGATATTGCCATCCGTGTAATTGTTGACCATATACGTGCTGTGGCTTTTACCATTGCCGACGGTCAACTACCGAGCAGCGGCGGCGCAGGTTATGTAATCCGCCGCATTTTGCGCCGTGCCGTGCGTTATGGGTATAGCTTTTTAGGCCTAAACAAACCCTTTTTTAACGAGTTGGTGCCAATATTGACACA
Source organism: Agrobacterium sp. 719_389 (assembly GCA_943370295.1). Classification (GTDB taxonomy): domain Bacteria; phylum Bacteroidota; class Bacteroidia; order UBA8524; family UBA8524; genus SB11. Next base: position 58,990 of record CALRQL020000015.1, on the reverse strand, counting down.
GGAATTTGGAGCTACTTTCCCTGAAATACGCCAACAACAGGATTTTGTGCAGAAGGTGGTATTGGAAGAAGAAATCAGTTTTTTGAGGACTTTGGAAAAAGGGTTAGAGCAATTAAAGCTTCAAGTAACAGGTAGCCTGATTAGCAACTTATTTGAGTTTTTTGATTCAAAAGGTATAGAGTACAAGTTAAATTACGAGATTAACAAACATATTTTTAGCTTTTATTTTGAAGCTGAAAAACTAGCGTTTGATATTCTTTCTGATAAAGAACTGGTATATACACCAATAGGGAATGAAGATTTTAAAGTAGTTGAACTATGGATATCAGAAATAGAGCACAAGAACTTAACAAAACTCAAAATTTTTGAGGGTATTACTGAAAATATTTTTAATGTATCAATCGATGCCCCATTTGCATTTCTATTATATGATACATTTGGGTTCCCAATAGACCTGACTCAGGTAATTGCTAAAGAGCTTAATGGAGAGGTTGATATCGATGGCTTTAATAAACTGCTTCAACAACAAAAAGACCGTTCTCGTAAAGCTGCTGAAACTACCAAAGACGATTGGGTTACTGTCCGAAGCTTGTCGAAGGACGATGGGACAGAATTTGTTGGTTACGATACCCTTACTGCTGAATCGCGCATATTGCGTTACCGCAAGGTATCGGCCAAAAACAAAGAGTTTTTCCAGTTAGTGTTGGATAAAACTCCCTTCTACGCTGAAAGCGGCGGGCAGGTAGGCGATACCGGTTACCTGCAAAGTGCCAACGAGAAAATAAACATCGTTGATACTCAAAAAGAAAACAATTTAATCATACACATTACCGACCGTTTGCCCGAAAACCCCGAAGCGGTGTTTGAGGCAAAAGTAGATGCAGATCGTCGCGTTTTAATAGCTGATAATCACAGTGCTACGCATTTATTGCATGCGGCATTAAAACGTGTTTTGGGCGACCATGTGAACCAAAAAGGTAGCTTGGTAGGCCCTGATTACTTGCGTTTTGACTTCTCCCATTTTACGAAAATGGCCGATGAGGAAGTGGCTGCCGTAGAACGTATGGTGAACCAAAAAATCCGTGAAAACATTGCATTGAACGAGCAACGCAATATCCCCATTGCTGAGGCACAAGCGCAAGGTGCTACTGCTTTGTTTGGCGAAAAATACGGCGATACCGTGCGTGTTATCACCTTTGATAAAAACTACAGCATGGAGTTGTGCGGTGGTACCCACGTACCTGCCACAGGACAAATAGGGTACTTTAAAATTACTGCTGAAACTTCGGTGGCTGCGGGAGTACGTCGTATAGAGGCCATTACTGCCGATAAAGCCGAGGAGTTTATTAACCAACAAGTTACTTTGGTAGAAGAAGCCAAAGCCTTGTTGAACAATGCCAAAGACCTTAAAAAAGGAATCGAAACGCTGCTGAACGAAAAAGCCGAGTTGCAAAAACGTTTAGAGGCTCTTGAAAATGCCCAAGTACAACAGGTAAAAGCCGAATTGAAGCAAAAAGTTGAAGCCGTAAACGGCCTTAACTTCATAGCCCAACGCGTTAGTATCGGCAGCGCAGAGGCTATTAAAAACCTTGCGTTTGCCCTTCGCGGTGAGATAGACAACCTGTTTTTGGTACTTACTGCTGAAATTGGCGGTAAACCCAATATTACCGTGATGATTAGCGATAATTTGGTAAAAGATAAAGGGTTTGATGCCGGTAAAATAATCCGTGAACTTGCCAAACTGGTAAAAGGCGGCGGCGGCGGACAGCCTTTCTACGCTACCGCAGGCGGCAGCGATGTAAGCGGCTTAGGCGCAGTACTTGATGCAGCCAAAAACCACGCAAGCACAGCAACTGCTTAATCTATTGTGATGCTGAACGTGTTTCAGCATCGCATAGTTCACGCTTCGTAAATTTTATTCATTTCCGCCATACTCCAGCCGCACCCTTCTGCAGGCTCAGGATGGCTGGCGCACTTCCCACTGTAATGCTGACGAAGGAAGCATCTTATCCCGCTCTGTTAACACAATTGTTATAAGGTTCTTCGCTATCGCTCTGAAAGACAGGATGGGTGCTGATTGCTTTCCGTCATTCCCGCGCAGGCGGGAATCTATACCCTAAAGAGTTGTGGATGGCTATGGCACGCGCACCCTTCGGCAGGCTCAGGATGGCTGGCGCACTTCCCACTGTCATGCTGACGAAGGAAGCATCTTATCCCGCTCTGTTAACAGAATTGTTATAAGGTTCTTCGCTATCGCTCAGAAAGACAGGATGGGGTGTTGTATGAAATAAGCCTCCTTTGATTGTTTGGATAAAAATTGTAACTTGTAGGTAGTTAATTAGGTGGGTATAAATAAAATATCCTGTACTGTTAACAATAACAGGGGACAGTAATTACGTTATACCATAAAAGAAATTCTTTTGATAATCCGTGTATTACTTGCTGTTTTTATTCTAACACCCCAATTAAATAGGGCGCAGGTGAACTTAGTGCCAAACGGTGATTTTGAGACCAATACAATTAAGGAGTTTCCATGCAGTTGGTTGGTTGACGATGGAAACATTAACGATTACCTATACGATTGGTTTACACCCATAGCCACTACTACTGATGTGATGAGCAATTACGCAGATAGCGATTGCTGGGCACGCACGCCTAATACAGGTGAGGGATTTATGATACCGCATTCGGGCAGTGTGATGGTAGGGTTTATTAATTACTCGCCCGATGGGGGCTGCCAGCCTAATGAGTGGCACGAATACCTGAGTGTGGAGCTTACGCAGCCATTAACCCCCGGTAATATGTATTGTTTAGAGTTTTATGTGGCGTTAGGAGCAAACAGTTTGTATGCAACCAATAATATAGGTGCGTTGTTTACTACCGGAAGTCCTGAAAACACCAGTTGCACGCCTATTTTTAAGAAACCGCAGGTAAATGTATCGCAAGTGGTGAAAAATACTACCCAGTGGATGCGTATTGAGTTAGGGTTTCTGGCCGATTCGGCGTACAGGTACCTTACGCTGGGTAATTTCTTCAATCATGCCGAAACTATTATTGAGGAGATGAAGGAAAAGCCCGCTTTAACGCCTGAAGGAACACCAGTAATAACTGATGACGACGTGGCTATTGAGTATGATGAGGAAAGTACAGGCGTTAGTCACTTAGCATACTATTTTATCGACGATGTGAAACTATACCTGTGTCCATCGGTAAAAACCACTCCAACAAAACCTTCGGGTAATTAACAACGGTTAATCACCACCCCCACAACCTCCGCAACCACTGCATCCTGAATCACCATCCCCACCTGAATCTCCCGACGAATCAGAAACACTGCCATAATCAGCATCAAAACCGTTATTCACCCCGCTGTCAAAATACCACCATCCAATACCCGTATCGCCGCCGGTTATAGTGCTTACTGTTTCTTTACGTTTCATCTCCTCGTCAAACACCTTTAAATCATTACTATTAAAATCATTAAGTAGTATGATGTTATTGCCTAAGAGTTTTTTCGTTTCCGCATCCTTCCCTTCAATGCGATATTCTTCATTCGCTTTTTTTAGCAAATCACTTAGTATAGTGGCCGTTTGTGCACCAACGTTTGTATAGCTATAGCCGCCTGTTAAGTTGCGTTGCAGCCATGTGCGGTAAAAAAAGCCCCCCATGTGTGGCGTTTGAGCTATTTGGCGTTTATACCGTTTGGTAAGGGGCATAATGATAGTAATATAGTTTTTGAAAGATGTTTGATACCCTTCATCAAACTTACAGGCCCGCAAAAAGCTTTCTTCGTAAGGTTGGTGCGTGTATGTGTTAAAATTAGCACCGGCCTGCACGTAGGTGTAGTTTACATTGTCTTTTTCAATCTCAACTATATTAAGTACACCCTTCAATATCAAATCCATCAAGGTGAAGCGCAAAAACTGTTTTTGGCTCATTTCGGCCTTGTGGACTAAAAAATAGGTTTCTGCAGGGGTAAGGGTTTTCAGTAACTCCATGTTTACAATTATTTAGGTTTTTTCAATAGCCAAAACCTATTTCTGTTTACTCGTGTAAAATTAATTTGTTTAAAGCGAATTTTTGCAGGCGGCCATAGGTGTTCAGGCGGCTTTTTGCCAAAATACTTCTCATACTCGATAAACGTTTGTTCGTACCAGTCGGTAAACTTTTCACCTTCGGCAGCACCGCCTTCGGTAGGGGTATGGTGTATGGTTTTTTGCAACACTTGCGGGCAAAAAATCTCCCAATACTCACGGGTGTATAGCAGGTGCAGGTGCCATACCTGGTCAATTTCATCGCTTGGCGTAAGGGGTTTATCACTTACACACAGCAAAAACATAAATTTTTTATACTCGTGTATGGCATCAAGTGCAAAGGGCAACTCCCAACCGTTTTCCCTTGCCAGCCGTGCACTAAAAGGAAATTTTGCGCCGGGATTATCAAGGTCATGAGCCATTAGCCGTTTCCACAAAGGGGTATCGTTTATCATTTCAAAGGAGGTAATGGTTGTTAGTATTTACAATGTTAGAATTTATTGTTTAGAGTTGGGTGATTAGTAATTGAAGACGGATGCGCAGGCGTTTTGTGACAAGTCCTACACACTCAAATTTTAACTTCTTGTTTTTTTAGTGTTAATTTGGAGATACACCGAATGAAGAAACAATTACTTGCTATTTACTGGCTGCTTGCAATACCCTTTTGCCTCTTAGCCCAAAACCCCAACTCTGATAGTGCTATTATACGCCGTATGTTTGATGAAGCCCTGTTGCGTGGCAAAGCTTACCCCATGCTTGGCGAGTTGTGCAAAACCGCACCGGGACGTGTAAGCGGCTCGGCAAATGCACAAAAAGCTGTTGAGTGGGGCTATAAAACCATGAACGATTTAGGGTTTGATACCGTGTTTTTGCAACCTTGTATGGTGCCCCATTGGGTGCGTGGTGATGCTGAAGAAGCAAAAATTATTGGTAAGCGCGTAAAAGAGAAGGTTAACATTTGTGCCTTAGGAGGTAGTATAGGAACGGGCAAAAAAGGGATTAAAGCCCAAGTAATCGAAGTAAAAAGCATTGAAGAGGTTGAAAAACTGGGGCGTGAGAAGGTAGAAGGTAAAATTGTGTTTTACAGTCGCCCTATGGATGCACGTAAAATATATACGTTTGCTGCTTATGGCAGTTGTGTCGATCAACGGGTTTGGGGTGCCAAAGAAGCTGCCAAACACGGTGCGGTGGGTGTTATTGTCCGCTCGATGAATTTATCACAAGATAAGCATCCGCACACTGGTACGTTGGTGTATGATGACAGTGTGCAGAAAATACCCGCGGCGGCCATTAGCACCGAGGATGCTGATAAACTAAGCCTGTTGCTGCAAAGCGAGCCCGAATTGCAGTTTTATTTCCGCCAAACGTGTGAAACCTTGCCCGATGTTCTTTCGTACAACGTAGTAGGAGAAATACGCGGTACAGAGTTTCCGCAAGAGTATGTGATTGCAGGCGGCCACTTGGATGCGTGGGATAACGGTGAAGGCGCACACGATGACGGTGCAGGTTGTGTACACTCGATAGAGGCTGTAAGGATATTTAAAGCGTTGGGCATACGTCCTAAACGTACCATACGTGCTGTATTATTTATGAACGAAGAAAACGGGTTAAAGGGAGCCTTGCAATATGCCCGCCAAGCGGATAGTTTGCAAGAAAAACATATTGCAGCGATTGAAAGCGACCGAGGCGGTTTCACTCCCCGCGGTTTTCATTTAGAGGGAGATTCGGGCAAGATAGAGTTGGTGCGCCAATGGGTGAAATTGTTTGAGCCTTACGGTCTGCATGATTTTGCCAACGGTGGCGGCGGAGCAGACATCAGTCCCCTTAAAAAATCACAAAAAGGTATTTTGCTGGCAGGGTTTGTACCTGACTCTCAACGATATTTTGATTTCCACCATGCCAACACCGACCGCTTTGAGAACGTCAATAAAAGAGAACTTGAATTAGGTGCAGCATCCATTGCTGCGTTTATGTATTTACTAACACAATATGGGTATTAAATCGTTACCAAAATATACTGCATTAGTAATGGCCTTTGGCCTTGCTTTAACTGCACAAGGGCAACAAAACGGCTTGCCTGCCATTGCCCCAAACGCCTTGCATACCATAAATGGGTTGGATGCCGAGCAAATGTATGCCGAAGATAACAGCCATAAAAAGCCTTACCACCCTGAGAACGTGGGTCGATTATTAGCTGTAAACCTAACCCCCTACAACTCGGGTGAGTGGATTACAACCGATAAAGGTTCTGTTTGGCGGTTAAAAGTGAAGCTTGACGGAGCAAAAGCCATTACCCTGCTGGGTAAGATGGAAAATATGCCCAATGGCGCATCGCTAATTGTTTATGGTAATAATACACCGGCAGCAAAAAACACATACAAAACGGCTGATTTTTCTACCCAAAACATTATTTCTACCACTCCCGTTGCAGGGCAAGAAGCAGTGATTGAGTATTTTGTGCCTAACGGAACCAGCAATACTGCACATTTAATAATTGAAAGGCTTTGCTACATTTACCGATATACCGACCCCAACGAAACCCAAACCGATGGCTTTGGTGATGCATCAAGCTGTAATGTAAATGTAAATTGCAGCGAAGGTGATAACTGGAGAAACCAACGCAATTCGGTGGTGCGCATTTTAAGTTATACTGATTTTAATACCCAATGGTGTACCGGAACGATGGTAAACAATACCTCGCAAAAAATTAAACCGTATTTGTTAACGGCCATGCACTGCGGTTTAGGTTTTAATGATAGTTTAAGCAACGATACCATGTTTAAATACTGGCTGTTTACGTTTAACTACCAAGCCCCCTCGTGTGCAAATCCCATGAGCGAAGGCAACCTTGCTGATAATAAAATTATGGGCTCAAAGGTGCTGGCTCATACAGAAGACAAAGGCGGTGAATTGGGGAGCGACTTTTTGTTGCTTGAGCTTACCCAACCCATCCCCCCAAGCTACGGAGTGTATTATTCAGGTTGGAGTTTAGATACTACCGAAGATTATACCGATAGCGCAGTAAGCATCCATCACCCTAAATACGATATCAAAAAAATATCTACCTCTACATGGCCGCTGAAAAAAGGGGCACCCTATCCTACTTCGCCCGATAATACCCATTGGGAAGTGCTATGGTCGGCCACGGCCAACGGTCATGGAGTTACCGAACCCGGCTCATCGGGTTCAGCATTATTTAATAAAAAAGGGTATCTGATTGGAACCCTTACGGGCGGAAGTGCATCTTGTACTAAGTTGAACGGTACTGATTTTTACGGCCGGTTGGATTGGCATTGGGACAAAAACGGCTCAACACCGCGCAGCCGTTTGAAAGATTGGCTTGACTCGACCAATACAGGAGCTACCAGCGTAAGCGGGGCATACTTATACCCCGAAAGTGTAGGCGAAACCGTTGAAAAAGATAAACTGACACTGTATCCCAATCCTGCCAACAATTGGCTGCGCATTAGCGGCGGTGAGTTTGACAATGCAACCATTACTACCGTTTTGGGGCAACAATTACAAACTATTGCCTTGCAAAACGGTTGGTTAGATATAGAAACACTGCCTGCCGGCGTTTATATAGTGAGTGTCAACAATGGCAACACTACCTATACGGGCAGGTTTATTAAACAATAACAGGATAAAGAGTAACAGGAATAATGAGAGTAGTTGTAGTAATTATCGGTTTGCTGGCCGCTATCAGTATCTATAGTTGTAAAACGGGGAAAAATGTAGCCGTAAAGCCTCTTTCGCCCCACACGGATACGCTGAAAATGCTGGTAAACTACCAAACCGATACCCTTACTGTATTTGTGAAGCGAATTGTTGTAAGCGATAGTCTTTTTGGTCTTGACGAAGGAGCTGTGGATTTTAACATTGTGCATACTGAGCAAAAAGACAGCATTTTGTTCATCACCATCAGCAGTTATTTCAACTGCAAAAAGGATGATTTTAAGTTATACCAAAGTAAGATTGAGCTAAAAACTTACCCTGTACGTTTGCGCTGCCGTATTTCTAAGGGTGAGCCCAAAGGGTGTGAAGAAAAACCCGCCATGTACACCTTGGCAGTGGATATAAGGGATATTTTAAGCAACCATGCCGAGGCAAACCTTATGTTTACCGGGTTTAATAAATTGGTTACCGTTAAACGTTACAAATAATGGCAATTTGACACGGCTGTGCTATTGGCCTTGTTTTTGCGATATTTGCAGTATAAAACCATACCCATTATGGAAGTAGTAGATGCACCCAAAACCCTTGCCCCTTCGCCCATTACGTTTACTGAAGGTGCGCGTACCGAATTATTAAAGCTGATAAACACGCTGAGTATTTCTGACGAGCAGGGATTGCGTATTGGTGTAAAAGGCGGCGGCTGTTCGGGCTTATCGTACCTGTTGGCTTTTGACAGTAAGGAAGAAGGTGATACGGAGTACATGGCCAACGGTATTAAGATACTGATGAACAAAGCCCACTTAATGTATTTGGTAGGTATGCAGGTAGATTGGGAAGACGGACTGAATAACAAAGGCTTTACATTCAGTAACCCAAATGCTACAACTACCTGCGGCTGCGGCACTTCGTTTGCGGCGGGGTAATATTTTACGAACGCGATAACAAATAAAACGTCCAAGAACAAAAAATCCCCGAATAGTAGGGAAACCATTCGGGGATTGTATTGAAAGGTTGCTTGTATCTATATAATAGCATTGCTACGACGCAGCAACTCATCAGGGTTTTCCCAGAACCAAGCACTCTCATCAAGTTTACGACCCGCTTTTAAGTGTTCATAAGTATAATACCCTAATTCTCCTGAATCATCCTCTATACCGCTCTCCAGTATTAGATCAGGATATTTTTCCATAAAAATATTTAAAAAATCATACCATAATAAGGAAGCATGATCCGTATTAATAATGATTAAATCCCTGTAAGCTTGTCGAAGTTCCTCACTCATGCTAACCATAAATTGATTAATACTTTCTTCACTTTTATGAAACCCTTCTTCCGTTTCAAGCATAAATTTGATAACCGCAATTTCATATTCTCCATATACTTTAGGTAAGGATTTTTCTACCCGTTGAATAGTAAACACTAAAAACCCATCACTATTAATTCTCTCCTCTTGAATGTTTACGGATGGAATCATACTGGCAATATCCTTTAGTATAGTGTGTAGCTCTTTTTGTGGAATATATTCCTTTGATAATATTGTGAATGTTTGTGACATGGTATCTTATTCTATTAGTGGCCCTAAATCTTTTTAACACTCGAATAGATTGTCATCAGCAATGTACTGCAAACAAAAAAAATCCCTGAATAGTAGGGAAACCTTTCGGGGATTGTATTGAAAGGTTGCTTGTATCTATACAATAGCATTGCTACGACGCAGCAACTCATCAGGGTTTTCCCAGAACCAAGCACGCTCATCAAGTTTACGACCCGCTTTTAAGTGTTCATAAGTATAATACCCTAATTCTCCTGAATCATCAAATGAATCACCAGTTAGTACCATATCAGGATATTTTTCCATAAAAATATTTAAAAAATCATTCCATAATAAAGAAGCATGATCCGTGTTGATAATAATTAAACTCCTATATGATTTTCGAAGTTCCTCACTCATGCTAACCATAAATTGATTAATACTTTCTTCACTTTTATAAAATTCTTCTTCAGACAAAAGCATAAATGTAATAACTGCAATTTCATGCTCACCATATACTTTAGGTAACGATTTTTCCACCCTTTGTATGGTAAACTCAAAATTTCCTTTATAAATTATTTCTTTTTGAATGCTTACTGTTGGTATTTTTTGGGCAATATCCCTGAGTATAGTGTGTAGCTCTTTTTGTTGAATATATTCCTTTGATAATATTGTGAATGTTTGTGACATGGTATCTTATTCTATTTGTGCACCCTAAATCTTTTTAACACTCGAATAGATTTTCATCAGCAATGTACTGCAAACAAAAAAAAATCCCCGAATAGTAGGGAAACAACTCAGGGATTGTATAAAATATACTCAGTATAGTACTACCAATGCACAGTGTCGTATGGGTAATACTTTTGTTCCTTCAAGCTGCTGTCGTCAATGCCTTTTAATTATACTATTGTGGCCGTTTCCCATGCCCATATAGAGCTAATCCTCCCCATAGCGTTTAACCGTTTTTTCTATTGTTCCGTCCTCATTAAGGGTTAGATACACATTTGCATGACTGTGAAATATTAACAAGGGTGCCCCTGTTTCATCATCAATATACAAAAAAGCAAGTCGCCTAGGGGTAAATTGTATCGCAATCTGATAAGCTACAACCCAAGTAGGTTTAGAAAATCTATTGTCTTTTTTATCCACTACATTTATATTCATACCAAAAGAATTGTCATATGAAATTTCAAGTTTCCTTAAAACGTTTTTTGCAATGCTTACAATCTCTTCTTCTTTATGTTTCATGAGTAAATTTCATTTATCAGCAATGTACTGCAAACAAAAAAAAATCCCCGAATAGTAGGTAAACTATAGAAATACGTTAAGTAAGCATTAGCTTTAATATACGTTCTAGCATTTTGTTAAATGAATCAAAAACTTCAACTACATCCCCACTATAACGATCCAGTAACTCAAAATTCATTTCCGTTTTATTAAAAACAAAAGTGTATTGTCCCGATTCTGCGAAAAAGATATACCTTCTGTTTTCTTTATCCTGATCATACCAAACTTCGTTGTTTTCAAAAATGCCGTACAAAACATTATTTACATCAATTCTAACCCCCACCGCTCGCGCACCCATTCCCCATTTTATTGATGTAAAACTCCTCTTTTTCTCTTTTAAATAATTTTTAGCAATCTCCAATGCTTGTTTTGGTGTTATCATAATCAATATAATAATTGATTAATTTCAATTTCTCTAAAACTTTAGGGTGTTTTTCAATATCAAAACTATATTATATTTTCAATTATATACTGCAAAAAAATTAAGGGTTAACAAATTTTTGAGGTGTAATTAAATATAGTATCGCACCATCTTTTGCATCTAACATGACGAATGACACTTTAACTTCATCACCCCAAACCTCACCAAAGCCAATACTATAAGTGCTGTGAACTTCACCAAGTTTTGCTCCAAAAGGAATAACATGGGTTTCTTCAAAATAAATTTTATCATTGGAATCGATAAATGTGAAATCACGAGAGTTTTGTTTCAAATACTCTTCTGCCAGTTTTCTAGCAACTTCTTTGGTTATCATACTATTTTACTTGCGAATTTAGTATTGTATTAATGTCTATTTCTTTTCTAACAATTGGAACATTATTGATGTCAATATAAATACAATCTTCTGAAGGAATACCCCCGTTAAACCTCAATAGCAGTTTCTTATAGTTTTGAGGAAGTCTTATGTTAAACTTGGCTTCAAAATCATCAATATCCTTTTGAATAATCGGATTACCCACATCGTAAAATTCAATTTTTTTCATACCAATTTGTGTTACCTACAGAAATAATCATTCAACACCCACGCTGATAAAAGTTTTTTGTACCAATATAGCACAACCTGTTGCAAAGTTTAAACGGCTAAAGTATTGCTTGTAAAAAAGAAGTTTGTATTAAATACTTTTGTAGAACGGGCGTATAACAACCCGCTGCGATACTATTTTGACTCCTTTTAAACGCAAGCGCCTTACGGCGGATGAATACTATACGGGCATTTTAAATGCCGACCGTGCGGTATTGGGCAAAGCTATTACTTTGATTGAAAGCACGTTGGAGGCTGATAAACAACTTGCCAATGAGGTAATAGAACGCTGCCTGCCGCACAGCGGCAACAGCATCCGCGTGGGAATTACGGGAGTGCCCGGTGTGGGCAAAAGCACGTTTATAGAGTCATTCGGGATGTTTTTGGCAGAGGCAGGCCGTAAGGTGTGTGTGCTGGCCATCGACCCTACTTCGCAAATCTCGCACGGCAGCATATTGGGCGATAAAACCCGTATGCAAAACCTTTCATCGCACCCCAATGCGTTTATACGTCCTTCGCCCAGCAGCGGCTCTTTGGGCGGTGTAACCCGCAGTACCCGCGAAACTGTAATACTTTGTGAAGCAGCGGGCTTTGACACGGTAATTATTGAAACTGTAGGCGTAGGGCAAAGCGAAACGGCTGTTCACGGCATGGTAGATTTCTTTTTGCTGCTGATGCTGGCAGGTGCAGGCGATGAATTGCAGGGAATTAAGCGCGGTATTATGGAAATGTGCGATGCGCTGATTATTACCAAAGCGGATGGAGAGAACAAAACCAAAGCACAACGGGCTATTGTTGAGTACCGGAATGCACTGCATTTGTACCCGCCAACACAATCAGGGTGGGCTGCAAAGGTGGGTATTTGTTCTTCGCTGACGGGGGAAGGTGTGCCCGAAGTTTGGGATATTATTACAGAATACGAGACGCTGACGAAACAAAACGGATATTTTTCTACCCACCGTACCGAACAGGAAAAACAACGTCTGCACGAAACCATTGAGCAACTGCTAAAAGACCGTTTTTACCATAACCCGGCAGTAGTTAAAAAGATTAAAGAATTGGAACAACAGGTGGCTGATAAGAAAATAAGTGCCTACAGTGCTGCTGAGGAATTAATGAAGAATAGAGAATAAATTATAATTAGTTATGCTGCCCTTTCCTATACAAGAAAAACTGATTTTTAAAGATATTACCCTGCTTGATGAGATAAACCGTTATGGCCGACTGAAAACTGTGGGCAAGGACGAAACACTTATTAATCCGGGCGACGATATTGTTTTTATACCTATTGTATTAAGCGGTTGCATACGGATAATACGACAAGATGAGGAGGGCCGCGAGGTATTTTTATACCACCTATATCCGGGTCAAACCTGTGCTATGTCGCTAACTTGCTGCCAAGTAGGTAAAAAAAGTATGATAAAAGCGGTAGCTGAAGACGACACTGAAATTCTGCAAATACCTGTACAGCAAACCGAAGATTGGTTTAAGTATGCCGAGTGGAAGGCCTTTGTGAGCAATAACTATAACAATCGTTTTGCAGAGTTGTTACAAGTGGTTGATTTGATTGCATTTAGCAACCTTGACAAGCAATTACTACACTACCTAACCGAACGCAGCAAAGCCACCAATACTAAAACACTGGACATTACTCACCAGCAAATTGCTGATGAACTGCATACCCACCGCGAGGTAATAAGCCGATTACTGCGTACGATGGAGCAAAAAGGATTCGTAAAATTAGGCCGTAACAGCGTAGAGCTGGTATAAACCTACTCAACTTCCACCACCCTATACATATCCTCACGTCGGTCGCGCCAGTTAGTAACCGTACCGCTTTTGCGGGTACGTTCCAGCGTAGCCAAGTCAAGGTCGGCAATTACCACCGTTTCTAAGTTAGGACTACATTCGCCTGCAACTGCCTCCGGCGGGAAAGCAAAATCGCTGGGTGTATAAATACCGCTTTGGGCATAGTTAATGTCCATATTCTCAACCGAAGGAATATTACCAATCGTTCCGGCCGTTGCTACGTATATCTGATTTTCGATAGCACGGGCTTGTGAGCAGAGTTTTACGCGCAAATAGCCGTGTCGCTCATCGGTACAAAAAGGCACAAAAATAACTTTAGCTCCTTTTTGCGCCATGATACGGGCAATTTCAGGAAACTCAGAGTCGTAACAAATGTTTATGCCAATCTTACCGCAATCGGTATTAAACACTTTTATTTCATTCCCTGCTTTCACACCCCACCATTTCGATTCGTTAGGGGTAACGTGTATTTTGTATTGTTTCTCAAAAGTACCGTCGCGTTTAAACAAAAACGAAACGTTATACAAATCTCCACCTTCAACCACCAAGTGGGTTCCGGCTATAATATTGATGTTATACTCTAACGAAAGACGAGAAAACAGGTTGATAAAATCACCCGTGTAATCATCCAGCTTACGAATGCTATCCTCGATACTCATTTCCGAAGAATCAATAAACGACAGCAATTGGGTGGTAAACAGTTCAGGGAATAATGCAAAATCCGACTTGTAGTTAGAAGCCACATCGGTAAAAAACTCGCACTGGGTAGCAAAGTCTTCAAACGACTGTATTTTCCTTAACTCATACTGTATGCAACAAATACGGATGTTTTTCATCAACACGCTACGTTCCGGTGTTTCAGGCACATAGTCAATGTTGTTCCACTCCATCAGTACCCCGTAGCCACCACTCTCCCAGTCGCTGGGTAGGTAGTCTTTTATTATCTTACGGATTTGAAACCCTTGCGAAAGCTGAAAATTCACCACAGGGTCTTTAATCTTCTTATCCAATACCCTTTTCAGGTATGCCCGCGCACCAAACTCTTCCTCGTACTTAAAAAAGTTAGGAATACGACCCCCAATCAAAATTTCTTTTAAGTTCAAATCCTCGCAAAGCTGGCGGCGCATTTCGTACAAACGGCGACCAATTTTCAAGCCTTGATATTCGGGGTGCACCATCACCTCAATTCCATACAAAGTATCCCCCTCAGGGTCGTGGTTAGTTATGTAGCCGTTATCACATACCTCTGCCCAAGTGTGGTTATCGGTATAGTCTTCCATGTTCACAATCAAACTGGTGGCACTACCCACAATTTCTCCGTCGTATTCAATCACCTGCATTCCTTCGGGAAACATCGTGTACTGGCTTTCCAGCATCTCAAGTTTCCAAGGTTGATGCTCGGGGAAGCATATTTTTGAGAGTTTGATAATATCATGAAAATCATCGGGTGTGGCGTGGCGTTGCTTTAACCTTGGTTTTCTTGAACGGCGTATTTGCGACATAATGGATACTTTTTTTGGCTGTGCGAAATTAATATAACAAATTTGCCCGAAAAAGAGCGAATAAAGATGCAAAACCTGCAAACAATAATTGAGAGTGCTTGGGAAAACCGCGAGTTACTAAAAGACTCTGCGACGCAAGAGGCTATAAACACGATAATTGAAGAGTTGGACAAAGGTCGTTTACGGGTAGCACAACCCACTGATAACGGCTGGCAAGTGAACGATTGGGTAAAAAAAGCCGTGATTATGTACTTCCCTATCCGCCAAATGGAAACTATTGAAGTGGGTCCGATGGAATTTCATGATAAAATGAAACTAAAAACCGGTTATGCCCAATTAGGCGTTCGTGTGGTGCCTCACGCTATTGCGCGCTACGGTGCCTACCTTGCCAAAGGAGTGATTATGATGCCCGGTTATGTAAACATTGGTGCATATGTAGACGAAGGAACGATGGTGGATACTTGGGCTACTGTAGGTAGCTGTGCGCAAATAGGTAAAAATGTACACCTTAGCGGAGGTGTAGGCATTGGCGGGGTATTAGAGCCCGTACAAGCCGCCCCTGTAATTATTGAGGATAACTGTTTTATAGGTTCACGCTGTATTGTGGTTGAAGGGGTACGTGTAGAGCGTGAAGCAGTATTGGGTGCCGGTGTTGTTTTAACACAAAGTACCAAAATTATTGATGTAACAGGGCCAACACCTATTGAAACTAAAGGGGTAGTACCTGAAAGAAGTGTGGTAATACCCGGAAGCTATACAAAAACGTTCCCTGCGGGCGAATACCAAGTGCCTTGCGCGTTGATTATCGGTCGCCGCAAACCAAGCACCGACCTTAAAACCAGCTTGAACGACGCTCTACGCGAGCATAGTGTGGCTGTGTAATATTGGTCATTGAACATTTTACATTTAGCATTTGACATAAGCCACTAAAAACAATATTGTATCTTAGTGGCTTATGTTCTATTATGAGTGAAAATTCAATTGAGAAGCAATTAAAGGATATTATCAAACTGCTTCAATCTATACCAAAAAATTCCGAGGATGTTAATAATATTGACAGAAATCCTAACTCTCGATATAAAAAACTTGAAGACTATTTTGAAAATGTAATTAGACCTAACAAAAATTATTCTGAGAAAGAATTCAATTGTCTATTAGAAATAGCTAAAGACTCACTCAAAAAGGATTTTGAGGAACAATCAAAATCTTGTTTCATAAATGACTCGGAATGCAAAAGTGATGACATCATCAAGGCACATAGTTTGTCAAAAAAGAGTGGGCTTTTAAAGATCTCTAGTTATATTTCAAAGAATGAACAAGTCTATTATATAGAAAGGATATCATCGAGAATTCTTAAACCCAAACTTATCAGCATTTCTAAAGCTTCAACATTTGTTGGTTTTTGTTCTCATCACGATAAAATTTTTAACCCAATTGATAACAACACATTCTCTTCTGAAAAAGAGAGATGCTTTTTAAGTTCGTTGAGGTCTTACGCCTATACTTACCATTCAAAAAAATCAAAGAGAGATTTTCTATTATCGACATCAAATAATCCAACTTCACAGCTTCTTTCTCTAAAAAGCACTATAAATTCTGCTTCCAATGTTTCAGGAACCGAAGGAGTTAATTTTGAAATTCCAAAACCTACAAGTGAGCAAAAAGAGGGTCAAGAGCTTTTGGTTTCAAACTCTGAAAAATATAGAGAGCTATTTATAGTTAATTTAAAAAGCAATTCATATGATCAACTTGAATATTTGACTTATGAAACTGATTATTTAAGTCCAATTGTTTGCTCTTCAACCATGATGTTGCATATTCCTTTTGGAAATGGGCATATAGTTCCAAACAATGAAAATATATATTTTGGATTTCCAATAATGATTACTGTTCTGCCAAATGAAAACAACAATAGTCTTATAATTCTTGGAAGGTTTAAATCAGATAAAGGAAGTGATTTAATTTTTAAAAACTTAAACAACTTGAAAGCTATTAGTAATGAAGCCTTTGAAGCTGAAATATCAAAACTTATTATTGAAAACGTTCAGAATTTTTATTTATCACCTAAGTTTTGGGATTCGCTAACCGAAGAAGAACAAGGGCTTATTATAAACTCTATTAGTATACCAAAAACTAAATTCCCTGAACCACAAAAAAGCTTTGATGTATTAAATTTCTTTGACGAAAAGTATAAGATAAGCTAAACTAGTTCTTCAGCAATTCATTTCTGCAAATACTTGCGAAAGCATAAAAATCTGAGTTTATATTAGTACAAACCCTGTAACTTTCAATTTATAAAAATGATTAATATTACTAAACCAAGGGCTGTCCTGCCTCTAAAAACATTTGGTGAAAGTGCATCACCTGAGGAATCAACGGGTGCTTCCCATCATTTTTAATGACAAAATCTGCACGTTCCACCCTCTCCTTTTCACTAAGTTGATTGTTCATTCGTTTCAACACATCGGCACGCTTTGCTCCGTCACGCTCAATTACTCTTTTTAATCTTACTTCTTTGGGTGCTGTAACGGTAATCACATAATCCAAGCCTTTGTAGCTTTCGCTCTCAAACATCAATGCTGCTTCTTTTATCACATACGGGCAATTGGTTTGGCCATCAGCCCATTGCTTAAAATGTTCTTTAACCGCAGGATGCACTAACGCATTAAGTTTCTCAACTTTTGTTTTATCGCCAAACACTAATGCTGCCAGTTTTGGCCGTATCAATTCGCCTTTTGCATCATAAATATCAGCACCAAACTCTTTTTTAAGGGCTGCTACCAACATTTTATCCGTATTCATCAACTCACGGGCTTCCAAATCAGCACTATATACCGGTATTCCCAATTGTTCAAATATTTTGCACACAGTGCTTTTGCCACTGCCTATACCACCGGTTATCCCTATTTTCAACATTACTTATTGCCTTTAAAAACAAAAAACTCAGGCACAAAAGTACCTGAGTTTTCTGATGAATATGGTTTGAAAGATTACTTTTTCTCTTCAGTTTTCGGATTGTTAAGGGCGTTGGTAGCTTCCATTGATATCGAAGATTTTTCGATACGCATTTTCACACCTTCCTCCAATTCAATCACCAACGTAGTATCGTCCATGTCCTTAATTTTTCCGTGTATTCCGGCAAGGTTCACAATACGGTCACCTTTTTTTAATTCTTCACGAAACTTACGTTGGGCTTTGGCTTTGCGGGTTTGGGGCAAAATCATAAACACATAAAACACCACCATAATAAGTAACAATGGTACTAATTGTCCTAATCCTCCGCCTTGTTGGCCGCCGGCCATTAATAAAATACTTAAAGTCATTTTGTGTAGTATAGCTAATTAAATTATCCTTTTTTAGGGTTCACCTGTACGGTAAATTTCAAGTCGGTAACATCACCGGGGTACGGAGCGTTTGATTGCACGCTGATATTTTTAGTGATGCTTCCTGTTCCCCTGTCTTTGCTGTTATAAACTGCTTTGATTTTTCCTTTGGCACCGGGTGCAATAGGTTCTTTTGGCCAATCATCGGTTACAGTACATCCGCAAGTAGGCTGCACAGCTTTAAGCACCAACGGTGCGTTTCCGGTGTTAGTAAATGTATAAACAATTTCTATTGACTCGCCTTCGGTAATAGGCTCCACAGTTACGTGGGTGTTCTCAAAGCTAATGGCCGGTGAGTTGGCAGGGTCTGATGCCGCCGCAGGATTTTGCGGAGTAGCAGGGTTGTTGATTACATCGGTGTTTGGGGTTGCACTGTTTTGTGTGCCACCATCAGTCGCTCCGTCGGTATTACCTTTTTTTTCGGCACAAGCGGCCAGTGCTAAAACTGTAACTGCTATAAGTATTTTTTTCATTTTGTTTCTATGTTTATAGTTCAAAAATAATAAGACACCTTTACTCCACCAAACCGCGCCCTTGTTTAATTATTTTATTTTCGTCCAGCAATTCGTTTTTGATTTTATCCAAGATACCGTTCAAAAATGAGTTGCTTTTTGGGGTGCTGTAAATTTTTGATATTTCAAGGTATTCGTTAATGGTAACTTTGACAGGAATAGATGGAAACTCAATCATTTCGCAAAGAGCCATTTTCATCAATACCAAATCAGATACTGCAATACGATCGCTATCCCACTTCTCAGTCTTTTTGGCTATCAACTCTTGATATTCAGCATTGTTCACCACTGTTTTGCGAAACAGTTTAAGCGCAAAGCCCCAATCCTCGTCCCAATCTTCTGATAGCGGGTATAAGAAATTTTTATCGTTTTCTTCGTTAACGGCTTCTACAGATTTTGCCAAAAAGTTAAAAATCAACTTTTTGTCGTCTTGCCAATGCATGGATAATTCTTCCATGTATTGCTCAAAATCTTCCGACTCAGCCAAAAATTGAGTGAAAAAGTTACTCAACAATCTTTTTTGGGCTGCAAAGTCTTTTAAAGGCTCATCAAGGTATTGCTGGAAGTATTTACCGCCTTTAAACTCCCTGAATAGAATGCGCAGCAGGTCTTTATTATCCTGCCAATTGAACTTTACCTTTTTTAGCTTATCAACAAAATATTGGTTTTGTTGAAGCTTGGTGATAATCTCGTTGTAAACAAAAGTTCGTCCTGTAGCAATATCCCTTTCGGTAGGAAAATACTTTACCTCTTCGGGGTTAGCATCGTTTTGTATGTAATACTTAATCTCGCCGGGAAGGCTTAGTATAAAGTGGTACATTTCTTCGATACGTGAAATACTGGTGAGCAAAAAGGTTTCGTGGCGTTGCATAACGGGCTGCTCCTCCCGATAATACGCATAAAGAACTTGAAAGACCTTGATTCTGAGAATACGTCTGTTGAGCATAAAAAATGGCTGCAAAAATAGAGTAATAAATCAATTATGCACTGTGATAGGTTACTTTTTATTAACAATGTAAGTTGCCTGCTTTGAAACAGGCAACTTACTGTTTTTCAATCAACTGTACTTATTTTTACTTAGTACCGCCAAGTTTCATCAAAAAACCTACGTTCAAAACCTGGCTTAATTGCACGTCTTTATCCTGAGTAAGGTCGTAAAATAAGATGGATGAGAGTGTGGTATTGATGTACTTGGTTACTTTGGCCGTAAACACAATATCTAAACGGTGAACAAAGTCGGCTACACGCACTCTGCCATAATCAAAAAAGCCGAAGTAATTGGCCTTAAAGTTAATAGTACTGGTAATATCACGGTTATAGCCTGAAACGATTTGCATACCAAACTGACGGTATAAAATTTTGTTGGTATCAACCCCGTAGTTGTTGGCTACTGTTTTACGGATTTCAGGGTCAGTAACAAATGTGTAACGCAACGAAGCAACCCCAAAGCGGGCAAAAAAGTAATTATTAGGTTTGTATTGCACCCCCAGCGGAATTGTTAAGTAAGCAGGGGCAAACAGGTTACTTTGACGTTCTACATACAAGGTATCGTCGTCATACTCATAGCCGGGTGTAAATTGGGTAATAAGGTTGGCTCCCAAGTATCCGCTCCATTTTGGGTTCTTAAACAGGATAGCCACTTTAGTGTCTATCAACAACACATCTATTGTTTTGCGCAGTTCTTGCCCTTTGTTGTTTTGAATACCGTATTGGGCATTTATTTTTCCATCAAAAGCAAATCGTTTTTTTGTGTATGAGCTTGTTGCGTTTAATAGTCCCCCAATGGCGTAAGAGTTGGTACCCCCACCTTTCCAGTTAGGGCTAAAACTCGATTGGTTAAAGTTTATACCCAACTCTAAGGTGTTGTTCCACCTACCCGTATCAGAATATAACGAGGCTTCTTTAATCTCGATTTTTTGGTTTTGGGCAATGGCTGTTAACATACACCCTGTGCTGCAAATAGCAAGCAAAACTTTTTTCATGGCCGGTTGTTTTAGGCAAAATAAAAGTTATTACTCAGGGTTTGAAAAAGATAGTTTTACCACCTGTTAATAATTCTACAAATCAAGAATTTCTACCGTGTAGGTGTAGTTTTGCGTGGTGGTTTTGCCGTAAGCGGCCACCCCTGTAATTTTTATTGTGTAAACTTCGCCTGCTTTCACCTCGTTTTCCATTCTCCAAACCACGGTATTAAGCCCGTATCCTTGCTGTTGCGGCTCGGTTTTAATCTTTACCGGTTTTCCTTTTAGGGTAATGCTTATTTTAGCTTTGCTGAAATCACCTTCATCAAGTGAAAACGACCACCTGCGGGGCACTAACGTTGCGGGTGCATAGTCTTTGGGCGGCCAACTAACAAAGGTTTCTTTGTTCCACTTGGGTAAGCGGTCTTTTTCAGGGTTATTGTAGTATTTACCAAACACATACAGGGCCATGCTCATATCGGTGCTGCCGTGGCCAAATACTTTATTGTGGGGGTTTAAAATCCAGCGGCGATGACCTACTGAATAGTTGTTATCACCATTATCTTCCAATTGCCCCAGCAAGGCATCAGTACCGCTATGGCCTAATGAAAGGTTGCTGCTTCCTGCACCGCGTTTGCCTTTGGCCGAAAAGCATTTCCAACTGCTATCGGGAAAATGGTCAAGGTCGCCACGGGCTGTCATCATCAATGCAGCTTGCTGTGCTATCTCGTTTAGCTCGGCATCCAATACACAGCTATCGTACATACCGGCTTGACGGCGCAGGTAGTTGAGCAAACCAATAAACTTTTTATTGGCAAGGCTATCCACTTTGCCGGGTGTGCAAGTACCTACGTGGTACACCACTTTCATTTCGCCAACGCTTGTTATTTGATTGGTTAAAAAGTTTTGGTTGAAGTCTTTTATCACCATTTCCTTTTTTAACTTCATCATGGTTGGGTCGGCAGTAAAACGTGCCAATCCTCTGTTTACCGTAGCAAAAAACAACGAGAAGTTTGGCCCTTGCACCATAGGTTTCAATATATCGTGGTAGATGGTGCGTTCAATCTCGGGTAACTTTTTATTAGCAGGTGCAATGGTGGTAAACTTTTCAGCCAAATCAAGCGATGTAAGTTCTTTTGGGGCAGCGGTTAGCAATTGCACCAGTTTATTTTCAAGGGCGGTTTGCATATCAGCCAGCATTTTTTTGTCCTTAGGGTATAAGGTTTTGCTTTGTTTGATAAAATAGGCCGCAACCTCATAATTATCTTGCTGCAACAAGTAGTTAAATACATACTGCGCCGCGGGTGTATTAACACCTTTTGCGTTTGAGCCATTGTATTCAATCAACACACGGGTAAGGTTATCCAGTGCCCCATCCACCCTGCGTATATCGGTATTGCTATACAGCGTAATCAGGTGATTGTTAATAGCTTTATAACCGTATGTGCTACTGTCATAAGCCGCACATTGCTTTATAAAATCAAGTGTAACTTGGGGTTTGTCGTAATCATACTGAATGCTAAGGGTAAGCATCTTATAGTTGGTAGTTTTCAGCATGGTTTGTACCTCCTCATAACGGGGGTAGCAACTATCTGCCCATAGCAAGTGGTTGCGCAGTTTGTTCAAATCTTTGGTGTAATCTGATACAATGGTGGCGGCATACGTTCCTTTTACTTGCGCTATTAATTCACTGCGAATGGCAGTATCGTTTGGGAAAACCTCCACACCCTTTCGTAAAATATCCTCGGCATTAAAATAGTAGTTGCGTTTAAGATACTCTTTCGATAATCGTGCAAATGCCTGCGGAATTTGGGTTACCTCCTCCCCTGTTTTGTAATCCTTATACACTCCCAAAACGGTATTGCGCAACAGGGTAAAACCATCTACTTTTTGAAAAGTATCAGTAAGCATACAAAGACTTTTTTTGTAGTTACTCAGTCGGTCGCCAAACAGTTCATTTATATTATCATAAAAGCGGATTGCTTGCCCGCACTTTCCATCTTTCACCAATTGATCGGCCTTCTCAAACGCACGTTGTTTAAGTTGTTCAAAATCATCGTAGAATTCATCATACAGCTTATCATTTTTATCCTTACGTATGGCTTTTCGGCCTGCTGAAAGTGCTTTGTTGATGGCACTCTTTTGTTTGTCGTGGTTATCGTCCTCATCAATCGCCAACCAGCATTTCATTAAGTACAAATTAGGGATAGGCTCTTTGGGTTCTGCCTTTGCATACTTTTCAGCCTTTTTAATGCACTTATCATACTTGTTGGCCTCAAACAACTTTTGCAGTTTGGGGTATTGCTTGTATTGTGCTTGTGCTGTGCTTAAGAGAAGCTGTAGTAGTACTATCCACACCATTTTACTCATACGTTGCGAAATTAAACGAATAATGTAATGCCTTATCCACCGTTTAGTATTTATCCCTAATCGTTTAAGAATAGTAAATATCAAAACACAGGTATTTATTGTGCAAGGCGGTTTTAGATTGTAATTTTACACTATGAAACATTTGTTGACTGCTTGTGGTATTTGTGTTATAATACTGGCACAAGGCCAGCAATTACTGAACAGCGGCTTTGAAAACTGGACGTTGAAAAACGAATACATTGAACCCGACGGGTGGATAAGTACCAATGCTTACGCTTTTTTTGGTGCTCCTGAAACTTGCTATCCGTTTGAGGATGCACACACCGGAAATTGGAGTGCTAAATTGGAAACTCGCCTTGACCCTATTACCGGTGATACTTTGCAAGCAGTATTAGTTACCGGAAGTGACTACGAAGCGCCGGGGGTTAGTTTCCCGCACCGGCCTACTGCTTGTAATTTTTACTATAAACACAATCGTTTAGACACTGCTGCCGCGGTTGTGTACCTTACCAAGTGGAATACAGCACTTAAACGTAAAGACACTATCGCGTCAGGGTTTACGGTATTTTTTGATATCGCTACTACTTTTACACTTCGCACTATACCCCTCACCTATTTTGGAAATGCAAAGCCTGATTCTTGCTTATTCTTGTTTACCACCACATTAAAAGAAAAACCCAATCCTGGCAACTATCTTATTATTGACGATATTTCATTTACTGGCTTTTTGGCTGTTGATGATGTAAAAAACCAACCTGCACTTAGAATATTTCCAAATCCCGCTAATGATATAGTAACTATTGACACAGAAGATGAAGTAAAAAGGGTTATAATCCGCACCGTTGAAGGTAAAGAAGTTTTTAAAGGGTTTGATAAAAAACTAACCATCAGTCACTTAAACTCTTCTGTTTATTACATTGAAGTGGAGACTGAAAACGGATGGATTTACACACAGCGGTTGGTGAAGGATTGAAGGAGGGAATAGACTTTTATCGGTAAAAAATAGCTTTGTAGCTTCTACACTTGGGCAAGCGTTTTTGATTATTTTATATTGTGCACTGAATGGAATTGAAAGCAACTTTTTTTGATGGTACGGTTCGTGAAGGCAGACCCGTAACCATAGAGTTATTATCAGAAAGTATAAAAATACAGACCATAGGCATTGAGTACACATCGCCGTTGTATTGGCAGGTAAACCAAATAAAACAATTGCGCCACCACAAGCCCCAGTATGTAATGCTGCAACATACAGTTACAACCAAGCTCTATCTAGAGTTAAGTAAAGACGATTTTACTACACAGGTGGCCCCGTATTACCGCAATTATTCCCTTATCCATCCTGTAAAAGAAAAATCAGGCTCTGCGCTTAAGCCTATTTTAGTATTTGTGAGCATTGTTCTCGCTTTTTTTGCTTGTTTATACTTTTTTATTGTGCCTTGGGCAGCCGAGCAGTTTGCTACTGTGGTGCCTAAAGAAACCGAGGTGGAAATAGGGGACAATCTTTTTAAAAGTACCATTGCCGAATACACAGTAAACGATAGCGCTACGAAACTAATTAATGCGTTTTTCAGGCAGATGAAACGTCCGCAGGATTACGACATTCGAATTACGGTGGTAAAAAACGCTCAGGTAAATGCTTTTGCCATGCCCGGCGGAAACATTGTTGTATTTGACGGAATACTGAATAAGATGGACGCTTACCCGCAATTGGCAGCTCTGCTTGGCCATGAGTTTAGCCACGTGCAGCACAGGCATACTACCCGTTCCATTTTCCGCTCGTTGGGTAATTATTTATTTATTACAGCAATTTTTGGTGATGTTGGCGGAGTTGCAGGTATTATTGGCGAACATGCCAACTCGTTGAAGGATTTGGGCTACTCCCGTAGTCTTGAACACGAAGCAGACAAGGAGGGTTTTAAACTACTGGTGCAAAACAATATTGACCCACAGGGAATGCTACAACTGTTTGAGAAGTTGGAGGAAGAAACCAAAGGGCAAGAAGTTCCTGAGTTTTTAAGCTCGCACCCTGTTACCCAATCACGCAAAGACTTTGCGCAAGATGAAATTGGCAAGGGAGGCTATACCGTGAAAGAAAACACCACCATGAAAACTCTTTTTGAGCAGTTAAAAGCACAAGTGAAATAATACCAATGCCTGAGTTAAGAACCTGCTCAAACGGCCACCAATATTACAAGAGCAGCGATTGCCCCACCTGCCCGCACTGTGAGAATGAACGCAAACCCCAACATGGTTTTTTAGCGTTGCTACCGGCACCTGCGCGCAGAGCATTGGAAAACAAGGGCATATTTACATTGGAACAATTGGCTGAACATAGCAAAAAAGAAATTTTGGCGCTCCACGGCATGGGACCCAGCTCCATACCCAAGCTTCAAAAGGCATTGAATGAAGCGGGTTTACAGTTTAAAGAGTAATGCGTTATTTTTTCTTTTTCGATGATTTGGCTTCTTTGTTAAATGCCAAACAAAGCTGTACCCAATAGCTAAGTCCGACAGGGGTTTCGATAAGGGCGTTGCTCACAAACACATAATCCTTCATGGGTTTGCCATTGTGTATCATTTGACGGCATCCGTCGGTTTCTATTACCTCACTAATTTTTTTTAACCCGATGCGGCAAAGAATTTCGTCCTCGTTCACACAAATGCACATCTTGTCCTCCACCATAAAACACAACCCGTTAAACATGGTTTTCTCTTGCACATCAGGCAAGTGCATCAAGGCTTCCCGCACTCGGTTTGTAATTACTTCGTTAGCTGCCATAGTTTGTGAATATCGGCTATAAATATAGCTAAATCACATTACTCATCCCCATCTCCCTGCACAATCGTGGCTTCTTTTTCAATAAACACAATATCCTGCACAGGCACTATCAAACGGTTGCCTTTCACCACATCGTGTAAAAAATGTTGTTGAGGTTTTGCTGCTACTCCTTTTAAAAAATCAATGGTGTAGTAAAACATATCCCCGCAGGCTTTAAGGTATTCGCTAAACGTACCAATATCTACCTTAGCCATCTTATAAATATGATACACACACCACCGCCGGTATATTTTGGGATGAATCAAATGCCCTTTATCTGTAGCCGCAGATGAGTTGTTTTTTCCAACCATAGCAGGGTTACGATAGCGTAATTTGTTATCAAAAACGCCAAAATAATCTTTATACAGTGTATACACGCCGCTTTTAGAGTCTCTGCCCTTTTGTGCAGCCTCAAGCACGCTTTTTATTTCGTTTGTTGCCATGCCGCTATACAACGCAGGGAAAGCGAATCCTTTCTCAAGCAACCAATGATTAATACATACCCGCTTGTTTTTTACTTCAATAAAAACATCGCCCACAAAACGCCCATAAACATCGCAGGCATCTTCGGGGCGGTTTACGGTGGATACAAACGTACAGGCTACCTGTCCTGCTTTGGCGCTTTTACTTAGCAACTCTAATAACTTTACCGATGCGGTTTCTGCCATGGGCTGCCTAAAATCAGCCGAGTTGTTTATCAAAATTAGTTGCTCATAGTCTATGCTCAATAAATTCCCTTTTTTGGTAGGGTGTTTTGTTGGCGTAGGGCCCCACAACTTGTAGTGTAATTCAGGGGCATCTGTGCCCTGCAAACGAGCTTCGATTTGCATACCCCTTTTAATTAGTTTTTGTTTTTTTCTACCTTGGCCCGAATAAGCATCATTAAACAAACTTATCACCTCAAAATCAGCAGTATCCTCATTCTTAAATTGAAAAGAATTGTTATCAACTGTTATTTTGATTTTCGAAACGTCGGCAGCCGATTTACCTCTCGGCCAAAACTGATCCAATCTAATAAGCCCATGTATCTTTAGTACCCCCATAAATCATGAAACGCAATTGCATTCATAATTACAATTTTATGGGTAATATTCTGTTAATTCTACGGTGAAAACACGGTTTTATTTTCTGTGAAACTACGCAAGATGTAGCTTTTAATATACAATATTTTACTCAGCTTGCTGATACTTAACCACAAGATTAACGGCTTCTGTTGCCTCCCTAACATCGTGCACACGCAATATGTTTGCGCCCCCAAGCAAGGCGAGTGAATTAAGCACAGTAGTACCGTTTAAAGCTTCGGCAGCTTTTATGCCCAATACTTTATTAATTAAACTTTTGCGTGAAACACCTGCCAAAATTGGCACATTTAGTAGTGCGAATTTTTCGATATTTTTAAGAAGCGAAAAATTATGATCTATCGTTTTTCCAAAACCAAAACCGGGGTCTATAACAATATCGTGTACACCCAGTTTTTGCAGTAAAGCAACTTTTGCGGCCAAGTATCCCAACACCTCATTCACCACATCGCTATAAACAGGATTTTGCTGCATGGTTTGCGGCTTACCCTGTTTATGCATAACTATATACGTTACATTTAGTTTGGCCACCAAGGGTATCATCAATTCGTCATCATCGCCAGCCGAAACATCGTTAATAATACTTGCACCACTTTCTATGGCCGCTTTTGCCACCGGCGCTCTAAAAGTATCTATTGAAATAATACATTCAGGGAATCGTTTGATGATAGCCTCAATAACAGGCACTACCCTGTTCAGCTCCTCATCAAGGGTAATTTCAACTGCACCCGGACGGGTTGAATATCCGCCCACATCTATAATATCCGCCCCCTCGGTAAGCATTTTCTCGGTTCTAATCAGTGCGTTATCCACAGCATTATACTGTCCTCCATCAAAAAACGAATCGGGCGTTGTATTCAGTATTCCCATAACACGGGGCGGGGTCAGAGTCAGCAATTTTCCCCTACAGTTAAGGGTATATGTGGGTTTTATCAGTTTGGGGGCTATCAATTGTTTATTTATTTTAGTCGGCACAAAACATATTTTACAGTATTTTGCAAAGTAACAGCAACACACAAAACTATACCAGTTTGAATCCAACGTCACAACAATACGATACAGTTATAAGCCGCTGCAGGGATATTTTTATGAAAAAAAATACCGACTACGGTACTGCTTGGCGTATTTTGAGGCAAACATCCATCACCGACCAAATTTATATAAAGGCGAAGCGTATTAAAAGTATTGAAGAAAAAGGTACGCAAAAAATTGACGAGGGGGTTGAAGGCGAATACGCAGGCATAATTAATTACTGCATAATAGCTCTAATACAAATGGAGCTGCCAAAAGAGGAAGAACTTGAGATTAGCAGCGAAGCTTTGGCCGATTTGTTTGATAAAAAAGCAAAATGGGCAAAGAATTTGATGGAGGACAAGAACCACGACTATGGTGAGGCGTGGAGAGATATGAGAATAAGCACCTATACCGATTTGATTTTGATGAAGCTGTTGCGTATTAAACAAATTGAAGACAATAAGGGGAAAACTCTTATTTCAGAAGGTGTTGATGCCAATTTTTTAGACATTATTAACTATTCAGTTTTTGCACTGATTCGATTAAATGAAATACTACCCGCATGAAAGTACTAGCAGTTATCAGCCGCGTTTTAGTTGGGCTATTATTTATTTTTTCGGGCTTTGTGAAGGCCAACGACCCGCTTGGTTTTTCGTATAAGTTAGAAGAATACTACCACGTTTTCGGGCTCAATTTTCTTTCATCAACAGCCTTATATCAAGCCATGTTTATCAGCGTGCTTGAAATGGTGCTTGGCTTTGCTGTGCTTATGGGCACCCGAATGAAAGTAACCGGTAGCCTGATACTGGGTATGATTATATTTTTTACCATGCTAACCGGCTTTACCGCCATAAGCAACTGGTTTTTTGAAAACCCCGACAGCGGCACTACCAAATGGTTTGCCGGTTTATTTGGCTTTGATCCCAAAAAGATATATTACATGACGGATTGCGGTTGCTTTGGTGAGTTTATAAAACTAACTCCGTGGCAATCGTTTTATAAAGATTTGATATTGTTGGCATTCATCATTATCATCTTTATCCGTCGTAAGCATACGCGTTCTATCTTCTCGCGCACTATGCAAACCAATATTATTGTTATATTGTCAGTAGCATTTACAGTGTTCACTGTATATTGTAACATGTATTTGCCTATGGTTAACTTCCTTAACTGGCAAAACGATAACGATGTAGCAACGCTGATAACCTGCCCTCCTGATGCACCCAAAGACAGTGTGCAAAACGTGTTTATATACAATGTGAAAGGGGTTGATACGGAGTTTTCATACGATGATATGATGACGGGTAAAATACCTACCGATGCTAAGTTTATCGACCGAAAAGACAAGGTGATTATTAAAGGTTGCCAGCCAAAGATTATGGGTTTCACAATGTTTACCAAAGACAATGTGGACTATAAGGATACGATGCTGCGCAATAACGACTATCAACTATTGGTGATATCGTATGATTTGGAACATGCCCGCAAAAACGGCATGAAGAAAGTGGCCGAACTGGCTAAGGAGTTTATTGAGAAAGACGGCAAAAAAGTTTGGGGGCTAACAGCTACTACCCTTGATGATGCAGAAAAAACACGCCACGAGTACGGACTGATATTTGATTTTTATAATACCGATGCCAAAATGCTTAAATCAATGATACGCAGCAATGCGGGATTGATTTTGATGAAAGGCAGCGTGGTTATAGATTCATGGCCTGCCCGCAGCATACCCAAAGCTGAAAAAATCAGGAAACTGATGGCTAAGAAAAATTAAACTGAGTTTTTTGAACTCCAACAATTTCAAATTCAAAATTTGAAATTTAGAATTGTATGCTAACCTTTATCACAAAAAAGCTATTGTATGGCTTGCTGGTTTTAATCGGCATTGTGCTAATGGTGTTTGTTTTGTTTGCTTGGTTTCCCGACCCTGCTGAAATAATGGCAGGGCAACGCGATGATGTTTTAACAAAAGATGCCATAAAAAAAGAGTTTGGGCTTGACAAACCCAAAGGCACTCAGTTACTGCTTTATATCAACGATTTATCTCCCCTGTCGTTTCATCAATCAACACAAGAAAACAAAGAAAAGTATAGCTATCTGTGCCTTTTTACAGCCGGCCAAACAGATGTGGTTTTAAAACAACCCTACCTGCGCCGCTCCTACCAAAGCAAAAAAAAGGTATCGCAACTGCTGGCTGAATCGTTTGCGGGCACTGCTGTTTTAGCTACTGCGTCCATTCTGTTTGCCGCTGTGTTGGGTATATTGTTGGGAATAATTGCCGCACTCCGCCAAAACACCTTTACTGATAGGGCAATTTTATTCACCAGTACTTTGGGTATATCCCTGCCCTCCTTTTTTGCTGCTATCATTATTGCATGGCTGTTCGGTTACCTGCTTAGCAACTATACAGGACTTAATATGACGGGCAGCTGGGTGGATTACGACGGTAACTACCATCGTTATTACAGTTTCAGCAATTTAATATTACCCACACTTGCATTGGGCATACGTCCTTTATCAATTATTATACAGCTAACCCGAAGCAGTATGATTGAGGTGATGGGGCAAGACTATATACGAACGGCCTACGCAAAAGGATTAAGCCACAGGCAGGTAATATGGCGTCACGCATTAAAGAATGCCTTAAACCCCGTTATAACTTCCATTTCGGGGTGGTTTGCATCGTTGCTTGCAGGCTCGTTTTTTGTTGAGTACATTTTTAACTGGCGCGGGGTGGGTAAAGTAACCGTTGAAGCATTAGAAAAATCAGACTATCCGGTAGTTATGGGAGCCATACTACTAATTGCAGTTGTTTTTATCGCCATGAACATTATGGTTGATATTATGTATAAAGTTTTAGACCCTAGGGTAAACATAAACTAAATGGTACTATTCTTAATTGGCTTTATGGGGGCAGGCAAAACCCCTTTGGGCCACCAATTGGCAAAAGAGCTCGGCTACACTTTTATTGATACCGACCAAGTATTTGAGTTGCGTTTTAAACAAACCATTGCCGAATACTTTGCTGAGCACCGCGAAAGCAGTTTCAGGCGTGAGGAAAGAAATATACTTGAAAGCGTAGCAACGGTTGATAATGTAGTGATTGCTACAGGCGGCGGACTGCCGTGTTATAAAGATACCATGGAATGGATGAACCAACACGGTACAACTATCTATTTAAAGCAAGACATTGAAGAGCTTTATGCAAGACTTAGTCCGCAAACTCAGCACAGGCCTATATTAAAACAGAAAAAAGGCAAGGCTTTGGAGAAACATATCAGCAATTTATTGAACGAACGAAAAGTGTACTACGAACAGGCCAAATTTGTATTTCAAGGGCCCGTTATATCACCCAAAACCGTTATCAACACTATTATCTTTTAATGTGAATAAGTGTCAAACCCGCGTGAAACCTGTATATTTTACTGTACTTTTTTAAAAAATCGAGCACTAACAAGCGTTTGCGCCGAATTTTTTTTGCGTTAGGTATTGCATCTATCAAAATTTGTAGTAAGTTTGATTAACCTTTTGAAAATTAAGTAACCATTAACCTTTCGACCTATGAACAAATCAGATTTGATCAACTCAATCGCTAGCGATGCGAAAATTACTAAAGTTCAAGCCCAAGCTGCTTTGAATTCATTTTTGGATGCTTCTTCTGCAGCTTTGAAAAAAGGTGACAAAGTTATCCTTGTAGGCTTTGGTACTTTTTCAGTAGCTAAACGTGCTGCCCGTACAGGCCGCAACCCTCAAACCGGAAAAGAAATCAAAATTTCAGCTAAAAAAGTAGTGAAATTTAAACCCGGTTCTGAGCTTTCAGCTAAAGTGAAGTAATCATTTCGCTCTAAAGAGAGAGTTAAAAACTAAAAAAGTCCTGCCACGGTTGTGAGCGGGACTTTTTATTTTTGCACCATGCATACCCTACGCCAGCTTTTTTTACAACACCTTGCCCCCACCTCTGATGCACCGATGCTATTGGATATTGAAAGGGCTGAAGGTATTTACTTGTACGGCACTGACGGTAAACGTTATGCCGACCTTATCTCTGGCATTGGGGTAAGCAACTGCGGGCATGGTAACCCTCACATTGTAAAAGCTATAACTACCCAAACCGAAAAACACCTGCACTTGATGGTGTATGGTGAATATGTGCAAAAGCCACAAGTATTGCTGGCCGAACGTTTGTGCAGCCTTTTACCGCAATCACTCAACTCGGTATATTTTGTAAACTCAGGTTCCGAAGCTATCGAAGGAGCTGTAAAATTGGCTAAACGTGCCACCGGACGCCATCATATTGTAGCAGCAAAAAACGCCTACCATGGCTCTACGCAAGGTGCGTTAAGCCTTATGGATAACGAGTATTATACAGCTGCTTACCGTCCTCTATTGCCAAACATTGGTTTTATTGAGTACAACAACATTCAATCTTTAGAGGTTATTACCCACAATACGGCCTGTGTGGTATTAGAAACCATACAAGGTGAAGCGGGTTACATTGCCCCTACTCAAGAGTTTCTTTTGCAACTGCGCAAGAAGTGCGACCAAACAGGCACCTTGCTGATATTGGATGAAATACAATGCGGTATGGGCCGAAGCGGTAAGTGGTTTGCGTTTGAGCATTTTGGTATTGAGCCCGATATTTTGGTATTAGCTAAGGCATTGGGTGCAGGTATGCCATTGGGCGCTTTTATTGCCAACCGCACATTAATGGACAACCTTGCACAAAACCCTGTGTTGGGCCACATTACAACGTTTGGAGGACATCCGGTATGTTGTGCTGCTGCTTTGGCCGGCATTGATTTTTTAAACAATACCGGTTTGATACCCTTAGTAACACAAAAAAGCTTGCTGTTTAAGCAACTGTTGCAGCATCAAGCCATTAAATCAATCAGCGGAACCGGGCTGATGCTTGGCTTGGATTTAGGAGACGAACCATTTAATAAAGCTGTGATTTCTAAATGTATAAGCAAGGGAGTAATTACCGATTGGTTTTTACACTGTGGCCATAAGATGCGAATTGCCCCCCCCTTAATTATTACCGATGATGAGATTAAGGAAGTTTGCAAAGTAATACTTGAAGCTATCAGTGAGGTATTGGCTGAAGAATCAGTTTCCCAATAGCTTTTTTAAATTCACTGAATCCGCATACTTTTCAAGCGATTTTTCAGGTACTACCTCAATCCAGCATACTTCACTCAGCATATATCTTTTCCAAGCTTCAACGTAAAAGTGGTCCATTTTGTACAAAAACACTTCCATGCCCCTGTATATGCGGCGCTCAATAAAAAGTCCTTCTTGTTCCAAGGCCTTGTAACGTTGCTCAAGAGGCATCTTTTTAAACTCAAACTCAGTAACAGCAGGCAACGCTATTTTTTATTTTTATTCTTATTCTTTGTTTTAGGCGCAGGCGTTTTAGGCTTCGATTCAACAATCCTGTCAACTTTGTAATCTTTATCAAACCTACCGAAAGCAAAATCCACCCGGTATTTCACAGTAACTCCTTCATCAGTAGTGTATTTGCAGTAGTAATGGTTCTCTTGCTCGCTCACCGCATCGGGCGAAATTTCAAACGTAAACTTACCTTTGTATTGCTGTATTGCAGTAGATATATCTGTTAACTTTTTCTTAATAGCCTTGTCTTTTTTATGAAAATAATACAGCGCACTATCAACATTCTTTTCTTCGAGCAACATCATAATATTGCGACATACATCCTCTTGGCTGCGCATGATGATAATATCGTCTTCAGTGTAGTTTGAACGTTGAGCGCTTGCTGTGTGACACAAAGCCATTATCAAGGCTGCAAACGCAACTAACAATTTGGTACGCTTATACATATTAGTTTTTAATTTTAAGGTAATAGTAACAACGAATTTATAGAAAAATTACAATAGCAAAAACAAAGACATTCGTCGAAAGGATTTTATTGTTAATTCAATATTATGCTATATTTGGAGACTTAACTACTTAACTACTAAAAAACCCATGAGCGATATACAAAAACGCTTTGATGGGCTGCTTTCGTTATTAATTTCGTTTTCAGCATCTAACGAGTTGGCAAAGCTTTGCTATGCCGATACTGAGAATGAAATTGCTTTTACGGCACCACAACCAAATGCAGCTTACCCATCGATAAAAACCGTAATAGAAATTTTTAACCTTAATGTATTGAGGGGCACCGGCGGCGATTATGCATCACTGATTGATTCCCTTAAAAATACAAAACATACTCAAGTCTCACTTTGGCATATTGATAGTGAAAATGGCAGTTATACCATTGCAACATCAACTGACGGAAAAGAATTTATTGGCATAGCAAAATCGCCAAAAACTTTAACCGACATACGCAAAGAGTACTTTATGCAAAAGGAAGTTCTTGAAAAACTAGGCGAGAAGCCTTTGTACGATTATGAAGCTAATGAGATTACCTTCATCAACCGTAAACATATACAATAAGCCAACGCCCTTTAACGTGTGTGTGCAATTGCAGGGCTACACTCCATATCATCAGAGTATTAATGCTTTATAAAAGCGATGTTTTAACTCTATGAATTATGAACACATATGCAAGGTACTATGAAACCACCCATTCAGTAAAGGGTGATAAAACCCGTTATTTGGCTTTTTATTGTATGTTTTAATATACATTTTAAAGACGTGAAATAACATATCGAATAATAACTGTCTGTTTGCCAATACGAAGGCTAAAGAAACTGATAGTTTACTAAGAATCGAGGGGGGTGATTAAAATGAAAAATCTATATGTGGCTTGTAACCGGTAGCTCCATTTTAATATCCGACCTTTTGTATAAGCCCTTCTCTAACGGAACTTCTACAAAACCGTATTTACGATAAATGGATAAGGCAGGTGCCAGTATAGTATTTGAATATAAGATAATACGAAGAGCGCCTATTTGTTTGGCCGTGGTGAGTGCGGTTTCAAACAAGCGTTTGCCGGCACCTAATCCTTGAAAAGCTTCATCAACTCCCATTTTGGTAAGTTCAATAACCCCTTCGCTCTGCCATTTCATGGCTATAGTGCCGATAATTTGCCCTTCGTGTTTAGCAAACAAAATCTTTCCGCCGTGGTCAAGAATGGCCTCTTGAGGGTTAGCCAATACATATTCATCAATAGGTTCTACATAAAAGTATTTTTCAAGCCATGCTTTGTTCAACTGCTCAAAATGCGCAGCATAGTGAGGTTCGTAAGAAACTATTTCCATCGTAAAATTTGCTTGAACTAAAACCCTAAACTTAACCTTACACCTCCGCTAAAAGGGGCATTAGGCTGTTGATAAGCCATATTGAAAGTGGGCTCCCAGCGCAAAGTAGCAACATCGTTCACATTAAACTCAAACAAGTGAGCATCTACATTGGCATCAATAATATTTAAAGCATACCAGCCAACCGTAAGTATAATTGATAAATCGCGCCACTTGCGGTAAATGTCCCTCTCGTTGGCCAACAATGCCGGGTCGGCGTTAGGAAACTCAGAAACCGTTGATGTAAGCGTATCAACACTGTAATTATATGCTTTTCTAAACCGCTTGTACTCTCGGTTGTTTTGATTGATAAAGTAGCCAAACACTGCAAAACCTGCCCACACAACGGGTGCTTTCCAGTATTTCTTATTATAAATCTGTCCGGCACCGGGCAAAAGAGCCGAGTATATCATGGCCTTTTTAGGTGAATGTGCAGGCGGGGTATCTACTTCTACAATACTCTTTTTAGCTACCGGTAAAGCTTGGTTTACTACAATACCCGTATCAATGGTTGCCACAGTATCGGTTTGGGCAAACAGCGCAGGGCCTGCAATAACTAACAGCAATAAAGTGAGTATATACCTAATCACGGGGCAAATTTAATGGTTTTGCGGGCAACATAGCCAAAAATCAGGCCACAGGATATGTTTGTTATAAAAAATATACAAGCACAACAGAGTATGTATGTTTTGCGTCATTATTATTGCGTATGAATTACAACCGCCTTTGTGCTATATTATTTATGTGTTGGTTATGCCTTGGGGCAACAACAGCACAGGCACAACGGCATTATGAAAACTGGTATTTTGGTGCCAATACAGCATTTAACTTTAATGCGGGCACAGCACCAGTTGAAGTAGCAAACGCTTCTCAAATTACCAGCATTGTTAGTACAACAATCTCAGATGCGGCTACCGGACAGCTGCTTTTTTATACCGATGGTATTACTGTATGGAATCGTAACAATACAGTAATGGATAACGGTTCAAGCATACTGTCAAGCCCCGTTTGCGGCCACGTTACTTCTTGTCCCAGTCCTGTAAAGGCAGGCCAGCACTATGTATTCATGTATAATAATGGCCAGCTTCGATACGCCTTGATTGATATGACTGAAAACGGCGGATTGGGTAAGGTAATTTCTACTGATAATTTATTGGCACCCGCCATTGCTAACAAATTTGCCATAGCAAGACACGGAACTACCGACAGTTATTGGCTGATAACATTTAGAGGCAGTAACGGAAACGATACTTTTGAGTGTTATCCGATTACAAATGCGGGAATACAAGCCCCTGTGAGGTCGATTATGGGTTTTCATAACGGTATAACTACGTTAGGCGATTTGGTTACCAATCGTTCGGGAGATAAAATTTTTATTTCATTTAACTCACCCACAACGGCTGCCATCAACCAATATAGTTTCAGCAAAACCTGCGGAACAGTTGGAACGCCCAGAAACCTACCCATTGGTGCAGGATGGAACAACGCTAAAAGTATAGCCTTCTCCCCTTCTAATTTGCAGATGTATGCAATTTTTGGTCAAAGCCAAGGGCGGGTAGTACAATACAGCGGCACCGATTTCCAGTCGAGCCAAGAGATAGCAAACAGTGCCCAAGCCTACAACGACATTAAACTCGGACCTGACGGTAAGATATACATTACAAAAAACGTAGCGGGCAACCCAAGCGGGAGTATAGATGTGATTGAAAAACCTGATTTGTTTTCGCTGGCGGCTGCCTATATGACAAATAACATTACGTTAAGTAATGGTAAAACAGCAGTGAGATTTCCCATAATTATGTACGATGTTTCAACACCGGGAAATACAGTAATTACCACTAAAATTGATGTAAAAAACACCTGTTACAAAGATACTACAGTGTTTACACCGTCGAACATGCCATTTTTAGATTCGCTATTGTGGGATTTTGCCGACCCTGCAAGTGCAAACAACACCTCAACCAAAGATATTCCTTCGCACACCTTTACCGATACAGGCTCCTACAACGTATCGTTAAGTTGGTTCTTATGCGGACTCAAATACAGTATTTTTAAAGAAGTAACGATTATAACCCCGCCAAAAGTAAACTTAGGTACCGATACCACGCTTTGCTTTGAAAACTCAATAACCCTGCAAGGCCCTAAAGGCAATTTTGACTATACGTGGAGCAACGGCAGCAAAGACACGATGTTGTTGGTAGATACTGCGGGGACATATTCCCTAAGAATAAGTATAGGCCCCAAATGCGCTGAAAGTGACACTATAGCTATTAATTATTACCCCAAATTAGAAGTAGATTTTTTTGACAGTACTTATTTTTTGTGTGAAGAAGAGGGGGAAACGTTGAACCTAAATGCAGCAAGTGGCTTTGCAACGTATTTATGGGAACCGGGTTTAACCACCAACGCAACCCATACCGCCACAAAAACAGGTTGGTATAGGGTGTATGTAACCAACACCAGTGGATGTGAGGCACAAGACTCGGTAGAGATTTTTACATTGTGCGATAACTGGCTATTAATGCCCGAGGCCTTTAGCCCTAATAATGATTTGCTGAACGACACTTTTGCCCCTGTGTTTAGCGAAGTTTTTAATTTTGGTATTGAAATATATAACCGATGGGGCGAAAAGGTTTTTGAAAGCAACGACCCTAAAAAAGGCTGGGACGGCACTTATAAAAATGCCTTTTTGCCTACCGATACTTATTTGTGGAGGTTGCGCTACCAAGGGTACTTTGATAAAATATTACGTACCTATACCAAAAACGGCGTAGTTAAACTTATCCGCTAAATAGCCCTCTAAAAAAACTTTGTTCATTACCTTTGCAGCCCATGAAAAAAACTGCAATAGATTTCGGCATCGCGAAAAAATACATCTACATTTCGTTGGCACTGTTTGCCTTCAATATGTTCACTGCGGTGCACACCTACGTGCAAAAGCCCGAGCACAGTACACTTTACCAAGTGGGATATATACTGTTTCCCTTTTTTGGTGCATTCATAGCAGGTACATTGTTGGGTTTTATCGTGATGATGTTCCCTACCAAAACTGAGTACAGACCCGAGATTAAATATACCCGCTCAAAGGTTATAGGTATTTTAATTGCTAACGCCGTTTTTGTGTTCTTGTACATTTACAAGTTGCTTTCGTTCTATTACTCTGCAACCAATGCTTGATAAGCCCCTGCAAGATATAAAAGTTATTGAGCTGTCTTCAGTATTGGCAGGCCCCGCTGTGGGGATGTTTTTGGCTGAACTGGGTGCGGAAGTGATAAAGATTGAAAATCCGGCCACAGGCGGCGATGTAACCCGCAGTTGGAAATTACCCACCGAAAGCATTGACAGTCCTTTATCAGCATACTTCTGCGCGGTAAACTGGGGGAAACAACATTTGTTTCTTGACTTAAAAAGTCCCGAAGGAAAACAGCAAGTGTATGAATTGGCAAAGTCAGCTGATATTTTAGTAGCCAATTATAAACCCGGCGATGCCCAAAAGCTGAGTATGGATTACGATACATTTAAAGCCATTAACCCGAAACTTATTTATGCAGAGTTGACGGGTTACGGCAATAATGACCCCCGTGCGGCATTTGATGTAGTGTTGCAAGCCGAAGTAGGCTACATGAGCATGAACGGTACGCCCGATAGCGGCCCCGTAAAAATGCCTTTTGCCATGATTGATTTATTGGCCGCACACCAACTGAAACAAGGGATATTACTGGCCTTGTGGCAACGCGAAAAAACAGGTAATGGCTGCCATGTTAGCACTACATTGTACGATAGTGGCCTTGCCATGCTTAGCAACATGGCCACCAACTGGCTAATGGCGGGCCAAGTGGCACACCGTATTGGCAATGCCCATTACAATATTTGCCCCTACGGTGATATTTTAAACTGTGCCGATGGATACCAAATAGTATTAGCAGTTGGTAACAACCAACAGTTTGCACATTTGTGCGAATTATTAGGCGATGCTAACCTTGCCGCTGACGAGCGTTTTGCAACTAACCCTGCCCGTGTGACCAACCGTCCGAAGTTGGTTTTACTACTAAACGAACTATCAGCCAAGCTGAACGGAGAGCACCTTTTGCAGCAATTACAAGCAGCTAAAGTACCCGCCGGAGCCATACAAAATATGCAGCAGGTGTTTAGCACACTGGCAGCTCAAGCCATGATTTTGGAAGAGGACGTTGACGGAATACCTACCAAACGGGTAAAAACGGTTGGATTCAAGCTGATTGAATAATTGGTAATCCAGCAAAAAGATAAATGAAGGTCTCTACAACACAAATAATACAACAAACACTAAGCAATTGAAAGTTTCAAATTCAGCAAATCCTAAAACTTAGTGATATCTTTGCACCTTAATTAAAATGGCAGTTGTTTTAAAAAATCTTGAACAAATAGAGGGAATTAGGAACAGCAGTGTTTTGGCTGCCCAAACCCTTAAATACCTTGAGCAATTTGTGATACCCGGTAACACGACCGAGTATATAAACAAAAAGTGCGAGGAATACGTACGCGACCACGGTGCTACCCCTGCTACCATAGGCTACAAAGGTTATAAATACGGTAGTTGCATCAGCCCTAACGATGTGATATGCCACGGTGTACCCAACCAGTATGCCTTGCGCGACGGTGATATTGTGAATATTGATGTTACCACTATTTTAAAAGGCTACTTTGGCGATACCTGCAAAATGTATGAAGTGGGTGAAGTGAATGAGTATGCCAAAAAATTAGTGCGAGTAACCAAAGAAGCAATGTCGTTGGGTATTGAGCAATGCACTCCTGGTAATTACTTAGGAAACATCGGCTTTGCAATTAACCGCCACGCCACCAAACACGGGTACAGTACTGTGTATGAGTTTTGCGGACACGGTGTAGGTTTAAAGTTCCATGAAGACCCTGAGGTGACCCATATTGGAGATAAGAATAGCGGCCCTAAGTTGAAAGCAGGAATGACTTTTACTGTGGAGCCGATGATAAATGCAGGTAAGGCCCGCAGCAAAGTAGACAAGCGCGACGGCTGGACAGCCCGCACGATTGACGGAAAATTAAGTGCACAGTTTGAGCATACCATTTGGGTAACTGACGGCAAACCCGTTGCCCTTACTGATATTGACAACGAGCTTGTTGCATTGGGCTATTGCCAAACTTACGAAGAGGCATTTGCTGCTGCCACAACCCCTGCCACAGCCCAATAATACTAATTGCCTGATTGTTAAAGCTAACTTTAACAATTACCCCATTAGCACCTGAACGTTGAACCACAATAACTACTACTTCTTAAAGCACCTTACCGCAAAATTGCACAGCATCTTGCAAGGGGCGTTATTTGTTGAAGGTTTCAGCACTTCAAAGCAAGAATTGTGGTTGCTGTTTAAAACTACTGATGGCAGTTATTTCCCCATAAAATTCAACACCATCAATACCGATAGTGTTCTCTCCTTCCCTATTGATGCTCCCTTACCCAAAAACAAACAACCACAATTCAGGCTGTTTGAATCAAAAGTAGTGGTTGAGGTAAAGGTGCACGATTTTGAACGTAGCTTTCACATACAGTTTGCCGGCGGCCTATACCTTTATATTAAACTGTTTGGCAAAAACGGGAACGTGATATCACTCAACCAAAACACTGTGGTGGATGTTTTCAGAAAACAACTGAAAGCCGATACACAACTCGACTTTGCCCAAATAACAGCCCCACAAACCATAGCCGTTAGTGATTTATTGCAAGCTGCGGCTACTACCGCTGAGGTAGCAAAAAAACTACCTTTTATACCCGCAGATGCAATTGAAGAATTGAACAGCACAGGATATTTTGAGGCCGATACCGCACAAAAGAAGCAAATGGCAGAACGGGTGTTGAACACCCTAGCTACATCACAATTTTATATCAGCAAAACCAACAACGGATATGCGCTTACTTTTTACAACAAAGGCGAAGTATTAGGCGACTATACCGATGCAATAATCGCTCAGAATGATTTTGCCCGCTTGTATTTAGGCAAGTACTTTTTTGAGGAAAAGAAAAATAACCTTGTAAACACCCTTAAACAGCGCAAAGAGAAGCTGGAAAAGGAAATTCACTCTAAAAAAACCAAGCTGAATACCATTGCCACACAAACTCCTTACAACCACATCGGAGATATTTTGATGGCGCATCTTTACCAACTGCAAAAGGGACTTGAAAAAACCACCTTGCTCAACTTTTATACCAACCAAAACATTGATATAAAGCTTAGAAAAGAGCTTACGCCGCAAGAGAATGCAGAAAACTATTACCGCAAGGCCAAAAACCAAGTAAAGGAAATAGAGGTACTACAAGACAACCTGCAAAAGGCTGAAACAGAACTTGTCGAAATTTCAGAAAAACTGGAAACCGCACTGCAAGCTGCCGATGGTAAAAGCTTGCGCGGCATGGAAAAGGACAAACAAGCCACCGAAAATATTGATAAACCTACCCTTTTTAAAGAGTTTGAAAAGAGCGGATACACCATTTTAGTGGGTAAAAACTCAGTAAACAACGATTTACTTACCCAAAAACACGCAGCCAAAAACGATGTATGGCTACACGCCCGCGGGTTGGCCGGCTCGCACGTAGTGATAAAAACCAAACCCGGACAAACCGTTCCCACAGATGTGTTGGAATACGCAGCATCATTAGCGGCCTATTTTTCAAAAGGCCGAACCGATAGTCTTTGTCCCGTCATTTACACCGAGAAAAAGTACGTACGCAAGCCCAAAGGTGCTGCTGCTGGACAGGTAGTGGTTGAAAAAGAAAACACCCTGTTGGTTAAACCTGCCTTTCAATAAACAAACTCCATTTAGCCGGAAACGCTTAACAAGCCATTTAACACTATATCTTTGCACTCAATGAGCGCAGTTTCGCTTCAAAAAATACTGGTAATACAAACGGCCTTTATCGGCGATGCTATTTTGGCAAGTGGTGTGCTTGAAAAACTGCACCAACACCATCCCAATGCCCGTATTGATTTTTTAGTTCGTAAAGGAAACGAGAGCCTTTATGCCGGACATCCTTTTATAAACACTCTGCTTGTTTGGAATAAGAAAGAAGGTAAATACAAACACTTGTGGCAACTATTGAAAACCATACGAAACACTAAGTATGATGTGGTAATCAACCTGCAACGCTTTGCAGCTTCGGGTTTTCTCACTGCATTTTCAGGGGGAAAACAAACCGTTGGCTTTAGCAAAAACCCGTTATCGTTTTTATTTACCCAACGAATACCGCACCAATACAAACGCCACGAAATTGAGCGTAACCATGCGTTGGTTCAAGACATTACCGATACTACCCCTGCCCGCCCAAAATTATATCCCACAAACGCCGATCACAATTTTGTAAGCAGCTATAAGAATGAAAGATACATTTGCATAGCACCTGCTTCGGTATGGTTTACCAAGCAGTTTCCGCAAGAAAAATGGGTGGAGTTTTTAAACGCCATCCCCTCTCCTATTTCGGTGTATGTATTAGGCGGCCCCGGCGATAATGAACTTTGCGGTGAGATCGTTAAAAAAGTGAACAACCCTGCTCTATCCATTCATATTTTGGCAGGAAAATTAAGCTTGTTGCAAACCACCGCTTTGATGCGCGATGCAGTAATGAATTATACCAACGACTCGGCACCGTTGCACCTTGCCAGCTCCGTTAATGCCCCGTCAAGAGCCATGTTTTGCAGCACGGTTCCTTCCTTTGGTTTCGGTCCGTTGAGTGATAACAGCGCCATTATTGAAACCGACCTTGCTTTGGATTGCCGTCCTTGCGGACTCCACGGCCACAAAGCTTGCCCTAAAGGACACTTTAAATGCGCATTGTCTATTGATGTATTGAAAATGGTAGCGGCATTACAACCTTCCTAACATAACCTTTATCTCTTAATTTTTTTTCATCCCACACAACCCTTTTCATGTTTTGTACGTGTAAGTGCGTATAACCCATTTAACAACTATGAAAAAAGTAATTACTTTATTTGCTTTTATTGGCGGAGCCATGTTTGCTCACAGCCAAAATTTATCCTACACCCTAACCACTAAAACAGGCACTTAT
The DNA here is from genome assembly GCA_943370295.1 of Agrobacterium sp. 719_389. GTDB lineage: Bacteria > Bacteroidota > Bacteroidia > UBA8524 > UBA8524 > SB11. The sequence goes on along the minus strand of CALRQL020000015.1, from coordinate 15,658 downwards.
GTAGAATTAGCTTCGCCTACCGTTACAACAGGAGACTGGAAAAACCCGCGAACCGTAACTTTGGGATTCGACTTTAGGTTTTTTAACAAAACCTACGCAACGGCTTACGCAGTCCCTTTTTTGGGGCTTGTTAACTTTACCGGTGCCAGCTTTTATGACGAAATTTCTGTCATAGGAGGCGCTTTGATAAAACACAGCACGTTAACTTCTAATTTCTCGTACAAAATTGAAGGTAATTCACCCAACAGGATTGCAAAACTCCAATGGAAGAACGGCGGTTTTGAAGCCGACATGACTAATCAGGCATTTTTCAACCTGCAAATATGGTTGTACGAGGGCAGCAATATTATTGAAATAAGGCATGGCAGCAGCCAAGGTGTAACCCAAGATATTTTTAGCCAAGCTCCTCCTACTTACAAAGTACAAAATGAAACACCCGATTCTTCATTGTATTTAAAAGGAAGTTTCTCAGCTCCGGTTTTCGATTTAAACCCCCAAACCGTGACAGGACTCGATGCTTATCCCTCAGAAGGAACCATTTATGTTTTAACGCCCAAAGGATATGCACCAGGACCAACCTCAACACCTGAAATGTCAAAAAACATCGCAGTATCATTATATCCTAACCCCGCCAAAGGCAACCAACTGATGATTGAAAGCGGCTCAGAAATAACAGAGGTAACCATTTCAGATATTCAGGGGAAAATATTGCAGGCCATTCAAAACGTTAACCAAAGCCAAGTTAACATTGAACACAACCTGAAAGCAGGTATCTACCTCGTAAATGTGAATACCCGTGAGGGCATTAGCACACAAAAATTAATTATTAACTAAAAAATCAGCATATCGTTTGGGGGTAATAACTAAGCAGATTGTATATACCCTACAAACTATGAAAACTTTCACATTTCCATTATTTATCATGCTGGTGCTATTTGCCTCATCATGCAAAACACCGCAAATGCTTGTTGATACTGACCTGAAACAAACCAGTGCGGCCATGACCGTAAAAGGCCGCTATGGTTTGTTGATTGGTCAGAAGTTGAGCTTCGGCTCCTACCAAACCGGTGAAGTACAACGCGGCTGGATAAAGAGCCGCCGCTTTAACTTTTTGTTTATTGATAATACCAACAGCAAACAAGCCATTAACTTTTCATTATCTGATAGCTTGGGCAATACCTATACCGCCCAATGCCTTAGCAAACTAAAGAAAGAACAAACCGATTTAGGTTTCTTTTTAGGGCACTCAAACAATCCTATTTTGAATGAATTGATGCGGATTGACGAAGAATACGACGAAACATTTGCCGTTACCATTGAGGCGGACAGCTCTACCGTTTGGAATATGCTGGTAGCCAACCGCCACATTGTGCGCCAAAGGGGCAAATACAAAGGCTTGTTGTATAGCCAAACTCAAACTATTGAAATTAATCCCATCCGCCACGTTGAGGGCACAAAAGTTCCGTTTCCGGATGTTATCGGTTTCGAATACATACTTGACGGAAAAGTAATAGGCGCTGTAGAAACGCTGAATAAGGGTCGAATTTGGATTAGTCCTGGTATTGATACCCAACTGAAAGGCATTTTGGCGGCGGCCTCTGCTGCCTTGTTACTGCAAACCGATTTGGAGACCGTTTAACAAAACCCTCCCATCTAAATTTACGTTTGTAAACTGTATTTAGGCGGCTATTTTCGGGATCGTGGGTGTTTTCTTACATCTATCACCTTCAATTTTTCAAATTGCACCTTATCTTTGCCGCCCTGCAAATGAAACAGCATCTTACCCATCACATCTTTGAGGTAGTGAGCGAAGCCGCGCACCAATTAGGCATACCCTGCTATGCTATTGGCGGCTACGTGCGTGATATTTTTTTGAAACGAGACAGTAAAGACGTTGATATTGTGGCTATTGGCAGCGGAATTGATTTGGCGCACGAAGTAGCAAATCTACTCCCCAACAAGCCCCAAGTGAATTTTTTCAAAAACTTCGGGACGGCAATGCTGAAAACCGAAGATGGTTGGGAAATTGAGTTTGTAGGTGCCCGAAAAGAATCGTACAACCGCAACTCGCGCAAACCGATAGTTGAAAACGGTACGTTGGAAGACGACCAAAACCGCCGCGATTTTACCATAAACGCGTTGGCAATATCACTTAATAAAGAAAGCTACGGCGAGTTACTCGACCCTTTTAACGGGATAAAGGACATGGAGGATAAAATCATCCGTACACCTTTAGACCCTGATATTACCTTTAGTGATGACCCATTGCGCATGATGCGCGGTATACGCTTTGCCAGTCAGTTGGGTTTTATCATTGAACCTGAAACATTACAGGCCATCGAGCGCAATGCCGAACGGATAAAAATTGTGTCGATGGAGCGCATCAGCGACGAGTTGAACAAAATTATCCTTTCAAAAGTGCCTTCGGTGGGTTTTAACTACCTGTTTGATACAAAGCTGCTGCACATCATTTTCCCCGAACTGGCAGCCATGTATGGCGTAGAGGTGATAAACGGAAAAGCACACAAAGACAATTTTTACCACACCCTAAAGGTGCTGGATAATATTTGCTTGGAAACCGATGATTTGTGGTTACGCTGGTCGGCCATACTGCATGATATTGCAAAACCGGCAACCAAACGTTTTGAGCCGGGTCACGGGTGGACGTTTCACGGCCACGAAGACAGGGGCGCTCGAATGGTTAAACCCATTTTCGACCGTTTTAAACTTCCCTTAAATGAAAAGATGAGGTTTGTACAAAAATTGGTAGCCCTGCACCTGCGTCCTATTGTGCTTTCGCAAGAGGTGGTAACAGACAGTGCCGTGCGCCGATTGATTGTAGATGCAGGCGAGGATGTGGATGCACTGATTACATTGTGTCGCGCCGATATTACCTCGAAGAATGAAATTAAGGTGAAGAAGTTTTTGGCGAACCTTAAAATTGTTCAGCAAAAAATAATCGACGTTACCGAACGCGATAACCTGCGTAACTTTCAACCACCGGTGGATGGTTTCGACATAATGAATACCATTGATATACAGGATAAAACCCAAATAGGTGCTATAAAAGCAGCAGTTCGAGAAGCCATACTCGACGGTGAAATTAAAAACGACCGACAAGAGGCTTTTGATTTTATGCTGGCCACCGCAGCAAAAATGGGATTATCGATAAAACCTAGTCCCACAACATAAACTACAAATAAGATTTTTGGTTAATTTGCCACACGAAACCTATGCCACTGTATAAATTTAAAGTTTACTTTGAAGACAATGATGAGGTGTACCGCATCATCGAAGTGAAACACAATCAAACTTTTCAGCACTTGCACGATGCAATCCTTACCTCTGTAGGGTTTGATAACAAGCACGAAGCATCGTTTTATATGAGCGATGATACTTGGCGCAAGGGTCAACAAATAACTACCAAAAAAGGGACTGACAACCCTTTGCTGAAAGACAGTAAACTGAACGCCTTCATAAACGACCCGCACCAAAAAATACTGTATGTGTATGATTTGGAAGCACAATGGTGGTTTAACTGCGAACTTACCGGCATTATTATTAATGAAGATGCAGGAAAAGAATATCCTTTTGTGGCTAAAACAGTAGGCAAAGCCCCCAAACAATACAATACTGAGAAAAAGATTGGCGAAGATTTGGAGGAAGACGAGTTTGAATACATTACCCGCAACTTGCTTGCAGGTGATGTAGCCCCCGAAGAATTAGGTGAAGGCTTTGGCAGCGAAGGCGAAGAAGAAGAGAGCGAGGACGGAGAAGACAGCGGATTGTTTGCCGACGATGAGGAAGCCCCTACCACGGGTTTAGACGACGATATATAATTCCTGTTTCCGGGTTGTGTACATTCTCCTGCTGTTTTATAAACAGCATCCTTTATAACTTACATACATTTTTAGGACAGTTGATTAATGCTTAATCACCCCGGTAAAAAATACCTTATTGTAGTTGCAGGTCCAACAGCTGTGGGTAAAACGGCTGCTGCCATACAAATTGCTAAGGAATTGGGCACTGAAATCATTTCAGCCGATTCAAGGCAGTTTTATAGCGAATTGAATATTGGAGTTGCACGGCCTTCTGAAGATGAATTAAGAACCGTAAAACATCATTTCATCGGGCATATCTCTATCACAACCCCTTATACTGCTGCTGATTTTGAAAAAGATGCACTGGCTGTGCTTTCACAACTTTTTACATCACACAACTATGTGGTAGTGGCAGGAGGTTCAGGGCTGTTTATTAATGCACTGCTAAACGGTTTGGATGATTTACCCTCTGATGAAGAGTTACGCGAACAACTCTCCCGAAGGTTGGAAGCCGAAGGTTTGGAAGTGTTGACAGAGCAACTGAAACAACTGGATATTGAGTCATACTCAACCATTGATATTAATAACCCACGCCGTGTAATACGTGCCCTTGAGATTTGTTTAGCTTCGGGTAAAAAAGCCTCGGAACTGCGCAAAAACAGTACAACACAACGGGATTTTACTCCTATAAAAATTGCCTTAAACCTTGATAGGGAGTTGTTATACAGCCGCATCAACCAGCGGGTAGATTTGATGATGAATACAGGACTGTTAAAGGAAGTTGAGGGTTTATTACCCCATCGTAGTCTAAACTCATTGCAAACGGTAGGTTATAAAGAGTTGTTTGATTATTTTGACGGTAAAGTATCTTTAAACGAGGCCGTAGAACTAATTAAACAGCACACCCGAAATTATGCCAAGCGACAGCTAACGTGGTTTAGAAAAGACACCGATTATAGTTGGTTTGAACCTACACAAACAGGTGGGATGCTACAACACATTAAATCAGTAAGTTTATAAAAACAAAAAACCCGCCGTTGGCGGGTTTTTCTTATTAAACGTGATAATATTATTATTTAAGGTTTTTAGAAGTACCGTTGATTATTACTTTACCGTTAGAACCTGTTTTCCAAAGTACTACAACAACTTCAAGGTTATCTTTAACCCAAGCTGCATCAAGAGTAGTTTCAAAAGTTTTTGAAACCTCTTGGTTTGCAGTAACACCGGTAATCAAGTCTTCACCTAATACACTGCTGGCAACGCTCCTACGTAATACGTTGTTGTGAGTTGCGTTTTCGTTCCAACCTGTACCGCTAACATATTGACGGCCCTTGATGTTGTTTTCAACTACGTATGCTGAAATAGAATATGCATCAGCAGACGATTCGAAAAACTTAGTTTTAGTTTTAATGGTTAGTTTGTTGCTGGCATCCACTGTTAAATCAACTGAAGAGTTAGCAGAAGCAGTTTTACCTAAAACAGCATTAATTTGGGTAGTCATGCCGGTTTCCATTCCAGTACCACCGCCGATTTTTTGTGCAGGTTGTCCGGCACCGCCGATAGCGCAAGTAGGTACACCAGTTACAGCCCAAGCACTGGCTAATGCGTTTGCTTCAGCATTATTATATGGATCAGTAGCACCGCCACCGCCATTAAGATGGCAAGCAACTACAACAAATTTGGTTGGGTTTGCTTTTTCAACATTAGCCATAGCAGGTTTACCATACAAACCGCAAGGTCCACACCAAGTTCCCGACAAGTAAAAACCAACAGCTTTTTGCTCTTGAGCAATACCAGCTGGGTTTTCAGTAGGAGTAGCATTGTTTTCTTCTTTTTTACAAGATGTAATGGCAAATAGTGCCACGAAGAATAAAGAAAGTAGAGATAACTTTTTCATATTTAAAATATAGTAATTGGTTACGAGTTATTAAACTGCGATTTACGTATAAAAGTTGTACGGTGCAACATCTTTTTTTTATTCAGCCAAGCGCATAATTAAAAATTCAACACGGCGGTTTTTCTTGCGACCTTCGGGGGTGGCATTGCTGGCTATCGGCCTTGAACTGCCAAAGCCATCAGCAAACAAACGCTTAGCATCAATACCTTTACTGATAAGGTATTTTTTCACGGCTTGTGCACGACGTTTGCTTAATGAAAGATTAATTGCAGGGTCGCCGATATTGTCCGTATGTCCTTCTATTGATACTAAGTAATTTTTCTTTGCGTTCAGCAATCTTGCCAAATTATCCAGCGCCTCAAACGATTCGTCTTTAATTACATCACTACCAGTTTCAAAAGTCAGATTATCAAACGCCTCTTGCAAAATTTTATCTTCGGCTTGCATGGGTTTGGGCTCTTTTTTGGGCTCAACCTTAGGCTCTTCTTTTGCAACCACTGTATCGCGAGGCTCTTCTTTCTTCTCAGGACACCCGAAATTATCTTTCAAACCTTTTTCGTCCGGACATTGGTCTGCTGTATCTATCACACCGTCGCCATCCCCATCCGGACAGCCGTTCATCGCAGGCAATCCTTTAAGTTCAGGGCAAGCATCGGCGGTATCAATTATGCCGTCTTTATCTGTATCAGGGCAGCCGTTATATTCTTTCTCACCGGCCAATTGAGGGCATTTATCTTCATCATCTAAAATACCGTCGCCGTCTGTATCGGGACAACCGCGAGTTTTCTTGCTTCCTGCCATATCAGGACACTTATCTTCGCTATCTCCTACCCCATCGTTATCCCTGTCGGGGCAACCTTTCAGCTTCCATACTCCTGCCGAATCGGGGCACATATCCCTGCGGTCAGACACCATATCCTTATCCCTGTCTTTTGGTTTTTTATAGGCAATGGGGATACACAAGCCCGTGTAAATATCCATTCCGTATAAGTTTCTTGAGTTAAATAGTAACGACCCTATTCTGTCTGAACCTAAAAAGAAAGGGCCTATCCTGAAAAACATACCAAAATTTAGCGAACGGAAATCGTTATTAATTACAATAGGTACCGCTGCATCTATGAGTTTTGTCTCGTAACGGGGGGTTACTGATAATTGGGTGAAATGTCGCATACCTGTTTGCCCTTTGCGACGTAGGCTTTGAATGTAGGTGGCGTTTACATAAAAGTTTTTTGCGATATGATAATCGAACTGTAGGTTTAGAGTGGAAGGCAGTTTTGATTTGAATGAATTATTTGCGGCTTGAAAACCGATAAGGGTATCAATGTAACGGTTCATACGGGCAAACCCATCATAATTTTCAGTCTCTTGACCAAAATCTTCAAACATCCTGTTTAGAGTATCGGTTTTGCCTATATCCAACGTTGCATTTGCAGGCAGTACCCTTTCTCCTACCCACTTTGAGTTATTGTAGTTAATACTTCCCAAATCTATCAGCGCAGCACCAATTTTCATTTTAGGCTTCACAGCACTGCGGTCGTAGCGTTTTTCCCTATCCATCGTGTAACGGTGGTTTTTGTAATCAGGCCTGTATTCATAGGTAAAGCCCAAGTCAAAACCCCAACCTGCCCCTAATTTGTCTTTAAACAAAATGCGCGACAGGCTTAAATCTGCATCATTGGCAGTATAATAATTTTCGCTTACATAAGCATATTGAATGCTTGTGTTTACAAAGCCTATACTATCAGGACTATGCACCACTATGCCGCCACCGGGTTTGTTTTGAAAATAGGTACTGTATAAACCCGTTAAACGTTTTACAGTAATGCCTGCTTTAAAAGCCTGACTTTTGTTTTCGTACACTAATGTGCTGTAGCTGAAACTGTATTCGGCAAATACATTGGCGTTAATAGCAAAATCGTTTTGACCGTATAAAGCACCGTATGATAAACTATCAGGGCCTGAAAATGCTGCCGATGTGGGGCTTGTACCCCAACGCATAATACGGGCAAGGTTTTCGTTCAAATCAAGTACTTGTATGGCAGCCCTTACGCGGGTGCCAATGGCAAAGGTGTGCTTTGGACCTACTGTAAATAATACTGACGGCCCGCGTACCTCAGTCATAAAACTAAAGTTTTTATTTTTTCCGTTAAGATTTTCAAGTAAGTATGAGTCTTCCCAACGCGGAGTACCGTTAGAATCAAGGTATTCATCAGCTACTTTATTGGTTAATACCCGCCAAGGGCTATAAGGGGTGTTTAACTTAATGTAATCGTTATGAAAATTTACATTTAGTCCTACCAAATTCATGTAAAAATTATACTTGTTATTGGCCATGTTGGCAGGATTAATATACATACCGTTAGTGCCTGCATAACTACTGTTTGCATATCCCAACCAATGTTGTGCCGTTGCTTTTTGCCCTGTTGAAAGAAGTATAAATAATAAGATATAATTTAATAGCCTGTAAAGTCTCTTCATCAATATTGATTATTTACACCAAATTAACACTCTTTTTTTACAAATCACACACACAGCGTGTTGATAACGTATAAAAATAACCCCGTTACCAAAAAAATGGTAACGGGGTTGTTATATAAACTATTGTGTGCTTTAAGTAATTATTTAATCACTTTAAATTCAACCCTGCGATTTTTCTGCCTTCCTTCGGGTGTTTTATTAGTATCAACTGGCCTTGCATCGCCAAAACCTTCAGTTTTTATTCGGGTGTCTTCTACACCTTTGCTCACAAGGTATGCTTTTACTGCATTGGCCCTGTTTTCACTCAGTTTTTGGTTAGCTTTTTTGTTGCCCACATTATCAGTATGGCCTGCAATGTATATACGGTAGGCTGTTTTTACTTTTAGCAATTCGGCCAATTCATCCAAACTTGCAAACGATTCGGGGCGTATTACCGATTTACCCGTTTCAAACTCAAGGTTGTCAAATGCTTCACGCAATACTTTTTCTTCTTCCTCGGCCAACTCAACAATCTCTATTTGTTCAGCCACCTTAGGGCAACCGTTATTTTCAGGCAAGCCGGCTTCCATAGGGCACAAGTCCTTGTGGTCGGGCACACCATCACCATCGGTATCGGGGCAGCCACCAAATGCTACTATACCAAACACATCCGGGCATTTATCAAGATTATCCGGTATACTGTCTTTGTCGGTATCAGGGCAGCCTTTAAACTCAGGTAACCCTGCTTTCTCAACACATTTATCATCAATATCACGTATACCATCGCCATCGGTATCGGGGCAACCATTAAGAGCTATTGGGCCTTTTAAATCCACACAATCATCTTTCAAATCTTCAACACCGTCTAAGTCGGTATCAGGACAGCCGTTAAACTCAGGCAAACCTTTTACTAATTTGCACGAATCCTGCCTATCTTCAACTCCATCGCCATCGGTATCAGGGCAACCATTGAATAACGAATCTCCGGGTACTTCAGGACATTCGTCTTTAATATCTTGAATACCATCTCCATCACTGTCAGGACAACCTTCAAATTTAGGCAAGCCGGCAATATCCGGACATTTGTCTTTAGAATCTTCTATGCTATCCTTGTCCCTATCCGGGCAGCCTTCAAATTCCCATAAACCGGGTTCTCTCTTGCAACGGTCACGGCGGTCTGATACTCCATCTTTGTCTCTGTCTCGCGGGTTGCGTTTATAAATAGGCACATATAAACCTGCATAAAAATCAAGTCCGTACACATTCTTTTTGCGAATTAAACCCGAAATATTGTCAGAGCCTATGTATAGCGGGCCAAGGCGCAACATAGCTCCCAAGGCTAAATTTCTATAATCATTGTTAAGCGTAATAGGTATTGATGCTTCAAACCAATCTGTTTCGTACCGCGGGGTTACACCCAGCATTGAAAACTGCCTTGACCCAATGGCGCCTTTTTTGCGCAGCCCTTGCAGCCACAATACGTTTACATATACATTATCAATAATTTTTACATCGGCTTGCAGGTTTATAGCTGTTGGCAGTTTTGATATTATTTCATTGCTTTGGCTTTCAAAACCAAACACAGTTCCTACGGCACTGTCAAAACGGGTAAATACACTTTGCCCGGGGCCTAATGAATCAAAATTATCGAAAATCTTACCTACGGTATCTAAACTACCCCAGGTAACTACTTTGTTTCTTGCAATAACGTTGTTTTTAATATACTGCTGATTGCTGTATCGTATCCGCCCAAAATCCATCAAAGTACCACTAATCCTTAGCAGGTATTTATTTTTGGTTTTGTCCCAACGCTCTTTACCGTCAAGGGTATATTTATATTTTTCGTAGTTTGGCCTAAGCTCGTAAGTTACTCCTACATCAAGACCGAAGCCTTTACCTATTCGGTTAGCACCAAATATTTGATTAATGCTGGGGTTATCAAAATCACCCGATTGGTTTCGGTAAAAACCTTCGTTCAAATAACCGTAACTAATGTTTGTATTATCAAATGTAAGACTATCATCTCCTGATATTTTAACACCGTTACCGCCCTCGTTTTTAAGGTAAAACGTATATAACCCCGATAGATGTTTGTAGGTAATACCTGCCTTTAAAAAGTGCTTTTTATTATCCAGTAATACAGTGGCGTATGTAAAGCCAATCTCAGTAAAAGCGTTTACATTGATACCAAAACGAGTTTGATTGTAGAGTTGTTCAAAATTTAATCCGTCAGGACCTTCAAAACCCTGTGTAGAGTCGTCTAAGCCCCATCTGATCATTCGGGCAATAGGTTGTGAAACATCCACTGCTTGCATAAACACGCGGCTACGTGTACTAAATGCTATTGCGTGTTTAGGATGAAGAGACACCATAAACGATGGGCCGCGCATTTCGTTAGAAAAATTCAATACCTTGTCTTTCCCATTAAGGTTTTCGGCCATATTCTTAACCCCAAGTGTATCGCCTTCACGTAAGTACTTTAGCAATGTTTTTTCACCGCTAAAACTAATGTAGTTGTTATACACATTAGTACCTGTGCCAAAAAGATTAATATGAACAGCTAAACGGTTATCAACAATAGTTGCAGGATTTAAATAAATACCGTTAATACCAGCTCTGTTTCCGGCTGAAAGGCCTATCCAGTTTTGTGCTTTTACAGCAAAACAAAAACACGCCAATAAGGCTAATACTATAGTTTTTTTCATAGGCTAGTTAAAACAAGAGGTTCAAAGGTAAACCAAATATAAGATGCTTATGGCAGGTTATTACACACTTTTTAAAAAAAATTACGTGTTTGTACACATAAAAAACCTGTTATTTGAAACTGTAATTACACTACACCACATAACTACCTAAACTAACTATATACCATGAGTAGCTTGCAATACCGTTTATTGGCAATAGCCTCTTTTATTGCCGCCATTACAATAATAATTGGTGCTTTGGGGGCACACTTCTTAAAATCTATTTTAGACGCTACAGAACTAAATAGTATTGAAACCGCAGTGCGTTACCAAATGTATCATGCGTTTGCCATTATGTTTTTAGTTCTGTTGGCTACAAAAGCCAAACCATCCACCATAAATACCTTATTGTATGTGTTTATTGCGGGCATCATTTGCTTTAGCGGATCGATATACGTATTTACTTTATTATCAATACTCAACATTAATGTGCCTTCGTTCGTTAGGCTCATCACACCCATTGGCGGTTTATTATTAGTTGCAGGCTGGGGCATTTTATGCTCAAACAGTATTAAACACCTGTATCAACGCAATAAGGAGCGCAATTCGTAACATATTGTTAATGTAAAATGCGTATCTTTATAGGGTGGTAAAACCCGCAATGAAAACCATTTATTTTCTTCGCCATGCCAAATCGAGTTGGAAAGATGCTGATCTTTCTGACATCGACCGCCCTCTTAACAAGCGCGGAAAACTAAATGCGCCCATGATGGGCAGGCACTTGCGTAAATTGAAGGTGAAACCGCAGCTTATCATTTCAAGCCCCAGCAAACGTACCATGACCACTGCCCTTATTGTAGCCGATAAAATTGGCTATGAAGAGCGGAATATTAAAATTGATATGCACCTGTACGGTGCCAACGTGGCGCAAATAGCGCAATTGGTGCATCATTTGGATGATAATCTGAAAAAAGTAATGATTGTAGGGCATAACCCTGCTTTTACTTTGATTGTAGATTATTTTACAGGAAAACCTATTGATAACCTGCCTACCTGCGGATTGGTGCAAATTGATTTTAAAGCCAAAACATGGAAAGAAATTGTGCCTAAGGCAGGCAGCTTAGAGCTGTTTGAGTTTCCAAAAAAGGTTGAAGACCTCGAAAAGAAAAAGGTGAAAAAAGAGGCCTGAGCCTTTCTATATTCCATTATTCTTAGCCCCTAAACCACCTACTTTTTAGTATGTTTGCCTTTCCGCATGTCTTTGCTCGAATTTAATACTGAACATACCTACGCCGAGCGCCAAACCTTGTTTGCAGAAGTTATACTACCCATGCATCTGCCCAAAAGCTATACTTACCGCATACCGTTTGAGTATAATACCGCAGCACAAGTAGGCAAGCGGGTAATAGTGCAGTTTGGCAAGCGAAAAATTTATGCAGGCATCATAAAATCAATGGCTACAGAGCCGCCCAAAGGCTACGAGGCCAAGTACATACTGCACGTATTAGACGATGAACCGATAGTAAACGCCACTGCCCTATCGTTTTGGCAATGGATGGCTGGGTATTATATGTGCCCTGCGGGTGATGTAATGAACGCCGCCCTTCCCGCTGCCCTGAAACTTGAAAGCGAATCGAAAATTAAGTGGAACGAAGAGGCCGAAGGCGTTGAGGGGATTGAGCTAAGTCCCAAAGAACAAACCCTGCTGTTTGCCATTAAAGGCGCAAAAGAAAAAGAAATATCGCTGGGCGAAGTAGCCGATATTCTCAACATAAAAAATACATTCCCCGTGATACGCTCCTTGTTTGATAAAGGATTGATTATCATTAACGAGGAAATAAAAGACCGCTACAAACCCAAAACGCGCACCCAAATAACCCTTAGCCCCCAATACAGCAACAACAGCCCTGAATTGAAACCGTTGTTTGAGGGTCTTGAAAAACGTGCCCCCCGACAACTGGAAATACTGCTACAATATTTTAACCTGAGTTTTGAGCAGGATGTAATTTATAAAGACGAGCTAATTACAGAAACTAACCACCGTGCGGCCTTGAACACGTTGGTGAATAAGGGTATTTTTATTGAAACCGAAATTATTATCGACCGCCTTTTTGCTGAAAGCAATGCCACCGCACAAAACACACTAAACAGTGAGCAGCAAAGAGCCTTTGCGGATATTAACAACCACTTTGCCGATAAAGATGTGGTATTGCTGCACGGTATTACAGGCAGCGGCAAAACCCACGTGTACGTTGAGTTGATAAAACAAACCATTGCGCAAGGCAAACAAGTGCTATACCTGCTACCCGAAATTGCCCTTACCGTTCAGTTGGTAGGCAGGTTGCGTGCCCACTTTGGTAACAGCGTATTGGTTTCCCATTCGCGGTTTAATGAAAACGAGCGGGTAGAAATATGGAAAAAGGTAGCTGAAGAAAAGGCACACATCATAGTGGGGCCACGCTCGGCGGTGTTTTTACCGTTTCAAAACCTTGGGCTAGTAATTGTGGACGAGGAACACGAGGGGAGCTTTAAACAGTTCGACCCTGCTCCGCGCTATCACGGCAGGGATGCTGCTATTTTTCTTGCCCACTTGTGGAAGGCTAAAACCCTGTTGGGCACTGCCACTCCATCGGTAGAGAGCTATTACAACGCAAAAGCAGGCAAATACGGGTTGGTAAAATTAGAGAACCGCTTCGGAAACTCGCACCTGCCGCAAATAATTACCGCTGATATGGCCGATGCAGGCAAAAAAAACCTGCTCAAAGGGCCTTTTACCGTGTTTTTGCTGGATAAACTAAACGATGCGCTGACACAGCAAGAGCAAGCCATTTTATTTCAAAACCGTAAAGGGTTTGTGCCGCTAACGGTATGCAAAACCTGCGGTTGGGTACCCAAATGCGAAAACTGCGATATCAGCCTCACCTATTATAAATTTCAAAACAGCTTTAAATGCCAGTTTTGCGGCTACAATCATGCCCCCTACAAAGCCTGTGAAGCCTGTGGCAGCCATCACCTTGAAATGACAGGGTATGGTACCGAGCGCATTGAAGAGGAATTGCAATTATTATTGCCCAATGCCCGCACCGAGCGGTTTGATTTAGAAAATACCCGTACCAAAAATGCCTATTACCGCATCATCCGTGATTTTGAAAGCAAGGATATTGATGTGCTGGTGGGTACGCAAATGGTGGCCAAAGGACTTGATTTTGAAGATGTGCAACTGGTGGGCATTTTGGATGCCGACCAACTGCTGCACCAACCTGATTTTAGAGCCAACGAACGGGCGTTTTACTTAATGGCACAAGTAGCCGGTCGTGCAGGACGTAGGGAAAAAGAAGGTGTGGTGGTATTGCAAACCCGCCGCCCGCACCACCCTACCATACAGTATGTGATACAGCACGATTACGAAAGTTTTTACCAAAGCGACCTTGCCGAACGATTTCGTTTTAATTACCCGCCCTATTTTAAACTGATTAACCTGCGGATAAAAAATAAAGAGGCCGAAGCAGTAGAAAATGCCGCACAACAGTTGGCACACCTGCTGCGCGAAAAATTAGGCGACCGTGTACTGGGGCCGCAAGCCCCCTACATATCGCGGTTAAAAACCTTATACATTCGCAACATTTTGATAAAAATCGAACGCGAACGGGTATCGGTAACTTGGGTAAAAGACACCATCCATCAGTGCATAGAAGCCTTTATGCAAACCAAAGAAAACCGCAAAACCATCGTACAGGTAGATGTGGATGCTTATTTTTAGTCACCACAAAATCTAAATTCTCCAATTATGCTTATAAACATCAATTGCCATGAGTTTATACAGCAGCCCCCAAGCCGCCCTCGACGATTTGGAAAGTGTAATCAACACACTAACTGAAGAATTGCAGCTATACGCCCAACGTCCCCAACCCAACGGCGCATACCTTGATAAGCAGAACCGTCACATACACCGCTTAACGGATATTTACAACGGTATTACCGCTTTGCAGCATTACGATGCGTGGACAGCCCTTGAAACCCTAATGAAACGCCTGCAACAAACTGACCCAAACATTAGCGGCTACTACATACGCCTGCGCACCCAACCCCACGGAAACAATTTTGCTTTGATAGAATACAACTCTTTTTGTGGTTGGTGATTAGTGGTTAGCGTTTGGCCTTTAGCTGTTGGCTATCAGTTATCAGCTGTTAGCTTTTGGCTGTTAGCTGTTGGCATACAAATACTATCAACTATCAACAAAATTCTAAATGTCAAATGATAAATATTCAACTCACCTCAAACAACCCAACCTTGACCGAAAACCCAACACTCCCCTCTCTTTGTAAGAGAGGGACGACTATCAGCACGTCGGCCAAGGCAACAATCGAGGGTGAGTTAAGCTAACAACCATCAACCAACAACAAAATCCTAAATAAACAATGAAAGAATTTACCCCCATAACCCCCAAGCCCATTACCGGCCACCAACAAAACCCACCCCAAGACCTACTGATAGTACGCCCCGCCAACCAGTGGATGGAAGAAGCCGCCCGCCGACCCATCCCCCGGATGCTCTTTAGCGAGTTTTGGCATCAGGGTGAGTTGTGCATCCTGTTTGCCGATACCAACCTCGGCAAAAGCATACTGGCCGTGCAGATAGCCGATTCCATAAGTCGCGGAGTACCCATCGAAGGCTTTAAACTCGATGCACCCAAGCAAAAAGTACTCTATTTTGATTTTGAAATGAGCGACAAGCAGTTTGAGAAACGCTACAGCATTAACTACCACCACCACTATGCCTTTGACGATAATTTCCTGCG
>CALRQL020000014.1:0-92456 GCA_943370295.1 Agrobacterium sp. 719_389 | reverse complement strand
ACGCCCTACAACAACAAACCATTTACCTTAATGCCAACGAGCATTTACGCGCAGTGCTTGAGGTACAAGATAAGGATGCACAATTTGCCCAATGGTGCAAGCAAAAATATCCCACACATACCTACAAACGCCTTGCGCCCATTATCAGCAGTTTGAGGATGGTTAAAAACACTATCGAAATAGAGCTTATGCAACAAGCTGCCAATATTACCACACAAGGTTTTTTGCGTTTGCTGAAAATGGTTAAACCCGGTGTGTGGGAGTATGAAATTGAAGCCGAATTACTGTACCAATACTACAAATACGGCACTGCAACAGCCGATTATCACCCTATTGTTGCCAGTGGTGCTGATAGCTGCATATTGCACTACACCGCCAACAGTAAGCAATGCAAAGCGGGCGATATACTTTTGATTGATGCAGCAGCAAGGTGGGCTAATTACAATGCCGACCTTACCCGTGTGATGCCCGTGAACGGACAGTTTACCCAACGCCAAAAACAGGTGTATAATGCGGTACTTAGGGTAAATAAAGCCATGCAAACACGTATGCTTACCGGGGCTTTACTATCTGATTTGCAGCAACATTGTTTTGATTTATTACTAAAAGAGTTAGTGGATTTGGGATTAGCTTCTAAAGAAGCAGTACACAATACAACGCTACGAAAAGAAGCCCTGCAAACGTATTGCTACCATAATTTTTCGCATTTATTAGGACTAAGCGTACACGATGTAGGCGATATGAAACAACCCCTGCAAGCCGGTATGGTGCTTACTAACGAACCCGGCATTTATATAGCTGGCGAGAATATAGGCATACGTATTGAAAACAATATTTTAATAACCGATAAAGGTAATTATAACCTGCAAGAAAACACCCCTATTGAAGCCGAACATATTGAAACGTTAATGAACACCTGATTATCTGCTAAAACGCTCTACTCTCAAGTTCCTCAATCCGTTGTTTAATAAACGGCGGAAAGGGGCTTTTTTCATTTTTACTAAAATCAAACATTACTATCACATCCTCTGCTTCAGCAGCAATATTACCATCACTATCAAGCAACCGATGTACAATACCAAAACTGGTATTCTTAATAAACTCCACCCTCGATTCTATACGCACCGTCCCAGGATAAAACAACGGACGTTTAAATGTGCATTTACTGCCTGCCAGCATAGGACCGATATTAGTTGCTGCATGATGCTCTGTGATTCCCACCTGCTCCCAGTAATTTACTCTTGCAGCCTGCACATATTTAAAATACGATACATTATTTACATGTCCGTACATATCCATCTCGCTCCAGTCAATCCGCAAAGTAAGTACCACCTTAAAAACAACATTCATGCAAGCAAGTTACAAATTGTTATTTTTGATACATAAAATGCTTCGCCAAAACCCCAACTTACGCCTACAGGTTAATACTCTTGCCATTGGTGCCGTTATAATGACCGGCAAGTTTGTGGCGTATTTTATCACCCACTCAAACACCATACTCACCGATGCTCTTGAAAGTATTGTAAACATTGCCGCAGGCGTAATGGGTGTATATAGCCTGTTTTTGGCTGCCAAACCCAAAGATGCCGACCACCCATACGGCCATGGTAAAATTGAGTTTATCTCAGCATCGGTAGAAGGCACCTTAATTGCAGCCACAGGATTGATGATGTTAGTAAAATCTTCCATCAACTTTTTTCAGCCCAGTGAGTTAGCCCACCTCGATATAGGGTTGTACATCACCTCGGCAGCAGGTTTATTAAACTATTTATTAGGGTGGCGTTTGGCGAAACAAGGAGAAAAAACCAATTCACTTACACTTATTGCCAGCGGAAAACACCTAAAATCAGATGCCTACACCACCATAGGTGTATTGGTAGGCTTGGCTATTTTGTACTTTACAGGTTTTAGTTGGCTTGATAACGCAATGGCTTTGGCCATGGGCGGGCTTATAATTTATACCGGTATTGGTATTTTACGTCGCTCGGTAGCGGGTATAATGGACGAAGCCGATACTGTTTTACTGGTAGATGTGATAAAGATTGTGAATGATAATAGAAAACCCCAATGGGTTGACATACACAATATGCGGATTATTAAATACGGTAGCAGCCTGCACGTTGATTGCCACATTACCCTGCCGTGGTTTTTTACCATAAAAGAAGCCCATGCAGAGGTAGAAGCTATTGATAACTTAATAAATAAGCAGTATCCCCAAGGGGTTGAATTTTTTATTCATACCGATGGCTGTATTGAATCCTCATGCAAAATATGCCAAGTAGTGGATTGCAAGATGAGGCAACACCCGTTTGAAAACAAGATGGATTGGAATCTTGATAATGTAATGCAGAATAAAAAGCACGGGTTATAACCATTACCCCCCTCGCCCCAAAATCCCCTAAAGAGAACATACGCCCGACATACAAGTGCACAAACCATCCTAAGCTTATAGAAGGATTGTGGTTGCAGCAGTTAAGTTCTAAATAAGAAATTCTAAAATGAAACAACCCCTGCCCAAAATTCCCTAAAGGGGACTTTCCCCGACGACGGGCAAGTGCGGCTGATGCCTGAGCCTGAAGAAGGGGTGCGCTTGCATGAAGGTGCGTCGGTTTTTCCATATCAAGGGGGAGTAAGGGGGTGTCGGCCTGCTTGATACCTCCTTGAGTTCCCCCTTAACAGGGGAAAGCTTGAGCACTCGCTATCCTTCGGCAGGCTGCGGGTGGTTAGCAAAAAAGAAAACCCGCCTTTGGAGCGGGTTCTCGGGGTAGTTTAAAATTACACACAGCCTGTGTGCAAGGTCTTTTTATCAGTTGGCCAATCCGCGAGATTGTATAAACATTTGGGTCATTGCATCAAAAGTAGCGGCTGCGCCGGCTACCATTTTATCTTCGGCGGCGGTATCAGTAGCCACGTTTAGTAATACTTGTTGAAACGCTTTCCAACGTGGGCCTACCATATCGCCGTAGCAACCGTAAAAGTTAAACTCGTTTCCTGTGGCGGCGGCAATGGCTTCGTTTTTGGCAAGCTGGCGGGCAATTACGCTACCACCCAGTGTGCTGCCTTCAAGTACATAATAGGTACCCATGGCTTTGTGAAAGTCTGATAAATCAAGGGTAATATCATTGGTGGGGTAATCGGCAGGGTTCAAGCCCAATACTTCAAGATCTTTTGCAAGCGCAGCCGTTTTTTTGCGACTGTCAAACTCAAGCCCTTCAAGGTTTTTAACCTGTGGGTTTTGTTCCAGCGTTTCTTCTACCAGTTTGTGTATGCGGTAGTTGTTAATCACCAGCAGCTTGTATTCATCAAGCGTTAGCTGGCCACTCATTATTTTGTTTGAAAAACCCACTTCTTCAATCCTGTCGTGGTGCGGACGTGTTTCTGATTTTAACCTTTCAAGTATCATTTTTATTTAGAATGATTTTAAACAATGCAATTATACATACTTTTATGACAAAAAACTGACAATGAAATAAAAAATGACATTTCGCTTTGCTGAATAACCTATTCAGCCGTGTTTAGAGCAGTTGACGAATCAATTTTTAGCTTATCAATCAACCAATAGACAATTTAATGACAGTATGGATACTTTCAGGTATTATCCGGTATCAATAAAGCTAAAGAAATACCAAGCCCGTTTGGACAGAGCTTACCCATTAGGGGTAGTTGTTGGTGCGTGCTCTTCCAACGCTGCATACCACTCGTGGCCAAACTTACGTATCAGGGCATCTTTTACAAAGCGGTACACGGGCATTTTAAGTTCATTACCCAATGAGCAAGCGGCATTGCAAATATCCCACTGGCTGTAGTTTACGGCCATGTAGTGCTTGTATTTTTGCACCCTAACAGGATACAAATGACACGATACAGGCTTTTTGTACTCTATTTTACCGTCTTTATGTGCCAGTTCTATAGCACATTGCGTTGTGCCTGTATGATCATATACCACAAAATTACACTCACCCGTAGGTTGGCAGGTAGTTACCGCCTCGCCATCGTCATCAATTTCATAAAAACCGTTTTCGTCAACTGCTTTTATGTATTCGGGGGTCATATACTGTTTCACTGCCTCCAAGCTGTTTGCTATTTGCTCAATATCTTTAGCATCCAGGGGTGCGCCCCTATCCCCTTCTAAGCAGCAAGCCCCTTTGCATTTTTCGAGGTGGCAAGTGAAGTTAATGTCAAAAAGATGTTCAGAAATTATAGTGTCTTGTATGATAATCATTTGAGTACCCTATTCATTTTTTGCATAACGTATTCTTAACATATAACTTTGACCTTTGAACCAAAATATAAAGTTATGAAGAGAATTTTAACGCTATTATGCCTATTTGTGTTTGCAAAGGTAGGCTTTTCGCAAATTGCTATTTCGGCATTTCTGCCGAATACTGCGGGCACTGATGCTCCGTATGAGTATGTACAGTTGATTGCAACTGAAAACATTGACTTTTCTGCAACGCCCTATACTGTGGTATGGCTTAATAATGGCACCGCTACTGTTAAAGGTTGGGTAGTTGGCGGAAACGTTTCGTATGCCTTTAACCTTACTTCAGGTACAGTAAATAAAGGTGACGTTTTCTATGTGGGTGGTAGTGGTAAATTGATTAACGGATCAGGTTCTACAGATATAAGCAGCCTGAACTGGATTAGAGCCATTAATACTGCTTCTACAGCCGGTGATGGCTTTGGTAATGCTAACGCCAGCGGTTCTTTTGGTAATGGTGGTGGAAATGCTGATGCGGTTGGCGTTTTCTCAGGAGTTTTAACATCTGCCGACTCTACCAAAAAACCTATTGATTGTGTATTTTTTGGAACCGGTATTGGTACTGCAAAGGTATCAAGCACCGCAGGTTACACTGTTGCTGATAACGATTTGTATAACAGTTCGCAAGGCTTGTTTGGTGAAGGAACCAATACATATTTAACTTTTGATGCGGGTGGTTCTTTACTAATCAAAATGTCAGGAACTTTTAATACTACCAACAAAACATGGACTACAGCCAGAACTTGGGATACCGTTCGCTTATCCACTACAAGTGCTATCAGCGATTTGAACACCAAAATAACTTTAACTTCAACTGACCCTACTATTATAGTAAATACTGCAGGTTTTACTAACGATTTCGGTTTAACTTATCCTAATACACCTTCTTCGGCTTCTAACTTTGTTTTTGAAGGCAGCAACTTAACTGATTCATTAATGATTAGTGTTAATGCTCCTTTCGAAATCCGTACAGGTATTAACGCGTATGCAAGCGGTACTATTAAAGTGCCTAATTCATCGGGTACCATTACAACTACTGTGTTAGATGTTCGTTTCAACCCAACTTCTACCGGTGTGTTCGAAGATTCGATCGTGTTTAGCAGCCCCGGTGCTACTGATAAAAAGGTATATGTAAAAGGTACTGCATCAAACAATCCAGAGCTAAGCTTTAAAGTAACTTCATTTAATGTGAATGAGGGTGTAGGCAGCATCAATCTTCAAATTGATATCTCTAACGCCAACAGCAATGCCACTACTTGCAGCCTTTCAGTAGTGGGCGGTAATGCTACAGCCGGTTCTGATTTCACATTCACTTCTCCTCAGGTAATTAACTTCCCTGCTAACTCATCGGATAGCATTGTTGTTAACATTCCTATTATTAATGATAATATTTCTGAGACTACAGAAACCATTTGGTTTGCACTTAGCAACGCTACTAACGGTGCAGTATTTGGCGCCAACGACAGTGTCCTTGTAACTATTACTGATAATGATTACCGCAAAGTGAACATTGCCGATATAAGGGGTGTAAATGCCAACGGTGTTTCTGATTCGTTGTTGAAACTATATGAGATTACCGGTGTTGTGTATGGCGAAAACTTAAGAACCAGTGGTTTCCAATTTACTTTACGCGACCAAACTGCGGGTATCGGTATTTTTAGCCCTGCAAGCGCATTTGGATACACCGTTGCTCAAGGCGATAGCTTAACTATTCGCGGCAGGTTGTCACAATTTAACGGTTTGGCTCAGCTTGATTTCTTGGATACTATTATTTTCCACCAATCAAACCAGCCGCTAAGGACTCCTATTTTGATTACTACTTTGAATGAGAATGCTGAATCGGAACTTGTTCGTATGAACAACGTTACTGCTAAAACCGGTAACTGGATTTCGGGCAACCAATATGTTTATTACAACGGTGGTGCCGATTCTGTTATGGTTCGTTTAGTACCCAACACTCATAAACTTATCGGTAAACCAAAGCCTACCAAAGCATTTAGCATTATAGGTATTGGCGGTCAGTTTGATGCATCGTCACCTTTTACCTCAGGATACCAGCTATTCCCCCGCGATAGCAACGATGTTATTATTCCTGCTGATTCACTTTCTAACTTTAATTTGCTTACACCGGCTAATAACAGCACAGTAACCATTCAAGGTGCATCAACCCAAACATTGGATGCTACTTGGGAGACTCCTATGCCCGCGCAAGGTTTAAACCCTGCCACTTATACCTTCTTATTAGATGTTCCAACAGGTAATTTTTCAACCCCGTTGGCCAGCTTCCCATCAAATGTTGGTGGTAGTGCTCCCTCAGTTTCATTGCCTTACTTCCAAATCATAACCCTTATGAATGCACAAGGCATCAATGTAGGTCAGTCAATCTCACTACAATGGACTGTAAGGGCTACTACTGGTACCTATAGCAAATTTGCTAATCAGCCATTTGCTATTACATTGGTTAGAGAACGCATGAACAGTGTTGGAAATACAACAGCCAATCCGTTGGCAGTTTACCCAAACCCTGCTAATACTGGTGTTTTGGTTGAAATGCCTGAAACCATCAACACAATATATGTAAGCACCATTGAAGGCAAGCAAGTGATTGCTCTTAACCATGTTAACACCTTCTCAACCGGTGTTGATGTGAGCATGCTTGAAACCGGTATTTATATGCTTACTGTTGAAACAGCAACCGGTACTTACACTCAACGTTTGGCTATACAACGCTAATTTTTGGGTATAATAAGCCTTTAAAAAAATATATTACTTAAGCCCCGCGTCCTGCGGGGCTTTTTTTATTATCCCAACTCACATTTTTATTGCATACCAAACTTTTTATTGTGAACTTTGTATTAACAATTAAGCAGATAATTAATTGTTTTCATAGTTTGGCCCTGGGGTGTCGGGAGACACAACGGGGTTTTTTTATGCTTTTTCAAAAAAATTTTCATCAAGTATTTCATCAATCAAAAAATACCCTATATTTGCAGTCCTTTTTCGGAACGGCAGTAATGCCTTAAACGCTGAAAAACAATGGACCCGTAGCTTAATTGGATAGAGCATCTGACTACGGATCAGAAGGTTAGGGGTTCGAGTCCCTTCGGGTCCGCAAAAATGAAAGCCGCAGTTCGCGGCTTTTTTGTTTTATACGCATTCCTTGTTAGGCTTGGCGCAATAAGGTGCTTTAAAAAATTTTCTCTCTGTTTAATTCACTGCAAAACGAAGTAGTTTTTCATCCTTACCGGCTTTTACTTTCAGCAGGTACATACCTTTTGATAATTGCGATACATCCACAGGCAATACCTGGCTATTTCCAGCCATAACAGGGTTTAACTGCATAAACTCCCTGCCAGCAATATCCATTATGGTTAAACTGATTTCAGTAGCCTGTAACAGGTTCAAATCAATAGTTAACATTCCATTTGTAGGGTTTGGATAAACAGACACCTTACCGCCGTTGGCAAACTCTTCAACACCTACAAAAATTGTAAGCGGTGCCGCTGATGACATTGTGCTGCAACCGTTCAACTCAACCAAGCAACGGTATTGGTAACCGGTAAGCGTTGGTGTGGTGTTGGTAATGGTTAATGTATTGGTTTGTACACCTGAATAAGGGGCTGTATTACTAAGTGCCGCAAATGAAGTTGTACCTGCATCACCCTCCCATTGGTAGCTTACGCCTGTTTCGGGCGATACAACGCTAAATACAGCATCCTTACCACTGTGTACACCCACTGCTAAAGGTTGTGTAGTAACAGTAGGTAATGGCTTCATAAGAATGCTTACGGGTGTTGAGATTTCTTTACAATTATCGGTATTGGTTACAAGCACACGGTAGTTTCCGGTGTTTTTCACCACCAATTGGTTAGCTTGGGCACTTGTTAAAGCCACACTATCCTTATACCACAAGTAAGTTAGCCCCGTACCTGTATTAGCGGTAAGTGTAGCACTATCTCCATTGCAAAAATCAGTTTTATTAGCGATGGCGGTAGCGGCAGGCTTAGTATTAATGACTATTGAGACCGAATCATCGGTTGATGTGCAACTGCCAATTATCACAAAGGCTTTGTAAACCCCTGCTTTAGAGGTTGTAACGCCTGAAAGTATTGGGTTTGTAATGGATGATGTAAACCCGTCAGGGCCTTGCCATGCAAACACAGCACCGGCTACTGAATTTCCGATTAAATACAGAGAATCGCCTTCGCACAACACATTACCTGCTGCTGAACTAACCTTGGGGGGTGTTGGCGGTGGATAAATGTATAGTAGTGCAGTATCGTAGCCCGATTTGCAAAAAGCATCTTCAACATACACGGTATAATTGCCCCGATAGGTGGTATCAAGATTGGTGAACCTAAACGATTTAGAATTAGAACTAAATCCGTTTTCACCCGTCCACACATAGGTTACACCTTGCGACGATGAGGTGGCGTTAAAATCAACACTATCTCCCACACATTTTGAGCTTACGGCATCAGCCACAGGCGTTTCGGGTGTTTTATACACCTTAACTATCGTGTTGGATGCTGACGAAACACACCCGCCAATGCCTGCACTCACCATATACATACCGTTTATGATAGTATCCGCATTGCTAAAAACCGTATCGGGTTTTGTGGCCAAATAGCCGTTGGGGCCGGCCCAGAAATACGTTTGTCCGGGCACTGTATCAATCCACATACGCAACGGATTTCCACTGCAAACAGGTCCATCGTTATACACTTTCGGAGCATCAGGAACGGCATTTAGTTTTTTTGTCGTGCTATGAGAACAACCCTTTGTCCAGCCGTAAAGAGTGTCTTTCAGGGTTACATCGTAAGCAATACGGTTGTTGTAAGTGTGGTTCCCGTTTATTGTGTAATAAATCCCCGATGTATCCCCGTAGTTCCACATGTAGCAAAACTGCGGGATATTGAAATACGCATAACGATTGTAAAAAGGGCTTGAAATTACATTTGAAGAGGTATTAACAAAATCAATGGCATTGCCTCCCCTGTTACATTCAGAGATAGTGAAATCGGCTTTAAGGCTATAACTCACATGAGGTTGCAAAATAAAATCGGCATCAAAGGCAATACCACCCACATTAATATTGTATGAGCGCAGATAATTGGCTCCAATACGCACTGAACTTAGCCATTCTTTACGTCCGTTGGGCGTGGTTGCAGCATAATCGTTAGCCAATACTGAAACGTTGGTAGTACCTGTATTTTCAACTGTTAGCACATAGGGCACTGTAATGGTAATGGGTGTAGCAAACGTAACTGTTTTCTTTAATGCTGTTAGTTGGCCGTTGCCAAAAGTTGAATCTACATTAATGGTAATGCTGCGTAGCGGTGCACCCGTTGGTAATGAATCTGATGCTGAAGCCCTGTAAATATTACAAGTAAGCGTTACAACAGCATTAGTGCCTGCACTTTGCCATGCGTAAAAATCAAACCCGGCTACAGTAATAGGTTGGGGTGCAGGGTACCACTGTGCAAATGCATTGCCGCTGTTTACTGAGTTTAATGAAACCGGCCTGAATTGGGTAGTTTTATAATAGGTGTAGTTTACGGTATCCACCCCGCAAGAGGTTTGGGCATTTACACCCGAACCAATGCTAATGAGTAACAATGTAAATAATAGTGTTGCGCGTATAATTTTTTCCATAAGCCCTTTTGTTGTATTACCAAAGCTACAATGTAAAGCCCATATTTACAATTCATAAAAAATGGTTTCGTCTAAAAATCAATACAATGAGCAAAAATTTACACAAGTGAGGTACTTTGGGCAGCTTTTGCACTTACCGTAACCCTTGGTGCAATGTTTGTTTTTGGTTATCAACACATTAATTTTCACTATTTGGTAAAATATTTTAAAAAATTTTACGTTTTTTACCCTTTGTTCTTATACATTTGTATACACATCAAACAAAAAACTACCTTGAAAAAAATTACCGGCACCCCATTTGAGAACGTCTTGCTGATAGACGATGAAGAAATCGACAACCTAATTAATGAACGGTTAATGCAAGTTGCTTACTTTGCTGATAAAGTGCACGTTAGAACCAGTGTACCATCAGCGCTAAACTTTCTTTATACCGTTTTAAACAAAGGAGAAGGCATTCCAGATGTGATTTTTTTGGATTTGCATTTGCCACAACACGACGGGTTTCACTTTTTACTTGAGTTTAAACAAATGTTTTTAAAGTATGATGAGTTAAAAAACACTCGCATAGTGGTGTTATCGGCATTTATCAATAAGTACCCCGACCACCTGCTTGATGCTCACAACTTTGTTTTGGACAAGGTAAATAAACCCTTGCGCGAAGAAGTACTTGAGGACTTGAAACTCAAGCACACCTTACAGGCTTTGGCCAGCTAACACCGGGTTTTACCGGTTTTTTTAATTTTAGATTTCTATAAGGGAGAGACGGATAAAGTTTAGCAACTTTCCGTTGTTCTTCTCTTTAAACTTGCGCCAATACTTTACTACTTTATCTTTTTCGTTACCATCATGGATGTGCTTAATAAGCAACGAAAGAGTTTTGCTAAATAGTTTCACAACAGGCTTCAATTCATCCTCATCGCTCACCTGTCTTTTCACACTTGCCACCAAACGTTCGGCCAATTCGGCTTCATTCTCAAGAGCATATTGAAACGCCTGAAACAGCTTTATTTCAATCTCAGCATACGAAAAGTTCTTCAATGATATTTCGTTGCGTAAATCGTTAATAATTTTGGCTCCGGTACTGTATTGTCCTTTATAAAAAGCAACCATCGATCTAAATCTTGCATAGCAAATGTAATGAGGTGCTTCTTCGGGGCTCGGAAAATAACATTGCTGCAGCTTTTCGTGAAGGTTGTAAATAATATTTGTATCACCCTCAGTAACAAATTTAGAAACTATTGAATTTATCATCTGTGTGATAAAAAAAGGCCACAGTTGCCTGTGCGCTACTTTGTTTATCACCATGCTTATTTTGCTTAGGTAGTGGTTTGCTTTTACGCTATTGCCTACCCTCACATAATATTCAAAAAACAAAAACGGAACAATGTATTGCAGGTTTTGGTAAAAAGCATCTTGCCCGTATTTGGTAAATATTGCCGTAAACTGTTGCAGTGTTTCCTCAGTCTCAATTTCTTTGAGGGCAAGTTCTTCGGGTTTCAAAAAGCTGCAATCGTGGTATATCTTAGCAATGTTGTATATCACAAACAAACGATGCGATTTATACAGTTTTGCATAGCTCTCAAGCTCATGCAACTGGGCTGTTATATTCCGTTGGTCTTCACTTAAGTGGTTAAGATGATAATGCGATAAATAGAAAATGTAATCATATAATTGGTCTTCGGCCTTGGTTACCGTTAGCGAAAATGCAACATACTTTTTATACTGCATTTCATAATGCTCAAACTCAGGATAAAAACGGTGCAACCTTGCCAAAAACTTATAAATAATAGCCAACTCGCTTGATAAGTCGTACTCAATCAACTTCTTTTCCAAATCACGTAGTATCCGTATTGATACTTCACGCTCATTTTGCAAAGCAAGTTGGTTCATACGAGCCGTTTCCTCTTTCAGTTGGCTAATCGTATTCTCTTCCAAATGCCCTAATTGGGCGCTCACCTTTTTAAGCAACCGCGATTTAAACGTATTAAAGGCCCCTTTGCTCATTTTTAGCTCAGCCGCCAATGTTTCAGCAGCTTTTTGGCCCTTACGCAAACCTTGCAGGGTGATATAATTGTTGTGATATTCATTTACTCCAACATTATCGAGCAACTTTTCATATTGCTCATCAGACAATGTTTGGATAATTTTAGTTAACAAATCCATTGCTACTTATTAAACTAATTGGCTTACAAAAGTGAGTAAAAAATTTAAATTTTTTAAAAC
Organism: Agrobacterium sp. 719_389; assembly: GCA_943370295.1. GTDB lineage: Bacteria > Bacteroidota > Bacteroidia > UBA8524 > UBA8524 > SB11. The sequence continues at coordinate 80,317 of CALRQL020000014.1, read as the reverse complement.
TTTTTGCATAAAATTTACAATTAAAAACAGGGTGAAAACACCCTTGTAATTAATTATAAAAATGATTATCAACTGATTAAGTAGTTAAAAGATTATTAAACACTGAAAATCTACATCTGCTTCTTACAGGTGAAAAGGTGCAAGCATGATTGAAAAATCGCTGTGGTAAGGCCCAAATACCTTTGTACCAGAAACTTTAATACACACAATACATATGAAAAAGGTACTACTCACTTTGGCAATTATCGCATCTGCAGTTTTTTATGCAAACGCTCAAAACGACACAGTTTGTGCCGGCGCTACCGGTGTTAGCTATTGGCTAAACGGTAACACAGGCTCAACGTATGCTTGGACAGTTGGCGGGGGCACACAAGCTTCAGGCGGTTCTACCGACAGTATTACTATTGATTTTTTAACTACGACAGGTATTGACACACTTACTGTAATTGAAACAGACTCTAACGGTTGCGTTGGCGACCCTGTGAAACTGGCTATTGTTCGTATGCCATTACCTACTGCAACCATTGCAGGTACTACTGCACTGTGTTATGAAGACTCAACAAGTGTTACCATTACACTTACAGGTACTTCGCCTTGGGATTTAACGTATAACGATGGTTCGGGTAATACCACCGTTAATCTCACCTCTTCGCCATTTGTAATTAACACCAGTACATTAACAGCATCAAGAACTTACACCCTTGTACAAGTGGTTGATAGGTTAACCTGCTCAACAACACTTTCGGGTGCAGGCACAACTGCTGTAGTTACTGTGTATCCTCAAGTGGTTACCCCTTCAATTCAGCACAACTAATCCTATCTGCATCTAGTTAGTTTACCTTCATATATATACGCATACACATATCCAATGAAATCCATAGGTTTGTATTTCGGGGTGATGCTCTTGCTGGCAGTTTCTGCCGGCAAGGCATTTTCCCAGTATATAGACACGGCTTGTATTGGTGAAACACATGCGATGTACCGAACCGGTGAGAGAGCGGGTTCGGTATTTTTTTGGACTGTTGAGGGAGGTACTATTGATAGTACTTCTACTGATGGTTCAAAAATTTGGGTAAACTGGGGGATGACCGGAGGGATTAAAAAAATTACTGTAATAGAACGTACGAAAGAAGGTTGCCCGGGCAAACCTGTTGATGCTCTTGTTTTATTATGGCCCACTGAACCGGTTAATATTTTTGGACCCGAACAAGTTTGCAAAGGAACAGATGTGGTGTTAGAAGCCAAGGGAAATGCAGATTTGTATGTTTGGAACACCGGCGATACGGGTGAAAGAATAACCGTTAAACCAGATTTTGATACCTCGTTTGTTGTTACCGGTTATTTTGGACAGTGCGGAAATAATTCTTCTTTGCACGATATGCGGGTGAAATACAGACCGCAGGCCGATTTTAGCTTCGCTCCTACCCAACCTATTATTTATGAAGATGTAAATTTTACCTATACCGGAACCAACAATGTTGATTTTTGGAACTGGGAGTTTATGGAAAACGGCTTAACTATCGGTTCATCTGAAATAATGCACCCTACACATTCATTTACACAAGCAGGTGTAAAAGCAGTTAGGCTTACTGTAAGAAACAGCTTTGGTTGTACTGACAGTATTACTAAGTACATAATAGTTGAATCGGGTATTAATGTGTTTATACCTACTGGATTTACCCCAAACGGCGATGGGTTTAATAATGTATTTAAACCTGTTTATGAAAACGTGCTGAGGACTGAGTTTACTGTTCTTGACCGCTGGGGTGAAGTGATGTTTAAAACAACATCGCTGGAAGAAGGATGGGATGGACGCTATAAAGGGGCTGCTGTTCCCGACGGTGTGTTTGTGTACTTAGTACAAGTTACCGGAAAAGACAATAAAAATTATGTATTTAATGGTACGGTAACCGTATTACGCTAATAATGAAAGCAGCCACAAAAGCCATATTGTTTTTCTTTATCCTGTTGGTATTACCGGCGGGTAAGGAACTATTGGCGCAAAGCTGCCAGGGTACAGTGCCACATTATACTATAAATATGACCGGAAAGGCAGATAGTGTTTGGTCAAGCACTTCCGTTGCAAGAAACGGCCGCTGCTGTGGCCTATCATCATCATATCGGTGTATCCATTTCACTGTTACGCTTGATGCAAATGCAATGGGTATTAGCCTTGTGGTTTCAGGCACATCATCAGGCTACACATTTGAGTCTAATTGCGGTAGTTCAACTGCTGTAGGAGACACTATGTGCTTAGCAGGCGGCGGAACACATGAAATTACTATATGCCGCACTGGTACTTCATCCAATCAAACGTATACAATTCGTTCTATTAAAAAACCAACGGTAAATGCCGGTGCAGACACCACCATTTGCTCAGCAGCCAACTCGGTACACTTATATGGGTCGGTAAGCGGCAATGCAAGCACGTACCAATGGACGGGCAATGGGGGCTCATTTATCGGCTCAACCACAAGTTTAAATCCTATTTATGTTCCCAGCTTAACTGAAGTAGCTGCGGGCAGTACTTATTTAGTTTTAAGCGCCACCGACCTTAATAGCTGCGCCACCGTGCGTGATACTATGAGGGTTACTATTTACTCGGCTCCGCTGCCCACCATATCAGGCCCTACCCAAGTATGTGAGTATGCCGTGAACCAAGTATATTCAGTTACTGCACAAACAGGCCACACTTACGATTGGCATTTAGTAGGCGGGGTAATAACATCAGGGCAAGGTACTCGTGAAGTAAATGTAACTTGGGATACCGCAGGCCCCGGTTATATTTATATGGTACAAACCGATACCAATGGTTGCCAAGGTGTTGGAGCAATAAACACCCTATCAAGATTTGATTTTAATGCCGGCCCCATTACAACAGCTACCATTGGCCCCAATGCAACCTCATCAGATGCTGATGCATATACCAACGGGTTTGGGTTTGTAATTACTAATAATTGCGGCGGTAGTAAGGGTATTGATTTGGTGGTACCCGGAAGCGTATTTAACAGGGGTAAGCTATGTATGACATATAGCTGGCAACGCGATGAAAACCAAGCTACCTTTTTTACCCGTGGGGGTCTCACCTACCGTGTTTCAGGCGGTATGCTTGAAATTGGAATGCGCATTTCAGACGGGGCAGGCGGGTTTACTGATATAGGCCCGTTATCAACCGGCTATACTATACCTGCTGACGATGTACATAGGTATTTTACCTTTTGCTATGATTCAGCATCGGGCATGGCGAGAGTAATGGTGCACGATTCATTAGTATGGTCTTACAACGGTACTCCGGGCAGGGAATTGTATTGGACGGGTGCAGGCGACGCCACTATTGGTACTGTAATGGATGGTAGTTGCAGCGGAAATACACTGTTAGACTGGTCTAACATTTCAATACCCATATCGGTTGTTGCTAAGCCCAACGCATCAATCAGCGGCCCTACTCCGGTATGCCAGCACAAACAAGCCACTTACACCACTATAGGTAACTCTAGGTATAGCTATAGCTGGAGTGCAAACGGAGGAACAATTGTGAGCGGACAAGGCAATGATACTGTAAGTGTTTTATGGACTTCTTCGGGAAATAGAAATTTATACCTTACACAAACCGACACTGTTACCGGTTGTGATAGCACTGCATCCCTATCAGTTGTTGTTAATGCAGCTCCTAATGCTGCTATTACAGGCCCTGATACTATTTGTTCAGGCATTCAAAATTTATTTACAGCTCCTAATTTAATCGGAGTTACTTATTTATGGAGCAGTGCCACAGGAAGTTTTGCAGGTGGCACTGCTAACGATTCGGCACAAATCACTTTTAGCCAGTATGGCTTTCATACTGTTAGCCTGAAGATAACAAATAATACCACCGGCTGCGATTCAACAGTTATTCTTACGTTGTTTACTGATAGTATCCCGGTGGTTGGTATTAGTGGTGATAACCCCGTTTGCGAAGATAACGCCATCACAAACTATCAAACAGTTAATAACGCAAGCTACACCTATTTATGGTCGGCCACCAATGGTACCATCGCCGGCGGTCAAGGCACCTATGCTATTACTGCTACTTGGCCGGCGCCGGGTATAGGAAGTGTTAGCGTTCAGGTAACTAAACTGCCGGGCAATTGCGTAAACCAAGACATTATGCCCGTAACTATATATGCTAAGCCCATTACAGGCTCTATTCAATACTAAAAACAAGTACTCTTCTATTTTCGGTTTTTGTATATATTACACTTGCTATTTAATTAATAAAACCGATGGTGTACTTTGATGCTGATTACATAAATTTCTTTGACGGGTTAGAAAATAACAACACTAAAGAATGGTTTGATACAAATAAGAAAATCTACGAAAACAAAGTAAAAAAACCGTTTACCGCCTTTATTGAAGAACTAATTGCCGCCTACAACGCTTTAGGCTATAACATACCCATGACCGCCAAAGACGCTATAATGCGCATTAACCGTGATATTAGGTTTAGTAATGATAAATCACCTTACAAAACGCAAATGGGGGCAATGATTTCACCACACGGTAAAAAAGACACCACAAGACCGGGTATGTTTATAGAAGCCAACCACAGGCATTTGCGACTGTACACAGGTAGCCACACGCTTGAAAAACAAGACTTATACAACGTTAGAAAACACATAGCCAATAACATGGCTGAGTTTACTAAACTGATTACAAACAAGGCTTTTAAAGATGTTTATGGCGAAATAAGGGGGGAAATAAACAAAATTGTTGCGCCTGAATTTAAAGAAGCCACTGAAAAGCAACCCCTTATATACAACAAGAATTTTTATTATTTTGCCAATTTCAACTCAAAAGCCTTGATGCAAGACAACCTGGTTGATGCGTTGATAGCTGCTTACAAAGTAGCCATACCCGTAAACACCTTTTTTGAAGATGCACTTAGCAATGCTTAACTAAGTTTATTAAGCATATCCAGTAGCGTCTCTTCGCTAATTGGCTTCACAATGTAGTCTGTAACTTCGCTGATACGCTTAGCGCGGTCAACATCTGTTTGGTTAATAGAAGAAGTTACCACATAAATAGTAACCTTTTTAGGTAGCCTTGGCTTGAGCATAATAAACTCATCCAAAAACTCCCAACCATCCATAATCGGCATGTTCAAATCCAGCAGCACCAAATCAGGCAACAGGTCGGCATCTTCAACAGCATTTTTAAAATAGTCGATAGCCAATTCTCCGTCTGAAAAAATAAGGATTTTACGAGCCAGTTTTCGACTCTCAATTTGGCTTTTAATTACAAACTGATAAATCTCATCGTCGTCCACCACACATATTGTAGGGTTTTTAATTGTAGTCATAAGTGAAAGTATTAGGGTTGATTTTCTCTCTCAAAGTATATCGTAAACACAGTGCCTTCGCCAAGAACGCTGCTCACTGTTATCGAGCCTCCCATGGCCTCTATTTGTGCTTTGGTAATAAATAGTCCTACCCCCCTTGCATCAGTATTGCGATGAAAAGTTTTATGCAAGCCGAATATCTTTTTCCCATGCCTTTCCATATCAATGCCTAATCCATTATCCGTCACCTTAAGCACTTTTCCATTCTGTCTGTTTTCATAGGTTTCAAAGGTTATAACAGGTTGCCTGCTTGGGTGGCGGTACTTTATTGCATTGGTTAGCAAATTTAGCAAAATACTTTCAAGGTAAATTGCCGGATAATGTATGGCCGGGCAAGCAGTAAAGTTACTTTGCACAATAGCGTTAGATTTTTCAATCTCAGTCTCGCACACAACAAGTATTGCATTAAAAAAATCAGCAAAACTAAGTGAGCTCTTTTCAATTGTTGTGTCTGTTTTAATACTTAGAGCCTTCGATAGCTCATTAAGCGTGTTTGTTAGATGAAGGGTAACGGTACGCAGTTTTTCTACAATCGCATCTTTATTTTCAATACCAACTTGTTGATCATACATGAAAAACAACGAAGCTAAGTTACCCACAGGCGAACGTAAGTTGTGCGAGGTGATGTACGCAAAATCTTCAAGTTGCTTGTGGTATTTCAGTTTTTCATGCAACTCCCGCATTTCGATGTTAAGGCTTTTTATTTTATCACCATCCGCTTTTTGTTGGTTAATATCTCTCACAATTTGCGATACACCCACAATATTACCGTCGGCATCTCTTATGGGCGAGCAAGTAATAGAAACATGAAACTCTTCTCCGTTTTTGCGAAGCATTTTGGTTTCTTTATGCCGCGTAACCTCACCGCGCAATACCTGTTCAATAAGCAACTCTGCCTCTATTCGCCTATCCTTAGGTGTCAAAACATTGATGTGTTCTCCTAATATTTCTCTCGCTGTGTAGCCAAAAATTAGCTCAGCACCTTTATTCCAACTTACAATAGCACGGTCAATATTTTTCGAAATAATTGCATCGTTTGACGACTCAACAATTGATGCCAACTGAGCATTTTGTTTCTCAAGCCGTTTGCGGTCGCCTATATCCCTTATTGCAGCACAAGCACTGGTTTTATCTCCATTTTTTATGTAGCTAAGCGCCACTTCTACCATAAATTCTGTACCGTCTTTACGCAACGCAAAAAGCTCAATACCCGTTCCCATTTCCCTTACATCGGGGGCTTCAATAAAAGCCATTTTGGCTTTTCGGTGTCTGTTTGTAAACCTTTGCGGTATAAGTTTTTCAACCTCTGTGCCAATCAATTCTGCGCGTGAGTATCCAAACATCTTTTCGGTTTGGGCATTCACCAATTCAATACGCCCCTCACTATCAGCTATTACCATTGCATCGGGTGCTGATTCAAGTAAGGCCTTAAATTTATTTTCAGCAGCTTTTTTCTCGCTTATATCACGTATTGCCGCACAAGCGCTGGTTTTATCACCTGTTTTTATATAGCTCAGCGCCACTTCTACCACAAACTCGGTTCCGTCTTTACGCAAAGCAAAAAGTTCAATACCGGAGCCCATTTCCCGTACATCGGGGGCTTTAATAAAGGCCATTTTGGACTTTCGGTGTCTTTCAGAAAATCTTTGGGGTATAAGTTTTTCAACCTCTGTGCCAATCAGTTCTGCACGTGAGTATCCAAACATCTTTTCGGTTTGGGCATTCACCAATTCAATACGCCCCTCACTATCAGCTATCACCATTGCATCGGGTGCTGATTCAAGTAAGGCCTTAAATTTATTTTCAGCAGCTTTTTTCTCGCTTATATCGCGTATTGCCGCACAAGCACTTGTTTTCCCGTTCGCTTCCACATAGCTAAGTGCTATTTCAACTAAAAACTCCGTTCCGTTTTTATGCAGGGCATACAGTTCTAAACCGCTGCCCATTTCTCTTACCTCAGGTGATTTAATAAAACCAAGCTTTTTTTCTTTGTGCCCTGCTCGGTAACGCGCAGGTATCAAAATTTCTATCTCTTTTCCTAATAGTTCTTCTCTGCTGTACCCAAACAATTTCTCAGTTTGTGTGTTTATAAGTTGTATGATTCCTGATTCATTAATAAGTACCATGGCATCAGGAGCCGAGTTTAGTATCGCTCGGTATGTATCTTCTGTCTCGATAGAAAGCATAATTAGGGTTGTTTATTAATAGGCTATGCTGTTAACCGGTATAGTTTGTAGTAAAAAGTAAGTAAGCCACACGTAACATGCGACTGAAAGCTCCAACGTCACCCCGAGCCAATCTGTAGTATGGATAAACTACCGCATTAATAAACACGATATGTCGCAATATCCACTTATGCACATATCGAGGTTAAAACAAACATACTTAATTCTACTGCAAAACCCAATACTAATTATAACATACAGTGAAAATTTACCCCATATCCATCGAAATTTTATCGAATAATTTTTAAACTGCTCTTTTGTAATCAACTATCCTACCAAAAAATCTAATTATAATTATTCACTATTATTCAGCAGTTTAAAATTCATTAATAAACAAAAAAGCAGCCATACAGCTGCCTTTTAAACCTTTAATTTAATATAATTATTAAATGATTATTGACTATAAGGTTGGATTTTTACTTACATAAAACCCGGTGCCGTCATACGGGCGTTTGCGCGGATGCTCTTTACACTCATGGCTGCATGCACCCTGCATTTCCCAACCGCAGCTTTCGCAAATGGGCTTATGCACATTACACTCAGGGTTGGCGCAATTTACCATGCGACTGGTAGGTGTATGACATATATAGCACGCTGAGATATTGGTTGGGTTTACTGAGTTTACCGGAACTGTTACCCTACCATCAAAAACATAGCACACCCCTTCAAAATCTTTGCCTCCGGTTTCTTTGCCGTAATTTATGATGCCGCCGTGCAGTTGATACACGTCTTTAAAGCCGGCTTCTAATAGCAATGCACTTGCCTTTTCGCACTTTATTCCGCCGGTGCAGTAGGTTATCACCTTTTTATCCTTAAGGTGTTCTAGTTCGTTTATTTTTTCAGGAAACTCTCTGAAATTATCGATATCAAGGGTTATTGCATTTTTAAACCGCCCCACATTATGTTCATAGTTACTGCGTACATCCAGCACCACCACATCGTCTTCTTCTTTCAACTTCTGAAATTCCTGCCCATTTATATGTTTACCGGTTTTTACCGTAGGGTCTACATCCCAGCCTTTCTGCCTTCCTAATCCTAAGTGCACAATCTCAGGCTTGTAACGCACGTGTATTTTGTAAAAGGCGTGCACATCGCTATCATCAACTTTAAACTCGGTGTGGGCAAAACGCGGATCGGCCTTTACATACTCCATGTATTGGCGACATTGCTCCGGGGTGCCGCTCACAGTGCCGTTAAGACCTTCATCGGCTACTATAATTCGGCCTAAAATTCCTATTTGCTTGCAAAACTTCAAATGCTGTTCAGCATACGCTTCCGCATTCTCAACTTTTGCATAACAGTAATACAATAATATTTGAAAAGGTTTTGTTGCCATTATTTTGGGGTGCAAATATACAAAACCTTTATAAGCTAAGTATGATTTTGGTCAGTTTGAGACCGTATAAACAATTCAATTAACTTCTTATTGCATCCAACACATCGTTAGCCGTTTTAGCATCCATTTCGGATATTCCTTTAAAAATAACCTCCAAATCATCCATTACAAGCCCTATTTGGTGTAGCAACTCTAAACCTTCTTCGGTTATGCGCAGCTCTTGCATGCGCCGGTTGTCTTTATTCTCGCACCTGCTAACAAGCTTTTTTTGCTCAAGCTTATCAACCAAACGTGTTATGTTTGATGAGGGTTCCAACATACGACTAAGAACAGAACCCACCGAAGCCGCTTGCGGGTATTGCCCCCTTAAAATCCTTAATACGTTGTATTGCTGATGGCTGATTCCGAATTTTTTAAGCTTACGGGTTTGGTGCATGTGTAGCCAATTGCCCGTATACATTACGTTCAAAGCCAGTTTAAGGTATTCGCTTTCAAAGTTCTTTTGCTGTATTGCATCTTCCAACCGCATAGTTAACCGGGTGTTTTTGTGTAGGTTCGCAAAATTGTGTTTTTTTTTGAATATTAATTTTCTAAATAGCAACAATGTCAAAATACTTTTTGGTTGCAGGCATATTGCTTGCCTGTGCATATAGTGCTGTGGCCCAGCAACGATTGGTATTTACCCTACCCCACGCCAATAAAACGGTAATTGTGAAACAAGGGGATATGATGCGGGTATTGTATAAAGGGTATTTGGGGCAGGTACAGGATTTTTACGGACGGGTTGAAAATATCAACGATTCGTTTGTGGCTTTTGAGAACAACTGGAAGGTGCGGGTAAAAGACATAATCGGGTTTAGACGGTTTAGTAAATACCGTGATGTTCTAAAAGGAGCTACCGAGGTGATTACTCTTACAGCATCCATTATTGCAGTGCCGCTTATACTTAGCAATAACCCCCAAATGAGTTTTGGGCAACGGCTGGGTGCTACGTTTGGTATAGGGCTGGCCGGCTCACTGGTAAACCAATTACTATTCCCTTCACAAATAAAATATTACATGAGTGCAGGATGGCAGGTAAGTGTAGCTGACTGAACTTGCTTATACACTATTTAATACCTTGGATTTACCTGCCGCAGTGAAAAATTTGTTTATTATCGCCTAATGATGCAATTTGCTTGCTGAGAGTTATGAAGATTGAGTTTTACGGAGCGGCGCAGGTGGTAACCGGCACCAAACATTTAATTACTACCAACAACGGAAAAAAAATACTGCTGGATTGTGGTCTTTTTCAAGGCAGCGACCAAGACAGTAATTATATGAACCGCCATTTTGGGTTTACGCCCATAGATGTGGATTGTGTAATTCTTTCTCATGCCCACATCGACCACAGCGGATTATTACCCCGCCTTGTGGCCGAAGGGTTTAACGGACCTATTTATGCTACCCCTGCAACCAAATCGCTATGCGAGATTATGCTGCTGGACAGTGCCCACATACAAGAAATGGATGTGAAGTTTGTGAACCAACGCCGCAAAAAAAGAGGCGAGGAACTGCTTGAGCCGTTGTATGATGAAACGGATGTTTACAAAACACTTGATTTGTTTGTAAACGTTCCGTACCGCACTGAATATACGATTGATGATGAGGTAAGTTTTCATTTTACAGATGCAGGCCACATTATTGGAAGTGCTGCCGTGCATTTGAGCATTAAAGAGGAACGGGAAATAAAACTGACTTTTACCGGCGATATAGGCCGCCCCGGGGATATGATTTTGCGTTCTCCCGAAGCGTTTAGGCAAGCAGATTACATACTTTGTGAAAGTACGTATGGCGATCGATTGCACGAACCGGCTACCGATACCCGCAATAACTTATTGAGGGTAGTGCGTGAAACGTGCGTTGAACGTGGCGGAAAACTGGTAATACCTGCTTTTAGTGTTGACCGTACCCAAGAACTTATTTACCAATTAGACCAATTGAGCAGCGAAGGTTTATTACCCTCTATAAAGGTGTTTGTTGATAGCCCGTTATCAGTAAAGGCTACTATGGTAATGAAGGAACACGAAGACTACTTTAACCCCGATATCTTAGAATACATTGAAAAAGACGGAGATGCTTTTAGTTTTCCTAATCTTCATTACATATCAAAGGTTGAAGAATCAAAAAAGATAAACGAGCTTCAGGAGCCTTGCATCATTATATCAGCATCGGGTATGGCCGAGGCAGGAAGGATAAAACACCACATTGCCAATACCATTACCGATAATAAAAACACCATACTTATTGTTGGCTATAGTTCGCCCAGCAGTTTAGGAGGTGCTATACGCAGGGGAGATAAAATGGTGCGTATTTTTGGCGAGGAATACCAAGTAAACGCAACTGTTGAGGTAATGGACTCTTTTAGTGCCCATGCAGATTACAAAGAAATTCTTGAGTATTTGGGTAGCCAAAACCCTGCCATGGTGCGTAAGCTGTTTTTGGTGCACGGCGATTACGAAGCACAAACTGCACTTAAAGAGCGTTTAGAGGCAAAAGGGTTTATGAACATTGAAATACCTGAAATGGGTGATGAGTTTGAGGTAAACTAACTATGTTTTGGGAGGAGAAGATTGAATTTTTTATCAAGTCAAAAAAACTGACTACCAAAGACCTAAGTATTCCTTATACTTTTTGGAGCGAGGTTTTTAAAGAAATTGAAAAGCACTTCTTAATCAAAACGGATGCAAAATACACTTACCAAAACTGGGAAAGTCGTTTAAAGAACAAACACATCATTGATGTGGCGGACTACAAACAACGCATTGAAATAGATAAAAAGTATTGGTTGATTTTAGCAAATGGCGCTCCAACCGGTATAAATCTTTTGTACGACTGCAAAGGGTGCTTTGTAGATGCGATTACCCAACTTCATGGTAATAATTACTTTGTGTGCGATAAAAAGTACCAATGGCTGATAACTTTCAATAAAAGTAAAAAAAACTATTACTTGTCGCGATTAAAACAATGACAAACAATATTTTAAAAAACTGACAATCAATCATTAAAACGGAGGCATATCGTCAAAATCGTCGTTATTCATTTTTGATTGCAGGGTAATAGAACGTACCCCGGGGTCTTCACTAAACCCGAAATCAGTACCACCCATTGGCATACTCATCGCATCAATATCCACAAAACGGGCAAATTCACCTTGGAAACGCACCCTAAAATCACCAATGGCACCGTGCCTGTGCTTGGCAAGCATTACTTCGGCAAGTCCTTGGGTAGGCATACCGTCTTCAAATTCAGTTATCTGATAATATTCAGGGCGGTATAAAAACATTACCATATCCGCATCCTGCTCAATAGAGCCCGATTCCCTCAAATCACTCAGCATGGGCTTCTTATTTCCACCCCTTGTTTCCACCGCACGACTCAACTGTGCAAGCGCTATTACAGGTACGTGCAACTCTTTAGCCAACCCCTTCAACGAACGCGAAATGTAACCAATCTCTTGTTCACGGTTTCCTTGCCCTTTGCTATCCTCGCCCCTCATCAACTGCAAGTAATCTATAATAATCATATCAATACCCTGCTGTGCTTTTAGTCGACGGCATTTTGCCTTCAACTCAAATACCGATATACCCGGGGTATCGTCAATAAATATCTTGGCATTGGCCAGTTTGCCAATTTTATTGTTCAATCTGTCCCACTCTTGCGCAGTTAAATTACCACTACGCATTTTTTGACTGATAATTTCTGTTTCTCCCGATATAAGACGAGTGACCAGTTGTTCACCACTCATCTCTAATGAAAATACGGCTATCGATTTACCAAAATCTACGGCCGCATTACGTGCAGTAGAAAGGGCAAATGCCGTTTTACCCATACCGGGACGGGCTGCAAGGATAATCAAATCTGATTTTTGCCAACCGCTGGTTTCCCTATCCAACTCCACAAACCCCGAGGGAATACCTGTGAGGGTATTTTCGTGGTCTTTTATACTTTCAAGGTTCTTAATAGCCTTTTTCAGCAAGTCGTCAATCTTCTCTACATCACGGCTGATAGTGCCCTCGCTCACCTCAAAAATCTTTTGTTGGGCAGTATCCAGCAAGCCAAGTGCATCAGCACCTTCTTCAAAAGCCTCGTTAGTAATTTCGGTGCTTATACGTATCAGTTCACGTTGTATGTGCTTTTCTGAGATGATACGGGCGTGGTACTCAACGTTAGCCGCTGATGATACCCTGTTGGTAAGCTGTGTAATGTAGTATGCTCCGCCTACGGCTTCCAATTCACCTGCTTTGCGCAGTTCAGCCGTAACGGTAAGAATATCTATAGGCTCTCCCCTTTCAAACAACCCTTTACAAACATTGTAAATGGTTTGGTGTTTGGGCTCATAGAACGCTTCGGGTTTTAAGATTTCTAAAACGGCCGTGTAGGCGTTTTTTTCAAGCATCATCGCTCCCAGTACGGCTTCCTCCAAATCAGGTGCTTGAGGCGGAATTTTGCCGGCTGGCATAAAATCTTCGTTGCCTAATCGTTTGTTAGTCCTTCGGGTAGTTACTTGTTTTGCCATATGAACATCCCATTTAAAAAAACGGGGTACGAAGATAGTATGGGCAGATTAATGTAGCCCATAAACTTGTTAATTTTCGCAGAACCCACTGAACAGAATAATGATAAAAATAAAACGAATGTTGGGGGTTGTTTTTGCACCATGCTCCAATATTTTGTGTATTAGTTGTTTATAACTACCCGGCAGGCAAGCCCTCACAAGTCGCACAACGTGCACAACCTAAAACAATTAAGGTTTAAACATCGGCTGTATGCTTTGCTATTGCTCAAAAAGAACAAAAGCAGCCGTATAGGCTGCTTTTGTTTGGCACGGTATAAACGCTGCCATTATTTCTTTTTCTTCATTTTATAGTTTTCTTCTTTATTGCTCTTCTGTATTCGTTTGCGTTCTTCTACCCCTTTATTCTCAATGTCTTTAATACCGTTTGAGTAGCTCCTGTTCAACGAGTCCATTACAATCATTTCTTTGTTTACATTCACCACCCCCGACATTTTTTGCAAATACACGGTGTTTTCAATCATTAGTGAACGTGCATTTGTGTAATTACCCAAATCCACCTCGCGCATGGCCATTTCCATACGGCGGTTGGCTTCAAACAGTACTATCTGCTGCAAAACCTGTTCGTTGTTATGTGTACGGTATATACTGTAATCGCGGGTTGCCAAACGTGTATCGGTGTTTTTCAACTCTATCCTCGCTCCCGTTTGTGCATCGTCGTATTTTAGTTGTGTGCTGAACGTAAGGGGTAAATCCATCTTCTTTTTTATCGAGTATTTCACCAATACGCCTTTGGTTTCCTCAGAGTAAATATCACGGAAGTTAACCAACACTTTATTGTCTTTGTATTCATATTTATAGCCAAACACGTAGTCTAACATCACCCCTTCAGGCAGTTCAATTTCCATTACAGCATTTTGCGCTACTACATTCAATAAGCCCGAAAGCTCTTTTTGAAATATCTGTGGAATTTTATCAGGGACGTCAATAAAGTAATAATTACCGCTGCCGTACTCGGCCATACCTGTCATCAAGTCTTCATTATAATCCGTACCTACCCCAAAAGTGGATAGTGAAATACCGTGTTCAAGGTTACGGTCGCGGGTAATTTTTTGCAGTTGTGCGGTATCGGTTATACCTACGTTGGCCAAACCATCAGAAAGCAGTAACACACGATTCACACATTCTTTTCTAAAGGTAGATTTCACTTGTGCATACCCTTCTAATGCACCCCCGCTTAGGTTGGTACTACCCCCTGAATACACACGATCGATTTTTGCTTTGATAGCTGATTTATCAGTAACTTTAGACGAAGAATGAACTATTGTGACTTCATCGTCATACACTACCACAGATAGGTAATCCTCACTGCTTAGATTATCCACTACAAACTTTGCTGCTTGCAGCACATACGCCATTTTATCACCACTCATTGAGCCGCTATGGTCAAGCACCAATGATATGTTTAGCGGTAATCGGGTATTATTCTCAGGGACAAATTTCGCAGCCTTGGCTTCAAGGTATAGATACCCAGAGTTAGAACTGTCGGTCATGTAATAGCTGTTATCTAAGCCGGTAGAAAAGGTAATGAGCCCTTGTGTTTTAATAGTCGATTTACTTAAAAACACATTAGTATCGGGTGGAATAAAATGCGTACCCGCATTTGTTTGTGATTGGCCAGGCTTTGGTGCGCTGTAATTAAAACTTAAGGCGCATACTGCAAGCCCTATGATGGCAATAATGCCCGATAACGGGGTAAGTTTTAGTGTTTTCATACGATCAAACAACAAGTAGGTTTACTGTTTTTGAAAACGACGTTGAAACTAAAAAAGTATTGCGCAGATGTTTTACTCGTCGAAAAAGGGGAAAGACACTTAATTGAAAACCACCATTTTGGCAGTGGGGTTGCGGCGCAGGTATGAGTTGACAATCAACTCTGAATCGATGGTGGCTTTGCAGGGTTTTATAAAGTCTTCCAACTCATCGGGGGTAGTTAATGCAGCATCTTTGGTAATAAAGCCATACCCCCTAAAGGTGCCTTTACTTACATATACCACTGCATACTCGTTGGTGCGTCTGCCTTTGCCCAACAAAGCAAAGCTGGGCTTGTATTCGTCCAGTTGGTCTATAAACTCCTGTACGCGACTGTTGTATTCTTCAACACTTTGGGTTTTGCGGCAATTGCCCGTACAATGTTTGGTAATAATAGGATTGCAGCTTTCATTCTCTGACGTATCAATAGCACACAACTTGGGACACAAGCGGTATTCGTCGGTTTTGGTGAGTAAAAAGTGGCGGGCTTCGGCCTGTGTAGCAAAGCGCATCAACGGTTTCCCGCCGCGTCTTATATAATCAATGCCCAAACGGATATGGCCTTTACGGTCAGTATAATCAAACAAGCCCCACGCAAACTTTATTTTCTTTTGGGCGCGATTGTACTTGGGCCAGTGTTTTTTTATCTCCTGTTCTTCCAGCAACAGAGCCACCAGTTCGTTTCCGCACTCTTCGTAGCTTATGTGGGCTATCTCCTTCAAAAAACCTTGGCGAGTTTCTTGGGTTATTTTGCCCGAAAAGTGTTGCCCTACCCTTTTTTTAATGTTATTGGCCTTGCCCACATATATCACCTCGCTTTTTTCATTCATCAGGTAATACACTCCTGTGGTCATGGGCAGGGCGTCAAACTCTTCGCGGTTCAGGTGAGCAGGTAATCTAAACTCGCCTGCATTGCCTTTCAGCGATTTTTGTATCACCCCGTCTTTATCGTTTTGCAGCAGTTGCTTAAACACCTCAACGGTAGCCATAGTATCTGCTCCGGCACGGTGTTTCACGGTTTGCACCACGCCCAACTCGTTGCACAACGATGAAAGGCTGTAGGATTGAAAACCGGGGAATATTTTGCGCGACAGACGTACGGTACACAATTTTTTGGCATCCCAATTATAGCCTTCATCCGCTAATTGACTACGCACAAACGAGTAATCAAAATTTACGTTGTGGGCCACAAACACACAAGGCTTTAGCATTTCGTACACCTTTTCGGCAATCTCTGCAAATGCAGGAGCCTCTTCCACCATTTCATTACTAATCCCCGTAAGGGCAGTAATGTGCAACGGAATAGAAATGCCGGGGTTTACAAGACTTTCAAACCAATCTATTACCTCGTTACCGTCAAATACAGCAATGGCTATTTCGGTAATGCAATGGTTTTGGGCAAAACCTCCCGTGGTTTCTATATCAACTACTGCGTACACGTTGGGCTACTATCGTTTTTTGATACTACGTACTAAACACCAAACACTAACAACTGTTTTTAATCCCATGCAATATCGGCAAAACTCATGTTCATCACATACCGCCATACCTCTTTCACTTCGCCTACTTCTACTTCAAACGGTTTGTACAAAGGGTTCAGCGAGCATAGCAACAGCTTACCGTCGTTTTTAATACGGTTATAGGCGGTTTTAAACACTACCCCTTCGTTTTCGGTAAGTATAATATAAGACAGGCCGTCCTTCACCCGTGTCCAATCGTCCACATACTCTCCTACCACCCAGCTCTTATCCTTTATGGGCAACATACTGTCCCCGTCTACCTGAAATACTCGGTATTTCTTATCCCTATCCAAAAACGGCAGGTTGGCCAGCGGCAGTTCGCCCACAAACTCAGGGTCGGCATAGCCGGCCAAATAACTGGCTTTTGCCCGTTGGTGCACTACCTCAATATTATCGCGATTATCGCTATTTACGGTAGTGGCAAGTACCCGCAGCTTATTACCCTGCACATAATAATCCATGCCTCGGTCAAGCTCGCTCAATTGTTTTTCAGACAAACGTTCCAATTCCACCTTCACCATCGTATCTATCGTTACGTTGTAGTATTCTGACAACCGAATGAGTACTTCAAGGTCGGGTTGGATTTGCAGCTCGTAACCGGCCAAACTTGACCGATTTAGCTTCACAGCGTCCGCAACCTCTTGCTGGGTGCGGCCTTTACGTTTTCTTAGCAGTTTTAAATTTTGATGGATATACATTTGTACACTTGTTGATAACTTGGTTGTGTGTACAAATTTCTTAATGTTTTTTAAATAAACAAAATAATGTTTAAAAAATAAACCGACAAAGAACTATCAAACCATACAGAGGAGCCTTGTTAACGATAAATTAACGTTTACACATCAAAAAAATGAAAAGTTAATACACATAGCAGTAATCTTAACAATTTTTTTAATAAAACTATTGCGTGAGACTAAAAGCCGTGGTATTTTTGTACCAGCTTTTCCAATCCGTCGGGAGACGGGACATAAGCAATGCAATTGATAGGGCTGCACTTGTTAACTCAAGTGCGGCCATTTTTTTTATACATATCTTTCATTTACAAGCGTTTTAACTCTCTTCATTCCTCTTATAGTTCGGTTGTTGCCTTTAGTGGCTTTTACTTGGCAATGTAAAATCATTATTAGCTACACGTAATTTAACCCTGCATAGCTGCAAAATCAGTATATTTGCTAAAATCACCCTGCCAGCCATGAACATTGCCGTTATTATTTTATTAATTCTGCTGGGTATAGCGCTACTGGTATTGGAACTTTTGGTGGTACCCGGCGGCATATTGGGTATATTGGCCTTTGGCATGATGGGCTTTGGCGTGTTTGAAGTTTATAAGCTATATGGCACCACCGCAGGACATATCAGCGCGGTTGTTACACTTTTAAGCACTGCTGCCATTATTTACTACAGTTTAAAATCAGGAGCATGGAAACGTTTGGCCTTAAAAGATGAGCTGGACGGCAAAATGAATACCATTGACGAGGAGTTGGTGAAGGTAGGTACAAGAGGCATTACAGTTTCAGAATTGAGGCCCATGGGCAATGCGTTGTTTGGTGATGAAAAATATGAGGTAAGCAGCGAGGGCGGAATTATTGTTGCCCACTCTCCTATTGAGGTTTATAAGATTGAAGATAACAAGATATACGTTCGTAAAACAGAAAATTAAAACACCGATACTATGGATATTATGATGATTTTTATTGCCGTTGCGGCAATCGTTGGCCTGATAGTTTTTTCATACTTCATTCCCATTCGTTTGTGGTTTACTGCCATTATATCAAACGTACGGGTTAGTTTACTGCAATTAGTGCTGATGCGTTTCCGTAAAGTTCCGCCATCATTAATTGTAAACGCTTTGATTACCTCAACCAAAGCAGGCTTGAAAATTACTCCTAACGAAATGGAAACCCACTTTTTGGCGGGCGGTAATGTAAACAACGTAATCAAAGCCCTTATATCGGCTGATAAAGCTAATATCCCTCTTGATTTTAAAATGGCAACTGCTATTGACCTTGCAGGTCGTGATGTGTTTGATGCTGTAAAACGTTCGGTTGACCCTCGCGTTATCAATACACCTCCTGTAGCTGCGGTAGCTAAAGACGGTATCCAGCTGATTGCCAAAGCCCGTGTAACAGTGCGTACCAACATACGCCAGTTGGTGGGTGGTGCCGGCGAAGAAACCGTACTTGCCCGTGTGGGTGAAGGTATTGTAACCACCATCGGTTCTGCATTGAACCACAAAGAAGTGATGGAAAACCCCGACCGTATATCAAAAGTGGTATTGGATAAGGGATTGGATGCAGGTACTGCGTTTGAAATACTTTCTATTGATATTGCCGATATTGATATCGGTAGCAACGTAGGTGCAAAACTACAAACCGACCAAGCGGATGCTGATTTGAAAGTGGCCAACGCCCGCGCTGAAGAACGCCGTGCAATGGCGGTAGCTGCAGAGCAGGAATTTAAAGCCAAAATACAAGAAGCACGCGCCAAAGTAATTGAGGCCGAAGCACAAGTACCTTTGGCAATGGCCGAGGCGTTTAGAAACGGTAATTTAGGCATTATGGATTATTACAAAATGCAAAACCTGAAAGCCGATACGGATATGCGTGAAAGCATTGCCCGCCCCGATGCTCAAAAGAAAGACAAGTAATTTGAAATTTTCTTGATTTGAAATATACAACCCCGCCTTAAGCGGGGTTTTGTTTTAACAAGGTATTTTGATGAAACATACCCGCTTAGTAACGCTTTTAACTTTTTCAACCGCATTTGAAGCTTCTTATACAGTTGGCCTTTTAGAAAGTAATGGTATTGCCTGCTTTCTAAAAGACAGTCTTGCTATTCAAGTATCAAAGCACTCCGGGGCTATGGGCGGAGTTAAACTGCAAATTTTTGAAACCGATACCGAAAAAGCACTGGCGGTGCTAAATGAGAACGGGTACTTAACTCCACGGGTAGAACAAGAACCCTCAGCACTGCAAAAAGCTTTTGATAAAAGCACCTCAAACATACCCTTACTAAAAAAGCTATCCGTTGAGCATCGTTTATACGTATTGCTTGCCATTACAGTAGTTACTATCACCTCTACTATTCTGTATTTATTAATCCCGTCAACCTACGACAGGTTAGTGGCTGATTCTTGGTGCGTTTCTCATATAGAGTATGATGGCAAAACATATACTCCCCACACAACAGGGATTGCTCTTACAATCCCTGGAGTTTGTACAGAGTCGCTCTCGTTTGATGAAAACTCAATTGTGCAATTACCCGGCATCAACACCCCCGGTGCACAAGGTACTTGGCACATCACTGAAAATAATTTCGTTTGTATGCAGGTAGATACATTATCATACGTATATAATAAATGTTATGAGGCAACCTTTTCGGGCAGTGGCAACTCTTTAGTATTAAAAAGTAATACCACTGTAATTCACTGTTATGTAAAACAGTATTAAAAATCTTACTTTCCTTTTACTTCACAATGGCTTAATACCCGTTACAAATAGTATTTTTGAACTGATTAATAATTTCTGTATTTTTTATGATTATAGTACCACCGGCGGCACACGAAACTTTTGGTTTTTACGATCATTATATTAAAAAATTTGCTGCCGACACTGATTTAGTTACTGCTTTAACAACCATACACAACGATACTTTTGCACTTCTAAACCCTTTGAGTGACGAGGCTTTGAATTACCGATATGCTGAAGGAAAATGGAGTATAAAAGAAATTTTACAACACCTGATAGACGCTGAACGCAATTTTGGTTTCAGAGCCATGCGTTTTTCGAGAAATGAGCTAAGCGCAATACCCGGCTACGATGTGCATACGTTTGTAACAGCATCGCTGGCTGATACACGTACCAAAGAAGATTTACTGCAAGAGTGGGAGCTATTAAGAAATGCTACGTTACTGCAATATAAAACCCTACACCCATCGGTATTAGAGCTTAGAGGCCCTGCACGCGACACTCAATTATCAGTACGATCGATAGGTTTTTTAATAGCAGGACACGAAATGCATCATATCAACGTTATTAAAGAAAAGTATTTGGTACAACAATCTGCAATTCAGTAGATTTGTACAAACAGGGATTATCGTTATATATATTTATAACAAAAGCATACCATAGCACGTTCATTGTCATTTAAAAAAAAATATAATTTTTACGTTCAACACGCAATAAAAAAGGCAGCGCATCGTTGCCTTTTAATATCAACCTTGTTTGATATATTGCATAATAATTCCTTAACATGAAGTGTCCACACTGCCAATTAGAGGTTAACGCAACATTCAAAGAGATTAATATTGGTTACGAAACTGATGTGTACTGGCAAGCATTTGTAATGCACTGCCCTAATCCTGATTGTAAACGCATTATTATTGACCTTGGTAAAGGCGAACTGGTAAAAGACAGCAACGGCAATTCGTTGCGCAAAGGCATTATCTCACGTACCACTGTAATGCCATTCACATCGGGCAGGCCACCGGCTCCCGAAGAGGTTGATGAGTTATATGCACGTGATTACGAAGAAGCCTGCCTTACTTTGGCACAAAGCCCTAAAGCCAGCGCTGCACTTAGTCGCAGATGTCTACAAAATATTTTACGCGAGAAAGCAGGAGTTAAAAAATCTAACCTTGCTAAAGAAATCGACGAGGTAATTGACAATCGAACCCTTACCCCTGCCCTTGCCGAAAGTTTACTGGAAATAAAAAGTATTGCCAACTTTAATATTTACCCCACTAAAAGTACTGCCGCAGGAGAAATTGTTGACGCCGAGCCCGAAGAAGCCGAGTGGATGTTGGATGTATTAGAGCTAATGTTTGATTTATACTTTGTACAACCTGCTAAACTAAAAGCAAAACGCGAGGCTCTGAACAAAAAACTTACCGATAGCGGTAAAAGTCCTTTAGGGGTTGCCGCTAAATAGGTTAAATGGGCTAAAAGTACCTTGCTGCTAGTTCATCAGCAAGTTTACTTATATCATCTTTCCTGGCAAGCACAAAAAGCCATTCATAGGGTATTTCGCTTGCACCATAAATTAATCCTGCTAACCCTCCCGTAACTGCACCTGTAGTATCGGTATCTTCACCCAAATTAACAGCTTTTAGTATAGCTTCTTTATAACTGCTTGTGGTTAACACACTCCAGATTGATGCCTCAAGTGTATGAATTACATACCCCGATGACATGATAAAATTGTCTTGTGTGAAGTAGATATCTTCTTGCAACAACCTTTTAAACTTGTCTATTTCTTTAGGATTTATGTCCTGTGAACTTAGAAAGTGAGTAATTCTCGTCTTATTATTATTGTAAGCCTCCATCGGACTTACTCCCTGTATGAGTTGCAAGGCAAATTCAGTGTAGTAAAAACAGGCTATTACTGAACGGATATGGGCATGTGTGATGGCCGACACTTGCTTCACTAGTTCGTAGCGTTCATTAATCGGTTCATCTTTTAAATAGAATATCAATGGTAAAATGCGCATTAATGAGCCATTACCGTTTGCATATTCATCAAAATCACCTGAATGTAACGGATTTATGCCTCGCTCAAGTTGTCTGATGGAGTTTCTTGTTGTAATTCCAATATCAAACAACGTACCTGTTGCTGTCCATAATCCATCCTTCACCCATTTAACAAAATTGGCCGCGATATCTTCTAAATCATATCCCTTTAATAAACTTTGGGCAAGGCATAATGTTAACGATGTATCATCAGACCATGTGCCCACAGGAACATGATAGGTTCCATATCCCTCCATAAAAGTAACCGGTTTGTTTACAAAAACCGAGCGGCCTTTAAACTCATGCGGAACCCCTAAAGCATCGCCAACAGCAACACCCAACAATACATCGGCAACCAAATTTCTTGTCATTATTGCAATATATTCAAAGCCGATATATATAGCATTTTGCTTTTGAAATAATTTTTTCAGAGGCTCAAAAGCAAGATGTACGCTATACTCCTATCTTTGCGGCTGAATTAAACAACCTATGGAAGAAATCTTCACCTCGGCGGGCATAATGGCCCTTATTACTCTTACATTTCTTGAGGTAGTATTGGGTATTGATAACATTATCTTTATTTCAATAGTAACCAACAAATTACCTAAAGAAAAACAACCACGTGCCCGCATGATTGGGCTTTCGTTGGCTTTGATATTCCGTATTGCGATGTTAATAGGCATCACATGGATTATGAAATTTGATACCCCGTTGTTCGTCATCAAAGACTTCCACTTTTTGGCTCTTGATATTACTGAGTTTGGCTTTAGCGGACGAGATGCCATTTTATTAGCTGGTGGTATTTTCTTGTTGGCTAAAAGTACCAGTGAGATTTACAGTAAAGTGGAAGGCAAGGAACACGAGCTTTCTGTAAAAGGCAAGGGCGTTAGTTTTAGCAGCATTATTGTGCAAATTGTAATGCTGGATATTGTTTTCTCATTCGATTCAATTTTGACTGCAATCGGTATGACTGATAAAGTAATATTGATGATTATAGCCGTTATCATCTCAATCATTATTATGATGATGTTTAGCGGTGCCATCAGTAAGTTTATCAATGCTCACCCATCGTTGCAAATATTGGCCTTATCATTCCTTATTATGATTGGTGTTATGTTGATTGCAGATGCTTTCCACAACCACGTACCCAAAGGATATATTTATGCTGCTATTGTATTCTCACTGATTGTAGAAATACTGAATATGCGCATGAGGAAAAAGACCAACGGAAAAGAATCGCACTAATAAAAGTTTGTTATTCATATAAACGGCTCAAAGCATTATTTAATAATGCTTTGAGCCGTATTTTTTTTACACACCCGTACTATATTGGTGTTGTAAACTCCTCACGGGTAATTTTATACCATGCGTGCTGAGTATCTTCGTAATCAAACATTTCTATAAACTGTAACCCTGCTTTTTGCAATACCCTGCGCGATGCAGTATTAACTTCATCAGCCATTGCATAAATTGCATCGGCTTGTAATACATCAAACCCATATTGCAACGAGGGTGCAGCTGTTTCGGTAGCATACCCCTTGCCCCAACTGCTTTTAACAAATCGGTAACCAAAATCGTAATAATTGGTGTGGTTGTTCACCGTTTCACGCATCAACTTCAGTCCCGTCCAGCCTATAAATTCTCCGCTTTCCTTTTCAATCACCGCCCACCTGCCGATACTATTATCTACGTATTGCTGCCTGATAAAACTGATTACATTATGTATCTGCTCAATATCCTTCACAGGGTCATTTCCTAAATACCTATGCACCGCGGGGTCACTATCCATTTTAAACATACCCGTTGCATCCTCGGGTAGCAACTCACGAATAATAAGGCGTTCAGTTTCAGCAATTATTTGCATCGAACAAGAAATTAATCAAAGCGGATGGCTTTTACAGGAGTAATGCGGGAAACCATTAAACTGGGCAACAACATCGCAATAATGCACACCACAAATGCACCCACATTAATAATTATGATGGGGAGTAGCTCAATATTAACAGGCACAAAATTCAAGTAGTACGATTCAGGGTCAAGCTTTATAAAACTTGTTTTCTGCTGATAGTAACAAAAGCCTAAGCCCATTGCATTACCTATCAACAACCCCTGCCCTATAAGGTAAGCTGCTTTGTAAAGAAAAATACGTTGTATGCCCCAATCACTGCTACCCAATGCTTTTAAAATACCAATCATATTGGTACGCTCAATAATAAGCACCAGCAAGGCAGTTATCATGTTTATACATGCCACCAAAATCATTAACACCATAATAATTACTACGTTGGTATCCAGCAGTGCCAACCAATCAAAAATTTGTGGTTTCAGTTCGCGGGCATTGTATGCTTTTATATTGGGAGGTAATTCACCGTTCAGGTTATAGGTGGTTTCATCAAGGCGCTCAAAATTGGCCAACATCACCTCAAAACCTTGCACCATACTATCGCCCCATCCGTTCAGTTTTTGTATGTGACGCAAATCAACCAAGGCAAAAGTTTTATCATAATCCTCAAGCCCGGTTTCATATACACCTGATACTGTTAAACCCCTTGCCCGTACAGGCTCTTGTATAAAATACAACGGCACATTATCGCCCACTTTCAAGCGTAGCTTATCGGCCAGTATTTTTGATATCAGTATCTCCTGACCCGTTATTGAGTCTTTAAAATCTGGCAACTTACCTTCAGTAAGACAGCCTTGCATAAACGTCCAGTCAAACTCCTTATCTACTCCCTTCAACACAATTCCCTCAACATCGGTATCGGTTTTTATAATAGCTGCTTTGTGGGCATATACCTGCACATGGGTAACAGGTCCCGTTTGTTTAACTGTCTTCAAAAACGGTTGGTTGCGGTTGATGGGAGTCGCTTCAAACGATTCATTCAGTTCAAGGGCTTTTACCTGTATATGTGCCCCAAAGCCTACTACTTTATCAGTTATTTGGTTTTTAAACCCGGTAAGAATAGCTACAGAGCCTATCATCACCCCTATACTGATAGCAATACCTGCTATACCAATACGGATAATGAGTCTTGAAAACGACTTGGAGCTTTTGCCCGTGAGACGGCGGCCTATGTAGTAACTGTAATTCAACCTTTCGCAAAGAAACTACTTTTACCCATGATTTGACAATGATTTTAGGGCCTTTTTAAGCCTATTCACCTTTTGTTGATAATACCGTTTTGATTACCCCTTTTTAAAAGCAGTACTTTGTATTGATTTTAAGATTTGCCATGAACCAGTACGAAACCTTTTTACGCTTTGTGTATGAAAACGGAACCACTAAAACCGACCGTACAGGTACGGGAACCCGCAGTGTGTTTGGTTACCAGATGCGTTTTGATTTGAACGAGGGTTTTCCGTTGGTTACTACCAAAAAGGTGCATCTTAAATCCATCATCCATGAGTTGTTGTGGTTTCTGAAAGGTGATACTAACACTAAATACCTGAAAGATAACGGAGTGAGTATTTGGGACGAATGGGCCGATGCTGAGGGTAATCTTGGCCCTGTGTACGGATACCAATGGCGTAATTGGCCGAAAACTGACGGCGGGCACATTGACCAAATGCAACAGGTATTGGATATGCTGAAAAAAAGCCCCGACAGTCGTCGTATAATGGTAAGTGCCTGGAACGTGGCCGACCTTGAAAAAATGGCGTTAATGCCTTGCCATGCTTTGTTTCAGTTTTATGTGGCTGATAATAAATTAAGCTGCCAGCTATACCAACGCAGTGCCGATATATTTTTAGGCGTACCGTTTAATATTGCCAGCTACGCATTACTTACCATGATGATAGCCCAAGAATGCGGGCTTGAATTGGGTGATTTTGTACATACGTTTGGCGATGCGCATATATACAGTAACCACTTTGAGCAAGTGGAGTTACAACTAAGCCGTGAACCTCGCCCCTATCCGGTGATGAAATTAAACCCTGATGTGAAATCGGTTTTTGATTTTGTGTTTGATGATTTTAAGCTAGAAAACTACGACCCGCATCCGGCTATAAAAGCTCCGGTTGCAGTGTAAATTATCTACGTGTTTCTTCTACACCCCAATACGTTTTCTAACGTATTGTATTGGTGTAAACCCTTCTTGTGTTTTAAACACTGTATTAAAATGTTGCGGAGAATTAAACCCCGACATAAATGCCACTTTTTTAACACTAAAACGCTCTGATGCTAACAGCTTTTTTGCGTACTCAATTTTTATTTCAACCACCAAACGTGCCGGCGAAGTAAACAAATATTGTTTTACTCTGCGGGTTAAGGTTTTTGTGCTCATATTCATCTCAGTGCTAATCATCTCAACACTTATGCCCTTATCTATATTAAACAACACAATTTTTTTAAACTCTTTATAAAAAAGATCTCGTTGCTTTATTACATCAGCAGTTGTTGCTGACATTTGCCCGTAATTATTAGCAGGAAAGTCGTACTGAAAAATATTTACCAAAAAAGCAATTATTTTTCTAAAATTTATTGGATACGCAAAATATCCTGACACCCCCATACTATAACAATAAACCTCGTCCTCCTCATTATCAGGGCCAATAACCAAAATTGGTTTTTTCTCAAAATTATTTTGGTGTTTTAATAGTTTAACAAGGTCTAAGAATTTTTGTTTACTCCCTCCCTTCAATATCAGTATCGCCTCAATACTATTATCAAATAATTGCCAGTAATTATTATCGTTATAAGTTATTTTTTTGATTGTAAGTGTGTATTCTTTATCAAAAAAAATCTCAGGCACATTACTATCACCACTTGCATCAATGTAATCACCCACTACAACAATGTTAATTTTTTTAGGCATATATATACGCTATAATCTTTTTCTTACAGGCATAACAACAACTTAAGCCACTTAAAAGCTGTTACTTAAAATGCAATAGGTAGTTTATTGCATGTAATTTACAAAAAAAAATTACTTTTTATGTGTGCAAACACTTGCGTGTAAGAAAAGTATAAGCAATATAGCTTAATATCAAATTAATGCAAGAAGCCTACCTTAAAATTGTCCCAAAAATGAAATAAGTGTCCCTAAATATACATATCAATAAAAAAAAGTACCAAACCCGCTACGCACAGTAAAAACAAAGGGTACACGGTATCTCAAACTTGCAATAATTGTCCTAATAATGCAACAAATAACGTAATAGATAGCTACATATTTGAATTGCTATAATTAACAAGGGAATATTATGAGAAGAAAATTATTGATTTTTTCAATGATTGTGTCTCTGTGCACAATCATGGGCAAACTTTCTGCCCAAAACATCAACGTCGCCGATTTAATAAGACGAGTAGGGACAGGCACCGACGACAGGGTGGCCAACGATAGTTTTGGCTTTTCAATAGCCATAGAGGGTAACATTATGGTTATTGGGGCTCCTTACCACGACTATGACAGTGCAGGTGATAATAAACTTGATGACGCAGGGGCAGTATATGTATTTTATAAAAACACCGGTGGGACAGATAATTGGGGGTTTGTAAAAAAACTGGTTGGAAAAGGCACAAATGGCAGAATGGCAAGTGATAACTTTGGGTTTTCTGTAGGATTAAGCGGTGATGTAATTGTAGTGGGTGCCAGCGACCAAAACTACGACAGTACGGGAGGTAATGCAATGGGAAATTCGGGGGCTGCATATGTTTTCTACAGAAATTCAGGAGGTACAGACAACTGGGGGTTTGTAAAAAAACTAACCGGTAAAGGAACTAACGGAAGGGTTGCTGGAGATAGTTTCGGGAATGCAGTAGCCATAGATGGCGACATAATAGCAGTAGGGGCTTTTAACCAAGATTATGATGATGTTGGTTCTTCAACGATCACAAATTCAGGTGCAATTTATGTTTTTAACAAAAACAGTGGTGGAACAGACAATTGGGGGATAGTTGCCAAACGTACTACCGAAGTTTCTGCCACTGGTTTTATACTTGTTAATAGCGGACGCCTTGGTAGAACTATTGCAGTGGATGGTGATGTAATAGTTGCGGGAGCCGCCGGCGATCAATACGATAGTGCTACTTTATCAGGAATTGTAACTGGTGCAGGAGCAGCGTATGTGTTTGAACGTAATACAGGTGGCACTAATAACTGGGGATTTATGAAAAAACTGGTGGGCAAAGGCACAAACGGACGTATTGCTCAAGATGGTTTTGGCCGATCGTTAGGAATTAGTGGTGATATAATTGCCGTTGGTACCTACCAACAAGATTACGATAGTGCCGGTGGTAATAGTGCTACTGATGCAGGTGCCGTATTTATATATAACAGAAACAGCGGAGGAACTAATAACTGGGGATTTGTAAAAAAAATAACCGGTACAGGAACCAACGGAAGAGTGGCCGGTGATGGTTTTGGTAAATCATTATCAATAAGCGGTGATACCATTGTTGTTGCTGCCTATTTACAAGATTACGACAGTGCAGGGGGTAATAGTGTTACCGATGCGGGGGCGGCCTATATTTTTAACCGTAGTAGCGGCGGTACTGATAATTGGGGATTAGTTAAAAAAATAACCGGCACAGGAACAAACGGCAGAATTGCAAGTGATTATTATGGTGGAAGAGCAATTGCACTAAGTGGTGGCATAATAGCCTCCGGAGCCGTAAGCCAAGGGTATGATGCAAATGGTGCTAACTTTATAAGCAAAGTAGGAGCCGTTTTTATTTATTATAAAAATAGCGGCGGTACTGATAACTGGGGATTTGTAAAACGTCCAACGGCTAGAGACCATAACGGAGGCCGAATGGCCAACGACAATTTTGGACAGTCTGTAGCCATTAGTGGAGATATTATGATTGTTGGTGCGCATCATCAAGACTACTCATTATTTTCAGGAGATAGTGTAGGAAATGTAGGAGCAGCTTATATATTTTACAAGACAAACGGCAGTTGGAATTTTGTTAAAAAACTTATCGCCAGCGGCACCAACGCAAGAGTTACCGATGATAACTTTGGTTACTCTGTTTCAATTGATGGCGATGTAGCTATCGTTGGCGCATATCTGCAAGATTACGACAGTGCCGGAGCTAATAGCGTAAGCGATGCAGGGGCAGCCTACATATTCAGCAAAAATAGTGGAGGTACTGATAATTGGGGATTAGTGAAGAAAATCACTCCCAATGGCACCAACGCGCGTCTTGCAAACGACCAATTCGGTTATTCTGTTTCTATCAGTGGGAATTTGGCAGTAGTAGGCGCAAACCAACAAGATTATGATAACACAGGAGCTAACCTGGTAAGCAACGCCGGAGCAGCATACGTATTTAATAAAAATAGCGGCGGTACTGATAACTGGGGATTAGTTAAAAAAATAACCGGTAGCGGTACCAATAGCAGAATAAGCGATGATAACTTTGGTTATGCTGTATCTATTAGTAGTGATAATATTGTTGTGGGCGCATACCAGCAAGATTAT
This sequence comes from Agrobacterium sp. 719_389, assembly GCA_943370295.1. GTDB lineage: Bacteria > Bacteroidota > Bacteroidia > UBA8524 > UBA8524 > SB11. The sequence continues at coordinate 50,560 of CALRQL020000014.1, read as the reverse complement.
GATAGTGCCGGAGGAAACAGCATAAGCAATGGTGGTGCAGCATATATATTTAATCAAAACACAGGAGGCACAAATAACTGGGGATTGGTGAAAAAGGTTACCGGAAGCGGTACCAACGGCAGGGTAACCGGCGATAACTTTGGTACATCGGTAGCAATAAGCGATGAGACTGTAATTGTTGGTGCTTCTCAGCAAGATTATGATAACACGGGCGCCAACAGTGTAAGTAATGGTGGAGCCGCTTACATATTTAGCAAAAATAGCGGTGGTAGTAATAACTGGGGATTAGTGAAAAAATTAGTAGCCAGTGGCACAAACGCGAGGATTGCTGATGACCTGTTCGGACATTCGGTAACTGTAAGCGGTGATATTGCTTTAGTTGGGGCCTACCAGCAAGATTATGATAGCGCAGGAAATAACAGCGTAACAAATGCGGGTGCGGTATATGAGTTTTATAAATATAGCGGCGGTACTGATAACTGGGGATTAGAGGAAAAAATTACCGGGGGCGGTACCAACGGAAGAACAGCAAACGATAACTTTGGTTATTCGGTAGCGCTTAGCGGCAATGTTGTAATAACAGGCGCCACCGCCCACGATTATGATAGCACCGGAGCAAACAGCACCACTGATGCAGGTGTGGTTTTTATCGGCTCAATAACAGATTACTTGGTTTATAACAATAATGCATGGTCGCCATACGCTCCAAACGGCTCAACAGCCGTAAACAACTCACTTGTTATAAATGGTTCACCGACTTTAGCGTCAGGCGCGCAAATAAACAACTTAACCATAAACAGCGGAGCCACACCTAGTATAAGTACAGGCTCGTTTACGGTACTAAACAATTACACCAATAACGGCACAATAAGTGGCGCAGGAAACATAACCCTTGGAGGTAGTGCAGCGCAGATTGTTTATGGTAATGGTACTACAAACAATCTGATAATAAACAATACCAATGGTATAAGCATCAATAATACTTCAAGTGATAGCTTGAAAATTAGTGGTGTACTTACCCATACTGCTGGAACTTTAACAACTAACGATAAACTTAAATTAGTAGCAACCGGAGCCACCAATTACGGACAAATTGCAGGTACAGGTAGTGGAAGCATAAGTGGCAACGTTACCTCAGAATATCAAGTGCTAGCCGGAAACGAAGGATGGAGACCGATTTCATCACCACTAAACGGGGCTACACTTGCACAATTTGCTGATGATTTGCCTTTAAATTACGGAACGCCCAACTCGCTGTACACTACCGTATTTAATTTCAATGAAAATCGTACTCCATCATGGCAAACACCGGCATCAACAACCGGCATGAATGATAGTTGCGTTAGCATATACATTGGTAAAAATGGTGCTTGGGGTGTGCCTGCATATTTAGATATTACAGGTACATACGGCGGAACAACAGACTATACCCAAAACAACCTAAGCTATACGGGTGTATTAAGCGATACATCGGGCTGGCATTATATGCGCAACCCGTGGCCCAGCGGTTTTTTGTGGGACGGTACTATAAGCAATATTCAAGGCAACCAGGTGTATTTGTATGATCAAAATGGTGGTGCCGGTGGGTTTTACCATGTTTATGATAACCTATCAAACGGGGTTATTCCTCCTTTTGCAGCGTTATTGTTTCAGGTAACATCTAATAACGTATCTGTAACCCTACCTAACAGCAAACGTACTACTGATAGCCTGAAAAACATGTTTGATAAAACATTCCCTGTTGATAATTATGTTGAATTGGGAGTTAAGAAAGATGGGCAACCGATTACTGATTACCTAAAATTTTATACCGACATTACTGCAAAAAACACATTAGACGGTATGGATGGCATTAAAAAGCTTAACCAACCCACAATGCCCAATATTTATTTTACCACCGGCATTGATAAACTAAATAAGCAGGTATATAACAATATTGCCGCCGGAACAACAAAGCTTCCATTTGTGTTTTCAACCACTACCAACGGTAAATATGAACTTCAACCCCGAATTGAAAATATAGACGGTGATGTGGAGGTGTTTATAGAAGATTTACAAAACAATACTCTAATCCCTGTAAACACACAGCCGATTGAATTACTCTATAATGGTAGCGGAACGGAGAGTAAGTATAATTTGGTATTTGTTAAAAAATCTGCAAACACAAGTATCAATGAAACAAACAACAACAATGCAATTACAATTTCACAAGCTGATAAAGCAGTGTTTATTAGTGGTTTCTTATCAGCTAACACCCAAATTACAGTATCAGATATCTTGGGTAGGGTAATGCTGCAAAAAAACCTTCAAAATGCTTCGCAAGGCATTTCGCAGATAGATACACAACAACTTGCAACTGGCTATTATGTTGTAACTGTAAATAGTGCCGAAACGCATTTCTCTCAAAAAATTGTCATTAAATAATTAAACACAGACATAAATTATTGTCTTGGTAGTTTTAGTCAGAATGGGCGCTTTAGGGCGCCCATTTTCGTTGTATACAGGTATTGTGTAAACTGTTTAAAACCATAAAAGATTACTTAATAAGAAGTTTAATGCTGCACAATACTAACTATTGTTTAATGCAACCGTAACCTCAAAAACAAAAAACTGAACGCTATCTTTGCACCATGTTCAGTTTTGATGAAATCCTTACCGTTTCTTTTACCCTTTTTGCGGTAATAGATGTAATAGGGTCAGTACCTGTAATTATCTCATTACGTAGTAAAATAGGCCATATACAAAGCGAAAAAGTTACGCTGGCTTCGGGAGCCTTAATGATTCTTTTTCTATTCATCGGTAAAGAGTTTTTAGGGCTGATGGGAGTTGATTTAAGCTCGTTTGCAGTAGCGGGTTCTATCGTAATCTTTATTCTTGGCCTTGAAATGATTTTGGGAGTTGATATTTTCAAAGCCGACCCCGACCCATCATCAGGCAGTATTGTGCCGGTGGCATTTCCGATTATAGCTGGTTCGGGCACGCTAACTACCGTTATCTCGCTTCGTGCTGATTATGGATTGTATAACATATTGGTAGGCATACTACTTAACCTAATTTTGATTTACGTAGTACTAAAATCTACCAACTTTATCGAGCGTAAACTGGGTAAAGGCGGCTTGCTCGTAATCCGTAAATTCTTTGGGCTTATCCTGCTTGCCATTGCCGTTAAAATATTTAAAGGCAACTTGATGGCGTAGGTTTGAGCCTAATCTAGTTTAATGGTCACTATTTTACCAACTCCATCTTTGTAGCCGAACCAGATATATTCGTTGTCTTTTAGTGGATAAATCCCATCGGGGTATAAACTCACCCCAAATTCCTTTTCAATTGATTGGATAAGAACCCTTTGTTCACCACTCCAATTCACTACAGCAATACATGTTGTTTCATCAAACTTATTTTCTGTTTTCTTAGTGGTTAATAATCCGTCAGCGTAATTATTAATATTATCAGTAATAACAATAACAGGTTTATCTGTTTTCCCTCTTAGTACGATATAATTTTTCGCCGGCCAAAGTCTTTTTTTACTCTCCATCTCAGCGTATCGCTTTGCGGAACTTTCAAAAACTAATTTTCCTGTAGCATCAAAACTAAAACAAAGTAAATCACCCCAAGTGTAAGCGTTTTTTTCCTTTACTTTACTGCTAAATGCATTCCCGCTTGATTCTGATTCAACGGTATTAAATGCTGTCACAACACTAATCGTTTCATCTTTGTTTACTATAATTTCATGAGGCAGAAGCCCATCTTTAACTGTTTTTTTGGATGAATTTAGAAACTCCTTTAACACAAGAGAAAACTCATTAAATGTTGCATACTCAATTCTACTGCTATCAATATTGTACGAAAGACACATGATACCTGTTAAAATATTCTTCTTATCTGTTAAATCTTTATAATAACAAGAAATAAGAATCTTACCCTTATTATAAATCGCACGAAACTTTTTGGTTTCTATGTTTTCAGGCAATTTGTAAATTTTACCACTATTTATTTTTTTTTCACTCTTCCCATCAATCATTGAATAATAGAAGGTTTGAGACGATGATTTTTTGCCTTGCTCCTCATTAGGGCTCATCAATGAAATCCATAGTAACTCTTTCTCGTCAATTTCTTCAAGATCAACGGCAATTTTATATTTATCATCGGTTTCATAATCCGGCAGAAGGTTTTTATTGGCTTTGTCAATAAATAACATAAACCCTATAGAAGATAAATCAATAGGTGCTTTATTAAATTCAACGTTAGTAAGGTCTAAATCAAAATACTCAGGAATTGATGATGTGATGTTATTCTTTTCATCTACTTTCTTACCATTATCAGAATCATTAATTACAAATACTTGTTCATTATCCCAAAAGCTAATGCCTTCATAACTATCAAGTAATTCTATACCATCCTTTTTTCCTGAGCTTAATTCCAACATAATAGTCCAGTCAATACTTATATTAAGTAGTGTATCATAGGATATTCCTTTGTACTCTTTTGTTTCATTTTTTCTATCTCTTGTTATAGTAAAAAGATACAATTTATCCTTTGCTATCTCGAAAGAAAAAAAGTCTGTATTTTCTACCTTTGAGTCTTCAGGAAGCTCAACTTCAACTTTCTTTATGGGCTTTTCTTTTTTGCTTCTGTCTTGTAATATGATAAAGTATTTTCCTTCACTGGTTTTTTCACTTAAGAATAAGTTATCCCTAATTTTTCCGATAATTTTTAATTCTGACTCTTTTCCTTCAAGAACAAAAGAACTACCTTCAACAATAACATCTTGCCCTCTAAGACTAATAACAAACGTCCCAAGAAAGCAAATAACCAGACTCAAAAATCGTTTTAGCATATTTATAAGTTAGAGCGGCAACATAACTCAGCTGCTCATTATTAGCAATATTTTTTTCTTCTATTCGATAAAAAAAGCCGCTCAGGGCGGCTTTTTCAAGATTATTAGTATTTACAGTTACTTCTTTAGTTAACAGGTTCGGCAATACCCATCATTTCTTTTACTTTCTCTACCACAAAATCAACTTCTTCTTTGGTGTTTTGTTTGCCGAATGAGAAACGAACATTAGCTCTTGAGGGATCAACCTTTAGTGTATTAAGTACGTGTGATCCTACATCACTGCCTGATGAACAAGCACTGCCGCCGCTGGCCGAGATGCCTTCCATATCCAAGCGGAACAACATCATTTCTGATACCCGGCTGGGCGGGAATGATACGTTTAGTACGGTATATAAACAACTACCATTATAATCGCCGTTAAATTTCACATCAGGTATTTCATCAATCAAACGTTGCATCATATAACTGCGTAATCCTGTAATGTGTTCAATTTCTTTATCCATATCACGTACGGCAATCTCAAGTGCTTTAGCAAGCCCTACAATACCGTATACGTTTTCAGTACCGCCGCGCATGTTACGTTCTTGCGCACCACCGGTTATAAAAGGCTTAATTTTTAAACTATTGTTTATGTAAATAAACCCTACTCCTTTTGGGCCATTAAACTTATGAGCAGCACAAGCAATAAAGTGGATAGTTGTTTTTTGTAAGTCAATAGGATAATGACCTACTGCCTGCACGGTATCACAGTGGAAATAACAGGAATATTGCTTGCACAACGCTGATACAAGCTCCACGTTTAATAAGTTACCAATCTCGTTGTTTGCATACATTAGTGATACTAATGCCCCTGGGTATGCGGCCATTAATTGTTCAAGATGAGCATAATCAACATGTCCGTCAGGCATTATATTCACAAGGTGCATCACAACCTTACCGTTGTGTGATAATTCTTCAACAGTATGTAATACAGCATGGTGTTCAATAGGCGAAGTAATGATGTGCTTAATACCCAAATCTACCGTGGCGCAACGTAAAGCCATGTTATCAGCCTCAGTACCACCCGATGTAAAAAATATTTCTGACGGTGTAACGTTTACAATTTTTGCTACTCGCTTGCGGGCATCCTCAATCAACGTACGTACAGAACGTCCGTGCGCATGGGTTGATGAAGGATTTCCAAACTCGTTGCGCAATACAGGTATCATTGCATCAAGCACTTCTGCATCAAGTGGCGTAGTTGCCGCATTATCAAAATATACTTTCACAGCTAAGATTTTAAATTAGTAATGGTTAAACTTATTTTTTATGGGTAGTTGATTTTTTTGCAGGAGCAGCAACAGTTTTAGCTTTTGCTTTGGGTTTTAGGGTAATATAACCCATCAACCTGTATGCAAGTTTTGCAAGCGTATATTCACTCAAAATAGTACCCTTCATAGGGGCACATTCAACTATATCAAAACCTACTACGTTTTTCTCCATAATGGTGCGGCGCAATAGCTCTAACGATTCATTCCAAAACAATCCGTTTGGTTCAGCAGTTCCCACCGCAGGCATTATGCTTGGGTCAAAACCATCAGCATCAATGGTAATGTAAACATTATCAGTCATTGCAGCCAATGCCTCGTCAATCCAGGTGCTTTCGTTCTTACGGATATAATGCGCATAAAACGTATGAATGTTTTTTGATTTTTTAATCAATTCGGCCTCTTCAATACATTGTGCACGAATACCTGCTTGCACAAGATTTACTCCCATATCGTGTACACGCTTCATAACACTGGCGTGCGAGTATGGATTATCGTGATACGCCTCACGCAAATCGCTGTGAGCATCCAACTGCAATACGGTTAAGTTTTTATGTTTTGCAGCATGGGCCTTTACCAAACCATAACTTACTGTATGCTCAGCTCCCAGTGATACCACAAACTTTTTATCTACAAGTAGCTGTGCGGTACTTTCTTCAATAAGCTTTACAGCTTCAGCATCTACCGCTTTACCAAATTTAAGAGGTTTAAGCGTGCAGATACCTGCTTTCTTATACGGCTCAGCGTCTAACTCTTCATCATACAACTCAACAAATTGTGACGCTTTAATGATGGCTTTAGGCCCTTTAGCAGAACCCATAAGGTATGACGAGGTGTACTCGTAGGGTAGTGATTGTATTACAAAGGTGGCGTTGTTGTATGAGTAGTTATCCTCGCCTTCTATGCCTAAAAAGTTTTCTTCGGTATGCAGATATTTCATTAAGTATGTTATGAAAATGCAAATATAAGGCTGTTATGGAATTATGTTCTTTTTTGTAAACATCAAAATACGCTAACTTTACATATTGGCAGCAATGGCGGTTATTGTTACCTTCGTGCCCCTGCCATAAAATTATTAAGTTTATGAAAAACGTTGGTTTGTTTTTTTTGTGCATATTGGCCTTTGCCAAAGGATTGATTGCCCAAACCGAGCCTACTACTGATGGCACCCCTGCACAAATAGCTGTGGGCACACAACTTGTGTATGAGGTAACTACTGCCACAGCCAAGTACCAGTTTATTGTTACTGTGAAAAAGCTTGATGACGGGATAACTTTTGACTGGAGGATGACCGCCCCAATTAATAAGAAGGGTACAGTGATTATGACCGAAGACGCTGTTGAGAGTGCTGCAGGTTTGTTTAACTATTTTGCAAATGATACAGCCCGACTGGATGACCAAACCAGTGTGTGGGTTAGCCGCACAATGTGGCGAGAAATGCACAACGAAGATGAAATGGTACTGATTTCATTAGATAATGATGAAGCTACGGGTTTTTTTAGAGAAGATGGGGAAGCACACAAAATAAGCTACAAGGGTAAATCATTGGACATGAAGGTAAGCAACCTTAAATCGCTTACAGATAACCAAACAATAACTGTTTGGGAAAACGAGAAATTCCCTATCATATTGAAAATGGACTTGGGATGGACTATCGAACTAAAGGAGATTAAATGAGTTCAAGTTTGGTGTTAAACACACTATAATTAATATTTTCATTTATCAATTCTATCAACCGATAGCCACTTTATATTACTTGTATTGTGGTATTGAATATCTATTTACCTTATCAACCATTAGCCAAAATAAAACGCATAAAACAAGTTGATTATAAATCACTTAAAAACAATATCATTGCTACAAAATTTTATTGGTTACGGGTTGCTAATTACGGTTTTATTGATAGCTTTGTTAATGAATTCTTAACACTAGAACCAATCGGATTATGAAAAAAAATGTACTAATTATTTTATTAATGTTTGTAGCTGGCATTGCCCAAGCCCAGTACTACTACATTGCCAAGAAAGGCGTTGAAGCTGCTTTCGACCCCTTTACATCAACCGGAGCAACTACTGTGCTTAACAAGCCTAGTAACGATGTGCTATCGGCTGACCAAACTATCCCTTTTGCATGGAGCTTTTATGGCAACCCTGTTACAACTTACAAGGTAAGCGATAATGGTTACATTACTTTTGATGCCGCTGCTTCTACCAGCGTTGGCACCAACACTACCTTGCCCGATGTTTCAGGCCCAAACAATGCCATCTATGCTTTTTGGGACGATTTAGAACTAAAAACATTTACTCCAAACGCTAACGCAGTAATCGCTGTTAAAAGCTGGACGTATGGTACTGCCCCAAAACGCATCCACGTAATCCAATGGATGGGAGCATCACCATTTGGCCAAGCATCTGCCAGCAACATTGTTTACGCTACTGTTCGTTTGTACGAAGGTGGTAACTTTGATGTTGTGAACAGTTATGGTTTCGGAACTTTCACAGGCACTATAGGTTGTGAAAACGGCGATGGAACGATGGGTACTACCGTTAGCGGAAGCCCAAACCGTAACTTTGGCGGTAACAACGGTTCATACGATGCTACAAAATCAGACGTATTTGAATTTATAATGGGTACACAAGCTACACGCGACGTGGCCATGGTTTCATTAAGTACCCCAGCAATTGTTAGTATTTCAACCGGTGCAACTATTAGTGGTACACTATCTAACTACGGCAGCGCAGCAATTAACTCTATCATGCTTAATTACAGCGTTGATGGTGGTGCCCCTGTGAGCCAAAAAATAACCTCGCTTAACATTGCTCCAAACGGTGGCACTTATAACTTCTCACACCCAACCAAAGCTATGCTGCCAACTGCCGGTCAAACATATTCAATAAAAGTATGGGTGAGTGAGATTAACGACAATGCTGACGAAAACAATGCTAATGATGAAATTACAACTTCTGTGTTTGTAAACAATGGCATCTCAGGAACTAAAAATGTATTGGTTGAAGAAGGTACGGGTGCTTGGTGCGGATACTGCCCCGACGGACACCTTCGCATGAAAGATATCAAAACCCAAACGCCTTCTGTTGTTGCTGTTATGCACCACAATGGTGATGGCATGACCAACACTAACAGTAACACTGTAAACAGTACTTATGCTACCGGTTATCCTTATGGCATGATTGACCGTACTTTGTTTGCAGGTGAAGCTACCGTTGGACAAAACCGCGGTTTATGGGCAAACAGGGTTGCTACACAAGCAAACGTACCTGCTCCTCTTGAAATTAAAATTACCTCAAAAACTTTTGACCCTGCAAGCCGTAAAATTGACTTTACAGTTGAAGTGAAATCGGTTGACTATGTAAAAGGTGATATCCGCATTCATGCAATGGTTGTTGAAAACGCAATTGTTGGTGCTAACAATAGTAACTTTAACCAACGTAACTACTATAGCAGTGCCGGTGCAGCAGCAGGTGGCGCAGGCCATCCTCTATACAACCAACCCGACCCTATTATCGGATACAGCCACGAGCACGTAGTTCGTAGCATTGTTTCTGGTGCTTGGGGTACACAAGGTGTAGTACCTTCATTGGTGGCTCCTAATGCTACTTATACTCAAACTTACTCATACACTCTTCCTGCTGAAACCAGCGTTACTCTTCCTAACGAAACAACTGCAAGAAGGAGCATGAACAAAGCAGACTTTATTGATTTGGTTGCTTTTGTATCATACTACGATGACAACGCAGTAAAACGTCAAGTAATTAATGCTACTGAAGTGAGCTTGTTTGGCGGTTACAACAGCGTTGAAAGCGTGAGCAAAAACAGCGTAGCTACTAATGTATACCCTAACCCTGCATCAGGTTTAACAACTGTTGATTTTACTTTTGATAATGCTGCTGAAGCAAGCATAGAAGTATATGATATGCTGGGTGTTAAAGTACTTACTGTGAAAGAAGGAAGCTTCACATCAGGTCAACACTTTGCATCGTTTGATGCATCGGGTCTTAAAAACGGTTTGTACGTTGTACAAATTAAAGTTGACAATCAAGTTGCCGGTGTAAGCAAGTTTGTAGTTAACAACTAATACTATTTTTTTACAAATAAGCCCCTGCCCTGTGAGGGTGGGGGCTTATTTTTTTGTATTTGATAACAAACTAAAGCAGCGTTTCCATAACTCAGCATGTCAAATACACAAACACAAAAACCATCGAGGGTGATTACACAGCAGGAAGACCAATTGATAAAAGACTGTTTAGCCGGCAAAAGAGCCGCCCAAAACAGGCTTTTTGACAAATACGCGCCCAAAATGCTGGGTGTATGCTTCCGCTATACACAAACGGCTCACGAGGCCGAAGATGTGATGCAGGATGGTTTTGTTAAGGTATTTAACAATTTAGCAAGTTTTAGACGCGAAAGTTCTTTAGAAGCATGGATAAAGCGCATTATGGTGAATACCGCCCTTAATCACCTTAAAAGTACTCGCCGGCTACGCATGGAAGAAGATATATCAGTAGCAGAAAACGCGCTGGATGTATCAGTAATTCAGCTTCACGATATAGATGCCGAAATACTGATGGGGTGCATACAGCAACTGCCAGCAGGATATAGAGTAGTGCTGAATATGTTTGCCATTGAGGGGTATGCGCACAAGGAAATTGCAGAACAGTTGGGAATAACAGAAAGTACTTCGCGTTCACAATTTGCCCGTGCAAAAGAATTCTTACGTAAGAAACTTGATTCGCTAAAAAAAACTGAACAGCATTATGAAAGAAGAAGAGTTCAATGAGTTTTTGCGCCAAAAGGCCGAAGGCTTTGAAATTACCCCCTCTTCGGGGTCGTTTGCTTCGGTAATGCGCAAAATGGAAAATAAACGCAAAAAACGCGGCCTTATTGTTTGGCTGCCTTTGCTGGCAGCCGTGTCGGCCGGTATATTAACCATTGCCATACAAAGTAGCAACAATACTCCGTTGGCGCCCGCTTATGACAATACTGCGTTGACTATCCCGCAACCACCTGTTACCGCTGATAAAAGGCAAAGCAACACCACCACTGCTGAAAATACAACAGGCAGCCAACATATTATTACTAACAATACTGCTTCAACTGATAAGAGCTTTGCGGGTTCGCAACAGGTTACTCCTAAAAACGTTCGTAATACTACCATTAACACACCTGACATCACTGAAACCCCTACTGACGATAAGAAGGACGAAGTTTCTACCATTTATACTGAAGTTGTGGATGATACAAAGCAAACACCAGCTACAGTTGTTGATAGCAGCCAAATTGTGATTGCTCAAAACGATGTAATAGCCCCTTCTGAGATTGTTGAGGATGAGAAAACTACCGAGTTTGTTGAAATGCCCGACCCTAAAACTCAAAATATAAAACCTGAAAAGAAAGGTAAGGGATGTAATTGCGGCGAAAAATGGACGATAAGTGCATTCTACAATCCCTTTGCGGCTGATTATTACAGAACAGTTTCAAAATCAGAACCTACAACAAACACTGTAACCCAATCAAACAACATCAGTTCTTCAAACTTCCAAAGGTATAGCTATGCGAGTGATTATACATACGCAAACGGATTTGATATAGGAACTAGGGCAAACTATAAGTTTACAAGCAATTTTGGAGTAAGTGCAGGCATTTCGTACAGTAAACGTGCAATAACCGGTTACTCTAAAATAACTGCTATTGAGAACGACTCTGTTGAAGACACTTATTACGACCCTGCTACCAATCAGCCCTACACACTGGTAAGAAATGTATTTCAAGGTGAAAAAATTGTAGATGAATCGTACACCACTACTTTACAAAGTATTAAACTACCTGTTGCACTTACTTATACGGTGCAAAAAAACAGATGGGGCTTTGATGCTGAAATTGGTGGTTCGTTGGATTATTTATTCTCTGCAAAAACTGAAACCAAAAACCACATTAAACCGGCCCAGTTTAACTTAACAACCTCGGCTGAAAATGAGACTGTAACAACTGCTGAAACTAAAAATTACCGTACTTGGAATATTATGGCTTCAGTAGCAGGCTTTGTAACTTATAAACCCGGAAAATGCTGGGGGATTTATTTAGGGCCGCGCGCCACTGCAGCATTACGTCCCGTAAATAATAACACCAATAACGGGTTACAAAAAGAACTTCCTTTGTTTTTAGGGCTTGAAACCGGATTAAAAATTAATTTATAACCGGTGCAGCATTATAAAAACAATACTTGTCATATAAATACAAACTATAATAAGACTATGAATTTGTTATCTGTATTAAATCCCAAAAAAGCGGTGACAGCAATTGCTATTATGGCTGCTATTTTAGTAACCTCTTGCAAAAGCGAACCATCAGCGCCCCCTGTAACTCAGTGTGAGCTAACAGGTAATTTTGAGCGTGCCGAAGGTTTTGCAACCTTTTACGGCGAGTATTTCATTCGCGTTGAAGACGGCAGTCTTATTTATCCTTGTGTTGTTGAAGGTAACACCATAAAACAAAACGAGATCTATGATGGTATGCCCATAACTTTAACGTACAAATTAATTTCAACAGAAGAAGGTGCTTGCCCAACAAACCAAAGTATTTTACCCGGAGGTTGCGTAGTGCCCCAAAAAGCCCGCATAACTTGCATATCAAAGCAAGAAGAGCGTTGCGGTACCGGAGCTGGAGGTTGGTGCGGCACAAGATAAAATATTTAAAATACAAACTTTTGATTATCTGCTTGGCCCCGTAAGGGGCTTTTTTTATTTTACAAGTAACTGAAAATAAACTAAATAAATAGCAAAATCATGCAGCGTTAGTAATGTTAATACTGTCAAATAAATATCAACTTTAATAAACTAAAAGATGAAAACAATTATTAATCAAACAAAAAAACTGGTTCTAATCGGTGCCATGTTCACAATGGCAGTATTATCATCGTGCAAGCAAGACCCTGTTCCACCACCGGATAACGGTAATGGCGACTGCAAACAAAGCGGAAGATTGGCTTATGCAACCTGCACTGCAAGCATTTTCAACGACCTGTGCATTGTGCCCGATAACGAGGATGTGTACTTGGTACCTTGCGAAAGCACAGCGGGCAGCCCACAGTTTATGAACGAAAACGAGCCCATCAACTTTTCGTATGAAGAAATACCTGCTGAAGAATGTTCATGCAGGGAGCGTATCGTTTGTACGGCTGTGCCTGATAAACCTGTAAAATACGTTCGCATCACCTGTATTGAGCAAACCCCTGTTACCACAAAACAATAGTTACAGGGTAGATGCAGCTTATTGAAGCTTACCTGCGTCATATAATTAACCGAATCTAAAATTATGAAAACCAACATCTTAAAATTAATTGTTTTGGTTTGTATTGTTGCCATTTCGGCATGTACAAAACCACCGGTTGACCCTCCAAACGACCGCGATTGCAGATACAAAGGAAAGTTTGAAACAGCTGTATGCGGTTGGGGCCTTTATGGCAGCTACTGGATACGCTTAGAAGACGGAACCTTGTTGCAACCCTGTGAAAGCGACATTAACATTGATGCAAGCCTTATTTATGAAGGCCGCGAGGTTGAAGTGGATTATTATGCAGTGAAACCCAACACTGTTGATTGTAACAGCTTGTTGAATTGCTTGGCTTGGCCCGGTGAGCATACTAATGTCCACATTACTTGCATGAAACTACTGGGCGAAAATCCTAAAGAGGAGCCTAGCGGTGATTGCAAAGAGGAAGGTATTTTGCACGATTGGACAGGTAAACTTGACGGCTGCGGCTGGATGGTTGAACTGAATAATGGTAAAATGCTTGAACTTAATGCCGGCGCTATTGATGAAACAAAATTCTCTGATGGTACTCCTGTTTTAATTGGTTATACGGTTGTTAACAGAGCAAGTAATTGTATGGCAGGCACGCCGGTAGATCTTACCTGCATCCGTGTTGCAAATACAACACAAAACTAATATCTTTTTTTCATGTAACTGGTAATGAAAAACCCTGCCCCCGAAAGGGGAGCAGGGTTTTTTCTTATACTTTTCAGTAATAAGATTAATCTTCTCGGCTGGCTCCCATAAACATCATTACATAATACATTAAAGTACCTAACGATGATATAGCAGCTATTACGTAAGTTGATGCAGCCCAGTTTAAAGCTTTGCGAGACTTTTCTAACTCTTCCTGATAAACTATCCCTGAACTTGTAAGCCAAGCCATTGCACGTTTACTGGCATCAAACTCAACAGGTAAAGTAATAAAAGTAAATAATGTTGTTAAGGCAAATATTACTACACCAATACCAAGCAAAGTAGGCCCCAAATTAAACATAAGAGCTATAACACCACCCAAAATAATGAACTGAACATAACGAGATGCAATTGTAACCGGCCCTGCCAATAAACTGCGGAACTCAAGCCAGCTATACGCCTTAGCGTGTTGTAAAGCATGGCCGCACTCGTGTGCAGCGACAGCCGCAGCCAACACACTGCGCCCGTTATAAACCTCCGGGCTTAGGTTCACTGTTTTATTACGCGGGTCGTAGTGATCAGTAAGCTGACCTTCTACTGAAATTACTTTCACATCATACAAAGCGTTTTCGCGTAGCAAACGTTCTGCAATTTCACGGCCGCTAAGACCGTTTCTTAATCCTTCTTCACTCATTTTTCGTGCTACCGACCTAAACCTCATACTTACTATAAGGCTGGCTATAAAGGGTAACAGTACTAAAACTAAATATGCCATTTTACGTATTTAAATTATTGTATTACCTATTATTCAAAACTAATACCACACTTTATCCTCGCGTGGCAAAACGCACTATCAGCACAATAAGTGCTACAAGAAACATAAGGATGGATACGCGGTTTATGCCATGCATTACCCGCAGGTTGAAGTTTTCGGTTTTGTTTTGGTCTTTACGCCAAAATGCTATGTATGACCAGAATTTACGCCACATATCACTAATAACCCGCTAACCCACGGGATTGTTTTTGTAGTACGAAGATAAGCATTTGTCTAAATCTGTTTATTTGATTGTGCCATGTAATACATTTGTTAAAAATTAACCACCAACCTGCAACGCATGAAAAAAATATCAGTGTATTTGTTTTCAGCTGCCATTGCGTCAGTTATTATTGCACCCGCTTGCAAAAAAACCGATAGTAAAGAAGCTAAAATGGCATATCCCGAATCAAAGAAAACCGAAACTAGTTTTGATTATAGCGGCACTAAAGTAGCCGACCCCTATAACTGGCTGGAAGCAGATGGCTCAGCAGATGTGAAAAGCTGGATTGACTCACAAAACGTATTTACCAAAAACTTTATTGAAGCCATCCCTTTCAGGAATACTATCCGCAAACGGATTGAAGAAATTTGGAACTACCCCAAATACTCAGCCCCAAGCAAAAAAGGAGATTACTATTTCTTCTCTAAAAACGATGGATTACAAAATCAATCGGTAGTTTACCGCCAAAAAGGATTAGAAGGTGCCCCAGAAGTTTTTATAGACCCAAACACCTTATCGGCTGACGGCACTGTAGCGTTGGGCGGAATGGTATTTAGTAACGACAATAAAAAAGTAGCCATCTCTACATCAAAATCAGGCTCTGATTGGCAAACCATAAAAATTTACGATGTTGAAACTAAGCAACCCGCCGTTAATGAAGAGTTGAATTGGGTTAAATTCAGTTCACCGGCATGGAAAGGCGACGGTTTTTATTACACCCGCTACCCTGCGCCCAAAAAGGGTGAGGAATATTCAGCAGCCAGTATTAACCCCAGCATCTGTTTTCACAAATTAGGTACTCCGCAAAGCAGTGATGCGGTAATTTATACCGACCCTAAAAACCCATACCGCTATTACGGCGCACAGGTAACTGATGACGAGCGTTTTTTGTTTGTGTACATCTCCGCAGGTACACACGGCACCGCAGTAATGTACCAAGACCTAAAAGACCCGAAAAGCAAACTAACCATGCTTTTTGACGGGTTTGATAACAATTACGGTATTGTAGAGAACGTTGGAGACAAGTTATTGGTTCATACAGACAAGAATGCACCTAAATACCGTTTGGTGTTGGTTGACCCAAAAAACCCTGCAGTTGAAAACTGGAAAGACATTTTGCCTGAAAGTGAAGATTTGCTTGAAGGTGTTAGCACAGCAGGTGGTAAGTTGTTTGCCGCGTACTTGCACAAGGCTGCTACCAAAATGGTGCAATACACCTACGAAGGCGTAAAAGAACGCGATATACAAATGCCTTCAATCGGTTCGGCTGGCGGATTTAGCGGTAAAAAAGAAGATAACGAGGTGTTTTATACCTTCACATCATTCGTTTATCCTCCAACTATTTACAGATTTAACATTGCTACCGGTACATCAGAGGTTTATAAAAAATCAGAAGTAAAATTCAACTTTGATGAATACGAAACCAAACAAGTAACCTATAAAAGCAAAGACGGTACCGAAGTGCCTATGTTTATCGTTCACAAACAAGGCTTGAAGCTTGACGGCAGCAACCCTTGTTTGTTGTACGGTTATGGCGGGTTTAACATCAGCCTTACTCCTTCTTTCGCAATATCTCGCATGGCCTTGCTTGAAAAAGGGTTTGTATATGCTATGCCCAGCTTACGCGGTGGCGGTGAGTTTGGCGAAGACTGGCACAAAGCAGGTATGCTTGAGAAAAAGCAAAACGTATTTGACGATTTTATTGCCGCTGCCGAATATTTGATAAAAGAAAAATATACCGGCAGTGATAAACTTGCCATTGAAGGCCGCAGCAACGGCGGTTTATTGGTAGGAGCCTGTATGACCCAACGCCCTGATTTGTTTAAAGTGTGCTTGCCCGGTGTAGGCGTATTAGACATGCTGCGCTACCATAAAAGTACCGCAGGCTGGGGATGGGTGGTTGAATACGGTTGTGCCGACAGTGCTAAAGATTTCAGCTACTTGTTCAAATACTCGCCGTTACACAACATAAAAGACGGGACTAAGTATCCTGCAACACTTGTGATGACAGGCGACCACGACGACCGTGTAGTGCCTTGGCACTCATTTAAGTTTGCTGCCCGTTTACAGGCAGCACAAGCAGGCAGCAACCCTGTAATGATTCGCATTACTACAAAAGCAGGGCACGGCGCCGGCAAGCCCACCAGTTTGGTAATTGAAGAAATTGCCGACGTGTATGCCTTTATGTTTAAAAACATGGGCTTGCAATACTAATTATTCTTTAGAAACTTAAGTTTTTAGTACATATCCTAATACTACTTTTCATTTGAGTTTGGAGCAGGGGCGAAAGCCCCTGTTTTTTTATGCTATGTTAAAGCAACCTCAATCGTTAACTTCGTGTCTATACATAAAATAGATGCGTAGATTACTGCCGCTTGTTTTGTTTTGTGTGTTGTGCACAAGCATATTTGCTACTCACATTGTGGGCGGTGAGGTGCTATATAAACATATTGGCAACAACAGGTATGTAGTAACACTTAACTTATTTGTTGATTGTGTAAACGGCAATCCGGGAGCCATACTGCAAGACACGACTGCCAATATTACCTTCTTTAGTGGTGCCGACAGTACTTTACTTTCATCATTATGCCGTTCAGTACCGCGTACACCACCCCAACGCATTACTAAACTTAATTACAACTGCATTGATTTACCGCCCAATGCCTGCGTAAACAAATACGAGTACATTGATACATTTGATTTGCCTCCTATACCGGGCGGATACATTATTGCTTTTCAGCGTTGTTGCCGTAACAACACCATCAATAACCTGATTACACCCGGTGCTACAGGAGCAACTTATTGGACTCACATACAAGACACCGCTGGCGGAGGATATAACAACAGTGCTGATTTTAAAGAACTTCCTCCCAATTTTTTATGTACCAATGCTCCGCTGATTTTTGACCACTCAGCTACTGATGTTGACGGTGACTCATTGGTGTATGAGTTATACCACCCCTTTCACGGTGCCAGCGATATGAACCCCCGCCCCAACTTTACTGCGGTTACCCCTCCCCCGTTTCCACAGGTAAACTTTTCAAGCGGCTACAGTGCAGCATTTCCAATTGACGGGGCACCCAATCTCAGCATTAATTGGCAAACCGGTTTATTACAGCTAACTCCCACAAGGCAAGGTCAGTTTGTAATTGGCATTTTGGTAAAAGAATACCGCAAGGGTGTTGTTGTGGGCATTACCCGCCGCGATTATCAGTTTAATGTGCTCAATTGCCAGTTTAAGGTAGTATCCACTTACAAAACCAACGATAGTGCTTGCGGCTATAAAATGAATTTTAACAACAACAGCAGCGGTGCCAAAAGCTTTAAATGGAATTTTGGCGACACGCTTACTGAGTATGACACATCGAGCCAGCAAAGCCCTGAGTACACCTACCCCGGCGCGGGTACCTACAGCGTAAAACTGATTGCCTGTGACGGAAATTGTTGCGACTCTACAATCAGCACAGTAACCGTATTAGAACCTTTGGGAATTGACATTGGCAAAGATACTACGTTTTGCACTGCACCCTTCAGTTACACAATAGACACTAAAGACACTGTTGCCAAGTACTTATGGAGCACAGGGGATACAACACCGGTTGTTGAATTCTCACAACCGGGAACGTATTGGGTAAAGGCCAGCAGGTGTAATACGGATTACGACACTATTACCCTTTCGATACAAGACTTTAATGATTTTAAAATACCCAACGCCTTCTCTCCAAACGAAGATGGTTTTAACGACCTTTACCCACTAATGGACGGCAGGGTTGAACGCTATGACATTATTGTTTATAACCGTTGGGGCGAGAAGATGTTTGAAGCAAAAGACAACGGTTTGTGGGACGGAAAATTCAATAACCAAGAAGTACCTCCCGGTGTGTACTTTGTACTGCTGAAATACAAAGATTGCCGTACCCCAGACGGGTTTGAAATGCGCGGTACTGTTACATTATTCAGAGAAACGAAGTAATCTCTCTTACGGGTTTCTGATAAATATACTGATGTAATTATCCGTGCGGTTTGATACTTTTTTGCGTTCGTTTAGCGGTTCTTGTAAGCTGGTTTTTAATACACTGCTTATTTCTCTCGCAATACTGCTTTCAGCCTCTTCAAACCGTATCTCGTTTTGGTACACTTGGTAACCACTCTGGCTGTTTTTTAACTTGGGCAATACTCTAAGTTTTACTTCGTAATCATTACCCAGTTTTTTCTGCACCAATTCAGCCACTCTTTTAGATTTTTCCTGTGTTTCCTCCAGATAAAATACATCTACCCTTACTTTGGCAGTAGCACTCGAAGCCATTTTCAATACCAGTTGTTTTTCGGCTTCCTCTTCGGCAAAAACCGTTGCAGTGGTTAAGTTTCTGTCTATCTCTTCTTTCAACTCGCCTTTGTTTAAAGAGTTTGCCAGCGTTTTAAGCAAAGCGTTTCTAAAATCTTCATCATCCTTCAACATCTGCACCACAAACTCATACACCGTTTGCTGGTAGGCCTCGTCTTTTGATTTAACCGCCTCTTTTACTTCGCCGAACAACTTAAACTTCAATTCGCGAACAAACTCTATATCGCTGCGGTCGAGCTGCTTTTCCCGCTCTACAATAGTGATTGAGTCTAATTGGGCTTTTAGTTCTTTTGATTTTACATCGAGTTTTGTGGCTTTTGAATTTGTGAAAATTCCTATTACTGTAGTAAAAACAAGCAGCACGGGCATGATAAGATTTTGTACAATCTTGTTAATCTTTTCCATTATTGATAAACTATGTACCAAAACTATCAAATAAGTTTAACATTTGTTTACGCTTAATACGTAGTGTCAATCCGTATTTTTTTGTAGCATTGAAACATGAAAGACTTTATACAGGTTACCGTTGATAAAAACTCAGGCAAAAAAGGGATTATCAATATCCATGCAATTGCCTTTGCTGAACCTTTTCCTACCGACGAAGGAGCTACAACTCTTTACCTTAGCGCAGGTGCACAATCGGGCGGCAATTTTCAAGTGGTGGTTGATGAACCGCTTGAAACCATTGTGAAACTTATTCAACAGGCCCAGTAGCTATTCTATCACCTTCAATCCATTGTTTAAACATCAACCCTGCCGTTTTAACAAATAAGCTGTATTTTGCGCCCTGAAAAATTAAAAACACTTTACCATGAATACTAAAAAATTAATCTCATTAGCTGCTGCTGCATTGCTTGTATGCTCTGCTGCTACTGCACAAACCCTTAAAACTCCCGCACCAAGTTCAACTCAAGAGTTTAAGCAAGATTTTGCTTTGGGTCAAATCACCGTTAACTATTCACGTCCAAGCGCAAAAGGCCGTACTGTATATGGCGACTTAGTTCCTTACGGAAAAATTTGGCGTACAGGTGCTAATGCTGCTACCAAAATCACTTTTACCGATAAAGTAAAAATTGAAGGTAAAGAAGTTGCTGCCGGTACTTATGCTATTTACAGCGTGCCTAACAAAGACAGCTGGGATGTGATGATTTACAGCGATTTGAAATTGGGCGGTAACGTAGCTGAATACAAAACCGAAAACGAAGTTGCCCGCGTAACTGTAAAACCAACAACTACAGCTGATAAAACTGAAACGTTTACTATTAACATTAACAACGTTCGTTCCGATTCAGCTAACCTTGAATTGGTTTGGGAAAACACCAAAGTATCGGTATTGATTACTACCGAGATTGATGAAACCATCATGAAGAACATTGACAACGCTATGAACGTTGACAGCCGTCCTTACTTTGCTGCTGCCCGTTACTACTACGAGAATAACAAAGACATGAAGAAAGCATTGGAATGGGTAAACAAAGCTGTTGACCAAAACCAACAAGCATTTTGGATTGTGTTGTTGAAAGCTCGCATTGAGTTGAAACTTAACGATAAAAAAGCCGCTATTGCCAGCGCTGAAAAAACCAAAAAACTTGCTACAGAAGCTAAAAACGATGACTACGTAAAAATGGCTGATGAAGTGATTAAAGAAGCAAGTGCTAAGTAAGTAACAGCTTTCATAAAAAAATTAAGCACTGCCAATGGCGGTGCTTTTTTATTTATATCCTGCACTAACTATCTTGCAGCAACAAACTAACCCGCATGAAACGTTTTGAACTGGCTGATTTTTTAAAGGGGTATTCTATTTTCACCATCATCATTTATCACTACCTGCAAACATTCAGCCTACCTCCGTTGGCTGCAAAAGCCATAAACATTGGCGGAACTGGAGTACACAGTTTTTTACTCATCTCAGGTTTTGGCTTGTACCTGTCATTTCAAAACAAACCCTTGGGGTTTGTGCAGTTTATCAAACGCAGGCTGGGCAAAGTGTACCTGCCCTATATCCTCGTTGTTATACTTTCCGCTATCATCACTCTTTTCATTCCCATTTACCAAAGCTCTTGGTATGCACTGGGTGGTCATGTGTTGTTATACAAGATGTTTGATAGCAGCATTATCGGCTCCTACGGCGGTCAGTTTTGGTTTGTATCCACCATTATTCAATTCTATCTTGTGTTTCACGGTTTGGCGTGGCTAAAACGCAACACAAGCAACGCACTGTTTATCGGTATCGGGTTGGTGGCAAGTATCGGCTGGGCGGCTTTGATTGTGTTCCTCGGTAAATCAGAATTGGCCAGCTACAACCGCTTCTTTTTGCAGTATGCGTGGGAGTTTATGCTGGGCATGGTGTTGGCGGCTATGGTAAACAACAATACCCTTGATAAAATAGCTGCTAAACTCACCCTGTGGCATTATTTACTAATTGGTGCAGGCGGTATGGCCTTGTACGTGGGTATGGCTTTAAAATTGGGCTTTATAGGCCAGCTGTTTAATGATATTCCTGCACTTACCGGATACAGCTTCATTGCCATTTTTATTTACAAGTTGCAATTAAAACCCGTTAACCAATTCTTTATTTACACAGGAGAGATTTCGTACCCGCTATTTATCATCCACATCCTAATAAATATGCTGGTAGTATACTTTTTCACCCAATACGGATTAAGTGCGCCTACGGTAATTACCCTGCTGCTTTCGTTAGGCATTACTTACCTTGCCTCGCACTGGTACAACAAGTTGGTGGCCGTTATTTACAAGTGGCTGGGGATATAAATCCCGTTGTTTCAGTTACTCTTTTATAAGCTTTTGAGTTTGTGTGCCCTGCTCATTGATAAGGCGTAAGGTGAACACACCTGTTGCAAGGTGCTGTATTGAAAACTCCTTTATACCTGAAATTTGCGATTGCAAAACAGTACGTCCGTTTATATCGGTTATCAGTAGTTGCCCCTCCCCTTCGGTATACAACACATCGTTTGCAGGATTAGGGTATATTTTAACTACGCTTTGTTCGCGTGGCTCATTAACAGAAACAGGTCCGTTAGGGCAAAAAACATCTTTCAACAGCCCCCACAACTCGTTATCAAATGCTGAAACTGCAGCTACGGGTTGTCCGCTATCATTCCCCATACGAATTATAACCATATCCATGCTGGGTATTACATATAGTTTTTGATCGTTTTTTCCCAAACCGGCAATCATATCGGCAGGGGCATTGGGCACAAGCGGACCGTTAAAAACAAGCTGCAAACCGGGCACCTTATAGGTTGATTTACCGTTTAGCCACCATAAATATCCATACGAAGGATTGATACTTTGTGAAGTGTTTGTGGCGGCATTTAAATAATTAGTATCAGGCAGCACAACTGTATTGTCCCATTTGCCTTTATTCATCATTAACGACCCAAATCGAGCCATTTCACGGGGACGGCTGTAAAACACACCATCGTACCAAAGACCTTGTATTCCTGTGGTATTGCGCAGTTTTAACACCGTGTATTGGTTAATAGTGTATCCGGTGGCACTATCCAGTATTTCGTGCAAAATACGGTAAGGGGCGTTGTGGTAGGCCCAGCGGGTACCTGCATCGGCTTTGTATTGCAGGCAAGCAGGCTCCATGCAATTGTCGGGGTCAGGCACCTGAGGAGTTGGGGCAATTACATCATCCAGCCCTGTGGTCATGGTAAGGTGGTGCCAAAGAGTAATCTTGTCTTCTTGCTGAGGAGTGCAGCTTGTCCAGCCTTTGCCTAAAAACTTGCTGGTGGTATCGCTTATGCTCAATTTACCGTCTTGCTGTGCCATGCCTACCAAAAATGCAGTTAGCGTTTTACCTGCTGAAGCCCAATACCAAGCCGAATCTTGTGTGAAAGCGTCAAAGTACTTTTCTACGGCTATTTTACCGCCTTTAAGTATGATAAAGGCTTTGCTATCCTTGTAGTCAAGGTATTTATATACCGTATCTAACCGACTTGTACACCAGTTAAGCGATACAGGTGATACGGTATCCCATTGACTACCTACCACAGGGGGAAAGTAATAGTTTTGTGATTTGGCGGCGACAAACAAGCCCAAAGAAAGCAATAAGACTACAAATTTTTTCATACTCTCTTTTGACTTGAAGTTTCTGAATGGTTGTAAAAAGTTTTTGAAAACAATTTATGCTTAAACATTAGCTTCGGGTATGAAGTCCGACTCGATTCATGCGTTTAGAGTTGTTTCAAACGCCTGTGTTTTTTAATCTGCCACGAAGGCACAAAGACGCAAAACTATTATTACTTGGCGGCTTCTCGACTTAGTGGCTAAACAAGCTCCCCCTAATTGTTGCTTTTATAGTTTTGACTTTTGAGACTGTTCCTTACTTTTTCATGTTCACAAAATACAAGGCCAATTCATCGGGTAAGGTGTTGAATTGCTTAGTGAACGACGACCAATAAGTCCCCCTGCTCATACGTACTTTTTTGCGCAGGTATCTGCCGCACAACCGTTTCATATCACGGTCATACACATCAAAATGCACATCTAAACAGTAATTAGCCACCGTAAACAAGTTGCGGAATATATTGGTGTGTACTTCTATTTTATTAATCATCAGGATGTATGATGCTGAGTCGGCATTCAAATACATTGAGTAATAATTACGGTTGTCGTTATTTACCAATGTTGCCTCATACGAGCCTTTCCTTTCAGACTTTATAGCTGCCGAATCGGTAAAAAACCACTTATCAGTAGTGTATAACCTTGCTTGATTAAGATTACCACTCACACCGCCCATTGGTCGGTATCCATTATTTGCCAAACGCTCGGCAAGGGTGTTATAAAATCCGTATTTAAGGGTTAAGTATTTTATTGGAGCAGTATCGGTTTCACCCACTTCCTTATTCTTTAAAAACGAAAAAGGAATTCTTATATGGCTATCTTCTGCAAAAACAATCAATACTGTTTTTGGGGTGTTTTGGGCATAAGCAAGCAATGTTACCAATAAGCAGGCAACTACTGTAATACCCTTTACTATGTTCTTCATTTATAGGTTATAAGTCAGCTATGGTAAGTACTTGGTCAATTACTGCGCCGCGCTCGGTTTGTCTAATAGTAGCGCACTCAACGCTTGGGTCGTGTTCAAAAAATAAAATATAATTGTTGTCCATTGCCTCGCGGTTAAAGGCAGTACGTTCTTCAATGGTTTGCAACGGGCGTATATCGTAGCTCATAGCATACACCGGGTTGATGTGTGCCGCAGAGGGTATCAAATCGGCCATGTACGCTACAGTCTTATCCCCGTAGGTAATAATGGGCATCATCATCGCTTCGGTATGTCCGTAGCCAAGTATAATGCGTATGTTATCAGTAAATTGCAAACTATCGGGCACAAACTTTAGCACTCCTGCTTCTTGCAAGGGCACAAAATTTTCTTTTAAGAACGAAGCTTTTTCTCTTTTATTGGGTGAGTTGGCATGTTTCCAATGCTTCTCGTTAGTCCAATACGTTGCGTTTTTAAAAGCCGGCTCGTACCCTGTGCGGTCGGCATTCCATAACAAGCTACCCCCGCAATGGTCAAAATGCAGGTGGGTAAGCAATACATCGGTAATATCATCGCGGGTAAACCCGTGCTTTTGCAACGATTTCTCTAACGTATCGTTGCCGTTCAGGTAGTAATAGCCAAAAAACTTATCGTCTTGTTTATCGCCAATACCGTTATCAATCAAAATCAAACGGTTGCCATCCTGCACCAACAAACAACGCATGGCCCAATTGCACATATTATTATCATCGGCAGGGTTTAGGCGGTTCCAAATGCTTTTGGGTACTACCCCAAACATAGCTCCGCCGTCTAACTTAAAATATCCGGTATCAATGGTATAAAGTTTCATAAATAAGCTCCGTTTACCTTGTCAATATTAGTGAGATTAAGGGGATATAACAAAGGAAGCTGTATGTTTGGGGGCTCAAAACCATTTTACACCACCTTTGTTAAAAGAGGTAGTTAATCAACTTACAATGGCGTTTTACCAAATTTCGAGCGTACAGAATATTCCTGCGAGTATAGATGAAGTGTGGGATTATTTTACTTCACACAAAAACCTGAAAAAGATAACCCCGCCTGATATGGGTTTTGACATTACATCACAGCACCCCGAAGGGATAAAAGTATATCCGGGCATGATTATTACCTATAAGGTGCGCCCGCTGTTCGGAATACCCGTAAGTTGGATGACCGAAATTACGCAGGTTAAAGAAAAAGAATACTTTATTGATGAACAACGTTTTGGGCCTTACGCCATGTGGCATCACCAGCATTTTTTTAAACCCATTGAAGGTGGTGTTGAGATGACGGATATTGTGGATTATAAACTGCCACTGGGCATATTGGGAGATATTGCTCACCCTATTTTGGTAAAAAACCGATTGAAGCAGATTTTTGATTACCGTTTTAAGAAAGTTGAAGAAATTTTTGGGGTTTATAATAATCCGAAGCTTACCAAAGCAGCTACGTCTTAAAAAACCTTCATAATTTAAGCAGATACTTATATTTGTTCATTGCCTTTACACGTTATAGGCAGATTGAATACTTACTTATGAAGAAGTTTACCCTTATTGTATCATTAATTTTTGGTTGTTTTAGTACCTACGCACAGTTAGAGCCATCAAAAGAGGATTTAGCCAAGTACGGTCATTTAATGGATTACATCGACTGCAAACGTCCGCTTAACGAGGCTTTTATACGCAAAGCCGACAGTTTGTACCGTTTGGATAGTAACTCGTTGGCATTAAAGGGTATTTTGGGCGAATTAAATTTTAAATTAATATACGACAGTCTTAGAACCGACAGAGTGGCGCAAACCATTGGTTTGATTAACGACTTCCTTAGCCTTGATACCTCAGCTTCGTACAAAATTGATGCATATTTCAGCCTTGCGTCGCTGTATCGTTATGGCGGTGATTTTAAAACCTCTATTCAATACTACGAAAAACTTAAGCTAATGAGTCTTGAGGACAATATGCTAACGGGGGTTTTAAACAACTTGGCAAGCACCTACAACTATGCCGGACAAAACCTAAAAGCCTTGCAAACCCTTAAACAACTGCCTGACATATACCAAAGTGGCGGCAGGGGAAGTTTAGCAGCGGATATTTACCTAAAAAACGGATTAAAAGACTCGGCCTTATTGTTTGCTAACTATGCCATTGAGCAAGATACCAACAATATAAGAGCATATACTACAAAAGCAAAGGTGTTGCTTACAAAGCATGATAAATACAATGCCTGTGTTTGTCTTACTAAAGCTTCTCAACTAATAAACACCAAAAAAACCGAAGCTTTACTGAATACCCGTGATAAGAAAAATGCATTTGTAGCGGCTTTGTATAAAGAAGTTACGGATGTACACACATTAATGAAACAAAACTGCGCAAAGTAGTGCATAATATTACAGCTGTATTATGGATTATAAAGATTACTTTTGTACAACTTAAATTACAATATTATTAAATGGCCAAAGTACACTTTAGCAACAAAAACCCCGAGTTTTTTACCACTCTCCGCAAACGTGTAGATTCGTACTTCAAGCAAACACAATTAAAAACCACCGGCAACTTTAAGTTGTATTCTAAAACAATCATATTGTTTGCCGTTCTTATTGCCGCTTACACGGTTGTTACCTTTTTCACACCTTCCTCCGTTTGGATTAACGTGTTGTTATGCATATTGTTAGGTGGCACTTTCGCAGCTATCGGATTCAATGTAATGCACGATGGTTCTCACGGTAGCTACTCTACCAATCCTACTTTAAACAAATTCATGGCTTTTGCCCTAAACCTATTGGGTGGCAATGCTTATATCTGGAACTTGAAACACAACGTTAATCACCACTCTTTCACTAACATTGAAGGAATGGATGACGATATTGACATCAGGCCTTTCATACGTGTTCACGCCGATCAACCTAAATACTGGTTTCACCGTTTCCAACACGTTTATTTTATGGCGTTGTATGGTTTAACTTACCTGTTTTGGGTGTTTTGGCAAGACTTTAAAAAGTATTTCCTAAGCCGTGTATCAGAGCATACCCCTATGCGTAAAATGACCCTTGGTCAACACTTTAGCTTTTGGATTTCAAAAGTATTACACGTAATCATCTTTGTTATTATCCCCGGTTTTACCGTTGGTTTTACTTCAGCAATAGTTGGCTACCTTATTCTTGCTTTCACTGCCGGTATTATTGTAGCGGTTGTGTTCCAATTAGCTCACGTGGTTGAAGACGCACACTTTTTATCTACGGATGAAAATGCAGGTGTTAACGTTGAAACCGAATGGGCTATCCACCAAATAAACACTACTGTAAACTTCGCTACACGCAGCAAAGTACTTAGCTGGTTATTGGGTGGTCTTAACTTTCAGGTTGAACATCACTTGTTCCCTAAAATCAGCCACATACATTACCCAAACATTAATAAAATAGTGCGTGAAACCTGCAAGGAGTTTAATGTAGCATACAAAGAATTCCCCACCATGTTCTCGGCCTTCATCTCTCATGCTAAACACATGAAAGCTGCTGGCGTAGCCTAAGACATTTGAAAACCGCAACTAACCTTGCGGTTTTTTTATACTTCACTTGCTTACTTACTAATAAGTAAGTATCTTTGTGGTGATTTATGACTGCCACCAAAGAAACTATAATCCAGTTGGGCGACATACTTATCAGGCAAAAGGGCTATAACGCCTTTAGCTACCAAAACATTTCAAAGCCTTTAGGGGTTAAGAATGCCGCCATCCATTACCATTTCCCTACAAAAACCGACTTACTCATTTCAGTAATACAGTTCCAAATTCAAAAGTTTGAAGTATTCATAAAAGAGGTGTCGGGGCTGAATGAACTGGAACAGGTGAGGCATTTTTTAGAGATATACACGGATGCTTTCTGCAATAACAGCGTGTGTTTTGTAGGAGCTATGGCAACTGACTGGGACACGGTTGATGAAGAAGCAAAACCGCATATGAAAAAAATGGCCTCAGGTATTTATGAATGGCTAACAAATACCCTTGAAAACGGCCTGCAAAAAGGTTCATTATCATTTAATGAACCGTCGGCCACCAAAGCTTTATTAATTATCACCAACATGATGGCCGCAACACAACTGGGCCGCATACTGGGTACAGATAGTTTCGATACCCTAAAACAAGCTGCTTTATATAGCATTAACCCCAACAAATAAGATGAGAAGAGTAGTAGTAACCGGCATGGGAGCAATCACCCCGCTGGGTAATAATGTAGAGGCATTTTTTGATGCCCTTAAAAACGGTAAAAGCGGAGCAGCACCCATCACCCGTTTTGATACTGAAAAGTTTAAAACCCGCTTTGCTTGTGAGGTAAAAGGGTTTGACCCATTGGAATACCTTGAGAAAGCGGAGGTGCGCAAATACGACTTATTTGTGCAATATGCGCTGGGGGCTGTTCATCAGGCATTAAAACAGTCAGGGATAAAAGACAGCGAATTGGATTATACCCGCGCCGGTGTTATTTGGGGGTCGGGCAACGGTGGGTTTACCACGTTTGAGGAGCAAGTGAGCGAATTTGCCAAAAGCGACGGCACTCCCCGATTCAACCCCTATTTTATCTTAAAAACAATACCCAACATGGCCTCGGGAGCTATCTCAATCAAACACGGGTTTAAAGGGATAAATTACACTGTAATCACAGCTTGTGCGGCATCCAACTCAGCCTTTATGGATGCCTTTAACTATATCCGTTGGGGCAAAGCCGATGTAATAATTTCAGGTGGTTCAGAAGCTGCCATCACCCCCGCCGCTATCGGTGGTTTCTCGTCAATTAAAGCCCTTTCAACACGCAACGACGATCCGGTCACTGCCTCACGACCTTTTGATAGTCAGCGCGATGGATTTGTATTGGGTGAAGGCGCGGGCGCATTGGTGTTAGAAGAATACGAACACGCTATAAAACGTGGAGCACCCATTTTTGCAGAACTTGTGGGCGCAGCAATGACGGCTGATGCCTACCACATGTCGGCAACCCACCCCGAAGGCGAAGGGGCCTACACTGCCATGAAACTGGCATTGGAGGATGCAGGACTACAAACTACAGACATCGATTACATAAACGCGCACGCTACGTCTACAGAAATTGGCGATTTGAGCGAGGTAAATGCAATTCACCGTTTGTTTGGCAATAACCCCAATTTGGTAGTAAGTGCAACAAAATCCATGACGGGGCATTTGTTGGGCGGTGCGGGTGCAATTGAAGCCATAGCCAGCATACAGGCCATCCGTACAGGAATTGTTCCGGCTACTATGGGCGTAACTGAATTAGACCCTGCTATCCCAAAGGACCTAAACATAATTACCCAAAAGGCAATTACCAAAGACGTGAAAATAGCTATGAGCAACACGTTTGGTTTTGGCGGACATAATGCCATTGTCATCTTCAAAAAATTTGAAGGGTAATAAGGAGATTAGAACGCTGTGGTGTTTACTTTGCAGGGATGAAAAAAATCTTACTGCTTTCGGATACGCACGGCTTTCTTGACCAACGGATGCTTAACCACATTGAGCAGGCCGACGAGGTTTGGCATGCAGGCGATTGGGGTACTTTAGCAGTAAGTGATTACATAAAAAAACTAAAGCCCCTGCGCGGGGTATGGGGCAATATTGACGGGCATGAACTGAGAACAGAACACCCCCTAAACAACCGTTTTGTTTGTGAAGGTGTTGATGTGCTGATTACCCATATCGGAGGGTATCCGGGCAAGTACTCACCCGCCATCCGAAGTGAAATTATGGCTCGCCCGCCACAGCTTTTTATTTGCGGTCACTCGCACATTCTTAAAGTAATGCGCGATAGTCAGCTTGGTTTATTACACATTAACCCCGGTGCTGCGGGTATCAAAGGTTTTCACACAGTGAGAACCATGGTACGCTTTAAAGTAGATGCTGGAAAAATTACCGACATAGAAGCCATTGAACTTGGCAAACGCGGCGATATAAAAAACCTGGAGGGCGCTATTCTTAACAGCTAGAACTACACTACCGTTAATGTGGCTGTGTGTTTATAGATTTGATTATCAGCTGTGGTAGCTTCTATGGCAAGATAATAAACACCCTGAGGGGCTTTTGTTTTCTCTTTATTAACAACCATTGTTCCATCCCAACACGCCGATTGCTTATCAGCACTCCATACCTTTTGTCCCCACCTGTTGTATATCGTTACCGTAAATGAGCTATAACGTTTGCCTTCTTTTACCGTTATGCAAAACGGGGCTGCATCAGCATTGTTAAGAGAAAGTGTTTGGGGAACGATTAATGCCCCTTCCGGAAACGGTGAAGACTCTTTTGCGGCAGCTGTAGTGTTTTTTGCAGGGCGACAACCCAACCCCAAAATCACACCCAACAGTATCAAAAATGTTATTCTCAAGGTTTACGAATAAGTGTTATTGTTCCGTTGTATTTTAACTTGTCGCCGCCGTTTCGTTCCAATTCAGCAACCACAAAATAAACGCCCGCAGGTAATTCATCGTTAGTTTCAAAATGAGTTCCATCCCAGCAATCACCGGCTTCATTGGTTTTCCAAATCAACTCGCCCCAACGGTTAAAAATCTCCACGTTCACCTTATCACAATCTGCCAATAACCCCTTAAACTGATAGCAATCGTTTAGCTTATTGCCATCGGCAGGAGTAAACACATTGGGAAACTCCCAATCACTTTTGGTATATCCTTTTAGGGTTAACGTTTTTGTTACTGAGTCTTCACAAATAGAGCCCGAGTTTGTAATTAATGTTACGCTGTATGTGCCCTCTTTTGCAAACTCATATTCGGGACTTTCGGCAATACTGGTATCACCGGTACTAAATTTCCATAAAAAGCCCAACGATTGAGGCGACTTGTTTTTGAAAACTACCTTTTTGCCTTCACAATCGTTTTGTGTAAACTCAAAATCGGGGGTTGTTTTATCAATCACCTCCACAGTGCGGAAGAAACTATCAGAAAAGTTACATGCATTAGGGTTTGATATTTCCAGCTTTATACGGTATTTACCGGGGTTTGTGTAGGTATGCGAAGGATTTTTAACTGTATCGGTATTTCCGTCACCAAAATCCCATTTATATACTATTGCATTAAAACTATGATCGGTAATTTGAACTTTCATGGGATTGCAGCCCAAGGTAGGTGTTACATCAAATTTGGCATCTACGGCATACGATATTTGAAAATCCAGTTTGAACGAGGTATTGCTACAACGCGGGCTAAGATTGGTTTCGTATACAGCTCCGGGCGTAGTAGGCATATCGCTCACAAAACTTGACCCGCTGCGAGGACCCGGGCAACTACCGCAAATGCTTTGGTAAATCACCCCGCGTTTATCAAAACGGCTGGTACCCCCATCCACATGGTCGTCGGTTTGTGTACCACCTAAATAGGTTGCATACAATAGGCTTTGCGCTGCGGGAGTAAGCACGCCTACCCAAAAATCATTTCCGTCGGTAGTGTTTTGTATCGCGGTGGATGTTATTGGCAACCCGTTGGTGCTGCCCGCATGGTTTGCAGATGAAATGTCAGCCCCCCAGCCCGAGAAGTAAATGTTGTCACAATTGTCAACCAAAAAAGCTGTAGGAGATATATCAGGACTGTTGATACGATTACCAATAGTAGTTGATAAAATCAAACTATCCAGCTCTCTGGTTAGCTGCTGTATAAACTGCCCGCGATTAGGTTGACCGTAAACGGCCTTCTTAATAGGCATATTGCCTTCGGTTTGACCCGCTGCATATATAAAATTCTCTTTGTCTATATCAACAAAGTACACTTGGTCGTACCCTGCACTGCCTATATAAGTAAGGTATTTAAGATTGTGGTTGTCTGAAGCATCGTAAACAGCCACAAACCCATCCGAACGTCCTCCAAGATAAGATGGGTTAAGCGCATTTGATGAAACCGGCAAATCGGCACTGATGGTGCCACCCCCCACAATGATGTTATCATTATCATCAATTTTAACAGAGTATAGCGCATCGTTTCCGTTACCGCCAATGTAAGTACTCCATTTTAAACTCGTTAATGAGCTGTCCAGCGAAAAGACTACCCCGTCATACCCTGCCTTTTTAGCGTTCTGATGGGGTTTCACCACAGAGAAATCAGCTGATTGTGAGCAGCTTGCTACTACTACATTACCACGAATATCTACGTACACATCACCTCTAAAATCATCGGCGTAGTTATACACTAAGTTGCCGGCATTGATACCGTCGTTACCCGAGCCGCCCATGTAGGTAGCACCCAATAATATCTTGCCATCCTGACTAAATTTGGCCACTACAATATCTGCATTGCTTACACCACTGTGCTTAGAAGTATCGTAACAGCTTTTTATGACAGGGAAATTATCTGAAAAAGTACTGCCCAGCATCACTAAACGGTCTTCTGCATCCACTACCAAACTGTGAGGGTAGTCGTTGTCTGTACCACCTAAATAAGTGGCATACAGCAATACTTTTCCGCTTGAGTCGTATTTGCTGATACCTATATCGCACGGGAAATGATCGTAGGGACCATTCGTACTATTAACGCCAGCAAAAGTTTGCTGATACGCCCCTGCTGTTGTAGGATACTTTCCGTTGGGTAAAATTGGATAAGGCTCAGTAACGTTACCTCCTGCATATAAACAGCCTCTTGAATCGTAGGTGGCGGTAAAACCAAAGTTATCAGCCGTTGAGCCGCTGTAAGTAACAAATACAAGCACAGGGTCAATTACTAATGGATAGGCGGGATTGTACTCACCCGCTTCAAACCCTAATACGCTGTTTTTAAGTGTGTACTTGCAATCTACCATTACCTTTCTATCCCCTATGTATTGGTAAGCTTCCGGTATTTGTTCTACTAGAGTATTAACGGATGTTTTAACCAACAATTTGCCGTTTTCAATAGCCATTGCTTCTTGTCCGCTATACTTGAGTTTAACGGTATTAACAGCCGTATTGGGCTGAATGATAAAATCGTATTTAAGACCTTGGGGAGATGTGTACATTTTTATATCAACCCCTTGCCACACATTTTGAAGCTGCAAGCGATAATAACCTTTTACTCCGCTTGCCCATTTTGCGGGGTCATTACCCAGGTAGTAGTTATAGTATGGTATTGTGGGCGATGTGGCTATGGTTGTATAAGCATCTTTTGCCCCCAGAAAATCAACTTTTAATACATGATACTTATAGCTTCGGGGAGTTGGGGTATCTGCTTTGTGCCCGCTGTGATTGTGTATAATACGACCAAAGGCCTCATCATCATAAAAAAACCAGTTAAACCCTTTTTTTTCAAGATGCAGGTAGCCCGCAGGTACCTGTGCGCGGTATTGCACACGATTATCCCACTGACCTTTGTTTTCAATAAATTCATATTGGGCAAACAAACGGTTGCTACTGCAAAGCAGTAACACAAGTAGATGTATATGTACAATTGCCCTCTGCAAGTTCTCTTTCTTATTTAAGACACTTAACAGCGTCAAATAGTTGTCCTTTACATACAAATATACGGGGTGATGTTCAATTGTTTACCCCTGTATGTCAACAGAACGTTGTGAAGGTATTGATTTTATGAAAAAGTGTACCCGTCTTTATACAATATACAATTAGTTTACTGCAAAAGGCAATTAATAGGAATTTATAATCCGTGATGACAATTTAGGATTCTGTGGTTGTTCTAATTTTTTAACCGTTCTTTCAGCTTGCGTATTTCTTCCTGCAACTTTTCATTTTCATCCACCAAAATCTCAACACGCTGGCGTTCAGTTTCAATAGCACCGGTCAGGTTAATGATAATATCCCCGTCCTGCCCGTTTTCAATAGTTTCCTTAAATCCTCGTAAATATTCATTCTCTTTGTTCAGGGCAGCATTTTCTTTTTTCAGGCGTTCAATTTCAGCTTTTAGTTCTTTGTTTTCATTTTTTAGCTTTTGTACATTGGGGGGCACACTACCCTCGCCTGTCTTTTTTGATAAATCTGCAACCACCACTCTTAAGCTGTCGCGTTCTTCCTCTAATACTACTATCTGTTCGCGCAATTTTCTGATTACATCCGTCAGTACAGGATTATCCTCTTCCTGTTTTTTCTTCTGCATCTCTTTGCGCAGCTTTTCCTTTTCATCGTTGCTCACGTATATCCGCACATAATCAACACTCATTTTGCTCTCAGGCCCTATATACAAACCAATCTTTCCACTTTTATATGATACTTCACTAAATGCAGTAATAAACTCCCCGTTGATGTATAAATCATACATCTTTTCTTCCATGCTCACTGCAATAATGTTGTCCTCTCCCCTATCTGCAATGTTTTTGTTACGTTTCCAACCATCGCCAATGGGCTTAAAGGTTGACCCGTTAAACTTACTGATGCGGTATTGTTTCTTGCCGTTTATCTCAATTAAAAATGCTCCCTTACCGTCTTCCTGCGCCATCACCACAACCCCTGCACTGGCGCTTTTTCCGTTTTCCTCGTCTAACTTAATTTTAAATTCCGCTTTGTGAGTTGAGAAACTGATTTTTTCATTAGGAAACACTAACCCGTATGACTGAGTATTCATTCGATACATAATGTACTCGCCGCCTTGTATAATAAACACCTCATCGGCGTTGGTATTTTGCCGCCACAAGTTGGTATTGGTGGCGTCAAATTCATCGGCCCAAATTATTGCATCTAAATTGCTTAGCACGGTTTGTTGGCCTTTTACAAGCGCCGTTAGCTCAAAAATACAAATTAGCGTTGCTAAAATCCTTGCCATTATTGGTTTTACTGAAAAGCAAATGTATTAAAAGTTAGGCATATTACTGAAAATGTGATAGCTTGCGCCCGCATTTTTTAATCACCCACATTAGAACTTTTACTGTAAAAACGTCGTTATGGTGGGTAACATTGTTTTTGATACAAGCCGATGAAGAAATTTATAGCCATAATATTACTGGCCGTTACTGTGCTGCTTGCAGGAAGTTGCGCAAATGATTTAGATACCAATGCCGACTGGAAAGAGATTATGGTGGTGTATGGTTTACTGAATGTGAACGATACCGACCATTATGTGCGCGTGAACCGTGCTTTTTTGAGCGAAAACCAAAGTGCGCTTGAAGTTGCAAAAATTAACGACTCATTGTATTTTGACTCTTTGCAGGTTACAATAGAAGAATACAGTGGTAATTCCATCCGACAAACGTTTCCGTTAACTAAATTTTATGTAGGAAAAGACACGGGTATTTTTGCTACAGAAGGGAGTTATGTTTATACGTTTAGGCAAAAATTGGATCTGGCGTACAAATACAAGTTGGTGATTTATAACAAGCTTTCAAAGAAATATACTACGGCTGAAACAGTTTTGATTGGGAACCCTACCTTAGGTAGCCCCAGTAACTTTACAACTAATTTTATAATTGATACTGCAAAAACCGTAAATCTATCTTGGACGGCGTCTCCTAACACAAAGCTGTATGATTTGAATTTGCGCTTTTATTGGAATGAGTACGACAGTGCTTCGAACCAATTATTATCTGCTGATAATTATGTAGACTGGCCTATGGTGCAGGGTAAGGATGTACCTTCATCAGGAGCTATGAGAAGCAATATTCCCGGTATTGGTTTTTATTATTTTCTTGCTGATAAGCTTACTGCTATTAACGGGAGGTACAGAGTGCCTCAAAAACTTGATTTTATGTATTGGGCGGCAGATAAAGAGTATTATTTGTACCGTAATGTAAACCAACCCAGCGTTGGTTTGGTACAAAAGAAACCTGAATACACCAATATAAGCAACGGAAACTATGGGCTTTTTGCGAGCCGTAACTTGTATGCTATCAGAGGTGTAAGCATTTCACAACAAACAGTGGTTTCGTTGCAGGTAAATACGCTTACACGCAAACTAAAATTCAGGCCGTTATAAGCTCCGGCTTTCTGCTGTTGGTTTTAAACCTTTTGCAACAAAGTATCGTTAGTTGATAAAACTATGATACTTTGATGAAACAACTCTACCCGCTGATTTTCTTTAGTCTATTACTATTCTCCTTATTTTCAAGCTGTTCAAACGATTTGGATGTTAACGGCCCTCCAAAAGAAGTAATGATTATTTATGGCTTACTGAATGCCAACGATAGTGAACACTATATACGGCTCAACAAAGCTTTTTTAAGCGGTGATGAGAGTGCATTTACCGTAGCAAAAATATCAGACTCGATATACTACGACTCGGTAGAGGTGACCATTGAAGAATTTGACGGACACTTTATGCGAAGCTCTTTTAAACTGCAAAAGAAGTTTACAGCTAAAGACTCAGGAATATTTGCCACAGAGGGCAGCCATATATATTATTTCAAAGCTGCATTAAATACTAACTACCGTTATAAACTGATTGTATTTAATAAGCGTACCCAAAAAATTGCCATTGCTGAAACCCGCTTGGTGGGTTTTCCCAAGCCCATTGTTCCCAACCCTGCTACTACCGATTTTATTTTAGACACTGCACGGCCTTTGAGGATGCAATATGTTACACCCCAAAATGCAAAGATGAATGATATAATAATTCGCTTTTATTGGGATGAGTACGATAGTGCTACCAGCCAACTTGTGGCTGCCTCAAAATACATTGATTGGCCGCTGCTGCAAAGCTATGTTGTACCTCCAAATGCAGAATTGAAACTGTTTTTAAAGATTACCCCGTTTTATTATTTCCTTGCTGATAAACTACCTGTATTGCCTGCAAGATATAGAGTTCCTATGAAGTTAGACTTTATATTCTGGACCGCTGATAAGGAGTACAAATACTACCAAGATATTGTGCGGCCCAACACCATGATAATGCAAAAAAAGCCCGAATACACCAACATAAGCGATGGTAATTTGGGCTTGTTTGCAAGCAGAAACCAATACATTATTAAAGGGGTTACTATTGGAAATAGTACAAAAAAACTGCTTAGGGATAATCAAATTACGCGCAAGCTTAACTTTAGGCTGCAATAAGCGATATTACTTAATTGCAAACTGTTTGCTAAACCGTTTGTACGCCATAAATGCTGCTGCAATAAGTAAGAATACTGCCCAAAAACGTACTAAAAATAACAAGAGAGTTTGTACCATACCCCAACCGTATTGTAAAGAATGTAGCAGTTGAGAGCCAAAACCCGGTTCATAGGCTTTTACACTTTGGGGATTGGCTATGATGGTATTTATCACTGTATTGTTTTGGTAAAAATCGAGTTGCACTGTGCTGTATTGTATATCTTCACTCAACTGCATATTCTCAATAAGGGCTTCATCGCTTTTTGTCAGCTTATCAAGCCTGCTTTCTTCATAAATGCAGTCAATTGGCTGAGGGCTAACATCAATATTCTTCTTAGGTCTGTTTGCAAAGTCCTTCATACGTTTCTGCTCAAGGTTGTTTGCAAGCAATTTCAATCCCACATTATCCGCATGAATAATGCGGTAATCAAAAAAATCAACAACCTGACCAATCCCTCTCAAAAATGGGTCTAACTGCTGTTTCGGCACTCGCACAGTCATTGTATTGGTTACCGTGTAATGGGTGCTTTCAAGCAACGAGTCTGAACTAACCGGAGTTTGGGTGGTTTGTGAAACCTCGCTTCGCAAACGGGTATCGGTAATATAGCCTCCTGCTTTTGTGGTATGGTCTTCAATTGCGTAAGTGGCATTTACCACATCCTTCACTCTGAATTTCAGTTCACCGGTTACAATAAATTTCTTTGAGGTGTCAGATAAGCCCATGCGGCTTATTGAGGTTTCAGGCTTGGGAGGAGTTCCATTGTCAGCAGCAATAATTTCACCTAAATCATGCGCCGCTTTGGCTTCTTGCGGTGCTTCGTTGTTTTGGCAGCCCAAGGCAATAACAGCCAAGGCCACCATGGCGGTGGTTTTTGTAATTAGATTCATAAAAGGTTTGTTTACAGGCACAACGTATTATCAACGGGCATTATTTCACCCGTTTAGACCTGTACATACCTTTTATCGACTAAAGGTAAATGGTAAAATGAAAATTTATGCAGAAAAGCCCTGCATCACTTGTCCCAGCTCGTAAATATCAGTAAAGCTATTGTACAATGGTACCGGAGCCATACGGATTACGTTGGGCTCGCGCCAGTCGGCAATCACCCCGTTTTCGGTTAGGTAATCAAACAACTTGCGTCCGTTATCTTTTACCAATACCGATAGTTGACATCCCCTGTCTTTAGCATCACGAGGGGTGATGATGGTAAATGTATGCTTACCGCTTTGGGTAAGTCCGTCAAGGATAAACTCAAGATACCCTGTAAGTGCTTCGCTTTTTGCACGTAGGTTCTCAATACCGGCTTCGGCAAAAATCTCCAATGATGCGCGGTGTATAGCCATTGGGAATACCTGTGCATTGCTCAGTTGCCAGCCTTGTGCCCCTTGTGTGGGTTTAAACCCTTTTTTCATCAAGAAGCGTTCGTTTTCATCGTGACCCCACCAACCCGCAAAACGGATTAGCTCAGGGTTGTTGCAATGGCGTTCATTCACAAACACCCCCGATGTACCTCCGGGGCCGCTGTTCAGGTATTTATAACTGCACCACACCGCAAAATCAACGTCCCAATCGTGTAGCTTCAAATGAAGATTACCTGCTGCATGCGCCAAATCAAACCCGCACATTGCGCCTGCTTTGTGTGCTGCAGCTGTTATGGTTTGCATATCAAAAGCCTGCCCTGTATAATAGTTTACACCGCCCATCATTACGATGGCTATGTTGTCAGCATTGGCCTCAATGGTTTGCACTACATCTT
This sequence comes from Agrobacterium sp. 719_389, assembly GCA_943370295.1. Lineage (GTDB taxonomy): Bacteria > Bacteroidota > Bacteroidia > UBA8524 > UBA8524 > SB11. The sequence continues at coordinate 11,277 of CALRQL020000014.1, read as the reverse complement.
CGGTTCGCAGGGTAAATTCGCCTTCACGGGGCTTTAACTCAATAATAGCATCATCAGGATTGTAACCATGAAAACGCGCTTGTGTTTCCATCGCATATTGGTCGCTGGGGAATGCGCCCGCTTCCATCACTATTTTATAACGGTTGCCTTTAGGCTGGTAAAACGATACCATCATTAAATGCAGGTTGGTAGTAAGGTTGTTCATTACCACTACTTCTTTGGGCAATGCACCTACCACTTTTGCCGCATTATCAGTTAAAAAATGGTGGTAGCTAAACCACGGGTTTTTACCTTTAAAATGGCCTTCAACACCAAACTCAGCCCAATCGGCAAATTCCTGCTCCACAAAAGCACGGGCAGTTTTGGGCTGTAAGCCCAACGAATTACCGGTGAGGTAGATTACATTTTTAGAATTGTGTTGAGGAAAATAAAAGCGGTCTCTGTATCCTGCCAACGTATCGCTGCTATCCATACGGGCAGCAAACTCGCGGGTATTTTCGTAATTAGCCATAACTGGGCGCGAAATTAAGACTTAGATTTTGTGTATGAAAGGAGTTATGCCAAACAAAAAGCCGATGCGGATGCATCGGCTTATTATCAGGGCTGTGTTCATAATGTGTGTTAATGTCCGTGCCCGTCATCAGGGCTATGTCCGTCTTTCTCCCCGTCTTTCTTCGGAGGTGCCGTATAAGGCAGTTTCAATTCGTTATACAACACTTCTTTCAGTTGCTCAGCACCCAAGCGCTTGGCCATAATCATCTTGTTTTTATCCAGCAAGAAAATTTGCGGTGTGCTGGTAAGGTTGTAATACTTACGGAATTGTGAGATATTCCAAACATCAGTAACGTTTATCCATTTCAATTGGTTATCGCGTATATATTGCACCCATTTCTCCAAATCCTGCTCCACACCCACCGCATATACTTCCACACCACGGGCTTTCACTGTATCGTAAAAACCTTTGATAATCGGCATTTCTTTTTTGCAATGGCCGCAATCCGGATCCCAAAATACCAACACCGTATAGTCTGCTTTAACATCATATAAGTTGGTGGTTTTTTCTTTGCTCAACAAAATACCTAAGTTTTTTCCCCTAACCTCTTCGTTGGTATCCCGGTCAACAATCTTGTTTATTTTACGTTGAAGGGTAGAGTCGAACATTTGTAGTTCGGGTGCTTGCATAAAACACAACGAAGGCAAGTACGATTCTGCATTGCTGCGGGTACGTATTATCTCGGTAGAATCTAACCAATAACAGTCGTTAAAGTTGTAGTACTTAGCTGCTAATCTGATAGCCACACCATCCATACATATATACTGTGAGTTTTGGTACTTGTTCATAATATGAACAAGTGTAAAACGGAATCCCTCTTTGTTTGGCCTCGCTCTTTCAATTACACTTACCGCAGCAGCATACAACGAGTCGGGGTGTTGTACTGTAACTTTCTCTAAAAAACGGTTCAACTTGCTTTGAAACACAGGTGTGCGCAATACGCAACCGCTGGTAAAATTTACATTATCCCAGTAGTGGTCGCGGTAGTAATAATATTGCCAATTGCTATCGGCACCAATAGGTGCATCGGGCACATCAGGTTCTGTCATTGCCAAAAACAATTGGGTGAGTACCGCATTGGGGTACCTTTTCATAAACTCAGTACGATAAGCATACACTTCACGGGGTATGTTTTTAATACGTTCGTTTATTTTAGTAACAGTATCACGTTTAGTAGGGTCATTCAACCAATCTTTAGCCCGCTTTTTAAGTTCTTCCTCTTCCATCCCTATTTTATAGGTGTATTGGTTAAACTCAAAAAATATTTCGTTTTCCTTAGAGCCTTTCACCTTCATGCTCATCATGTAGTTGGCAGTGTCGGTTTCCAGCGTAAAATCAGTCTCACTTACTACAAATTCAAACAACTTCACCCTATTTACGGCAATCATGTATATACCACACTCAAGGGCAGTATCGCGCTTAAAGGTTACCCAACCTTTACTGTCCATTCGGGCTGAATCGGCCAGATACGTGTTATCACCCATATAGTGAGCGAGGTATGCCATTGTATCCTTTAACCCTTTGATACGGATTTTAATGTTGTAGGATGGCTTACCACCTGCGAAGGCAGCAGTTGCCATCGAAAAAATGATTGCGGTTAGTAGTAATACTCTCTTCATCTAGTACGGTTTCTTTTTTCAAGATTAAGCAAAAGCGTAATGCGTTGCATACACCACTGCCGCAATTTTTTTGCCAGTTTGTAATCTCTTGCAAAAAACATACATAATGATTAGTTGTTTATACAATTGTTTTTAAAAAAAACCCGCATCAGCAATGTATGTAAACTATCTTTACCTCGCTTACCATCTTAATTGCGATAGTTGCAGATTCACCCCTTCAAAAAACAATTTCGGTTAAGTTTTTAGCACTGGGCTAATATTATTTTAACCCAAAAATTGCTTCTTTGTAGCCGATATAAAATGAGAAAGCTGCTATACATAGTGCCGTTGCTGCTGCTTTTTGCAGCTATTGGCTGCAAGACACGCAATTATGGTATACAGCAGATTAGTCCCGCGGGCAAGCGGGTTAATACTCTTGATAGCCTTAACCGTCCCGACAGTGGTATCCTTGCTCTTATTTCTCCTTACAAACTGAAGCTTGATTCACAAATGAAGGTGATAATCGGCAGTACATCGGTTGATCTGCCTAATACGCGCCCCAATGGTACTTTAGGAAATTTTATTGCTGATATACTTAAAACCCAAACCCAGCGTATTATTAAAACCGATATCGATTTTGCATTTACAAATATATCGGGCATTAGACAGCCTGCGCTGCCTGCCGGAGATATTACTAAGGGAAAAATATTTGAGTTATTGCCTTTTGATAATATGGTTGTAGCCGCTGAAGTAAAAGGCGAAACACTGAAAAAGGTGTTTGAACAAATTGCTGCAAAAGGCGGCGAAGCCATTACCGGTTTTAAGCTTACCATAAAAGACAACAAGTTGGTTGAAGCTACTTATAATAATATACCCGTTGATTACACAAAAAATTATGTTGTGTGCACTACTGATTTTTTGTTTACCGGGGGTGACAACTACACCATGTTTAAAGAAGGTGTGGTTAAAGAATATAAAACAGGCATTACCATACGCGATATGGTAATGGACTATATATATAATATATGTGCCGTAAACGGTGCCTTAACCCCACAAGCTGATGAGCGGATCACAATTCAATAGAAAGGAGTTTATACGCAACGTGGTGGGTGCAGGAATGGCGGTTGCCCTTAGCAAGTTTCCGTTAGAGGCGGTTGCTAAAAGCGAAGGACTTGCAACCTTTACCATACTGCACACCAACGACTGGCACAGCCGTATTGAACCCTTCCCGATGGACGGTGGTAAATACCAAGGGTTGGGCGGGGCGGCTTATAGGGCTGCCATGATAAAGAGAATACGCAGTGAAAACGAACACGTTTTGGTATTAGATAGCGGTGATATGTTTCAGGGCACACCGTATTTTAACTTTTACGGAGGTGAAGTAGAATTTAAATTGATGACCGAAATGGGTTACGATTGTTCTACGTTGGGCAACCATGATTTTGACGGCGGGATAGACGGATTGAAAAAACAACTGCCTCATGCGGGTTTCAGTATCATTAACAGTAATTACGACTTTAGTAACACTGCTTTGAAAGATACTTTTAAACCGTATGAGGTATTTAAATTAGGAAAAATAAAAGTGGGTATTACAGCCGTTGGGATAGATTTACAAGGATTGGTTCCTAATGTACTATGGAGTGGACTTACCTATACTAACCCTGTGGAAAAATCTAACTTTTGGGCAGAATATTTAAAAAAAACCGAAAAGTGCGACGTAGTTGTATTACTTTCGCACCTCGGTTACAAATACAGTGATAACAAGGTTTCCGACGAGTTTTTAGCAAAAAACTCCCGAAATATTGATGTTATACTGGGCGGACATACCCATACTTTTATGGAAAGCCCCGTAAACATTACAAACCTTGACGGAAAGCCGGTTTTAATCAACCAAGTAGGCTGGGCGGGCATCATGCTGGGAAGGCTTGATTTTACAATGGTTTCGGGAGAAATCGCCACTAACCCGCAAAGCACTATGTTAAAAGTTTCCGAAAAGTCAACGTAAAAAAATTTTTTTGTTAACTATTTTTAAAACAATTTTACACACCCTTAGCAGAACGGAGGAATAGAGCCTATGACGGAGAAGACCGCAGAAGAAGTATGGAATAACTGTTTAAAAATTATTAAGGACAATGTCCCACCTCAAAGTTTTAAAACTTGGTTTGATCCAATAAAACCAATAAAACTTGAGGATAAAGTTTTAACCATCCAAGTACCCAGTCAGTTCTTTTATGAATGGCTGGAAGAACATTACGTAACCCTGTTGCGCAAAACTCTTAAACAAGAGTTGGGCGTAGGCTCTCGCCTTGAGTACAACATTATTGTTGAAAACACGGCAGGGAACAATCCGTACACTATTAACATGCCCACCAGCAATGCGGCAAAAATTGACCCTAACGAGGTAGGTATGCCTCTTAATTTAGGGACAAACATTAAAAACCCGTTTGTGATACCCGGGTTGCGAAAAGTGAATGTTGACTCGCAACTGAATCCAAACTATACCTTTGAGAATTATATAGAAGGCGACTGTAACCGTCTTGCACGCAGTGCAGGCTTTGCAGTGGCTAATAAACCCGGCGGCACTGCCTTTAACCCCCTTATGATATTTGGCGGTGTAGGCTTGGGAAAAACACACTTGCTGCACGCCATAGGCAACCATATTAAGCAGCTTAATAAGAATAAGTTTGTTTTATATGTATCGGCTGAGAAGTTTATCAACCAGTTTATTGAATCGGTTAGAAATAACAATAACAGCGATTTCATCAACTTTTATCAATACCTTGATGTATTGATTTTGGATGATGTGCAGTTTTTTGCCAAAAAAGAAAAAACACAGGAAATATTCTTTCAGATATTTAACCACCTGCACCAAAACGGTAAGCAGATAATATTGAGTTCTGACCGTCCTCCAAAAGATTTGAAGGATATGGACGAACGCCTGTTGTCTCGCTTCAAGTGGGGATTAAGTGCTGATTTGCAAACTCCTGACTTTGAAACCCGCGTGGCTATATTAGAACATAAAATGTATGCCGACGGTATATCATTGAGCCACGACGTTGTGGAATATGTTGCCCACAATATAGACAACAACATCCGCGAACTGGAAGGTGCGCTGGTATCATTGCTTGCACAAGCCTCTCTTAACCGCAAAGAAGTGGATATTGAGCTGGCCAAGCAGATGATGAAGAACTTTGTGAAGAATGTATCGCGTGAAATTTCGATCGATTACATTCAGAAATTGGTATGCGATTACTACGGCATATCCGTTGACCAAGTGAAATCAAAAACCCGTAAACGCGAAATTGTTCAGGCTCGCCAAATATCAATGTTCTTTGCTAAAGACCTTACCAAGGCCTCGCTTAAAAACATAGGTATGCACTTTGGTGGTCGCGACCACAGTACTGTGATACATGCTTGCCAAACCGTGAATGATTTGATTGAGACTGACAAAAAATTCCGTGGAGATGTTGAAGAAATCTCTAAACGGATTAAAATAAACACTATGTAAGTGTTTATTTATAAAAGTATAAGAATGCTGCCCCGCAAAGGCAGCATTTTTTATTTTTGGAATATGGAAACCCTACCCCCTATTAAGCACGTGGCTACTATTAATGCCCCTATTGAAAAAGTGTACGAAACCCTTACTACAGGTAGAGGTTGGGACGGTTGGTTTACAGACGGGACTGTTTTGGATTTGGAAACCAAAAGAATACAACTGGTTTGGACAATGAACGGTCCCTACAAAGCCAACGAGATTGAAACCGGTCCAATACTTAGTGCAATCTCTAATAAAGAGTTCTCTTTTAAATGGCACGAGGGTTCACACAATACCACCGTGACATTTACTCTTGAAACTAAAGACAATAAAACAACGATTACAGTAACTGAAACCGGCTACCAGCCTACCGATAAAGGAATGTGGCAATTATTGGATTGCGCTATCGGTTGGGGCGAAGCCATCACCCTGATGAAGTTTTATTTGGAACACGGAATTAGGTACGACAGCGGTTGGTAATTAAACTGTCTAAGTCGTTACTGTGCCTGCTTAGTTAAGCGAAAGTTGCATCGTACCGTCGCTGTTTACCTCAAAAGTAATGTGCTGCTGCAAGGTGGTAGCTAACGAAATGCCTGTATAATCGGCAGAAACAGGGAAAATCTTGTGGTTACGATCGGCCAATACCACCGTTTTTATCTCAGCCGCACCGCCTTTAAAAAAGGGGTAGATGGCAAACACCATCGTGCGGGCAGTATTAAGCACATCGTCAACAATTATAGCATGCTGGCCTTTAATATCAGCCATATCAATACTTATAGCAGTGGTATGCTCACTGGGCTTTTCTTTTTCAATCTCAATCTTAGCCACTGTTACCGTTAAAGGCGATATAGCCCTCAACTCAGCACCAATCTTTTCGGCCAGCAAATAACCGTGTTCGGCTATGCCTGCCACAATTAGCGCGCTTTGCTCCACGTGTTGCTCATATATCTGATAAGCAATACGTTTTATCTTCCGTTCAATTTGTTCGTGGATAAGGATTACCATGCCAAAAATCTTAAACACAATATTACACAAAATAGGCAGGTGCTGCCAAAGCCGTTTTGGTTTTAGTTTAAAAAAAGTGCATTTTGCGATACGTTAAATTAACTAACTATCTGAAAAAACCAAATGAGCAATAAAGAATCGTGGGGTTCACGTGTTGGTCTTATCCTTGCAATGGCGGGTAATGCCGTAGGGCTGGGCAACTTTCTTCGTTTTCCGGTGCAGGCCATACAAAATGGCGGTGGGGCTTTTATCATCCCCTATTTAGTATGCTTTTTAGTAATGGGTATTCCTTTGTTGTTTATAGAGTGGAGTACAGGACGCTTTGGAGGAAAACACGGCCACCACAGTACACCTTTTATCATGGATACGCTTGACCCAAAACGTCCGTTGTGGAAATACATAGGCGTTTTCGGTATATTCACTAATATAGCCGTTGCCGCTTATTACTGTTACCTTGAATCGTGGACATTGTCGTGGGTGTGGCATTCTGTAACCCGCACTTTTGATGGACAAACCCAAGAACAGGTAGCCTCGTTTTTCGGTAACTATGTATCGCTAAACTCAGCAGCAGAACCCATTCTTTTCTGGATTTTGTGCCTTGTGTTGAACACTTGGATACTTTCGCGCGGTTTAAGCGGCGGAGTTGAAAAAGTAGCAAAAATAGGAATGCCATTATTGCTTGTTTTTGGTGTGTTTTTGGCCATAAGAGCCATAAGCATCAAAGCGGGTAGCAACGGGGCTGTGCACGACGGTGTTTTTGGTTTGAGTTATTTGTGGACACCGAAGTTTGATAGTATTTGGGAGCCCAAAGTATGGCTGGCAGCTGCCGGGCAAATATTCTTCACCCTTTCCGTGGGAATGGGTTCAATACAATGCTATGCTTCATACGTAAATAAAAACGACGACATTGCCCTAAATGCCATGAGTGCAGGTTGGATGAATGAGTTTGTTGAGGTAGTGCTGGGTAGTGCCATTATCATACCTATTTCTATAGGCTATTTGGGTATCGACAATGTGATTGAAATGACCAAAACAGGTGGTTTAGGACTTGGTTTTAAAACACTGCCCTTTTTGTTTGAACAATGGGGTGATACGCTGGCTGTTGTATGTGGGGTAATGTGGTTTGGCTTACTGTTTTTTGCAGGTGTAACCTCTTCGTTGGCTATGGGCACCCCCTGTATGGGCTTTATGCAAGATGAGTTTGGATGGAAACGTGAAAAAGCAGCGTGGGCATTCGGGCTTACCATTTTTATACTGGGTTTACCCACTGTATTGTTTTTTAACCAAGGTGTTTTTGATGAGTATGATTACTGGGCAGGTACGGTATCGTTAGTGGTATTTGCTTTAGTTGAGGTAATACTCTTCGGGTGGGTATTTGGTATTGAAAAAGGCTGGAAAGAAATTACCAACGGTTCAGATATCAAAGTACCTATTATCTTTAAATACATGATAAAATTTGTTACCCCTGTTATTTTGGGGTATGTGTTTATTATGAGCTTGCCCGATATATGGAAAAAAATTACCAATAAAGAGATTTATGGTAAAATAGCCAATGCTACCGACCCTAAAATTATTGAAGAACTAAACACTCAACTTTTATACGTTAACATTTCACGCTTATTGCTGATAGCCTTATTTGCAGGTATTGCTTACCTTGTATTTGTGGCCTACCGCAAAAGAATGAAGGCAGGGAGGCCTACTGTAATATGAACACCAGTGCACTGATAACCATGCTTGTTGCCGAAATAAGCATCACTTTGATAACCGTTTACTTTTTTTGGAGAGTACTGAAAACCCCGCCGAAAAAAGACGACGATAACTAAACTACGAATGAGAAAGTTGCTGCTGGGTATTTGCGCTATTGCTGTGACCTTTATAAACGGATACGGGCAATTTATTACTGAACGGTTTCCAATAAGCGAAACGGCTGTTGATTATAATAAAACAAACAAAATTGCCTCAATCACTACGACTGAAAGCTCTAATAATAAAACCGTTACTACATTTGAGCAGTTTGATAAAAACGGATTGTTGATTTATAAGCGGCAATCAGGCACATCTATTCGCTCGTTCAGTTATACGTACGATAAAAAGCAACGCCTTGTTGAGGTTATTGATAGCACCAACGATGTGATGTTTGGCAAAGTGACTACAGGTTTGTTAACCTTTAAGTATTATGACAACGGTTTGGTAAAGGAGCGTAATCTTGACGGTAAAAAAATTTCTTTTACTTATGATAAGGCACAATTTAAGTTGAGCAGCGAAAACCCCAAGGACGATAATGCTTTGTACACTATGGAGTTTTATTATACTGCCGATTTAAAAATTGCAACAGAAAGAGAACGAAAAGACGATACGGAACAAACCAACCATTATGAGTACAACGATAAAGGTAAGTTGATTAAAACGATTACCGCCTCGCTGTTTTCAGCGGGATACGATAGTACTGTTACTACTTATCAATACGATAGTAAAGGTAATGAAATCAATAAAACCGTATCGGTTATCAATTTCATCGTTATTAGCACGGATGATATGAACCCCGCTAATGATTTGCGTGAACGAACTACACAAACTCAACATTGGGAAACAGTGTACGATGATAAAAATCGTATGGTGAGCTATCGGTTATACGATACTGAGAAAAACGAATTACTGTGGGAAGAGTCTCACACGTTTGAGACCGTGAACGGTATTGAAACTGAAAAAATCATTACTTCAAGCGGCACATCCAACTCATCCGAAGAGCTAATTGTTTACAACGCTACCAATAGCTTGAAAGGCGAAAGTACTTTAACAGATACCCGCTCAGGTCGCACAAAAGTAACTACCACCAAATATACTTACACCTTTCATTAATTCTCAGCATTCTCCGATCAGTTGTTTAGGAGAATTTAAACTTTCAAATTATTTTGAAAATCCGATATTATTGTTTTACTTTGTTATGTGAAACACGAAGAAGCCAAACAAAAATTTATACAAGGCTGGGGCAGCTTGGGAACCAATTGGGGTATTAACCGCACAATGGCACAAGTGCATGCACTATTGCTTATATCTCCTACCTCATTAAGCACGGAGCAGATTATGGAAGAACTGCAGATTTCTCGTGGTAATGCCAACATGAACGTTCGTGAGTTAATCAACTGGGGGTTGGTACGCAAAGACTTAAAACCGGGGGAGCGCAAAGAGTTTTTTTACGCTGAAAAAGACATTTGGAAGGCCGCCATGCAAATTATTAAAGAGCGTAGGAAGCGTGAATTAGAACCGTTGATGCAGGTGTTGGGCGAAATAAAAACGCTGGACAAAGACGATGACAGTGCTGAAGCAAAAGAGTTTACCAAAATGATGGGCAATATTGAAGATGTTATAGGCAAAGCCGACGGAGTGCTTGATAAACTTAGCCGCGCACAGGATAATTGGCTAATGGGTACAATGATGAAACTTCTTAAGTAATAACTGATGAATTTTAAATTTGCAGATATTTGGATACAAAGCCTGGTTGTTTTTTCAACCATCATGTTTGCTTTAACCGCCAAAGATGGTTTAGAGGCTCTTATAATAGGTAGCGCTATTTTCTTCTTAGGTATGGGTATTTGGCAGTTAATCAGCACCCTTGTACATTTCACTAAGCCACAGTTGGTTCGTTATCCGCGCTTACGTCAAGTGTATCACTTGCTCCTACTCCCCGCCCTTGTTTTGTGTATTGTTTTGCCTATCGGCAGCAGGAGTACTTTTACAATTGCAACTGCAATGATAACCGGTTTAGCTATGGCTATTTTTTATTTCAGCATCACCATTGCTGAATTCAGAAGGATGAAAAAGGGATAATTTTTTTGATTCAAAATTTCAAATTTTACTGAAAATACAAAAATAAAAATCTTAATTATAAAAACTCTTAAAGTAATTGATTTCACAATTCAAATATTGATAATTGCAGGAAGTGTTTTGTGCGCTTTCATAAGCCATAACCGGTTAGGACTTATTTTAATTTACATAGGATTAGGAATATACCAGCCCGTTAGTTTTTTTATTCAGCTAACGACATGCACAAGCATAACAAAGCCACGACTATGGTACGGCTTGGGTGTACTGGCTTTCTTTATATTGTTGGGCACAACCGCTAATTTAAGGGTTGATGATGAAGGGACTTTGTATGTATTTTTTAGTTGTGCAGCGGCGGTACTGGCATTTTATTACATCGCAATCAGCTATATTGAAACGTTTGAAGATAACCAATAAGTCAATCTTTAAAACATCTTACTGCGTTTCACAAAAAACGGAATCAGTATTTGCATAAAATCCTTGTTCACATCGGCCTCAACAAACTCTATACGGTATTGGGCGCAACGCTGACGCAACTGCATCATATACTCGTTCACTTGTGCCAAATAAGCGTCCTTCACTTCATGGGGTTGCAGCTTCACCTCTTGCCCGGTTTCTTTATCAATAAATATGTACGGACGGTTTTCAAACTCAAAAGCCAGCTCGTGTTTACTATCGTTTACGTGGAACAGTATCACCTCGTTCTTACTGAATTTAAGGCGTTGCAAGGCTCTAAAAAGCTCTTCGCTGTTTTGTCCGGCCTG
>CALRQL020000013.1:0-96979 GCA_943370295.1 Agrobacterium sp. 719_389 | reverse complement strand
CTCTATTTTGATTTTGAAATGAGCGACAAGCAGTTTGAGAAACGCTACAGCATTAACTACCACCACCACTATGCCTTTGACGATAATTTCCTGCGGATAGAAATAAACCCCAACTGCACCGATTTTGAACGCTTTGAAACCGCCCTGTTCAGCAGCATTGAGCGTGCCATAGCCACCCACAACGCCAAAGTGCTGATTATTGACAACCTTACCTACCTGAAAACCCAAGCTACTGAAACCGCCAAAGAAGCCCTGCCCCTGATGAAAAGCCTTAAAGAGCTGAAAATGAAGCACAACCTTAGCATACTGGTAGTAGCCCACACCCCCAAACGCAGCCTTGCCAACCCCTTGACGGTGAACGATTTGGCAGGCAGTAAGCACCTCGCCAACTTTATTGACAGTCTGTTTGCCATTGGCCAAAGCTACCAAGACAAAACCCTGCGCTACCTGCTGCAACTAAAAGCCCGCGCTACCGAAATTATTTACAACGACCGCAACATAAAACTGTGCCGCATCACCCAACCCCACAACTTCCTCGGCTTTGAGTTTATTGAGTATGGTATAGAACGAGAACACTTGAAGGAAGTTACTGACCCTAATAGTAACGAAGGATTACACGAAGATATATTGGAAATGTATTTGGATAATCCAAAGTTATCGTTTGCAGAAATTGCAAGGCAACTAAGCACCAATAAAATGATGGTGAAACGAGTAATTGATAGACATAACAATCAGGAAATTATTTAACCGATTGAGTTTGCAAGTGCGGCTGTTGTCATTCCCGCGAAGGCGGGAATCTGAGCGGTGATAATACCTTTATTGCCAACCTGCAGATTCTCAATCAAGTTGGGAATGACCGGCCAACGCACCCGTCCATCGTCATTGCGATAAAACCGTCTTCGGGTTTAGAAGCAATCTGTTGCCTATACTTAGGGATTGCTTCGGAAGACCTCGCAATGACGGGATGGCGTAACATCGTGTAACGTGTAAAAGTGTTACGCTATGTTACGGGATATGCTTAAACACTTAGCAGCCCTGCTTTAGAGGCTTTGCCTATGAGGTAGTTTACAAAAGCACTGCACGAAACTAACATATATTTAGCATCGTCAAAATCACAATTAGTGTCGTCCATCATAGCATGGCGAATGCCTCCTGCATCGCTGGTATAACCGTATATCGAATTGAAACCACTTTCTAAAGCAGGGTGAATAGTGATTTTTGTTTTTAGCTTTTTAATAGAAGTGCCCAAAGTACCCTTAGTATCACCATTAATAATATTTACCAACGCTTCAACTGCCGAAATAGACTCTTTAATAGAATTTCTGAAATCAGGGTTCTTTCTGTCTGATAGTTTTGTTAATGCAGCTTTTAGGTGGGTGTTTACTGATTTTAATATATTATTTTCTGTGGAGTTAATAGCATCCTCTATCCCCTGTATTTCACTTTCGTTAGTAATGGGAGTAATTTGCCCATTAACGAGCCTGTAACCTGATTTTTCAGACTGCAAAACACTATTAATCTCATCGAATAACCTAGAATAATTATTAAGAGGAATATTGTGAATAGTAAACTCTATAAAATTATAAACATCAAACCATTTACATTCTTTATACCAAGCACGAATGTCTTTAATAATATGAGAATTCTCATAAAAGACTCCAGGACTTTTTATGAGAATTGAATCAGAAGGTCTTTTGAAAAATTTAGTCCAAAGACTTAAAGTATATGTGTTAAAACTTTGTTGTGTTGCTCTATTAACAATTTCTTGATGAAAAACACTCCACAACCGATTTTTAAGAGGTTCATCCATACTCTCAATTTGCAATGCCTCTCTTGGCTTAGTGTAACCGTATCTCTCTGAAAATAACATATATCAATTAATTAGAATATCAAAGATAGGTAAGGCTAATAATGAGTTATAAAATAGTTAATTACATTGTGTGCATATCGTAACACTGCGTAACACTATTATTCGTTACGGTATATTACATCCTCCCCGTCATTGCGAGGTCTCCCGAAGCAATCCCTGCCACCCCCTAAATCCCCTAAAGGGGACTTTACGCACGACGGGCAAGTGCGGCGGTTTCCCTCCTTGGTTGGCTTGCGGGTTGGTAAGGAGGGATTAAGGGAGGTGTCAAACAGATTGCTTTGTCAGCCGAAGACAGCTTTCTCGCAATGACGATAGACGGGCGCAAGTGCGGTTGCCCATCCTGAGCTTGTCGAAGGATAGAGACTGCCGAAGGGTGCGATGGCAGGCAAGTGCGGCGGTTTCCCCCTATCAAGGGGGAGTAAGGGGGTGTCAAACTGGCCGACACTCCCTTGTGTTCCCCCTTAGCAGGGGGAAGGCTTGCGAACTGGCCTTTGTACCCCTCCCTGTCATTATAATCGCAGCGTAGCACCTTATAACAACTGTGTTCACAAAGCGGGATAGGATGCTTACTTTGTCAGCAGGACAGTCGTTTCACCGTCATTGCGAGGTCTCCCGAAGCAATCCCTGCCCATCAATACAAACGGATTGCTTCAAAACCCAAAAGCGGTTTTTCGCAATGACGATAGACGGACGCAAGTGCGGTTGCACATCCTGAGCCTGCCGAAGGGTGCGGTGGTAGGCAAGCGCGGCGGTTTCCCTCCTTGGTTGGCTTGCGGGTTGGTAAGGAGGGATTAAGGGAGGTATTCAAACGGATTGCTTCAAAACCCAAAAGCAGTTTTTCGCAATGACGATAGACGGGCGCAAGTGCGGTCGCCCATCCTGAGCCTGCCGAAGGGTGCGGTGGCTATTGCTATTCACGATGATTATTTGTGCGATGCTGAAACAAGTTCAGCATGACTAACAGAAAAGTAAATCAACAAGTCAAAAATCAAAAAATCACTTGCCCCTACCCTGCACCATGATAAGCACAGTGTATATGAGGATTTTTAAGTCAACGGCAAGACTGATGTTTTCGATGTATAGCAGGTCAAATTTAAGACGTTCAACCATTTGCTCCACGTTCTCGGCATAGCCGTATTTCACCTGTCCCCAACTGGTAATACCGGGACGTACTTTGTGTAGGTGGCGGTATTGGGGGGCTATTTGCACAATCTTATCTATAAAATACTGACGCTCGGGACGTGGCCCGACCAAACTCATATCACCCACTAATACGTTGAAAAACTGGGGCAATTCATCCAAGCGGGTTTTGCGTAAAAACAACCCCGTGCGGGTAACGCGTTCATCGTTTTCTTTAGCAAGCTGCGGGCCGTTTTGTTCAGCATCTACCCGCATACTTCTGAATTTAATTATCCTAAACGGTTTTCCGTGCCAGCCTATGCGCTCTTGCATATAAAACACAGGCCCTTTGGAGGATAGTTTTACCATTACGCCGATGGTAAAAAACACGGGGAAACCCAATATCATTACCACTAACGAAAATACTACATCAATCACCCGTTTCACTACCTGCTGCCATGCAGGCATTATTTCGGTTTTTATTTCGATAAGCGGAGGACCAAGAATGTGGTTTACCCGCACCGTTCCTGATATGATATCGTACATATCAGGAATTATTTTAATATTCACCCGCTCGCCTTCCAACTCGTTCATTATGTTTTCAAGCAAATGGTGTTCTGATGTTTCAATAGCTATAATTACTTCGGCAATAGCTTGCTCGCTGATAATGCGTTTGATATCGCTTACACCGCCCAACTGCGCTAAATGACCGCCCAGCATATCCTCGCCGTCCTTTTCAGTCTTTACAAACCCTTTAAAAATAAATCCTTCCGATTTTTTGCGGCCTTCCAATTCGTTATACAAATCAAGGGCACGGCGGTTGCTGCCAATCACAAGGGTATTAAAACCAATAATACGGTTTTGTATTTTACGCTTGGTTTGCGTGGTAAGTATGTACCGCGGTATAGTGGTTAAAAAAAACTGCAAGCCAAACAATACTAAAAAGGTTTTATAGTAATCAGTATATTCTTTTACGTAATCGTCCAGCAGCAAAAAGAAAAACAGTATCAAAACACCTAAAAAGCTGGTGTTAAACGCATATACTATATCCCGTAAACGCGAGCGGATAATTACTTCTCTGTAGTTTCCGGTGATGGTGTACATCACTATCCAATACAGTGGTATAATCAATAGACCGCGATATAGGGTGTCGTCGTTTATCTCAAACGGAATATTATATCCGAATTTTGGCGATTCGATGAATTTTTTACGGTAGGCAAAAAACAATACCCACGTTCCGGCTGAAGCCAAAAAGTCCCAAAGTATATATTTAAAGCGCAATAAGGCTTTATTCACGGTACATCAGTTTAAAATTATCAAAATATAGCTTGGCGTGTATGCTTTCATCGCCGTTGGCTGTGCGTATAAACACCCTGTACTTGGCCGATGTTGGGGCATTTATCAATTCATCGTTCAAATATACATAGCCTTTGCGCCATTCGCCTGAGGTTTCGTAAGGTGATACTGAGGGTAAATCAATTTCTGAGCCATTATACACTTCGGTTAAGCCCAACGTAAACGGTACGTTTGATTTGTAATGAAACTCAATAAACACATCACGTCCGTCAAAAGGCAGTTGATAAGCATCTTGGGTTTCTATCCTAAAAAACGGGTCGCCGGCAGTGCCCATGTCAATGTAGGCATACAATGTGGTATCAACGCCTGTGCCTTGGTTTTTGGTGATATAAATAGTGTCTATAGAACTTTGTGAAGTATCAATAACAAAGGTTTTTGCGCCGTTGTTAAAATCATCCAACCACTTAAACTCAACATTGCTTTGGTAGCCAAAAACAGGACGAACGGTGTCGGTTTTACCTTCTAATAAAGAAACCGAGGCATCAATATGGCTGGATGCCATAGTATAGTTAACATACCCGTCGCGCGCCAATCGCCTGATAAACGGGCGTATCTCTACACGCATGTTACTGCCTTTGCTCAATACGGGAATAGTGCCCGGTATCTGATAAATGCCTTGCAGGTTATCATTAATATATACCCCAACATGGGTAATTACCTGCAAATTTGTGCCTTCGCCGCTTTTTGCTACAAACTGGGGCGATGTGATATACAGGTATGCAGGTACTTCGATATCTCTTTTGCAAGAGTTAAGGAAAAGAACCGCTAAAAGGGTTACGACAAGAAATACGGTTTTACGCATGAGCCACAAAAATATGATTATTTGATTTAGACAACGAAAAAAGGGGCGTTGTGTATCAAACACGCATCATATTTATTTTTTCAATAATCTCATACGCTACCTGCATAGCCTTGAAACCGTCTTCAATAGGCACTTCGGTAATGGTGTTGTTGGCTATGGCTTTGTTAAATAATTCCAACTCGCGTTTGATTGAGTTGACGGGCTCTACCTCGGGCGATTCGAAATGGATGATTTTTTTGCCTTTGTCTTTACCCAAATCTAACACCACGGAGAAAGGATTTTCCTGCCCTACTGCTTCTTCCAGCCTGAATACTTCCATCTTTTTGGCTAAGAAATCAACGGTTATATAAGCATCGCGCTGGAAAAGACGGGTTTTGCGCATATTTTTAAGCGATATACGACTGGCGGTAAGGTTGGCCACACAGCCGTTATCAAACTCTATGCGTGCATTGGCAATATCGGGGGTATCGCTCACCACAGCTACTCCGCTGGCACTGATTTTTTTAACGTTTGATTTTACCACACTCAGGGTAATATCAATATCGTGTATCATCAAATCAAGCACCACACTCACATCCGTACCGCGGGGGTTAAACTCCGCCAAACGGTGTGTTTCAATAAACATGGGTTTAATGTCGTATTGCTGGGCAGCTAAAAAAGCAGGGTTAAAACGCTCTACGTGCCCCACTTGTACCTTCACCCCTGCCTCACGCGAAAGGGTTACAAGGTCTTTAGCCTCTTGCATATTATTGGCCAACGGTTTTTCAATAAACACGTGGCGACCCATTTTCATGGCTCTGGTAGCACTTTCAAAGTGGTTAAAGGTAGGTGTTACAATATCCACCGCTTCTACTTCGGCAAGCATTTCGTCAAACGTAGCAAACCTTTTAATACCATAGTCTGCCATCACTTTGGCAGCATTATCATCGTCCATATCCACAAACCCCACCAGTTCAAACTCAGGTATTTCTTTTAACAAACGAATGTGGATTTTTCCTAAGTGGCCTGCGCCTATCACCCCAATTTTTATCATACTTAATGGTTTACTTTGCAAAAATGATAGATAATACCCGTGCGGGGTTTTATTTATTTTCAACTTTTGTTAATAAACTATTGTGGTAAAGGACACCTATAAACATAAAGGGCAGCGCAAACGGCTGGTAGAGTTGCTAATGGCAAACGGAATAAAGGATGATATGGTGCTGCAAGCCTTGCTACACGTGCCGCGCCACTATTTTTTCAGTAAAGAGTTTGAAGAGTTTGCCTACGAGGATAAGGCGTTTCCGATAGAAGACGGTCAAACCATATCGCAACCCTATACGGTGGCCTACCAAAGCGAGTTGTTGCACGTGCGCAAAGGCATGAAGGTGTTAGAGATTGGTACCGGTAGCGGTTACCAAGCTGCTGTGCTGGCCGAAATGGGCGCACAGGTTTTTACCATTGAGCGTATGAAGGGTTTGTACGAGAAGGCCAAAACCCAGCTTACTGAAATGGGCTACCAACACATTCATTTTTATTATGGTGACGGTACTTTGGGATTACCCGAATATGCCCCCTACGACCGCATTATAGTAACGGCAGGTGCCCCTGCTGTACCGCAAGCACTTACTTCGCAACTTAAAGAAGGCGGGATGCTGGTGATACCTGTGGGCGATGCCAATACTCAAAAAATGGTGAGAATAACAAAAACGGGCGGTGAATTAAAAACCGAAACGTTTAAAAACTTTGCTTTTGTTCCGTTGGTAGGCGAAGACGGCTGGAACAGGTAATTGTTGTGTTTTTGTAGTTGATGGCAACTATTAAACAGGAAACTGTAAACTAATCCACATACCTGCGCAGCTCACGCTCAACATCGCGTTTTTTCATGTCTTCACGTTTGTCGTACATTTTCTTACCGCGGGCAAGGCCAATTTCCATTTTGCAAAAACCGGTGGCTGATGTAAATATTTTAAGTGGGACGATGGTATAATTACCCTCCTCCATTTTAGATTTTATCTTCTTAAGCTCCTTTTTGTTTAGCAACAGTTTGCGGTCGCGCAAAGGTGCATGGTTATAATGCAACCCGCCTTGTTTAAACTCTGAAATGTGCATGTTTTTCAGCCACATCTCCCCATCAAACAACGAGCAATAGGCCTCGCTCATGTTCACATTCCCCAATCGAATACTTTTCACCTCAGAGCCTGTAAGCACCATCCCTGCCGCGAACGATTCGTCAATAAAATACTCGTGCCGCGCTTTGCGGTTTACTATACTCAATTCTTTCTCCAAAATCTTTACTGTCTAAAATTCACCGCAAAACCATCGCGGTGCTATAAATCATTACAAAGTAACAGCTTTTTAAAAAATACTGAAACCTACACGGTAAATAAGCGGCGATGAGTAGATAGAGTTACCTGCCGCACCACGCCAAGTAGCCACGTATAACACCTGCGCATAAAAACCGCTGCGGGTGCCCGGTATCACATTGCTGTAGCCGCCGCCAATCAATAAGTTTTCTTCGGTGTGCCTGTATTCGGGGAAAGGGGTTGTTTCAAACCTGCCCCGCAAAAACTCATATTCAGCATGGGCAAAAAATCCGTTTTGGATAGAATACCTAACAAACGGCCCGATACCAAACACATTATATGTTGAAGTTGAACCCACAAACGGCCAGTTGCGCAGACGGGTGTATTGGTACGATACCGAAATACCGGGCACCAACCTATCAGTTACTTTGTACCCGATAAAAGGGTTGGCCGAAATGTTTGTTCCCATATTAGAAAATACAGGCATTATGCTGCCACCATATACCACTTTGCTCCAGTCGAATCCGCTTTTTCTCTGTGCGGTTACTTGATTTACCGTTGCACATAGTACAAGGCCGCATACACATAGTTTAGTTATCCACTTCATAGTTTTCAAAATTAAGCACCCGCAGTTCTTTTAAGTAATATAAATGCTCTAAATTTGCTGCAAATTCTAAACCAAACACATGAGCAAAGTACACAATTTCAGCGCGGGTCCAGCAATACTGCCCCAGTCGGCCATAGATGCCTCAATTGAAGCACTTAAAAATTTTGCCGGTACAGGTCTTTCTTTATTAGAAGTATCTCACCGCGGAAAAGAATTTGAGGCTGTAATGGAAGAATCTCGCGCTATTGTAAAAGAACTGTTCAATGTACCCGATGGTTATGCTATCATATTTTTGGGTGGCGGTGCCAGCTTGCAATTTAGCATGATACCTTACAACCTGCTTGATGAGAACGAAACTGCTGCCTACGTAAATACAGGTGTATGGGCAAGCAAAGCCATCAAAGAAGCCCAATTATTTGGTAACGTAAACGTAATTGCTTCATCAGAAGAGAAAAACTTCTCATACATCCCCAAAGGATATAATATCCCTACGGATGCAAAATACTTGCACATCACCTCAAACAATACCATCTACGGCACACAAATGCACGCATTTCCTGAGTCGCCTATAGATGTGGTTTGCGATATGTCGAGCGATATATTCAGCCGTCCGGTTGATGTAAGCAAATTTGCCCTGATATATGCCGGTGCCCAAAAGAACATGGGCCCTGCAGGTGTTACCCTTGTAATTGTGCGTGAAGATATTTTGGGTAAAGTAACCCGCAAAATACCCACCATGCTAAACTACAAAACCCACATTAAAGAGGGTTCAATGTTCAATACCCCTCCTGTATTCCCTATTTATGTTTCATTGCAAACCATGAAGTGGGTAAAAGAAATGGGCGGTGTAGCAGCCATGGAAAAACGCAATACCGAAAAGGCCGAAACCCTATACAACGAAATTGACCGTAACCCATTGTTTGAAGGTACTTGCGCCGTTGAAGACCGCAGTAAAATGAACGTTACGTTTGTATTGAAAGACAGCAGCCTTGAAGATGAATTTATGGCACTGTGCAAACAAAACAAACTTAGCGGCCTAAAAGGTCACCGCAGTGTGGGTGGTTTCCGTGCTTCACTATACAACGCACTTGAGTTGGATAGCGTGAAAGCCTTGGTAGCTGCCATGCAACAGTTTGAACAAATGAAAAGCGGTAAATCAGCCTAAGCCGTTGGTTAACCTCCGGTAACAGTTAACATAAAACATAACACTTAAAACAGAACCCGATACCCATGCCTAAACTACTTGCCAACGACGGAATTGACCCCATTGGAAAGAAAATGCTGGAAGAAGCCGGCTTTACTGTAGTAACCGAAAAAGTAGCTCAAGACCAACTGGTTGAGGCACTAAAAGGCTACGATGCAGTAACCGTGCGCAGTGCAACAAAAATCCGTAAAGACATTATTGATGCCTGCCCAAATATTAAATTGATTGGACGCGGTGGTGTTGGTATGGATAATATTGATGTTGAATACGCCCGTGCAAAAGGTATGCGCGTAATAAACACTCCTGCTGCATCATCAGTATCTGTAGCCGAGATGGCATTTGCCCACCTGTTTGCTATGTGCCGCAACTTGGCATACAGTAACCGTGTGATGCCCATTGAAGGCAAAGAGAAGTTTAACGACATTAAAAAAATCAGCTCAGAAGGTTTTGAACTTCGCGGTAAAACACTTGGTGTGATTGGTTTTGGCCGTATTGGACAAGAAACGGCTAAAATAGCGTTCGGTTTGGGTATGAATGTACTTGCTTTTGACCCTTACGTGGAGCAAGTGGATTTAACCATTTACTTGGGCGAAACCGCAGGCAGCCAACGCATTAAAATACCCGTGAAAACCGTTAGCAAAGATGAGTTGCTGCGCAAATCTGATTTCGTTACGCTGCACGTGCCTTTTAACGAAGGTGATAAACCTGTGATTGGCGAACCTGAAATCGCTATCATGAAAAAAGGTGCAGGTATTGTAAACTGTGCCCGTGGCGGTGCTGTAAGCGAGAAAGCCCTTATCGAAGCGCTGAACAGCGGTAAAATTGCTTTTGCAGGTTTGGATGTTTTTGAAAAAGAACCTCCCGTTGATGATACCTTGCTAAAACATCCAAAAGTATCGGTAAGTGCCCACGTTGGTGCATCAACTGCCGAAGCTCAAGAGAAAATAGGCAGCGAACTGGCCGAAAAGATTATTGATTTTTTTGCTGAGTTGGGTACTGCCCGCTAATTGCAAAAATAAAATACACCGAAAAGCAGGGTAAACCCCTGCTTTTTTGGTTATCAAAGCGCTCATTTTAAATGCAAATACAGGCCGTTTACAATTTTCCATCTGCCCAATCGTTCAACTTACAACCTAACTTCTTATTTTTACAGCCAATATTAAACTCAATATGGATTCATTAGCCCTGTTTCTTGATGTTTTAAAGTACGTGTTGCCCGCCGTAGTAGTGTTTTTGGTAGGCTATTTCACCCTTAAAAAAATGCTCGATAATTATTACGAGCAAAAAATGCTTGAGTTTCGCCAACAAAACCGCAGCAGCATGGTGCCCATAAAAATACAAGCGTATGAAAGGCTTACCATCTATCTGGATCGTATCAACCCCAGCAATATGTTGTTGCGTTTAAACCAACCCGGTATTCCTGCGGCGGCTTTTAAAGCCACGCTTATTGCCACCGTAAATGAAGAATACGGACACAACCTTGCCCAACAACTGTATGTTTCGCCTCAATCGTGGAAACTTATTAAACTGGTAAAAGAGCGCGTGATTGAATTGATAAACAACAGCTACGCAACCCTTGATAAAACTGCTACCAGTGTTGATTTGAGCAAAGCAATACTTGAAGAGATGATACGCCGCGAAGAGGTGCCAACCGATATGGCTATCGACTTTTTAAAGAAAGAATTTAAACTGATTTTTGATATTTAATTATGGCCCAAAGCCAACAAAATGATGTGTATTCCGATTTCGAGTTACAAAGCTACGAAACTTGGAAGGCACAGGTGATAAAAGAAGTAAAGGGCGAAGATGCCTTTGCCCAACTTTTTAAAACATCGCCCGAGGGGATTACCTCGCAGCCTTACTACACCCTTGAAGACCTTGCCTCAAAAGAGTTTTCACCGCTTACAAAACCCCTGCAAGGCTGGAAAATAACAGAATACATTACGGTACAAAACCCCACCGATGCGCTTGCCAATGCCCAAAAGGCGTTGCTAAAAGGCACCGATAAAGTGGTTTTTATTGTTACCAACGAGGCGCATATCGCACAATTATCTCCCTTACCTGCAAATACTGCTATTTGGGCAAAAGGTTTTATCCCCACCCAAAACAATGTATTTACAGATGCCTTGATGGAATTGGCTGAAAAGGGTGAGTTGGAGAAGGTATCACAAACAATTTCTCCTGCAAGTCAGCATTACATTGTTGATGCATCAGTTTACCATAACGCAGGTGCTGAAACAGCCTCCCAACTGGCCTTTGCGCTGGCACACGCTAATGAGTATTTAAACTTAGGGGTAAAGCAATTAACAGTAAACTTTGCTGTAGGTAGCAACTACTTTTTTGAGATAGCCAAGCTTCGCGCATTTCGCAAAGTATATGCCTTGTTAGCAAAACAATACGGCATAAATGAACAGGTAGTCATTACTTGCGAAACCGCACTGAACAACAAAACCATATACGATTACAACAACAACATTTTAAGGGCCACTACCGAAACCATGACAGCTGTAATTGGCGGCTGTGATGTAATGTATGTACACCCCTATGATGTGTTGTTTAAGCAGCCTAACGATTTTTCGGCTCGCATTGCCCGCAATGTGCAGTTGGTGTTGAAATACGAAAGCTACATGGATAAAGTGCAGGATGCAGCAGCAGGCAGCTTTTACATTGAAACCCTTACCGAAGAAATTGCGGCTAAAAGCTGGCAGTTGTTTAAACGCTTCGAGGTGATGGGGGGATGGATAAAAGGAATTACAACGAATCTTTTTCCAACAATGATATTTGACCGTTTTTTGGGTGAACAGCAAAATGTGGAAGAAGGGAAAAAAGTAATTTTAGGGGTGAATAAATACGCTGACAACAGCCAGCGTATGAAAGCAGACATTGAACCCGTGCAACTGATAAATAACAAACTCTTCCCCTTGCGCCGCTTTGCTGAAAAAGCTGAACAGCAACGGATAAATGAAGAATTATAATGCCTTCGCGTCATTGCGAGGTCTTCCGAAGCAATCTGTATCAACAGGAAACGGATTGCTTCGTCAGCCGAAGACGGCTTCCTCGCAATGACGATAGCAGCTTGACCTCCCTACTGCGCACTGTCACCCTGAGCTTATCGAAGGGCGGGCTGGAAAAGTAGGGATTGAGGGAGGTGTGAAACAGCAACCGCCAAAAGCAATGATTAAATGAGAAAAGATTTTAGCAACATACCTTATACTTCTACTGCGTTCAGCATGAAAGCTGAAACGGCAAATGCAGAACCTTGGCATACCCCCGAAGCAATTGACGTGAAAACGGTTTTTGGGGCGGATGATGTAAAAGGATTGCCAACGTTGGGTTACCATTCAGGTATTGCCCCGTTTTTACGCGGACCCTACGGCAGTATGTATTTGCAACGCCCTTGGACCATCCGTCAGTATGCAGGTTTCAGTACGGCTGAGGAATCTAATGCCTTTTACCGCCGCAACTTAGCAGCCGGGCAAAAAGGGCTTTCGGTAGCGTTTGACTTGGCTACTCACCGCGGTTATGATAGCGACCACGAACGTGTGGTGGGTGATGTGGGCAAGGCGGGTGTGGCTATCGACAGTATTTTGGACATGAAAATACTGTTTGACCAAATTCCGTTGGACGAGATGTCGGTATCAATGACCATGAACGGTGCTGTATTGCCCATCATGGCTTTTTACATTGTTGCTGCCGAAGAACAAGGAGTAAGCATGGATAAACTTTCAGGAACGATACAAAACGACATCCTGAAAGAATTTATGGTGCGTAACACCTATATCTACCCTCCCGAGCATTCTATGCGCATCATCGGGGATATTTTTGCGTTCACCTCGCAAAATATGCCAAAATTCAACTCCATTTCTATCAGCGGCTACCACATGCAAGAAGCAGGTGCTACCGCCGATTTGGAACTGGCTTATACCCTATCCGACGGGTTGGAATACATCCGCACGGGATTGAAAGCAGGGCTGAATATTGATGATTTTGCCCCCCGTTTGTCGTTCTTCTGGGCGATTGGTATGAATCACTTTATGGAGATTGCCAAAATGCGCGCAGGCCGTGTATTGTGGTCGAAAATTGTAAAACAATTCAACCCAAAGAACGATAAGTCGATGGCATTGCGCACCCACTGCCAAACCAGCGGCTGGAGCTTAACCGAGCAAGACCCGTTTAACAACGTAGCACGCACGGCTGTTGAAGCAATGGCGGCAGCTTTGGGCGGTACCCAATCGTTGCACACCAACGCTTTGGATGAGGCTATTGCTTTGCCTACTGACTTTTCAGCACGTATTGCCCGTAATACACAAATTTATATCCAGCAGGAAACCGGAATTACCAACGTGGTTGACCCTTGGGGCGGCAGTTATTATGTAGAATACCTTACCGACCAATTAATACAACGCGCCAGCGTATTGATGGACGAAGTGGAGCAACTGGGCGGTATGGCAAAAGCCATTGAAACCGGTTTGCCCAAAATGAGGATTGAAGAAGCCGCAGCCCGCAAACAAGCCCGCATTGATAGCGGTAAAGATGTGATTGTGGGGGTGAACCAATACCTTGCCGACGATGAACAACCCATTGACATATTGGATGTTGACAACGTAAAAGTGCGTCAAAACCAATTAGAGCGTTTGGCAAAACTAAAAGCTGAACGTAATAACGACGAGGTGGCCGCTGCGTTAGAAGCCATTACCAATGCCTCAAAAACAGGAACGGGTAATTTGCTGGAATTGGCAGTAAATGCCGCCCGTGTACGCGCTACATTGGGCGAAATATCGATGGCGATGGAAAAGGCTTTTGGCCGCTACCAAGCCACTATAAAATCAATTTCGGGGGTATATTCGTCGGAAATAAAAATGAACGAAGACTTTGTAAAAGCCCGCCAAATGGCCGATGAATTTGCCACACAAGAAGGTCGCCGTCCCCGTATTATGATTGCCAAAATGGGGCAAGACGGCCACGACCGCGGTGCGAAGGTTATTGCCACCAGCTTTGCCGATATAGGTTTTGATGTGGACATTGGCCCATTATTCCAAACCCCTGCCGAAGCTGCCAAACAAGCCATAGAAAACGACGTGCACATTTTGGGCGTTTCATCATTAGCAGCGGGACACAAAACCCTTGTACCGCAAGTGATTGAAGAACTGAAAAAACACGGACGCGAGGATATTATGGTAATTGCAGGCGGTGTAATCCCCCAACAGGACTACGATTTCTTATACAATGCCGGAGTAGCCGCCGTTTTTGGCCCCGGTACGGTAATACCCAAAGCCGCACAAGAGATATTGAAGAAGCTATCGGGTGATTAGTGGTTAGTGACTGGTGGTTGGTTCTTAGAAAATATAACTGACTACCCCTTATTCATCTCCTTCAACTCTTTCAGTTTCATCAACGCCTCAATGGGGGTTAGGGCATTAATATCAATTTTGTTCAATTTCTCAGAAACCGATGGGAGTTAGTTGGTTCTATTAAGACTCGCTGGCTTATCACTAATTTTTTTTAATACTATGCTAGAATAATCCTCGTTTTCATCGCCAACTAAATGTCTTCCAGTTTCATCAATTGTTAATTTATTAAAAAGAACTCTTTTTATGTGATTGAATTCTTTTTTGGGAGTTATGTCTATTTTAGTAAAACATAATTCATTGTTGCTTTTGTTTATAAATATCCCCTCGAGTCTAAATGCTGGTTCAAATCGTTGTTCCCCAATAGGTGAATAATAGTATGTTCTATCGTCCTCGTTAAACACAGCTTGTTCTCTACCCCCCTTTTGACTCTTTTTATCTTTCCACTCCAATTCCCATGTACCACTTAAAAAAGAGTAAAACTCTCTTACCATAGATTCCGCATTTGCTTTTTCTAAAACTTTATTAGTTGTCTGTAAAGTCCTATTTTCTGTTTCATAATTCATTTTTTGATGCTCGATTTGGGTTTTTTCAGCATCTAATTTAGAATATGAACTCCTTAATTTGTCTAATTCTTCAACAGCACCTTTATATAATTCATGTGATATTGGTTCTGAATGATAAATTTTCATTGTAAACCTATCTCTTATATTTTTTCTAACCAAAACCTTGATAATTTCAGCAATAGAAGCACTTAATGGGCTAACAATTATATATGAAACCGCCAATAAAAAGGGGTACGTGAAAACTTTCCAAATACTGAAATAACAATTCTCTAGAACTTTAAACAAATCAAATACTTCCTTTTCATAATCATAGGATGCGATAAAAATTAGTGCTTTCCAATTAACAATTAGCCATGAGATGAAAAAAGCGCCTGTAAATGGTCCTTTTAAGCGTTCATTAATAGGTTCAAAAAGTAGATTAATAGCTCCAGAAGATCCCTTTTCCATAATTGTTAGTATTTAAATCGAAAGTAAAGTTAAAAAGAATTATTTAGTGACGCGTTTCGATAAAAATTTTATTTCAAAATAATTCTTAACACTTTAATAGCATGAAGGATATTGAGGAAATTGATGTATCATTTTTTTTCAAATACTACCCTTTGTTCATCTCTTTCAACTCTTTCAGTTTCATCAATGCTTCAATGGGGGTTAGGGCATTAATATCAATTTTGTTCAACTCGTCCTCCAAGCGCAGCAAGTGCGGGTTTTCGGCCTGAAACATATTTACCTGATAGGTTTTCTGCTTGATTTTCTTCAAGGTTTCCCGCCCGCTAATCATCGCACGGTCTTGCTCCAAACGGCCTAAAATCTCGTCGGCACGTTGCACCACCCGCTGGGGTATTCCCGCCATTTTAGCCACGTGGATACCAAAACTGCTTTCGCTGCCGCCCACTTTAATTTTACGCAGGAAAATTACGTTTTGGTCTACCTCTTTCACCGTAACGTGGTAGTTCACCACCCCCTCGGTTTTCTTTTCCAACTCGTTCAACTCGTGGTAGTGGGTGGCAAAAATGGTTTTCGGTTTTTGCGGTTGCTGGTTCAAATACTCAGCAATGGCCCACGCCAGCGAAACCCCGTCGTAGGTGCTCGTACCCCTGCCTATCTCATCTAAAAGAATTAGACTGCGGTCAGATACGTTGTTCAAAATACTGGCGGTTTCCAGCATCTCTACCATAAAAGTAGATTCTCCCGACGAAATATTATCCGAGGCCCCTACCCTTGTAAATATCTTATCTATCAACCCGATTTTAGCACTTTTGGCAGGGACAAAACAACCCATCTGTGCCATCAGCACCGCCAGAGCCGTTTGCCGCAACAACGCCGATTTACCCGACATGTTGGGTCCTGTGAGGATAATTACCTGTTGTTCGGCATTATCCAAATAGATATCGTTGGGTACATAGGCCTCACCTATCGGTAATTGTTTTTCAATCACAGGGTGGCGCAGTTCTTTTAAGTCTAACTCGTACCCTTTCGTTACTTCGGGTCTGACGTAATTATTCTCGGTAGCCAACACCGCAAACCCGATGATACAATCTAACTGTGCCAACACGTTAGCATTTTGCTGCACAGGGCTGATATATTCAGCACAAAAATTCAGCAAATCGTTAAAAATACGGGCTTCAATGGCCAATATCTTTTCTTCTGCCCCTAAAATCTTCTCTTCATATACCTTTAGTTCTTCGGTAATGTATCGTTCAGCGTTCACAAGGGTTTGCTTGCGTATCCATTCGGCAGGGACTTTATCCTTGTGGGCATTGGTTACCTCTAAATAATACCCGAACACATTATTAAACGCCACCTTTAGCGAAGGGATGCCTGTGCGCTCGGCTTCGCGCTTTTGCACGTTTACCAAATAATCTTTGCCGCTGTATTGTATGGTGCGTAGTTCATCCAACTCTGTATCTACCCCTTCGGCAACCACTCCCCCTTTGTTTATCAACGAAGGCGGTTCGTCAATCACTTCTTTTTTAATCTTCTCTACCAGCAGTTGACAAGGGTTCAGCAAATCGGCCAAGCGTTGCAGTTCCATCAAACCGCTTTGGGCGCACAATTCTTTCACTGGTTTTACCAACTCCAGCGAGCGGCGCAACTGCACCATTTCTTTAGGGCCAATACGCTTTAACGCCGCCTTTGATATCAACCGCTCCAAATCGCCCACTTGCGAAAGCAGCTTCAGCAACGTTTCGCGCTCTTCGGACTTTTCAAAAAAATAACCCACCATGTTGTGGCGGTTGTTGATAGGTCCTGTTTCTTTTAGGGGCAACAACAACCACTTGCGCAACAGACGCGCGCCCATAGGGGTTTGCGTTGTATCCAGTATATCTATCAGTGCCTTGCCGTTTTCGGCAGTAGGGCGCACCAACTCAAGATTGCGAACGGTAAATTTATCCAACCACACATAGCGGTCTTCTTCTAACCGGGATAAGGCATTGATATGCCCCAAATCGGTGTGATGGGTGTCTTCAAGGTATTGTATGGCAGCCCCTGCCGCCACAATGCCCAGTTCAAAATCATCCACCCCGAAGCCTTTTAACGATGCCGTACCAAAATGTTTCAGCAGTTTATCGCGCGTATGGTCTTTGCCAAACGCCCAATCGTCCATAGCGTACGTATAAAACTTCTCGCCGAACAATTGGTTAAAATGATTCTTAAAGTTTTTAGAAAACAGCACTTCCGAAGGGCGCAAGCCTTGCAGCAGCTTATCGGCGTAATCGGCCTGCCCTTGTGCTACCATAAACTCACCCGTAGAAATATCCAAAAAAGCCAACCCGTAGCTGTCTTTCTCGCAATACACCGAAGCGAGGTAATTGCTTTGTTTTACATCGACAATCTTATCGTTGTATGAAACTCCCGGCGTAACCAACTCTGTAACCCCGCGCTTCACAATCCCTTTCACCATCTTGGGGTCTTCCAACTGGTCGCAAATAGCCACACGATACCCTGCACGCACTAGTTTGGGCAAATAAGTATCTAATGAGTGGTGCGGAAAGCCCGCCAAATGGGTTTCGTTAGCACTGCCGTTGTGCCGTTTGGTAAGCACTATGCCCAGTACTTTTGACGCAATAAGAGCATCATCGCCAAATGTTTCATAAAAATCCCCAACGCGGAAAAGTATTACCGCTCCGGGATATTTTGTTTTAATTTGCGAGTATTGCCGCATTAGCGGCGTTTCTGACGTATTTTTTTCCTTGGTTGACAAAGTGATATGGTGCGCAAATTAAAGAATATTGAGTTAAACCGCTTAAGTGTGGATGAATATAGGAAAACTGGTAAGTTTCCGGTGATAGTGGTGCTTGACGATGTGCGCAGTATGCACAACGTGGGTTCTATCTTCCGCACGGCGGATGCTTTTAAGGTGCAAGCGGTGTATTTATGCGGCATTACGGGTACTCCCCCGCACAAAGAAATCCACAAAACGGCATTGGGTTCTGAACTTAGTGTGGAATGGAAACATTTTGCTACCGTTACCGATGCCATTACCGAATTAAAAGCCGAGGGTTACACCGTAGCGGGTTTGGAGCAAACCGAAAAAAGCATTTTTTTGAATGAGTGGGAACTTGAAAACCACCCAAAAATAGCCCTGATAGCAGGCAGCGAGGTAGATGGCATCAGCCAACAAGCGGTTGATTTGTGCGACGTATTGGTAGAAATACCCCAATTCGGCACCAAGCATTCACTAAACGTTTCGGTAGCCACCGCGGTAGCTCTTTGGGAAATAGTTAACAATCAACTGTCCATAGACAACGGGTAAGGGTTTTAAGTTATTGAAGCTATAGGCTATGGATGTTTAACCCCTAAATTATACTTTGCTAAGCTCCTTTAACCTTGTAATGTAGTTATTAATCGACAGGAAGTGGGGAGAGACAACCTCGAAGCACTTAGCCCAAATTCTAATTTAGACCTTTCTATCTTCTATCTGTAATATAATCAAATTGAAATTCAGGTTCATGCACCATTAGTAAAGAGTTCATTTTTCTGACAGTTTTCCTATACTTTTGACTAATAAGTGTGGATGGAGTACTTGCTACGACTATCGTCATGGCGAGAAAGCTGTCTTTGGCTGATAAAGCAATCCATTAGTATATGAAGGCAGGATTACTTCGGCAAGCTTCTTAATGATGGAAGATTCGCTCTTTTTTTGAATTTAGTTCTTAGAGTTAAAATTACATAGTAGATTTTCAGGTGTCCAACCGTTGTTGAATGTTTACTGATAACTACTAAATGATATATCTTTGCAATATGCCGTTTTATTATAAAATGGGGGCAATACCCCAAAAGCGCCACACTGTGTACCGCAAGCCCGATGGCAATTTGTATGCAGAAGAATTAGTATCTACCGAAGGTTTCTCAAACATATATTCACTGGTATATCATTGTCATCCGCCTACGTTGGTAAAAGCCATCGGCACGCCCTACAGCGTAGAGCCTAAAGTGGCGGTGGCTAAAAACATGCAGCACCGCAGTTTTTTAACCTATAATGTGCCTGCTGTAGATGATTACCTCGAAAGTCGGGTGCCTTTATTAGTAAACAACGATTTACATATTAGCAGTGCTGCCCCTAAAAAATCAACTACCGATTACTTTTTTAAAAATACAGATGCGGATGAGGTGATTTTTGTACACGAGGGCACCGGCAAGCTAAAAACGTTGTACGGCGAAATACCGTTTGAGTATGGTGATTATTTAGTGATACCCCGCGGTACTATCTATCAGCTTGAGTTTGACAAAGAAAATAATCGTTTGTTTATCACCGAATCGTTTAGTCCCATTGTTCCTCCAAAACGCTATCGCAACAATTTTGGGCAATTGCTTGAGCACAGTCCATATTGCGAGCGCGATATTAAACTGCCCGAAAACCTCACAACCTACGACGAAAAAGGGGATTATAAGGTAATGATTAAAAAGCAGGGCATGATGTGGCCGTACACATACGCCACCCATCCGTTTGATGCTATCGGCTGGGACGGTTATGTTTACCCCTACGGGTTTTCAATCCATAACTTTGAACCTATTACAGGCCGTGTACACCAACCGCCTCCGGTGCATCAAACTTTTGAAGGGCATAACTTTGTTATCTGCTCGTTTTGTCCCCGTTTGTTTGATTACCACCCCGAAGCAGTACCTGCACCCTACAATCACAGCAACGTTGATAGCGACGAGATTTTGTATTACGTAGATGGTGATTTTATGAGCCGTAAACACGTAGAGCGCGGTATGATTACCCTGCACCCCAAAGGCATACCCCACGGACCACATCCCGGCACGGTTGAAAAATCAATAGGGGCAAAGGAAACCAAAGAATTAGCAGTAATGATTGACCCTTTTTACCCGCTACAAATTACAGAACAGGCTCTTGCCCTTGAAGACCCAAGTTACTGGAAAAGTTGGGTTGAATAGTGCATAGCTTGTGAATACCATGTTTGAGAAAATATTTGAAAACAATAAGAAATGGGTGGCTGAAAAATTATCGGTTGACCCTGATTATTTTAAAGAACTTTCAAAAGGCCAGCACCCTGAATTTTTATACATTGGATGTTCTGACAGCCGCGTAACTGCCGAAGACCTTATGGGGGTTAAGCCCGGTGAGGTGTTTATCCACCGCAACGTGGCTAATTTGGTAGTGAATACCGATAACAATATAAATGCAGTGGTGCAATATGCTGTTGAGTTTTTAAAGGTGAAACATATTATTGTGTGCGGACACTATGAATGTGGGGGGATAAAGGCTGCTCTTAATCCCAGTGATATGGGGCAACTGAACAGTTGGCTGCAAACCTTGCGCGATGTGTATCGCTTACACAGAGCAGAACTGGATGCTATTAAGGAGGAGCAACGCCGCTTTGACCGTTTGGTGGAGCTTAACGTGCTTGAACAATGCCTTAATATAATCAAAATAGACCACGTGCAGCGTATGTGGTACAAAACAGGTTTCCCCACTGTACATGGCTGGGTGTTTGATGTGCGCACCGGAAACCTGAAAGACCTAAATCTTGATATGGGAGCCCGTTTTGCTGAAATACGCTCCATATACGATTTGAAGCCCGCATAGTAGAGGGAGTTTCTCACCCCGTTGCATAGTTGTTTTTAACTGCCGGTAGTAAGCTAAGTATTGTTATTGCCAGCCCCACAACCGCATAAATGGCCTGCAACACATCGCCGTAGCCAATAACAGCTACCTGAACATCAATCCATATTATCAGCATTAACCCTGTATAAAGGGCAAAAGTCCATGCCCAAAATTGGTTGCTGTAAACGTTTAGTTTTTGAGGCCATTTCCACTTTGGGCGGGCTATCATGCCGTAAGCTGCAAATGCCGGTACAATTCCTAACAAAACCAACAACGCCAAGCCGGGTATCAAAAAAGTAGTAAACGGGCTATTTTTTAGTGCTGAAACGGGCATATCAAACAAGCTCCCATCGGGGGCAATTATCAAAAAAGCACCGCCCCACAAGCCGGTTATTGCTTGTAATACCAATATTGTAATTAAACATACGGTTAAAATGTGTTTCATAACATCAGTTTTTGATGCTATTTACACTCATTAACCGATATGTAAAATGATGGAAATCATCCCTTTAAAACAAGAGTGTTTTTGATTAATAAATAAACCTTTGTGTTAAAGGTTATTACCTGTTTATTTTTATAGCTAAGATAACCGGGTGGTTATTCAAAGCGCAAAGCCTCAATAGGGTCTAGTTTAGCAGCCTTTTGCGCAGGGTAGTAGCCCGCTGCCAAGCCAACTATAGTACAAAGTATTAAAGCAATAATAATTGGCCCCCAAGGCATAATAAACCCTACGCCCAAAGCACCCGAGATAATATTACCGATTAATATGCCCAGCAATATACCGCCTGCACCACCTAATTGGCAAATGGTTACGGCTTCGTATAAAAATTGTTTGCGTATAATGGCAGGGGTTGCTCCCAATGATTTACGGATACCAATTTCACGGGTACGCTCAGTAACTGTTACAAGCATAATATTCATTAAACCTATAGCTGCACCAAAAATAGTAATGGCTCCAATAACAGTGGCGGCAAGGGTTAGCAAACTTAGGTTTTTAATAAACTCCTGTGCCAAACCATCGCTTTTTGTGAGCTGAAAGTTATTGTCACCAAAAGAATTTACTTTTCGCACTTTGCGAAAAACCCCTTCGGCCTCAGACATGGCAAGGTCAATCATTTTGGGGTCGTTTACCATTACCGAAAGTGCATAAGAAGAAGGCATATTCATTAGCCTGAATTTGGCAAATGTTAGCGGCACATAAATAAGCTTATCACCGCCGCCAAACCCAACTGAGTTACCTTTTGATTCAAGCACCCCGATAACTCTCATTTTCACCCCGCCAACTGATATTTCTTTGTCAATAGGGTTTTCTTTATTAGGAAATAATTTACCTACAATATCAGTCCCAATAATGGCAACAGGAGTCATGGCCTCCATATCGCCCGTAGAAATATTACGCCCTTTAGAAATTTTATAGCCGGATACGGTAAGGTAGTTCTCATCCACCCCAAGCACTAATGTATTAGGGTTTGTTTTGCGAGATTGGTACTTGGCAGTGCTGGCAAACGATACGTTTACAGAGGCTGAAACGATGGCAGAAGGGAAATTAAATTCCTGCCTGAAATCAACCGCCTCTTCATACGATATTTTAGGGTAATTGATGCGCTTACCGGGTCCGCCCATCCTAAAGTTACCGCCTCGGTTTTTGATACTGAAAGTGTTTGCACCCATTTCAGAAAAACTTTTGGTAAGGTACACCTTCATAGCATCAATTGAGGATAAAATGCCTACCAACGCCATAATACCGATAGCTATAATAAGCGCCGTGATGGTGGTGCGCAGCTTGTTTATCTTTATCGAGTCAAGCGAGAGGTTTAAAGTATCTTTAAAATTCAAGAGGTGGCTAATTACACTTTCAAAAGTGGAAAATTAACATCAAGGGGCAAAAAAATTATCTGTATAGAGCCCCAAACCTTCGATAAAAGATTATTTATGGAAAGATGAAGCCACAAAACGACCACTGTTTATCAGTTGCCAAACTTCGGTAGTTGTATTGCAAGTGCGGTTAATAATCCACTCGCGGCTAAGCGTGCCCGAGCAATAGCGGTTATCAACTGCGTCCCACACGGCAAACTCAAAAATATCTGTTAGCTTGCCGGCCTTGTCGTAACTGCGCAGTTGATAAGTGTAGCACTCTTTGCCGTTTTTGTTTTGATTGAGTAGTAGGACCTTCACCAAAAAACCATCCATGGTGCCTACGTCTTTATATAAGCTATACGTTTTGGTGAGTTGGTTTTGCAAGGCATCGGCAGTTTCAGCAGGGCTTAGGTATTTAGCCAGTTGGCTACTATCCGTAAGCGGTGTATAAGACCCTGTTTGTATAAGGTTGTGGATGGTATTGCCGTCTGTAACTTTTGCTGATGCATTAATCTGCAACAAGGGTGTTTTGTCGGCACAGCCAAAAATCGTGGTAACAACAAAAATAAGGACAAGCAGTACTCTCAACGCAGTATGTTTTTTGCTAAGTTATAGGTTTTTGCAATATCCGCCACCGTATTTTATACTAAGCATTGTAGTTTTTAGTGACTAGTTTTGGGGCATGTTAAACTGTTTAGCAACCGCACTCTCCGTCAGCATTTTAGTTATCGGGGGGGGCAATACACAAATCACTAACAACCAACCACTAAAAGTTATTTCTTATGCGCATCCAACTTAAACACTTTGCGCAGTGCTTTTGAAATGGGTTTATCAATCTTACGGGTATAAAAAATACTAAACGCCACAAAAAACACCATCAGTACAAGCGGTAACAAAGGGTTGGCAAATAACGAAATGTCTTTAACATCGTTCAAAATCACCCCGCCTATGTTTTGGTGGATGAGGTATAAAAAGTAAGAACTTAATCCAATCTCTACCATCCATTTGGTTTCAAAAAAGGCCAATGTTTTGGGGTAATAAATAAAGGTGAGGAACATAGCCAGCATCAAGGCGAAAATCAGCATTACGGCCACAACATTCATCATTTCAAAACTATGCAGGTAATGATAGTATGAATAGTAACAGAATACCGCAAAGCTTAATCCCATTGCAATTTTAAAGAAGTTATCAATTTTATAATCACCGTGCCGAGCTTTAAACAGGTGATAAAAGAAAAATCCTGCCTGAAAAAACACCAAATGCCTGTGCAACGGGAATAAATTAAACGGATAACCCAATAATTTAATTACCGACGATTGGGGATTGATAGCCATTCCCAAAAATTTACCATCGCTAAGATTATCGAAAAAAGTGCCACCGGCTATGATGAGAAATGATACCACTACAAAATTCCGGAAGAAGTTTTTGGTATTGGCAAAGTACAACACGCTGCAAAGGATGTAGAACAAAATCTCGTACCACAGCGACCAATACGCCCCGTCGATGTATTCAAACTCCAGTTTATTTCTGAAAATCGTTTCCAAATTCCACGGAGGAAGGAATGTAAGGCTCGATAGCATATTCTGTATCTTACCGTTAGCCGCAAAGTAGCCCGAAAAATCAAAAAGATTAATTACGGTAAGCGTTATCAGCGAGGCAATTACCATGGTTGGGTACAACCGTATGAAACGACGTATCCAAAATTGCTTAAGGTTTTGAGTATTATCCAGGGTGTACACAATTACAAACCCGCTGATAATAAAGAAAAACTGCACCCCCATTTTGCCAAACATAAAATAATCATAATCAGACCCGTACGGATACAGCGATACGTCGTTAAAGGGAGGTGTCCAACGGGTAAAAAAGTGAAAAAGCACTACAGGCAATATGGCAAGTGCCCTAAACCCGTCTAAAATC
The DNA here is from genome assembly GCA_943370295.1 of Agrobacterium sp. 719_389. GTDB lineage: Bacteria > Bacteroidota > Bacteroidia > UBA8524 > UBA8524 > SB11. Next base: position 71,978 of record CALRQL020000013.1, on the reverse strand, counting down.
TTAATTCGCTGGTTCATACAGTTAGTTGCAGTTAGCGGTGTGAAAATAAGCGTTCTTTTTATAAAAGCACAACCAAGTGATACCCTAAGCAATATTTTGTTCTTAAAAAAACGGAAATTCACCTCAAAGCACCGCTAAGCTTAAAGAAAATTTAAACTTTTTTTAACAATCACTGCTCGCATAAATCTTATTGAAAATCTGTGTACTACACCCTTAAAACACCCGCTACAAGGGGGCAGACAAGAAAAAAATTTAAAGATTTTTTGGCCTTGCTATTGTGTTGAATGTAAAGAGTACTATATTTGCACTCCCCAAACGGAACACCGGTACACGGGAAAATGCGGGAGTAGCTCAGTTGGTAGAGCGCAACCTTGCCAAGGTTGAGGTCGCGGGTTCGAGCCTCGTCTCCCGCTCAAAAATGGTAACGGATTTGAGAGAAACGGAATTATCCGGAAGCCCCTCAAGTCCGTTTTTTGTTAAAAACAGTCCACCCGCCCGGGTGGCGGAATAGGTAGACGCGCAGGACTTAAAATCCTGTTGGCAGTAATGCCAGTACGGGTTCGATTCCCGTCCCGGGCACTTGAGAACCGAAGTAGAGATGCTTCGGTTTTTTTTATTATTTTGCTGCCATGTCAACTTTATTCCTTGTTCTCCTCACATATCGTCTAAAAACAAAATGATAGATGTCCTAAGGCAGCATATAGTTAAACGACTTGGGCCTAATCATGAAAACTTGGATCTTGTATTGTCTAAGTTCACACCGATTGAGGTAAAAAGAAATGAACACCTTGTGTTGCAGGGTGAAGTTTGTAAACACGTATATTTTATTGCCAAGGGATGTTTGCAAGTGTATGTGTATGATAATGAAATGAATGAAACCACCCGCGATATTGTAACCGAAGATAACTGGTGTACTGAACTTATCAGTTTTGGCAGCGGACAACCGGCAAGTGAAAATATCAGAGCGGTAGAGCCCACCCATCTTTTAGCGATTGATAAGCTTGGATTTGGTGAAATGATTGAGAGAGTTCCACAATTTGATGCTGTATATAAACAAATTCTTGAGGCTTCTTACGCCAACTCGGTATACAGGATAAATACATTCGTATCATTATCAGCACTTGACAGGATAAAGTGGATAATGCAAAACAGGCCTTCACTTATGACAAGGGTTTCGAGCAAACTGATTGCTTCTTATTTAGGAATTAACAAAGACGTGTTTAGTAGGCTAAAAGCCAAATTATAGACTTTTGTCATCATCCGACCGGTTTTAGATGTTGAGTTTTGTACCATAATTCAAACTAAAAATTTAAAACCATGACAGAGTATCTATTATTATTTCGCAATGCAAGTGCGCCAAACAGTTATTTGGCAACTACAGACGACATGGCCGAAGATATGCCCAAGTGGCAATCGTGGATTGGGAACATTGCAATGCAGGGCAAGCTGGTGGGCACCGCTCCTATTCTTTACGACGGTTCAATAGTAAACAACGATGTTGTAAACAACGGACAACCCTACAAAGAAGCCAACAGCGTATTAGTGTCCGGTTATCTTATCTGCAAGGCAGAAACCATTACCGAGGTGCAAGAGTGGGCTAAAAGCTGTCCCATTTTAAAATACCCCGAAAGTTCAGTAGAAATAAGGCCTTTGGTGCCATTTCCGATTAATTAATCTGTAATATAATATGGAAAGATTATTAACCGTCGGCCGGTATTTGTTCCCGTTGTCGTTTCTGCTGTATGTAGGGCTTCACTTCGGAAACCCTTTAGTAGGTGCAAGTTTCGTCCCCTCGTGGCTGCCTTTCCCTGTATTTTGGAATTACTTCACCGGTGTATTAATTCTAATGTTTATCATCAGCTGTTTATTGGGTAAATACGATAAATTAGCCACAGTACTAATGGCCTTGTATGTACTTTTAATGATTTTTATGGTACACATACCCAGAGCAGGAACGAATGAAAACGATATGCTGAACATATTCAGAAACCTGATGGTAATTGGCGCATTGTTGGTGTACGCTAAATATGCCGCTAAAGACAAAAGAATTACAAGCTAAATCCATCCTACAGTTTAAATAAAATACCTGAACAGGGTAAAACGGCAGGCTGATACCCTTTAAAGCCAACGATTGCAACAACAACATCCCCCTCATATTATGTTCCGAATGGATAAAACCATTCGGAACATAACTTCAAAAAAATTGAATTTTATGTTCAAATTGGTTTAATCGCTTATTATTCGTAAGCGCTTAGGCTTAATGGCAAAACAGAGAATATTTTAGTAAGGTTGCGGTTATCTGCATATACAACATACCTTCTTGTAACGCTGTCGCAAAGCACCTTTTTAATTGCCGCAAACACACCCTGCCGTACAGTTTTTACAAACCTATTTTTGTTTCTACAAAAGAAACTATGAAACACTACACGTTATTTTTCCGCATGGATATTACCACTCCAGACGCACAACCTACTCCTGAGCAAATGGAGTTGTACATGGAGCAGTGGGGCGATTGGATGGATATGATTGCAGCCAACGACCAACTGGCCGACGGCGGTACGCACTTATCCGTACAGGGGAAGGTACTTAGACCCAACAATGTAACAACTGACGGTCCTTACACCGAAAAAAATGAATCAGTGGCCGGATACATTATTGTTTTGGCTGAAGATATTAACGGAGCCGTGGCAATAGCCCAAAGCTGCCCCATTTTGCAAGGCACGGGCACCAGCTTAGAAATACGCAAATGCGTAGGCATGTAACACTACCATAAACTATGAAAACACGAGCGCAACCCCACAGTTGCGCTTTTTTTGTTAAATTCACACCGTGAATATTCTATTGGTATATCCCAAAATGCCCGACACCTTTTATGCTATGAAGCATTTTATCAAGGTGATAGGTAAAAAAGCTGCGTATCCACCCTTAGGTCTTTTAACCGTTGGAGCGATGCTGCCCAAAGAATGGAACAAAAAGCTGGTGGATATGAACCTTGCCGATTTATCAGAAGCCGACCTGCAATGGGCCGACTATGTGTTTCTTTCGGCGATGAATGTGCAAGAAGAATCGGTGCGCGAAATTGTAGCCCAATGCAACAGAGCGGGAGTTAAAATTGTTGCAGGCGGTTCATTGTTTACCCACGAGTACGAGCGTTTTCCCAATATCGACCATTTTGTACTCAACGAGGCCGAAATCACATTGCCATTGTTTTTAGAAGACTTGGCAAACGGTGCTCCCAAACCCCGCTATTTCTCGGATGAGTTTGCCGATGTAACCCAAACACCCATTCCGGCTTTTGAATTGGCCGATATGGACGAGTACATCTACTCCATTGTGCAATACTCGCGCGGCTGCCCTTATATGTGCGACTTTTGCGATGTTACCGCACTATTTGGCCGCAAACCCCGTGTAAAAACCAGCCAACAGATAATTGCCGAACTGGAAGCCCTTGAGCGCATCAGCGATGTGCAACTGGTACTGTTTGCCGATGATAACCTGATTGGTAATAAACGCATCCTTAAAAGTGATTTGCTGCCCGCACTGATTGAGTGGCGCAAAAAGAAACAACCCTCTTTCTTTTTTGCTACCCAACTTACCATTAACCTTGCCGACGATGAAGAGTTGATGCGATTGCTGCTGGAAGCGGGTTTCAGGCATATTTTCATCGGTATTGAAACACCGGATGAAGTGGGATTGAAAAACTCTAAAAAAACCCAAAACCTAAAGCGCGACCAGTTGATGAATATTCAAAGACTGCATCAAACTGGGTTTATCATTTCAGCAGGGTTTATTGTGGGGTTTGATACCGATAAACCTACTATTTTTAAGCAACAGGTTGATTTTATACAACAAAGCGGCATCCCTTTGCCCATTGTTAATATTCTGAAAGCCCCGCCGGGTACTGAGTTATTTGAAAAGATAAAAAGTCAGGGACGGTTGAGCCGAGAATTTGCCTTTGCCGAAGGCGAAACCAATATCATCCCGGTGATGAATGAAAAGATGTTGTTTGACGGTTTTGTAGAACTGATAAACAACATTTACACCCCCGAAAAATCATACGAGCGGCTGATACAGTTTTTTACCACTTACAAACACCCCAAAATAACCGTAAAAGTGCCTTCAAAATTCAGGATGAAGGACTTGAAAATGGTGTTCCGCATTGTGTATTTATTGGGCATTAAAGACCCCAATCGCAAGTATTTTTGGAAACTTATCTTCTGGACACTGAAAAATAATCGCAAGTTTTTGGATAAAGCTGTGTTTTACGGCATTATGATACACCAAATGCACCAAACCTGCATCCACATCGAAAACGATGTGAAAACCCAAAACAGGCACCTGTACGTTCAAGAACAAGAACTTGAATTAAGCATGGGGGGATAATTTCTTAGCCAGTCACCCTGAACTTGTTTCAGGGCCTCATCACCAATTCACGAGATATACTTATGCGATGCTGAAACGAGTCCAGCATGACAGGGTGGTGTGTGGCAGCACGTCATTCCCAACTTGATTGGGCAAATTTTAATATTTTCCTTAAACATTTGAAAACCAATGATTTTTAATAGACATATCTTTCAACTTTCTAACTTGAAATATGTTATTTTACAATATTTTTAAGATTGAAATGAATACAAGAAAGGACAAATTAACCCAAATGCTCTACAATATTAAAAATAAATATTCAGACGAGTATGTGATCCTTGGAGTCCCAACAACAATGTCAAAGAATTTTATTGCTTACTGTGCAATAAGAGAAGACTTAAATTTGGTTCTTAAATATATTGCAGAATTTAAAAGAAACTCATCACATTTAATCAAATCATCTTTAACTTACTCTATTATATCTTTATACGGAAAGTGTTTTACAGATGCTTCTAGCTCGAATTCACCTAAACTTGAAGCTTCTGAATTATTTAAAAACGAAGTAACAAATATTAAAACACACGAATACCTAATGGACCTAAGGCATCAATTTATTGCACATAGGGGTAATACAGATGCTGAAGCTGGCTTAGCGTGCATGTTAATTCCTAAGGAAGGGGGACTGAATAAAACCGAGCTCAAGTTTCAACAACTCAAGCTAACTGGTTTTTCGAAAAAGGAAATATTAAATATTGAACTCCTAGTAAAAACAATTATTAAAAAAACAGAAGCTAAAATTAATAAGTCTGGAACCAAAGTAATAACAGGGATGGTAAACCAATTTACTCCTGAGCAATTAGCATTACTTTCGATAAATAATGTGAAGTAATTAGGCTTAAAGGCCAATAAAATACTAATTACGTTTCTTCGTAAAAACCTTTTCTCAACTCTATCAGTAAACCGGTTCGGGTAAAGGGTTTAGACTGGCAAAGAGGGAATAAGGATAGTTTATTAACTAATTAACACCTATACGATGCTGAAACAAGTTCAGCATGACTATCGGTAACCCGTCATTCCCGCGCAGGCGGGAATCTCACTCTGTAATCAAGTTCAGTTTGTAATGCTCAACCACCCCCCGCCCCTCCTTTACCTGCGCCGCAAGCCCTGCAAGGAGGGGAGTCAAACACGCAGGCCTTTTATAAACGTACGACTATCGAAAACTGTAATCACTTTTGTGTTTGTGAGCCAGTAGCGGCTGTTTCCCTCCTTCGGTATGGCCTGTGGGCAGGCAAGGAGGGAATAAGGGTGGTTAAAAGTTAATTAACACAAATGCGATGATGAAACAAGTTCAGCATGACAGGGAGGTGTGTGGCTGTCATTCTAAGCAGAGTCGAAGAGCGCGTATGCACTAGCGGGAAAATTACCCTTTAATATTATGTATATGAAAGCTGGATTTGTTTCCATTGTTCAAGAATATCAATTATATCAGTTAAGGAAAGTTCAACTATTGGAGCACAAATTAAATCATTATTAATATAAACATTTTGATTTGATTTACAGATTGATACGTCCAAATCTTCCCATTGATCAATTGTAAACCAATCTCCTGTAACATTATTATCAGCAAGGGTTTGGGAATCCCAGTACCCACCATATAAGTTATTTGCGATATTGTCAATATCGGTCCAGTTATTTTTAATGTTTTGCAATTTATTTAATGCATTGTCTATTTTTTCAATTGTTAAATAGTTCCAATTCAATAATAAACTTAAATTCTCCATCGATAAATCCTGAAATTCAATTAACTTATTATTGTCTACTGATTTGATTATAAAGTTTGTTAATCGCATATTTTAACGTTTAAAATTAGAAAAATATGTTGCTTTTTTATTATTGAATTTGCTTTCCATACTTATATCAACTCTCCCGACTGGAGCAAACATCCTGCTTGTCCAGTAACAAATAAGTTGTTTGCTTAAATAAAATCTATTTTAAGCTTCTTACAAAGCAGGAATGACTGCAAACACTCATCATCAAATTTTCTAATCAGTTAATTAATACCTATACGATGCAGAAACAAGTTCAGCATGACTGGCGGCAACCCGTCATCCCCGCGCAGGCGGGAATCTCACTCGGTAATCAAGTTGGGAATGGCTACCCCACCAACTCCTCAAACAACTGATTAAGTTTTTTTTCAGGGTTGGTGCAAAGGCCGGGGTGCACTTTTGAGGTTTGCAACACCGTGCTACGGTTGGCCGTTAGCCAACGAAACCGCGAAGCAATATCTAATTTTGAGATAGGACCGCCGTCGGCATCGCCCTTGCAAATTTTTTCAAATCCTGCCAAATACGCTTCAACGGCGGGTACATCCAGCACCGGGCAAAACAACTGCAAACGTTGGGCATCCACCACGTACTTCACCTGCAAAAATTGGTGCTTCTTGCAAAACAGCACAACCCCCACATTAATAAACTCCTCACGCTCCACGCGGGGCACAATGCGTATCACAGCATACTCAAAAAGGTGATGTTCTTGCATTTTCTGCCTCCTTCACAAAAATTTCTGATACCTGTAAGCGGGTTTCCAAAAAGCGGCTATACACTTCCCTGCGACTGTCGGCAGTTTCATCCATCGTGTTTTCAAGCAACCATTCATCGGGCACTTGTGCCACAATCCCCCGTATAACTTTGGGCGTAAGTACTTGTTTAAACTCAGCATCTACCCTTTCCAACTCCGTGGCTCGACGCATCAATACGTGGTCTTTAACCTGCACAAAAGGTTTTTTGGCCTGTTCCTCCCAATTGTCCCACGAGTGGTGAAAATACAACGAAGCCCCATGGTCAATCAGCCACAACTCTTTATTCCACCACAGCATATTAGTATTGCGTGCCGTGCGGTCAACATTGGTTAGTAAACAATCCAGCCACACAATTTTTGAAGATAGCAACGGGTCTATCAGCGTTACCGCAGGGTCGTACGTCATACTGCCTTGCAGGTAATGCACGCCCAAATTCAAGCCCTCGCTTTTGCGCAACAACTCTTGTATTTCCTCGTCACCCTCGGTGCGACCAAAATCAGCGTCCAAATGGGCAAATACCATTTCGGGTACTTTAAAACCCAACACTCGGGCAATCTCACCGCCAATAAAATCTGCTATCAGCGATTTTACCCCCTGCCCTGCCCCTCTGAATTTCAGTACGTACAAAAAATCATCGTCCGCCTCGGCAATGGCAGGCAAAGAGCCGCCTTCGCGTAGCGGGGTTACGTATCGCACCACGTTTACATGGCGCGGCGGGGCAAGTGTTTTCGTCATCACAATAATTATTGTCAGCACAGCGTACTGTGTTGGTAAGGCAATTTTACTATATTTTAGCCAAGTAAAAGCATGAAAACACCTACCTCTATTTATTTACTGCTCCTTTGCGTTGCAATTGTTGTGTTGCCGTCGTGCAAATTGGGGCGTTTTGTATTTTACAATTTTGCTGATTTAAAAGACTATAAAAAATTTCCTGCCCGCACTGTTAATGCAGATAGCGTTGCGTTTACATTCTTCAAAGCACAGCACCCTAAAGCTCCAAAAAACATCACCGTTAATGACCGTGAGGTGAGTTTTGATAAGTTTTTAAAGGATAATAAAACCGTGGCGTTTTTGATTATTAAAGACGACTCGATACACTACGAAAATTATTTCAGCGATTATGATTCGGCTTCGATTATCCCTTCTTTTTCGGTGGGGAAATCGGTTTTGTCTGTATTGATTGGTTTTGCGGTTGACGACGGCTTGTTGGACGTTAACGATTCGGTGTTGAAATACCTTCCCCAACTGAACAAGAGTTTTGAAAAGGTAACCGTGCGCGATTTGCTGCAAATGACTTCGGGGGTTAGGTTTAATGAAAGTTATTGGAACCCTTTCGGGCACGCGGCTTCGTTTTATTATGGCCGAAATTTGTATAAAGAATGTAAGAAACTGAAGGTGGTAAATGAGCCTGCCAAAGAGTTTGACTACATCAGCGGGAATACACAATTATTGGGTTTGGTGCTTGAAAAGGCATTGAAAGGAAAAACGATTTCGCAATACATGGAGGAGAAGCTTTGGAAACCTTTGCAAATGGAATACAGTGCCAGTTGGAGCCTTGATAAAAGAAACGGCGGGGTAGAAAAAACATTTTGTTGTGTGAATGCCCGTACCCGCGATTTTGCAAAAATCGGTAGGCTATATCTTAACAAAGGGAATTGGAACGGGAAACAATTACTAAGCCCCGAATGGGTTGAAACTTCTACGAAGTTGGATACTGCAAACGGTAGTGCGTGGTTTTACCAATACGGGTGGTGGCTGCCCACTAAAAATGGTGATTTTATGGCCATCGGTATTTTGGGGCAATACATTTATGTGAACCCCGCTAAAAACCTGATTATTGTGCGTATGGGTAAACAGGCAGGCAAGGTTGACTGGAGCAAATTCATGCCCATGCTGGCAGACGGGTATTGATTGGAGATTAGTGGTTGGTGTTTAGGGATTAGAGGATAGATCAACTAAGATATATTGCTCTATAAATGAAACATTCCGAAAGGTTTAAAACCTTTCGGAATGCTATACTTGAAAACGACAGGTTTTAATACCTGTCGCCGTGATATTTTTACAAGCTAAAAGTAATTCCACCCATGCCATTTAAACTATAAGTAGGGTAATTGTACCAACGTTGGTAACGAACCGAAGAAATATTGTTTAGTCTTACAAACAGCGAAAGTGTTTTGCGGTAGCGGTATTCCATCCCGAAATTAAAATCGGCAAACGCTTTCAGATTGGTAGCAGGTAAAGTAGTGTACTCACTGGTGGCGGGGCGTTGGTTCATCACAAACACATCGGCACTAAACAACAGTTTATTACCAATATTGTAAGTAGTGTTTAGTTTCACCTCGGCAGTGGGTAATTGCCATGCCTTTTGTTTTGAGTCTTGCACTTTATAGTTATAAACGTTTGCAGTCAGGTTCAAACGTACCTTATCGCTGTATTGGTAAGCCAATTCCGCGTTAAAACGGATAACGTGCGCATCAATATACAAAGGTTTAAACCTGCGCAATACCGTGCTATCAGCAATAAATACCGCCATATCGTTAAACTGGTTATAAAACACGCGGCCTATAAACCCAAAGTTAGCGTTGGCCTTGCCTTTTATACCCAAATAACCTTCAAAACGGTTTACGGTATTACCCATTGCAATACGGTTGGATAAAAACGCATTTTCGGTGATAAAACTGCGAAGCGTATTTTTTTGCAAACCGCCATTTACCCCTGCAATGGCAGAGAAAAATCCTTTTTCAATCTCGTATTCAGCATCCACTACGGGGAATAAATAAAACTTAGGTTTTGCAGTGTCAACATACACCGATGAATTTACACCCAAGGTTAGTTTTAGCTTATCTCCGTTAGGAGTATAACGGGGATTTAAGTGAACAAAATTACGGTTAAGGCTGCCCAAGCTATCGCTGTAAGAGCTATAACTATACGCAAGGTTAACCTTTAGCACATCTTCTTTAATAAGGGTTTTAAAAGAGGTGGTAACCGTAGCATCGTTTTCTTGCGCGCCCCACTTATCGGTAAGATTATGAAACGCTACCGCACCTTTAAACTGCATTTTGCGTTTGCCCCACTCTTTGCTTTCCCAACCTGTACTCACCGCAAATGTGTTGTACACCTGTTTCAAACTATCGTCGCTAGGGGTATAAGGAAACGTTCTGTCGAATCCGTAAAAACGTAGCCCGTTACGCACGTAATCAAAATCACCGAACAGAGTACCTGTTTTAAAGAAACGCTTACCGAACAAGCTAACGTTGTTATCTGAAAATATGGCTTTATCAGGTCCATTGGCAGAAAGGTGCTTGATTGTTAACCCGTAAGCACTGTATTCGCTGCGTTTGTTGTGCAGGTATATCTCGGCCAAAGGCGAGGCATAATTACCAAACCCAAGCCTGATATGGTTGTTCCTAAGGTTGGGAGGTGTATTTTTTCCCATCTCCAACGCTTTGGGTATATCCAGGCGGGAAACGGTACGGAATTGTATGGGTATAATTGAATACGAAAGTTTGGGCAACGGTGCATCAGGAGCCTCGGCCACAGGAGCGGTTTTTTCCTTTACTGCATCGGCCAAATAAGGTACATAATCAGAAATTACCGTTACATCGCGGATAGACAAAGTAGTATCCTGTGCTTTTACAGCCACACCCAACAAAACCAACCCAAAAGTTGCTATATATCTGCCTGTTACTCTCATTATAAAAACAATAACGCAAAAATATAGCTTAATTATAAGGCTCCTGCCTTAATACTATCCACCACAGAGGGGTCTAACAGGGTTGAAGTGTCTCCAAGATTAGACGTATCGCCCTCGGCTACTTTGCGCAAAATGCGGCGCATGATTTTACCGCTGCGGGTTTTGGGTAGTCCTGTAACTACTTGTATTTTATCAGGTTTGGCAAATGCACCAATAATGCGCGATACAATTTCTTTTATTTCAGACCTTAGTTTGTCAACGTCTTGCGGAGTATGATGACAGATTACATACGCGTAAATGCCTTGTCCTTTAATATCGTGCGGATACGCAACCACAGCACTTTCTACCACTAACTCATGTTCATCGATGGCACTTTCTACTTCACCCGTCCCTATCCGATGCCCTGATACGTTTATCACATCGTCTACGCGACCCGTAATGCGGTAATACCCGTCTTCGTCGCGCTTGCAACCGTCCCCTGTAAAATAATAGCCTTTATAGGCTGAGAAATACGTTTGTGCATAGCGGTCATCATCGCCATACACGGTACGAGCCATGCCCGGCCATGGAAATTTAACACACAATACCCCTTCTACCCCATTGCCTTCAATTTCATTTCCTTTTTCGTCAAGCAACACGGGTTGTATGCCCGGCATAGGCAAGGTTGCAAACGCCGGCTTTAGCGGGGTAATACCCGCCAATGGGCTAATCATTACTCCGCCTGTTTCGGTTTGCCACCAAGTATCTACAATTGGGCAACGGTTTTTACCTACGTTTTCGCTGTACCAGTGCCAAGCCTCTTCGTTAATAGGCTCTCCTACAGAACCCAACACACGAAGGCTGTCGAGTTTAGTTCCTTCAAACTGACCTAACCCTGCGGTCTCTAACGAACGTATAGCCGTTGGAGCGGTGTAAAATATGGTTACTTGATGTTTATCCACAACTTGCCAAAACCTTGAGGGCGAAGGCCAAGTAGGAACTCCTTCAAAAAATACGGTTGTAGCACCGTTTAGCAGCGGACCATACACAAGATAGCTGTGCCCTGTAATCCAACCCACATCAGCGGTACACCAGTATATATCTCCTTCTTTGTACTGAAATACGTTTTTAAATGTATAGGCCACGTATACCATATAACCGGCCGTGGTATGCAAAATACCTTTGGGTTTTCCTGTAGAGCCTGAGGTATAAAGAATAAACAACGGGTCTTCGGCATCCATTTCGGCGGGGGTGTTTTGTGCTGTTACTTTTGCCATTTCATCGTGCCACCACACATCACGCCCTGCTGTCCAATCAATAGCATCTCCTGTGCGTTTATAAACAATACTTTTTATTACCGTGGGCGATGTTTTTAATGCTTCATCTACAATCGCTTTTAAGGCTACGGTTTTATCTCCTCGTTTAAATGTATCGGCAGTAATTACAGCTTTTGCACTGCTATCATTCATCCTATCGGCCAATGATTGTGCAGAAAAACCTGCAAACACAATAGAGTGTACCAAGCCAATGCGCGTACAAGCCAGCATGGCTATCCCCGCTTCGGGTACCATAGGCATGTACAAAATAACCCTATCCCCTTTTTGCAAACCTTGCGCCAGCAGTACATTGGCAAACTTGCATACCTCTGCATGCAGCTCATTGTATGTAAGTGTTCTAACGGCTTCATCAGGATTATTAGGCTCCCAAATAATTGCCGTTTGATTGCCACGGGTCTCAAGATGACGGTCGAGTGCGTTATAACACAAGTTGGTTGTCCCCTTTTTAAACCACTCTACTTTAGGTGGATTGAAACTCCACGCAAGGGTGTTTTCCCAAGGTTTGTACCAATGGAAGCTTTTTGCTATATCGTCCCAAAAGCCTTCGGGGTTTTCTGTACTTTGTTTATAAACGGATGTATATTCTTCAAACGATTGTATCTGCGGAAGGGTGTGTGAAGCATTGTTCATGTGCCCAATTTATAAAATTATTAAGAAAGCCGCACCACTATTTTCATGGCTTCTACAAAACTTTTATTACCCAACGAAACGCATCAATGTTTAAACGTTGATTTTACGACTTGTTTGATTTTTTAGTTGAAATTGCAAAAAGGAAAATTCTGTACAATTTTTAAAAAGGGATGCAAGGCATTTTTGCAGACACATTTAAAACTATGAGAAAAGTAAAACTTTACATTGCCGCCAGCTTTGACGGAAAAATTGCCCGTCCCGACGGGGGTATTGATTGGTTACCTAGCCCCACTGCCGAGGATTACGATTACGAACCCTTTTACAATAGCATTGATACCATTGTGATGGGGTATGCAACGTATGAAGTTTGCCTGAGTTTTGACGGCAAATGGCCGTATGACGGAAAAAAATCGTTTGTGTTTACCCGCAGCGCAACCAAACCCATATTGGAGGTAGCTGAAAGAGTTACTGAAAACCCTGCCGATTTTGTGAGGAAACTTAAGGAGCAAGATGGGGGCGATATCTGGCTTTTGGGTGGTGGGCAAATAAACACTTTACTGCACGATGCTGGATTGATTGATGAATACATTATTGCCTACATACCCGTATTACTTGGAGAAGGGATTGAGCTTTTCCCCGACATTAAAAAGCAAGTGAACTTAAGCATTACCCAACATAAGGTGTACGATAGCGGAGTAGCTATGTTTTATTTCAGCCCTAAAAAAGAATAAAATATATTTGAGTTACAACCCTATGAAACGGTTTACGTTAATACGGTGTCTGATAACAAAATACTATGAAACTAAAAATTACTGCAACATTACTGCTTACCTTGTGCCTCAATGCACTGTATGCGCAACCTATTGTGGGCGGCACTCCCAGTCAGAAAAACGAATTCCCGTGGATGGTTCAGCTTGTAGCTGCCGATGGTGAACATATCTGCGGCGGCTCGCTAATTCGGTCAAATTGGGTGTTAAGCGCCGGACATTGCGGCTTGGGTTTCGAAAACATTGTCCCTAAACCTTCAAGAGCAATAATAAATGGTTTAAGCAGCACAAACCCTCAAGCTGGCTCGCAAACCATTAACATTGATACCATCATTGTTTTTCCCGGATACGACTTAATGGGTGATATGAATTCAGGCGTAGATATTTCGCTGATGCGTTTAAAGAGTCATTCAACTTATACTCCTTGCTTAACTGCATCTACAAATGATGCCGCACTGATTAACGAAGGGCAACCTGTAACAGCCATGGGATGGGGCATATTAAACGATGATGATTTTAGCACACCTGATACCTTGCAAAAAGCTTCCATAAAAATAATTAGCCAAACCACCTGCCAAAGCACTTATGAGTTTAACCATTTGGGTTACCTGTGTGCGGGCTATACAAGTCCGGATAAACAGGCAGGTGCAGCATCGGGTGATAGTGGCGGCCCGTTGGTAGCAAAACGCAACGGCGAGTGGGTACAAGTGGGCATTGTAAGTGGCGGTTCAGGGCTGGTTACTACTGAAGAAGGCCCGGGACGTTATGTTAGCGTAATCGCACTTAGTAAGTGGATTGACTCCACCATCAATGCACAATCGGCAGCAAATGCTGTGCAGGATATTTTTAACCCCTCTCCTATTAAAGTAATTGCGGCACAAGGCACGCTGGCTTTTGAAACTCCCGCTGCGTATGATAAACTTACCGTGCAGTTGCACGATATATCAGGCAGGCTATTGGTTGAAAAAGAATTAACTAATTTGGACGAAGGTCGCTATGAAATTGAAACCGGAACATTGGCCGAGGGGATTAAAATACTAACGTTTATAAACCCTACGGGTAATTATGTACTACAACACACCAAAGTGGTGTTTTAGCTACTTATTTGTTTGATAGTTAATAAAAACGGGCGGCCTCACATAAGTTGAGGCCGCCCGTTTAAGTATTATATCTCTTAAAAATTATTCTTCTCCTAAAAAGTCGTAAGTGTAGTCGGTTGGGGGTACAAAAGTTTCTTTAATACTGCGTTGGCTGGTCCAGCGTAGTAAGTTCACTTTAGCACCTGCTTTATCATTAGTACCCGATGCCCTTGCGCCACCAAACGGTTGTTGACCTACTACAGCCCCGGTAGGTTTATCGTTAATGTAGAAGTTTCCTGCACTATCGCGCAATTTTTCATTAGCCACAGTCAACGCATACCGGTCTTGACCCAAGATAGCACCTGTTAATGCGTAGGGAGAGGTTTTATTCACCAACTCAAGGGTTTCTTCGTATTTGGCAGCTTCGTACACATAAATAGTTAGCACAGGGCCAAAAATCTCCTCACACATGGTAACATACATCGGGTCTTTAGCCAACAATACCGTAGGATTGATAAAATACCCGTTGGTTTTGTCGTATGTACCGCCTGCAATCACTTCAACCGAAGGGTCGTTTTTAGCAGCATCAATATAGCTGGCAATTTTATCAAACGCCTTTTCATCAATCACCGCATTTACAAAATTGCGGAAATCTTCAACAGGACCTACTTTCAAGCTGTTTACAGTAGCAGCAAACTTATCTTTAATCTTTGCCCACAACGTATCAGGAATATAAGCGCGTGAAGCGGCCGAACATTTCTGTCCTTGATACTCAAATGCACCGCGAACCAACGCAGTAATTACCACATCAGGAGTAGCGCTTTCGTGTACCATCACAAAATCTTTACCTCCTGTTTCACCAACAATACGGGGGTAGGTTTTGTATTTATCAATGTTGTTACCTATCGTTTTCCAAATGTTTTGAAAAACTCCGGTGGAACCTGTAAAATGTATACCTGCAAAATCAGGGTGGTTAAATACCACTTCGCCCATATCAGGCCCGCTCACATATACAAGGTTAATGACACCGGCAGGCACACCCGCCTCGCGGAAAATCTCCATCAACACATTAGCACTGTATATCTGCGTGTTGCTGGGTTTCCATACTACCACGTTGCCCATCATGGCAGCACTGGTAGGCAGGTTACCTGCAATGGCAGTAAAGTTGAACGGTGTAAGTGCAAACACAAAACCTTCCAGCGGCCTGTACTCCAAACGGTTCCATATACCGCGTGAAGAAATAGGTTGGTCGGTATATATTTCAGTCATAAACTGAACGTTGAAACGTAAAAAGTCGATAATCTCACACGCAGAATCAATCTCAGCCTGATAAGCATTTTTGCTTTGGCCAAGCATAGTGGCAGCGTTTAACTTAGCACGGTAAGGGCCTGCAATTAAGTCAGCTGCTTTTAAAAATATAGCGGCACGTTGTTCCCAAGGCATATCAGCCCATGCAGTGCGTGCTGCCAGCGCAGCATCAATGGCTTGTTGTACGTGGGTTTTGTTTCCTTCGTGAAAAACACCCAGCAAATGTTTGGTGTCGTGTGGCGGACGTAATTCTTTGGTATTACCACTGCGTACTTCCTTACCGCCGATATACATAGGTATATCCGCTTGTGTAGCACGGGCATCGGCCAACGCTTTTTTCAGTTGGGCTTTTTCTTTACTGCCGGGGGCGTAGTTAAGTACAGGTTCGTTTACGGCTACGGGAACTTTAAAAAATCCGTTCATATAGGTGTGTCTGTTATCAGTTATTTGTTAGTGGATTAAAAAATAAAAGCGGTGCAAAGATATGCTTTGCCCGTTGCAGTATCCACACCTTTTATCAAATCATATACTATACATACAAAGTGTTGTTTACAAAAAAGCAACATTCCTTTGGTCTAAAACATCTTGTGTTTAGTATCACAAAAAACTAATCTTGTATAATACTAATTATGAAAAACATATTAATTTTTGCATTGGCACTTTGCATCGGGTTGTTTTCTTGCAGCCCTATTGAAGAGTCACCCGAACCAAAAAACACTGACACTACACAAAGCGGCGGCGGCTCAGGTGGCGGAGGCGGTGGTGGCGGAGGAGGAGGCGGTGGTACCGGCCCTGTACAACCCAATTTAACTACGTCTTCAAATATTCAATTCTGGGGGTTAATTGACGGTAACCTTGATCCATATACTGCCGGTGGTGGCTCAACAGTCCCTGCCACAGGAAAAGACAGCACGTTGGGCCCCGATAGCACAACTGCTTCGTATGCAAGCGGTTTGTTTAATATGGTAGACCTATCAGGCATTCTTGCTACTGTAGGTACACTTAAATATCCTAATGCCAGCACCCCCGCAGAAGCTAACTTCTTGGCTTTGTTTGCACCGGGCAGCCGTACCTATACTGCTAAAGTTGCTGAAGTAACTTACCGAGCAGGTAGTGCTGTATGGAGTACTACCGCTGGCGACCAAACAGGTAGTACTTTTGAGATCACTCAAGCTATATCAACAGGAACACCTGCTGATCCGAAAGTGAAAGCAGTAATTAAGTTTAACTGCAAAGTGTATAACACATTAAACCCTACACAAAGCAAAACCATTACACAGGGTATTATGGTAGCTGAGTTTTTAGGAAAATAATCTGTTATAGATTAAAAATATAAAAGGGCTGCCAAATGGTAGCCCTTTTTATTTGTTACGAATATGCTTAAAAAAGGGGTAAGTGCAACTAAACAGCTTTTATAGCTCCATAACTCGGGTTAGTATATATTATTTTGAAAGCTCTAAAAGGCTAAGTACCTTGTAGTATGATACCGCTGTTTCAATTTGTTTAACAGCGTTTCTTTTGAGTTTGTAATATTTCCCTAAGCCTAAAAGCCTGCCTTATAAATAAGGGGGGCTTTTTTGTTAAAACAACTTCCAAATATCCAGTTTGGGGGCTGCTGCTGTTATTTTTACGGGAACCTTTTGTACAGGATGAGTAAACGTTAACTCACGCGCATGTAAGCAAATGCTACCGTCAGAGTTGGCCTCGGGGTATCCGTATTTCAAATCTCCTACAATAGGGCCTATAGCGGTTGAGAGCTGCACCCTTATTTGGTGTGGACGACCTGTGAGCGGTATTACTTTTAACAAATAATATCCTGCACGTTCGCCAATCAGTTCAAAGTCAAGCTCAGCGCGTTTGCTACCCGGTACCTCACGTAAATGCGCTTTGGTTCTGTTTTGGTCGTGATCCTTCACCAGCCAATGCACCAGCTTACCATTTTCGTTGTGGGGCTTATGTTTCAAAATAGCCCAATAAGTTTTATTTAAATCACGCTCCCTAAACTTTTCGTTCATGCGCTCCAGTGCTTTGCTGGTGCGCGCAAACAGGCACACGCCTGATACAGGCCTGTCTATGCGGTGTATTACCCCCAAAAAAACATCGCCGGGTTTGTTGTACTTATCTTTTATGTATGCTTTTATTTGGTCGGGCAGGGCTTCGTCGCCTGTTTTATCTGCCTGCACTAATTGACCTGCCTGCTTGTTAATGGCTATCAGGTGATTGTCTTCGTAAAGAATCGGAAATGGAACGTTCAAAATTATTGTTTACTAATTTTGCAAAGGTAGGTGGTTTTGTCGGTTTCTATCCGTATTAAATAAACCCCTTGTGCCAAACAGTCGGCTAAAACCGTTAAATTTCCATTATCCGCAGTATAGGTAGCCGTATTGGCTTGCCCCAACGTATTCTGTACCCAAACAGTATTGATACCCCCCTCTATCCCTGAAAAAGTAATGTTATCTTTCACAGGATTGGGGTAACCGCTAATACTAACCGTTTTTATATCCTTTACCTCAACAGATATTTTAGTAGGGATTGTTGCACAATCAAATGCTTCGCCGCTAAACTCATTACCATTGTATAACAAGTTCTTATTTCCGCAAAAAGGCCCAACACCCAAAGCACCTCCGTAGCCCACGTTTACTACAAATGAGGTATCAATATCTATCAATCTAAAAAAGAACGAAGAATTAAAACCCACGCCTTTGATAAAAAGCGTGCTATCAAAAACATTAGTGGCCATGGCATTATTACTTGTTCCGTAAAAAGTAAGTACTTCAAGACTATCGGCAGAAACAGACGGCCTCAAAACCTTCATCTGATTTTTTACCACCAAATACTTAACGTTACCGGGTTTGTAATGCTCACTAAATATAGTATCTCCCCTTTTCCAATTATTATCAAACACCAAATATTCTTTACCTGAGGTCAGTATTGAGTCCTCAACGGCAAACTCCCATTTATAAACAGGGTTGCTCTCAAAACGAATAAATAGTTTTGAGTCTTCTTTTCTCAAAACACCTATTTTATTGCTTAATCCATAATAATCGTTTTGTTTATATGGCTGCCATGGATGAGACGAGAAGCTCCCTTTATAGTTTTTAATTGCAACACGGTTATGGTATAGATTTTTGCAAGACTGACCGTTAACAACCGTATCTCCCTGCATCACATAATCGTTAAACAGCAATAAACCGCCATCAGCATCTCCGCTAACTAAACCTTCACGCCAATAGGCAATACTATCGGGAAAAATACCTGAAGTTTGAGCAAAACTGCCCGTGCTGATAAAAAGCAACGCTGCTATGATGAGATTTTTCATATATGATATGAATGTAAGACGATAAATGTAGATTGATGTTGTTAAGCAAATATAATTATACAAAAATCCCTATCATTGAGTTACTAAAACCAAACTATGCAAGAATTAGAACACCGTAAACGCACCTTGTTGTTTCTTATTTTGGGTTCGTTTTTTATATGCAACGCTTTATTGGCAGAGTTTATAGGCGTTAAAATATTTTCATTAGAAGGCACTTTAGGCATCAAACCTTTTGGTATTAACCTGCTGGGCTATACCCTAAACATGGATTTGACCGCAGGGGTACTGCCCTGGCCTTTTGTATTTATTATGACAGATATTATTAATGAGTACTTTGGCAAACGCGGCGTTCGTACCTTTAGCTACATTGCAGCAGCATTAATCGGCTATGCATTTCTGATTATTTACGGAGTGATACACCTAACACCCGCATCGTGGTGGATAGAGCAAAAACTGGTTGACGGTACGGTGGTAAATATGCAAACCGCTTTTGCACAAATATTCGGGCAAGGATTAAACATTATTGTTGGCTCGCTAAGTGCCTTTATGATTGGCCAGTTGGTGGATGTTTCCGTATTCCACTTTTTAAAGAAACGCACGGGCGAAAAAGCCTTGTGGGTGCGCAGTACGGGGTCGACTTTAGTATCGCAACTTATTGACAGTTACGTGGTGTTATTTATTGCTTTTTATATCGGTGGCGATTGGAGCCTTGGGCAAGTAGCCGCTGTGGGTACCAATAACTATATTTATAAGTTTGTTGTTGCCTTATTAATAACGCCGCTATTGTATGTAATTCATGCGTTGGTTGACAAGTATTTGGGTAAAGAACTTTCTGAAAAACTGCGCCACGATGCCCATCAGGACTATTGATGGCTCGGGTATGAAACCTGACGCTATTGATAATATTAAGGTGCTCGGTTATTAGCATCTGGTTTATACCTGCCGACCCGACGGGCATAAAGCCCGCCTCTCTTGCAACGGTTCGTTCAGAATGGTTTAAAACCATTCTGAACGTTACCCTAAAAAGGGCTAAATTTTATTTAAAATAATCTTACCTCCTCTATTACTAATTTGGGGATTTATTCTACGCTGTGCCTACAATGTTTAAGCGCGCTTTTATACATTTGTGCTGCAACCTTATTATTATGATTAACCCTTTTGCCGCAGGAGATAAGAAGTACTACACAAAAACTGTTACCGCTAACGAGACTGCTACGTTTGATAGCGGGCAGGTGCACCCCGTGTATGCCACCTTTGCACTTGGCAAAGATGCAGAATGGGCTTGCCGATTATTTGTGTTAGAAATGAAAGAGGCCGATGAAGAGGGTATCGGGACGTTTTTAACGGTAATGCACCACTCGCCTGCGTTGGTGGGCAATGAAGTGGTTTTTGAGGCCGAAGTGGTGAAAATTGTGAAAAACGAAGTGGTTTGTAAATACACAGCCCGCGTGGGTGAACGTATTATTGCTACGGGCGAAACCGGCCAAAAAATCCTTAAAAAGGAAAAAGTAGAACGTTTGTTTGCTGCCTTATAAATCTTCTGTCCGACGGATTAAAATCCATCCTTTATAAAATTACAATGCGAAGCGGGACTTAAGTCCCGCTTCGCATTGTAATTTCTACAGAGCAGAATTTCAATCCTGCTAACTATCAGTACTTCTGTCTTTCCAAAAATTATTCATTGATAATCAATCACTAACAATCTTATTGTAATACTACTTGTCCACAAATCATAAAAAAATTTGCAGCGTACTGTCCATAAAGTTTACATTATAAACAAATGTATGATGAAAAAATAAACAATTACCATCACGGACGTGGAGCACAAATCAACACGGCCAATAAATACCTCTCATCGCAATTGGTGCAAGAGCATTATGAGGGATTGGACGAAGATTTACCCACGCAACACGTAACCGAGTTTTTTCACGAGTACCCTAAAAAGATTGTGAACAAACCCGAAAGCCCCGATACGCCTGCAATGTATTCGGTAAATCCGTACCAAGGCTGCGAACACGGCTGTATTTATTGCTATGCGCGTAATGCACACGAGTACTGGGGATTTTCAGGCGGGATTGATTTTGAAACCAAAATAATGGTGAAGCCCCACGCTCCTGCCCTGCTGCAACAAACGTTTGAAAACCCTAACTGGCGTCCTGATGTGATTATGCTGAGCGGCAATACCGATTGCTACCAGCCTGCCGAACGGAAATACAAACTAACCCGGCAAATGCTTGAAATATGCCTGAGATACAAAAATCCTGTGGGGATTATCACCAAAAACGCATTAGTACTTAGAGATACTGATTTACTGGCCGAAATGGCCAAACAACGGCTGGTAAATGTGCATGTGAGCCTTACCACCCTGAACGAGCCCTTGCGCCAAGCTATGGAACCCCGAACGGTTACGGGCAAGCAACGCCTGCGGATGATTGAAAAACTTACCGAAGCAGGCGTGCCCGTTGGGGTAATGACGGCACCCATAATACCGGGGCTAAACAGTGCTGAAATACCTACCCTTATTGAAGAGGCTGCCAACGCAGGTGCTTTGGGAGCGGGCTATACCATTGTGCGCCTAAACGGAATTATAGCTCCGCTTTTTACCGATTGGGTGCAGAAAAACTTTCCCGACAGGGCGAACAAAGTTTTGAAACTGATTAAACAATGCCACGCGGGTAAACTAAACGACAGCCGTTTTGGTACCCGTATGCGCGGCGACGGTAATGTGGCCGAAAGCATTGCGCAAATGCATGCTGTGGCCAAACGAAAGTTTATGGGAGACAGAATTTTCCCTGAGCTTGATATTACCTCTTTCCAACGTCCCGGCCAGTTAAAACTACTATAAATACCTACCCTATCAATTGCAAACACCCCGCCCCTTTGTGATACTTTGGGCGGGGTTATTTTTATTAAAACTGCCCGAAATTTTTAAACGTTTCTATCGTAGGGTCTTTTCTGTACTTAATGATGTAGCACAGCCCCGCATATACCGAGGGGTTATACATCCTGCGGTTAAAAAAAGTAAAAATATTATCGGTGCCCGCAAAAAACGGCCCTGCCTGTATAAAACCACCTATGGTAACAGTACTGGTGCGAGGAACAACACGCAATGGTATTCCGTAGGTTATATGCTGCATTTCTTTTCGCAGCAACGCATTAATTGCTGTGGGCGCATAAAAATTCTCCGCCTTTTTAGTACTTCGTAAGTTTTGGGCATAACCGATATTAATAAACCATTGCCGGTTTATTCTGTAATCGCCTGTAAGCATTAATACCGCCGGCAGGTTTAATACCGTGTTTTTTTGTTCAGAAAGTACCCGTTCGTTTTTCTTCAACTCCCTTTCGTATTCCTCAGGGGTTGGTGCTCTTCGCAAATCAAGGGTAGATTGTGCTTCAAGCACCCTGTCTTGGGTATTTTTGCTTGATAATTCAACCTTTCCCCAATCCAGCAGAGCCACACCAATACGGTAATCGTATTTTATCAAATCCCTTTGTCTGAAATTTTTATTCCTGCCCTTGGGGTTCAACACCGTATAACGGTTGCGTAATCTATACGGACGGTGTTCATACACAAAACCTGCATCAAGCCCCATTCCCGTACCTGCCGATACAGTACCCAAAACAAACGCCTCAGGTTTCTGAGCCAAGCTGTTTATATCGGTATTTATAATGCGATAACGAGAAAGTATGCTCACCTCATTAGTTGTAACATTGGCCTCAAACTGTGCTACATTAAACACGTATGCAAAGCGGGCAGTAATTTGTTTGACGGTAAGGCCTATTTTTACCCGAGCCTCCCGCCTGTCATACACCACCATTGATAAACCTGCGGCAACCTCGCGGTAACCCAACACGCGTATGTCGGTTTTATAATCAGTACCCTTGGGTACATACGGCGATTTCCTGTCTGTAAAAACAGGCATAATGTTACTGGCCACCTTAACCACATTACCTGTAACCCGCTCACGGGCATACACAAATGCGGCTACTTTTGGTGTGATATTGAATTTAACCGACGGTAATAATACCTGTGTGTTCAGGTAAAACGAAGGGGTTGTTCTCTTTTTGGGCGCCTCCTCAAAATAGGGGGGCGAATGATGGGGTTGTTGGTCGCGTTTGTGTTGTAAGGTTACAATTTGGTACAACGAGTACTTTAACTTTGAATGGATTAAGTTGTTTTCGAGTGTGAGCCCTGCGCCGGCAAGGTTAATACTTAAATAATCGTTACTGCCGGCTGCTAATGCCGGGTTGCTGAGGGTGCCGTAAATACCTGCTGTATTTGTTTGGCCGTAATTAATGAGGTTTTGAGAACATAATAATTTTGATAAGAAAAATACTCCAAGTAATAGTAGTGCCTTCATAATCAATCCCTTCCTTTTATATACAGATGTTGGAAGGATTACAAAGGCTGCTTACGCTTAATTGGTTTTTGTATAAAAATACTTAATAGCTAAAAGGGGCTACCTCAAAAATCGAGACAGCCCCTCTTATATTAATTTTTTACTCACTTAGTAGCTTTCTTTATCGTTGGGGAAATCACCCAACTTAATATCCTCGATGTAACGCTCTGTGGCTACTTTAATATCGTCGTACAAGGTCATATAACGACGTAAGAAACGTGGGCTAAACTCGCGGGTAATGCCCAACATATCGTGGCTTACCAATACCTGCCCGTCAACATGAGGGCCTGCACCAATACCAATAATGGGTACTTTAACGCTTTGAGCTACCTTTTGTGCAAGTTTTGCAGGGATTTTTTCAAGCACTATGGCAAAGCAACCTGCCTCAGCTAATAAATTGGCATCTTGAACCAATTTAGCCGCTTCGGCTTCTTCTTTTGCACGTACTTCAAACGTTCCGAATTTGTAAATGGATTGTGGGGTTAAACCCAAGTGTCCCATTACAGGTACACCCGCTGAAAGAATACGCCTTACAGACTCCAAAATCTCTTCTCCACCCTCTAACTTAATAGCGTGTGCACCCGCCTCTTTCATAATACGGATGGCACTGTTTAGTGCTTCTTTGCTATTACCTTGGTAAGAACCAAAGGGTAAATCAACTACCACCAACGCACGAAACACAGCTCTAACTACCGATGCCGCATGGTATATCATTTGGTCGAGGGTAATAGGCAAGGTAGTCATGTGTCCCGCCATTACGTTTGATGCCGAATCACCTACCAACAATACATCAATTTTTGCTTCATCAAAAATTTTTGCCATGCTGTAATCGTAAGCAGTGAGCATACTTATTTTCTCACCCCTCTCCTTCATCTCCTGCAACACGTGGGTGGTTACCCTTGTTATTTCTTTGTATTTGTTGGTAGTCATAAAGAGTACAAATATAAGGCTATCCTATTCAGTAGTATCAGTTACGGTTTTCGTTATCAGGGAACCCTAATAACTAATCAACGATAACCAACTACTTAGGCTTCCATCATTTCTAAGGCCTTTTTAGCTCCAAGATAGCGCTCTGCATCAAGGGCAGCCATACAGCCTGTTCCGGCTGCAGTTATGGCTTGTCGGTATACTTTGTCTTGAGCATCGCCGCAGGCAAAAACACCTTCAATATTGGTGCGGGTACTGCCGGGCACGGTTTTAATATAACCTTGCTCGTCTAAGTCAATAAAATCTTTGAATATATCGGTGTTAGGGGTGTGTCCTATCGCCACAAAAAAGCCGTCAATTTTCAGTTCGCGTTTTTCTCCTGTAACATTGTTTACCACAATGGCAGCTTCAACTACTTGTTGACCCACAATCTCCTCGGTTTCAGTATTAAACAACACCTCAATGTTGGGCGTATTCATTACGCGGTGTTGCATGGCTTTGCTGGCACGGAAATGGTCTTTACGCACCAACATATATACTTTCTTACATATCTTGGCTAAGTAACTGGCTTCTTCACAAGCAGTATCGCCTGCTCCAACTATCACTACGTCTTTTCCACGGTAAAAAAACCCGTCGCAAACAGCACAAGCACTCACACCGCCACCCATGTTTTTAAGGTGTTCTTCGCTGGGCAATCCCAACCATTTGGCCGATGCACCCGTAGCAATAATCACGCTTTCAGCCAAGATGGTTTTGTTATTATCCACCACCACTTTGCGGGGATATACCGAAAAATCAACCGAAGTAGCCATACCAAAACGAATATCAGCACCCAAACGTGTGGCTTGTTGCTTAAACAACTCCATCATGTGCGGGCCTTCAACACCCGTTGGGAAACCGGGGTAATTTTCAACCTCGGTAGTAATGGTAAGCTGGCCTCCGGGCTGCATCCCTTCATACATAACGGGTTTCATATCAGCACGGGCAGCATATATAGCCGCTGTATAACCTGCGGGGCCTGAACCTATGATAAGGCATTCTACGTGTTCGGTATTTTCAGTACTCATGTCCTAAACTACTTCTATTATATTTTTGGCAAAGATGGGCAAATTTCTTACCAAGGAGTTAATATTCCAACTTTGTGTAGCAAAAATCCCTTTTTGTGCCATTAGGGAGCCTATATTGATTTTTCGCCGCGTATCTTTGTATCTACATTTGACTTGCGTATGGAAACTCATTCTACTGAAAACAAATCTTCTAACTTTTTTTCAAGGTTTTTGAAAAAAAACTTTCTGACAATTTTTCTTTTGCTGGCTTTAGGCGGAATGTATTTATGGGGAAGTTTCAAAATTAAAAGTATCACCCGTGAGCACGAGGCCGAAACCGTTAGACTGATTGAAATGTATAACAGGAAGATGGATAGTGTTGCGCTTGCAAACGTGCAACTTTCAGTGAAAGCCTTCGGGTGGGCGGTTCGTGGTGATTTGATGCGGGGTAACATGGAAAACATTGACCAACTGCTAAATAGTTTTGTGAAAGAAAACAGTATCGAACAGGCTGATCTTGCTGACCCAACTACTCAAAAGATTATTAAATCTACTAATAAAAAAGACGAGGGTGCTGCCATAACCAACCCTGCCGTATTAGGCACTGATAAACAAATTACTCAATCCCACGATAACTTAGGCTACACCATTATCAACCCTGTAATGGGGCTGGATAGTAAGATTGGTATATTGGTAGTACGGGTAAAAAAATAAACTTTTACTCTTTTACAAACTTTTGGGTATAACTCCCTTTAGTATCCACCGCCTGAATAATGTAAAGTCCTGCGGGCAATGCCTGCAAAACTAACACATTAGTATTTTGGGCTGATAATACCTCACGTCCCTCACTGTTGAAGATGGTAACGCGGTCATACTCACTGCCGTTGCCAATAGTAATCGATTCTTTTGCAGGGTTGGGATAAACCGCCAACGATTTTTGTTGTTGGTTTGATACCGAAGTAACCACACTTTCAATTGGCAATCGCCATACACCCGCACCTGAACCCGCAAACAAAAACGAATCGCCTTGATGAAATACGTTTACCACCAATCCTTCAATGTTTTTAATGTAGTTCCATTGCAGCGAGTTGGTATCTCTGAACATAAACCCTGATGTGGTTGAGGCATACATACGGTTTTTTGTGAGCGACAACGAATTGGCAAACGTTACTCCGCCCAAGTAATAATGGCGGGGCCACACTAAACCATCGTCAGAAATATGGGTATCAATGCCAATTTTCAACCACAACGTACCGTTTACCCTGCGAATAAAAAACACTTCGCGCCGCGGGATATTGGCAGGGTTTACAATGGTAAACGAAAACCCGTCATTATCTGATGAATAAATACCGCCTGTTGTCCCTGCATACACAATGCCGTTATCAAAATACAAATCGGTAAAATCATACGGCGTAATATTATCGGCATACTTCACCCATAACTCCCCGCGGTTGGGGCTGCGGTAGATACCGCCTTTGGTAAGGGCAAACAACTGATTGCCGATTTTTAACAACCGTAAAATACTTTTATTGCCCAACCCATTGTTTGATGGTTCCCACAAAAGGTTATTGCCGGCTACATAAACTCCGCCGGTATCAGTGCCCACAATCAGCCTATCAGGATAAGTAGTAAAACTGTTGATAATAGGCCAACCCACATTACCCACTTCTAACCAACTGTCCGATGATTTTGGAGTTCTAAACAGTTTACCAAACGCCGTTGTGTACACAAACCCGTTTTGCTCCTCAAGATTGGTAATAGTAGCCGTAAGCAATTCATTGTTCATGGGCTTCCAAGTAACGGCGGCAATACTACCCCTCAGCAACCCGTGTTTTTGAGTACCTGCAAACTTAATGGCCGCAGGGGTACTAAGTGCTGCATTCACCGTCATTGAAGAATCTACATTAAATTCCCAATCCAGCATCCAAGTTCTTCCCGTATCAAAACTCTCGTACAATCGGTAGGTATTGTAGGCTATCAACATTCCTTTGTGGGCAGTTATTCCGGTAATATTTTTCACCGTCGTGTCAACCGTCCAGTTGTTGCCGTTATTTCTCGATACCCAAATATTTCCGCCTGCTAAAAACAGCGTACTGTCTATAATTTCTAATTGAGCGCATTGACTGCAACTGCCTGCAATACTAACGTTTTGCCAGCTTTGCCCGCCGTCGTCCGATTTAAACAACCCAGCATTGTAGGTCAACGCCCAAAACCTTGTACCATCGGTTTCCAAATCCAGTATGTTATTGTCCAGCATCCCGTTATTGGCTTTGTCCCAGTTCAAGCCGTCGTCGGTTGAGCGAAACACACCGTAACTGGCTGTCGCCGCCATTAATACTCCGTTGGCCGAGGCAAAAGAGGTGATGGGTTTTTCAATGGGCAAACCTTTGTTAATGGCCGTCCAACTGTTGCCTTTGTCGGTTGATTTATACACCCCCCGTAACGTAGTGGCTACCAGCAAACCGTTGTGGTAACTAAGCGAATAAACGGTAAAGGTATTTACCCCGTTGTTGGTGGCTTCCCACGGTGAAAAAGGCTGGTTAGATGCCCTGAAAATCCCGCTGTTTGCAGTACCTATCCACACAAGGGTATCATTGGTGGCAATGCAAGTAACGGTGCCCGCCGGACCGTAAAAATCGGGTACGGGACCTTTCATCCGTTGCCACTGAGCACCTGCAAAGGTACTTGCCATGCAAAACAGCAGCAAGGCATATAAACGGTATAGGTGTTGCATAGGTCAGTAAAAATAAGGCTTTTACTAATAAGACCGTTAATACGCCAAAAAAGCTGTACCAACTTTTGTTTTTTTACAATTGATTATCAAAAACCTGTCATTATGACCGCAGGAAAGAACCTTATTACAAATGTGTTAGCAAAGCGGGAAAGGGCTTCCCGTTATTGCGAGGTCTCCAGAAGCAATCCCAGCCCATCAATACCAACGGATTGCTTCAAAACCCAAAAGCAGTTTTTCGCAATGACGCTAATTGAGCGAACGTGTGTAAGGCTTTCCTTAGCTTACCGAAGGGTGCGGCTGGCGTCATTTTCAACTTGATTGAGAATCTGTGCGGAGGGAAAAGAACAATAACCATAACGAACGCTACAAAATGCAAGGCACAAGCGGGACGCTTGCACCAGCGGGGTTTTCGACCACCCCCGCCCCCTCCTTTTCCTTACGCAACCCAACACAAGGAGGGGAGCCTGCACACAAGCCATTTACAGACGACCGTTAATAAAAGTAATCTGCGAATTTGAAATTGGTGAGCTGGTGCGGCAGTTTCCCTCCTTGGGTAGGCGGTGGGTTGTAAAGGAGGGATTAAGGGAGGTGTAAAAACGGATTGCTGTGCGGCTGGCGTCATTCTCAACTTGATTGAGAATCTGTGCGGAGGGGAAAACAACTTTAATCATAGTAAACGCTACTAAATATAAGGCACAAGCGGCACGCCTGCACCAGCAGGGTTTTCAACCACCCCCGCCCCTCCTTTTCCTTACACAACCCAACACAAGGAGGGGAGCCTGCACACAAGCCATTTACAGACAACCGTTGATAAAAGTAATCTGCGAATTTGAAATTGGTGAGCCGGTGCGGCGGTTTCCCTCCTTGGGTGGGCGGTGGGTTGTAAAGGATGGATTAAGGGAGGTGTAAAAACGGATTGCTGCGCGGCAGGCGTCATTCTCAACTTGATTGAGAATCTGTGAGGAGGGAAAAGAACGTAAACTATGCCAAACGCTTTGAATAAAATGTAAGACAAAAAGCGAAATCCCTATACAATTGAATATTTATTTCTTCCCATATTTCCTAAAAGAGGCCACAAACTGGTAAATAACGAAGCTAATAAGGACTTTATGAATATAATCAATTGCCAATGAACATGAATTGAATTCGCATTTGTCTACTAAAAAATCATTTCTATGTGTTATATCAATAAATGAAAAGTAATAACCAATCAATGTGGGATCAAAGTCGTTTGTATTGAAAATTCTATTTAAACTTATCAAATACAACACATAAGACAAAATTGACAAAATAAAGAACCAAACAAAAGGTCTTATTATTGACAATCCATGTTCATTTGAACAGCTATTAATTCTGAGAATAATCCTATCACTCAATGGCAGGTTCTTTACCTTTCGTAGAGCTTCATGAGAAATAGCATGCAGTTTAAGTGCCTCGAAATAATTACCTGAATTTTCAAAGGATCTTTTCAATTGTAAGAATATTTCATACTGATCTTTATGATAATTTTCAGTTCTTTTCTCAGGATAATGAACATTATCAACTGGCATAAACTTTGAAAAACTCGAATATTCACTTGGAAAACTGCAAGATGTAAATGTGGTTTTTGCAAACTTGCTTAGATAAAAAGAAAGCCTCAAATACGCGTTGAAATCCACATTATCGAACCATGTACTATCAAGATTTGATTTATGTATGCTAAACTTTGTTTCAGCATCTCTATCTTTAGGACGAATATTGTAAAATGAAACATCACTTTGTGATAAAAAATCCGTAATATATATTTCATTAACACTAACATTGACAACTGAAACAGATCCATTTGAGCTTCCCGCCAATTCAAAAGAACTTAGATATAAGTTTGAAACTTTGATTTCTGTTTTTTGATTCTGCAAAGAATTCCTTATTGATAAACGAATGTTAAACTGTTTTTTTTCCTCTTCAGTAAATAAGTAAATCAAACTACGGTCTTTATCTTCAAAGTTATTCAGCCTAAAACCCAATTTCTCTTGAGTTTGACTAGAACCATTTAATACTACTTTTTTACAGTCTTCAATATGAAATGACTGCATAATTTGAGTAATGTCACTAAAAGTTGTATTTAATCTCTTAAATATTCGTTGCCAAATTCTCGGAAAGATATTTTCATCAGTAAATGAGATATAAATGTTGTTCTGATTGTTTAAAAACAATCCTAGACTAATACAATTATTTATATGAATTGACAAGATATTTGAACTGAAAATCCTGCCCTTTAAAATTGAATTAAGAAATACTATTGAAATGTTTTCTGTCGTGACTTTTTCCAATTCAATAGTCTCAAAGATGCACTCTGAAAAAGTAATACTTATCTCATTAAAATCTATTTCATGATCATTTCTTACAATGAGTTTTTTTCTAAATCTACATCCTATGAATGAAGCTGTTGTACGACCCTCATAATATTTGTTTTTAAGAAAGTCCTTTGAACTAACTTGAATAACAACATCATGAAAATAATCCTCATTTTCAATTTTTAACTCTGGTGTTAATCCAATATAAGCCATTTATTGCAATATAATAATACACACTTCAACCTTTTATAAAGACGGTTGAACTGTCTTGTTCAACTTGTACTAAACCTACTTTCAATTAACCTTACCCACAGATTTCAGCCTTCGCTGGAATTACTGCCCGCACCCTCATCAATCAAAGCATTTCGGCAATTTCAAATCTCAAATTTGCAATCCCAAAATCTTTTAATTAATACGAATAAGATCCTGAAACGAGTTCAGCAAGATGGGAGCAACAACCGCCAGTCATACCGAACTTGTTTAGGTATCGTATTAATCATTAACGGTTAACACAGAGTGAGATCCTGAAACAAGTTCAGGATGACAGCATCCGCACCCTGACATCCGACATCACACATCCAACATCAGTCGTCCTTAGTTCATCCTCACATCCATCGGTATGTCGTTTTTCTTTACAAATCGCAACCAGTCTTTATCAGGGGTTACGCGGTATTGCTTGCTAAACAAATTCACACGCATTCCTTTTTCGGTATCAAATACGTTAATGCACAGTTGTGCGCCTTTTTCTTTGTGTACAAATTGCTGCAAACCCGTTACCAGTTCATCGCCAATATTGCGCACATCAAGGTTCAGCACAATAGAGCGTATCATTTTTTCTTTAATATCGGCCAGCAACTCTACTTTGGTGATTTTAAACTCCACTTCGGTGCTGTCTTTAGGCCATTCACGGGTTTGTGCCTTACCGCGGATAAACAAAAAGTACCCGTTTTGGAAATAGTTTTTAAAATCCATGTATTGCGGGCCAAACACTCGTATCTCATACGAGCCGCTAAGGTCGTTCAGCGTAAAGCTGCCCCACGGTTTGCCCGTTTTGGTCATGCGTTCCTGCGCCCCGCTCACAATACCCCCTATAAACACGTCTCGGCCCTTTAATTTATCAAGGTCGTTCAGTTCACTCACGCGGTTTTTGCACAGGTATTCCATTTCAAAGCGGTAATCGTCCAGCGGGTGACCGGTAAGGTACATCCCTACCACTTCCTTTTCCTGCTCCAGCTTTTCAAACAAGCCCCAAGGCTCGCACTGGGGTATTTTTGGCTCTGAAAGCGTAATGGCACTGCCCGCTCCAAACAACGAAGCCTGCGAAGCCGCATCGTTGGCCTGTGCATTGGCACCGTATTTTATAGCTTTTTCAAGAATGTTACTGTCTTCTCCGTCCAACTTATGGAAATACTGGGCACGGTGGGTATTGTCAAACCCGTCAAAAGCTCCCGCCTTTGCCAGCGATTCAAGCACCCGTTTGTTTACTGATTTTAAGTTGCTGCGTTTGGTTAGCTCAAAAATGCTTTTATAGCGTCCGTTGGCTTCGCGTTCTTTTATTAACTCAATGGCGGCTACCTCCCCCACACCTTTAATGGCCGATAAACCAAAACGTATTTCCCCCTTGCTGTTCACTGAAAACAACAGTTTACTTTCGTTTACATCGGGACCCAACACACTTAGTTTCATGCGTTGGCATTCTTCCATGTAAAAGGTAATATCGTCAATGTTATTCAGGCTGTTCAGCGTAGCTGCCATAAATTCGGCAGGATAGTTGGCCTTCATAAAGGCAGTATGGAACGCCACAATGGCGTAACAAGCCGCGTGCGATTTGTTGAACGCGTATTGGGCAAATGCTTCCCAATCTTCCCAAATTTTGGCCAAAACAGTTTCATCCATGCCGCGCTCTTTAGCACCGTTGATGAATTTTTCTTTCATCTTCAACATGGTTTCTATCTGCTTTTTACCCATCGCTTTACGCAGGGTATCGGCCTCGCCTTTGGTAAAACCCGCCATTTTTTGAGCCAAAAGCATCACCTGCTCCTGATACACCGTAATACCGTAGGTTTCGCGCAAATCCTCCTCCATTACAGGATAAGGAATTACCACCTCTTCAAGCCCGTGCTTACGGCGCACATAGTTAGGAATGTACTGCATGGGACCCGGACGGTACAAGGCGTTCATGGCAATCAAATCGCCAAACTTATCGGGTTTCAGGTCGCGCAGGTATTTCTGCATCCCGTCACTTTCAAACTGAAATACCCCTACGGTTTCACCGCGTTGCAATAGTTCGTAGGTTTTAAGGTCGGTTAGTGAGATTTCGTCGGGGTTAATATCCACGCCGTGACGCTCGCGAACCAATTGCATGGCATCTTTAAGAATGGTAAGGGTTTTCAACCCCAAAAAGTCCATCTTAAGCAACCCTGCCGATTCTACCACGCTGTTATCAAACTGGGTAACCAGTAACTCGCTATCCTTGCCTGTGGTAACAGGCACGTACTTGGTAAGGTCGTCGGGGGCAATAATTACCCCGCAGGCGTGTATGCCCGTGTTACGTACAGAGCCTTCTAAAACGGCCGCTTGTTTCAGTGTTTGGGCAGCAAGGTCGTTACCGTCGGCAATGCGGCGCAACTCCATTGCATTATTAAAATCGTCGCCTGATAGTAGTTCTTTTAATTCTTTTTCAGAAGAGAAGATTACTTTACGCAAATCGGTACCGGGCATCAACTTAGCCAAACGGTCGGCATCGGCCAGCGGCAAATCCAGTACCCTTGCCGTATCACGGATGGATGACTTGGCGGCCATTGTACCGTAGGTAATAATCTGGGCTACCTGACCTTGTCCGTATTTATCTACTACCCACTTAATTACACTATCACGACCCACGTCATCAAAGTCAATATCAATATCGGGCATCGATACACGGTCGGGGTTCAAGAAACGCTCAAACAGCAGGCCGTATGCAATCGGGTCGAGGTTGGTGATACCGATACAGTAAGCTACCGCCGAACCCGCCGCAGAACCACGTCCCGGCCCTACCCACACGCCCATTTTACGCGCCTGACTGGTAAAGTCTTGTACAATCAAAAAGTAACCGGGATACCCCGTTTTTTTGATAATATCCAACTCAAAATCAAGTCGCTCGCGTATCTCGTCGGTTATTTCAGGGTATCGCTTCTTTGCCCCTTCATAGGTAAGGTGGCGCAGGTAATCATCCTGATTTTCAAACTCTTTAGGGATTTCAAAGGCAGGTAGCAGGGGTTTGCGGCTCAATTCAAACTGTTCTACCTTATCCACAACCTCTTGTATGTTGGTAATGGCCTCAGGAATATCCGCAAACAGTTGCTTCATTTCTTCCTGCGTTTTCAGGTAAAACTCATCGTTGGGCATTCCCCAGCGGAAACCACGGCCACGACCAACGGGGGTACTTTTCAGTTCCCCTTCTTTCACGCACAATAAAATATCGTGCGCTTCAGCGCCGGCTTTTTCGTTGTAATACGTGTTGTTGGCCGCAATGTATTTGATATTGTACTTGGCTGCAAACTCAAGTAACACTTGGTTCACGTGGTTTTCCTCGTCTAAATGGTGACGGTTCAACTCAATGTAAAAATCATCGCCAAACTCACCGTGCCACCATTTCACGGCCTCTTCGGCCTGTTTGGTACCCACGTTCAAAATCAAGTAGGGTATCTCGCCCGTTAGTGAACCCGAAAGTGCTATCAGGTTTTCTTTGTACTGTTTCAGTACGTCTTTATCTATACGGGGTACATAGTAAAACCCATCTTTAAAACCAATAGAGCTAAGTTTGGCAAGATTGGTATAACCGTCTTTGTTTTTGGCCAGCAATACTTGCGTAATACTGTGGTCTTTGGTGGTTTTATCCCTGTGGTCGCGAGCCAAATATAACTCACAGCCCACAATGGGCTTAATACCGTTTTTAATGGCCGTTCCCACAAAATCAAACGCACTGTACATATTACCCAAATCGGTAACGGCAATGGCAGGCTGTTTGTCTTCCACTGCTTTTTTCACCAGTTGCTTTATCTCGCTGGTGGCTTGCAATACGCTAAACTGACTGTGTACGTGCAAGTGGGCAAAAGAAACATCGTGCAGGTTGTGCTCCCCTGCGGGTATAATTGGTTTGGACGGGGTTGCCGGCTTCTCGTGGCTATCTTCAAAATTACCCAGTTGAGCCAAAATGCTGCCCTTCACATCCTCCAAATGCACCATAATGTCGGTGGCTACCCGCACATCGTCGCGGCGTATCACCCCTAACTCCAGCAGTTTAAAGAAACTGCGTGCAGATACTTCAACGTCGGCAATGGCGTTGTGGGCACTGTCAAACCCTCGTCCAAACAGCTTTTGGTGCAGTTCTTCAAGTTTGGGGTATTTAAAACCTCCCCTGCCGCCCGGTAGGGCACAATACTCAATGGTTTCTGTAACGGTATCTATTACTTTCTTTTGGGTAAGTTTTTCAGCAAATCCCTTGCGCAAAAACTCGCAGCCCATCACGTTGATGTCAAACTCAATGTTGTGGCCTACCAAATAGGTGCTTTTATCTACCGCCTCTTCAAACTCACGCAATACCTCGTTTAGCGGGATACCGTCGTTAGCTGCCTTTTCGGTAGAGATACCGTGTATTTTAAAAGCCTCGTAAGGCACGTCAAATCCTTCGGGGATGATAAGATGACTTTTGGCTTCTATCAAATAGCCTTTATCATCGTGCAACTGCCACGCAATTTGTATGGCACGGGGCCAATTATCAAAATCGGTAAGCGGGGCGTTTTTATCACGGGGAAGGCCGGTGGTTTCGGTATCAAATATTAGGAACATGGGAGCGATTTGCTGTTTAAGGTTGTCTATCAAATCAACGGACGGCTGTCAACAGTCAACTGTATTTTAACCGTGGACTGTTGACCACCGACTATGGACTCAACACGACTTCAAAATTAAATTACAATGAGGGCAAAACATTGTTTGTTGAAAAGTCGCATATTTGCCCGCGCAGCGTATGAAGAAGATATGGAAATATTTACAAAGTTACTTTAAAGAGGAGGTAAAACCTGCTTATTTTATCTGTGTAGCTTTATTGGTTGCCGTAGGGGTATATGTTGAATATACCTATGATATCGAGAAAAACTACGTGCATATTTACTATGGAAACTCCCCCAAATATGTATTGGCGAGTGCCATTATGTACGGCATTCCGTTTGTGGGCAGCTACCTGTTATACATTGTTTTTTATAAACGGTACGATTTGCTTAAAAACCGTGGCTTTTTAGGGCTGCTGTTTTTTGCATTGATTGTGTATAGTTTCCGCAGCGGATGGTTTGGCTACCGCATTTGGGTGCAGAATTATACCTCGCCCGAAAATTTTTATTACGCCCAACGCACCTTTAACCAAATTGCCCAAGGCTTGCTAATTTTTATACCTGTGCTGTTTTATTGGTGGTTTGTGAACCGAAAGGAAATGACTTTGTACGGTTTCAAAATTAAAGGGGTGGATTTGAAACCCTACCTGTGGATGCTGCTTTTTATGATACCGTTGATTACGTGGGCCAGTTTCCAGAACGATTTTCTGGATATGTACCCTGTGTACCAACGTATTATCCCCGAAGGGTTTAGCACTACTATGGGAGTTTTAAAGGTGTTTTTGTTTGAAACCTGCTACGGGTTTGATTTTGTAATGACTGAATTCTTTTTCCGCGGCTTTTTGATACTTGCTTTTGCTAAATATGTAGGGCGCGGTTGTGTACTGCCAATGGTAGCCTTTTATGTGTTTATACACTTTGGCAAACCGTTGGGTGAAACCCTTAGTTCTTTTGGCGGAGGATTAATATTAGGGGTTATCGCATACGAAACTAAAAGTATTGTGGGAGGTATCATTGCCCACTTAGGCGTGGCTTGGATGATGGAAACGGGCGGCACCTTCGGGCGGGAGTTGAATTTGGGGGAGTAGTTCTTATTAAGGCTACTTTTTAGTTTTTGGTTTAGCTTTCTTTCCCTCATAAGCTACTGTCAACGCATCTTTCAACAAATCAGGCGGTACAATGCTTAACTCTATGAACGTGGCACCGGCAAGTCCCCATTTATTGGGCACTGGATAAATAACAGCCTTATTGTAAACGGTAAACACCGATTGTTCTTCGGGTGAAAGCATCAGGCAAGCACGATTGTTTGCAATATCTAACGTGGCAAATATTTTTTTATGTACCCTAAACGATGCTTTTTCAAAATGGGGAAGTTCAACTGCATCAGGCAGTGCTAATGACCATTGTCTCAGTTCTTCAGGGGTTACCATGTATCAAAGATAACCAACAGGGCATGATTTATGCGGGCACAATTCTTAAATTTGAGATATGATTGCTGATTTCAGAAAAGTTGATTTGGACACGCTAAAAGGCCTCCCCTCAGAAAAAACACCGCTATGGGGCAGTATGACGCTACAACACATGGTAGAACACCTTACCGATACTTTCAGAATCGGCAACGGAACTATGACGGTAGATACTCTGACCCCCGAAGACAAAGTTGAAAAACTAAAACGGATTGCCTTGTTCAGCGATCGTGAGTTTCAGCAAAATTTTAAATCGCCCATTTTACCTCCCGAACCTATCCCCTACCGCACGGCAAGCATGGATGATGCGGTGAATACTTTAAAACACGAGATTGAAAAGTTTGAGCAGCATTACTCAACTGATAAAGCAAGAAAAGAAAAACACCCTGTTTTTGGTGCATTAACTTACGATGAATGGGAAGCATACCACAACAAGCACTTCACCCATCATTTCAAACAATTCGGATTGATATAATCTCTTCAATATACTAAAAAAGGGCGGCAAAGTTTATCCTTGCCGCCCTTTTTATTTATAAACTCTTAAACAGAATTAGTTACCTGTTTTAACCAGCTTTTGGGTAAATACCCCGCTGTTGCTTTGTACTTGCACCATATACACACCATCGGCCATGCCCTGCAGGCTTACTTTGTGAGCTACAAACTCAGCAGCCGAAAGTTGACGGTTGTACACCATTCTGCCGTTATAGTCAAAAACGTTAACGGTAGCATTGTCTGCGCTCGGTAAGTTAATATCCAACCAAAACTCCCCTGTATTGGGGTTGGGGAATACTGTTACCGCTGGGTTGTTAGCGGTTTCTTCAACGCCTAATGTATAACCGGTAGTAAAGTTTTGTATGATTGATGAACCCCAATCGGTACCAAAGTTTTTAACTACTTGTCCGTTGCTGGCCCTTCTGATAAACAACTGTCCGGTACCTGCATTGGGATTAGCCCAAAAGCCCAAACCATCACCGCCTGCATCCAGCATTTCAAACGTATAGCAGCCGTTCACAAGGTTCAAGGTATCTTGATACAAGGTAGCGTTTGCCAACCCTGATTTTGAGTACACTGTGTTTCCGTAGTGGTCTTTAATGGTATAGCTACTTTCATTACCACGGTTGTTGGTACGCAACCACACAATAATTTGGTTAGGGTACACAGGGGTGTTTGCAAACTTGGTATTACGTTGGTTGTTAAACGTTACTTCATCCGCTTTGCCGTTTACTTTGGCAATCACCATTTCAAAATCAGTAGTAGGAGTACTTACTGTATAGTTAATGTTGGTGCCCATTTTAATCTCGGCTGTTTGGTGCGGAGCAAGACTACCGTTCCAAACGTAGGTATTGCGCGTACCGCCCTTAGGCCCGAATGAGAACTCGATATTTTTAATGGTATCACCGCCGTTGTTTTTAACTTTTACTAACGGATAATCGCACACGGGGTTGATACGGGCATAGCGCAACGTATTATTGGGTGCCATCACTTCTTCAAGCGAAGCATCGGTGTCAAAGTTATTCTCTTTATACAAAAACAATGCTCCCGATATAATGTACGATTGATTGCTATTCCCTTGATTGGTATAACTTTCCATGTCCAAATCAATCGTAGCATTACTGTTGGCAGTAATGTATGAGGTTACATCGTAATCATAAGGCCATACTTCAGCACCGGGGCACCAGTTGCTACGGTCGTACACCCAAGTACCTCCTTGCGGATAAATAGGGTTTTTACCGCAGTTGTCGCGCCAAATCACTTTTTGGTAGCGGGTTTGTCCGCCTACTTTCAAATAGTGTTCTTTTTGGCAAAATTCAGCACAGTTATCAGCACCGCCAAAGCCATGTCCGGTTTGTATAATGCGTACTACAGCTTGCTTCATTTGGGCATCAATGGCCACGTTGCGAGCCACTAAAAAGTTCTCAATCGAGGGGTTAGCACCGTATGCAGATGAGCCGTTCCACAACGGTATCACTTTGTAACACTCGCGGGCAGGTGTACCTTCCACAAATTCAAAATCAAGGGTAATCGTAAACCCGTCCTGATAACCGCTGTAGTGAGCACGTATTTCAACGCTGTCTTTCAATAAGCTGGCGTAGTCGGTTACATCAAATGTATAAGTGTATTGCCACGTAATAGGCACGCCACCGTTGTATGGTGTAATAACGCGACCTAACTCAAAGTTATCAATTACTTCAAATACCTCGTAATAGTTGTAGTTTTTGCGTTTTAACTGAGCATCATACCCAACATACACCGAGTCTATTTTTTTTCCTGTAGTATCAAATATTGGCTTGTAATAATCTCCGGCCCACCCGAAAATACTTTGGGTAATAGTAAATGGGGTTAGCGAGTCGCCGTAAATATCTATTTTTAAAGTATCATTCGCAGTACTGTCGGTAGTTTTAGTAACTGCATTGAAGGTGTATTTATAAGTAACCGTTGTGCTATACCTTAATGAATCTTTAGCAACACCGCCCACCTTAAAATTTGGAGTTTGCTTAAGGGTACTGTCCATTTTGCCGGTTCGGTGCCTCAATTGTACTTGGGTAGTGTAATCCCACTCGCTGCAACCGCCCGTGGGGCAACCCAACGTGTAGTGCATCAAAATGCGGTTAAATGTTTTAGAAGCATCTGGGAATTTTGCCTTACGGTCGAAATTACCGTACCAATTCATGTGTACCTTGTCGTGGCTTTTTACTTTAATAGTATCGCCGGGTGCAGCTTTAAGCATCGAAACGCAAAGGATAGCATAGCTGAGTAATAAAATCTTACGCATATTATGTGAAGGTTAAGAGATAGCAATATTACGGTTTTTAATTGCTATGAAGAAATAGTTATGACCTATAAAACTCCCGTTGCTTATTTTGTGTTTATCCTGCTAAATTTGTGTAGTAATTAAACTCATATTGGCTGTAATAATGCAACGTAATACTTATTTGTACATTGGTATAATGCTGTTGGCTTTGGGTGGTTGTAAAAACAACACACAAAGCACACAAGCTGCGGATTCTACAACTAATGATTCTGCACCTTCGGCACCGGCTATGGTACAGCATAATTTCCCCGAAACACCGGTTAGAGACAGTAAAGACACTACGTTTAAGCTTAACGGTAAAACATACGGGGTAAAATTGCAAAAAAACACTGTTGATACCAGCTTGGTAGTGTTTACCAGAAAAGCCATGGGTAAAATGATAAAGGATGTGTATTATGATTTTGAATACTTTTTAACACCCAAAGGCCCTGATTACAAAGGCGAGGAGATAAAAGTAACCAAACACAATTTTAGGGAAGAATTTAACGACGATTTTTTTAATTACGCGGTATTATACGATATGAACTTTGAAGGGTACAACGAAGTGAACAAAGAGTATGAGTTTACTTTTATGATTAATAAACCCGATACCGAAAACACCTTTAAAATTTATTTCTTTATCAACAATAAAGGAGAAACCCACTACGAGGTTGAGGACATTGTTGCTTAAAAAGTTTCAGTTTAATTTAATATTGTTATTGTGCCTTTTTTGTTGTGGATACTGTTGTCCCATCCTGTGTAGCGCACAATCCATATAAATACATTATCAGCAGGGCCGGTGCGGGCAAAATCCCCTGTCCATTGTTCGTTTTTATCAAAACTTTCAAACACCTTTTCTCCCCAACGGTTATATACCTGCATGTGGTATTCTTTAACAAACACATCCACTTGCCCCCAACTATCGTTTAGTTTATCATTATTAGGTGTAAAACTGGTTGGAACGTGCAACAATGGTTTTTGTATCAGATATATTTCATTCGATTCAGAAATAGCGTTATTCCCTTGGCTTTCGTGAGCCACTACCTTATACCAATACCCGCCCCAATCGTAATCAAAATCTTCGTCGTTATAATTTAATACCGATGGTGCACCCTGATAAATGGTTTTCTTAGGGTCAATACGGTCATCCCAACGGATAAGTTCATAATTATCCGCACCTACTTCCCATTCTTTGTAATCATCCCAACGCAACGTATGTAAGTATGGATCGCTGTGGCCGCGCAACACAATATTACAAGCCTTGTTACTGTTACGGCTAATGTGTCCGCATTTATCTGTTACCTGTATTTGATAACAGTACGACTCATTATTTACCTTCACTTTATCATCAACAAAAGTGGTATCAGTAGTTACATTGGTTGAACCGTAAAACTCAAACTTATCCAAGTGACTGCCTGAAGTACGTGGAGAACGATACACTAAATACGATTCAAAATCATCCTCTTTGGTATCAAACCAAACCAACTTCACATTTTCGTTATCCACCACTGTTGCAGTAATAAGTTCTGTTGACTTTATAGGAGCATTAAACTGATCTTTTGTACAAATGGTGTATGAACTTTGCCCTTTTTTGTCACAAATATTTACGGTGTAAATGGTGTAACAATAGTTGCGGTTACGATAGTCTGACACGTTTTTATCAATGTATTCAAACGGGTCGCCTTTTTTAAAGGGCCCCAATAACGACTGATTGCCTTGGGGGTCGGTTTTTTGAATCATTACGTGCGAAAAATAAGGGCTTAGGGTATCTACCCCACTCCATCTTAGCTTAATACTGGTAGTAGTAGCAGGCACCACACACAATACATCAGGAGGGTCTAACAAAGGAGGAGCCTGCACCAATATTTTTATGGTGGCCGAATCGGTTTTCATATCCGGACACCCTTTGTCGTGCAACTTAAACCTCATGTAAATAGTATCACCCGTAACATGCTCGCAGTCGGTTATCCACCTAAACGAAAGCGGTACTTGCCGCAATGCTCGCTGGGTAGTATTTATCTGTGGTTTAGCTCCAGGGAAATTAGGGTTGCTAAATGCACCCAAATCCGACTCGAAATAAAGCGTATCATAACGGTCGGGGTCGGTACCATATACTGTAAACTCAAGCGTATCCTTTGCTACCACTGAGTAAAAAGCATCGTTCATAACGGGCGCCCTGTTCAGGTTCTCAAAATCAAGTTTCAGTATCGCGTTATTACAGTTATTGCTGTTATTGGTACGTGAGTGTGCATTAACAGTGGTTGGAAACAAACTATTGCCGCCGCAGCCTGCACATACCGATTGGTAAATAATCCCTTTACGATCAAAGCGACTGGTACCGCCATCTACGTGCTCACCCTGTGCAGGGTTAAAACGTACACCCCCGAAAAATGTACCGTATAAAATAGTATCAAGATTTTGCGAAAACACGGCAATATAAAAGTCTGACCCATCTGTGGTTCTTTGATATGCATCATTGGTAATAGTCATTTGCGAGGTATTACCACCATGACCTGCCGGAGCATCGTTCACTGTGCCCCCCCATCCGCTTACAAATATTCGTTCACATTCATCCACCAAAAACGCCGAAGGCGAAATTTGAGGTCTTACGAAACCATGCCCATACACCATTGAACGGCTACGGGTTTTAAGATCAGGGGTGTATTTGCAAATAAATTGTCCCCCGTCAGCATGGGTGTATAT
Organism: Agrobacterium sp. 719_389; assembly: GCA_943370295.1. Lineage (GTDB taxonomy): Bacteria > Bacteroidota > Bacteroidia > UBA8524 > UBA8524 > SB11. Next base: position 29,657 of record CALRQL020000013.1, on the reverse strand, counting down.
CGGCTGAGTCACCGGCCACACCCCTTCGGTTTGTCCGGTAACATACGGATTGTCGTATTTATCTACTTTAACAAAGTACGCTTGGTCGTAAAGGTTTGTACCCACGTATGTTGCATTTAGTAACTGTACACCGTCAGACGAAATTTTTGCCAAAAAACCATCCCCATTACCACCGGGAGGATTGGTAGTTTCGCCCATACCTGCCGCAATACTGGTTATAACAGAAGTAGTAGCACCGGCTACATACACATCTCCTCTACTGTCTAAATCTATTCCATTACACACATCAAAACCGGGACTACCTAAATAGGTACTCCAAGAAAGTGCGGTAACATTCTCATTCATTTTAAATACACATCCGTCCTGCTGGCCTGCCAACGTGGTTTGAAATCCTGATTGTATGGGAAATCCAATATTAGATTGCGTGCTGGTAGCCACATAAATATTGTCTTGCTTATCTACAATTATCTCACCCCTGTATTGGTCGCCGTAATTGTAAGCCAAAGGAGTTCCGGCAGGGTTGGCATTTCCGTTTAATCCATCAACGCGCGAACCGCCGATAAATGTTGAACCTACCATGCTTCTGCCGTCAGCACTTAGAACGAATACAAAAATATCAGCCTGCCCGTTGAAACTATTATCAAAAGCGTTGGCCGCTACCGGAAAATCATCTGAAAACGTAGTACCAAATACCACCAGCTCATTCCTGCTGTTTACCACCATACTGTGGGGCTCTTCGTTGTGTGTACCGCCTAAATAAGTGGCGTAAATTAATGATGTCCCATCGCTGCTAACTTTATATACAGTGGCATCGCGTGCTAAATCTTCGTTAGTCCCTTCAACACCGTTTCTAAAAACACGTTGAAAAGCTCCTGGAGTAACCGGAAAACTACCGTTAGAGCCCCCAAAATTAGGGTCACCGTATGCATAAGCAGCACCGCCACTATATGCGTTTCCGTTATTATCCCAAGTACCTGTGAAACCCCAGTTATCGCCCAATGCTCCTGAATAGGTACTAAATACCAGTTCCGGGTCTATTACAAAGCTCTTTTTGCGGTTGTATTTTTCTTTGATATCAAACGTCAGCAGGTTATCCTTTAATGAATACTCAGTTTTTACAAACTTCACAGCCGTATCATTTAACTGATAACAAATGGGAGCCATTTCATAAATCTCACCCACAGAGGTTTGCAAGTGCAATTGGCCGCCTGAAAGATGCATACCGTCGAGCCCTTCATAACGCATTTTAATTACATTAGGATTGGCACCGGGTTTTACAATTAAATTATACTTAAGTGAATGATTGCGTGATGAATATATCTCCAAATCAATACCGGGATATATTTCTTGCATGGTAATCTTATGATGACCTGATACGCCCGTAGCCCATTTTGAAGGGTCATTACCTAAAAAATAATTATAGTAAGTTGGACTGGTTTGCTCGTTTTTATAGGTTGGAGTAGCGTTGCTTCCTTCAAAAATCACTCTGAAATAGTGCATTTGGACAGGCTTATCGTAAAAATGCTTATCGTGCATTTCCTTAAACGGAGCAGGGTCGGCTAATATGTAATGTAGCTTTCCATTTTCAACATACAGATGCCCTCCGGGTATGTCGGCCCTATATTTTACTGTATTTTTCCACTGCCCCCTATTTTCAATAAAGGTTATCTGCGCTCGTGTACTTAAAACACAACACACAACTGATAAAACAGCCCAAATACATTTATAAATACTCGGTTTCAAATAATAAGCATTAAAAATACGACTACGCCCTTACTTTAATAGAGTGCTTTTTGTAACCAAATGTTGCACGTACTTTTGTAAACGCAAACCCGAAGCTAAAAGTTGTAGCTAAAGGATTGTCATTCAACAAATTTATATTATAAAGATACTGATTTGAAGATTATATTTTTCGGAACTCCCGATTTTGCGGTTGCATCGTTGCAAAAAATCATGGAAGCGGGGTTTGAAGTAGCGGCGGTGGTGACTGCTCCTGATAAACAAGCCGGACGGGGATTAAAGTTGCAGCAATCGGCTGTGAAACAATTTGCAGTAGAACATAACTTACCCGTATTACAGCCGGAGAAGCTTAAAAACCCTGATTTTATTGAAGAACTTAGGGCTTATAATGCCGACTTGTTTGTAATAATTGCCTTTAGGATGTTACCCGAAGCAGTTTGGAATATGCCTCCCTTGGGTTCTATCAACCTGCACGGTTCGTTATTACCCCAATACCGCGGTGCCGCTCCGATAAACTGGGCGGTAATTAATGGCGAAAAAGAAACGGGAGTAACTACCTTTTTCTTAAAACACCAAATTGACACGGGCAGTATTATTTTACGCGACAAGATTGAAATTACAGAAACCGACACTGCGGGCACGGTGCATGATAAATTAATGGTTGTTGGGGCTGAGTTGATGGTGCGTACTTTAACCGCTATTGAAAGCATCAGCTATGCGTTGGAAGAACAAGACTTGAGCGTTGAGACCAAACACGCCCCTAAAATATTTAAAGACGATTGCTTGATCGATTTTTCAAAAACCACCGAGGCGGTTTACAACTTCATTCGTGGGCTATCGCCCTATCCCACTGCGTGGACAAAGTTAGGCGCACAAACTCTAAAAGTGTTTTGGGCGGATAAAGAAATTGGCGAATTGACCGCAACAAGCGGCACCCTGCTTTCTGACAACAAGAAGTATATAAAAGTAGCCTGTGCCGATGGCTGGCTGAGTTTAAAAGACATCCAGCTGGAAGGTAAGAAAAGAATGGGGGTTGAAGAGTTTTTGCGGGGTTTTGATATATCGACCATTACCAAATTGGGGTGAGTTCTCATTCTTATAGCCTTAATAAGAGGGGAATCGCAGCACCCTTCGACAGGCTCAGGATAGCCATCGCGCAAGCCTTCCTATAGAAAGACGGAACACGAGGTGGTGTCGAAGAACTTCACTTCTTCTTCCGTTTGGTGGCCACTAAAGCATCCAATTCTATTGCTTCAAACAATAACTCCTTTATCAAATCTTCGTTTATATCGTTTAGCCGATTATAAAGTACTATACCTACTACTTTTCTATCAGCCATTTCCATAATACCGTGAAGATTACTTAATTGGTTGCCCCTGCAAAACCCAAGCTGTACACCTTGCTTGTGTATGGATAAGGGCGAAGAAGCCGGCCAGATAAAACAAACCCTTGAGTTGATATAAAAGTAGGGAACACCGTATGAGAGCTTCTCAGTAAATTTTGGAGAGGTTTCTAAGATAATACTTCGCAAGCGCGCCGCAACTAAACGTTCATCATCCGGAAGAAGAGAAATGTATTCCTCAACGGAATTCATAGTTTAATAACTTTCGCCCAGCCACCAACGGCCTTTGGCTTTTGTTTTGCGCAGCCCGTATTTAACAACGGCATGGGTTTGTATGTAATCCATGGCTTCTTTCATGTCATCCGTCACCAACATTAGTTTCTTATCCTGTACGTCGATGGTTTTTTCCTCTGCCATAAAATCAACAAACTCCATAAACTTGTTCCAATATTCGGTGCCCATAAGCACCACCGGAAAGTTTTCAATCTTTTTGGTTTGAATAAGCGTAAGCACTTCGGCCATTTCATCCAAGGTACCGAAGCCGCCGGGCAATACTACCAGTGCGTAGCTGTATTTTACCAAAAACACCTTGCGTACAAAAAAGTACTTAATGCCTACCCACTTGTGCAGGTATTTGTTGGGGTATTGCTCAAACGGTAATTCAATATTACAACCAACGCTGCGACCGCCGTTTTCATAAGCCCCGCGGTTAGCTGCTTCCATAATACCGGGACCTCCCCCCGTCATTACGGTAAAACCCAATTGGGCAAGGTTTTTTCCAACCTCTACGCCCAATTGGTAATACTTATGGTCTTCTTTAAACCTGGCAGAGCCGAAAACAGTTACACAAGGGCCTACAAAGTGAAGCACTCTGAATCCCCTTACAAACTCTTTAAACACTTTAAAGGCCAGTCCTAAATCACTTAGGCGTTTCCGCGGGCCTTCCAGCAGCTCAAGTTCCTCTTTGCTGTGCGGTTTAGTATCCGTCATGTTTTATAAATTCCCCCTCAACTCCTGTTCGCGTTCAATGGCCTCAAACAATGCCTTAAAATTTCCCTTACCAAACGATTTTGCGCCTTTACGCTGGATAATCTCATAAAACAACGTAGGACGGTCTTCTACCGGCTTGGTAAATATTTGCAACAAATACCCTTCGTCGTCGCGGTCAATCAAAATCCCCAACTCAGCAAGCGGAGCAAGGTCTTCGTCAATCTTACCTACGCGGTCAAGCACTGTTTCGTAGTATGTAGCAGGTACTTTCAAAAACTCTACCCCACGATTTTGCAAAGCCGTTACCGTTTCAATAATGTTATTGGTAGCAATTGCCACGTGTTGCACTCCTTGGCCTTTGTAAAAATCAAGGTATTCTTCAACCTGTGATTTCTTTTTGCCTTCGGCAGGTTCGTTAATAGGGAATTTGATACGTCCGTTACCGTTGCTCATCACCTTACTCATCAAGGCCGAGTATTCGGTTGAAATGTCTTTATCATCAAACGAAAGAATTTGTTGGAAACCCATGATACGGGCATAAAAATCAACCCAAGTGTTCATTTCGTTCCAACCCACATTACCTACACAATGGTCAACGTATAACAACCCTGTTTCAGTGGGATTGTAATTGGTTTTCCACTCCCTAAAGCCGGGCATAAACAAACCGTTGTAGTTTTTGCGTTCCACAAAAATGTGAATGGTATCACCATACGTATGGATACCCGCACGCACTACTTCACCGTGTTCGTCTTTTTCAACCACAGGCTCCATATAGCTTTTGGCACCTCGTTTGGTGGTTTCTTCCCATGCGCTGCGGGCATCGTCTACCCACAGAGCAAGTACTTTTACACCATCACCGTGCTTAAAAATATGATCAGCAATAGCGCCATCAGGCTGCAATGGGGTTGTAAACACAAAACGTAATTTGTTTTGTACTAACACATACGACGCACGGTCGCGCACACCCGTCTCAGGACCGGCGTAAGCATGGCTTTGGAAACCAAAGGCAGTTTTATAATAGTGAGCTGCTTGTTTAGCATTGCCCACGTAAAATTCTACGTAATCAGTACCGTTAAGAGGTAAAAAATCTACATCGGTAACGGTGTCTTGTAAGGCTGTTCTTTCCATTAAAATGAATGTTTAAACATGGGCAAAGGTAACTTTTTTGGGATTGCCCAACAAATTAACAATGCGAGGTTATTCTTCCGCAGGAGTAGTTTCATTCTGCTTCTCTTCTTCGCTGGGAGGAGCTTCCTCTGACTTCAGCTTTTTAAGTTCGGCTTCAAAATCAATGGTGGTTTTACCATAAGCACTAACATCAACCTCATACTCATAGCTAACACCACCGTCGTATATTTTAATTTTGTTTTTTCCAATTGGTACATTTAAGTAGGTAGCATTGAATTCAGTTTTTGAGTAACCGTTTTCAGAGGTAACTGTTACAAAGTAGCTTCCAAGAAATATATTCTCAATGATTACCACCCCTGAGCGACCAACAGAATCATAATTTACCGTATGGTTTTCACTATAAACATCTACCAATATCGATTGCTCATAATCCATGTATCCCGGCCTTGTAATCTTAATTTTATACTTACCGTATTGTATTTTGTACCTCTTGTTGTTTTTGATTTTATAGGTTTTTCCGTTAGCTACTAATGAAGCTGTTTTGGGCACATTGGTAAATTTTACCCGCCCTTTCTTTTTGTTTTTATAGAACCTGTTATTCTCGTATAGAAAACTGAACTCATTATCTATATGCTCTATTTTTACCATATAGTCGTTCTCCAACTTATTGTATGGCAACCAAAAATTCTCTAGAAACGATACTTTAGGTTTAACGTATGATGATGATTTTGAATAGGGATTCCATGAATTAAACATTAGTTGGTCAATTTCATCATTGTAAAGCCCGTTTGAGTTTACATCTATCCCTACATAGTTTAGTTTATCCTTATCCTGTCCTATCAAGTAGCCTGCATTTTGCACATAATATTCAAACTCATCGCCTACCGGAATTTTATATACTAATAAGTACGTATCCGCAACTTTAAAACTATAGTACTTATACGCCGGAATTTCTACATCTTGTTCAGTGTATGTTTCCCAACGCCATGTTGTTACTGGCACCATCCTGTATTCGTAAGACGTATAATGCTCTGTACGGTATTGTGTTGTGTAGGATTTGGTTGAATAGTTATAGGTTTGATAAGATACCTGTCTTGACCTTTGAACAGGTACGGACTTACTTTGATGAGAAGTGTGTGATACCCATCGTTGACGCTGAACGGTGATTATATTAAGAATACTTCTGTTGTAATAAATATCTTTTGCAGATAGTTTTTCTTCACTTACTAAAGTATCCGCTCCTGTTGAAGATACAAGTGCTAAAGTATTCGAATCTTTTTGAACCAACGCATAGTTTTGTCCTGCCCAGTTTATTTGGGTACTCCCATTGGTAAAACTTATCTTTTCGCTTGCAATATTTGGCCTCGTCCAGCCATACTCTTTAAAGATGTTTTGCTGAGGTTTATAAGCAACTGATTGATCCTTAATTTCATTCGTTCCAATTCCCCAACGTTTTATAGTTGGTGAGCATGAAGACAACAGTACGCTGCTAAAAAATAAAAATAGCAATGATTTAAGGTAGAATTGTAGCATATCGCAAAGATATTGCTACCACAACCTTATCGTAAGAAAAAGCAAAAATATCGATGAAAAACTCTTTGTGGAAAGTGAGGAATAATCGCTTAAAACAAACCGTTTATTTCAGCTTCAATTTTGCGTAATACTTCACCAAAATGTTCTTGGTTATCAATAAAATTAAGATTGTCAACATCAAGCACCAACAGCTTACCCCCTGAATAGGTGCTAATCCATGCCTCGTAACGTTCGTTAAGGCGTTTCAAGTAATCCAAACGAATTGCATCTTCGTAATCACGGCCACGGCGTTGTATTTGGTTTACCAGTGTAGGTATGCTGGCACGCAGGTATATTAGCAAATCGGGCCCTTTAATAAACTCGTTCAGTGTATTAAACAGGCGGGTGTAGTTTTCAAAATCACGGGTACTCATTAGCCCCATGGCGTGCAGGTTGGGGGCAAAGATGTAAGCATCTTCATAGACGGTACGGTCTTGTATCACATTGCGACCCGTTTCGCGTATTTGCATAATAGAGTTAAAGCGGCTGTTAAGGAAATAGATTTGAAGGTTGAACGACCAGCGGGGCATATCTTCATAAAAATCGCTGATATAAGGGTTGTCTTCAACATCCTCGTAGTGGGGTTCCCATCCGTAATGCCTTGCCAAAAGGGTAGTTAACGTTGTTTTACCCGAACCAATATTTCCTGCTATCGCTATATGCATACTTTCAAATTAAAGCCTAAAACACCCTATTGTGCAACTGTTATGGATAAATTCTTACGCTTCTTTATCAAGGTTGTGAAACTCAGCCGTGAGTATGGTGTACTTTTCGCTCCACGTTTTGTCTTCATTATAAATGAATAAACTGTCTTGTTCTACCTCAACAGGTGCTTTTTTAGCAAACTCAGTAACGCGTCGTATCACCGGACTATTCTCAAAACTGCTTATCAATACTTGCCTTACGGGATGCAAACCTACCTTTTGTGCAGAACTCAATAGTTTTTCATATTCACCTTCAGGTACAATTACCCCCATTTTCCCCTGTGCGTCCAGCAATTGCTCTCCATACGCCATCAACTCATCAAAAGTCAAAGTAACCGTACTGCGGGCATTTACCCTATCAGGTCTTGTAGTAGGTGATGGCTCAAAATACGGGGGGTTACATAGTATGTATTCATAATGGATAATACCCAAGTTGGTGTACTCTTGCAGTGGCTCGTTGTATAACGTAAGGCGATAGTCCCAAGTACTGTTTTCAAAATTTTCAGCGGCCCTCACAGCCATAATACTATCGGGTTCTACTGCATCAATTATCGCATGGGGGCATTGCTGTGCCATCATTAATGCCAGCACACCTGTGCCCGTACCTATGTCTAAAATATTCTGCGCATCAACCGGTCGGGCAAGACTGCCCATTAGCATAGCATCGGTACCAATCTTCATGGCACAATCCTGCTGGTTGATGTTAAATTGCTTGAAACGGAAAATCTGACTCACGCAGCAAAGATATTGGGCATTTTACATTTAGCATTGAACATTTAAGTAATGTGATTGATAGATACTAAAATAAAAAAGAAGCCCCATCCTCCCGGCGGGGCTTCCTAACCTAACTATGAACAAATCAGGGCTAAAACTTAGTCCTGAATCTTTTTAGCCATTTTGTCCACTACGTGTACGTAGTCAGGAGCTTCGGCATAAATACGGTTTAAAAAGCTGAGGTATTTTCCTTCTAGGTCAAAGGCACTCTCTTGCCACAGCTTATAGTCTTTTACCGCATCTACCCAGCTTGCATATACAGCATAGGTAGGCTTGGTAAGATATTTCTTCAATTCTGACGGATTACCATATATAATAGTATCCTGTCCTTGCAAATACACCCCAATTGCAGTGGTTTCACGCTTTCCGGGGTAGCGCATTCCAAACAGGTTATTTGCATTGCGGCACAAATACGAGGTAAGGTGCAGCGATTCTAATTTTGCCTGTGCCAATACATGCTTCTCACAAATAATCCCTTGGTTTTTAATCTCAACTAGCAAGTTCTCATCAGTCAATGCTGGGATGGTATCTTTTGCCACCGGTGCAGCTTCTGTATCAGCTATCGCAACCGGAACTACATTTCGCTTAAATGATGGCATCATGGGAGCGTATGCCACTGCCACAGCAGCCGCTATCAACAATAAGGTGATAGTAAGCAGCTTCTTGTTTGTAATCAAATTCAAAATGGCAAAGTCTTGGCACTGGTCATTCCGGCAAATAACCCACCTACCGTTTTGGTCTTGGTAATGGATACTGAAATTCCTGGTGTTCATACTTTAAATATTAGTTAAACTTTATTTAAACCGCTATTAACTAACAATTAACATGCCAATTATGTAAACAATTAATAATCAACAAGATAAATCAAACCTTGCGATAGTGGTAGTTAACGTAGATTTGATTTACACATGCAACTGTATAGTTTATTGACTTTGATAGCTTTATAACTGTGGATAGCTGTTCATAAGTAGTTTTTCAGGCGCAAATGCCCACGAGCCATGATAGTGCTATTATCTGTACAGTTGTACAAACTATTTGACTACATACTTATTATTTATGTCACAAAATATCACTGACAAAAACTGTGCTTGACAATTGAATACACCCTATTTAAATTTGTAATTCATGCGGGAGTAGCTCAGTTGGTAAAGCTTCAGCTTCCCAATCTGAGGGTCGCGAGTTCGAACCTCGTTTCCATCGCAATCTTTTATTGCTTATTAAACTTTTAAAATCAAGCAAATTGTTTATAACTATTAAACCTCGGCTTATATCTTTGGCGGTTTACAAGTCAAAGTGTTGATATGCTAAAGTTTGACGGAAGCATTGCCTCTAAACTACCCAAACACGGAACCACTATTTTTACAGTGATGAGTGCGTTGGCAAAAGAATCGGGGGCCATTAACCTTTCTCAAGGTTTCCCTGATTTCACCTGTTCGCCGGTGCTGGTTGATTTGGTTACTACAGCCATGAAAAACCAACACAACCAATACGCTCCCATGCCGGGACTGCCATTGTTGCGCGAAAAGATTGCCGAAAAAACCAACGAATTGTACAGTGCGGATTATAACCCCGACACTGAAATAACCGTTACGCCCGGTGCCACATTGGCATTGTGGGCAGCAATTACGGCAGTTGTACGCGAGGGCGACGAAGTAATTATAATTGAACCCGCTTACGACAGCTATTTACCTGCTATATTAATAAACGGTGGCAGACCCGTGTTTGCTCCTATGAAATTCCCTGAGTACAGGGTGGATTGGGAATCGATTAAAAAGCTGATTACGTTTAAAACCCGCATGATTATTATTAATACGCCCCACAACCCCACGGGCTCAGTATTATCATCAGCGGATATGGAAAAGCTGCAAAAAATTACCGAAGGAACTGATATTGTGATATTGAGCGATGAGGTGTACGAACATATCATTTTTGATGGCATTGAACACCAAAGCGTAGCACGCTACCCCAAACTGGCCGAACGTAGTTTTATAGTATCCTCTTTCGGCAAAACTTTTCACACCACAGGGTGGAAAATTGGCTATTGCATGGCCCCTGCCAACCTGATGGCTGAGTTTAGAAAGATATACCAGTTTATGGCCTTTAGTACCAACACGCCTATGCAATATGCTATTGCTGGTTTTTTGGATAATAAAGATGCCTGGCTTGAGCTTTCATCGTTCTACATGCAAAAGCGCGATTATTTTGCGGGATTGTTAAAAGGCAGTAAGTTTAAACTGCTCCCCTGCAACGGTTCGTACTTTCAATTAGCGGGCTACGAAAAACTTTCAAAAGAAAAAGATACAGAGTTTGCCATAAGGCTCACCAAAGAGTACAAGGTGGCTTCAATACCGGTTTCGGTATTCTACTCACACGGCGAAGACAATAAAGTGGTACGTTTTTGTTTTGCCAAAGAAAACGAAACCTTAGAAAAAGCGGCAGAAATTTTGTGCAATATTAGCAAATGGTAAAAAAAGACGTTCTGAATGTATCAGTGGTACAGGCAAACCTGCACTGGGAAAATACCGAAGCCAATTTGGCAATGTTTGATGATATGTTGGCGGCAGCCCCGGCCTCGGATATGTTTATACTACCCGAAATGTTTACTACGGGTTTTAGCATGAAGCCCGAAAAGTTTGCGCCGGATACATTTGAACGTGGATTATTATGGATGAAGGGTATTGCTGCAAAAAAAAATGCAGCAATTGTAGGTAGCCTTATGGCACCCGACAGAAGCGGATACTTCAATCGCCTGCTGTTTGTGAAGCCTGACGGCACTTACAGCCAATATGATAAAAAACATTTGTTTGGTTTAGGTAGCGAAACTGAACACTACAAAGCGGGTGACCAACTTTTGTTGGTGGATTATTTGGGCTGGAAAATATGCCCTTTGATTTGCTACGACTTACGTTTTCCGGTGTGGAGCCGAAACACACACAACTACGATGTGCTTATTTATGTGGCCAATTGGCCGCAACGCCGTGCACACCATTGGCGTGCCTTGCTGCCTGCACGCGCTGTTGAAAATCAAACCTATGTATTGGCAAGCAACCGTGTTGGTACAGATGGTAATAACTTTGAGCATAGTGGAGACAGCATGATTATTGATTTTAACGGAAGTATAATACAAGAAGCTGTAAACGAGCCTAAGATATTATCACACCAACTATCAAAAGCTGAGCTGCTTAACTTTAGAGCTGCATTGCCCTTTCTTGCCGATGCTGATAAATTTCGCCTTTAATTTAAAGCCTGAGCATTTTTCACGTCCTTCAACTTTCTAATCCACTTTGGCAAAAGATGTCCATCTCTTGTTAAAAAATCACTTTTAACTAAACTATTTTACTCAAAAGTTAAAATAAAATGAAACTTTTATCATTTTAGTTAAAATAAAATGCTTAAAATTAAAATAAAAAGTGACTTTGCTCATGTGAAATAATTTAGAATCAATACAAACTAAACATTAAAACACTTATTATCAATTTAATAACAACAAAAAGAGAAGCGATTAATGAAATAACAAACGGATAAACAAAATAAAAAGTATAAAATATTAGTAAAAAGTTTTAGAAATTCGTGACACGGTTTGCGATAGTTAAAATCCATCTGGGAGGTTTTTAACGTAAATGTCACAAATCGAGCATCAATTTCACTCGCGTTTTTTTAAAACTTTTTACACATGAATGGAATTTACAAACTACGCACAAGGGTGCACCGCCTTCTAACTATTCTTTTGGCCGGCACACTATCTTTACAACTTAGTGCCCAAGCAGGTGTAACACTTAACGCAAATTTCAGCCAAGACAAAACTCGAGGATGCTTACCACTAATTATTCAGTTTACTGATAACTCCACCGGCACAGGCTTATCACACGTGTGGGATTTTGGCAATGGCAATACCTCGGCACTAAAAAACCCGGGTGCCATTTATACACAAGCCGGTAACTATACAGTAAAACTTATTGTAACCGATAAAAACGGAGCAAAGGATACAGTAATTAAACACTTGGCTGTGCAGGCTTTTGCCAATCCAGATGTGGCTTTTGAAGCAAATACAACAAACGGATGCACCGGACAAGAGTTTAGCTTTACGGATACCGCTATACATTCTTCGGCACCAATCACGAGCTATTTGTGGAATTTTGGCGACGGTTCACAATCAACCGAAAGAAACCCGAAACATGCCTTTCTATCAGAAGGAAAATTTTCAGTTAGCCTAATTATTACAGATAGCAACGGGTGCAAAAACTTTCTTAATAAAGCAGCTTATATAAAAACTACACTGCCTGCCAAAGTTGCATTCACATCAAACTCAAAAGGCGGTTGCACGGCTCCTTTACATGTAGCATTTAAAAACAACACACCCCAACAAACAGGCTTAAACTATAATTATTTGTGGAAGTTTGGTAGTGGTGACAGTTCAGTAGCCGAAAATCCATCAATCACTTACCATAATAAAGGTAATTACGATGTAAGTCTAACGGTTACGGATGACAATCAATGCGCAACAACATTGCTCGCTCCTACTTATGTAAGCATTGGTGCTACTAAAGCCAACTTTACCCTTGAAAATAAAAGAGGTTGCCTGCCTCATACTGTATATTTAAAAAATACGGGCACAGGCATCCCTGCAAACGCCACTGTTAAATGGTTGTTTGGCAATGGCGATTCAGCTACAAGTGAAGATACTTCTTACACCTATACAACTGTTGGAATGTTTAGTATAACGCTGGTAATAACTTCGCCGGAGGGATGCAACGATACTCTTGTAAAAACCGATAGTGTTGTAACACTTGCAAGCCCTACGGCACTATTTGCCCACACAAACCCATTAAGCTGTAATGCGCCTCATACTATCTCTTTCAGTTCAGCGAATACTGCTGCCAACAGTTGGTTGTGGGACTTTGGCGACGGAACTACCTCTACCCTTAAAAATCCTGTAAAACGATATGATAGCGCAGGAGTTTTTAATGTAAAACTAGTAATTACTGATGCTAATGGTTGTAAAGGCAGTAGCGAAAAAATGCGTTTAGCTCGCATTAAACCGCTAACGGCTTCATTCAGCCCATCCGTTAAGCAGGGGTGCGCACCTCTTACAACAACATTTACCAACAACAGTAATGCCTACTACGGAATAAAAAGCTATACATGGGACTTGGGCAACGGCATCACAAGCAATGCAAAAAACATCACTACTACCTACACCACTGAGGGCATCTATTACCCCCGTTTGATTGTTGAAGAAAACAGCGGTTGCATTGATACTTTTGTGTTTGATGCTATTAAAGTGGGCAAAAAAACTAATCCTGATTTTAAGGCCAACAAGGTAAGCGGATGCAGAAAAGAAATGGGGGCGGTAAAGTTTACCAACTTAACCGATATTACCAATCAACATGTTGACAGCTTTTTATGGAATTTCGGCGGTTTCACATCAAAAGAAACGCACCCCTTTGCTGATTACAAAGCAAACCCGGGCCAGCACACAGTCACCCTTATTTCAATATCAAACGGCTGTGCAGATACAATTACCAAACAAAGCTATATAACCGTTAAGGCCCCCATAGCCGGTTTCAGTATCACCGAAGACCCTTGCTTGCTTGATACCACTGTGTTTAAAAATGCATCCTATGGCGGCCACATTTTCGATTGGTATGTTGATGGAATTTTGGTTAATAAAACAAAAAGCTTCAAACAATACTTACAACCCGGCAAACACTACCTTGATTTATTGGTAAAAGATACTGCCACAGGTTGTAGCGATACCAAAGCACACGTTTTTATTATAAACAAGCCATTAACCCCGGGCTTCACAAAATCAGCCGACTCATTGTGTGCTAATAATCAAGTATTGCTAACAGATACAACCACCGGTGCTGACAGCAGCTTTTGGAAAATAGGTGACCAACCTACGGTAAAAGGCAAATTAATAACCCCTGAGTTTGCTTTGCCCGGCGTGCAACACATTACCTTAACTGTACACGGCGCATACGGCTGCAAGTACACTGCCTCTCAGCCCCAAGCAATAAAAGTATTGGGTCCAGATTATACCCCAATCATCACTCCAAACCAAGGTTGCTTTCCGTTAGATGCTCAATTAATAAAAATAGGAAAATCAGAACACGGAGTTGCTTCAGCCACCTGGAGCGATAACTACAACACAATAAACTCATTAGCTGATACTCTTCCGTTTACCTTTAAAACCGCAATGCCAAAAATGAACACTAACGGCATTGCAGTTTACCTTACCGTGAAAGACAATTTGGGCTGCACAGTTACAAAAACTGCACACATTAAAATGTCACAGCCCGTTGCAAAAGTACTACCTAACAAAACCTTAAATTGTGATAATACAGTGGTAGAGTTTGCGCACGACTCGGCAGCATCAATGCACAGCGGAAAACTTAGTTACAATTGGGTATATAATGATAGAACCGTATACTCTGTTACCCGCTTTTCTCAACAATACCATCAAAACTCTTTAGCAAAAATCACCTTAACTGTTACCGAGCAAGGGTTGGGCTGCACAGACTCAGCAACTACGTTTATACCTGTAGTGGTTAAAAAAATAACTGCCGGCTTCATCGCTGATAAAACAGCTACCACTTGCCCCCCTTTGGTAACCGGTTTTGCTGATGCCAGCGTTGCTGAGAACACAACCATCACAACAGCAAAATGGTGGTTTGGCGATGGAGCCACATCCGTATTGCCCGCCCCATCAAAAACCTATTTTTATCCCGGGCAATACACTATCACTTACAAAGTAACTGATGCACAAGGTTGTTCAGACTCGGTTACAGAGCCTGCCAAAATAAAAATTGGCGGCCCCACAGGCACATATACTATCGACCGTTATAACGGTTGCGTCCCCTTTACTGCAAACTTTACCGCCACCAGCCAAAATGCAAAAACTGTTAACTGGGATTTAGGTAACGGCCAACTGAGTATTGGAGCCTCTGCTTCAGGTTCATTTACCCTTGCAGGCACTTATAAACCTTCTCTAGTTTTAGAAGATACTTTCGGATGCTTGGTAGTGTACCCTGTTAAAGACCCTATTGCAGGTCATAATGCTCCTGCACCTGATTTTACCATTAACGGTAAGTGTGCTTACGATAAATTTACTTTCAACAACATAACGGATACCAACCAATTGCATACTGATTTTGAGTGGATATTTACCGAAAAAGAAACATCTAATAGTTTTAATGCTGAACGTACGTTTAGCAACACAGGCAAGCACAATGTGCAACTGAAAGCCATTGCAACCAATGGATGTATTGCCACAAAAAACCACACGGTTGAAATAATGCACCTGAATGCTGATTTTCAAATCAGCAATACGCAAATATGCAGCAACAGCGCTTTAACTACAACCGATAACTCCAATGCCCAAGCAGGGGTAAAAAACCGTCGATGGATTTGGGGTGACGGACAAACGGATACAGCACAAAACCTTGCTCATATTTATACAAACCCCGGAAACTACAATGTTTCATTAGTTATTGAAGACAATAACGGCTGCTTTGATACCACACCAACCCCAAAAAATATAGTAGTTTTTGACACTCTTACCCCAAAAGCTCCTTTTGTTTACAGGGTTACCGTTCAGCAAAACAACTCAGTTAAACTTGAGTTTGCGCCCTACAACAACATAAACTTCTCAGCTTATCAAATTTACCGCAGCACACTTGGCGAACCTGAACAACTGTACACAACCATTACAAATATTACAGATACCACCTTCACCGATAACAAAGTGAACACCCTTTCACAGTCATACACCTATAAAATACACACACTAACAGCTTGCGGAAAACTATCACAAAGCAGCAGTCACACCACTGTATTGTTGCAAACCGTTGCCGATACAAACGTTGTTACCGTTAGCTGGAGTGCTTACCAAGGCTGGGATTCTGTACGTGATTACCAAATATTCCGTAAAGAGGCCAACGAAACAGTGTATAAAAAAATTGAAACCGTGCCTGCCTTTATGACATCCTACACCGATACAAAAACTTATTGCGGAAACACTTATACCTACATTGTATATGCTCAAAAGTTCACAGGTGAACTTTTATCAAGTTCAAATTATACTTCTGCAACCCCTATATACATTGAAGATGTGTATCCCGCCAAAATTGTGCGTGCCACAGTAGAGGATGATAAAAACATTTTGGTTGAGTTTGCCCCAAACTATCTTCAAAAAACACCTGTTGAATATTACATGATTGAAAAATCTGCTGATGGCAAAAACTTTACACAGGTGTTTAAAGCTCCTGTGGGAGTATGGAGTTTTACTGATGAAACTGTAAACGTTCACAACCAAAGCTACTACTACCGCACCCGTACAACCGATATTTGCGATGCTGTGAGTGCCCCCGGCAATATTGGAAAAACAATTTTATTGAATGCAAAAGCTGATGATAACGACAATGTGAATGTGCAATGGAATAACTACCAACAATGGAACGAAGGAATAAGCCACTATGAGGTTGAACAAATGAGCAGCAGCAGTAATTTCATCACAGTGGCAACCAATAACTCAACCGATACATTGTTTACAGATAACACCAACCTGTTTAATCATTTACCCCGTATTGCGTATCGGGTAAAAGCAATAAGCAACGAAGGCGTTGTTAGTTACTCAAACATTGCGGATGCAAATGGTCGCTCAAGCTTGTTTGTTCCCTCAGCATTCACCCCCAATAGCGATGAACACAATAACATTTTTAAAGTAGTGGGCGCTTATATAAAAGCGTTTGAAATAAACATTTACAATCGTTATGGCGAAAAAATATTTACAGGCAATAGCCTGGATGAAAGCTGGGATGGTTCTTATAAAGGAGAACCCGTGCAGGAAGGCGCATACGTGTATGTAATAAACGCTTTGGGTATTGATACTAAACATCATAACCTAAGCGGCACAATAACGGTTTTGCGCTAAGTATTTCTTATCTTTGGCTGACTTGTAAATTCCATATATAGTTAGTTAGCTGCAACTGTCCCCCAGGTCAGTTGCGAACCCCAAAAGCTGCCGGGAGGCGGCTTTTGGTTTTTTTAATACCACAACTTCAAATTACTCAAACGCAATTTTTCATACAGGTGTAATAAGTAAAGTACTTATTTTGCACCTTATCAAAAAAACAACCATGCAAAACCTGTTATTACTGCACGGCGCACTTGGGTTTTCAGATCAATTTGAAAACCTGATACCCCTATTAAAAGACTCATACAACGTTTATACTTTCAACTTTGGCGGGCACGGTAAAAAAGAAATGCCCAACTCACTAAGCATTGACTACTTTGCCAAAGAAACCGCGGCATTTATAAACGCATCTATCGGCGGCGAAACGCATATTTTTGGCCATTCAATGGGTGGCTACGTAGCCATGTTTATGGCAAGACATAACATGGCTCCAATTGGGAAAATTTTGACTTTGGGCACAAAACTGAATTGGACACCTGAGATTGCTGCCAACGAATCAAAACTTCTAAACACTGAAAAGATAAAAGAAAAGGTGCCTGCCTTTGCCCAAAGTCTTGCTGCCATGCACGGTGATAATTGGGAATTGCTTTGCAAAAAAACAGCAGAAATGATGCTTGATTTAGGTAATGTACCCGCCCTTACCCAAGATGATTTTGCGCAGATAGAAAACCAAATTCAATTGGGATTGGGCGATAAAGACAACATGGTGAGCATTGAGGAAACCATTATTGCCTACAGGCTACTTAAAAACGGACGACTTGCTGTATTACCCAACACCCTGCACCCTTACAACAAAGTTGATGTTAACAGGCTTGCTTTCGAGATAAAGGCATTTATATAGCCCGGCTATTGATAAAATATTCTGACAGTTTGTGATGCTGCAAATGTTGTTTGCATATTTGTAGTATGGATGATACGCAACGAAAATTTGAGAACTACCACATTGTATTATGGTTGGTAAAAGACCTTTGTTGGGCCATAGAGTTTAAAACATTAGGTGTTATTATGATTGCCCCCACCATTGCGCTTGCCATCTACATAGCCTACCGTTGTTTTGAAAACAAGTTTGAGTTTATGCACAATCTTGCGGTGTGCTTTTGGATAACCGCCAACGCTACTTGGATGACAGGTGAGTTTTTTGATTTTGCAGAACCCGCAAAAAGGGTTGCCGCCGTTTGTTTTGTTATCGGAATAATTTTGATACTATCGGCCTACATACGTAAAAAGTTAACGCCTGTATCAAATGCATAGCCATCAATTAGATGGCGGGCGTCGTTTTTTTGTACCAAACTCAGTGGCGGTTTTAATTACACCCTCGCCAAACCTCGATTTTATTTTATCCATTGCCTTATACAATTCAGGCAAATCAGCGTTATCAAACAAGTTTACTTGCCCCTGCCCGTGGGTTAAGTTGCCAAACTTTACCCCAATCAAACGTACCATCCTTCCTTTGTGATAGGCCTTCGCAAAAATCTCACGCACCTTTTGCAACAACTTATTATCAGCATTGGTAAACTCAATCACACCTTGCTGCATATGTGTTTCAAAGTTCTCGTACCGTATCTTCACGGCAACACTGCTGGTAATCATATTTTCCTTTCGCAATCTGTAAGTTAGCTCAGCAACCATTGCAGAAAGCACTGTGTCTAAAAATGTAGTGTCGTTAGTATCTGTATGAAATGTATTTTCAGTACTAATGGATTTTCGTTCATGGTAGGGCTCTACGGGGCTGTTATCAATACCATTGGCACGTTTCCATATATACTTACCATATTCACCAAACCGCTCTTCTAAAAAGTCTTTATTTAAGGCTGCCAATTGACCAATGGTAACAATTCCCATCTTATTCAACGACTCTTCCATCTTTTTTCCCAACATGGGAATTTTTCCCACTTTGAGAGGCTTCAAAAAATCCTGAACTGCATCAGCCGGAACATACAATTCACCATTGGGTTTAGCTTGGTTAGTAGCCATTTTAGCAATGCACTTATTCACTGATAAGCCAAAGGAAATGGGCAGCCCTGTATTTTTAATCACTGCCTGCCTTAACTCCTGCGACCATTTAAAACAACCAAAAAATCTATCCAAACCGGTAATATCAACATAAAACTCATCAATAGATGCTTTTTGCATTAACGGTGCACGTTCAGCAATTATTTGGGTAACCATTTTAGAAAAACGCCCATATTCTCCCATACTACCCTTTACTACAATTGCAGAAGGACAAAGCTTTAATGCTTGCCTGACGGGCATGGCAGACCTCACACCAAACTTACGGGCTTCGTAACTGCACGATGAAACCACTCCCCTATCACTATAGCCGCCCACAATCACCGGTTTACCGATTAACGCAGGGTTCAACAACCTCTCTACCGATACGAAAAACGAATCTAAGTCAATGTGTAATATGTGCCTGTTAGTATCCAAAACCTTGTTACAAAGGTAGCAATTACCAAAATGGGAAAAGTTGAATATATCTGCATCAAAAGGGTGATTATATCTAATAGTGAATATTCAGTCCATTAACAGTTAACTGTTTGGTATGATATAAATTTAAATGTCGCATTGAACTTGTTAAAAATTGAATTTTAGACATTTACAAATGTTTCAAGAGTATTATACAAATTATGATTATTTGAGCAAAAACTAAGTTAACAACATTTTAACCAAAACATTCAGCTTCATTTTATAGTATGGCATAATATTGGCAGGTATTTGTAAAAAATAGTATATATCGTGTATAAGCACAACTTGTTTAATTGCTATATTTTACCGCTCAAAGCCCTGTAAAAAAGAAAATTAAAAAAATTAAAACAAGTTAGTTTGCTTCAACACTGTATGATAACCTATAAATGAGCCTGTAATTATATGTGCAGTTGTGTCAAAAAAAATTGAGCTTTTGCAAAATTTGCAAAAGCAATTTTTCGCACTGTTTAACTGCAACTTACAGCATATTTTAAATATTATCCTATAACCTTTAAACAAAACGTATAATAAATTTGTATTAATTAATATAATTATTAGCTTTGCGATATAAATTATGAACACACCATCAGAGCGTTTTAAGGCCGTACGTAAAGAGCTCGGTCTTACACAAAATGAATTTGCCCGCGAGTTGGGAATATCACAAGTTGCGGTATATAAACTTGAAGAAGGGCAAATAAAAAGCATAAGCCAAGAAGTAACACAGATTTTAGAAGAGAAATTCGGAATAAATAAAATTTGGTTGCACTTTGGTGAGGGCATGATGTATCTTGATGATACTACCAATATGTACTCGGTTTACAACAAACTTGAGTACTTATCTAAACTGGTTGAAAACGTACTTAGTCGCTTAGGTGGCTCAGCTCCCGTTCTGTCTGAAAAGCGTGGTCGTGGCCGTCCCCGCAAATTATCTACAATCAGCGGATTTGAATCAAACACAGACGGAGCTGCTAAACGAGGCCCCGGCCGTCCCCGTAAAAACCCAGTAAGTGCTATATCAGATGAGCGTCGCGGCCCTGGTCGTCCTCGCAAAAACCCTGTTGAAGCCAAAGAAACCACTGAAAAACGTGGCCCTGGTCGTCCACGTAAAACCCCTGTAAATAACACCGCAGGCGAGAAACGTGGTCCCGGACGTCCACGTAAAAATGCGGCCCCTATAGCCGTTGCAAAACGTACTCCCGGTCGCCCACGCATCAAACCTATTGAAGAAACAACCCTAAAACGTACTCCCGGTCGTCCTCGCAAAAGCCCTATAAGCTCATCAGGCGAGTTAAAACGTACCCCGGGCCGCCCTCGCAAAAGCCCGGTTACAGAAACCCAAGGCGAAAAACGTGGTCCCGGACGCCCACGCAAGACACTTCCAGAAGTGATTGCAGTTGTTAAACGTGCTCCCGGACGTCCAGCGAAAACTGTTGCTACTGTTGAAGCTAAGCGCAGTCCTGGTCGCCCTAAAAGCGCAACGCCCACGGTTACTGCCGAGGTAAAACGTGGTCCCGGACGTCCAAAAAAATCGTAATTTCTATTCCAATATTTTAATAAATAAACCGGTGCTCACATTATTTTAAAGTGGGCATCGGTTTTTTATTTCCATGCAAAACATTACCTATCAACTTGTTAACAACAAATAAACTTAAAAAACTTCCTGTAGTTTTTCATAAATTGTGTGTTTTTATCTTTTCATTTAATTGTAATTCAAATACCATTTTTTCTAAAAACAATTTCATTTATTGGTTTTGAGAATTATTTAATATTTGTTAGTCACAATTACAGTTGCTTTTATCGATTGTGACCCTTTGTGTGTATTATTTCGTTTATTTGCTTTTAGGAACTAGAAAAAGTAGATAATGAAAACGCGTACTACATTGTTAATGGCCTCTGTGTTTGTTTTTGCACAATGTGCCTCAAAAAAAACAACCCAAAGCCCCAAAATGCCCCCCCCTGCTGACGGAGGAAATAAATCAAAAACAGCATCGATTAAAGAAAAAACTAAAAACTGTACCAAAAGCGAAGGTTTATTTACCCTATACAGGGATACTGTTACCGGAAACGCGTACATGGTAGTTAAGAAGGCGCAGTTAAGTAAAGAATTTATCTACTTTAACTATGCTGAAAACGGATTGGTACTAACTGGACATTTTAGAGGCGCTTATCGCGATAATGAAGTATTTAGCCTGCGTAAAGTTTACGACCGTATTGAGTTTGTGAAAGAAAATACAGGATTTTACTTCGATTCAACAAATGCTATCAGCAAATCGGCCACCGCAAACATTTCCCCCTCAATTTTATTAAGTGAAAAAATTGTAGCCGAGGACACTGCTAAGGGTGAATACTTATTAGAAGCCGATGCAATATTCCTAACCGAAGGTCTAAGTAAAATAAAACCTACCCAGCTGCCCACACCTATGTCTGCTTTTATGTTCAATATGGGTGGTTTAAGCAAAACCAAAACAAAATACTCTTCGATACGTAACTATCCTGAGAATACCGACATTGTTGTAGACTATGTATTTGACAATCCATCTCCCGTAATTGGGGGTGGTCCAGAGGTTACCGATGCCCGCAGCGTTACTGTTACGTTGCAACACAGTTTTATTGAGGTACCGACAAACAACTTTACTCCACGTTATGACGACCCCCGCGTGGGATATTTTACACACGAGGTTAACGACATGACCACGGAAAGTGTTACTCCTTTCCGCGACGTAATACACCGCTGGCACCTTGAAAAGAAAAACCCTGAACTAACTATTGACGAGCCTGTAACACCTATTACTTGGTGGATTGAGAATACAACCCCTGTTGAATACCGCGAAACAATAAAACAAGCGGGATTGAAATGGAACCAAGCGTTTGAAAAAGCCGGATTTAAAAACGCTGTTAAAGTGGAAATTCAACCTGATACTGCTACTTGGGATGCCGGTGATATTCGTTACAATGTGTTGCGTTGGACATCTTCGCCCAACCCTCCGTTTGGCGGATATGGCCCCAGTTTTGTAAACCCACGTACGGGACAGATTTTGGGTGCTGATATTATGCTTGAGTACATTTATATCACCAACCGTTTGAAACAAAATGATGTATTTGGAACCATTGGCCTTGAAGGTATGTTGAACGAAATGAACGACAACCACGATAAAAACGTAGGCCATTACTGCGAAGCAGGCCACTACTTGCACCAAACTACACTTTTCGGGTTGTACGGCATGATGGTGAACAACGCAACCCAAGCGGATAAAGATGAGTTTATCAAACAATCGTTGCACTACCTTATTCTGCACGAAATGGGGCACACATTGGGCCTTAATCACAACATGAAGGCTTCGCAAATGCTTAGCCCCGCAGAATTGGCTGATAAAAACACCGTTGAAACCTTTGGTTTGATTGGCTCAGTAATGGATTACCCCGCTACCAACTTTAGGTTGGACAGTAAAAAACAAACCAATTACTTTACTACTAAACCCGGACCTTACGACGATTGGGCGATAGAATTTGGTTATTCAACTGCCGAAAAAGATGCTGATGCAGAGAAAAGACGCCTTGAAAAGATACTTTCTCGCAGCACCGAGCCTAAATTGATTTTTGGTAACGATGCTGACGATATGCGCAGCCCCGGAAAAGCCATTGACCCGCGTGTGAATGTAAACGACCTTAGTAACGATGCTATTGGCTACATGACTGAGCGTATGCAAATAGCGAACAAAGTAATGGGTGAAATTAAAAACAAGTTTAGCGTTGCCGGCCAATCGTACCAGCAATTACGCACCGCCTATTTAGTACTGTCGTCAGAATATGCAGGCGCAGCATCTGTTATTTCACGCTACATTGGCGGTGTTTATGTAGACCGTGCGATGGTGGGACAACAAGGTGCAACGCAACCTTATACCCCGGTTAAATACGAAGACCAAAAAAGAGCCATGAAAACCTTGGCCGAAAATGTTTTTGCTCCAAATGCCTTAAAAGCATCTGATAACCTATACCAATACTTGCAAGAGCAACGCAGGGGCTTTAACTTCTTCAGTTCTACAGAAGACCCAAAAATACACGACAGGGCTTTGGCAATACAAACTACTGCCCTTACCCACATACTACACCCAACCGTAATGGAACGCCTTACTGACAGCCGCATGTATGGCAATAAGTATAGCGTAAACGAAATGCTGACCGATTTGAATGATGCTATTTTTAAAGAAGACTTAGGTGGTAATGTAAACACCATCCGCCAAAACCTTCAAATAGCTTACACCAAAAAACTGATTACCATATTTGATAAAACATCAGTGTATGATAATATCAGCAAATCAGCTGCTTTAGCAGCTATACAAAGCATACTATCACAAATGCGTATTGCCAAATTAAAGGGCGATGCCGAAACCAAAGCCCACCGCGAACATGTGATATTTATTATTGAAAAAGCCCTCAAGGCTGAATAATTTTTACGCTGAAGCTAAATAAATTAAGCCCTGCCAGTAATACGGCAGGGCTTTTTTAATGAACATGGCAGTATGTTTGAAGTACCATTATTGTTACAATACACATCACAGAGGATATGACCCACCGCCGAGACTTCATAAAAACCACTGCCGTATTAGCAGCAGGAATAACCATAGCACCCGGTTTTGCTTGCAAAACCACACAAGCAATTACCGCAAAAGTAGCACCTACAAACTACCCTACAGCCGATGGGTATGTGCAAGAGAAACTTCCTTATGCTTTTGATGCCCTTGAGCCACACATTGATGCCCTCACTATGGAAATACATTATACCAAGCATCATACCGCCTACCTGAAAAAGCTGAACGAGGTTAAATTTGCCCACCAAAGCATGATGGGTAAGTCGTTAGAAGAACTGCTGCAAAGTGTTTCAACATTGCCCGAAGATGTGCGCACCGTTGTTAGAAACCATGGCGGCGG
Organism: Agrobacterium sp. 719_389; assembly: GCA_943370295.1. GTDB lineage: Bacteria > Bacteroidota > Bacteroidia > UBA8524 > UBA8524 > SB11. Next base: position 5,035 of record CALRQL020000013.1, on the reverse strand, counting down.
CCATTGGAACCACGCCTTCTTTTGGAAGATTTTAACTCCTGCCACAGGACAACAACCTAAAGGAGCTTTGTTAGAAGCCATTACAAAACGGTGGGGCAGTTTAGATAACTTTAAAACAGAATTTGAAAAAGCCGGCGCTGGCCGTTTTGGATCAGGTTGGGTTTGGTTGATAAAAACCAACAAAGGATTGGAAATAACCACTACCCCCAACCAAGACAACCCATTGATGGACGTTGCTGAAACCCAAGGAATACCTGTATTAGCCTTGGATGTATGGGAACACGCCTATTATCTGAAATACCAAAACAAACGTACTGATTACCTTAAAAGCTTTTGGAATGTGGTAAATTGGGAACAAGCTGAAATTTTTTGGCAAATAAAATTTGATTTCTGATTTGAAAATTGAATTTGAATATTATCTTTGCACTCCCAAAAACAAACGGCGGTTGTAGCTCATTTGGTTAGAGCGCTTGATTGTGGTTCAAGAGGTAGTCGGTTCGATCCCGTCCATCCGCCCAAAAAATTAGAAGCCTTCGCATTAGCGAAGGCTTTTTTATTTTACCCTTGCCAAGCCTCAAAAACATTATTTTTACCTTGATGAAATCTGCTGCATATTGGATTGAAAAATTAGGGCTTGAAAGCCACGTGGAAGGCGGTGCATTTAAAGAAGTGTTCCGCTCTCCGCTACTGTTGCAAAATTTACCGCCTGCCTTCAAAGGGCCGCGCAACGCAAGTACATCTATTTACTTTCTACTGCAAAACGGACAATTTTCAGCTTTTCACCGCATAGCTGCTGACGAAGGCTGGCATTTTTATGAAGGCTCTACTCTTACAGTTTATGAAATCGAAGAAAACGGCAATCTCACAACCCACCGTTTGGGAAGGGATTACGATAAGGGTGAGCAGTTTCAAACAACTATCAAAGCGGGAAGTTGGTTTGCCTCGCGGGTTGAAGGTGAAGGGTACGCTTTAGTAGGCTGCACCGTTGCCCCGGGTTTTGATTTTGCTGATTTTGAGTTAGCTGACTTTGAATCCCTTGCAAACAAGTACCCTGAGCACAAAAACCTTATAAAAGAATTAACGCGACAGGTTTAAACAAATAAAACTGCTACTTGTTAAGATTATACGCTTGTAGATGATTAAAGTCACTTATTTCACAAGCAAAATCATGTAAATTTGTACCATGCAAAACGACAAGTTGCAAACGGTTGAATTGGAAGTACACGGCATGACCTGTAACAGCTGCGCCATGAGCGTGCAAAAGGTATTGGAACGTGGCGGGGCTAAAGATGTAGTGGTTAGCTATGCTACCAACGAAGCCAAGTTTTTAAAAGATACCAATGTGTCTGTAGATGCCCTGATAAACAATATAGAAGGATTAGGCTATACCGTAGTAAAAGACAAAGCAACCGCTTCTGAAAAAAAAAACGCCTGAGCTTATTCTCGCTTGAGGCCAAATTCATAATTTCTTTACTGTTTTCTATCCCCTTAGTGTTGCACATGGCTGTGTCGTGGCATTTTTTGCACGACCCAAGGGTGCAGTTTATTCTGTGCCTGCCTGTAATGGCAATCGGCATCATACACTTTGGCAAAAGTGCTTATCACTCTACCCGAGTTGGTGCGCCCAACATGGACGTACTAATATTTTTAGGTTCTTTCTCGGCATTTGTTTACAGTATTTGGGGTTCTGTTGTTTTTGAAGGTCTGCCCGAACAAAAAAACTACCTGTTTTTTGAAACCGCCGCAACCATTATCACTCTTGTATTACTCGGCAACCTGATTGAAAAGCGTGCAGTTACCCGTACCACCACTGCCATTGAAGAGTTGAACAAATTACAACCTGCAAAGGTGAAAAAGGTGGTTCACAACCTGCTTACCAATCACACTGAAATACAAACTACCGACCTTAAAAACATTAAAGTAGGTGATGTGATTGAAGCCACCACGGGCGACAGTATTGCAGTGGATGGAATTGTAATAAACGGCGACGGCGAAATTGACGAATCGGCCATTACGGGAGAAAGTATGCCCGTATTTAAAGACAAAGACAAGCCTGTAGTTAGCGGCACTGTGGTTAATCACGGTAAAATACATTACAAGGCAACAGCGGTGGGTAGCGATACCCTTTTAGCAAAAATTACCCAAGCCGTAAAAGATGCTCAAACACATAAACCACCCATACAGAAATTCAGTGATAAAGTAAGTTTGGTATTTGTACCAGTAGTACTGGGATTAGCTCTGCTAACCTTCCTGCTCTCCTATTTTGCTTTTGGTGTGGATGCCACAGACTCTCTGCTGCGCTCTATTGCCGTGCTGGTAATTTCTTGTCCCTGTGCTATGGGATTGGCAACACCCACAGCAGTAATGGTAGGCTTGGGTCGTGCGGCGCAAAACCAGATATTGATAAAAGGTGCCGGCACTATTGAAGAACTTGGCAAAATAAAAACCGTAGTATTTGACAAAACAGGAACACTTACCACCGGACGTTTCCGTATAAAAAACTTTACCACTTACAACTACGCTGATTTTGTTGCAAAATCAGTGATATACAGTTTAGAAAGTGTGAGCAACCACCCCATTGCCAAATCGATTGTAGAGGACTACAAAGATTGGAACTGGCGCAAAATGGAGTTTATGAAGGTTGAAGAAATTAAGGGCAAAGGCATTATGGCCGAAGATGCCACCGGTATTGTGTACCGTTTGGGTAGCCGTGATTTTGTAGATGACAGTACTGGCGATATAAAACACGAGGCTGATATTTTTCTTAGCTACAACAAAATGGTGGTTGCTTCTTTTGATATTGAAGACCAAGTACGCCCCGAAGCCAAAACGGTAGTAGACTTTTTAAACAGTAAAGGCATCCGCACACTAATGTTGAGCGGAGATAATGAAAAGAAATGCAGCTTTGTTGCCGAACGTTTGGGACTAAAAGAGTTTTACCACAGTCAACTGCCGGAGGATAAACTAAGCAAACTGAAAGAGCTTTCGCAACAAGGCAAGCTGGCCATGGTTGGCGACGGGATTAATGATGCCCCCGCCCTTACACAGGCTGATATCGGCATTACGCTATCAAATGCTACGGATGCCGCCCGCCAAAGTGCCAACATAATACTTATTGGCAACCAACTGGATAAACTGGTGGCCGCCTACCACATTGGTACAAAAACCTACAGCACCATTAAGCAAAACTTGCTGTGGGCATTGGCTTATAACGTAGTGGCGATACCATTGGCAGCTATGGGCTACCTAAGCCCCATGCTGGGTGCATTAAGCATGGCCTTTAGCGATGTGGTAGTAATTGGCAACTCGCTGCGTTTGAAGTGGCGGAAGATTGGGTGACAGTGCAGCGTCATTGCAAGGTCTTCCGAAGCAATCTCAGCGTATAGGAAACAGATTGCTTCGTCAGCCGAAGATGGCTTTCTCGCAAAGACGAATAGGCAAAAAATAAAATACATTTTGAAAATAAAACTATTGTGGATAGGCAAAACTGCCGATAAGTATTTGGAAGAAGGCATTAGCATTTATGCAGGTCGACTGAAACACTATTGCCGTTTTGAGGCCCAAACCTTGCCCGATATAAAAAATGCCAAGAACCTGAGCAAAGAGGAACTGAAAGAAAAAGAAGGCAAACTGATTTTAGAAACATTGGGACAAGGGGATATTTTGGTACTGTTGGACGAAAACGGTAAACAATATACATCGCCTCAACTGGCTGATTTTGTTCAGAAACTATTGAACAGGGGTGCCCAGCAAATTGTATTTGTAATCGGAGGGGCTTATGGTTTTAGCGAAGAAGTTTACAACCGTGCCGATGCCAAAGTTTCACTATCACTTCTCACCTTCTCGCATCAAATGGTACGCCTTATTTTTGCTGAACAGCTGTATCGCGCCTTTACGATATTAAAGGGAGAACCGTATCACCACGTTTAATCTGTAATTCACTTGATAGAAATAAAAAAAGGGGCATAAAGCCCCTTTTGTATATCTAGAAGTAATGAACTTACTTATTTTACTGCATTAACAACCGCTTTGAAAGCTTCAGGGTTGTTCATTGCTAAATCGGCAAGTGCTTTACGGTTAAGACCGATGTTTTTATCGTGTACTTTACCCATAAATACCGAGTAGCTCATACCTTCTTGGCGGGTAGCAGCGTTAATACGCTGAATCCACAAAGCACGGAAATTGCGTTTTTTGGTTTTACGGTCGCGGTAGGCATATTGCAAACCCTTCTCTACAGTGGTTTTGGCAACTGTCCATACATTTTTGCGAGCGCCCCAGTAGCCTTTGGCTAACTCAAGGACTTTTTTTCTTCTTTTGCGCGAGGCAACGGAGTTGACTGAACGTGGCATAGTATTTATTTTTTGGTAGTTAGCGCCCCGATTAAAATCGGAGACTTAAGGCTAAATCCCGGTGTTAAAAAATTGGTTTAAAATTATTTACCAATGGTAAGCATTAGCTCAACATTGTTCATATCGGCTTTGCAAACGTAAGCTGCATAAGTAAGGTTACGTTTTTGCTTAGTACCTTTTTTAGTAAGGATGTGACGTTTGAACGAGTGGTTCATCCTTATTTTTCCGCTACCGGTTACCCTGAAACGCTTCTTGGCACCCGATACTGTTTTCATCTTTGGCATTGCTATATCTGTTTAAATCGTTGTTTAATATTTAATATCTTCTGCAACCAGCTCTATGTTTCCTGTGGTTTTAACCGAAAACAAACAACTGAAAACTACTTTTTAGGCTTAGGAGCAATCATCATTATCATCTTTTTACCTTCAAGTTTTGGCATCATCTCTACTTTACCATACTCGGCCAAACTCTCGGCAAATTGTAACAACAATACTTCGCCACGTTCTTTGTAAACAATGGCACGTCCCCTGTAAAATACATAGGCACGTACTTTAGCACCTTCGCTCAAAAATTTGATGGCATGTTTTAATTTAAAATCAACATCATGCTCATCTGTATTGGGGCCAAACCTAATCTCCTTCACCACCGATTTCACGGAGTTGGCCTTCATTTCTTTTTGTTTTTTC
>CALRQL020000012.1:0-101828 GCA_943370295.1 Agrobacterium sp. 719_389 | reverse complement strand
GAGCGGCGGTGGATTTGGTCGGCAACAGCTGTAAGAGCATTGGCCAACGAAGTGTTGCGGTTTAGTTTTTCTTTCAGCAACAACTGCTCTAATTGCGCTAGCATCAACTGATGGTGAACAGTGGAAGATTTGCATTGCGAATGAAACTCTAACTCTTGCGCAAAAAGGCTAAGCCCGAAAGCATCGCGTTGTTGTTTCAGCAAACTCATCAATACCGCAGCAGCGTAGATAGAAAATCGTATTTTGCTCATCCCCTCTTCGGGGTAATACATACTGCTGCTAGTGTCTATTACTATTTGGCAACGCAGGTTGGTTTCCTCCTCATAGCGTTTCACAAACAGTTTTTCAGTACGGGCAAATAATTTCCAATCAATGTGGCGGGTACTTTCGCCCTTGTTGTATAATCTGTGTTCGGCAAACTCTACCGAAAACCCGTGAAATGGGCTTTTGTGCAAGCCTGTTATAAAACCTTCAACCACTTGCTTGGCAAGCAACTCAAGGCTTCCGTATTGTTCTAACTCTTTTTGTGTGATTACTGCCATGTGTTTACTGCTAACGAAAATACAAAGGTTTTAGTTTCTTATACAGGTTTGGTCGATAAAGTAAATGTTCGGATACTACAAGGAATTGTTTGGCGTTTCTAAAGCATGAAAACTTACCTATTAATCATTGTTGCTGTATGCTTGTTTACAACAAGTTGCAAAAAAGACACTACGCCCACACAAGCACCTGTTAAAGACCTTACTATTGGTGCTGACCTTACTGCTTACCATATTTTTAAAAAGGGCTCGTATTGGGTTTATAAAGATTCGATAAGCCAACAAATAGATACTATAACTGTTATTAAGAGCCATTTAGGAATTAAAGACGAAAAGGAACTTGATTCGGATACGCTCATAAGGTATCAGGTAGGCGGAGTGGTTTATTCACACAGCAGTTCTTTAAAAAACAGTGTATATAGTATTCATGGTCCCACATATCATAATTATACCTCTGAGGTTAACACGGCAGGAATATTTATGGCTTTCCCCATGCTTACTACCAAGGTAATAGGATATGATGGTAAACTACATTTACCCCCTACTGAACAAGCTGTTTCGGTGGGAACATTTTCTTTCCCTTTGGGTGTTGAAACCGATTGGATTGCTTTTGGTACGTCTGATTATAATCAACATACAAATAGGTTTACCTACCACAAATTTGTGTTGGCAAGGGATGTGGGAATTATCAAACGGTCGATTAAGAACGATACACTCCATGTTGTTTGGGAATTGGTGGATTATAAAATTACCCAATAGATAAAACAAAAAGGGGAGCTAATTAGCTCCCCTTTTTAATTAATTGCGTTTCTTATTAGCCTAATTGGGCATCTAACTTAGCTAACAAAATGTTTTTAGGTACTGCGCCCACTTGGCGATCGACCACAAAACCGTTTTTAAAGTATAGCAGGGTAGGTAAATTTCTTACCCCAAACTTTGTAGAAACAACAGGGTTATCATCTACATCCAGTTTGCCTATTACGGCTTTGCCTGCATATTCGTGGTGCATTTCGGCCAAAAAAGGTTCTATCAACTTGCAAGGAGGGCACCATTTGGCGCCAAACTCTACCAGCGAAGGAACATCGGCGTGCAACACCAGTTCTTCAAAGTTACTATCGGTTATTTCAATAGCTGCCATTTATGCAGGATTATGCCAATTGGGCATCTAACTTAGCTGACAAAATGTTTTTAGGTACTGCACCAACTTGACGATCAACCACTTCACCACCTTTAAAGTATAACAACGCAGGTATGTTGCGTATGCCGTATTTAACGGTTACGTTGGGGTTGCTATCCACATCAAGTTTACCAATGATGGCTTTGCCTTCGTATTCTTTCGACATCTCTTCAACCAAAGGACCCACCATGCGGCAAGGGCCACACCATTCAGCCCAAAAATCAATCAATACAGGTTTGTCTGAGTTCAAAACAACTTCCTCAAAGTTGCTGTCGGTTATTTCAATTGCCATGTTATTATATATATGTTTTAAAAATAAGGTTCTAATCTTTCTTAGAACATTGCAATAGTTGCAAAGTTCATTCCACATCACAAAATTGAATTATTACCCCAACGTTACCAAATCGTAGTTATGCACTTTTGGGGATTGCTATTGTATTTTTTGGCAGCGCAATAAAACATAACCAATCTACATACAGCCCTTAGAATACTAACATTCTTTTGTCACAATAACCTGTTATTGCTATAATTATCTGTTCCTCATTAAACAAAAAAAGCGGGGCCATAAAGCCCCGCTAACGTAACCTTTTACTAGAAAAACCTGTTAACGAAGAAGTATATTAAAGTCCCTGCCGTTGGGAAGGGTAACAGTAGCTACCCTATCGCAAGCACCGTTACCGTAGTTAATGCTTGCATTGCCGTTGCGACTTCCTTTGCGAACATAATCAATAATACCGCTTACGATGTTGTGGCAGCTAAACTCAATACGCAACGAGGTGCGGATGGTACAAGTAAACTCATCGCCTTTGGGGCCAATTGTAGTGGTGGTACCATCAATCAAATACACATCATCCTGCAAATTACGGGGAGTGGTGAAGCCGGCTATCCAAGTGCGGGTGCGGCTGGCTGTGTGGGTAATAGTACCCCTGCCGCCCGATAATATTACTGAACCATTTACCGATATTGTAAACGTAGGCTGACCCTGTGAGTTAAGCCCGCTATTGGTAACGGTGCGTGTACCTTTTACCTCGTTATCATCCACAAAGTAATTATCAAAGGTGGTAGTGATAACAGTACCGGGATCGCGATAACGACCTGTATAGGTAATTATTATTTTTCCCCTGCGATTTTTGTTATCGTTGCACAAGCAATTAGTTGTACCGAAATCAACGGTTATTTTTCGGGGATTGGCAGTTGAATCGTGAGTAACCGTTGCACATCCCGTTTTATACGATGCTAAATCACCCTCGCTGGCTTCATCGGCAATATTGCCTGCATCGGTATAATTGGCTTCGCTCAAAGCCATGTGTTCACTCATTTCCTTTTCGGTAGTATAATCTTCTTCTACCTTATCTTTTTTGCAAGATGCCAAAAAGGTTGTAGCGGCTGCGGCTACCATCATCAATACTAAACTTACTTTTTTCATATTGGCAGTTATTAGTGGTTGTTAACTTATTTTAATCTTTAAACTACTTACCGGTGTAATTTTTATTGTTTGACGGTACAAGGTTTGAATGGTTCGAATTTTTTTAACAACTTTTTATCAAATTTCTTTTTTGAGCTAAGCAAACTAAATGTAACTAATTAATAATTAGATAATTGAGCTACAACACAACAGCCTGAATTTTTTAACTCTCTTGATAATGGTGTAATAAATACACTCGTAAAAGCTATGTGTATTACTAAAATTGCTTTGTTTGTAGTATGATTTCGATAACACTGCTGATTATTATAGTTACTGCGGCACTAAGCATAATGTCCTTTGAACGTCCGGACAGGATGGATAAGATGATTTTTAATGCTTATATAATAAACCGACACAAAGAGTGGTATCGGTTCATTTCGCACGGCTTTATTCACGCCGATTACCCTCACCTGATTGTGAACATGCTTACGCTTTACTTTTTTGGTGAGTTGGTTGAGAATACGTTTGTGGGTTTCTTTGGATCAATTGGTAAGCTGCTGTACATTTTTCTTTACCTATCGGGCATTGCAGTGGCATCGTTATATTCATTTAATAAACACAAAAACCATTCGTGGTATAATAGTTTGGGTGCTTCGGGCGCGGTGAGTGCGGTTTTGTATGCTGCCATTCTTATTAACCCTATGATGGGTATTTATATGTTTTTTATCCCAATACCTATACCGGGCATTATATACGGGGTGCTGTATTTGGTGTACTCATCGTACATGAGTAAACGCGCACAAGACAATATTGGCCACGACGCCCACTTTTACGGGGCAGTGTATGGCTTTTTACTACCTATTTTGTTTAAACCTGCTTTATTGGGGCATTTTATCATGGAAATCCGTTACGCAATAGGGCTTTAACAGTTTTCATTAAACAGTAAGCATTTATCATTTTATTGGTAAATGATAAATGCTTACTGTTTAATGTTAATAGGCTTCTACCGTTATATATACGTTGCTGTTGCGGCCTTTATCATCGGCACAAGATATTTTTATCCGCCCTGTTTTTGGAGTAAAAAACACAGGTTGGCGGGCAGGTGTTTTCATGTAAAACTTGTCATCCACATACCAGTAAATAAACTTCACATCCGTTGGGGTGTGGGCACTCAACATAATTTTTTGCGGTTCGGCGGCCTCTACTAAATATTCAGTCCCGTCAGAGGGAGAAGTGATTTGTGGTGCATTATCCCTAAACACCCGCAGGCATTGTGGGTTGTGTGGTGGGATTTTGGGATAGTTAATTTTATTTAACTCGTAATAGCTTACCAGTTCGGGCGCAAGGTTATCATACATTTTGCGTACAAACCCGTTTGACGGCTGGCAATTTGTGCAATAGCTGATCGTTGAATCAGCATTTACGGCTACCCACTTTTTGTGATTACAGGTTACCGATGGAGAAATACCCGGTATAAACACATCCTGCACTAAATCGGTGCAGTAATCGGCGGGTAAATCACCGGTTTGGCTACATACCAAGCGTAAATCAATTTTGTTTGGGGGACTGTACCAATGAACCGACGAATTGTAATCGAGTTTATTAAATATCTCAAAAAGCAACGGAGTAGCTATATCCGCTCCTGAAAGTTCAGGCACTCCCCTACCTGAAAAATTGCCCACCCACACACCAATAGTATAACGGCGGTTATATCCCAAACTCCACGCATCACGACGGCCATAGCTGGTACCTGTTTTCCACGCAATTTTGGGTAAGTGAGGGCTGCTTTGAAAATTGTTGGGCAAATCGGGTCGGGTAATTTGAGTAAGCACATTGGTTACCATGTAAGCTGCCTCGGGCGAAACCACAGGAACTTTCAGCGCTACAGTATCGCTTGCCATGTAATTAAGCGGCGAATACACCCCGTAATTAGCAAAGGCACTGTACAGTGCGGCCATTTCCTCCAGCTTCACCCCGCAACCGCCCAATATTAGCGACAAGCCTAAGTTTTTCTTTTGTTGTTTAATGGTGGAGAAACCCGCTTTTACTAATTGCTTGCTAAAATCATCAACGGTTACTTGGTCGAGCAGTTTAACAGCGGGTATGTTTAGCGAGAGTGCCAACGCTTGCCCAACGCTGATGCGACCGTGAAACTTTTCATCATAGTTCTCAGGCTCATACCCCGAAATATTCAGCGGTACATCGTTCATCATTGTGCGGGGTGTAGCTACCCCTTGCTCAAACGCTCGGGCATACAAAAATGGCTTTAGGGCACTACCGGGTGACCGAACGGCCACAGCCCCGTCAACCTGCCCCCCGTCCAACGGATTGTTAAAATCAGCTGAACCAACGTAGCAGATTACTTTGCGGGTGGTATTATCCACCACCATCACTGCGGCATTGTGTATAGAAAGGGTACGCAAACGGTTGATGTAATTGGCGATAATGTTTTCAACCTCTAACTGACGGGTATATTTTATTGCTGACTTAAGAATAGGCACGGTAGGACTTGCCTCCTTTAGCCTGCGAGAAAGATGCGGAGCATAATGAGGGGCCGGTCTTCGGTGTGCATCAAAAGGCTCTACCATTGCATCGTCAATCACCTTTGCATCAAATACTCCTTCGGCCTTGAAACGCTGCAACCACTTGTTGCGCTCTTTTTCAATGGCAAAATTATTTACCCCTAATGATAGGCTTACAGGTCGGTTGGGAATGATGGCCAATGCTGTAATTTCAGATACACTAAGGTGGTTGGGCATTTTACCCAAATACAGCAGGGTAGCCGATTTTACCCCCTCGATATTGCTACCGTAGGGAACAAGATTGAGGTATAGCTGCAAAATCTCTTTTTTGCTATACATCCACTCTAATTGAAACGCCCTGAAAATCTCTATGATTTTATTCCCGTAAGTGCGTTTGGCAGGATACAACAGCCGTGCTACCTGCATGGTAATGGTGGAGGCTCCCGATGTACGCCTGCCTTGAGTGAGGTTGTTATAAAACGCCCGACCTATAGCAAAGGGGTTTACCCCAAAGTGAAAATTGAAGTACTTATCCTCTTTGTAAACAATGGCTTTTGAAAGTTCGGGGGTAATTTCGTTCAACTCGGTATAGAGCCGCCATTTCTCTTCTTTGTTCAAGTATGCCGAAAGTACTGTTCCATCATCAGCCACTACCAACTGCGAGTAATCAACGTTTACTTTAAGGGGAAAAATAACGTGTAAAGCAAAAAACACTGCAAACGCTGAGGCAATTGCTATGGCTGGCCACCTAAACCAACGTTTACCCCACAGCCAACGGGCTGCTTTTTTTAGCGGACGGATAACGTTGCGAACAGAGGACATGGGTGGTTGCACTAATAACGACTACAAAGCCAAACTTAGTTTTTAGTTTTGGTTTTATGCAATGAGTTTTTAGAAAATTTAAAGGATACTTTCCCACCCTGTCTTTCTGAGCTTTGCGAAGAACCTTATACCAACTGTGTTAACAAGGCGGGATAAGATGCTTCCTTCGTCAGCAGGACAGTTGCCAGTGCGGTTGCCCATCCTGGGCCTGTCGAAGGGTACGGTGTGTGAGACACCTCCCTTGTGTTCCACCTTTATAGTGGGAAGGATTACCCGCAAGCCAGTGCGGCGGTTTCCCTCCTTGGGTGGCTTGTGCGTTGATAAGGAGGGACTAAGGGAGGTGTACGAACGGATTGCTTTGTCAGCCGAAGACGGCTTCCGCGCAATGACGATAGACATTCGTGTGTGGCAGTTCCCTGAGCCTGTCGAAGGGGTGCGGTGGGCGATACACCCCATTGTGTTCCCCCTTTGTATGGGGAAGGATTACCCGCTGGCCGTGTGAGTTTTTTTCCCTCCTTGTTGTGGCCTTTTATAGGCGTGGATTACCAATAACTGATAACCAATAAATTAAAGTAGCGTATTCCCGCCTTTGCTAAAGGGTATTTTACCTAAATGGCGGTAGGCTTTTTCAGTAGCCTCACGGCCACGGGGAGTGCGATGCAGGTAGCCTTCTTGTATCAAAAAGGGTTCGTACACTTCTTCTATCGTGCCGGCCTCTTCAGAAACGGCCGTAGCAATGGTAGTTAGCCCAACAGGACCTCCCTTAAACTTATCAATAATGGTAAGCAAAATGCGGTTGTCCATCTCGTCAAGACCATGGCTATCCACGTTCAACGCCGCCAAAGCCATTTGGGCAATTTCCATGGTTATTTTCCCGTCTCCTTTTATTTGGGCAAAATCTCGGGTACGGCGCAATAGCGCATTGGCAATACGGGGGGTTCCCCTGCTGCGGCGTGCTATTTCAAAAGCTGCATCGGATTGTATGGCAGTATTTAATATTCCTGCCGAACGGATTAATATTGAACACAACAGCTTTGAGTCGTAATACTCCAAACGGGCAGTGATGCCAAAACGCGCGCGCAGCGGCGAAGTTAGCAATCCTGACCGCGTGGTTGCTCCTATCAGCGTAAAGGGACTTAAACTGATTTGCACCGAGCGGGCATTAGGGCCGCTTTCCAGCATAATGTCAATTTTATAATCCTCCATTGCTGAATATAAATACTCTTCAACAACGGGGCTCAAGCGGTGTATCTCATCAATAAAAAGTACATCCCCTTCTTCAAGGTTGGTAAGCAGTCCTGCTAAATCGCCGGGTTTCTCCAATACCGGGCCTGATGTTACTTTAATTCCAGCCTCCAGCTCATTGGCTATAATGTGTGAAAGCGTAGTTTTACCCAATCCCGGAGGGCCGTGCAACAGCACATGATCAAGAGCCTCACCGCGAAGGCGGGCAGCTTGCACAAACACCTTCAGGTTTTCCATCACCTTCTCCTGTCCCGTAAAATCATCAAAGGTTTTGGGTCGCAATACCTTCTCAATCTCTTTCTCGGCAGATGAAAGACGTTCGTCGTCGGGGTTCAGATACTCATTTCGCACAATTCAAAATTACTATTACCGTTGGATTAAACAAAGTCGTGATTGGTGGTTGGTTGTTAGGGATTAGTAACAGGGGGTTGGGTAGTTTTCACTGCCAATCTATATTCTCAGCCCAATGCAATCCGTGGGGTAAATTTTTATTAGAAAACTCCAAGTGTATTACCCGCCTGCGGTTACCTTCTGTTATTCTTCTTGATGAATGCATTAATAAGGGCTTCATCGCCATTACTCCACCGCTGCTTACATTGCAGGTTATAGCTTCTTTCGTATTCACGTCCTCCAACCTAACTACCCCTTTTGCGTGAGAATTGGGTATTACCCGCAACGCTCCGTTGTTCTCATTGGTTTCGTCAAGATGGATGCGTAATGTTACAATGTTCTCTAAGTATTCAAGCGGAGGTTGTACTGAATATCCGTATTCTTTGGGCAACCAATTAATAAATCCTTCTGTGGTGTTTTTGTCTGTAACAGATATTGTAATATCCTGATGCCAAGCCACAAACCAATTTGACCCTTCGGGCTTATCAAAATACACCCCCTTTATCAATGAATACTCGGGAGCTATGCTGTTTTTAAACCGGGCGAACCCTTCCGTAAACACCAAAGGAAGCAAATCGGGGTGATTCCCAAACAAATTACGGATGGCGAATAAGTTTTTGCCATCGGGTGCATCTATTCGGTCAAAATAGGTTTGCAAGCTTCTAATCTCTTCCACGCCAAACACCTTATCAAAAACATCAAAGCCTTGTGTATCAAGCAACCTTGTAGCATTCATCAATACAAAGATAGCGTTTGTTTACTGCCAAGCACTCACTATCCAATCCCTAACCCCTAACAACCAACCACTAATAACCAACAGCAAAAAAACTCCTGTCACGCATTGATATTATGCCCGTTCTGCAAGTATCTTCGCGCACTTATGCAGTTAGAAAACAACCGATACACCTTGGGTGGGGTAGATTTGCTGGCGGTATGCGAGCAATATGATACACCCGTTTATGTTTACGACGCTGCGAAAATCGTTTCGCAGTTTCACAGGCTTGTTAACGCTTTTGATGGTACTAACATAAAGATAAAGTACGCCATGAAAGCCCTGAATAACATAAATGTGTTGAAGTTGTTGAAGAAGGAAGGCTGTGGTGTTGATGCCGTGTCTATACAGGAAGTATGGCTGGCTAAAAAAGCAGGTTTTGAGCCCCATGAGATTTTATACTCCCCTAATTGTGTGTCTATCGAAGAGATACAAATGGCTGTAAACGAAGGCGTACGTATCAATATCGACAATATTTCTATTCTTGAACAGTTTGGTAATTTGTACGGCAATACCGTGCCTGTGTGCATCCGTATCAATCCGCACATTATGGCGGGCGGAAATGCCAAAATTTCAGTAGGCCATATCGATTCTAAATTCGGTATCTCTTTTTACCAAATGCGCCACGTAGCCCGTGTGGTAAAGTTGCACAACATTAAAGTAGAAGGCTTGCACATGCACACCGGAAGCGAGTTTTTGGATGCGGGAGTGTTTTTGCAAGGTGCTGAATTGTTGTTTGAAGCAAGTGCGGATTTTCCTGATTTGGAGTTTATTGATTTTGGCAGCGGGTTTAAAGTAGCTTATAAAGAAGGCGACGTTACCACTGATATTGAGGATATTGGTAAAAAGATAACCAAACGCTTTGCTCAATTTTGCAATGAGTACGGTCGTGAGCTTGAGCTTTGGTTTGAACCGGGCAAGTTTATGGTGAGCGAATCGGGGTATTTTTTGGTGAAATCAAATGTGATTAAGCAAACTACCAGTACTGTGTTTGTAGGTGTTGATAGCGGACAAAACCATTTGATACGCCCTATGTTTTACGATGCCTACCACCACATTACCAACATTAGCAACCCAAGTGGTACGCCCCGCATATACAGTGTGGTGGGCTACATTTGTGAAACGGATACGTTTGGCTGGGACCGCAAGCTAAATGAAGTGCGCGAAGGGGATATCCTTGCATTTCACAATGCGGGTGCTTATTGCTACACCATGAGTAACAACTACAACAGTCGTTTCCGTCCTGCGGAGGTGCTGATATTGGACGGAAAAGCCCACTTGATACGCCAACGTGAAAACATCGAAGATTTGATGAAAAACGTGGTGGAAGTGGAGATATAAAGTAGTTTCGAGTTTTTAGTTTCCGGTTTTTAGTTCTGAGATTGTTTATTCAATCTTTACTAAAAACCGGAAACGTAAACTTATATCTCTATCCTATGTTCGGACTATTTAACAATAAACGCCCTAAACTTACCATTACAGCTGAAGATAAAAAGTGGGTGGAGGATAATTTATTGTGGTTAGGCGAGACCTTCGGATTTGAAAGAGTTCTTAAAACACCCTTTATTTATCCGCATTATGAAGAGTTTCCTTACAATAACCTGAGAAAGGAAGAGCAATTTATTCCGTTCTTCAAAAAACTCTGCGACATTTTTGGGGTAAACCCCAAGGATATCGTGGTTTTAACCTTCAGCAACGATACTACCCAGTGGGATGAAATGATTCCTAATAGCAAAAGTGCCGTCAAAACAAATAGTAAACCCCGCAAAATCACCAAGCACAAGCTATTAATTACTGATGACGATTTTGAGTCGATTGAACGTACTGTTGCTGTAGTGGTTTATAATTTGGCCTTGTTCAAATTGGTTAAAGATGGCTACCATAAGAAGGGTGCTGATAATGAGGATGACAGTTTAGTTGTTTTAACAACCCTGTTCTTTGGTTTCGGGGTGTTTTTGGCGAATGGGAATTTTCTGCAAAAAGGACGAAAAAAATCAATTATTACAACATTTCCCGAACAAGCAATAGCGTATATAAACGCACTGATATGCTACATTACCAATACCGAATTTGAAAAAGTACACAAACTGCTTAACAAAAATACCAAGCTTGCTTTTAAACAGAACTATGAGTATTTAAAAAATACCGGCGATACTGTTTTGGATAAAGCAACACTCAATGAAAACATTACCCTAAACAAGCTGTATGAGCTTATAGATAAATTAGATGCAGAAAAAGACTACAATGCCCTGATAGTTGCTTGGGATGAAGTGTTAAAAATACGAAACGAAGAATGGGAGCTGTGGAATAATCTCGGATACGCAAAGTTAATGCTTGGAAGGTTTGAAGAAGCCATTAAAGACTTTACCCAAGCTCTTTATTGTGATAATTGTGCTGCTTTTCCTTTTAATAACAGAGGTTTTTGCAGGCTACAAACAGACGACTTGGTTAGTGGATACTCTGATATCGTTTCTTCTCTTAATTTTGACGATAGTAATTCATACGTCTGGAGGACATTGGGCATTTATTATTTGTTGAAGCACGAATATGCCGATGCACTTGAAAATCTGGAACAGGCTTTATCAATGGACGATAGCACTGATTTAATTCACTTCTATTTAGCAAAAGCCTATGCTGCCGTTGGTAATACCGATAAACAACAATACCACCAGCAAAAATCAATCGAGTTGAACGAAACAACAGACGAGTTTCTGAAAACCAATAGGATTTAGTCTTTCTTACTCCCCTTCTCCATCAGCTCCCATACATCTTTGGGGGTAACACCAATGTGTGATAGTCGCAAACGTTTGCGGCACAAGAAACCCGTGGGCAGTTGCTCAATATTAAACATACGGTTTAGCCGTCGGTTACCGATTCCCATTGTGTAGGGTACTGCATCCAGCACCTTTATGGCATTAAGGGTTTTGTAATAATCACCGTAGTTTAGGGTAACCACATTTAGACAATTACTGTATTTGTTGTGCAGTTGGCGTAAAATGGCTGTATCTTCTTCTATATTGGGATTTTCAAGGCTGTAAAAGTAAACATACAACCCCTTCTTGCGGTATTTCTTAATCTTCTTAACCGTTTTAGCATCGGTTAGGTAAAATTCAAACTTGGGTATTTTTTTTCCTATCCGCAGTGCCTTCCTCGATTGAGCATTTTTATCCCAATAAAACTTCATAAAACGGCCTGCTGGGTCAAGTTCGGTTACTTTATATACTTTAAAATTCCACTCAAACTCAGCATCTTTCATCCCATCCTGAAATACAAACCTATAATCATCTAAGAATATACTATCGCCTTGTTTTGCCACATAAATAAGGTCAAACTCAGCATTAGTGTATAATCCGTCGTAGTTTCCGTCATACAAGCCTATCCTAAAGGTGTCAGTTCCGTTTATGTAGGTGGTGCCCTTCATATTCATGCGGTTTTCCTTAAAGCTGTAGTCAATGCCTGCAAATACCTTATTGCCCTGGTTCCGTTGGTAAAACTCATCCATCAACTGGCGGTATTTGGCATCCTTATCCATGGGAAAACGGCTCAATCTCACTTTATACACGGCACCTTCGGCAGCAGGATTGACAAACTCAACGTCTAAGTATTCTGTAAAAAAGGGAATTGAGATAGCAGGCCCGTCGTCGGTAAAATCAAGGTTGTTATTACGATCGACGTATAACTGGGCTATTTTATCCCAACTGCGGCGATAATTACCTATCAGCAGGGTAATATAGCCCCTGTTGGTATTGGATGGCACACCGGTGTAATAAATAAACCCATAGGCAGTATCTACACAGCCTGTCATATCGGGTAGTTTTTTCAATGTGAATTTATCAAGGGCTTTTTTGCCGGGTGCACCAAATTTTTCGTACTCTTCAATCTCAGGCGAGGTGTACCTGAATATAGGGACTATTAACTTGCCTTTGTGATAACGCTCATCATAAGCTGTTTCAGTAAAATTTACCTGCACTATGTCCTGACTGTGAAGTGCAAAAGGCAGTATTGCTGCCAGCAGTGATACGAGTTTTTTAAGCATTGCTACAAATTTATAAAAGCAAGGGGTTTGTTGGTTATTTATAAAACGGTATGCCGCCCAATTAGGTATTTCTTTAAAAAAAATTTAGCTGTAAAAATACTGTTGACATAGGGCTGTCAGTTGCGGTATTGAAGTTTGTACCATCAACTAATACAAATACTATGAGTACATTAATTAATCTGATGCTGAAAGAGATGGAGCACGAAGCCGAAACAACGCGCAAAATGCTATCAATTGTTCCTGCCGATAAGTTTGCATGGAAACCCCACCCCAAAAGTATGTCGCTGCAACAATTGGCTACGCACGTAGCAGAGCTACCCACTTGGGTTGCGATGACCATTACTACCAGCGAACTTGATTTTGCGGTTAATCCTTACCAACCTGTGCCTATTAGCAGCACTGAAGAGCTTTTGGCCTACTTTGAGAAAAGCCTTATTGAAGGTAAAACAGAGCTTGGAAAAGCGGATGAGCAAAAGCTGCTAACTGATACGTGGACACTACGTAACGGGGATGAAATTTACAACACCGATACTAAGTACGAAGTGGTACGTATGACGTATTGCCAAATTGTACACCACCGCGCACAATTAGGAGTGTTTTTGCGCCTGCTGAATATACCCATCCCCGGCAGCTATGGCCCAAGTGCGGATGAAATGCCTCCGATGTAATAAACTATGAAAACAAAAAAGCCCTGAAGAGTTGTGTCTTCAGGGCTTTTGTCTTTATATCAGTACCATTAATAATAGAAAAATGAATAGAACCCTCGGCTACCGTTGGGGTGTATCCCCTCAATGGTTACCTGTCCTTTCACACGTTCAAAATCTTTTATAAAAGTAGTAACATCGGTATACTCTACCTTGTTTAAGGCAACAAAGATAAACCCTTCGGGTATGCCCATGTTACGAATGCGACCGCTGCGAATGCTACTTACCCTGTAGCCGCCTTTTACTTTGTATTTCTCACGCTCAAGTTTTGAAATAGGCTCAAAATCAGCTCCTAAAATCGTTGAGGTAATGCTTTCCTTTTTAGTAACTTCAGTATTCCCATCTCGGTTAGTTAGCGTTAGTGAATATTCCTTTTCAGTCCCTTTACGGTCAACAATAAGCTTCACTTTATCACCGGGGCGATGGTAGGCTATTTGCTCATCAAACTCGGCTTTGCTGTTAACTGTTTTGCCATTTACCTTCATTATCACATCTCCCTCTTTCACGCCGGCTTTGTCGGCAGGCCCATCGGTTTGCAATACATTCACATACACACCGTTGTCCTGTTTCAGTTTTTCGTACAGGTCACCATCTATGTCGCTTACGTCCATTCCCGTAAAGGCACGTTGCACATCACCAAAATCAATCATATCCTTCACTATTTTGGCTACAATGTTTGAAGGAATTGCAAACCCGTATCCGTTGTAAGAGCCTGTTTTACTTACAATGGCGGTATTTATACCCACCAATTCACCCGATACGTTTACCAATGCGCCCCCGCTATTACCGGGATTAATGGCAGCATCGGTTTGTATGAACGATTCTATCGGAAACTGATTGTTTACAATATTGATATTACGGCCTTTTGCACTCACAATACCCGCAGTTACAGTACTTGTAAGGTTAAAAGGGTTACCCACTGCCACAACCCATTCTCCTGTTTTAAGGTTCTCAGAGTTTCCGAAGTTGATTTTAGGTAAATTTTTGCCTTCAATCTTCAATACGGCAAGGTCGGTACTGGGGTCGGCTCCGATTACTTTGGCTTTAAAATTACGTTTGTTGTTGTTTAACACCACTTCTATTTCATCTGCCCCGTCAATCACGTGGTTGTTGGTTACAATGTAACCGTCGTTACTAATTATTACCCCTGAACCTGAGCTGGATACGGGTCCCATACTGCCAAAAGGGTCCCACCCGAACCAATCGTCCCATAAACTACGACGCTGATTCATGTTTGAGGTAGTTTTGATAAACACTACCGCAGGGGTGGCTACTTCGCTGGCCTTTACAAAATCAGACTGATTAAGTGTTGCCCCCTTGTATGAAACTTGCGAGGCATTGTTGCCAAAACCTTCTGAAAAAGTGATGGTATCATTTTTTTGAGTTAAAGAAAATACCCATGCACCCGCAAAACCGCTGAGCATTGCGGCCATTGCAAAAACTGCTAACTTCTTCATACTATACTATTCCTGTATTTTATTATCACAAATTTATAGTTACTCATCAAATTCTGCGCCGAAGCAGGGCTGTTACACAAAAAAGCCCCGCGAATGCAGTTTCGCAGGGCTGTATGAAAAAATTCAGCAGAAGTTGTTAATACTTAAGTGCGTTAGGGTTTGTAACTATTTCAGCCGTAAACCCTAGTCGTAATTCGGGGTTTACAGGGTCGTTGCTCACTACTGTGATGTATTTTTCCTGCGGGCCTTCCCTACCTTCTGAGTTAAAACGTCCTCTTAATATCGTGCTTTCGCCACGCTTCAGTTCTTTCTTATCAACGGACGATACCGTGCAACCGCACAAGGTGTTCACACTACGGATAATCAGCTTTTCTTGTCCCATGTTGGTAATTGTAAACTGAAAATCAATCGAATCACCTTTTACCAGTTTACCTAAGTACATCATCTGCGCATCCACCTGTATTTTAGGAGCCTTATCCAGTTGTTTCTTCGTCATTTTAGGAAACTTCTCCTTGATAAGGATTTGTGCATAGATGGGAATGTTACTGGTAGCAGGCGAGTCTAGGGTGTTCATGTAAAACACATAGTTATGTTCGCCCCAACGGCCTGATGCTTTAGTGTCAAATTTTACTTTCATTACCGCCTCTTCTTTAGGGCGAATGCGGTGGCTGGGCGTTTCAAAGTTTACATAATACGGTGCATTGGTAATACTGCTAATCCAAACATCTTTATCGCTTTGGTTGTATAGTTTTATTTCAGTAGAATCAATATCACCCGAATAAGCGGTACCAAATGATAAAAAGTTGTTATTCATCCTAATACGGCCTTGCTCAAGTGGGTAGATATCCCAAATTTCAATTGGGCGCGGTATTACTGTACCTTTAAATAACAAAGTAGTGTGTATGGGCGCTCCATTGGTTTCTATATAAACTACCTTTTCAAAAGGACCAGGCATGTTCGCAGGGTTGAATTTAGCACGGACAAAACCGGTATCGCCGGGGTAAATGGTATCTTTTGTCCAATCCGGCTCTGTACAACCGCAAGAAGGTTTTACTTCGGTTAGAAACAATGGTTTATTTCCTGAGTTTACAAACAAATAATCAGCGGAAACAGGGCCGTCAACTTCTTTTATTTCACCAAAATCATGGCTGTTTTTTAAAAAGTTGGCTATGGGTTGCGCCATCAACGCCGAAAACGGTATGGCTAATAAAATAAATGCTGCTAAAAACTTCTTCATCATCCAATCTCTATCAAAAAGTATTCCCGTATGGTTTATAAGTAAGATGTGATTTTAACACATACCGTTGCTTTTTTATCGTTCAGTTTAGAACAATAGAGCCATACGCCTGTAAATCAAACTATTTCATCAATTTGCAGTAATAATAAACTCGGTACGGCGGTTTTGGCGACGACCTTCTTCGGTTTTATTATCCGCAACGGGTTTAGCATCTCCATACCCTTTGTAAGTAAGCCTGTCTGCAACTATTCCATTGGCTACTAAGTAATCATATACCGCTTTTGCACGGTTTTGCGAAAGTGTAATGTTCTTTTGTTTATTACCCGTGTTATCCGTGTGACCACCCAGTTCAATCTTCATTTTAGGCTGTGCTTTCAATAAGGAAATCAGCTTGTTAAGCTCTGCTTTCGATTGCTCCTTCAAATCAAATTTGTCGGTATCAAAAAACACGTTTTTAAGAATTACCTTCTCCCCTACTTTTATTCTATGCAAAGGCACCGAGATAATAAACGGCTGATCGCTGGGAAATTCTTTTAACCCAAAGTTTTCAGAAAAAAACAAGTAGCCCTCTTTGTTCACGTTTAGCATGTAGTTTTTGTTGGGTTGCAACACCATCAAAAACTCACCTGTTTTTATATTACTGCGTGATGTGATAAGGGTTTTACCGGTTTCAAGGTCTATCAACTCTGCATTGGCTTCAAGCTTTGCGTTCGTTTCGGCATCATAAATCACCCCTTTTGCATAGCTGGATGCTTCAGGACGTGCTTCGGGGTACAACTCAAACTTATAGATATCCAAACCACCATAACCGCCCGGCATATCGCTGGCAAAGTATGCCCATGTACCGCTGCGGTTTACAATAAAACCTATTTCATCAGCAGGGGTATTAATGGGATAACCGATGTTGGTAGGTTTTGCCCAGTTCCCGTCTGCATCGCGTTTGGTATAAAAAATATCCCCTTGTCCCAAACCCGGCCAACCGTCAGAAGAAAAATACAATGTCTTGTTGTCCGTGTGTATGAAGGGGGTATATTCATCGCCTTCAGTGTTAATGTTTGGGCCTAAGTTCTCAGGCTCGCTAAAGCGGTTATTTTCAAACCGTGTTACCCAAATATCCATACCGCCTAAACCACCGGGACGGTTGCTGGCAAAATAGATATTAGCCCCATCGTACGACAATGAGGGTTGCGACTCCCATGCCGTAGTATTTACCGGAGCTTGCATATTTATAGGGTTCTTCCACTGGTCGCCATCCAACCTTGAGAAGTATAAATCACAACTTCCCTTCGTATCAGGACGGTTACAAGCGGTGTAAAATATGTATTGCCCATCGGTTGAAATTGATACTGTACCTTCATTTTCGTATGTATTTACAGGAGCACCCAAGTTGCGGGCTTTTTGCCACACATTGTCTTTTAGTACACTTTCGTAAAAATCTTCGCTGTAACCTTCGGCATATCGGGTAAAGTATAATTTTTGCTCATCGGCAGTTAACCCGGGAAAATACTCCATTGCCTTAGTGTTTACATAGAGTCCCAAGTTAATGGGCTTAAACGGAACAGGGTTACTGGTACTGCTCTCCGCAAAATCACAAATGGCCAACAAGTTGGCTACTTCTTTTTTAAACTTTTCTGAGTATGGGTAGGTTTTGAAGGTCTCCAAGTTTTTACGCGCTTCGGCATATTTTTGGGCTTTTACTTGTATGCGTCCTTTCTCATAAAACGCTCGTATGTAATCCGCATTTATCAATAACACTTTATCAAACGCTTGTTCTGCCTCCGTATATTTTAGCAATGCTGCCAATATATCACCCTTTAGCATCCAAGCGTCAATAAATTTTTCGTCTTTTTCAAGGGCTTTATCAACTGTTCCCAAAGCCATTTCAAATTGTCCGGCCTTAAACTGATTAATGGCTTGGTCCTTAAGTTCTTTTGCTTTTTTGTTTTTTGTACCCGAATCGGGCAAGGGTTGTGCTTGGGCTGCACACGAGAAAAAGAAAAAGGCAACCAGCGTAAACAGTATTTTGTAGGGTGTTTGTAACATCAGTATTTTAAACTCTTTTCAGTAACTATAACGATAAGAGTGCCAAAATAGTGATTTTTTAGTTGTCAGTTTTTTGTTTACAGTTTTCAGTTGGTATTTATTGCAATAAATGAAAACTAAAAACTGTACACTGAACACTAAGGAATATCCATGTATTTATGGGTTTGCAGCGATATACGCCACTGCGGATTGGCCTTTACATACTCAATAATCAAAGGCAACATTTGAGCACTTTTGTCCCACTCAGGTTGCAGATACAATTTACACGAGGGGTTTACCAATTGCTCGTATTGTTGGGCAAACTCAAAATCGTGTTTGTTATAAACAATTACTTTCAGCTCGTTGGCTTTATCGAGAATTGAGGGGTGCGGTTCTTTGAATTTTTTGGGTGAAAAGGTAACCCAATCCCACTGCCCGCTATACGGGTGTGCGCCCGATGTTTCAATGTGTGTTTTTATTCCTTTGGCGTGCAGTGCTTGGGTAAGCGCATCCAAGTTGTGCATCAAAGGCTCGCCGCCTGTTATCACAACAGTTTTAGCGTTTGCTTCAACAGGCCAACTGATGATTTCTTCAATCGTAAATTTTGGGTGAAGTTCAGCATCCCAGCTTTCTTTCACATCGCACCAAAAACAACCCACATCACAGCCACCTAAACGAATGAAATAGGCTGCTACTCCGCTGTGTGCACCTTCTCCCTGTATGGTGTAAAAATGCTCCATTACGGGCAATTGAACCGCCGTATGTAGCATGGTTTCCATTATGGGTTTAGGTTTTTATAAGCTTGTAAGGTATTTTTTAATAGTCCGATACGGGTCATTAAGCCCACGCCACCGGGAACTGGCGTAATGTACGACGATACGGGTGCCACTTCATCAAAAGCTACGTCGCCTTTTATCACATAGCCACGGGGATTGGTAGCATCATCAACACGGGTAATACCCACGTCTACTACCACAGCTCCGGGCTTTATCATATCTGCTTTCACAAACTCGGGGCGACCAAGGGCTACTATCAGAATATCTGCTTTGCGGGTGTATTCTTCGATGTTTTGGGTTTTGCTGTGGCAAACGGTTACGGTGCAATTACCGGGGTATGCAGCACGAGCCATCAATGCACTCATGGGTTTGCCCACAATATCGCTGCGACCAATTACCACACAATGTTTACCCTCGGTAGGGATTTTGTATTCTTCTAACATCAGCAACACTCCATAGGGAGTGGCAGGGTAAAAGGCATCCAGCCCTTTAAACATCAGACCTACGTTGTAGGGATGGAAACCATCCACGTCTTTTTGGTAACTGATGGTTTCAGTAACTTTTAACGGGTTGATGTGTTTGGGAAGCGGCATTTGCACAATCAACCCATCGTATTGAGGGTCGTTATTAATGCGCTCCACTTCGGCCAATAACTCATTTTCGGTTACAGTATCTTCAAAACGGATAACAGTGCTGCTCATGCCCAGTTGTTCGCAGTCTTTGGCTTTGCTGGCAACGTAGGTTTCGCTGGCACCATCATGGCCAACCAATATAGCTACAAGGTGCGGGGTGCGTTTGCCTGCGGCTTTTATTGCATCCACTTCAGCCTTAATATCTTCTTTTATTTTAGCGGCTACTTTTTTTCCGTCGAGTATCTGCATCGTGGTTATTTGTTATTGGTTATCTGCTAACAGTTATTGGTTATCGGGTTGAAATGTTCAACCCCGATAACCGATAACTAATAACAATTATGCTGAGGCAACTGCTTTTTCTCGGCGTTTGCGCTCGTTTTCGTCTAATATCAATTTACGAAGGCGAATGATGCTTGGCGTTACTTCCACACATTCATCTTCTTGTATGTATTCCATTGCTTCTTCCAATGAAAACTGAACTTTAGGAGCCACACGGCTGCTATCGTCTTTACCCGAAGCACGCATGTTGGTTAACTGTTTGGCTTTAACAAGGTTTACACCCAAATCCATCGGGCGGGTGTTTTCGCCAACAATCTGTCCTTCGTACACCGTTTCACCCGGATCAATAAAGAACATACCGCGGTCTTGCAGTTTATCAATCGAGTATGCTGTAGCAGGTCCCCTGTCTATTGATACCAATACACCGTTGATACGGCCGGGTACCACACCTTTCCAAGGTAAATATTCACTGAAGCGGTGCGCCATAATAGCCTCACCGGTGGTTGCAGTTAGCATTTGGCTACGCAAACCAATCAAACCGCGAGAAGGTATTTTAAACTCTAAGTGTTGTTGGTCGCCTTTGGTATCCATAATCAGCATTTCGCCTTTTTTCATGGTTACCATATCAATCACCTTACCGGCAAATTCCATCGGTACATCTACCACCAAAATCTCGTAAGGTTCGCACTTCACTCCGTCAATTTCCTTTACCAATACTTGTGGTTGGCCTACCATAAATTCGTAGCCTTCGCGACGCATGGTTTCGATAAGAATTGACAAGTGAAGAATACCGCGTCCGTAAACCAAAAAGCTATCGCTGCTGCCTGTTTCTTCCACACGCAAAGCAAGGTTTTTTTCAGTTTCTTTCATCAAACGGTCGCGCAAGTGGCGCGAGGTAACAAACTTACCATCCTGGCCGAAAAAGGGTGAGTTGTTAATCATAAACATCATGTTCATGGTTGGCTCATCCACTTTTATCATAGCAAGTGCTTCGGGGTTTTCAAAATCGGCAATGGTATCACCAATACCAAAATCTTCTAACCCCACTACTGCACAAATATCTCCTGCAAATACCTCTTCGGCTTTTTTGCGGCCAAGTCCTTCAAACGTTTGTAGTTCTTTAATACGGGCTTGAATAACCTTTCCGTCAGCTTTCATCAACTTCACAGGCATTCCTTCTTTAATCATTCCCCTTGTTACTTTACCAACGGCAATACGTCCTAAAAAGCTGCTGAAATCTAACGAGGTAATTTGCATTTGCAAGGTACCATCGGCAATTTTAGGCTGTGGAACGTGCTCAAGGATAGTATCTAACAAGAACGAAATATCTTCGGTAGGAGTTTTCCAATCAGGACCAAACCAGCCTTGCTTAGAGCTGCCGTAAACCGTTGGGAAGTCCAACTGCTCTTCAGAAGCATCTAATTGGAAGAATAATTCAAATACCGCCTCGTGTACTTCATCGGGGCGGCAGTTAGGTTTGTCTACTTTATTTACCACCACAATAGGACGCAAACCCAACTGTAGTGCCTTTTGCAATACAAAACGGGTTTGGGGCATTGGGCCTTCAAAAGCATCCACCAACAGCACCACACCGTCGGCCATTTTCAATACGCGCTCTACCTCACCACCAAAATCCGCGTGACCAGGGGTGTCAATAATGTTTATTTTTACATCTTTGTAGCGTACCGATACGTTTTTTGAGAAAATGGTGATACCGCGTTCGCGCTCCAAATCATTGTTATCAAGTATCAATTCTCCCTTTTCCTGATTATCACGGAACAGGTTGGCTTGGTAAAGTATTTTATCAACCAGTGTAGTTTTACCGTGGTCAACGTGGGCAATAATTGCTATGTTTCTTAGATTCATTAAGAGGGGTTGAAAAATTAAAATTTCGCAAAATTAGCATAAAATAAGCACTTTTGCTGCTTTATTAAGGTTAAGTTTATGAGCAGGCACATATATATCAGCATCGTTTTAGCGTTGGTTGCCATATTGGCGGGGTGTAACGGCAATGATGCGCGCATAAAAGAATATCCAAAGAAAGTTGTGGGCAGATGGATATTGCAAAAACAAACTTCAGTAGTGAATGCATTGGAAGAAGGTGCTGAAAAAGATACTATAGTAGTACTTGAAGACAAGCAGTATCGTGAATTGAGTCTTAAACCCGCTGAAATTGAGTACGGTGCCGAAGGGGCATATTTGCTGGTGTTTAAAGATTATGCCGACCAGATTAAACTGCGCAAGCCGGGTTTATGGATGTTTAACCACGATACATTGGTATATATGCAAATGGATAGTACGGTGGAAAATAAATATGCGGCTGAGCTAACTGATACCACAATGACCCTAAAAGGGTTTATTGATTACGACGACGACGGGAAAACCGATGATGCTTACGAAGGGTTTTACCGAAAACTAATACGATAACGATACTTTGAAACTGCAAATTTATACAGATGGGTCGGCGCGGGGAAACCCGGGACCGGGTGGGTACGGTGCTATTTTGGTATGGGGCAAAGTTCGTAAAGAACTATCGGCGGGTTATAAACTTACCACCAACAACCGCATGGAGCTGATGGCAGTGATTGTGGCACTGGAAGCACTTACTAAAGAAGGGTTAGACATTGATATATATACCGATAGCAAATATGTGTGCGATGCGGTTGAAAAAGGGTGGCTGTGGGGCTGGATTAAGAAAGGTTTTAAAGACAAAAAGAACCCCGATTTATGGATGCGTTTTGCAAACCTGTATAAGAAGCATACCATACGGTTTAACTGGGTGAAAGGCCACGCAGGACACCCTGAAAACGAGCGATGTGACCGACTGGCCACTGAGGCCGCAGATAACAATGCAGTGTTGATAGACAAGGGGTATCTGGATGGAAAATCTTAGATTATAATGACAATAGGATACTGTTTTAATAATAAAAAAATAAAATACCTTTGCCCATGATGAAAAAAACGGCTGTTTTAGTAGTAGCGGTAATTGCCATGTTAGCAACCGCTTGTAAGAACAACAAAGAAACCGGTAACGGCGGGAAAAACGATAGCGGGAAAACTGCTGCTGTATCAGATTTTAAAATGACCCCTGAAGCCGAACGTGATTTAAAAATTTTTAGGAAAGCTTGGGAAATGGCTGACCCATATACTGCCATTTATGCGCTAAACTCATACCTGATGGTTGATAGCAATAATTTGGGTATGAAAGATACACTTGCAAAGTTGTATGTTGAAACCAACCAGCCAATTGCTGCCCTTGTTGTTATTAAAGATTATTTGAAGCAAAAACCAACCGATACGGCCATGTTGGTGCTTAATGTGAAACTTGCACAAGCAATGGGTCAACCTGAAAAATCAGCAGATGCAAGCAAAACATTGATGAGTTTGTTTCCTGAAGAGTTGACTTATAAACTGAATTATGCCCACTCATTGCTAATGAGCAATAGTACTGCCTTAGAAGGTGAAAAGCTATTGAAAGAGATTCTTGATGACCCTCGTTCATTACGACAAAAAACGGCTTACAATACTGTTGAAAACGGACGCCAGGTATCAAAGGATATGAGCATAAAAGTTGGCGCACTTATGTTGTTGGGAGAAGCTTACGGGGCTAACGGCGACCTTGATAAAGGTGAGCAATACTTCCGTGATGTTTTAAAAGTAGACCCTAAATTTACCCCGGCTGCTGAAGCTATTCTTCAAATTAAGAAAATGAGGCGATAAGCTCATAGAAACCATATACAAAAACAGCCCGAAAGTATTTTACTTTCGGGCTGTTTTTGTTTTATAATCATTGTTTTTGAGATGCTGAAACAAGTTCAGGATGACGGGAGGCAACAACTGCCAGTCATACCGAACTTGTTTCGGTATCGTATTAATCATTAACGGTTAACACAGAGTGAGATGCTGAAACAAGTTCAGGATGACGGCTATCCTCTAGGTTTCCAAGGAATTTCACTCGCACCTGTTTTGTGCGCGATGTAACGGCCCAATACAAACAAGTAATCCGATAGGCGATTAATATACTTTAACGCATCGGGATTCACCGCTTCGGTTTCTGCCAAATGGGTAATCAAACGTTCAGTACGGCGGCACACACAACGTGCAACGTGGCAATTAGCCACAACGGCTGAACCACCGGGTAAAATAAAATTTTTCAACGGAGGTAATTGCTTGTCCATAGCGTCCATTTCCTGTTCTAACCTATCAATCTCACGCGCTTCAAAATCAGGTAGTTTCACATTGGTTTTTGCCGGGTCGGTAGCCAAGTGTGAGCCGATGGTAAACAAGTTGTTTTGCACCGCATCCAGCACGGTTTGTGTCCCTTCATCATCAAAACCGGCACGCACCACCCCAATCCATGAATTCAGTTCATCTACAGTGCCGTAACACTCAATGCGTAAATGATGCTTAGGTACTCGTGTACCGCCCAACAGGCTGGTTTCTCCGGTATCGCCGGTACGGGTATATATTTTCATCAGTTATTAGTTAACATTGTTTTGGCGCAAGTGTTTCATTATTACTTGCAATCCGTCACGTGTGCCTTTATAAAACTCGTTTTTAGCATAGTTTGGTAAAAACACGGTATCAACAATTTGCTGGGTTTGCTCATCTGTAAGTACCTTCTCTATCCCCTCCGCGTTTTGTATATACATCTGTTCCCACCCTTTAGCTATACCTATCAATATGCCATTGTTTTTACCCTTTTTCCCCACCCCCCACTTATTAGCTATCGAAAACGTTGCGGCATATAAATCGGTCATTTCTGGCCCTACCATGCTTGTGTCTAACGTTACCACAGCAATTTCTACAGTTGTTTCTTTTTCAAAGTCATCAATCAGTTTGTGCAGTTTTTTTGCTTCGTCCGCAGTAAAAACGCTATCATAATCATTTACCCAACCGGTAGGTATTAACGTTGATACTTTCCCTGTATCAATTACACGAAGCGTGTTTGAATTATCAAGCGGAGTTGTTGCAGTGTTTTCAGCTCTATCTTCCTCCTTAACTTTTTCGGGCTCACAACCCGTAACCAAGGCCACTATAGCCAATACAAGTATTATGTATGCGTGTTTCATGCTTCTTATCCGCAAATCTATCAAACAAAATATGTTTATTTTGTAGTTGATAGAATATGGGGGCTAAAAAGAACAACAAAGCAGCATTAGTAAAGCAGGTAATTTTATACGGAGTGCTTCTGGGTATTGTGGCTGCCGCTATGGAACTGCTGAAATTTAATCTGATTGTTGTTGAGAATACGTTTGAAGTTTATGCTTTGCTGGTTGCATTGGTATTTGGCGGTGTTGGTATTTGGGTAGGCACAAGGCTTTTTACAAAAAACAAACCGCTAATTGTGGTTGAAGGCAGCGGAACACCGGGTGTTATAGACGAAGAAAAAATAAAGGAACTGGGTATAAGCAAACGTGAACACGAGGTACTTGAATTGATTGCTCGCGGGCATACCAACCAAGAGGTAGCTGAGTTATTGTTTGTATCACCTAATACGGTAAAGACCCACCTTGCCAATATTTTTGCAAAGCTGGATGTGAACCGCCGCACACAGGCAATACAACGTGCAAAAGACCTGAATATTTTGCCTTGAGCACTCTGATACATTTGGACGAAAAGCCTTATAAATACTAAAAATCACCCATACGGGTGATGCGTGACAGGCTTACTTTAAAGTTGATTTGCTGCCAACAATTAAATAAAATATTTGTATGAAAAATGTACTTATCCGTTTCGGTATTATCTCAAGCATTATTGTTTGCCTACTAATGCTTATTTCGTTCCCGTTAATGAAAAACCCGGAGAATTACACACTGGCTGAGATTTTCGGGTTCACGTCTATCTTGCTATCTCTTTCAACCATTTTTATTGCTGTAAAAACCTACAGAGATAAGCACAACAACGGCAAGGTAAAGTTTGGTAAAGCGTTTTTAATCGGGCTATACATCACATTGATTGCGGGCGCAATGTATGCACTCACGTTTACGGTATATAACTCAGTAAGCGGAAATCCTTTTGGAAGTTTTTACCGCGATTACAGTATTAGTGAAATTGAGAAATTAAACCTTGAGCCTTTGCAAAAACAGGAAAAAATTGTTGAACTTGATAAAAACATTTCGATGTTTGGCAACCCCATGGTAATGTTTTTAATGGGTATGTTTGTTGAGTATGTTCCGATGGGTTTAATTGTGTCGTTGATTTCAGCAGGTGTAATGCGAAGGAAGTAACAATCTTAATAGAAAATACAAATAGCGCGGGGCATTCGCCTTGCGCTATTCTATTTTTTTAGAGTAGGTATAAGCATCCAACAAGGGGGTACCCGGGGTGCGGTTTACGGCACGACTGATGGGCAGCCCTTTATCTCCGTAAGCAATGGTAGTATCACTAAAAACTTCCTCAAATTTCAAATCGCCGTTCTCGTAGTAATATTCTACCACTTTTACCGAGTGGGTTAGCAAGTTGCCCGTAGTTTCATCATACGTTAGCGTATGGGTAGTTACCATTTTTGCCTGTGTAGAACTGAATGTGTGAACAAATTTTGTTATTACCGCCTCTACCACTTGCTTCTTGGCATTGTAGGTATAAGCGGCTGTTTCATCCCACAGCTTACCCGATGTTTTATCACTTACCGAATGGCGGTAACCGGCCAAATTATCAAAACGATCGTACTTATATAGGGTAGAATCGAAATGGTAAATGGTTTTAGAAAAGCCTGTGTGTCGTTTAATCTTTATGTTCTTTTCGGGCAACCCGTTCTTATAAAACGATAGGTATTGCGAAACAGTGTCTGTTTCGGCGGCCAATAAGTATTTAACAGTATCCCATTGCCATGCAGGGTCGGTAATGGTTATTTTTTTGTACCCTTTTTTGCGGTCGGGCAACAACTCCATGCTGTATTCGCTTTTGCCCTTATTGTATGTAAACTTAGTTACTTTACCCCTGCGGTCGTATTCATACTTGTAATACGTTTGGACTTTGCCCTTTTCGGTCAGGTAATATACCAGCTTTCCTTTATCGTCGTATTGAAGAGTGCTTGCTCCTATTTTCTTCTGCTCACCGTCCTCCTCGTCCTCTTCAAAGGCAACAATTTTAAGCAGCTTATACCCCTCCTTTTTCAATAAGGCTTCTTTACTGTTATCAGGGTTTGTGGCAGCTTTCCAAAAGTTATAAGTATCATCAAACTGCCCCTTGGCGCTGCCAACCATCAATACAAATATTCCTACTATGATGTGTGTTTTCATTCTGCCTCAATAACCGGTCAGCACAAATTAGCAAAAAGTTAGCAGTTGCCACCAAAAACCTCCGGCATAATGTATAAAATTACTTGGCGTAGGTATATACTTGTTGAGTAACCACACCCGGGTTAGCACTGCGTGATACACTTACGCGTAGCCCATCGGGTGAATAGATATAGCCTTCGTCGATAAAGTTAGTATCGGTATTTATTGAGCCTCCGTAGTTGTAATTTTTCTTGCTTATGTAAGACAGAGTGACCACCCTGCCACTCTTGGCTGAAACGGCATAAGTGTATTCCTCTTCTAATTCAGGCAGCCACTTTCCGGTTTTTTCATCCACCAGATTTGACTCTGACGAGTAATGCTTTACTATAGCTTTGGTTAACACCCCCTTTTTATTGTAGGTGTATTCTCCTGTAGAAACGGCAATTGTATCGCCAAACTTATCCAACTCAATAAATTTATAGCTACTTAGATTGTCCTTTTTATCGTAGGTATAATAAGTGGTGTCACTATAAAAAAATCCCTTTGCAAAGTTTGCCTCTCTGTAAACTCTTACGTGCTTTTCTAGTTTACCTTCTTTGTTAAAGTAGTGGTATTGGGTATCCAGCGGGCTTACTGATGTAAAAAGGTTTTTAACGGCATCCCAGCGGTTTTTAATGGTATCCCTGTGTTTAATTTTAATGCCCTTTTTATCGTATTCAAACTCTATCCAAAAACCGGGTGCGCTGGTGTATTTAGTTACCCTCCCTTTTTTATCGTAGGCATACTCGGTATATCTGTTGCCTCCGTCCGTTTCTGAAATGTATGCAACACGTCCATCAGCATCGTAACGGTTAAAAAACACATTTCTGATGGTTTCTGCTGTATCATCCGCATCAGGCTCATAACTCACCACATTAACACTTTTAAACCCTGCTTTTTTAATTGCCTTAGCATTATAGTTATTGGGATTCATAGCTGTATTCCAAAACGTATAATTAATATCGTATTGAGCGTTAGCAGCAATAACTAAAAAAAGTAAAATACTAAACAGGGTAAGCTTTTTCATTAATGTGTGTTTGTACGCAAAGAAAAGAAAAAATAGGTGGTAACAGCAAGTTAAACAATTGCTAAAAACAGGCTTGTAAAATTTGCCTAACTTCGCGCCCATGCGTTACTGCAATAACATACTTGAAACCATAGGCAATACTCCTATGGTAAAAATAAACAACATTACGAAAGATATTCCCGCCCTTGTGCTGGCCAAGGTTGAAACGTTTAACCCCGGTAACAGTATAAAAGACCGTATGGCGGTGAAAATGATTGAAGATGCTGAAAAAAGCGGTGTATTAAAACCCGGTGGCACCATAATAGAAGGCACCAGCGGAAATACAGGGATGGGGCTTGCCATTGCTGCCGTTATTAAAGGCTACAAGTGTATTTTTACTACTACGGATAAGCAATCGAAAGAAAAAATAGATGCCTTAAAGGCGTTGGGTGCTGAGGTGATTGTATGTCCTACGGACGTTGACCCCGAAGACCCCCGCTCGTATTACTCAGTATCGAGCCGATTGGTGAATGATATTCCTAATTCTTGGAAACCTAACCAATACGATAATCCATCGAATGCAAAGGCACACTACGAGCAAACAGGCCCTGAGATTTGGGAGCAAACCGGTGGCAAGATAACCCACCTTGTGGTGGGTGTTGGTACCGGAGGTACTATCAGCGGTACTGCAAAGTATCTGAAAGAAAAGAATCCTAACATACAAATATTGGGTATTGACACTTACGGTAGTGTGTTTAAGAAATATAAGGAAACCGGCATTTTTGATAAGGATGAAATATACCCTTACATAACCGAGGGTATTGGTGAGGATTTTTTACCCCAAAACGTTGATTTCAGCCTGATTGACCATTTTGAAAAGGTTACAGACAAAGATGCTGCTATTTTTACCCGCCGCATAGCCCGCGAAGAAGGCATTATGGCCGGAAACAGCGCCGGTTCTGCAATGGCAGGTATCGTGCAGATGAAAGACCGTTTCAAAGAAGGTGATGTGGTAGTGGTGATTTTCCACGACCACGGTATCCGTTACTTGGGTAAGATGTTTAACGATGATTGGATGCGCGACAGGGGTTTTATACAAGAGAAAAACCCTAAAGCCATTAACCTGATTGAAAGCCACCAAAACCTGAAACTGGTAACTATTGAGGCAGAGGCGACGGTTGAAGATGCGCTGAAGCTGATGCAGAAATACGATATATCGCAAATACCTGTGGTGCGCGGCAGTGAGTTTGTGGGCTCGTTGAATGATAACAACCTATATGCCCGCTTGATTGATAATCCTGAATTAAAGCATGTGAAAATTGCTGAGGTAATGCAGCCTTCGTTTCCGTTTGTTGACCCTCAGGCAAGGCTTGAAGATGTATCGAAACACATCACCCGCGAAAACAGTGCTGTGCTGGTACGCGACTGGGGCGGCAATATCCACATCATCACCAAGTATGATGTGATACAGGCAATATCTTAACTATTAAAACACAACTGCCTGCCCTATGGCGGGTAGTTGTAATTCTCCGTTTATTTTTCCATCTGTTTTCAGGCGGTTCAATATCCTCACAGGCTCGCTGTAGGGCTCGTCCGATAGGTCAAATGTTCCGTAGTGCATGGGTAACATTGTCTTTGCCCCTGTTTCATTAAATGCTGTAACAGCATCCTCGGGATTCATGTGCACGGGCTCCATAAACCAACGTGGTGAATAGGCTCCGCAGCCTAAAATACTAATATCAATGGCTGAAAAAAGCCGTCCTACCTGCTTAAAATGGCCACCGTAGCCAGAGTCTCCACCAAAATAAATGGTTTTACCTCCCCCACGTATTACAAAAGCTCCCCATAACGAAAGGTTGGTATCATGAAACTCCCTGCGTGCCCAATGGCGAGTAGGCAAATAAAACACCTCTACTCCTTCGGTTTTGTATTGCTGGTGCCATCCGGCCGGTTCTACATTTTTAATCCCCCACTCTTTGAGCAGAGTTTCAAGCACTAAACCTGTGAGCACTTTGGCTTGCGGATTAAGCTTGGCAACTAACTTCAAACTGGCTTTATCACAATGATCACGGTGGTCGTGCGAAAGTAAAATGTAGTCTATGTCCTTTAGCAAATTAGGGTCAAACGGAAACGGGCTAAGCCTGCCTATTAACGGTAACTTGCCAAAAATCGGATCGGTGATAATGGAAACCCCGTTAATGCGAATGAAAAATGTAGCGTGCCCCAACCACACCACCATGTTTTCATTGGTGGTTAAAAATGAAGGTGAAGCGATTACTTGGGGTAACTGTTTATCGCTCTTCTTTTCCTCTTTTTGCGGGTTCTTACTCAACTTCCATTTCAGCAAATCGTTAAAACTGGGTAAAAAAGGGTATTCAATGTTTTGAAACCCTTTTTTGCCAAAAGGAGTTCCTTTCCATTCATCGGCAGGTAATATGGTTTGCAAAGCGGGGTTTGCAAGGTGTTTTATTGTACTCATTTTTTGCTTAAAACCTTACCCCCACATTAAAACCAAGCACTCCGTCAGGTTCAACAAGGCTTTCACCATTATTGCGATCCGTTAAGTTTGCAATACCTAGCCCTCCTACAAAACTCATATAAAAACCTTTAGTAGGTTGCACGTAAAAGCCGTTATTAAATAATATACTCACAGCATTATACTCAGATTTAGGTTCACCAAAAAAGCCGAAAAAATTCTCTTCCCATCTACCCAAACGCAAAGCAGGCCCTAAGAAATATTTGACCTTGCCGTGCCCCGCAGGATAAAAGTTAAAATCAAATCCTACTGTAAATTTTCTATCGTACCCAAGCACATCGTTTTCAATATCGGGTATGTGGTAATTAACACTAACCTTAAGCCCAAAAATACCTGCCCTGTCAAAAATCCGTTCATAGCCCACATTAGCATTCCCTATAAAAAAGTTCATATAATTAAGGCTGAGTATACTTCTACCCAACGATTTGGCAAACTCTTTCTTCTTCTCCTCTTCAGTTTTCACAGGTGGCGGAGCAGGCGGGGCTTCAATCACCTCTACTTCACCGTCCTCATGCTCAATCAGCACCACATCGGCTTTGTTGATACGGTATGTGGGGCCGTTTTGCCGCTTAAATTTTTTGTATATTATTTCGGTGGGTGTTATTTCAAGCACCTTAACGGTATCTTTGCCACCGTCGCGCTTAAATATTATTTCCTGTGCGCTTGTTGTTGTTGCAATCGCGATAAAAATCAACAGAAATAATGCTTTTATAATTTTCATTGTGAATTATTTCCTGTTAAAACCTGTACCCTAAATTAATTCCCAGCATTCCGTCAATCTGATTAAATTTTCTCGAAAACTGGGTACCTGCCTGATAATTCACATACCTGAAACGTGCCATACCCACCGCTGCATTAAATGTAAAATTAAATTTTGATGAGGCATTTACAGTAATTCCGTTATTGAAAAATAGTGATAAATAATCAAACTCAGCGGGATAATTGTAATATTTTCTTGCAATACCATCCCAATACACATTATCGTGTACACTCAACATACCAAAGCGCAACGCCGGGCCAATGAAATACTTGATTTTACCCTGACCCGATGGGTAAAAATTTACATCAACCCCTGTGGTAAA
Source organism: Agrobacterium sp. 719_389 (assembly GCA_943370295.1). Taxonomy (GTDB): domain Bacteria; phylum Bacteroidota; class Bacteroidia; order UBA8524; family UBA8524; genus SB11. The sequence goes on along the minus strand of CALRQL020000012.1, from coordinate 69,927 downwards.
TCTTCTGCGGTAGGTAATAATATTAGGGTCGTTTTCACCCTTCAAAAAGCTACCGTTCACAGTAAATTTAAACCCTACATTACCTTCATTGGTTATGCGCTCGTAAAACAGGTTGATATTACCATTAATGGTATTCAACATGTTAATACCTATAATATTTTTACCTAACGAAGCTATAAATTCAGGATCGTCTTCGTGCCTCTTTTTGGTTACAAAACGTGGCCCCAGCACATCCCCTTCTTTAACTTCAGGAGTAGTTTTTGTTTCTTTTATTACCTCTATCCTTCCGTCGGCAAATTGCACCAGTAGTAACTCGCTCAATGGTAAACGATACACAGGTCCGTCGGGTTCTTTGTATTTTTTATACTCAATATTTGTTGTGGTTATTTGCTGTACTGCAACAGTGTCTTTCTTTCCGTTTTTTAAGTACATAATGTCCTGACTAAACACAGGCACAGACAACAATAGTGCGATAATAATAAGGTACAGTTGGTTTGCTTTCATAGTAGTTTATATACAGTTTTTTAGAACCTTCCCCCCAAATTTAAGGTAAGATAACCATAAGGGAATATTTTTGACTCATAAAAACCCGAACCCACCCCTATTTGTATTGCTGTATAAAATGAGTTTCCTGCATTAAAAGTAAATCCATTGTTTATTAAACATGCTACAAAAGGTTTTGACGGGTTAAACCCCTCTTCATAATAATCTACATATCCATACCGTATTGCAGGCCCTACATAATGGCTCACCCATTTTTGCCCGCTGGAATATAAATTTACATCAAGCCCTAATAATAACATTGATATTTTAGTTTGCTCGCTTAAAACGCTTGCAAGTATTGATGCCTTATACCCCACCTTGCCATCATTGGTTAGCATTTCATATCCTAATTGAATATTGCCCAGTACAATGCTAAACATATTAACCATAAGGATATTGTTGCCTATGTATCTTATGTGGGTTTGTGAGGATTTGTTTTCGTTTACACTTGTGCTATCAAGTACATGAATTCTTCCGTTTTCAAATTCAATAAATTTTAGCTCCAACTTAGGTACAACATAAAGCGGGCCGTTTAGACGTTTGTATTTTTTAAAAGAAACTGTTTCTTCCCCTATTTCTACAATTTTAACAGAGTCTTTAGTACCGTTTTTATAAAAGATGATATCCTGTCCGTTAGCTTTTCCTATGGCTACTATCACAAACAATACACATACTAATAGTTTCTTTTTTATCATAGGCATCAATTCCAATGAACATCTTCGGGATAATTTGCCAGCTGCTTGTAATCACCTCCCAAACGTATCACTGTTTTGCGCCAAAACTCGTTATCACTTTCAGCATCAAACAATAAGTTTTCAAAACCATTGGCTACAATCCATGCCTTCTCTTCAATTTCCATTTCAAGTTGACCCATGGCCCAGCCACTATATCCCATAAAAAACCTTATTTCGCTTTCGTCAATGTAGTTTCTACGTATCAAATCAGACAATTGTGCGGCATTGCCGCCCCACCACAGGTTGGGGCCAATTTGCATTGAATCGGCAATCTTGTTACCCAGTTTATGCACAAAATGCAGCGTATCAGGCTGCACAGGCCCGCCTAAATACACGCGGGGCGCAAAGCCGTAATCATTAGCAAACTCAGGCATCAAATCATCAACCGTAAAGTCTGACGGACGGTTAAGAATAAACCCAACCACACCCTCTGCCTCGTAGGCGGTAATAAGCACTACGCTGCGTTTAAAATTATCATCGCCCAAAAAAGGTTCGGCAATTAATACCTTACCGGCCCCCGGCGATACCAGTTTATACTCTATCATACCTTTAAATTATTTAACGTAGTAAACCTGCTGCATGTTATAAAAAAACTTTTGTTTCTTTTGCACCACAACTACACTTTTCGGTAAAAAAACATAGATGGCTTTTTTGTAAAAGAGTGCAACTTTTACCCCATCGTTGCATGCTTTTCGGTTCATTAAGTTTTTTATGCACTTCATCGTATAAAATCAATCGTTTAACGCCTATTTTTTAGGGTCGATAAAAAATCAATTTACTTTTGCCTAACCATTAATTAACCCCTGAACCGTGGATTATACTGACCAAATGGGGCGCAAAATCTCCCTACCCCAAAAGCCCCTGCGTATTATATCAACTGTGCCCAGCCAAACTGAATTATTGTTTCATTTAGGACTTGAAAAAGAAGTAGTGGGTATTACTTGGTTTTGCATCCATCCTTCTGACCATTTCAGGGCGAAAACTAAGGTTGGAGGAACTAAAAAACTGAATTTTGAACAAATTGCTTCTCTTAAACCCGACCTTATTATTGCCAACAAAGAGGAGAATGACCGCACACAGTTAGAAGAGCTTGCCAAACACTATCCTGTTTGGATAAGTGATATTGAAACCCTTGATGACGCATTGCTGATGATAGAGATGGTGGGCGAAATAACTGATACGGGCGAAAAAGCACATGAGCTTTGCGGTAAGATAATAGATGGCTTTGCGCAACTGCCACCGGCTGAATATAGCCGCCGTGCTGCCTATCTTATTTGGCGCAATCCTTGGATGGGCGCCGGTAACAGCACTTTTATACATAATATGCTTGATTTATGCGGATACGATAATGTACTGCATGGTTTTGCAACGGCTACATACAACCCTGAAACTGACAGTTTGCGCTATCCGCGTGTTGAGTTGGATGAATTGAAACAACTGGCTCCTGAGGTGGTTTTACTTTCATCAGAACCTTTTCCGTTTAAAGAAAAACACATCCAAGAAATTAAGCAAGTATTACCCCTTGCCGAAATAAAACTTGTTGATGGTGAAATGTTTAGCTGGTATGGCAGTCGTCTGCTGCACAGCCCTGATTATTTTGCATCGCTTATACAATCGCAACCTGCCCTGGCTATGGCTTTGTAATTCATATACGCCTGTGCGGCGTTGTTTTGTTTATATCTTTTTGTACCTTGTATCAAAAGGTGTTTGCATTTTTTTTTGAAATTTGTGTGTTTGGTGCAATACTTTTTTAACAATAAACGGGTTCTACAAGGTTACATATACAACGTAATTACAAATGCTTGATAAGGGGTTGTGGATTTCACCTGAAATTATTGATGGGGCACCTGATGCTTATGCCGCAATCAATGAAAACGGCACAGTAGTGATGTTTAATGCCCTTGCGCGTAAAATTTTAGGTTGTAGTAAAGAGGATATTATTGATAAAAATCTCGCATTATTTCTACCCGCGCGTTACAAACATACATACCGCAACTTTCTTACCCACTTTTTCTCATTTGATTTCAGTAAAGAGGTTGTAACCTACAAACGGCGTATTGGCGGACTACGCAGTAACGGCGAGGAAATTATTGTAGAGGTTAATATTATGGGGATTGATACCCCGCAAGGTCGTATTGCTGTTGGAAGAATTATTGACCTATCTGAAGAAGTAAAAAAAGAAAAAGCGTTAAAAGAGAGCGAAGAACAATATCGCAGGTTGGTAGAAGGTAGCTTGGAACTCATACAAAGTGTAGGGGCTAACGGGGTAATATTATTTGTAAATAATACCTGGAAACACACCTTGGGCTATACAGACGACGATATAAAAGATTTGAATGTTTTTGATGTGATTGCCGAAGAAAGCAAACAACATTGCTTGAATGAGTTTGAACGCTTAAAAAAAGGCGAGGCGGTGAATGATACTGAATTAGTATTTATAGCAAAAAACGGTAAACGTATATATGCCGACGGTAACTCGATACCTCGTATGGTAAGGGGTAGAATGGTTAGTTCACAGGGATTTTTCAGGGATATTACTGAGCGAAAAAATGCCAATATTGAGCTTGAAAAATCAAGAGCTACTATTGACTCTTTGTTCCAAAGCTCAAACATCGGATATCTGTTTATGGATACTACGTACACCGTTTTATCATTCAACACCATAATGTCGGCCTGGGTGCTGTATGAAACCGGAAATAAATTAAAGAAAGGTATAAAATATCCCGAATTATTACACGGTGAACGGCAGCAAAGGGCTAAGAGTGCTTTTGAACGTGCCTTAACCGGACAGCGTATTGAGTACGAGGCACCGGGCTCTACTTTTGAGAACCAGCAAGCCCTTTGGTTTTACATTAGCATAAACCCTGTGCGACACAGTGACAATAGTATTATCGGTATTAGTTTAACGTGTATTGATATTACTGAACGCAAGCAGGCAGAACTTGAGTTGCAGCAAATTGCCAACGAAATAATACAACGTAATAAAGACCTTGAGCAATTTGCCTACATAGTATCGCACAACTTGCGCTCACCCCTTTCAAACATTATGGGAGCCGCCAATGTAATGCAATACGAAGATATTTCTGATAACGATAAGCAGCGGTTGTTGCAAGGCATCTATACTTCTACCAAAAAACTGGACGATGTAGTGATTGACCTTAATAAAATTTTACAGGTAAGCCGAAACATAAGCGAAAACAGGCAAAACGTTGTTTTATCAACAATGATTGATGATATAAAAACCAGTATCAATCATTTGATAGAAGCTGAAAAAGCACAGATTATTATTGACTTTACCCAGGGAAACGTGCTCTTTACACTAAAAAGCTACTTACATAGTATTTTCATTAATCTGATTACAAATAGTATTAAGTACCGCCGCCCCAATGTGGCTCCTGTTATTACCATACAAGGCAAAAATACCGGCAAGGGCTTTAGTATTGTTTTTGCTGACAACGGGATTGGTATTGATACAAATAAATATAAAGACCGCATTTTCGGGTTATACAGACGTTTCCACGAAACTGCCGAAGGAAAAGGTTTGGGGCTGTTTATGGTGAAAACACAAGTTGAAACACTTGGCGGAAAAATAACCGTTGAAAGTGAAGTAAACGTTGGCACCACATTCACCATAGTATTTGAGCAATAAGCCGATACAACTCTTTCACAATTTGCTACACTTGCTAAAGTATGTTCAAAAAACCTGTTTGCGGTAAGTTAACATTTGCCCTTTCGCCCTATCTTTGCACCTTCTTTTTTTAGCCATGACAGAAAAAATTCTCATCCTTGATTTTGGTTCACAATACACCCAACTGATTGCGCGCCGCGTGCGTGAATTAAATGTGTATTCTGAAATACACCCATTTAATCACATTCCTGAAATTGATAGCACCGTAAAAGGTATTATACTTTCGGGTAGTCCTTTCTCAGTACGTGATAATGCATCGCCTCGTGTTGACTTGGCTATGCTTACTGCTAATGTTCCCCTATTGGGTATTTGCTACGGCGCACAATTGCTGGCACAAGAAAACGGCGGAGAAGTACAGCCCAGCAACCACCGCGAATACGGCAGAGCACATTTACAATTTAACGGTTCTAACCCTTTATTTGATGGAATGGATAACGGCAGTGTGATTTGGATGAGCCATGCCGATACAATTACTACCCCGCCTGCTAATGCTGAAGTTATTGCCACAACCGATAGCATACCTGTTGCAGCATACCAATTTAACAATAAACAAGTATGGGGCATACAGTTTCACCCTGAAGTAACCCACAGCGAGCAAGGAAAAACCTTATTAGCCAACTTTGTTCACAAAATATGCGGTTGCAAAGACGACTGGACACCAACCCATTTTATTGAAACTACTGTGAATGACATACGCCAAACAGTGGGCAATGATAGGGTAATTTTAGGTTTATCAGGCGGTGTGGATAGTACTGTAGCTGCTGTTTTGATTGAAGAAGCCATTGGCAACCAATTGCAATGTATTTTCATTGATAACGGATTGCTGCGCAAAGATGAGTTTGAAAGCGTACTTGACGCCTACAAAGGCATGGGACTGAACGTAAAAGGCGTTCGTGCAGGCGATTTATTTTTGAAAGAGCTTGACGGTATTAGCGAACCTGAAAAGAAACGCAAAACCATAGGTAAAGTATTTGTGGATGTGTTTGATGACGAAGCCCAGAAAATTGACGGTGCCCGTTGGCTGGCACAAGGCACCATATATCCCGATGTGATTGAAAGCGTATCAGTAAAAGGTCCTTCGGCTACTATTAAAAGCCATCACAACGTGGGTGGCTTGCCTGAGAAAATGAACCTAAAGATTTTAGAACCCCTTCGCAGCTTGTTTAAAGACGAAGTACGCAAAGTGGGCTATGCGTTAGGCATTGATAAGAATATCCTTGAACGCCACCCCTTCCCCGGACCGGGCTTGGCCATTCGTATTTTGGGCGAAATTACCCCTGATAAAGTACGCATTACCCAAGAGGCCGATGCCATATTTATTAATGAATTGAAAGCAAGCGGCTGGTATGAAAAAGTATGGCAGGCAGGTGCTATTTTCTTGCCCGTTAACTCTGTGGGAGTAATGGGTGATGAACGCACTTACGAAAATGTTATTTGCCTTCGCGCAGTTATTAGCCTTGATGGTATGACTGCCGATTGGAGCCACCTACCCTACGAAGTACTGGCACGTGTAAGCAACCAAATTATCAATCGCGTAAAAGGTATCAACCGCGTGGTTTACGATATTAGCAGCAAACCTCCTGCCACCATTGAGTGGGAATAATAGCCTTAGTGATATTTACTAACGGGGCAGTCTCTACATTAAGGCTGCCCTGTTTTTTTTCCAAACACCTTATTCTGCATTTTGGGTGGGACAGCCGTGACACTTGAGACAGTTGCTAAACACCTTACAGTGCATGGGGTATGGCTCTACTTAACAAACAATACAAGGTGGGACAGTTTGGGACACTTTTACACCTTCAAAGAACAACGGTACACCCATATAATTGCAAAGCAGCGCAGGTTGTAACCCTTGGCCTATAAAAAAGAACGCCGCACAGCCTAAGCCGTACGACGTTTTTCAACCTACCTTATCGTTGATAGTATTTTACTTAAAACTCAACTTCAAACTCTAAAATTGCGGCACCACGGTGCACTTTTAGGGTAGTTTTATCCCCCTTTTTGTGTTGGCTAAGAGCGTTCATGTATTCTTTCATACCTTTTATCTCAACCCCACCCAAAAACAAAAGAATATCGCCTGCCTTCACGCCTGCTTTATCAGCGGGTTTGCCGGCAGTAACACCGTCAACCTTCACGCCGGGACCTTCAAACACATAATCGGGCATAATACCCAACGTTACCTTAAACGATACACGGTTTTCATTATCACTGTTTTTGGTTTTTGTAAACGCCGGCTTTGGCATTGCAGCCACATTATCACAAATACCGGCAATGTAGCGCAACACTTCCACCGTACCGTCGTAGTTTATCAAATGGGCATCATCCTCAGGGGTGTGGTATTGCTTGTGTTGTCCGGTAAAGAACGACAATACGGGCACATCTTTTAAATAAAAGCTCGTGTGGTCAGTAGGGCCTGTCCCTGATGAATCAATACCAATGGCAAGTGTAGCAGGTTTTAACGTTTGTACCATATTACCCCATATAGGGCTGGTACCCACACCGTACACCATTATTTTCTTGGTACTATCGTTAAGGCGTCCTATCATATCCATGTTTATCATGCACTGGGTGGTAGCAGCGTTAAAAGAACCGTACTCGGTAAACTTTTTTGAGCCCACTAACCCTTGCTCTTCGGCTGAAAAACAGATAAACATAAAGTTACAGTTCTCTTTGGTTTTGTTTTTAGCAAAATACCTTGCCAATTCTATCACCCCGGCAGTTCCTGATGCATTATCATCCGCGCCGTTGTGTATTTTACCTTCGGGGTTAGCATCACGGCTGCTGCCTACATGTCCCATTCCTAAGTGGTCGTAGTGCGCACCGATGATAATAGTATTTGTAGCACCGTTGTCTAAAAATGCTACCACGTTTTTACCGTTCTTTTCAACCGCTCCATCCTCGCTATGAGGATTCACCTTAAACTTAAAGCTAAAGTGGTGAAAATAAGTTCCGCTGTCGCCCATAGGCTTCAACTTCAAACTTTTAAACTGTTTTGCAATGTAATCAGCGGCAAGCCTTTCACCCTCTTCACCAACTCCCCTGCCCAAATACTTATCGCTGCTAAGGGTTTTTATGTGTTTCTTAACCTTCTTTTTTGATATGCTTTGCGCCTGTATTGCTACAGATGCAACAAGCATCAAAAACAAAACAACTGTTTTTACTATCCTCATCATATTTTTTTGTTATACCTACGAAATTTTTAACCGTTTAGTCTTCCCAATCGGCAATAAAAAGATTTGTATCGCGGGTACCGCCATTGTTACGGTTGCTGCTAAATACAATCCTCTTACCATCAGGAGAGAACATTGGGAACGCATTAAAAATACTTTCGTTGGTAATTTGCTCAAGTCCGGTACCATCGTCATTAATCATGTACAACTGAAAATCGTACCCCCTGCTGCTGTGGTGATTAGAGGAGAAGATGATTTTTTTACCGCTTGGGTGAAAAAATGGAGCCCAATTAGCTTTGCCCAAGTTGGTTACTTGTTTCAAATCGCTGCCGTCTATATTACAAGTATAAATTTCCATGTTGGTAGGAGCTACTAAGCCTTGAGCCAACAAATCTTTGTATTCTTTAATTTCTTCTTCGGTTTTTGGGCGTGATGAACGGAATACCAAACGTTTTCCATCAGGTGAAAAGAAAGCACCTCCGTCATATCCCAATTGGGTAGTGATTTGCTTTACGTTCTTGCCGTCGGCATCCATTGTATAAAGCTCTAAATCGCCGCTGCGGGTGCTGGTAAACACTATTTTCTTACCATCAGGAGATATCGTAGCTTCGGCATCGTAACCGGGAGTATTAGTAAGCTGTTGCTTAATGTTACGTTTTAGGTCGGCAACAAAAATGTCAAACTCTGGGTAAATGGCCCAAAGGTATTTACCGTCAGCTCTGTGTTCGGGAGCAGGAGGACATTTATCGTGTTTTAAGTGGGTACTTGCGTAAACAATTTTATCGTCACCCCCCATAAAGTATGAACAAGTGGTGCGGCCCTTACCGGTACTTAGCATTTTAGGCAAATATGTGCTGTCTTTTGCAGCCTCATCTATCTTCATTAGGAAAATTTGGTCGCACTCTACACCCCATTTTTTTGCATCACTCTGAAAAGTAAGCATGGTACCGTCAAAGCTAAAGTAGGCCTCAGCATTGTTGCCGCCATAAGTAAGCTGACGAATGTTTTTAAGATGTTTCTCTGTTTTAACACTATCCTTAGCCATACTGTCTGTGGCTGAAGAATCATTGGTGTGTTGGTGACTGTTTGGATTTTTGCAAGCTGCAAAAGCCACTACTGAAAACGCAATAATTGCGGGTATTATACGCATGTTATAAAGTATTGTTTAAGTTGGCGCGAAGATATTATTTTAGAATGGTTCTAAACAACCGAAATCAACATAAAAACATAAAAAAAGGGGCATTGTTGCCCCTTTCAAAATTTAACCAATATGAATTTCAGCCTATAGCCTTTGTAAGTCAAACAATGGATTTCCTTTTATTCCTTTTTCGTCATAAAAGTCAATAAATCGTAGCTTATAATAGTACCCTGACACTGTTTTAACGATATAAATCAAATTTGGATTCACCGTAAAACGTCCCGAAGTTTGATTGTAATATTTCCAGTCAAAACCAATCACATCTGCATCGGCAGTGTAGTTAAGTCCCAACGCATAATCCAAAGTAATATCTTCAAACTTCATTTTAGTCTCTTCGTATGCCTTTACACCGTTAGGGTTTAACAACACCCCTGTTACTTGGTAAGGCAATGGCTCAGAGCCTTGATCGTGGTAAACGTGTTGGTAGCGGGTAAAAACAATATCCCAAGTACCTTTTTCAGGTTCCAAGTCAGTTTTTACTTCACCGGTAGCAATGTTCAGGTATGAATAATTGTACTTAGCATCTTTAGGTATAAAGTACGTTTTTGCATCAATATTACCGTCTAAGTTACCCACCTTCACCCAAAAACCTGTTTTATCAGCTTTTTGTACTTGAAAACGTTTGTAATGTGCAGTACCCGAAGTTTTTGTAGGATCGGTGTTAATAATATACAGTTTACTTTTAGATGTTCCGTCAGTATTACTCCACCAAGTACCTATACCTGTTGAGTCAAGGTGACCGTTAGGTGCATCGTATTTAAATTCATGCCCGCTAACCACTGTGTAACCCACAGCAAAATCAGTTTCAGAAGTTTCATGTGCCCTAAAACCTTTGCCGCCATTCATACGAATGTGCAAGCCTTTTTCTGTGTTTTCAAAGGCAAAGTCCCAATCAGCAAGGCTACGCACCATAAAATCTTGGGTGTGTATGTTAAAGTATATGATTTTATCATAACTCTCGCCCATTTTCACCTGCTTTTGGGTTACGTTTCCTGCCGGTTGAAGAACAAAACGTTCGTCTTCCTTCCAACACGATGAAAGTGTTACCAAAACTGCTGTTAATATGCCAAGCGCTTTAATCATCATTATCGTTTGTCCTGCTTGAATAAGTGAATCTTAATATTTGTAAAAATTGTACGCCCCATTCCGATTCCCATTGAGTTGCCTCCCCCGCTATGTGCTCCTCCGGTTGGTGCGTTATAACTGATGCGAATTACGTTAAAAATGTTACGACTGCCTATGACCAGGGTCACTCTTTGACCTAAAAATGACTGTGATACCGAAAAATCGGCCATAGAATAGTCTTGAATGTAAGTTTGCATGACATTTCCCCCTGCATCTAACATGTAACCAGGTACCTTGCCGTTGTATTTATAAAATAAGCTGATGGCTGTTTTTGATACAGGTACAGTATAGGTAACGTTTGCTTTATACTCTTGTGTAGGGCTGTATTTTGAAACATTAGGCCCGCTTATCAGGTTTTTGTTGGCAATGTATGATGCACCCAATTGCAAGGTGATGTGTTTGGTTTTAAGTTCGGTGTTAAGGTTGGCACCTGCATTGGTGAATGCTCCTATGTTTACATAACTGTATAGTTGTGTAGCAGGGTCAATTACGGCCAGCGATATCATATTGCGGATATCGTTGTAGAAAAACGAAGGCTCAAAGCGTATACTGCTGCTTTTACCTACCGTGCGGGTATATAAAAACGAAGCGTTAAAGTTGTCAGAAATTTCAGCCTTAAGATTATCATTAGGTTGTATATTGTGGTTCATATCCACAAAAAACAAACTCAACTCTTTTAACGAAGGAGCCCTGAAACCCCTTGCGTACGAGGCGCGCACACTTAGGTTTTTATTAATATCGTATTTGGTATTGAACGATGGAGTAATCGGTGCGCCGTATTTGGTATTGTACGAAGCACGCACGCCGGGACGTATTACCCAACGCCTTAGCGGTCTGTATTCAACTGTTGAATAGGCGGCATAATCACCAATGGTTTGGCTGTTGCCTTCTATCCTCCTGCCTGAACCTGTTTCAATATTAATATCGTAACCTACCTGTACATTTGCTTTTTTACCCCAGCCTACGGTGTAAATACCGCGAGATAACCATAAATCAAACGTAGAAGTATCATGGTCTGTACTGCCTTGTGTTTGCACATTTTCAAGCGTAACTAAATTTTTACGCATTTGTATGTTGTGACGGCGAAACCACGAGTATGAGTTAATTAACTGTATATGACCGCCGTTTTTAAGCTTAAAATCTGAAAACAATGAGTTATTAAGCCTGCGAGTATAAAAATAGTTATCAAACGCATACACGCTGTATGGGCCTACAACGGGTTCGCCTTTATTTAGCAATAACTCGTCAAAAAAGGTTGATTGCAGCCTGTGAGTAGTGTTTTTAATACTAAACCCTACAATTACATCGGCAAAGTATTGTTCTTTGGGTTTCCATGCTTGCACTCGTTTGTAGGTGCCCAACTCCTCGTAGCCATCAAAAAAGTTACGCCCGCCCGATACTTGCACATTTGTTCTTTTAGGAGTGCTAAATGCCACACGGCCGTCAAGGTTATATTGTCCTGCGCTTTCGTAGTAGCTATTTACATTTCCTTCTATATTATTTTTTGTCGTTTTCTTCGTAATCAAATTAATCACTCCCCCCAACGCATCTGTCCCATACATCACACTCATCGGTCCCTCCACAATCTCAATTCTTTCAATATTGTTCAGGTTTATCTGTCCCAAGTCAATATTACCATCCAAGCGGCCTATCATCGGCACGCCGTCAATTAGTATTTTCACATTCTGCCCGCCAATTCCTTGCAGACTCATGCTACTGCCCAAAATATTATCTCTTTTAAGGCGTATGTTCAATTCATTACTTAATACATCGTTCAAATTCACCGCTCCCTGCCCCTCTATCCGTTTCATATCAATAATTTTAATTTTTGATATGGATTTATCGATGTGAGTGGGCTCAAACACCCCTGTAACTACCACCTCGCTCACCTCAGCGGCAAAGGGTGTCATTACAATTTTATAAGGCGTGCCCTCAAAAAGCACTGCCGTATCTTCAATGGCCGCAAACCCCTCCGCTTGTATTTTCAAAAGACATTTACCACCTATGGCCGATTGTATGATGCCTTTTTCGTTGGTATAATACAGTTTTGCTTTTGTGTAATCAGGGCCTTTTTCACCCAAAGGAATAATACCTACTGAAGCAAACTCAATAGGTTTTAATGTTGAATCGTTTAGTTGTAAAATAAACTGGCCTTTTGCAACTGTTGTGCAAAAGGCCAGTAGTATAAATGCCATTACTCCCATTCCCAAACGTATGGCGTTGTGTTTTAAAACAGTGCTTCTTATCAGTTTGGGTGTTGTCATGCTTAAGATACGTGACTTTAGAGAAAATGGTTTTTTATTTTTAGTTTTTAATCAATTTTTGAGTGATTGAGTAACCACCGTTTTCAATGCTCATCACATAAACACCGGCAGGTAATTGCTCAATGTTTACGTTGCTGGTGTAAAAACCTGGGGCATTTTCTAATGTGTGTGTGGCTACCACTTTGCCGGCTATATCATAAATTTTCAATGTATTGCTCACTGAGTTAGCACGGTTTTCAAATACCACGCTTACCGAGGTTGAAGCAGGGTTAGGATATACACCAAACGATGCTACTGTTGCAGCAGGGTTTACTGAAAGACCGGGTTGTACTTTGGTTTTATTGAATACTGATTTACCATTGCCTGTACCGCCAAATGCAGTAAAGTATATTTTCCATACTGAGCCGTTTTGTAATTGAACAAAGTAGGCCAAAGAATCAATCAGCTTCCATGAGAAAGTATTATTATCAAAGAACTTCCAATCAGAGCCGATAATATTCCTGTATTCTTTGTAATCGCCTGCTGTTAGGTTGGCTACATCGTAGGTTAATTTATCAATGCTCCTTTTTTCAGCCACTTTCACACCCTTATTTGTAAATACGCCCATCACAGGGTAATAGCTTCCGGGGGGCGGGGTAGAAATCCACTCGTGGTAACGGGTAAACAACAAATCCCAATCTTTAACACTATCAGGCTCGTGTGCCACATCAGCACCATCAATTATTGAGTAGTAATCCAACAATTTAGCATTACCGTTGCTGGCAACAATAGAGTCGGTTACTTCATTAGTACCGTCAACATTAGCATATTTAAAATGCCATATGCCAAAGTTTTTATCAATTATCAGCAGTTTCTTATACACTTTGTTAGCACCGTTGGTGATTTCTAACAGGTATAACGAATCTCCTTCAACAACCTTGGTCACAGGATTGTAAATTCCCCAAGAAAAATCAGGGAAAGTTCCTGCAGCACGGTTAAATGCGCCAAACTCCCAAGAAGTATCTGTGTTTTGGTATTCTAACCAACCTTTCCAGCCCGAAGTATCAAAAGTACTCCAAGCGGTTTTATCGCCTTTGGGGTACAAATACAATTTAGTGCTGCGTTGCGCAGTTGAAGAACTTACCGAATTTATAAAAATAGCATCGGTGCGGAAACCGGTACGGAAAGCAAGGTCCCAAGTGTTGTTGGCTACCTTTTTAACTTCGCCGTTTGCAAAACTGTAATAAACATCATTGCCATAACCTTGACCCATTTCAACTGAGTCGGCCTTTTGGGCTGATACGTTGATAAATGGAATGAGGGCAATTAATGTACAGATGGTCTTTTGTAGTTTGTTCATCTCTATACGATAACTTTTAGTATGCCGCAAATGTACCCTTACGGTCACTATTTAGAAAGATTATAAACTAATATGACGGTAATATGACAGAAGTTTGACAATAAGAAAACGTAGTATTTACGAGGCTTTCAACCCGTTTCCGTTGTCTAAAGATTTGCGTGATAGACCGAAAGCGGCAAGTAGCACACCAACAAGGCCTACAATAAAGGCGGTAATGAATAGAACTGTGAAATCACCATCAGCTTTTACCAATCGTCCGCTCAAAGCGCCAAAGGTGGCAATGGCAAACAGGTTGATGGATTGTTGTATCGTAAAATCGGTTCCGGGACTGGTAAGCCTGCACTTATCCATCATAATGGTGAATACAGTAACCGTAGCCAAGCCCGATATAAAACCGTTTATCATAATTACCGAATAAACAATTGTAGTATCAGCATCACCCTTTAATAAGAAAAAGCCAAGCAGCGATAGTATTTTTAAACTGCCAAAACCCACTAAACAATTTTTTCGGCCCCATTTTTCAACCAAAACACCTGCAAGTACAGCTCCCGCCACCGAAGCAGTATTACCCCAAATGCTAACAATGGATGCAATTTCGGTTTTGGTGTACCCCATATCTAAAAACATCGAAGGTAAAAGCGTGCTGGCAAGCATTTGATTGGCCATATAAATAACCATTACCAACAACCAAAAGCCCATACCTTGTATTTTAAAGTATGATTTTACATTGCTAAATCCCGAAGTAGAAGGTTTGGGCGGATGTATGGTTTCGTCGTGCTTGTATAACAATACAGGGATAAAAGGAATAAGAAAAAACAGCACAAAGGCCATCATAGCCCAGTTCCATCCAAAACGGTCAAAAATTATCAATATCAATGCCCCGCCCAATACTTCACCCACATAATAGCCCCCCATTTGAAAGGTATTCCCTATCCCGTGTTCCTTCTTGGGCAAAGCAAGTACGGCAAAGGCATCTATAATAATATCTTGTGTGGCGGCTACAAGGCTAAATAAAAAGAAGGCACCTAATACTGGTTGAATGGCTTCGGGAAACTGAAAACTGGCCGTGAGTCCCAATAGGGCTGCCCCCAATACCTGAAAAAACAAAAGTGCTTTGCGAATTTTAGGGAAACTGTTGGCGCACCATTTATCCACCAAAGGTGCCCAAGCAAATTTAAATACCCAAGGCAGCAACAACAGGCTCATAATGGCTCCGAGCGATTTGTAATCGATGTTGTCTTCTTTGAGGAGTAGCTGAAACCCGGTTTTTATGAATGAAAACGGTACCGACTGAACTATGTACAAGCTTGCTAATACAACGTATTTGCGCGATAATTTCATCAGTAGTTAACTCCGTTCAAGTATTTGTGAGCGCGCGAAAATAGTTTAGAATTAGTTTAAATAAAAAGATTTCAAAAAGTATTTCTTTAAGTTTTTTAGAAGCACAGTAAACCACAAACCTACTTTACTATTCTTTGGCGATGGAGTATCTCTCCTCCCCTTTCAACAGTTACATAATATATCCCTTGCGATAGGCTATTGACCTGCATAGCCTCTGTGCCGTGTATTGCTTTGCGTAACTGCACCCTACCGGTAACATCTGTAATGCTAACCATTGCCTCATCCATATCGGGAATATCAACCACCAATTCATCGTTTACAGGGTTGGGGTAAATGGATATTACTGTTGTTGTGGGATTAGCGACTGAAGTTATAAACGACACTGATACCTGTTTGCAAGTAGTATCCCTGCAAGTGGTATCACCATTCTGTTTCAGATTATAGGCAAATAAGCATACGGTATAAGTACCTTGTTTAAGGTAACTGTGATTGGGAACTTTGGTGTACACGGTGTCCCCGTCTCCAAAACTCCAACGGTATTGTGTAGTACTGTCCGTCCATGTAGAAGTATTAGTAAACAATGTCTTACCAAATAAATCTGCCGTATCATCCCCAAACTCAAAATCAGCAGCAAATCCAATACAACCGGGTTGGGCAAAGGCGTTGAAAGAAATCAGCAATAGCAATAGTGTTACGCAAGCATATTGTGCTTTTTGTATCATAGTGTTGTTTTATGAATACAAATATATGTAAACTAAGTATTTACTTATATTTTATTCAACAATTACAGTAGTAATATAAAAGTCAGGGTTCACTTCAACCTCATTAGAAACTACTTTGTCAGCACCCCATTTAGTAGTCGGGGTTATCCATTTTTCAACCCCGCCAATACTCACTTTCAGTGGCATATCAAAGGTTTCAATGCAGTTAGCCCAACGGTATTTAAAAGTGTTTCCTTCTACCTTATATTCAAATATCGGAACCCTTTTATCCCTTAAATATTGGTTAAAAAATGCTGTAAGATTTTTACCGGTTTTTTCAGCAATAAATCCTTCAATCTGCTGGGTAGTAACTGTTTGATGGTAAAATGTGGTATTAATATCGCGCAGCAAGTTTATCCATACTTTATCATCATTAACCCACTGGCGGAGCGTGTGCAGCATATTTGCCCCTTTAAAATACATATCGCTTGAGCCTTGATTATTTACCCCGTACACTCCGATAATAGGGCGGTCGTTTGCGATATTACCGCGCAAACCCCGTATGTATTCATAGGCGGCTTCTTTGCCATGATGATATTCCAAAAACACCGATTCTGAATAACAGGTAAACCCTTCGTGTATCCACATATCAGCAATATCCTTGCAGGTAATACTGTTAGCAAACCACTCGTGTCCCGATTCGTGTATGATAATAAAATCAAACAAATCCCCCTGCCCCGTGCCGCTCAAATCCTTACCCAAATAACCGTTTTGATAACCGTTTCCGTAGGTAACACTGCTTTGGTGTTCCATACCCAAATAAGGCACTTCTACCAATTTATACCCATCCGCATAAAACGGATAAGGGCCAAAGCGGTCTTCAAAAGCATCCAGCATCAGTTTCACCTGTGCAAACTGCTTTTTGGCTTTGGTTAAGTTATAAGGCAATACATAATAATCACAATCCAATGTTCCGTTTTTGCCTGCATACTTTTCTGAAAAATGAACATAGCTGGCAATGTTCATATTTACCCCGTAGTTATTTATCGGGTTCGATACAAACCAAGTATAAGTAGCCGTGGTATCCGTTTTGGTTGTAGCCCTCAATCTGCCGTTCGCAACCGCCGTTAATGCTTTTGCTGTAGTAATACTTATTTGCATACTGTCAGGTTCGTCGTAAGCGTGGTCTTTACAAGGCCACCAAAGACTGGCTCCATCGCCCTGACAACTGGTAGCAACAAAGGGTAAGCCGTTAGCGTCTTTTTTCCAAGTTAGACCTCCACTCCATGGCGGATTAGGACTAATGCGCGGTTTTCCGCTAAAGTAAACTGTAATGGCGTTTGTGCCTTTAGAGCTATTAGTTACTGTAATCAAATACACATTACCATCGCGGCTAAAAGATAACTCCTTCTCGCCTTGCAACACCTTATCCACCTGCATGGGCGGTTGCAAGTCTATCTGCATCACATTCCCATCAGCTATGGGTTTATACACTATGGTGTTTTGCCCTTTTAATGTTTTCTCACGTATATCGGGTATTAATTGTAAATCGTAATATACCAAGTCCCACCAAGCCCTCTCGGCTGTAATAGTACCGCGCAATGTATCTTGCCTTGAAAAGAATTTCTTTTGCGACCATGCTGGTTGCGATGCAATTACTATAGCCATCAAGGCAATATATTTTGTCAGGTTACTTTTCATTTTTCTGAGCGGTATATCGTTATGAACCCCTACGAAAATAACAGATTATTTGGAAGGCTTTGCATGAAGCCGACGAACGGCTGCTTGATAACTGATAAAATGAAAAAGGCTTCCCAATGGGAAGCCTTTTGTATATAGTTAGGCAGGTTATTAACCGCCGAAATCGTCAAACGAAACGTTTTCTTTGGGTACACCCCACTCGTCGCACATTTTTAATACGGCGGCGTTCATCATTGGAGGGCCGCAGAAATAGTATTCAATATCTTCGGGTGAGCTGTGTTTACTCAAATATTGGTCTATCAATGCTTGGTGCACAAAACCAACAAACCCGTCGCCCTCACGGTCATCAACGTCTTTCTTCACTACCCAGTTATCTTCTGGCAATGGTTCTGAAAGAACCACATAAAAACGGAAGTTGGGGAACTCTTTTTCAATTTGTTTGAAATCGTCCATGTAGAACAACTCACGTTTAGAACGACCACCGTACCAATAGGTTACTTTACGGTTAGTATTGCGAAGGGTGTGGAACAAATGGAACAAATGCGAACGCAAAGGTGCCATACCTGCACCACCACCGATATAAATCATCTCGGCACCCGTTTCTTTGATGAAGAACTCACCGTAAGGGCCTGAAATGGTTACTTTATCACCGGGTTTGCAGTTAAACACATACGAAGAACAAATACCGGGATTTACATCCATCCATTTATTCGCAGCCCTGTCCCAAGGTGGGGTAGCAATACGTATGTTCAACATGATAATGTTTCCTTCGGCTGGGTGGTTAGCCATCGAGTATGCACGGAAAATCGGCTCAGGGTTCTTCATTTTCAAATCCCACAGCTTAAATTTATCCCATTCTCCTTGAAACTCATTGGCAGGTTTACCCATGCGAGGATGCGAAGTAATATCGATGTTTTTAAAATCTACTTCACACTCGGGCACATCCACCTGTATATAACCGCCGGCTTCAAAGTGCATGTTCTCACCTTCGGGCAGTTTTACAACAAACTCTTTAATAAACGAGGCTACGTTGTAGTTACTTACCACTTCGCACTCCCATTTTTTGATACCAAATACCTCTTCGGGTACTTTTATCTTCATGTCACTCTTCACCTTCACCTGGCAAGCCAAACGCCAATGCTCTTTTTGCATACGGCGGTTTAGGTGGCCGGTTTCAGTAGGCAACACATCACCTCCGCCTTCAAACACCTGGCATTTGCACATGGCACAAGTACCACCGCCGCCACAGGCTGAAGGAAGGAATAATTTTTCATTTGATAATGCGGATAACAGCGAACCTCCCGCAGGAATGTTTATGGTTTTTTCGCCGTTAATTTCGATTTTTACATCGCCTTGCTGCACCAGCTTTTTAGCGGCTACCTGCAACACTACCACCAACAATACAATTACCAGTGTAAATACAACAGCACTTGCAATAATTGTAGCAGAGGCTCCTATAGCTAATAACATACGTTAATTGTTTACTAAGTGATTAAAGTGAAAAACCCATAAAACTTAAAAAGCCAAACGACATTAAACCTACTATGATGAAGGTAATACCCAACCCCTTAAGAGGTTTGGGAACGTCTGAATATTTTAGTTTTTCTCTAACAGCTGCAAGGGCAACAATAGCAAGCATCCAACCCACCCCTGAACCAAACCCGAAGGTAGTAGCTTCAACAAAGTTGTAGGGGCGTTGCAACATAAATAAAGCACCTCCCAATATTGAGCAGTTTACAGCAATAAGTGGAAGGAAAATACCCAATGAGTTGTATAATGAGGGTGATAGTTTTTCAACCGCCATTTCAGTTAATTGGGTAAATGCGGCAATTACTGATATAAACACGATGAAACTTAAAAAGCTAAGATCAACATCTGCAAAATCAGGGCTTATCCAAGCCATTGCGCCTTCGTTCAAAAAGTAGTTTTGAACCAACCAGTTAATCGGAATGGTAAAGCCTAATACAAATATTACGGCCATCCCCAAACCAAAGGCGGTACTTACTTTTTTAGATACGGCCAAATACGAGCACATACCCAAAAAGTAGGCAAAAATCATATTGTCAATAAATACTGACTTTATAAACAGGTTTGCTAATTCCATTTCGTTACTTCTTTTAAATCGGGTTAAAAATTAATCGGCTTCGGTATATCCGTTTCGGGCACGCTGCGCCCATATAAGTACGCCAATAAGTAAACAAGCACCTGCGGGCATCATTAACACACCGTTACCAATAAACGGAATGCCGGCAGTTTCGAATATTTTGTAACCCCATAGTGAGCCTGAACCCAATAGTTCACGCACAAACGCAAGAGTTAATAATATAGCTGAATAGCCTATACCGTTACCTATACCATCTAAAAATGAAGGCCAGGGCTTATTTGCCATTGCGTAGGCTTCTAAACGTCCCATTACGATACAGTTGGTAATAATCAAACCAACAAACACCGAAAGTTGTTTTGATACTTCAAACACGTATGCTTTAAGTAACTCATCCACCAAGATTACCCACAACGACACTATTGCCAATTGCACGATAATACGAATGCGTGAAGGAATGCTATTACGCAACATGGATATGAACAGGTTTGAAAACGCTGTTACAAACGTTAAACCTAAGCACATAAAAAATGCAGGTTTCATCTGTACAGTAACCGCCAATGATGAGCATATACCCAATATCTGCACGGTTACAGGGTTGTTGTTATCCAAAGGGTCAGTAAGAAGCTTACGGTTTTTCTTAGAGAAAAGCCCTTCCTTCTTCTCAGCAGTTTTTTTTATCGTTAAAGTTTCAGTACTCATAAAATTATTTGGTTACTGTAGCTTGTTGTTTACTTAGCAAAAATTTTGAATACGCACCGGTGTATTCTTTTATCATAGCGTTTACACCTTTACCGGTAAGGGTAGCGCCGCTCATACCATCAACTTTGTGTGGCTGATCGTCGTATTTATTTCCTTCTCCTTTTTGCATCTCAACACCTACAGGATTGTTGCCATCAAAAAGTACTTTGTCTTTGTAGCGGCTATAAACAGCTTCATCGTCTTTGATACGTGCTCCCAAGCCTGGGGTTTCGGCTTTGTGGTTAAAACTTATCCCGTTAATTGTTTTACCGTCGCTTTTTACTGAAATGTATGACGATATTACATCCCACAGCCCTTTACCAAACGTAGGTATTACATAATACTCTACTTTAGTGGGGTCGCCGTCGGCAGATATTTCATACACGGGCAGTTTTCTTTCGGCTACCGGTTTCTTACTTTCTTTTTCAATACTGATGTTGGCAGCATCCTCATTCTCCAGCTTGTTACCATTTACATCAATTACGAATGCCTTCACCCTTGCTTCATATATTTTTTCGGGGTTATCACCTTCTTTCAAAGTCATAAAGGTTGAAAGGATGTTCTTTTTCCTTTCCAACTCAATTTGCATATCCTGTGCAGGCTTAAGAGCCTTTTTAGTCATTGCAAGAGCTACACCGCACACAACGGTTAGTGCAATGGTATATAACAGGATGTAAGTATTAGATCGTTGCACGGGCTAATCTCCTTTTTTTGTTTGCGTTTACTACAAAATAATCAATAAGCGGGGCAAAAATGTTCATCAGCAATATTGCCAACATCATTCCCTCAGGATAAGCAGGGTTAAACACCCTGATAAGTACACAGATTATACCAATTAAGAAACCATATATCAGTTTTCCACGGTCGGTTTGTGCTGCCGATACAGGGTCGGTAGCCATATAAATAGCCCCAAAAGCAAACCCGCCTATCACCAAGTGGTAATAAAAAGGCATGGCCATAAAGTGAGTGGGTGATGGAGTCAACACATTTAGTAAAAAGCCCATTGCAGCACCTCCGGCAAAAGTAGAAAGCATAATACGCCAGCTACCCACACCGGTAATAATAAGTATTGCAGCACCTATTAAACACGCTAATGTAGAAGTTTCACCCACTGAACCGGGTATAGCGCCAATAAACGCATCCCAAGCACTGAAGCCTAGTTCTTTACCTTCGGCAGCACGGGCTAATATGGTAGCACCACTGAAACCATCTGCAACATCAGCACGGTTGGCTGTATACCAAATGTATTCTTGGTCTGCACGGTATTCACCGGCCATGTATGCAGGATATGCAAAAAACAAAAACACACGGGCAGTTAGCGCAGGATTCAAAAGGTTCATCCCTGTACCTCCAAATACCTCTTTACCTATTATTACGGCAAATGCAGTACCTACGGCTACCATCCACAAGGGTATTGTGGGAGGAAGACACAAGGGTATCAACATACCCGTAACCAAAAAGCCCTCGTTTACTTTGTGGCCTTTTATCTGGCAAAAGAAAAACTCTATACCCAAACCCACCGCATACGATACGATGATAATTGGCAGCACTTGTAATAAGCCAAAACCAAAGCAATCCAGTAACGATGCTGTATCTGCTTTGCCTAACGCTACAAAATGCTGGTAACCTGTATTCCACAAACCAAATAATAATACGGGCAGCATGGCTATTATCACCGTAAACATTGTACGTTTCAAATCAACGCCATCGCGAATGTGTGCCCCGTTGTGGGTGGTTTCGCCCGGTACAAAAAGGAAGGTTTCGGTAGCATCAAAGGTTGAGTGCAACCAATAAAACTTACCCCCTTTTTGAAAGTTGGGTCTTATTTTATCTAATTGTTTTTGAAGAAACTTCATTGCTTGATATAACTTACTTCAAATTAATGATTAACCTTCTTTTTCTAATACAGCCAAACCTTCGCGGATTAACTTCTGGATAGGCATCTTTGAGGTGCAAACAAACTCACACAATGCCATATCTTCTTCATCCAACTCCAGCAAACCAAGGGCTTCCATTGCCTCAAGGTCGTTTGCTAAAATTGCTTTTAGCAAATACTGGGGCAATATGTCCATTGGCAATACTTTTTCATATTCTCCGGTAACTACAAACGCACGCTCTTCGCCGTGCATATTGGTATTTACTGTAAACTTCTTGTTGGGGTTGAGGTATGAAAGGAAGGTTTTTGAAATACTTGGACGCGAGTATGATGGTATCAACCAACCTAAAAACTCAGGGTCTTCGCCTTCGGGTATTACAGTAATCTGATGGTCGTAAAAACCTAAATATCCGTTTGCAGCAATTTTTTTACCTGTAAGCACATTACCACTGATAATACGATTGTTACCTGCGTTTAAATTGTTATTCAACAAGGTTTCAACACAAGCACCTGCTTTTACTTTATAGTATTTACGGACACTTTCGTTCACTTCTGAGCCTGTAAGAGCTACAGTTCGGTCGGCCTCGTATTTACCTTCTTTGAAAAGCTTACCTATGTTAGCCACATCTTCGGGGTTCACCGTCCATATAATATCTCCTTTACTTATGGGGGAAATGTGATGTATTTGTACGCCTACATTACCCGCAGGGTGTGGACCACTGAAATTATAGATTTCAACTCCTTTGGCGTTTGCAAAAGCACTACATGCCTGTACACCTGCTTTAAGGTTTAGGTATATTTTGCCTGAGGTAAGTTTTGCAAGTGCATTAATACCCCATTGAAAATCATCATCCCTACCGTTAAGTATATAATTATAATCAGGTGCTAACGGACTACTATCGAACCCGGAAATAAAAATATTTTTGGGGGTTTCGGCAGGGTTTGCAATTTTGGTAAACGGACGCTGCTTAATAGTTGCCCAAGCACCGCTGTTTAATAGTGTTTGTTTAACCGTTGCAGCATCCATACCGTTGGGGTCACCCATTGCAAATTGCTCGTAAGCCATTTTGCTGTCAGCTAGGATTTTTATCTCCAAAATAGCCCTTTTTGCACCGCGGTTGATTTCGATTACTTCTCCACTAACGGGCGATGTAATCATAACTTCGGGCATTTCTTTAATGAAAAACAAGGGTGAACCTGCTTTTACTTCCGCACCGATTTCAACTTTAAGTTTGGGGGATAGGCCAACAAAATCAGTTGGTTTAACTGAATAGGTTTTGGGTGTATCAAAACTGCCCGTGTTGGCGGATACGTCACCAACCAGTTTAATGTCGTACCCTTTTGTGAGTTTTATTGTTTTACTCATGAGCGTATTACCAAGTAGTTACCTTATATGGTTAACCGATGATAAAAATAAATGTTTGTGGTTAGTTTAAACCGAGACAAATCTAATAAAATTTTAATACGAACAACTTTTTTTACAGCTAAACATTAAAGGTTTTTAGCTTATTTGTAGCAATAAATTTCAAGTTACTTAAAAAGAGAAAGTTATGATTTTCAGTTAGTGTTCTATCACCACCTTAGTGCCTACTTTAACAAGGCTGTAAATCTCATTAATATCAGCGGTTTTAAGCGATACGCAGCCCAAAGTCCAGTTAATTTTTTGGTCAATAATGCGGTCGTCCTTATCCGGTACACCATGTATCCCTACTTCACCGCCTATACGGGCATTCTTAGGTATTTCGCCCTTCTTTTTACGAGCCTCAAATTTTTTTCTGCTCTCATCGTTAGGATAATCAAACCAAATAAACTTGCTCCAGCTTTTGTGCGGGTATTTGCTTTGAATTTTAAATGTGCCTTCGGGTGTACAACCATCTCCCTCTTGTCTCTTGTCGCTTATCGGGTCAAAACCCAATACAACCGGATATCCTTTAATCACCACCTCTCCTATTTTAAGTTGCAACAAGTAGCTACTCTTACTCACCTTAATATAAACCTTCTCCTTGTCAAGTTTTAATGAGTCTATCACCCGCTGAGCTTTACGATGATAGTTGGTATAAATGCTATCGGTTTGCGCTATAGTTGACGCATCTTTTTTTGGGTTGGTACCTGCATTGGTGGTGCATCCTATTGCATAAACCGCTAATACTATTAAAATTATTCTGCCCATCATGTTGGTTTATGAACGTGCCAAACGAATAAAGATTGTGAATATTTAATATTAAACCATTGACCAACAAAACAATGTAAAACAACGTCTGTTTATACAAATGATCATAGGCTTAATATTTTGTTGAACCGGGAGTGTCGGGATGATAGTCCCGGTTTACTTTTATTACACTTCGTGAATTAATAAACCTGTACGCAGTTTTGGCTCAAACCACGTTGATTTTGGGGGCATTACCAAACCTTTATCAGCAACAGCAATCACCTCTTCAATTTTAGTTGGATACAGCGAAAACGCTAAGGCATAATCACCATTATCAACCAACTCTTGCAAACGGCTAATGCCTTTGGTACCATCAATAAACGATAAACGATCATCGGTTTTACTATCCTGTATGCTTAAGATGGGTTTCAACACATGGTTTTCAAGTATAGATACATCAAGGTTTCCTAAAACATCATTGGCCTCAGTTTCTTGCTTGTAATCAAGTCCGTACCATTTCCCTTCCATATACATCCCAAACTGAAAGTTTTTCTTTTTCACCCTTAGTTTGGCGCGACCAATTTCATACACGTCAAAATCGACCTTCAACTTCTCAAAAAATTCATGCTTGGTAAGCCCTCCAAGATTTTTCACCAATCGGTTAAACTCAAACACCTTTATCTTATCAGCCGGTATCATATAGGCCAAAAAATAACAACATGCATCGTTGCTTCCTGCTCCTTTTTCGCGCTGCATTTCGCAGTACCTTGCCGCAGATGCAGTACGATGGTGTCCGTCGGCAATGTACAAATCGCCTGCTGCGGCCATATTTTGGCTAATACTGTTCACTGCTTCTGCATTGCTTATTACCCACAAACGATGCTGCAAACCATCGTCACTGGTAAAATCGTACTCAGGTTTAAAAGCTGTGGTTTCAACCACCAAATGGTCGTACCATTCACCCGCTTCAAAAGTAAGTAATACAGGTTCTCCCACTGCCTTCACATACTCCACATGATGCACTAAACCCATCTCTTTTTTGGTAAGGGTGTGTTCGTGCTTTTTTATGTGGTTATTAAGATAATCTTCTACCGAGGCCAGTCCTACTATACCGTTATAAACTATATGACGTATGTTATCAGTAATCTGGTGTAAATAAAAAGCAGGCTGCTCGTCTTTTTTCAATACCCCCTCATCAACCAAAATTTCCAGCTTTTTACGGGCAATAGGAAAATGCTTTTCGGGTATCCGTTCAGGGTCGCTAAAATTCAAATGGGGTTTAACTACGTGCAGGTACGAGTATTCGTTCCTTGCCATTATTTCGCGGCTGATGTGGTTATGATTAGTATCGTAACTGCGGCTGCTAACCACTTGCGCCAAATCAGGGCGTGGACGCAGGGCCTTAAAGGGTATAACTTTTGCCAAATCTGTAATCGGTTTTCGGGGTGCTAATTTATACCTTGTCGGGCAATTTTTTATGCCAATTATCAATCGGGAATAAATCCCGATGCTATTGATAGATTGTAAAAATGGTAACCGTTTTAATTAAAATGAATTCGAAGACCGTTCATCGATATAATAAGCCAACCCGTTGTTCCTACATATCTGGAATAAATCCTTGTGCTATTACTCTGCTCTCATCGGGAATAAATTCCGATGCTATTGATAGATGATAGCATGGAAACCATTTTAACGGAAATAAATTAGAAGACCGTTCATCGGTATAATGAGGCAACCCGCTGTATCTGTATATCGAAAATAAATCCTTGTGATATTACGTTGCGCCCATCGGGAATAAATCCCGATGCTATTGATAGATACCGCAAACTAATCACTAACCACCAATCCCTAATCACCAACCACCTATTTAATTCCGCTTTCTTTTTTGCTCAGTTCTTCAAGTACTCTGTCAATAATCGCCTCAAATTCTTTAGGATTACTTTGATAGTAATTGTATGATTTTATAAACTCTTCGCGAGATATTTGATGGGTGCGGTATACTTCGTCGTACAACACAGGCGCCATCAACTTGGCTGAATCGGCAAAAATACCCACTGTACGCAGCCTGCCTTCAGCAATATGAATGTCAGTATAAACTGCTATCATTTTTTCTTTATCCAAAATGCCTTCGGGTGTATTTTTGCACCCAACTAATACAATAGTGAAAACTAATATTGCGGCAAAGTGTTTAAGCATGCTGCAATATTAGCAACTATAATTCCAAAATGAGTATCGCACAAAATTTAACCCGCATAAAAACCCAATTGCCTGAGGGCGTGAAATTGGTAGCTGTTTCAAAATTCAAACCCGTAAGCGATATTCAAGAAGCTTATAATGCGGGCCAAAGAGCCTTTGGAGAAAACCGCGTACAAGAACTTGCCGATAAGCAACCACAACTTCCTGCTGATATTGAGTGGCACATGATTGGCCATTTGCAAAGCAATAAGATAAAGTACATGGCCGCTTTTGTGCATCTGATACACGGCGTGGATAGTTTTAAGCTTTTACAAGAAATTGATAAACAAGCTGTAAAAGCAGGAAAGACGCTAAACTGCTTGTTGCAAATACACATTGCCCAAGAAGAGACCAAGTTTGGTTTTGACAAAAACGAAGTAACTGAAATGCTTAATAGCGATGCCTTTAAAGCACTAACTCACGTACAAATTTGCGGAGTAATGGGTATGGCAACGTTAACTGATGATGAAAGCCAGGTGCGTGGTGAGTTTAGAGCGTTAAAACAACTTTTCGACGAACTGAAAACCCGCTTTTTTGCCAACTCTGCTGCTTTTAAAGAAATAAGCATGGGGATGAGTGGAGATTACAGTATAGCGGTTGAAGAAGGTAGCACTATGGTGCGCATAGGCTCTTCCATTTTCGGAAGCAGATAGTTTATCGTTTGCCCTTTTTTAGCCAACTGCCACATAAAAAATCCGTTGACTCATATAAAACTTGTCTTTGTATTTTTAAAAACCGTTTTATCTTTACCCACATTATTTTGCCGTTGAGCAATATGAGAGAGTGCTATTATATTTAGGTTTCGTCGATACAAAAAAATATAAACTCTTATTAGCTTACAGGTTATTGGTTTGAAGCTTAGACCTTTATATATCGTTTTATTCTTATGGCTGCTCTGCTTTTGCGGAGTGGTGAGGGGTCAGTATTACAACACCAAAAAATATACTATTGATAACAGTGCAGCCGAAGGGAACATACTGCAAGTGCAGCAAGATGTTAACGGAGCCATGTGGTGGGTAAATGATGAAAGTTTCACACGTTTTAACGGGGTTACCTATCAAAGCATACCATACGGCAAACTTGCAGCTCCCTACCAGCATATTTTACCCTATACCGATGAGGATGGCCGATTGTGGCTCTGTCTTTCTACTGACAAAAAGATGGATGTGTATGAGTGGAAAAACAATGTTTGGGAAAAACTAACATCACTGGTGATGAACACTGGTGAATTTCCTGCCCATTTTTTCGGCACATACCAAAACAGCAACCCACATATTACCATAGCTACCCGCAACAGAGTTTTATCTTGGACTAATAATAACTGGGAAGAGTTGCCACTGGATACGGAGGAAGAGATTAAACAAATGACCGCAATTGGTCAAACAGCATACTTACGTACCGCAACCGCTATTTACAAACTATCTGCCGGTAAACCACCCTATAAACTTGAGCTTGACCAAAACATTGTTTCGCAGGTAACGGATTTTAACTTATACGCAAACCCTTGGAAGCAAAATGTTGAACCTGAACTTTGGTTGCTTACCAATAATCTTATCGGAGCCATAAGCAACAATACACTTAGGGTTTCAAAATTATTTGATAATAAATTTCATCATTTTACGCAGTTGCGCAGCAACGGCTCAGGCAAAGTGTATTTGCTTGATACTGCCAATGCTGTTTGGCAATTAGAGGGGCCAGAAAGTAATTTTACGCTTGTTGAGGGAATAGGCTTGCGCAATAATGAAAATATAAACCAACTGTTTACCGACCGAGAAAACAATCTTTGGTTGGCCACTGAAGATGGTTTGATAAAAACCACCAGCCAAAGCATTAATTTTTTAGGTAAACAAAAAGGACTTGGTAGTTTACCCGTACAAGCAGTGGCCGCTTGGGGAAATAAAATACTGGCCGCCGGCCCCAAAGGCATCAGTGTTATTGAAAAAAGTAAAGTAATTGCCTACCACCCATTTGATGAAGGACTTAAAAACCCCCGCCAACGCATTACCCAATTGTGGGCTGATAGTGCAGGCAATACATGGTTGCTAAGCAGCACCCAAGGACTTTGGTATGGCTACGGAGGGAAAAATTTTACCAAAGTACAAGGCAATGCACGCTTGCTTACGTTTGCAGTATTACCCGATTATAAAATTATTGCCGCCAGTGAGGCCGGATTATTTGAAGCCTCCCCATCAGGATTAAAGCTTATCAATTCGTTTCAGGATAGAATTGTACCCAAAAGGATTGTTTGGCACAACGATGAAATTGTGGTACTTAGTGATAACGGGCTTTATCGCTTAAACAAAAACAAGTGGAAGAAGATAAATACTGAAAAAGGAACTGATTTTTCTTTTACCGCCTACTCATTCTATTCGGTGTACCAAAACTTGGGAATTATAGGTACTGCGAATGGTATCTATTACCTAAAAGAGTTTGACATTGTACCTTATGATACAACCACTCTTTGGAGCAAGAAACCTTATTATGGCATTGCTGTAGATAAAAACGGAGCTGTTTGGCTGGCATCGGATACGGGAGTGGTGGTAATGGACAGAAAATCTGACCCCAAGTTATTTACCTACCGCGGATTACAATTTAAAGAGAGTATAGCCAGCCCTATTATAACCGGTGGCGAAGGCGATATTTGGGTGGCTATGCGCACCGGCTTAATGGTGTATCAGCCTGATTATGACAACCAAATAATCAAAAAACCTGTTATTCGTATCAGCAGGTTAGAGTCGCGCGAACTTTCAACAACCGCATTGCCGGCCTCATTATCAATAAAGCTTGCCAGTGATGATAACGATATTACCTTTTACTTTGATGCCAACAGTTTTATTGATGAGGATAAAAACAAGGTATTATACAAACTGGAAGGATTAATGGATAAATGGGAAGAAATTCCCCGCATAACTTCTGATGCAATCAGCTTTAAAAACTTGCCGCCCGGCAAATATGTACTTAAAATACAATTAATTAACGCAGGGGGTATTGCCAGCGATGTAACCGTTAGCCCTGTAATACACATCAGCAAGCCGTTTTACAATCAATGGTGGTTTTATGCATCAGTAATTGCAGCATTCTTTGCCATTTCTTTTGCGATATTCTACTTGTACAGTCAAAAGAAATTTGAAAGCGACCTTATTCTTGAGGTAGATAAACGCAGTAGAGAGCTTCGCTCTTCTGAAGAACGGTTCCGCTCTTTGTGGGAAAACACATCGGATGCATTGGCATTGTACACCTTGCGCGGTGATATTATCCTATATAACGATACCTTTTTGCAATTTTTAGGAAGGACCGACGACATTGCAGGCCGCAAAATTTTTGACGTATTAGACATTGGTGATAGTGGTTTTGATAAAGCCAGTTTTAGGCAACAACTTGAATTGCAACAACTGAAACCTCAGTTTGAGCTACACACCATTAAAGATAATGAAGAAACGGTATTAGAATTTTCTAACAGCTACATACAACTGCCCAACGAGAAATCGTGGGTAATGCTGTCGCTTATCAGAAACATTACACAACGCAAACAAACCGAAGAAAACCTTATAAAGGCCAAGAACGAGGCAGAGCAGGCTTCGAGGATAAAGAGTGCATTTTTGGCAACAATGAGCCACGAGATACGCACTCCGCTAAACGCAATTATAGGCATGAGTTCAGTAATGAGTACTACACGCCTGAATGAAGAGCAGCAAAACTATGTAAATGCAATAAAAACCAGCAGCGATTCGTTGCTGTCATTGGTAAACAATATCCTTGATTTTTCTAAAATCGAAGCGGGTATGATGATGATTGAAAAAGGAGAAGTATCGCCCGAAGAAATCATTACTGAAACCATTGATATACTTGGGCAGCTCGCCAACCAAAAAGGCATTTATCTGTATAGCCGCATACACCCCGATACGCCTGTTAAAATAGAATCAGATAAAACCCGTTTGCGCCAGGTGTTGATAAACCTTGTGGGTAATGCTATTAAGTTTACTGAGAAGGGCTTTATCGAAATTTCGATACGACCCGATGAAAACAATAAACTGAAACTGATAGTTACCGACACCGGTATTGGCATACCAAGAAATAAAATAAACGATTTGTTTAAAGTGTTTACCCAAGTGGATAACACCACCACCCGAAAATATGGGGGCACGGGCTTAGGGTTAGCCATTACTGATAAGCTGGTAAGTTTACTTGGCGGTACCATAAAAGTAGCTTCTCAAGAGGGCAAAGGATCACAGTTTTTGTTTACCATTCAAGATTTTTCAAACGGAAAAAACACCATAAAACGTGGCAGTTTGCTACGTAAATATACCGGAACCAAAATGGTGCTGGTATCTCCTGAGAAAACTGTAGCGGCAATTATCCGTTCATTAAACGACGAACGAGGGATAAAAACTACTGTGGTAGAACAGTTTGCCGAGGTACCCGATGTAATGGAGGGTGCCACAGCAATCTTTGCCGATACGACGTCTATCAGCAACTATACCATCCCCGAGTCGATAAAAAACAGTGAGATTATTATTGTTAAGCACCAACTGAAAGAGTTGCCCGCAGAACTTGCAAAAGCACTCGATGCGCCTTCTCGCAAAGTTTTAAACCTGCCAGCAAACTCAGTTACCTACCAAAAACTGTTGGATAAACTTATTAAGGTTAAAGATAACCGACCACGCGTGCTTGATGGTGCTGAAATAACACCGACCAAAAACGATGAACTACCCCCGCTAAAGCTGCTTGTTGTTGACGATAACAAGGTGAATTTGATGATGATGGAGGTGATAATGAAAAACATTGGTTACAAGGTAGATTTTGCCAATAACGGACGTGAGGCCGTTGAGAAATGCCTTGCCAATAAATATAATTTGGTGTTTATGGACGTGCAGATGCCCGAAATGGACGGTATTGAAGCTACTACCATTATTACTGCACAGTTGAAAGAAAAAAGTCCGGCCATTGTTGCACTTACTGCAAATGCTTTCCCCGAGGATAAGCAAGCGTGTATTGATGCCGGCATGATTGATTTTTTGCCTAAACCTGTAACTATGGATACCATCAAATCCCTGTTAGCCCGTTTATTCATTGATGCTTCAATAGCAAACACAGAAAAAAATAACCTGTCGTAACTATAATTGGTTTTTTGCCCCCATACTACATGTACCGTTTTATATTGCTTAGTGTTGTTGTAATAGCAACTTCGTGCCGAAGCATACAACCCGATGCCCCTACTTTAGCACCCGAAACCTATATTGCTCCCACCCCGCCGCCTTCACAAATTGATATTCCTGTGCAGGTGGATTTAAAAACCCTTTACGACCAAATAGAAAAAAATGTCCCTACAAAACTAAATTCAACCGGCTACCCGGGTTGGCACCAAGATGCTAACTGCAACCTTCACTATCGTTGGAATTTTTGGCGAGAAAAACTCACTTTTACCGCAAACAACAATGCGCTGGCTATTAACTGTATAGGGTATTATCAAGGTGAGGGTGAAGCCCGTCCTTGCTGTTGGGACTGGTGCCCTTATGTGGGCACAGGTTGCGGAATGAATGAGCCACCGCGTCAACTTCAATTAAGCATATTATCCACCGTAAACATTAGCAATAGCTATCAGGTACAGTCAAATACTGCCGTTACTAAGCTGCTCCCAATAAATCGTTGTAAAGTAACCAGCCTAAACTTTGACATTACTGACAATATTCTCGCGCAGGCACGCGGCCCCATTGATAAGGCCTGCAAAGAGTTTGATGCCGGTATGGCTAAGTTTAATTTACGAGGACAAGTTGAGCAAGTCTGGAAAACCTTGCATACACCTATGGCCATTGATACCTTTGGTTTTCTTGCATTCAACCCCACCTCATTGCGCAT
The DNA here is from genome assembly GCA_943370295.1 of Agrobacterium sp. 719_389. Lineage (GTDB taxonomy): Bacteria > Bacteroidota > Bacteroidia > UBA8524 > UBA8524 > SB11. The sequence goes on along the minus strand of CALRQL020000012.1, from coordinate 37,165 downwards.
CAGTCCTATTACTACCAAAGGTGATGACTTATTGTTTAGTTTAGGCGCTACCGCCACCCCTACTTTTTTACTAAATACCGCAAACCACCCCACCCCGCCCAAATTACCCGATTTATCAAAAAGCCCTAAACAAACAGGTGGATATAGCGTGTATTTAGATACCCGATTGCATTATGCGGAACTAACCAAACTGGTAAACGCCCAAATGAAGGGTATGAAGTTTGATTTTGGCAAAAAACACATTGAGGTACTTGAAGTGCAGTTGAGTGGAACGGGAAACCAAAAATTAATGATTAAAGTAAACTTTAGCGGCAGTGTGAAAGGATGGATGTACATGACGGGTACACCCCAGTTTGATAGCGCAACTAAAGAACTGACACTGCCCGATTTAGACTTTGATATAAAAACACGCAACGTACTGCTAAAATCAGCAAAATGGTTATTTAACAACAAACTAACTAACACTATGCGCCAAAATGCAAAGTTTTATGTAGGTGATATGCTTGCTACTATTAAACAACAAGTGCAACAAAACCTAACCAAAAGCTGGGGTAACGGGATAAATACAACCGGAACCGTAGAGGCAATTTCTATTCGCAACTTGTTTCCGGCTCAGGATTATTTGCAAGTAAGCTGCTACCTTAAAGGCAACCTTAGTGCCCAATTAAAAGAATTACGTTAGCACTATTTAGTAGCAAACAGCCTTACAATCCCAAAAAATTTATTGAAGTGTGTTACCGTATTTTGCGGTCTAATAGCAATAAACATACTGCCGCCCCTCAACTTGGTTAAAAAACCTATTTTTGCCCCTATGTACTTTGATATTAAAAAACGGGTTAAACTTTTATTGCACCGCTATGTCGATTGGCAATCGAAGTACCTTAACCACCGTAATTTTCTTATCATTCTATGCATACTTATCGGCGTTGTTGCAGGCCTGTCGGCTGTGGTACTAAAACGTACCGCTAACTTTTTCGAGCATTTATTGTCAAATACACTGCAAGGTTCGTTTTTACAAAACTCGTTTTTTATCTACCCGCTTATAGGTATTACGCTTACTGTAATAATTGTGCGCTGGCTGCTAAAAGGCAACTTGCAACCGGGCGTAGCCCAAATAATATATAGCATTGCAAAACGTCAAAGCTATTTAGATAAAAACAATATATGGTCGCACCTGCTCACCAGCGCCCTTACTGTGAGCATGGGCGGTTCGGTTGGGCTTGAAGCACCCATTGTAAACAGTGGTTCGGCTACGGGCAGTTCCATCGCAAAAAACTTCCGCATTGGTTATAAAGACCGTACCTTACTACTGGCAAGTGGCGCAGCAGCGGGGTTAGCCGCCATTTTCAACTGCCCTATCACAGGGGTGATTTTTGCACTGGAAGTATTGCTCTTTGATTTCAGCATCCCGTTTATTATCCCTTTGATTATCTCCACCGCTACTTCATCAGTGGTTTCACAACTACTATACCCTGAAAAATTTTTCTTTCTTATCACTAATAAATGGGAATTAAACGCCATACCGTTTTACATATTATTGGGCATCGGCGTAGGATTACTATCAGTGTACATGATACGTACATCGCTAAAAATCGAGCATCACTTTTTTGCGTATCAAAGCCCGGTAAAAAGGATATTACTTGCCGGTTTACCGCTTTGCGCGCTTATTTTTTTATTCCCGCCCCTGTTTGGCGAAGGGTATGTAATGATTGAGAATCTTTTAGAAGGAGCAGACACCAAACTGGGTGTCAACTCATTTTTTAGCCAATACATCGGCAGTGGTTGGTGGCTGCTTGCGTTTGCGGTGGGCATTATGTTTTTAAAAGTGATTGCAGCAGCACTAACGTTGGGTGCGGGTGGTAACGGTGGAATATTCGGTCCAAGCATGTTTACGGGGGCAATGGCAGGCTTTGTTTTTGCCCGTTTTATAAACCTAACGGGATTAATGAATTTGCAAGAATCTAACTTTATTGTGGCGGGTATGGCCGGTGTGGTAGCCGGTGTAGTTCATGCCCCGCTCACAGGGATATTTTTGATTGCCGAAGTAACAGGTGGGTATGCCTTGTTTGTGCCCCTAATGATTGTGGTTGCTATTTCGTACTTTGTAACCCGTTCTTTCGAGCGGTATTCGATTTATCACAAACGACTGGCCGGAATGGGCATTGATTTTAAAAACCAAACGGGCGACGAGGAACTATAATTATACAATGGGTATAAAACCCGTTGCTATTCATTCTTTACGTTCAAATACATGTTGGCATAAAAGCCTAAATCTTTATTCTTCAACAGCTTGGTTAAAAAAGCAATTTGCCCTGTATGGTATGATAGATGTTCAGCCACATGGATGGCATTGCCCATACCCGATAGTTTAAATCCCTGCACATTCCGTAATCGCATCAATTCTTCAGGACTTGCAGCAGTAATCACCTCAATGGCTTTTATCACCGTGTTTGTAAACTTTTGTCCCAATTCAGCCTTAGTATATCCACCTTTGGCAGCAAACTCCTCGTCCCTTGTGCGTTTGTCCTCCTCCCCTCCTATTGATGATAAAATGTATTGAGTAGTATTCCCGCAAAGGTGCAATATCAAATTAGCCACGCTGTTCAGATTGCCGTTAGGTGTTTGCCACACTTCCTCTTCTGTTAATTCTGCAAGGCATTTTTCAACGCGCGGAATATTCTCCCCCATCCGGAGGGTTATTTGTGCTTTAAACTCATCAAAAACAAGTGCGGTATCCATAGTACAAATATAGCATTAGCAAGTATTTAAAGCCTGTTTGCACAATAACTGATTTTTATCATGCCATTATCCAACAATTGTCACAAAACAGTTGTAGCAGGCTTCGGAACTTTGTACCACAATTCAGAATTAAAAACAATACATCTATGAAAGTAGAACAAATATACACAGGCTGCCTTGCACAAGGTGCATACTACATTGTTTCTGGCAACGAAGCTGCCATTATCGACCCTTTGCGCGAAATACAACCTTATATTGAGCGCGCCGAAAAAGACGGAGTAACAATTAAATACGTGCTTGAGACACATTTTCATGCTGATTTTGTCTCTGGTCATATTGATTTAGCCAAAGCAACGGGGGCACAAATTGTATACGGCCCCACCGCCAAACCTGCTTTTGATGCCTATGTGGCTAAAGATGGCGAAGAACTTACCTTGGGCGATGTACGCATTGAGGTGTTGCACACACCGGGACATACTATGGAATCGAGTTGCTTTTTGTTGAAAGACGAAAACGGCAACGCCAATTCTCTATTTACGGGTGACACCTTGTTTATTGGTGATGTGGGTCGCCCTGATTTAGCACAAAAAGCAGCCAACTTAACCAAAGAAGAATTGGCAGGCTTGCTATATGAATCATTACGCACTAAAGTAATGACTTTACCTGATGAAGTGGTTGTATATCCTGCCCACGGAGCCGGTTCAGCCTGTGGCAAAAACATGAGCAAAGAAACAGTTTCTACCATTGGTGCACAAAAACAAACCAACTACGCACTTAGGGCTAATATGACCAAAGAGGAGTTTGTGAAAGAAGTTACCGATGGATTAATGCCTCCACCCGTTTACTTCCCCCAAAATGCCCGAATGAATAAAGAAGGCTACGAAGCTATTGATACCGTATTGAAACGCGGACAAAGTGCTTTATCCATCGCTGCTTTTGAGGCTGCAGCCAACGAAACCGGAGCATTGATTATTGATACCCGAAATCCTGAGGATTTTGTAGCCGGATTTATTCCAAATAGTATAAACATTGGCATAAACGGAAACTTTGCCCCTTGGGTAGGTGCTTTAATTCCCGATGTGAAACAACCCTTGTTGCTGGTTTGTGAGCCGGGTAGTGAGGAAGAGGTAGTTACACGATTGGCTCGTGTAGGGTACGACAACGTAATAGGTTACTTAAAGGGCGGTTTTGAAGCTTGGCGCGCCGAGGGCAAAGAAACGGATGAAATTGAAACCATATCAGCGTTTGAGTTTGCACACCGCCAAAGCTTGCACCCCATGCCAATTATAGATGTAAGAAAACCGGGCGAATACGATGCTGAACACGTAGTAAACGCCATCAATATACCGCTGGATTATATCAGCGAAAACATGGCTACTTTCCCCCAAAACGAAACCTTTTACCTGCATTGTGCAGGCGGTTATCGTTCGGTAATTGCAGCATCAATACTAAAAGCACGCGGCTACACCAATATGATAAATGTTGAGGGTGGTTTTAATGCCATAAAAGAAACCCCTGTTGCCCGTACTGAATTTATTTGTCAAACCACTTCAAAGTAAAATGATACAGCGATTTTTAATCCGCAACAAAGTATCGTTAGCCAGGTTGGTATTGGGCGCAAGTGCCGGTTGGCTTTATTGGAACCAAATTGGCTGTGCTACCGGCACTTGTACCATTACATCAACCCCTTTTAATAGCACCGTTTACGGCGCATTAGTGGGTTGGCTACTATTCAGCAGCTTCAAAAAGGAACCTGAAAAGAATTCATAAATACTTATTAATAAATCTGAAATAACATGGAAAACGTGATTTCTAAAATCAAAGCCGGCGAGACCACGATAGTAGACGTGCGCACACCCGCAGAGTTTATGAGTGGCAGTGTTGCCGGTAGCATCAATATTCCTTTAAACGAAATTCCCAATCGTTTGGATGAATTTAAAAACATGCAGAACATTGTGCTTTGTTGTGCATCGGGCAACCGAAGCGGACAAGCCACTATGTTTTTAAAACAAAACGGTATTGAGTGCATCAACGGCGGCTCGTGGCTTGATGTTAATTATGTAATCAGCAAGCTGTAAACTCCTCAATTTAGTTGTGCCCGCCTCCACCACACTGGCGGGCATCTAACAATCAAAGAAAACAGAAAAATAACCCGATAAAATGATACAACTGATAAAAAATATTTTTGGAATTGGCCCTAAAGTAAATTTGGGAGAATTGATTGATAACGGTGCTGTGATAGTAGATGTGCGCACTAAAGGCGAATACGCAAGCGGCCACGTTAAAGGCTCGATAAACATCCCCTTAGACCAGCTACGTAATAATCTTAAGAAATTTAAAGGCAACGACCAAGCCATTATCACCTGTTGCGCATCGGGTATGCGTAGTGCATCGGCCAAAGGTATTCTAAAGAGTGCCGGTTATACCAATGTGCACAATGGCGGCAGCTGGGTCAATGTAAACCAATTTACAAAATAGCTCATGCTTAACTACATAAAATCACAAGTGCTGAGTCAATGGGGCTTTGCACGTATTATAAGGCTGGTATTAGGCATTGTAGTAGTAATACAGGGCATACAAGCAGCCAACATTATGCTTAGCATTTTTGGCGGGCTTTTTATACTGCAAGGCTTGCTAAACGCAGGATGCTGCGGAGCTAACGGTTGCGGCGTGCCAAGGTATAAAGAGGACATAAATACTAAAGGGAACCCAAAAGAGACCTCTTACGAAGAAATTAAATAAACCCTTTATGAGAACGTTTAATGATATAATTAATGACGATAAACCCGCGTTGGTTGATTTTTCAGCCGAATGGTGCGGCCCCTGTAAAATGATGGCTCCAATATTGCACGAAGTGGCGCAGGGAATTGGCGAAAAAGCATCAATTATTAAAGTAGATGTTGACAAAACCCCTGATGCGGCCATGGCGTATAGGGTGCAAAGTGTGCCAACTCTTATTTTGTTTAAAAAAGGGGAAGTAAAATGGAGGCAATCAGGGGTAGTGCCTGCCGCCTACTTAAAGCAAATTATTGAACAAAACGCTTAAATTTACTGTGTATGTATAAAACTATTTTTAATCCTTTGGCGTTTGTGGCAGTGCTTTTAATTAGTATTAGTGCCGCATCGTGCCAAAATACAAATCAAAAAGACAGCACAACAACAGCCAAGGGCGGTACGGTTGGTGCCGATGAGTTTGAAAAACTACTTGCACAAACTGCCGGCGCTCAACTGATTGATGTGAGAACCCCCGAAGAATATACCGGAGGACACATTACTAACGCTGTAAACATAAATGTAAACGGTGACGATTTTGAGCAAGCGGTAGGCGCACTTGATAAAACCAAGCCCGTTTTTGTGTATTGCTTGGCCGGCAGCCGAAGCGAAAGTGCTGCGGATTACATGCGCTCACAAGGGTTTGCCACTATTTATGAATTAAACGGCGGTATTTTAAAATGGCAGGCTGCCGGAAAAAATCTTGAAACAGGCAATGCTGCTCCTAAAAAGCAAGGCATGACTCAAGAAGAGTTTAATAAACGCGTAACCACAGAAAACTATGTGTTGGTTGATTACCATGCCAAATGGTGCAAGCCTTGCTTGCAAATGGCTCCCATGCTGGATAAAGTAGCTACCGACAAAAAAGATAAACTTACCCTTTTGAAAGTGGATGCCGATGAAAACCCTGAATTGCTGCAACAAAAAGGAATTAGCGAAATACCGGTGCTTGAACTATACCACAAAGGGAAACTGGTATGGAGCCACAAGGGGTTGATTGACGAAGCAGCTTTACTTAGCGGTACTAAGCTATAATTTATACAACCTGTTAGCTTGTCGTTTGTTTGCTTATCAAAGCGAGTTACAATTCGGCAGAATACTCCTACTCAACTATTGTCCTAAAAGTTAGATTGACGCGGGGCTTTTGAACGGTTGTTGTGGGCGGAAGTCGGTGCAGCCAGTGGGTTTGTGTGGTACCTTTCATCACCAGCAAACTGCCATGTTCTAAAAGTACTGAAACCGTTTCTTTAGTATGTTTATGTTTGAATGAAAACTTACGCTCAGCACCAAAACTTAATGAGGCTATGGCTCCGTTCCGTTTCAAGTCTTTTTCGGCATCGCTGTGCCAGGCCATACCTTCTTGTCCGTTATGGTATAAATTGAGCAGGCAAGAGTTATAGGTTTCGCCTGTTTTATCCTCTGCCAAGGCTTTTAAGGCTAACAATTCGGGTGTCCAAGGCAATGCCAGCTTAGTAGTATTTGAGTAGCTGTATTCGTATTCTTTATCACCGTACCATGCCACTTTGCGTTTGGTAACAATGTGTTTGCCGTATATCACCGCCTCATCGTTTCGCCACTCAACATTTTCAAATAAGTAATCAAAAAACTCGTTTGCCTGTGGCAAAGGCATTACTTTACCATAGTAGTTCACCTCCCCGTCTTTGGGTAGCAGGTTCTCTATTTCGGCATTTATATCAGTAAACAAGTTCATTCTTATACTTTAACTATTCACAAAGTAGGCTTAAGACGAATAAATTCATTTAAACAAACAACTCTACAACAAGGCCGACGAAATGTTTTACCATTTTGGAAAATATATGAGCAATATGCCTATGTATACAATTAGTTCAATATAAAAGGATGCTTTTGATCTAACCTCAAGCACAAAGTTTTTTACAAATCGAATAAGTATTATTAGCAGTATATAAGCAACTACCGTAAATACGTAGAAAGCCGCGTGATATGTATCAAGCAAGTATATAATAATTGCTATTAAAACAACAACTGCAAGGGTAATACCTGTATCAGTAAAGAAAGATTTTATACTCCTTTCCATTTTATTGTTCCTTCGTTTTAATGCCAGACCGCTTTTTAATTAATCCTCTTCTAACACAATGTTCTCTTCAACTTTAGCATTGTTTGAAATAAAGTTGGCTTTAATAATGATTTCCTTGAAGTAATTCCCCTTATTACTCTCATTATATATCTGTCTCCTAAGTATTAACTCAGCAGAATCAGAGTTAGTAGAAAATTTTTTGATAAAATATGCATCTTCAACACCGTTGAAAAAAATTTCGTTTTTAAACATTAAACGAAATTTACGCTGAATAGCTTTCATCGTTGATTTATTAACCAACTCAACACTATCATTTTCAACACCTATTTTAATTAATTGCTTATCTAATAATGAGGTATCATTTGATACAATCTCTAAGCATCTAATAAACTTATCGATCGGTTTTTGGGCATACATTGAAAAACCTATAATTAGAAATGAGACAAGGAATACATTTTTCTTACTCATGTTTTCAAACTTATGTACTAAGCAAGTACTAATACATATTGTATAACTACCATATTGAAGGTCCAACAAGAAGTCAACTCATTGAGTTAATACATAGTAATACCCTGCTTCAAGTGGTCTCATAACAACATTAAATGGCTTTTTATCAAATGATCTATAGTTAATGCTATCAGGTATATCAAAAACTATTTGTCTGTACTCTATTTTTTCAACGTTAGGGAAAACATCCTCATGATACACTATATTGTTTTTTTCATCTATAAAAACTAATCTCTTTGCAACATCCGTAAAATATGGATACTTCGTCCCTATGACTTTTTCTATTTCATCCAACTGAGCAGTTTCTTTAAAAGCATACAGTTTATTCCATTCAAAAGGAGTTACCTCTGATAACTCAAACGAACAATATTTTTCGGTTAAACATTGCCTTTCTATATGTTTAACTACTTCCTGCTCTAATACTCCTTGCGACTTATTACCACAAGCAGTTAAAAAAAGATAAACAGATATTATTACAAACCCTTTCATAGCCATTAAACACTTTTAATATGTTAGCGATGCTATTATCACCTTCCCAACAACTTATCGGTGGCCTCTTGCATTGTAGCTACAAAGTTAATACGTCCTGCTTTGTTGCTTTCGTATATAAAATCACGAAGGCTCTTGCTTTCGTATTGAGAGAAATCACCGACAATAGCCAGTTTTGATCGGTAGTTAGAAAACTTTTGAAGTATATCACCCGCTAGCCCTGTTTTAAGGTCGAAAAACGTTTTGTCTAAATGCTGCTCTTGAACGATAATGTTTTCTGCGCCCTGATAGTTGCAATTAGCTATTATCTCTAACGCGTCCTGTGCATTGGATATTACAACCCCCTCTGCGTTTATTAGAGCTATTTCTTTACCATTAACGGTTTGTATCTCGATATTCATAACCGGAAAAATACTCATTTATAGTATTAATGATAGATTTAATTTAACAGATAGTGATGGTAAATAAGCATCCAGGCATTCTTATCCCAACCAATACCAGTTGGTATGGTGCATAAACCCTGATAAGGGAGTAAATACAAATATAAACAGCAGAAAGCTGACAGAAATATTAATAATACTTCTATCAGCTACTTTAGAAAGATGTGAGAAAACTCAGTATTAACCTATTGAATGGAACCCTACCTTGTTTCCTTCTGTGTCGATAAAAAGTGCAATAAAGCCCCTTCCCTCACCAATATTAGTTTTCGGCAGAATAACTGTTCCACCGGCACTTTCTACCCTGCCTAAGGGAACTGAAAGGTCATTTCCGCCATCTAAGTAAACTGTTGTTCCTGTTGTTGAAGGAACAAAGTTTTCACCGCTGGCAATAGCTCCGCCAAAGGCGCCTTTTTCCGGATCAGACGGCAAATATGCATATTGCATATTAGGATTAGGGTCTTCTTGAATTTGAGCATTTAAAACTGTAGCATAAAATGCCTTTGCTCTAGCGAAATCTGTTGCCGGGATTTCAAACCAATTTAGAGTACTTACCATGTTTGTTAAAAATTTATTTGGGTGCTTATTAAAGTTTATTGTTTTATTCTTGTTGTTAAGGAATTCGCACAGTTTTACCTGTTGTACCCTGTTGAGCATCTCAGTAGTGCTGCACATAATCCGGTAAACTACTATGTGCAGCAGTACCTCTGCTGCCTGTGTTGCTAACAGGTTTTCAATGACTTAAGCCACCTAACCGTGTTTATAGGACTATTTTGCTAATACTACTTCTACGGGTATATTTCCGCGGGTAGCATTAGAATAGGGGCATATCTGATGCGCCTTTTCTATGAGGTCTTGCGCCAAGGTATGCTCAACACCCGGTACCTCTACTTCCAAGCGCACTGCAAGGCCAAAACCGCCATTTGGCGTTTTACCGATGCTTACGTGTGAATGTACTTTAGTAGTACCGGTTTTAACTTTAGCATTACTGATTACCACATTCAATGCTCCATCGAAACAGGCCGAGTAACCGGCTGCAAATAGTTGCTCAGGGTTAGTATAGCTCCCCCCTTTTCCTCCAAATTCTTTAGGTATCCGTAATTCCAAGTCAAGCACATTGTCAGAGGAGCTTACATGTCCATCTCTACCGCCGCTGGCAGTTGCCGAGGCTGTGTACAATTTTTCAATAGTGGTCATTATGTTATATGGTTTTAATTAGAGATTATAAACTTCTAAATTTTGAGAGTTGAACATTAACTCTCCAATTTCTGAACTGAGCCAACATCTACTTTTACTTTTACTTTGATAGCTCGTAACTGATAATCGTTACATCTCCTGCAAATACTATGGTTTTTATATTTTCCATTATTTTAGTTGTTAATATTTAACTCACTAAATCCAAAATTTTGAAGCACGCCTGCTTGCACTTGTTTACCTGTTTCATTAATTATTTCGGCAACACCACCCATCATTTTATCTACCACCGTTCTCAATGGGCGTGTGCCATTGGGCACTTCTACCAACTTTACAATTGCTTTTGCGACGTGTTCGGGCTTGTTAGGGAAATTTGAATCGGCCATCAACGCCGGAATTGTTTGTAAGGATGTATTGTAAAGCTCGACTGATTTATCGTATTCGGTTGCCACTCCGGGGTTACTCGGAAAATAAAATTTTTGAAATAACTCAGTAGGAAAAACCCCCGGCTCTACAATTGCAACATCAATTCCCAAAGGTTTTAACTCATAAGCCAAGTTTTCGCTTAGTGCTTCCACCGCCCATTTTGTAGCATCGTACACGCCGCCAAAAGGGATAACGATTCTACCCAAAATACTGGATGTTTGGATAATCAAACCGCTCCCTTGTTTGCGAAGTGTAGGCAAAAAGGCATTGTTTACCCTTACTGTTCCAAAAACATTGACTTCAAAAAGTGCTTTGTGGTCGTTTACTGTGAAAGCCTCCTGAATTCCACCTCCATATACTCCGGCATTGTTAATAATAACATCAATTCTTCCGCTCGTTTCTGATAAAATAAGTGCCTTGGCATCTTCTAAACTTCTGTCTTCGGTTACATCAAGCTCTATCACCCGAAGGTTCTTATGATGTGATTTTGCCCAATCACTCAGTGCGTTTTTATGGGTCTTGTTTTTGCCATTGGTATCCCGCATAGTAGCATATACTGTATGGCCGTTCTCGGCAAGTAGTTTAGCTGTGAGGTTGCCAAAGCCTGTGCTTGCTCCAGTGATTAAAATGATTTTATTTGGCGCATTCATTAGTTTTATTAAAATTTGTACTTCAAAGATTGAGAGTTAAAACAATTTAAAAAAGTAGTACATATAAAATTAGTAAGTATGAAAAACAATACTAATATTGATAATCAAGTATATAAAAAAGATAAGAATTTTGTTTTCGATGAAATTTCCTGTCCCGTAACGGCTACAATGAAAGTTTTGGGTGGAAAATGGAAACCAATTCTGATAAATGCTATTTACCTAACTTCCCCTGCACGGTTTGGAGAACTGAGGCGTAGCGTAAAAGGAATAACCCAATCAATGCTCACCCAGCAGTTGCGCGAATTAGAAGATGATGGGATTATTAGCAGGAAAATCTATGCTGAAATTCCGCCAAGAGTAGAATACACATTAACAGAATTTGGATTGACCCTTTCGCCAATAATGCTATCGATGGCGAAATGGGGTGAGGAATATAGAATAAATAAGCAAAATGATGTAAAGCTCTAAAAGTGCTACCCCATTAGTTAAGTCATATAATTCTTATGGATTGTTTCAAGGTTGAATAACCCTTTGTCGCAATGTGGTTTTTTGTATCCGGCGACGGATTGGTAAAACACCTGTTCAATTTTGCATGGTGTAGGCATTTGTAAAGTGTTTTCTGCCGACTTATTTTAGGACGGGACAAATAAAACAAAAAAGCCACCTGTTGGGGTGGCTTTAATTTAAGTGGCGGAGAGAGAGGGATTCGAACCCCCGGAGGTGTTACCCTCAACGGTTTTCAAGACCGCCGCATTCGACCACTCTGCCATCTCTCCGTAGTGGTTGCGTAAAAGGACTGCAAAAATATACTTTTTACCTTTCATGTCAAGCCCCCTGTAAAAATATTTTAGCTATACCGCTTGTCTTTAAGCGTATTTTCTAAATTCTTGGGGGTAAGTTGCTCTGTGGTTAGCTTATGTCCCAGTGCTCTATCAATACTCACATTCAACTCAAAACCAATCAGTAACACCATTGAATTGAAGAAAATTAGCAGCATAATTACTATCAACGTACCGATAGAACCGTACAACTTATTGTATGAATTAAAATTGTTAACATAGAACATAAACCCGTAGGTGGTGAGCAATGACAGCACGGTTGCAAGGGTTGATCCCACGTTAAAGAACTTCCACTTGCGTTTTTTTGCAGGCCCGTAGTAAAACAAACCCGAGATAAGGCAGTATAAGAACAGCACCGTTAAAAACCATTTTACAAACAACAACAAGTAGTACTCCAGCGAATCGCCGAACAAATTTTTATCGTTTAAGAAATCAAGTACTACTGTGCCCACCGTGGTAAGGACAATACTTATTATCACCAATAAGGCTGTGTAAATGGTAAGCCACAGTGCTGCCAGCTTCTGCCGCCAAGCACTGCGGGTTTCAATGGCATCCGTATAGGTATTAAAGGCTTCTATCAGTGAGTTGACACCGTTGGTGCTAAAGTACAATGCCAACACAAAACCCAGCGACAACAAACCTCCCTGTCGCTTTTGCAAAATATCGCTAAGGGTGCTTTTTATGGCTTCAAAGGCATTGTAGGGGGTAATGTTTTGTATGAACTTAAAAATCTCGTCTTCAAAATCTTTTAAAGGCAAATACGCTATCAACGTAAAGAAGAAGATAGCAGCGGGAAATAATGCCAAAAAGAAGTTAAAGGCAATAGCTGATGCACGGGTATTAATATCGGAATTGCTGAGTCCTTTAATGAAAAACGACAATACAGTATAAATGCGCAAGCCTTGCAACCCAGGAAAAGTTAACTTTTTCAGCAGGTCCATCAGTGCTTTGTAAGGAGGCACTTTGCGTAACAACCATTGGTGTATTTTCTCCATCAGTCACTAAAATAAGGCAACAAACCATTCATTATCTCCTGCGGACAACGTACCGGCCTGCGGGTTGTCAAATTTATAAATACCAAAACAATGTTTGCTTTTGTTATCAGTTCAGTATCATTATATACCTCGTATTCGGTGATAAACTTACTGGTAGGCAGTTGTCGTATTATTGTTTTAATGGTAAGTGTTTCATCAAAAAAAGCAGGACGCTTAAAATCAATGCTCATGTGTGCAACGGGCATAGCTACGCCGCTTGCTTCAAGGCCCTTGTAGGTAATACCAATACGCTCAATAGCATCTACACGAGCCAACTCAAAATACATGGCATAATTACCATGATGCACGTATCCCATTTGGTCGGTCTCAGCATACCGTACCCGTATTTTAGTCTCAGCTACAAACATACACTGCAATAATACTCAATAAACAGCATTGACTCTCTAACCTATATACAACAAAAACGCCCCATATAGGGGCGCTTATAAACTATAGTTAGTATATTATTACTTCACAACAAAAAACTGCACACGGCGATTAGCTTGTAGGTGCATAGTTCCGGTGCCTTTTGTAATAGGCTGGCGTTCACCGTTAGTTTTGGTTATCAGCCTTGATGGGTCAACACCAAAATCAATCAACAGCTTTTTCACATTATCCGCACGGCGTTGAGCTAAACGAAGATTGTATTCATCGCTGCTGCGCATATCTGCATTACCAATTATCTCTAATTTGATGTTGGGATTATTTTTCATAGCCAAGGCCACGTTTTGCAAATCTGGCAGGTGGGTAGGGTATGGCTCATCCACATCGGTAGCAAAGAAAATAGCAGGTAAAAAGCTTACACCGCCACCACCACCGCCTATACCGGCAGTTATGTTATCACCTTGGTTGTTTATAATTTGGTCGGCCAATGCTTTATTCATAATGGGTATCCCTTGGTGGTTTACCAAATACTCTGAAGGAGTGCTGGGCGATAAGTCTAAAATATCGGGTACACCGTCAGCATCTTCGTCTTCAGCAATACCGGTATTCGCATCAACCTTAGCACCCGGAGGTGTATTAGGCTCTTGATCGTTTACATCAGGTACACCATCCGCATCCAAATCTACCGCTTCACCACTGCCCCAAACTTTTGCGCCGGCGGGCGTATTTTCTTCTTTGTCAAAACGGTCAGCAACACCATCGCCATCACTATCCTTATCCAACTTATCCAGTTTCTCTTCTAGTTTAGATATTTCTTCATACACACTGGTAATAGGGTTAATCCAATCCAAATGTTCCTGACCCTTTTTACCAATTTTAATATTCATGATAATTTGAGGCAAAGAATACGAATCGAAACGACGATTGGGGTGGATAGGAGCGTTCAATATATCCATTGAGTCGGTGCGCACCCAACGCATTCCGTATTCAATACCAATATCTATTGATTTGGTGATGTTACGTTTTACACCTAAACCATAAGTAAAACAAATATGGGTACGGTCGTATTGCAAGCTTGATGTTTGACCGGCAGGAGCAGATGTGTATTCAAATTCTGATTTACTGCTCATTATTACCTGTCCGATACCGGCAGCTGTGTAAAGGTTCCAATTCCATTTTTTGCGGAAAAACGAAATGTTACCCAATGTAAGTACCCCTTGTATCTGGTATTCAAGAATACGTGAATTTAAATCGTAATAACGGAAGTTGAACTGGCTTGGCTTTTCCACTTCTGAACGTAATGAGACGTAATTAGCCAAAAGGCGAACTCCCAATACATGCGAAAAATTATACCTAAGGTTACCACCAACTGAAAGACCGGGTTTTAGCTTATCGGCATCTCCGTGAAAAAGAGACGTACCCGCTTGAAACCCTACTACAAAGTTCTTGGCATCTTTGTTTTGCAAAAAACGTAACGATGTTTTTTGTTTAGAGTTTTGGTTAGTGCTCTTTTTGCTTTGCGCGTTTGCAACAGTTGCGCCCAGCAGTAAAAAACCGGAAACCAACGTTACTTTAAAGATTGTTTTCATACAATGATTTAAAAAACTTTTTACCAATACTACCATTATTAATGTATAATACTATCTTAACTTATTAACCAACAACAACGTTTGTGACACCCCCGTGATACTTCGCTTACTGGTTTGAACAGGATAAAGTTACGTATTTTTATTACAAAACCAATAGCAACAAGGGTTTTGTGAAAATATCTATGCCGGATTTATAAAAAATAACGGTTATTTATGGTCTGTATATTTTATTAAACAACACAAGGTTATTTGTTTAAAACCTGTATGAGAGCGTTACTCCAAGCAATAAATACCAATCCTTATTTTCAGGTTTCCCTCTTCTTACTCCTTCTGAAAATCTGCCTCCCGAAGGGTCAACAAGATATGATATTGCCTCGGGGTCTACACCAGGATTGGCTGCTTGCACCTTTGCAATGTTGGGAAACTTTCCACTTACATCATCTAAGTAATCAGTAAATGTTTTCACAAAATTCACCTCAAGCTCTGCAATAAAATTATATCCTAACATCGTTTTAAAACTAAAGCCTACCGGCAAAGCCAACTGTGTTAGTTTGTATTTTTTACCGATTCCGCTGGTTTGTCCTTCTGTTCCTAAATCGTTTAGATTGTACCATTTACCCTTATACTGAGCTTGGGGATTAAAATGGAATATGGTGATACCTGTGGATATACTTGGAATAAACCTGTTTTTATCACTGAATATATAATGGCTCAGATGATATTCAGCACCCAATGTAAAATCATACAACGTTGACCTAAAGCTAAGATTGCGCTCACGCCTTAAATCACTGGGAGAGTAGCGGTCATTACCACTCAATGCCCCGTAATTAAACATCGCTCTGAATGATATCCGGCGCGAGTAATTATACCTGAACCTAATGCCGTATGCATCGTTTATTTCATCCCTATTAAAATCATTGGTACTTAAGTCGCCAAAATAGTTGGTAACACCCAACATTAAGCCCAACTCAAATGAACGGACCTTTTTCTCCAATTCTTTCAATTTCGGGTCAATAGTCTCTATCACTCCTTCAGTAGGTGGCGGTGTTTTCCATTTAAAAGCATTTGCAAAAAATACCTCCAAGTCAATTTTTCGGTTCATTTTGTACAACCCGAAAATTCTGTTCAAATAAAACTTGCCAAAGCTTGCCGCAGGCAATTCAAAACCTTCCTGATCTTTTAGTCCGTTAAATACTAAATAAAAACCATGCTCAATGCCCACTACCTTTTTAACCAATAGCTTAGCTTCATTAGCATCTGCATTGTAGGTAAAATCAAAATCGTACAACGGTTGTGTAAATATTTTACCTAACGATGTATCTAAATAGGCGGCAAACAATACCGGTTTTTGGTTTTTTGCAATAGGCTTAGACAGGTGCAATGTTATTGTTTTGCCAATAAAATCAACTACAGGCCTGTTTAGGTCGTTTACACCTGAATCGAGGGTTATTTGTGAGATAAAAGCCTTTACCTCATCCGCAGGTTGCTCTAAGTATGGCGTATGTTTTAATTCGGGGGCAAATTTATCTTTATGAAAGCCATAAGTGCTTTTATTTACCCACTCTGTATTAGCGCCTTCACCCCAGTAGTTTTGGGTTATGTCTATCTCTTTGGCAGTGCCGCCAAACCCAACGCCGGCCATATCCAATACTGTATCGCTGTGTTCGTGAAAAATATAATTTCCAGTAAACACATTGTTTTTAATTGAAATCGGGGTTTTCTCAGCATCGGCATCCATTTCCCCATTCAGCGGATTGTCTTTTGCGCGGGGCTTAAAATCGTACACCGTGTTATTTGCAATAAGGTTGTTTGCAAAGTTGTATTGCACGTTATAGGCTGAAAGTGATTTGAATGTAATACAGCTAAGGTTATCTGCAAATACGTTGTTCACAAAATCAAACTGTATGGTTGCGGTATTTTTTAAATGCTCTGCATTGCCTATCAACACCCCTGCATCGTTATTATTAATATTTTTAAACTGACAGTTTTTTATCAATACTGATGACCGATACCAGTTATTATCAAACGTTAATGGGCGTATCAATCCGCTAAAATCAGCATACTCAATATGGACTGCGGCTACCGGGTTGGGGCCTGCAAAGCTAATACCCATGCCTTCATCGGTACTATTAAGGCTGTAAAAACTTACAAACTCATTAGGACGACCTGTTACTTTTAACCCACCTAATACTACAATTTCAGCACCGGGATTAAACACCAATTCGCTGCCGGCTTCAATGGTAAGGGTTGCATCTTTTGCAATACGCAAGTTGTTTTGGATTAAATAGCGACCTGCGGATAAGGTTTTATCAGTAAATATATTGCCCGAAAGAGTAATAAATGCCGAACTATCGTTTTGAGCAGCCGCGGCAAAGAATGCCGGAGCAAAAAACAACAATAAAACGGTATATTTTATTACCTTATTCATGTATTTATTTTACACTAAATACCACAGGAGCCACCTCTTTTGTTGTACCATCGGTAGCTTCTATGCGTACATTATCAATAATTAATAAATCGCCTGCTTTTAAATCGCGCACTAATCTGCGGCTTTCTGACGAAAAATCTTTGCCTTTGTTTACCACTGATTCTTTGCCAAAGTTATTTACTTTCACCACTTCAAAGCTCAAAATATTATATACATCTTCTTCACCGGGTAACGCTATTGATGAAGCGGTAAGTTTATCCTGTACCTGCAATATTTTACGCGAAATATTGCCCCCTGCCCTGCCGTCTAACATTACTTGTGGGGCGGGTAGTTTTTTAACCTCGTAGGTGCGCTGGGTAACCAAATATTTACCCTCTTCATTTACTGCATATATTTTTAAATGGGCCAACCCTTCTTTAGTAAACCGCAGGTAGTATTTGCCACCAAACGGAATAACCTCTCCCATATCAATTTCAAGCACCAAAGCTTTCAAGTCAAATTCAGTAGTTTGCAGTTTAATGGGATTATCAACACCCATATACAAAACTTCGGGATTGTTTTTTTCTGAGAATGCTGTGCGCAGGTTGGTAACTGCAAACTCTTGTGAGGCTGTATTTATACTATCAATTACCAAAAATTCATATTTACCCGGCTTGTTGGGGGTGTACCGCACCACTCCGTTTTGGCTGATGCTAAGTTCTTTTACTACCTTTCCCTCGTATTTCACATAACTTTTTACGCCTCCATAGCCTCTGGCACTGTCTAATAAAATTACCCTGAAAGCAATTTTATCGCCCACAATAAAGTTTTTAGTCGCCAGCACCTCAACAGCTATTGAGTTGGTAGATAATATGCTAATGCTTCTGCCGCTTTTATTTTGGCTTTGATTACCGGTAAGATATTCAATCAGTTGGTGTTTAGTAAACAACAAATCGGTGCGTATTTTATGTAAGTTGGTTACCACCACTGCTAAAGGGGTTTTGCTGAAGAAAAAACTTTCCCAACTGCGCTCTTTTCCCGATGCGCCCTTAAGGCTAATATTGGTAGGCAAAACAGTATCCAGTCCGGCAGTTAAGCTGGCCAGGTTGTAAGTACGTATTTTTTGTTTAATGGTTTCTATCTTTTCTTTTAGTTGGGTTGCCTGACTACTTTTAACCAAAATACGATTAGATACCATAAAGTTTTTTGAACTGTTTAGGTATTGGTTCTCGTTATATCCCCCTGTGCTGTTTTGCAGCAGCATTGTCATTGAGTCAATTTGGCCTATGGCTTGGTCTATGGCCGCAGAAACATCCATTACATTGTAAAAATCTTGCGCCAAAGGTGTGTTTAAAAATAATTGCTCATCTAAACTGGCCATGTTCTCATCAATCTTGCTTTGGTAGTTTCTGCCTGCCTGTTCAAGTGATAAGGATGTGTATTTGCTTGAATCAACAAATTCAGAGGGTAAATAGATAAAAGCAAGCGTTATAAACACAATATACATTAGGTTTATAAGCTTTTGTCTTACCTCGTTATTTATATTACCAAACATCCGGCCCGCAATTATTTAGTATCAGCCTTTTTGTTGCGCATTACCATCACCTCATTAAAATCATTGTAAAAATCATTAATGCTGCCAAGGTTGCGTTTTAGTTCCTTCATTTGCAATTCGTATCCGTTGTTAGCATCTTCCAGTTTTTTAATGCTGGTATTCATGCCTTCAACTGAACGTGTTAGCTGACTAAATATATCGCTTAATTTGTCAATGTTTTGCTCCATTTGCTCCAACTTCGACTCAAGATAGGCCGAGTTGCGCTTCACAATATCATTGTTCAGCCCTACTTGATCATAAATCTGAACATCTTCTTCGCTTTCATCTAAAATACCCGGAAATACTTTTTCCCATTTGTATTGGGCGGGTTTGCGAGTAAATCGGAATGATGATATTAAAAACACTAATACCTCGGTACCCAACCCGATAATAAATATTTCATCGGCATAGTTCCAATCCATAAACTTGGCCATTGCGCCAAGTATTACAATGGCTGCACCAACGCCGTAAACAAAATTCAGAAAATCAAACTTTGGTTTTATTCTTTCCATCGCGCACACATTACCCTGTGTTGAAAACAAATTTATAGGATAGTGTGCGGCAATAAACGAGGTATTATATCAGTGGTGGCAATAGTATGATGAGTGGTTTATTTTCGTGATTAAAGGTTTTTAATAGATTTTCTATAACCGTTTTATCACCAATTTGAGGAGCCGAAAGTATAGTATCCACGCGCTCTGAGAGTGCACCGGGCTTAAAAAATTTAGTTTTTACAGTTTCTAATACTTTTAACTGCCCTTCAACAGCTCGTTTGCTTACTTTTTCAAGTTTGTTATCCAGCTTTTCAAATGTTTCTGAAATCCGTTTAAACTCTCCTTCGATAAATGGCTTCAGGTTTGCATCCATTGCCAATGCAGCATTTTTAATGATTTCTAACTCCGCTGAAATAGTTTTATAGTGCGACGATAAATCAAGGTTTTCTACCGGATTTTGAGCTAAAAAGCCGGCCTCTAATTCTTTTTCATCCTTTAAAAAATCAATGGGAGAAAATCCAACTGAGGCAATTTTATCAACAGTTTTCTCATTCAAAACTATCAACGACTTGCGAAGTTCTAAAATAGGGAATTGAACTCCGTTTACCCCAAACATCTCTTTCAGCTGAAACCAGTAATTTACTTCAGCAGGCCCACCTATATATGCCAAATTGGGCAGTATTACCTCTTGGTACAGAGGTCGCATAATAACATTAGGGCTGAATTTTTCGGGATTATTGGCAATTTCATCCCTCAATACCGTTTCATCAAACACAACCTCACTGTCTAATACCTTGTAGGCATTATCCTCATAAACAATACGTTTACGGCTGTTATCGGTAAGGTAAAAGAAATTTATTTCGCGGGGATGTATCTGCGTTTTGTAGTTCTGCCCCAGCTGCTCACTGGTTTTACTAACCACACCTACATTCTGCCTTTTAAAAATATCGTCTTGTATATAAGGGATGAATTGTTTTTTAAAATCTTGGTTATCGGCATCTACCACCACCAACCCGGTATGCCCAAATAATTGGTGCGTTACTGCACGGGTAGCATCGGCAAGTGTAGGGTATTTTGCATATGCATCGGTAAACATAGCCAGCAGCTTTTTAGCTTCTTCGTCGTTTTGCACTAAGCCTGCAATCTCAGCTTCAAGGTTATTGATAGTTGCAGGTGATAGTCTGCCTACTGCCCCGCTAAACCCTTCGGTTTGCGACCATTTAAACTCTTTGTTATATAGGTTTAGGTCGCTTATTTCTTCAAAATCATGGTCTTCGGTTGCCATCCAAAATACAGGCACAAATTTGTGCCCCTTAAAGTTCTCTTCCAGCCAACAACATCGGGCAATAGTGCTAAGTATTTTATATGCTACGTAAAGCGGGCCTAAGTAAATGTGTATTTGCTGCCCCGTGGTTACAGTAAATGTATTTTCTTCAAGCAGGGCATCAATATTTTTTTGCACTGCCTCGCCGTTGGGTTGCTTTAGTAAATCGCCGTATTGGGTAGTAAGTACCTTATGTAACACCTTACGGTTTTCAGATGAAAATCTGCGGTTTTTAATTACTTCACCATACCCCTCAAGGTTGGAATAATTTTCATAAAAAGGTTTTAGTTCGGCTGCGTTTTGTAAGTAATCAAAAACAGCTTTAGGGTAGTATTGGCCCAGTTTTTCTTCGTGGGCGGCTATGTATTGCATGGTGCTTATATTATGGTTATTGTACGATAGTACCGTACAAATCAAATTCTTCGGCAGTGTTAATGGTAACGTTGGCAAAATCACCCACACGGGCATAGTTTGCTTTTTTATCTACCAACACTTCGTTGTCAACTTCAGGAGAATCGAACTCGGTACGACCTACAAAATATCCGCCTTCTACACGGTCAAACAATACTTTATAGGTATTCCCTACTTTTTCTTTGTTCTTTTCTAATGAAATTTCTTGCTGGATGGCCATCAACTCCTCTGCCCTTTCGTCTTTTACCTCTTGGGGTATATCATCGGTAAGGCTGTAAGCATGGGTGTTCTCTTCGTGTGAGTAGGTAAATACCCCCATACGATCAAACTTCATTTGCTGCACAAAATCGGTAAGTTGGTTAAACTCCGCTTCGGTTTCACCGGGATGCCCGACCAATAATGTAGTACGAATGGCAATACCGGGTACTTTTTGGCGGATGGTATCTATCACCTCTTCTGTGCGGCGACGGGTAATGCCTCGGCGCATTATTTTCAACATATTATCCGTTGCGTGTTGCAAAGGGATATCTATGTATTTGCAAATATTGTCGCGTTCGGCCATCACATCCAGCGCATCTAAAGGAAACTGTGAAGGAAACGCATAGTGCAAACGTATCCATTCCAATCCTTCAACGTCGCTTAGGTTACGCAATAAATCTGCCAATTTTCGCTCGCCGTATAAATCCAATCCGTAATAAGTACTGTCTTGGGCAATCAGCATCAACTCTTTGGTGCCTGCCTTTACAAGGTTTTTAGCCTCAGTAACCAGTTGCTCAATGGATTTTGAAACGTGCTGGCCGCGCATTAGCGGTATGGCACAAAACGAGCATGGGCGGTTGCACCCTTCTGATATTTTTAAATATGCGTAGTGCTGGGGAGTGGTGATAAGGCGTTCGCCAATTAAATCGTGTTTATAATCGGCACCTAATGTTTTAAGAATATTGGGCAGTTCTAATGTGCCAAAATAGGCATCCA
Organism: Agrobacterium sp. 719_389; assembly: GCA_943370295.1. Taxonomy (GTDB): domain Bacteria; phylum Bacteroidota; class Bacteroidia; order UBA8524; family UBA8524; genus SB11. The sequence goes on along the minus strand of CALRQL020000012.1, from coordinate 14,844 downwards.
CTTGGGGTATTTCGCGCTCCAAATCGTCTTTATAACGGTGCGAAAGGCAACCGGTAACGTACAATTTATCAATGTTGCCGGCTTCTTTTTCATCCACATAACGCAATATGGTATCAATACTTTCTTGCTTGGCGTTTTCAATAAAACCGCAAGTGTTTACGATGATAATGTTTGAGTCGTCTTTTTTCGATTCATGCTCAACCTCAAACTGATTAGCTTTTAGCTGGCTATATAAAACTTCGCTATCAACAAGGTTTTTGCTACAACCCAGTGTTACGATGTTAATCTTGTTTTGCTTGTGTGATTTAGTGCGCATTATTAAACTGCAAAAGTAGCAAATGCCTGCTGCACTTTATACAAATATTAGAAGGCATCTTACCGCACCATTGTTTACTGTTTAGAAACGAACAAAGGCAAAGAAGCACCGATGCTGAATGTATAAGGATATAGGTTTAAAGCAGGGTATTGTTTATCAATGTAATCCGTAAGCGCATAATCAAACGCCGCTTTCCATGTTATGTTGTATTTGAGTACAGGAAGTATGTAACCTACCTCTACATGAGCATTAACCAACCACTTGGCATAACCTTCGTTATCAAATGTTTTTTTATTAAAGTTGTTTTGGGGATTCCACTGCGTTGCGTAATAAAATTTAGAATAACCATAACCACTCAACATTCTTAGCACTTTAACACCTGCCGCAACTGATAACCGCTTATTCACCGCGTATTGCAGTCCAATGGGGATGTTAAAATAATTATAAGAATAGTTTAGTTTAATTTCAGAAGGGCCGTTGTCAGGCTCAGGAGCTGGAAAACCCGGTCGGGGTATTATTTGATCGGCATAATATACTCTGAACTTACCTGATGTGTAATTGTACTTAGTAAACCCTACCCCTATGTAGTAAGTAAACTTTTCTTTGGGGGTGTAGTAATACCTGAGCTCTGCTTCGCCGCCCAACCTGCCTTTTAAATCACGAGAGGGTATTGAATAAGGCAACGAGGTAGAAAAATTGTACACCGAATAATTAGAAAACAGCTCTACACTTAACTTCCTTTTTTGGGCAAAGGTGGAAAATGAAATCAGCACCAAAAAGAAGGTAATTATTTGATTACGCATAGCCAACCCAAAGATAGAGAGCGCAATCTATGATTTAAACAACGAATCGATAAACTCGTGTTTGTTAAATACTTGTAAGTCTTCCATGCCTTCACCTACACCGATGTATTTAACGGGCACCGAAAACTCATCGCTGATACCTATTACAACACCGCCTTTGGCTGTACCATCTAATTTGGTAAGTGCAAGGGCATTTACTTCTGTAACAGCAGTAAACTGGCGGGCTTGTTCAAATGCGTTTTGACCGGTGCTGGCATCCAATACCAACAGTACCTCGTGGGGTGCATCAACAATGTGTTTTTGCACCACGCGGCGAATTTTTGAAAGCTCGTTCATCAAATTCACTTTGTTGTGCAAACGGCCTGCGGTATCAATAATAGCTACGTCATAACCACCTTCTGCTGCGGCTTTGGCAGTTTCAAAAGCTACGGCGGCAGGGTCGGCATTCATGCCCTTATCCACAATATCTACTCCTACCCTTTTGCTCCAAATGGTAAGCTGGTCTACAGCGGCAGCCCTAAAGGTGTCGCCTGCTCCTAATAACACTTTCTTGCCTTGTTTCTTAAACTGAAAAGCCAGCTTGCCGATGGTAGTGGTTTTGCCCACACCATTCACACCCACCACCATAATTATATATGGTTTTTTGCCTGCAGGTATCTGTAATTCGCCCGTGGTGTTATCCCCTTCGGGCAACAGAGCAGCCATTTCCTCTTTTAGCAGGGTGTTTAGTTCACCCGTTCCTACGTATTTATCTTTGGCAACGCGCTTTTGTATGCGGTCAATTATTTTGAGCGTGGTATTAATACCCACATCAGAACTTACCAAAATTTCTTCAAGGTCGTCCAAAAAGTCATCGCCTATGGTAGACCTACCCACCAAGGCTTTGCTTATTTTGTCAAAAAGTCCGGTTTTGGTTTTCTCAAGACCTTCATCCAGCTTTTGTTTTTTGTCCTTGCTGAAGAAACTGAATATTCCCATAGGTTTATATATAAAAAAAGCCCCCTAAGTTATAGGAAGCTTCGTTAACTTATACTTTTGAACAAAAATTTCTTATTTAAAGTAAGTTTTAACCTGATCAGAAGGAATAATCTCTTCTTTAAAGGTATAAGAGCCGGTTTTAGGTGAGCGAACAGTTCTAATAACTTTTGCCCATTGTTTACCTTCTCCTGTTTTCAGCGTAGCAACAACCTTCTTAGCCATTTTTTACTATTATTTAATAAGTGGTTACTTAATTTCTTTATGTACAGTGTACTTTTTAAGGACAGGATTGAATTTTTTCAACTCCAACCTTTCAGTAGTGTTTTTCTTGTTCTTGGTAGTAATATACCTAGAAGTGCCGGGCATACCGCTCTCTTTGTGCTCGGTACACTCCATTATTACTTGTATGCGGTTACCTCTTTTTGCCATCTTCGTAAACTAATTAAATCTTACCAGTTTTCATGTACTTGTTAAGGCAGGCAGTAATCCCGTTTTTGCTAATTGTACGCATGGCTGAGGTAGATACTTTCAAAGTAATCCACTCATCCTCTTCGGGGATATAAAATTTCTTTACCTGCAAGTTGGGCCTAAACCTCTTGATAGTCTTTTTGTTTGAGTGAGAAACATTGTGTCCTACAAGGGTTCTTTTGCCAGTTAAATCACAAACGCGTGCCATTTTCTTTTCGTTAAAAGGATTGCAAAGGTAGAACTTTATCTAATAACAAACAAGTCACCCTTATATTTTTTACAAATATTACTATTCATACAGCAAGTATTTTTTGCGGACGCTTTTATACGCCTCAATCGCTGGTTGCCAGCTTTGCACTATTTCATCGGCGGTTTTGCCCGCTATTACTTGCTTTCGCAATTGGTCGGTACCGGCAAGCTTATCAAAAAAGTCATTAAAAAATTTCTCTTTGTCGGCAGACTCTTTATAAAAATCAACCAACCACGATAAATACAACCCGTTGTGCAGCGGCATAAACGATTTACCAAACTCAGTAAGCAATATGCCTGTACATTTTTGCCCCATATAGGGAGGGTTCTCAGCCACACCGGGTATGCGTACGGGGGTAAACTCATAACTGCCTTTTGTGAAACCGGGTTTCCCCACAGATTCAAACGGTTTGTTGGTGCCCCTGCCTACGCTTACATCAGTACCTTCAAAAAAGCACAACGAAGGATATAAGTATATCGACTCCATGGTGGGTAAGTTAGGCGATGGTTTTATCGGCAGTTTATACATCACCTGATGGGTGTAGTTTTTACATTTAACAACGGTTAGCTGGCATTGTGCGCCCTTGGGCAGCCACTTTTCGCCGTTTATCATCTTAGCATATTCGCCCACCGTCATACCGTGTACAACGGGCACGGGGTGCATTCCTACAAAACTTTTAAAATTAGTATCTAATACGGGACCATCAACATAATGTCCATTGGGGTTAGGACGGTCGAACACCAACAGCGGCAGCTTGTTTTCTGCGCACGACTCCATAATGTAGTGCAACGTAGAAATGTAGGTATAGAACCTCGCCCCTACATCTTGTATGTCAAATATTATGTATTGTATGCCTTTTAAATCGGCAGCAGAAGGTTTCTTCTTACTTCCATACAGTGATACAACAGGTAATTTGGTGGCACTGTCAATTCCGCTCTTAATGTACGCTCCGGCCTCTTGGTCGCCCCTAAAGCCGTGTTCGGGAGCAAAAATGGTTTTTATCTTCACCCCTAAAGCCAACAGGCTATCCACCAAATGGCGTTGTTTAATGTGTGAAGTTGGGTTTACCACCACAGCCACATTTTTACCTTTTAGCAGCGGCAAATACTCAGCGGTTTGCTCAGCACCTACGCTTACTTGGGCGTTTAGTTTTACTACCGTTAGTACTAAAATTAACAGGGTATAATATTTATACATACTTGGGGACGAAATTAGGCTTAAAAATTAAATACAAAGAGTAGGCCAGCGTTTGATTTGTTGCTTTTATGAGCTTTAACCCCAAAAGTACCGTCGCAGAAAACGGATTAATTGTTTTTCTTATACCATAAGTTGCGACACAGGATAATCCCCCCCAGCCACATACCTCCTTGCCCAACGGCGTCACCTTTAGTTACCACATTAATCTCTTGCCCTACTCCTCCGTAAACAGTTAGTAACCATTTTTGGTTGAGTGTAAATAACAACCCGATATCAAACGTGGGTTGTAGCACATTGATGATTGTTTTACCGCTTGCAGGTACGTTGTCCCAATCTTTCCAAAAAATGTCCATTTTCCAGAAATCAACCCGTGTACCGACTACAAGGTGTGCATCGGTATTGTCGTTAATTGCAAAACCTAAATCATACGCATGATAACGAATACCCACCGACGCTCCATAACCGCCGCCCTGTTCATCGTCATTAAGGCCGCTAAAATTTTTTCTGAAAGCCCGATTGTACCCTATTCTAAAATTAAGTTCCCAGCCCGATTTGTTCACAAACTCAGCCCGTAAGCCATAAATCTGTCCCGCAGGATAAGCGCTAAACTCAACGCCAAACCGTTTTCTAAACGGTTTAGTATTAAATCGTTCAAACTCATTTGCAGAGGCTTGACAATAAAAAAGAAGCAGTAAAAGAGAAATACAAAGGTGTTTGCAACCAGCCATACGGCAAGTTACTAGAAACTAATGTTAAAGCCTAAGCTGGGTAATATGGGCAACTGGTTCACGCGGATATAATTTACACGGTCGAAGTAAAAAATATTCTCCCTATCGTACACATTTATACAGCTTGCTATCATATTCAACTCGCTGTATTTCCCTAGTTTTACTTTTTTCTTAAGGGATATATCTAAGCGGTGGAATGTGGGCAAGCGACCGGTGTTTATATCGCCGTACAAAATTCCCAAATCGCCGTTAGAAGATGCATAGTCTTGGCCTATGCCACCTTGCAATGGCAGTTGCTCATAAAAACCTTGGGTAAGTGTAAAAGGGAAACCTGAGCCAAACGACCAACGGGTGTTAAATTCCCAACTGCCGTTTTTGCCAAACGCATAAGAACCTACAAAGTTTACGTTGTGCCTGCGGTCGAAATTGGGGAAATAGGTACGTATACCGTCGTTACGGCTAACGTAGGTGAGTGAGTACACCATCCACAAATACAGGTTTTTGTACTCATACTTAAGGCGCACATCCACCCCACTTGCGTTGCCCGATTCAACCACATAATCTTTACGTTGGTATTCGGGACGGTCATAAAATTCTGGGCTATCATCAAACAGCTTATCCCTGTTTACGTTGGTTATTTGGTTAAATTGTTTTACATACCCTTCTACCATCAACTCCCATTTTTTATTCAAATCATATTCAACTCCCAAAACTATGTGACGTGATTTTTGCAGGCGGGTGTTTACGCTTTTACCATTAAATGTTGAAGGGAGATTATCAGGGCTTGCCAAAAAGCCGTAAAACAAATTCACCACATCACGGTCGCTGGTGGCTGCCATCAGGTTTTGTGAGTACATCCCGGCTGCAGAACTTATCCTTAAACGCGAAGTGATGTTATACTTTGCACTCAAACGCGGCTCAGGCGATTGCTCAGCCAATGAAGCATAGTATTGTAAACGGAAGCCCGGCTCTATTACCCAACGTTTTTTTACAATACGGTGGCGAATAAAGAATGCTATCTCAGTATTATTGTCTAACTGTTCCAACTTACGGCCAGCCGCATTAAAGGTTGAAAAATCAGTAGCAAAACCATTTAGCTCAAGCCCGTATTTAATATCACTTAACCCCATCAGGTAGGTAAAATTCAAGCCCACATTAAACCCGTTGATACCGCTTTTGCGGGGCAGATTGTCTTGCTCTTGTTGCTCCATATTATAGTTAGAGAACGACAAAAACCCATCAACTATAGTTTTTGTAGCATCGGGGATGGCAACAAAACGAGTACCGAAACCTCTTGATTTCCAATTGTATTTGGTGCTGTTTTTAAAATCAACTTTATCATTAAAATCAAACCCAAACACCTCAAACTTGCTACCGTTACGGGCGTTAATAGAGAATTTACCGTACAAATCAGAGAAGCTGTATGGCAAACGGTCATCATCAATATGCGGGTAAAATATTTGTGAACTCTTATTAAGGTATGAGTTTTTATAGGATACTATAAAGGATGAACTACCGCCCCCCTCTTTAAATTTTTTCAAAGGCCCCTCAAAAAGTAGTTTTGAAGTAAATGGGTTGGCCGCCACTTTGCCGGCAAAACGATTTTTACTGCCTTCGCGAGTGGTTACATCCACCACCGCCGACACCCGACCCCCGTATTGAGCCCCAAAACCAGCCGAATACACATCGGCATTGCGGATAATATCGGCATCAAATACCGAAAACATACCGATAGAGTGGAAAGGGTTGTAAATAGTCATCCCGTCCAACATTATTTTGTTCATTACCGGTGAACCACCACGTATAAACAACTGCCCGCCTTGGTCGCCCGTGGTAACAACGCCCGGCAATATTTGCAAGCTTTGCACCAAATCAGGCTCACCGCCTACAGTAACCAATTGTTGTAAATTCTTTTGGGTAAGTTTAGTGGTAGCCACATTGGTTTTCGTTGTTTTCTCTTGCTGCTCAGCGGTTACAACTACTTCCTCAATATTTAACACCGATTCGTTTAAATACAATGTTTTGCTGCTTACATCATTATTGCTGGTAATTTTCTGCACCACGGTGTCGTAACCGGTATAGGTTGCAATAAGGGTATAAGTTCCGGGTACAACCTTATTAATAGTAAAAAACCCATTAATATCGGTTGCCGCACCTTGCATAAGTTCTTTAAGTACCACGCTCACACCTATTAAAGGTTCTCCGGTGGTTTTATCAAATACAACCCCGCGTATTTCGCCTTTTTGGCTAAAGACTAAAACAGTTGAAAATAAAAGAATGATGAGCGCTACAGATTTTTTCATGACAAAAAACGGGCGCAAGCTAAACAATTTTTGCATTACGGTGTATATTAACGATAAAAGCAAACCAAAGGTTGATACCTTGCATACAAAATGTTAAAAGAAAACGTAGATTATTATTTTGATAAGGGGTTGATGGTATTTACCGAAAAATTCCACCGCAAGCGCGGTTACTGCTGTGGCAACGGTTGTCGCCATTGCCCTTATGACTATGCAAATGTACCCGAACCCAGGCGGAGCACATTGCAAAAAAACAATAAAAAGTAGCTGGCTATAGGGGTAAGCATGCCTTATATTGTATAGGTAATGTGTGCTGTGTAAAATGATACTTATTTGAGTTCTTTTTTTGCATAGAAACACTGTAAACTTGCATTATAATTTTTTGGAACGGAAATTGAATTTACCCTTATAAACATATACGGACTATGAAAAAAGCATACATTATTGCCCCCGCTATTGCTCTTATGCTAGCTACTTCAGCCTGCCAAACCCGCAAAGTTGAACGTATTGACCCCAACCAAGTAACCGATTTGAGCGGACGCTGGAATGATACTGACAGCAAACTTGTTGCAGATGAAATGATTACTGATGCGTTAGGTCGCCCTTGGTTAAAAGAGTTTAACGAAAAAATGGGCCGCAAACCTGTGGTTATTGTAGGTCGTATACGCAACAATACTACCGAGCCTGATATCCAACCCGAAACCTTTATTAAGGATATTGAAAAAGAGTTTATCAATACCGCTACTGTAACCGTAGTTCAATCAAAAGAAGGTCGCGATGATTTGCGTGCTGAACGTGAAGACCAACAAACTTTTTCTACCGAAGAAAGCCGCAAAAAATGGGGCAAAGAAAAAGGTGCCGACTTTATGTTGATGGGCGTAATTAACAGCAACGTTGATGCCTACAAAAACGAAAAAGTGGTGACTTATAAAATTAACCTTGAGTTGATTGACCTTGAAAGCAATATTAAGGTTTGGATTGGCGACAAGGAAATTAAGAAATACATCAAAAACTAAGGGCAGCCCCCTACCCTTTTTGTCCCACTTTAGTTTTAATATCCATCCCCTTACCTTATGATAGGAATAGATAAGGCAAAACGGCTATTGCTGGCAGCAGGCTTGCTGTTGCTATACCCTGCTTGCTCGTATTACACCCGCAACTCGTACGAACTGAACCAACACCTTGCCAACGGTAATGTGAAACAGGCGTACGAAATGGTGAGTACGAAAGAGGACAAGTGGGACAAGGGTAAAGACAAGGTATTGTATTACCTGAACAGGGGCGCACTGGCTTGGATGGTTGGTAATAATACCGAGAGCTATAAATACCTCTTAAAAGCTGATTATTACTGGGAAGACCTGAATACCAATTACGGTCGAGAAGCATTATCATACCTGATTAACCCCCGTGTGAAAGAGTATGGCGGTGAGGATTTTGAAGCGGTGATGATTAGCTACTACCAGATTTTGAACTTTGTACAAATGAACGACCTTGAGCGTGCCCATGTGCAAGCCCGACGGTTGAGCTTACAACTGCAAAGAATTGACGATAAATACAAGGACTGGGTATTGGGCGATAAATCGTTTAAGCTGCAACACAATGCGTTTGCCCATACACTGTTGGGTATTGTGTACGAGCTTACGTTGGATTACAATGCTGCTTTTATCTCGTACCGAAACGCAATCGGATACTATGAAAGCGAGTACAGCCAGTTCTTCGGGCTGAATGCACCGCTTCAACTTAAAAAAGACTTGATACGTGCTGCATACCTTTCGGGTTTTAGTAACGAGGTTGAATTTTACACCAAAAAATATAGTTTACCTTTTGACCCGAAAACCGATGCAAAAGCAGGCAATCTTATTTTCTTTTGGAATAACGGACTTGGCCCTGTTAAAAGCCAAGTAACTGCTGATTTCACGATTGTGAAGGGTGTAGGCGGCTGGTATACATTTACCAACCCTCAATACGGCTATTCAATCCCTGTGTATTATGGTTCTAACGACCCTAACCAAAGCAGCGGGTTTAGTGATGTTGAGCTTATAAGAGCTGCTTTTCCCGCCTATGTGGAGCGGAAGCCGTTTTACCAAAGTGCTACTTTAACGGCAAACGGACAAAATTTTGCTTTTGAAACACTGGAAGATATTAATGCTACTGCATTTAAAACCCTTAACGACCGTATGCTGCACGAGTTTGGCAAAACCTTGTTGCGCTTAACGCTTAAAAAGGTAGCTGAACATCAAGCGAAGAAAGAGAATAAGGACGCAGGAGCAGCCATCGGTTTGATTAATTATTTAACAGAACAGGCCGACACTCGCGGCTGGAACTCACTGCCGCATACCATCAACTATACACGGGTTACACTACCTACGGGCCCGCAAGAAGTAAAGTTGACTTTAAGAGGATTGAACAACCGTGTAGATACCGCTACTTTTAAGTTTGATATTAAAGCAGGGCGTACTTATGTGCAACCTTATCAAACCATACAATCAATAAACAGTTATTTTTGAGGCCATTTATGAAGCCTGATTTATCCCATCTCATTACGCAAAACCCTGATTTTGCTGATACCATACGCCAAAAACTGAACGCCCAACACTTTATGCACCACATTGGTGCCAACCTTACTGTAATTGAAAAAGGATATATGGAGTGTGAGCTTACTATGCAGCAACAGCACTTGCAACAAGCCGGGTTTACACACGGCGGAGTAACAGCTACATTGTGCGACTTGGTTACGGGATTTGCCGCATTTTCGTTGGTGGCAGCGGGCGAAGCAGTGGTTACTGCCGACTTAAAAGTAAGTTACCTGAACCCCGGCGACGGTGAACGTTTAATTGCCAAAGGTTGGGTGATGAAACCAGGACAAATGCTGCACTTTTGTGAGGGAGAAGTTTGGATTGAGAAAAACGGGAAACTTACCCAAATAGCCCACTGTACCGCCCTAATGGCCGTTGTTAAAAACCTTGCTAAGAGGGATTAATTGATATAATCCTTAAATTTAAGCTGTGTATTGCCCTTTGAATTATTGAGGGGTTTATGCGTATAGCTAAACTGACTACCTCCCCCAATATACCCTCCTGAATTATCTGGTGTATATTTTCGTGTCTCTTTAAATTGATAATTCCCTTTTTTCTTTACCAATGCTGCATATTCATCAGGCAGCGTTTTTATTTCTTCTTCATCAATATCGTAATCATTGATATACCCTTCAACTGTAATGTTTATAGCTTTGGCTTCATCAATTTCAACTTTAAATCCCCAAGTGGATACAGATGTGTTTAGTCTTTCTGTATTCCTGTCAACAAACAAACTTGTTATTGTTTCATCCAACCTATAAAAATGTGCATCTGAAGTATACGGACCACCCCCACCTGCTACACCGTTAGTAATAAAGAATCCATAGTCGGAGTTATTTAATTTTATCAATTGTGGTGTGTTTGGAGAGCCAAACATCCCAAAGCATCCTATAGCAGGGTTATACCCCAACAACTCCCAATTTTTTCCTGTTTGTTTAAATATTGCTACTCCTAAAACCGCACAGTTAAAACGTCCTAGCCGCAGTAGCATTGAACCTTCATCCGTAACACAGGTTGAAAAGAATAGTGCGCAATGTTTAGTATTCTCTTTGGTATAAAATAATGACTCTTCATACACTGTTTCATTTATTGCGTCAATTGCTGGAAACACTTTTTCTTCTCCTTCATAAGTCCCTTCATCAACTTTCAATGTACTATTAGTTTTAACCTTCCATAATATGCTCCTCTCTCCGCATATTTTTCCGGGAAATAACTTCTGAACTACAAGCGTTGGCTTATTTAAATCATTCACTACCAATAATGGCTTTTTTAGAACATTACTAGTGATTAAGGGAATGCCTTCAAAACACTCTTCAACCTCTCCTTCGGTCGCTGATATGCCTGTGCTTACTTCTTGCTTTTCATTTTTACCTTCAGTACTGTTCTCCTTTTTCCCTTCTTGCTTACAAGCGATAAGAGTAACAACACTCGCAATTATCAAGTAATACCGCTTCATAGATCAATTTCAGAAGCTTTTTGAGCAACTTTATTATCATAGTTTTTTGCTGAACCGCTTATTCCTTTCACCCACTTAACCCCCAACGCATTGGTAATAAATACCTCATCAGCTTGGTGCAAGTCAGCAATTTCAACGGGCTGTTCTTTTACGTTAAATCCTTTGTTGGGTAATGTAGCCAGCAAATGGCGGCGCATCACTCCGTCTAAACAGCCCTCGCTAAGCGGTGGGGTGATTATCTCACTTCCACGCACTATAAAAACATTGCTGCTGGTGCATTCGGCAATTCGTCCGTGGCTATTAAGCAATACGGCATCATCCACCCCGTTTTCGCGCACCCACATACTGGCCAGTGTATAAGTAAGGCAACCGATGGTTTTAAGATTGGCCAAAAAATCGGTGTTTTTGTAGGTTTCTTTATAAACACCCAATACCAACCCCTTTTCATTCAATACAAACGGTTTATTGGTAATGGGAGCCGCTTCAACCAAATACGATACTGTGTTTACGTGGGGTAAATACGTACCGTGCCCGTTTCGCCAAAAACTAATGCGCACTTTGGCGGTGGGATGTTCTTCATCCCTTAAAAAATCATACAATAACGGTGCGAGCCCTTCAAACGAAAAATCATTTGATGTTTGCATTTTAAGTTGTTTCAGCGTTTTGGCAGCACGCTCAAAATGAAGACGTAACAACGGAATGCTGCCATCGTGAAACAACATGGTTTCAAAAAAAGCATCTCCGTACCTAAAGGCGCGATTATACAATTCTATGGCAGGTTCAGGGGTTATTTGTCCGTTATATAAAAACATGTGTGTGCGTTTCGTCAAATATAATCAGTCAAACCACCTATTCGACAAAAAGCAATACTAAAGTTTTTTTACCCGCGTTAATCTTCATTGTAAACCAATTGTACAACTAATTAATGAACACTAAGTTATTGTTATCAACTGCTATTGCAGGGCTAATTATTTTGTCATCATGTAAAAAAGATAAAAACGATCCCGCGCCACAACCTAATCCCGTAACTGATTATGCGGTATTGAAAGTAGGTAGTTACTGGGTGTATGAGACTTATTATAGCGACGCAAACGGGGTTGAAAAACTTACTAAACAGACAGATAGTGTATTTATTGAAAAAGACACCGCAATAAGCGGCAAAACCTATTACAAAAAGGTGGTCGTATCAATGGTTAATCCTTCTATATCCTATTGGCGGGAAGAAGGTGGCAAACTCGTAAATCATTTAGGTAATTTCCTTCCTGATAAAGAAGGTGTTTTGGGTTCTAGGACTGAGTTGCAGAACAACGACACTCTTTTTACTGTCACTTCTAAACTATTAGCAAATGAAACTCCGCTAACAACTCCTGCCGGTACTTTTACTGTTAAAACAATTGAAAACGTTTATAAAATTTATGACAAGGGGCAGATGGGCTATAGTTATCGTTTTAAAAACTCATATTCAAAGTATAATCCTGTATTGGGCGACATTGAACGTACCTATTTTTATCATTACCCCAAAACTGCAGAACATTACATTGTACGCCTATCAAAGTACCATATAAACTAAGAAACTCATATCCGCTATATTTTGTCGCTGCCCGTTACCTGTTTTGCAGGTGCGGGCAGTTTTTTTTAACTTTCACATATAAAATAACCCTATACACATTAGCAGAATACAAGTTCACATATTTCGCTTGCTTAGATGTGCAAAAAGCCGTTGATTTGTCTGTAATACGAACCGAAGATATTGATGGCTACTAAAATTAAAGTGCTGCATACTATTAGGCAAGGGAAGATTGGTGGTGGAGAGAGCCATGTACTAACATTGGTGCAAGAGTTAGATAAAACCCGTTTTGAACCTGTAGTGCTGTCATTTACGCCCGGCCCCATGGTGGACGAGTTGAATAAAATGGGTATAGAAACCCACGTTATTTACACAGAAAGAGGGTTTGATTTTGGTAAATTCGGGATAATCAAAAAATTTCTACAGGACAACAAAATACAACTGGTTCATAATCACGGCACAAGGGCTACATCAAACCTTTGGTGGGCCTGTAAAAAACTGGGGATTCCCATGTTATATACTGTACACGGCTGGTCGTTTCATGATGATCAAAGCTTTGTAAAGAAAAACGCACGCATTGCCTCAGAGGCGTTTCTTACCCGCAAAGTAGATGTTACCATCTCTGTTTCATACTCAAACCAAGAAACAGGCAGGGGCTGTATCAAAGGGTTTCAATCAAAAGTAATCCGCTACGGTATCGACCTTAAAAAGTTTAATGCCGATGGGGTTGTATCTAATATACGCGAGCACTATAAGGTAAATCCTAACCATGTATTGATTGGATACATAGTGCGCATGGACGTGCAAAAAGACCCTATTAATATGATAAAAGCCTATAAGCAAGTGTGCGATGCCAGAAAAGATGTAACCTTGCTTATGATTGGTGAAGGTCCTTTGAAAGCCGAAACATTAGAACTTATAAAAACACTGGGAATTAGCGACCGTGTTATAGTTGACAATTTTAGGCAGGATGTACCCAATGTGTTAGCCGGTATTGATGTGTACTGCCTGCCCTCGTTGTGGGAAGGGTTGCCCATTGGTATGATGGAAGCTATTGCTATGCGCAAATGCGTAGTGGTTAGCGCTGTTGATGGTTCAAAAGAAATAATTAAAGACGGGGAAAACGGTTTACTGGTTACCCCGCAAAAGCCAGAAGAACTGGCAAAAGCACTTATAAAAGTTATTGATGATGCGGATTTGCGTGCCAAGCTTGGACAAAATGCTCTGAAAACCGTGCAAGAAGAGTTTAACGCTGTAACTATGACCCGTAAAATTGAAAACTTATATATGGAGGTGCTTGGCAAAAACTCGCAAGCAACGGCCTAAAATACCGATGCGTTTATAAACTCGTTCAAAGCTTCGCTGTTGGCTCCGCGTACTTGGTCTTTATTACCTTCCCATTCCTTCTTTCCTTGGTAAATAAATACAATACGTTCACCAATATCAAATACCGTTTTCATATCGTGGGTATTTATAATGGTGGTCATACCGTATTCCTCGGTAATTTCAAGAATCAGATTATCAATCACGCGACTGGTAACAGGGTCTAAACCGCTGTTAGGCTCATCACAAAACAAAAACTTAGGATTAAGAGCTATTGCACGGGCAATCCCTACCCTTTTCTTCATACCACCGCTAATTTCAGAAGGCAATAACTTGTTAGAGTTTACAAGGTTTACCCGTTGAAGGCAAAAATTCACCCGCTCCAGTTTTTCTTCTTTGTTCATTTCAGTGAACATATTTAGCGGAAACATCACGTTTTGTTCAACCGTTAACGAGTCAAACAAAGCACCGCCCTGAAACAGCATCCCTATCTCACGTCGTATTGCTTTCTTCTCGTCATAAACCGCATTGGCAAAATCTTTTCCCTCGTACAATATTTCACCGCTATCAACTTCTAACAGCCCCACCATACACTTCATCAACACACTTTTGCCGCTTCCGCTTGCCCCAATTATCAAATTAGGCCTGCCTTTAACAAACATTGCTGAAACATTTTGCAGCACGTGTTTTTCACCAAAACTTTTATTCAGGTTTTTAACTTCTATCATCCTCTTATAACAGCAGTTGGGCTAATAAATAATCGGCAAACAATATCATCACGCAGCTATACACCACGGCTCGGGTGCTGGATGTACCTACCTCAAGCGCTCCACCGGTGGTATAATAACCCTGATAGCTGGATACACTTGTAATGATAAATGC
>CALRQL020000011.1:0-105351 GCA_943370295.1 Agrobacterium sp. 719_389 | reverse complement strand
TCTTTTTGTTTTTTCTTTTGCTCGTAAAGGAATTTTTTATAATCCACTATACGGCAAACCGGCGGAGTAGCATTGGGTGATATTTCAACCAAGTCTATCTCTAGTTCGCGTGCAATTTCTAACGCTTTTCGGGTAGGGTAAACACCCTGCTCAATGTTCTCACCAACCAACCTTACTTCGGGGGCTGTGATACGTTCGTTAATCCTGTGTTCAGGTTCAAGCCTCCTTGGAGTCCTGAAGTTTCGGGGGCCATTACCACCCGGTTTGTTAGGTAAGCTAATATATACCTCCGTTAATTTTAGTTTTCGTCAATCAATTGGTTAAAGTAGGCTACAAAATCCTGCAACGAGAACGATCCAACATCACCCATGCCATGCCTACGGACAGACACTTTACTTTCTCCTTCTTCTTTCTCCCCTACTACCAACATCACAGGTATCTTCCCTACTTCTGCGTCGCGGATTTTCTTACCGATTTTCTCAGCACGTCCGTCAACGAAGCCGCGAATATCGTACTTTTTAAGATAATTTAAAACACTTTCAGCATAATTTTGAAACTTATCACTTATCGGCAACACTGCAACTTGCTCCGGACTGAGCCAAAGCGGGAAGTTACCGGCGCAATGTTCCGTCAAAATAGCAAAGAAACGTTCCAACGAACCAAACGGTGCGCGGTGTATCATCACGGGGCGATGTTTTTGGTTATCCTCACCTATGTACTCCAATTTAAAGCGCTCAGGCAGGTTGTAATCCACCTGTATGGTTCCCAATTGCCATTGGCGACCCAAGGCATCCTTCACCATAAAATCAAGCTTAGGACCGTAAAAAGCCGCCTCACCGTATTCGGTAACCGTAACCAGTCCTTTTTCGGCAGCAGCCTCAATAATTGCATTTTCAGCCTTTTCCCAGTTCTCTTCAGTACCAATGTATTTGCTGCGGTCTTCTTTATCACGCAACGATATTTGGGCAGTAAACTTCTCAAAACCAAGTTTGGCAAAAACGTGCATTACTAAGTCAATCACATTTTTAAATTCATCCTTTACTTGGTCGGGACGGCAGAAAATGTGGGCATCGTCTTGGGTAAATCCGCGCACACGGGTCAAACCGTTCAACTCACCGCTTTGCTCGTAACGGTAAACGGTACCAAACTCAGCAAAACGCAAAGGCAAATCTTTGTATGAGTGGGGTTTAAATTTATAAATCTCGCAATGGTGCGGGCAGTTCATTGGTTTTAGCAAAAATTCCTCATCCACATCGGGGGTTTTGATGGGCTGAAATGAATCTTTACCATATTTTTCGTAGTGACCGCTGGTTACATACAACTCTTTTTTACCGATATGTGGAGTAATAACGGGTAGGTATCCCCTATCGGTTTGCGAAGTCTGCATAAACTTAGTCAGCCTTTCACGTATCAACGCTCCTTTAGGCAACCACAACGGTAAACCGGGGCCAACATTCTCGCTAAAAGTAAACAACTCAAGTTCTTTACCCAACTTGCGGTGGTCGCGGCGTTTTGCCTCTTCCAACAAGTGCAGGTATTCATCCAACTCGCTTTGCTTGGGGAATGTAATACCGTATATACGGGTAAGTTGTTGGTTGCGTTCATCACCGCGCCAGTAAGCACCTGCTATATTCAGCAGTTTAACTGCCTTTATAAACCCTGTTGATGGGATGTGGAAACCGCGACACAAATCGGTAAAGCTGCCTTGGGTGCAAAATGTTATTTCACCGTCGGGCAAATCCTGTAACAAATCAAGTTTAAGGTTATCACCCTTTTTAGTAAAGTATTCGATAGCATCGGCCTTACTGATATCGCTCATCACGTAAGCATTGTCTTGCTTGGCCAACTCCTTCATCTTTTCTTCTAACTTTGTTAATACCTCAGCATTAACAGGCTCACCACCAAAATCAATATCGTAGTAAAAACCGTTTTCTATAGCGGGACCAATACCAAATTTAGCTTTGGGGAAAATGCTTTGCACTGCTTCAGCCAACAAATGCGCCGATGAGTGCCAGAAAGCTTCTTTACCGTCCGTATCTTTCCACGTAAATAGTTTTATCGAAGCATCTGTTGTTATTGGTGTTGATGCTTCGGTGCGTTTTCCGTTTACTTCTGCTGCCAGCACGTTGCGCGCCAGCCCTTCGCTAATAGACTTAGCTACCTCCATGGGTGATACGCCCTCGGCGTATTCTCTCACGGCTCCATCAGGGAATGTAATTTTTATCATCGCTGTTATTTACGTGTTTTCTTTTTCAACTCAGCCAAAGCTTCTTTGGCTGCAACATAATCGCCATCCATTGATACTACCTGTTCGTAATCTTTTATCGCATTAGAATAGTCTCCTTTGCTTTCATACGTTAATGCACGCAGGTAATATCCTCGCACATAATCAGGTTTCATTACCAATGCTTTATCAAAAGCTTCAATGGCTTTTTCAAACTGGTTAAGGTTCAGGTTTATCAACCCAATGCCCGAATACGGGCGGTAATCATCAGGGTCGATAGCCAATACCTTTTCATAATCGGCTCTTGCTTTATCATACGCGTTCATATCAAACGCCGACATATCATAATACACCAAAGCCCTTGCATAATAGGACTCGGCACTTAGTTCTTTTATACGTATTGCATTGGTAAAGTACTCTTCGGCAAGTTTAAGATTGGTTTTGCCTCCTTTCACTGAAAACAAACTGCCAAGTTGCACATACGCATCGTAGTAATCATTATCCAACGATACTGATTTTTTGTACTGAATAATCCCCCGCACAGTATCCTTCATCCCCACATAGTTGCGTCCTTTGTAATAATAGGCGGCGGCACTGTTCGGGTCAACCTCCAGCAGTTTATCAAATGTCGTATTGCTTTCGCTATACTGAAAAAGAATCATTTGTAGTTCTCCCAGCTTTAATAAAGCTTCCGTAAAATCGGGCTTCAACTCCACTGCCTTGTTGAAGGCTGCCATTGCTCCCGTTACGCTATCGTTTGCAAAATACACCTCGCCCAAGGCAAACCTATATAAGGCATTTTCAGGCTCCATGCTTACCGCCTTTTTAATATCCAGCAAAGCTTTTACGGGGTTTTCTTCCTTTGCCCATTGCACTGCCCTACGATAATACAATTCAGGATTATTGGGAGAGCCGGCAATATCTTCGTTCAATTGGGCAATCACTTCCGAGCCTTTGCCATACTTCTCAGCTAGGCTGTCTTCCAGCGATTTTGTAGCATCTTCGCCTCCCTGTTTGTTTTTACAAGCCGAAAACGATACTGCCATCAGCAATGCTGCCAATAACAGTTTTGGGGTAATATATTTTATACTTTTTATCAAGTGTGTTGCGTTTGTTGCAAGGTGTGCAAAAATATTGAGTAATAGCATTTGTACCAACTTTATTATTAACGATTGCAATTGTTAACGTTTTTTTGACGCAGAAGGTGGAAGGTTTTTAGAAACAAAAATGTTCCCTACGTCACTTGCTTTTAAAAAGTTCCCGACTCAGGATAGTTGCTCCAATGGGTATTTGGTTTCAATGTCGGCTTATATAAGTTTGCATTACCGCTTGTAATAACGTCAGCTATCATTTGCCATGTTTCATAACTGCTCGGTTTGTTATTATCTTCATCTCCATTCATTGATTCAGAATGAAAGTCATTTGAAAAACGTTGGTAATCTATGTGATACCATTCATCTAATACTAATATCTTATCTAAGTTACTTGGGATTGATTTACACAACTCTTGGTCGGTAGCACAAAAAATAGTTTTGTGTTTATACGCTATCACCCTTGCTACAGCCTCTACACCTATTGCATTTGCATCATAATCGCTAATATTTACACCTGCATCTTTATAATCAGCTTTAGTATAAACCAGCGGGATTTTCTGGCCTCTTATTGTCCAATGTTTTGCATCTTCTTTTAAAACATCAACATCAATGGTTTCCTCAACTTCATCATCGTTTAGTAAACCTATTTGATAATCATTACATACATAATTATTATACCTTTCTAAATTGGTTAAACAATTACCAAAGTACGTTATCGACAAAAAGATATTTCCTGCTCTTGGATTAAAACCAACTCTTTCTATGGCTATTGCCCAAGTCTCCTCTTTCCCTTTAAATACATTTAATCTGCTTCCAATTAGATAAGAGTATATATCATTAAACCACACAAAACGCTTATACCCCCCATCATGTGAATTGTCAAGTGCATTTAGAACTTCAGTCTTTAAACTCATTATTGCAAATGTAGCGCAGTTTTTAAATAGATACTGATAGCGCTCTTTCACCAATCATATTGAGGCACTACCTCTTATTGCAATCACAAAGGCTAAGGGGTTGAAACCCCTCTTTATACCAATTACCTTTTTGCGAAGGACTTAAGTCCTTCGCAAAAAGGTAATTACAAAAGTGACAGGTTTTAACCTGTCATAGCAAAAGAGCGCCATCGCAACAAATCCTAAAATCAATAAATCAACAATTCTGCAATTCTTTACCTTTGCCCATCATGGAACAACTAAAGGCACAAATAAAAGAGTTAGCAGCCAAGTATAGCTCCGACAATATAGGCAACCGTCGCCATTTGCACAGCCACCCCGAGCTTTCGTACCAAGAATACGAAACTGCAAAGTTTGTGGAGGCTAAACTGACCGAGTACGGCATTACCCGCTTCGAGCGTAAGGCTGAAACAGGTGTGATAGCGATTATTGAAGGGCGTAACCCGCAAAGCAAAACTATTGCCTTGCGCGGTGATATGGATGCTTTGCCCATTGTTGAAGCCAACGATGTTCCCTACAAATCGCAAAACGAAGGGGTAATGCACGCCTGCGGACACGATGTGCACACCTCATCGCTACTGGGTACTGCCCGTATATTAAACCAACTGAAAGACCAACTGGAAGGTACGATAAAGTTGGTGTTTCAGCCCGGTGAAGAAAAAATACCCGGCGGTGCATCGTTGCTTATAAAAGAAGGGGTGCTTGAAGCTCCCAAAGTACAAAAGATGATTGGCCAGCACGTAATGCCCCAAATTGAGGCCGGAAAAATCGGTTTCCGCAGCGGGTTGTACATGGCCAGTGCCGATGAATTGTATGTAACCGTAAAAGGCAAAGGCGGACACGGTGCACAACCCCAACAAAATATAGACCCTGTATTGATTGCCAGCCATATTATTGTGGCTTTGCAACAAATTATCAGCCGCAACAGCAGCCCGCTTGACCCTTGTGTGTTGAGTTTTGGCAAGGTGATAGCCAACGGAGCTACTAATATTATCCCCAACGAGGTAAAAATAGAGGGCACTTTCCGCGCACTGAACGAGGAATGGCGTGCCGAAGCCCATCGCCGTATGGTGAAAATGGCTGAAGGTATTGCAGAAAGTATGGGCGGAAGCTGTGTGTTTGATATACACAAAGGGTATCCGTTTTTGAGGAACGACGAGGCCCTTACTGCCGCAGCCCGCAGCTATGCCGAAGAATTTGTAGGCAAAGAAAACATTGTGGATTTGGATATTTGGATGGCCTCGGAAGATTTTGCTTATTACAGTCAAGTAGTGCCCAGTTGTTTTTACCGCTTGGGTACGGGCAATAAAGCAAAAGGCATTACTTCATCGGTACACACCCCTACTTTTGATGTTGACGAAACAGCCCTTGAACTTGGCGTAGGCTTAATGACTTGGATGGCGGTGAAAGAATTGACTAACAACTAATATTTTTATACAATCTTACGCAAACAAAAGCCTTCAGGACTTAAGTCCTGAAGGCTTTTGTAATTTTAACAGATATGGACTTCAGTCCGTATCACTCCCAATTTAAAAAGTCTTTTCAAAATAATTTGTTAGACGAGTCTAAATTTATATTTTTGCAAACGGAAATTTTATTCCCGGAGCCAAATTATGAAACTTTTAAAATACGCCGTTGTAATATCCCTTTCGTTGCTGTACAATATTGTATGGAGTCAAAACGGCACTGTGAAAGGGACGGTTACATCGGTAGAGGGACCGGTAGCATTTGCTACCGTTACAATAAAAACAACCTTGCTTGGAGCTATCACAGATACGTTGGGTGCTTATACAATAAAAAACGTGCCTACGGGAACCTATGAACTGGAAGTACGCTACTTAGGCTACCAAAAGTACACGGCTACAGTAACTATAAAAGCAGGGAAAACAATTACACACGATGTTCAACTTTTAGAAGCTGAAACCCAAACAAATGAAGTTGTTGTAACGGGTACCCTAAAAGAGGTTAGCCGCGCCGAGAGTCCTGTCCCTGTTGAAATCATTACCCCTAAACTTTTCAGGAAAAACCCAACGCCCAGCCTTTTTGAGGCCGTAGGGATGGTAAACGGCGTGCAGCCCCAGCTTAATTGCAACGTTTGTAACACGGGTGATATACATATCAACGGAATGGAGGGGCCTTACACCATGATACTGATTGACGGTATGCCCATTGTAAGTTCGCTTTCTACGGTGTATGGTTTGAGCGGTATTCCCAACAGTTTGGTAGAACGTATTGAAGTGGTAAAAGGCCCTGCCTCATCATTGTACGGGTCAGAGGCTATGGGCGGTATTATCAACGTTATTACCAAAAACCCAACCCGCGCCCCGCTAATTAGTGCCGATGTTTTTGCTACCAGTTGCGGCGAATACAGTGCTGATGCTTCGGTAAAGTTCACAAAAAGAAAAACCACCAGCTTGTTGGGTGTCAACTATTTTAACTACCAAAACCCGATTGATAAAAACAACGACGGTTTTACGGATATCACGCTGCAAAACCGTATTTCTGTGTTCAACAAATGGAACTTTGAGCGCAAAGAAAACCGCGTTGCAAGTATTGCTGCCCGCCTTGTGTATGAAGACCGCTGGGGGGGACAAACCAATTGGGATAGGAATTGGCGGGGTAGTGACAGTGTTTACGGGGAAAGCATTTATACCAAACGTGCCGAAATAATTGGCATGTACCAGTTGCCCATGAAGGAAAAGGTGTTTACGCAATTTTCGTATAACTGGCACAACCAAAACTCATATTACGGCAACATCCCCTATATGGCTACCCAACAGGTAGCGTTTGCACAAATGTATTGGGATAAAGAACTAAAAGGTGGGCACAGTTTGCTGGCCGGCGGTTCGTTCCGTTACACTTACTACGACGATAACACACCCGGTACAACCGCACCCGACGGTATTACCAACAAGCCTGCGATAACTCCATTGCCGGGTGCGTTTATACAAGATGAATGGAAACTTAATCCCAGACACAAACTGCTTGCAGGATACCGCTACGATTATGATAAAAACCACGGCAGTGTGCACTCGCCACGTTTAGCATATAAGTTTTCGCCTAACCTCTTAAATACCCTGCGAGCAAGCTTTGGAACGGGGTATCGCGTAGTGAATTTGTTTACCGAAGACCATGCCGCACTGACAGGGGCAAGAGAAGTGTTGATAACTGAGGCCTTAAACCCCGAACGCTCTTTCAACGGTAACGTGAACTATGAAGTAAAAACCCGCACAGATAAGGTTTTTATCGGGTTTGATGCCACTGCTTTTTACTCTTACTTTACCAATAAAATTGTAGGTGATTTTGATACCGACCCCAATAAAATTATTTACGATAACTTAAGAGGACACGCAATATCACAGGGTATTTCACTAAACATGGATTTAACTTTCAAATTTCCATTAAAGATATTGGCCGGTGTTACCTACATGGATGTTTACCAAATGGAAAACCGAAGTGGTAGCGGGTTAAGCCGTTCACAACAGTTATATGCTCCCAAATGGTCAGGAACTTTTGTGGCCAGTTACAGCCTCCCCAAAGATTTTACGGTTGATTTTACAGGAAAGTGGAGCGGCCCGATGCGGTTGCCTGTTTTACCCAACGACTACCGCCCTGAGTATTCTCCATGGTTTTGCATTGCCAACGTACAACTGGCAAAGAAGTTTAAAAAAGGGATTGAATTGTATGGCGGGATAAAAAACATCTTTGATTTTGTGCCTGCAAATCCCATCATGCGTCCGTTTGACCCGTTTGATAAAAATGTTTCCGACCCTGTAAACAATCCCAACGGCTACACGTTCGACCCAAGCTATAATTATTCATCGCTGCAAGGAGCCAGAGGATTTTTTGGTATCCGATACGCGCTAGATAAGTAATCGGTGGCTTTCAGAATGTGCTCAACGGTGGTAATTTAACCCGTTACTTCATCCGTTTATTAAAAATCCAGTTTTTCATCATGGCGTAACTCTATTTCAACACAAAAAAGCCCGAAAGTTTGTTTCAACCTTCGGGCTTTGAAATTATGTACACCTACCTATCAATTACTTAGAAGCAATGTATTTCTCCAATTCGTCAGCATAAGAGTTAAAACTAAAAGCATCACCTACTGCAAAAAAATTAGCTTTATCGTAGCTCATATCGTAGGCATATTTTGCTACATCCAGTTTATAACTGTCAAATGAAAAGGTTAACAATACCTGCTTCACTTGTTGGGCGGTAAAGTGATTGCTCTTTAAGGCGTTTTTAGCGGTTAGTACCTTTTTACTGTCAAACGTAACATTCTTAAGACGCTTCACCAGGTCATCAGCTTGTTGTTGGGTAGCAAATGTAATTTGCGGTTGCTGAGGGGCAGGACACACATTTGGCACAGGCTGAAGATTAATAGGAGGCACCTGCCCTATTGCCTCACGTTGGGTAATGCGCAACACCCCATAGGCATCAACGGTTGCAAACAATCGGGTATTGGCCTCAAAGTTCACAGCACCGTTATAAGTAGTTTGCCATGCACTGCCGTTAGCTGTGGTTGTAAGATAACGTACGCTCACCATTTGCAAGCCGGCACTCATGTTTTCAAGAAAAAACTGGCTACCGTAAAAGTTAAGGCTTTTTGCCCCAATAGTAATGGTGTAGTTATTTGTTGAAGGAAAGGTAAGATGCAGCGCGGCTGTAGTTGAGTTTGCAGGATAGTAAACCTGATTGTTTTGTTGGTGATTGTGAAATCCGCTTCCCCATTGTGCAAAAGCAGCAGTAAAAAACAAAATAAGCGCGAGAGTTGTGTAGATTTTTTTCATAATTGTTTTCTCCTTTCCTCTTAGCGGCTGCTAAGATTTTGTATAGTATAGAATACACTTTTTATGCCAATCCGTAAATCACAGGCTAAAAACCTTACTACACAAGGGGGAACAAATCAATCATATTTCCTCAAAAAAATATTTACCGAGTGTTTTTTTAAATATTTTTGAACTGATGAAAAAGCTGTACAAAAAGATATTCCTATACTTTCTGCTTTTCTTAGCCGTTATCACAGCATTTATTGCTTGGGCTAATCATCATGTGGAGTCAAAAGCAAAAAACCACCTTTACAAAACCGCTGCGGAGGTTCCTGCAACCAATGTGGGGTTGGTATTAGGCACTTCACGCAAACTAATAAACGGACATAATAATTTATACTTTGAATACCGCATAAAAGCGGCTGTTGAACTCTTTAAATCAGGCAAAGTGAAACATCTGCTGGTAAGCGGTGATAATCATATAAAAGGGTACGATGAACCCGAGGACATGAGACAAGCTCTTATTGCCGCCGGGGTACCGGATAGTTGCATCACATTGGATTATGCAGGTTTCAGAACCTTAGACTCCATTATCCGCTGCTGGAAAGTGTTCGGGCAAACAAATTTTGTTGTGATATCACAAGAGTTTCATAACGAAAGAGCCGTCTTTCTAGCTTCTTGCTACGGGCTAAATATTTCTGCCTACAACGCTCAAAACGTTGATAATTACTATGGGTTGCGCACCCAAATACGGGAGTATTTTGCCCGTGTAAAGGCTATTTTAGATATTTATGTGCTGAAAAAGAACCCTAAGTTTTTAGGAGAGCCTGTACAAATCAAACTGTAAAATCAGCTCACAATCCCTTTAGCAATATTCTTCTCAAAGTATTTGCAAAAGCTGCTCATACCGCATATTTCACATTTGGGCTTGCGGGCTACACACACATACCTACCGTGTAAAATAAGCCAATGATGGGCCGTAGCAATGTGTTTTTCGGGTATATACTTCACCAGCTGCTTCTCAGTTTCAAGCGGGGTTTTAGCATTGGTAGTTAATCCAATTCTTGCAGATACTCTGAAAACGTGTGTATCAACAGCCATTGCGGGCATGTTGTGAATCACACTGGCTATTACATTGGCTGTTTTACGCCCCACTCCGGGCAACTTTTGCAACTCTTTAATATCAGCAGGTATTTCGCCGCCAAAATCATTCAGCAGCATATTAGCCATGCCAATCAGGTGCTTGGTTTTGTTATTGGGATAACTGATGGATTTGATATAGGGAAACAACTCATCAAAGTTGGTTGCAGCAAGAGCTTCAGGATTTGGAAATGCTGCAAATAAGGCCGGGGTAACAATGTTTACCCTTTTATCGGTGCATTGGGCTGATAAAATAACCGCTACCAACAATTCAAACGGGTTGGTATAATGCAATTCGGTTTCTACTTGCGGATGGTTCTCGAGCTGAAATTCGATGAATTTTTTAAATCGTTCGCTTTTTTGCACAAAGCAAAATAAGGGAATTTTAAGAGATTGGCCTAATACGGATTACACACAGCTTGCAGGGCAAATAAAAAACTTGCCTAAAACTATATAGGGTAGATACGCTATTCCGCGTGGTGCTCGGGGGCCGAGTGATAACTTGCCGAGTAATCCATCACCATGTTTATTGTAGTGGCATCCGGCTCAAACTGCTCAGCATCCAGTCGTTCTTTAGTTTCTTTCAACTTCTGGAACTCTGCCCTCAAAGCAACATCGGTAATTAGTTGTTCGGTAAGTACTGCGGCCTTGTCAGCATTCATCTCGCCATACAAAAACAGCAGTAAATCATTAGTAGTAAAGTTAGAGTTCATAGGCGTAAAACCTGTTTGTACACTCTAACGAATTTATTTTAAAAATATTTCAATGCAAACTAATTTCTTTTTCAAGCATCATTTTACGCAGGTTGTTCAATGCATATCGCATGCGGCCCAATGCGGTATTTATGCTCACCTGGGTTAAGTCGGCAATTTCTTTAAAACTTAAATCCCCATAATGACGCAATACCAATACTTGCTTTTGTTCTTCAGGCAAAAGATTAATCAGTTGCCTTAATTGCTTTTCAGTTTGACGGCGAATGATTTGCTCCTCGCGGTTTTCATCAGCCAACTCAATGTACCTGAAAATGTCTTCACCTTCGCTGTCGGTAATTGTGGGGGTACGCTTTGCCTTACGGAAATAATCAATGGCAAGGTTGCGGGCAATACGAACTACCCAAGGAAGGAATTTACCTTCTTCGTTGTACTTCTCATGCTTAAGCATCTGTATTACCTTAATAAAGGTTTCCTGAAAAAGGTCTTCAGCAATGTAACGGTCATTTACGATAAGGTAAATGGTAGTAAAGATTTTACGCTTGTGACGCTTAATAAGCATCTCTAAACAGGGTTCGTTTCCACTAACGTAGAGCTGAACCAACTCATGGTCGCTGATTTGTTGGATTTTCATAAAACCTCCTTTAAACCTGATTAAGTATTTAAAAACTTGTGCCTTTGCGGGCAATAAACAAAGTAGAGGTTTTATTCTATAGGCGTAATGAGAGTTTAGGTTTAACTATTGTTTATGTAAATTTAGTGAAAAATAGTTTTAAAAATGCAAGCACTGATAAAAATTTTTATCGAAAAACTTGTTTAAGTGCAACTTTTCACAAAAGAGTTTCGTCTGAAAGTGCCTTTTACTAAGGCGAAAGTGCATTTGTAAGAAGAATAAAATATTTTTTAGAAGCCTTCTGTTTTACGGCTTAATAGAACATACCCACAATGGCCGCGGTGAGCAAACAAGCAATTGTACCGCCCAATAATGCCCTTAGCCCCAGTTGAGACAATAAAGTCCGTTTATCGGGAGCTAAAGAACCGATACCCCCAATTTGAATTCCGATAGAAGCAAAATTTGAGAACCCGCAAAGAGCGTACGTAGTGATAACGATGGTTTTGGTATCAACTATTACCCCTGCGTTCTTTAGGTTACCAAAACTGGTGTAGGCATAAAACTCGTTAAGAATGGTTTTCTCACCCAATAATTGTCCTACGGTAAATATATCGTTGTTGTTTACCCCAATAAGCCATGCAACAGGCGAAAACAGATGGCCCAACAAAAACTGAAATGAAAGCTCTTTGTACATTCCGCCCGTTCCGGCAGCAATGGCTTCGTTCAATCCGGTCAAATCCCCTACCCCAATTAGTATTGAGTTTAATAAGTATATCAACGCCGTAAATACCAAAAGCATAGCTCCTACGTTTACGGCAAGCTTCAACCCTTCGGTGGTACCAATCGAAATAGACTCTAATATGTTGGTTCCCAGCTTTTCGTTATTCACTTTAAGGCTGCTGTCAAATTCTTCGGTTTCAGGCACAATAAGCTTGGCGGCCACAATGGCTGCCGGAGCCGACATTAGTGATGCTGTAAGTAAGTGTGTGGCAAAAAACCGCTGCATTTCAGGATTGTCTCCACCTAAAAAACCAATAAACGCAGACATAACACCGCCTGCAATAGTAGCCATCCCTCCCGTCATAAGGCACAGTATTTCACTTCGCGTCATTTTGGGGATATAGGGTTTTATCACCAAAGGGGCTTCGGTTTGGCCTACAAAAACGTTGGCTGCTGCAGCAAGGCTTTCGGCACCTGATAATCGCATGGTTTTTTTCATTACCCACGCAATGCCGTAAACTACTTTTTGCAGAATGCCTAAATAATATAATAATGAGGTAAGGGCTGAGAAAAAAACAACGGTAGGCAGGATTTTAAACGCGAAAAGAATTCCGTAATTCTCGGTATCCGTTACCAATTCACCAAACAAAAACTCGGAGCCTTTATTGGTAAACTCAAGTACCTTAACAAATCCGTTACCGATAGTATTGAAAAACGCCCAAAAGAAATCAACTTTTAATACCAGCACTGCAAACACAACTTGCAATAAAAGACCTGCAAGTATCAACCTCCAGTTTATTTGCTTACGGTTGCTGCTAAACACCCAACCTACTGCAACTAAAAACGCTACACCTAATAACCCGCGTAAAATGCTAATTAATGAAAGTTCAGGCATTGGTTAATAGGTTATAGGTTAAAATAAGTACATAGTTGGTATTACCTGCGCTTTCGAATTTCGTCCCTAATGCGTGCCGCTCGTTCGTAGTCTTCAACTTCTTCGGCTTCTTCAAGCATCGATTCTAATTCACTCATAGTGTAATTAGAGTAATCGTTTTGGCCGGGTGCACGTTTTAAAACAGGCTCTTCTTGTGGTGGAGATGCCGGACGGGCAGGACCTTCTTCGTCCTCCTCGTCACCTTGCAGGTTAATACCTGCCATTTCCATGATATGTTCAAAGGTGGTAACGGGGCAATTGAAACGCACCGCCAATGCAATGGCATCGCTGGTGCGCGCATCAATTTCGTGCCGCTCATTACCCATTCTGCAAATTATTTTTGAATAGAATACCCCCTCGATAAGGTTGTATATAACTACTTCATCTACTTCAATGTTGAAAGTACGGCAAAACGAGATAAAAAGGTCATGAGTCATTGGCCTGAAAGGCACAATTTTTTCAATCTCAATCGCAATAGCTTGCGCTTCAAAACTGCCGATAATAATTGGCAGCTTTCTATCGCCTTGCGTTTCACCCAAAATAAGGGTGTATGAGCCGTGCGTTTGCCCTGACGTAAGTCCTACTATTTCAAGCCGTATTTTTTGCATCAGCAGTGGGGCTTCAAATTCTCTTTTAGTTAGATGTGGCTTTAAGCTTTTTAGCAGCTTCAATCAGCTTGGGTACAACCTCAAAGGCGTCGCCAACAATACCGTAATCGGCAGCTTTAAAAAACGGAGCTTCAGGGTCTTTGTTAACAGCCACAATTACTTTGCTTGAGCTAACACCGGCCAAGTGCTGTATTGCACCTGAAATACCCACGGCAATGTACAAGTTGGGTTTAATTGTTATTCCTGTTT
This sequence comes from Agrobacterium sp. 719_389, assembly GCA_943370295.1. GTDB lineage: Bacteria > Bacteroidota > Bacteroidia > UBA8524 > UBA8524 > SB11. The sequence continues at coordinate 91,337 of CALRQL020000011.1, read as the reverse complement.
GGCCTACGTGTTCTTCGTGCGGCCTCCAGTGCATATCACTCACCGGTTTTGAACATGCAGTAGCAGCTCCTAAAGCGGCAGCAAGTTCTTCAATCATGCCCCAATTTTCGGGACCTTTCATCCCGCGTCCTGCAGAAACCACTAGTTCAGCCTCAGTTAAAGGTATTTTACCGGTTACACGATTTACCTCAACCGTTTGAGTTTTCCATGCATCAGCTCCCAACTGGGCATCGTGGTTTATCACAGCAGCTTCGCCACCGTAGTTATTAATCTGATATGAGTTAGGGGTAATGGCCAATACTTTAGTAGCAGTGGTTACTGCCACATCAGCAAATGCCTTGCCTGAAAACACACCTTTGCGCACCACAAAACCGTTTGAAGTGTTTGGCAATGCAACCACACCCGATGCTATACCCGCATCAAGTTTCACAGCTACACGCGGAGCAACAGATTTACCTGTATAGGTGTTTGATATAATTACAGCCTGTGCGTTTTCTTTTTTAGCTACTTCTGCAATAGCTGCGCCGTAGGCTTCGGGGGTAAACTTATCAAGTTTGATGGCGTACACTGCCTCGGCTCCGTTATTGCCCAACGCCTTTAAATCGGCTTCGGCAACATTGCCTATTGATACGGCAATGGTTTTGGTTCCTAACAATGTAGCGGTTTCTTTGGCATACGAAACTGCCTCAAGAGTAGATTTTTTAAACTTTCCGTCAACGCTCTCAGCAAATACCAGTACTGACATATCTTATCTTTTCTGATTAATAAAGGTACAACTTTTTTTCAATTTCCGTATTAGATAACCTTTGCCTCGTTGTGCAATAACGCTATCAATTCGCCTGCATTTTCAGCAGCAATCATTTTGCAACCTGCTTTGGCTGCGGGTAGTTCAAACGCATTAAACGCAGAGGCCGCTTTGTGTGCACTTGGCTCAACAACTGCCAAAGGCTTTGTACGTGCAGCCATAATACCACGCATGTTTGGAATACGAGGCTCGGTTAGCTCTTTTTGTGCGCTGGCAACTATGGGTAATGCTACTTTCACGGTTTCTTTACCACCGTCAATATCTCGCACAAGGGTTGCTTCACCACCTGCTACATCTATTTTGGTAACAACGTTCACGCTGGGCATTCCCAACATTTCAGCCAACAAACCACACACCAAACCACCGTTATAATCAATGCTTTCACGTCCGGTAAGTATCAAATCAAAACCTTTGTCTTTTGCATAAGCTGCTATTTCAGCTGCAACAAAAAAAGCATCGGTTGGGTTGGCATTAATACGTACCGCATCGTGTGCACCAATGGCCAAAGCCTTACGTATGTTTGCCTCAGCATCAGCAAGACCTACGGTAATTGCTGTAACCGTTCCTCCACCGGCCTCAGTAATCTCAAGGGCACGGGTAAGAGCCAGTTCATCGTAAGGGTTGATAATAAACTGCACGCCGGCAGTATTAAATTTGGTATTATTATCGGTGAAGGTGATTTTTGTGGTCGTATCGGGAACAACACTAATACAAACTAAAATTTTCATTCAAACAGTATTATTTAACTTGGGTTAGTTTAGTTGGGTCCTGTTTTTTTAAAAGGACTGCAAAGGTATTGAAAAAAGATGGAAAACAAGCGGGTAATACAACTGAAACAGTTTTTGGCTGATACGCCGAACGATGCGTTTTTAAACTATGCATTAGCCATAGAATATGTGGGCATGGGTAACGACGGTGAGGCTAAAATTATTTTTGAAAACTTATACAACACACAACCTGACTACACGGCCACTTACTACCATTTAGGCAAGTTGTATGAGCGTGAAGGAAGAAAAGACGATGCAGAAGCCATTTATCGCAAAGGGATAACCGCCACCATGAAAAAGCGGGAACAACACGCAATGGCTGAGCTGCAAAATGCGCTTGCCAATTTGTGGATTGATGATGAAGATTAGTTAGGAAACTTTCAGAGATGTGTTACAACACCTCTTCTAAAATCTCAAGGGCAGCGCGAGCCATTTTGTTATCGCTATCCAACAAGGGATTAATTTCTGTAATCTCTAAAGCGATAGTTTTTGGGTCGCGTAGCAAGTTATACAGCAGCGTTTTAGCCTCGTACAAATTCAGGCCTTCTGGATAAGGTGTGCCTGTACCCACAGAAACGCTCGGGTCTAAGCTGTCAACATCAAACGATACGTACAAAATATCACAGTCCTTTAGATACTCCAGTGTTTCTTTAGCCACTTTCTCAATACCGATTTCCTTTACCTCTTTTGGCGTATAAAACTCAATATTAAGGTTATCTATCACCTCCCACTCTTGGCGCTCAAGGTCGCGTATATCTATGTATACGATGTCGCTTGGTAAAATTTTGGGACAAATGCCCTTGCTACCGGCGTATTTCAGTTCATTCCAATACTCCATAGTGGCTTCATCCTCCTCATTAATGGCATTTTCGCGGTTATCAATCCCTAACGAAACAGCCATTGGCATACCGTGCACATTTCCCGAAGGCGTTGTTAATGGTGAATGAATATCAGCGTGCGCATCAATCCAAATTACTCCCAGCCTTTTATCGTCGTAATAGTTTTTAATACCTGCAATACTTCCTGCGGCATTACTATGGTCGCCTGAAAAAATCAACGGAAACTCACCTTCACTCAACGTTTTTTCTACCTCAAGTGCTATTGAATTGATTATCTGTGATATAGAGTCGATGTTTTTTGCATCTTCATACGCCGTATTGTGGCTCAACATGTAGTTAAGATCACCAACCCGCGCTGTTAAATATTTGTTAATTTTTTTTCGCCCTTTGTTCATATCGGCAAAGCGTAATGCCGTTGGACCTAGACTTGAACCGCGTGTACCTGCACCTAATTCTGAGGGAACCTCAATAACCTTAATTCTTCGTGTGCTCATTTAAAAAACTCCTTAGTTTTATAGTCAGCTTCGTTATACTTTTGCGCCTGTTTTTTATAAACAATTTGTACAGTAACTAAAAATACAACTGAAATAAATTAACACAATAATACGAAAAAAATAGGGCAGCAAATGATTAAGAACAGATATATCGACCTTATTGAGCAAACTTTTTATTTCCCCCGTCACGGGTTTGATTTAAAAAACTTTGAGCTTACTTTTCACGATATTCCGTTGATGGAGATGATTGAGGAGTACGGAACCCCACTAAAATTTACGTACCTGCCCAAAGTAGGAATGCAGATTGAAAAATCGAACACATTATTTGAAAACGCAATTTCTAAATATAGTTATAACGCCGGCTATAAGTATTGCTACTGCACCAAAAGCTCACATTTTAATTTTATAATAGAGGAAGCTCTTAAACACAATGTGGGCCTTGAAACCTCTTCATCGTTTGATTTAGATATTATTAAACACCTAAACCAAAAAGGGTTATTACCCAAAGACCGCGAAATAATTTGCAATGGCTACAAGACCGAAGAGTATGCCCGCAAAATTGTTGAAATGGTAGATCTTGGTTTTGTAAACCTTGTTGCGGTATTAGATAATCCCTCAGAGCTTGATTTGTATGATAAGTATACCACACAGCTAAATTTAGGGATACGTATTGCTACGGAAGAAGAGCCTAACTCATCGTTTTATACCTCACGTTTGGGTCTAAGCTCAAAAAAAGCGGTAGAGTTTTATGAATCTCGCATCAAACACAACCCGCGTTATTCATTAAAATTGATGCACTTTTTTGTGAACACCGGTATTAAAGACACTACGTATTACTGGAGTGAGTTATCGAGGTTGATAAACGTTTACTGCGAATTGAAAAAAGTAGCTCCTGAATTAGAGGGGCTGGATATAGGCGGCGGTATGCCTATTTATACAACATTGGGCGTTGAACACGATTATGCCTACATGATTGACCAGATTGTGATGTACATAAAAACAATTTGCGATGATTGTGGAGTTCCGGAGCCTACAATTTATAGCGAATTTGGGCAATATACAGTGGGTGAAAGCGGCGGCACCATATACTCTATCATAGGCCAGAAAGAGCAAAACGATAAAGAGTTGTGGTACATGATTGACAGCTCATTTATTACTACCCTTCCCGATACTTGGGGCATAGGCCAAAAGTTTATTCTGCTGGCCATTAATATGTGGGATAAGCCGTTCCAACGTATTAACCTTGGAGGTATCACTTGCGACGGCCAGGATTATTATAATAGCGACACCCATACCAACCAGGTGTTTATGCCTGTGATTAATGAAGGTGAAAAACTTTACATGGGTTTCTTTCACACAGGAGCCTACCAAGAAAGTATTGGCGGCTACGGAGGTATACAACACTGTTTGATACCTGCGCCCAAGCATGTGATTGTTGATAAGGTTGACGGTAAGCTTACCTATCGCCTGTTTGCACCTGAGCAAACTGCTGAAAGCATGATGAAGGTATTGGGCTATTAATCTATTAATAAGCCCGCTTACTTATTTCACAACGCATACTATACTAAACACCCTGCTTTTGTTGTTTAAAAAGTATAGGGCAAAGCCTTTAGTTTTGTAATTAACCAAAAAATGAAGACTATGGAAGAGAACAAATCATCGGGCAACAAGGCAATACTGATTGTGTTGTTGTTGCTATTGTTGGGCTCGCTGGCCGGCAATTTTTACTTGTACAAAGCAAGAGGTACCGGCGAAGTGATTATTCAGGAGAAAGAAGTGGTAATTGACAGTTTGGTGGATGCCCGCGTGAGTGTGGAAGGTGAATTAAAAGCTGCACAGGCCGAACTGGAAAGTTACAGGGGAAGCAACGAAGAACTGAACAAGTTACTGGATGAAGCCAAAGAAAAACTGAAGCAGCGCGAGGGTCGTATTAAAGGCATGGTGAAGGACAAAAAATCAATGGATAAATTGATTGAAGACCTTAAAAAAGAGCTTGAAGAAATTAAAGCACTTAGAGACCAATACCTTGAAAAGATTGATGAACTGGCTGCTGAAAACGAGCAACTGAAAAACACCCTTACTCTTGTAAGCCAAAGCAAAGACTCGCTGCAAAGCCAGATTAACGATGCCTCGGCACTTAAAATTGAGTACGTAAAGGTAAACACCTTTAAACTACGCTACAACGGCAAACCTGTTGAAACAGGACTGGCTCGTCGTACTGAGAAGTTTGAAGTGTGCTTTAGTGTAATGGACAACAAGCTTGCTAAACCGGGCGAACATACAGTTTACCTGCGTGTAACCCAACCCGAAGGCGGTGTGCTGGGCGAAAAAGGTAAATTTACCGTAAAAGGTAAAGGTATTGAAACCGGCTATACCGGTGCTGAAACCTTTGACTACACTAAAACCAAAAAGGATTTTTGCATGAACTTTACCGACGAAAAATATAAATTCCCTAAAGGAACTTATATGGTTGATATCTTTATCGACGGTGAACTTCATACCAGCGGTTACTATGAGTTGAAGTAATATTTCACTTAAAACAATATAAATAAGAAAGGCTTGCCATTTGGCAAGCCTTTCTTATTATAGGATGATATCATTTTATTCTTTCCACAAAAAAGAAAATAGCACATAGGCCATGGCTGATATAGCCATATAAAAGGCAAAGAGCACAAGGCAGTCGCGAAGTATAATATCGTTTGATAACCCGTCGATGGCTGCTTTTGATGCTTTTATAGTTACCAGCAATAAGGGTATAATTGAAGGAATACTAAGCACAGGCATTAATAAATTACTATTCCCTGCTTTTGATGCAATAGCAGAAGTCATTGACATTACTGCCGAAAAGCCCAAACTACCTAACAACGTAACCAATAAAAACATCCCGATGTTATCGGCCATGTTGCCCATTAATAAGGTGTAAAACACAAAGCAAAGGCCGCACATTACCATCATCAGTAAGCTATTGTACAACGTTTTTGAAACTATAATGGCTTGCGGGCTGGCTAACTGATAGTAATACAACCAACGGCCCCTACCCTCTTGTATAAAACTTTTTGCAGCACTGCTAACTGAGGTAAACAAAATAATTATCCAAAAAATGGCGTTCCACGTAGGCTTGTCAGAAATTTTTACCGAAAGATAGGTTACAAATACAGCCGCCACCACATACAGCAAAATACCGTTAAGAGCGTAGCGTTGTCGCCACTCCTGCCGCATATCTTTAGCCATCAGGTGCTTAACTTCTGATAATAGTTGTGCCATAGCGCAAAGGTAGTTTCAAAAAAGCATCCTTGCCTAATTTGCATCAAAAGGGTTTTAGTTACTGATTTTGTTTAATTTTGACGGCTGAAAAAATAATGCGATGATATACGAATTTGAACCCCTTACACAAGACGAAAAAGAAATGATGCTGAAGGCTCCTGCACTTATTGCAGTATTGATTGCCGGTGCTGATAACACCATTGAGCAACAAGAGCTGAACCACGCAGTGAAATTGGTGAATATTAAAGCGTTTTCAGAAAAATTGGATTTGCAACCCTACTACCACGAGGTTGAGAACACCATACAACAAGATATTGAAGAAGCTATTGCAGCCTTGCCTCAATCATCGGCAGAAAGAAATGCCATTATTAATGATGAACTGGCTAAACTTAATACCGTGTTGCCACGTTTGAAACATAAGTTTGCTCACGATATTTACAATAGCTGGAAAACATTTGCACACAGCATAGCCCGCTCATGGGGTGGTGTTTTGGGCATCAACGCAGTAAGCGAGCACGAAAAACAATGGATTGATCTTCCGATGATTAACGAGCCAATGGCCGCTTAGTCATTTTATACTTTATTATAATTTTCACCTTTGCAGCATACCTGCAACTATACGGTAGCACTGTTGTGTGCTTAATTTATTGCTGATGAAAAAAATACTTGTTGCCAACAGGGGCGAAATTGCCATCCGTGTGATGAAAAGTGCCCGCGAAATGGGGATAAAAACGGTTGCCGTTTATAGCGAAGCCGACCGTAATGCATTACACGTGCGCTATGCCGATGAGGCGGTTTTTTTGGGGCCTCCCCCATCCAACCAATCCTACCTGTTGGGCGATAAAATTATTGAAGAAGCCAAACGCTTAGGGGTTGATGGTATTCACCCCGGTTATGGCTTTTTATCGGAAAATGCTGCCTTTGCCCGCAAGGTAAAAGAGGCAGGGCTTATCTTTATTGGCCCTTCGGCAGAATCAATGGAGATAATGGGTAGTAAAATTGGTGCCAAGCAAGCTGTGAAAAAGTTTGACGTGCCTATGGTACCCGGTATTGATTACGCCATCAGCGATGTGAACGAAGCCCGCAAAATTGCCGACAGCATTGGCTACCCTGTGTTGATTAAAGCATCAGCAGGCGGTGGCGGTAAAGGGATGCGAACCGTTGAAAACTCAGAAGAGCTTGAACAACAAATGAACATGGCTATTAGCGAAGCTACCGCAAGCTTTGGTGATGGTGCAGTGTTCATTGAAAAATTTGTAGGCTCACCCAAACATATTGAGATACAATTATTGGGCGACCAACACGGGAATGTGGTGTATTTGTTTGAACGCGAATGCAGCATACAACGCCGTCACCAGAAATTGGTGGAAGAGGCCCCAAGTAGTTGCCTTACTCCGGAAGTCCGTAAAAAAATTGGCGAGGCGGCAGTGAATGTTGCCAAAGCCTGTAACTATTTTAGTGCAGGTACCGTAGAGTTTTTGGTGGACGAGCAACTTAACTTTTACTTTCTGGAAATGAATACCCGTTTGCAGGTAGAGCATCCCGTTACTGAGATGATTACCGGCCTTGATTTGGTAAAAGAACAAATTAAGGTGGCAATGGGAGAGAAACTTAGTTTCACCCAAGACGATTTAACTATCAAAGGACACGCTATTGAATTACGTGTGTGTGCAGAAGACCCTGCCAATAACTTTTTGCCCGATATAGGCCGCCTTGAGCGTTACCGACTACCCGAGGGTGTAGGCGTGCGTGTAGACAACAGTTATGAAGAAGGAATGGAAATACCCATTTATTACGACCCTATGATTGCCAAGCTGGTAACCTATGGTGCAACACGCCAAGAGGCCATCGACCGCATGGTGCGTGCAATAAGGGATTATCAAGTATCAGGTATTGAAACCACCTTACCCTTTGGCACCTTTGCTATGCAACATCCTGCTTTTATTGAAGGTAAGTTTGATACCCACTTTATTGCCCAATACTTTACTCCTGAAAAACTAAATGTAGCCAGCGAAGAGGCTGATAAAATTGCCGCTTTAGCTGCTTATATGTTCAGCAGCAGTCAAAAAGGTAACCAAAGTGAGGTAGAAACAACCACCCAGCAAGGCGTATCAAACTGGAAACAAAACCGCAAAGTGGTTCGCTGATTTTATTACGTTACCTGTATGGTAAATCCGTACGGGGTTTTAAAGTATAAGTCCACAGAGTTGCCTCTATGTTTTCGAGGCTCTGCGACCTCATAGCCATCGTTTTTCAACGAAGTGTAAATTTCCCTCACCTTCGCTTCATCGTGGATTAAAAACCCTATATGAAAGGTTACGGGGTATGTTATCTCCCTTGCAGCTTGCTGCATAAGAGTAATTACCATTCCGTCATCGTCCTTTAGGGCAATAAACGTTGCGTCATCCGTAGTACCTTCTATACTCTTTAAACCAAAATATTTCTCTAACAACCGCCGGGCACCTTGTGCATTATTCACCGTAAGATTTATATGGTTAAGTTTCATCCGTAGTTTTATTCCTCTTTTAACATCAAGGCATATATCTCATAATTATCCTCATCAAAACAAACAAATTGAACGTTTTGTATAGCAGTGTTTTGCTCCAAAAACGCTCTAACGGTTTGCACGGCAATTTCAGCAGCGCGTTGTTTAGGAAAACGATAAATCCCTGTACTGATATTGGGGAACGCTATAGTTTCAACACCATTATCAATAGCAACTTGTAAGCTGTTTCGGTAGGCATTGGCAAGCAACGTTTCTTCATTACTCTTTCCCCCATTCCATACAGGCCCTACAGTGTGTATCACAAAGCGGGCAGGTAAATTACCCCCGGTAGTTATTACAGCCTCACCCACCGCGCACCCTCCTTGTCTGTTACGTATGGCAATACATTCTTCCAAAATTTTAGCACCACCGGCACGATGAATAGCGCCGTCTACCCCGCCGCCGCCTAACAAAGAAGTATTTGCAGCGTTAACGATTGCATCAACCGAAATTTTTGTGATATCAGCATTTGAAACAACTATTTTACTCATTTTTAAATAATTAGACACCAAAACAAACAGGCATTATCAATTAAAGTAATATCTTTGCCTGCGATTTTTAACGAATACAAAAGTGTTGAAAACAAACAATCTTCATCAATTTTAAAAAAACTTTTAGTGAGTTTGTTTTTCAAAATAAACATCATATCTTTGCCGTCCTTAAAAAAATAAAGTAATAGCTGTGAATACGCTAAGTTATAAGACGGTTTCTGCTAACAATGCCACTACCACCAAAGAGTGGGTTATAGTAGATGCTGAGAACAAAGTGCTGGGCCGCTTTGCATCAGAAGTGGCAAAAATTATCCGTGGCAAACACAAACCTAACTTCACCCCCCACGTGGATTGCGGTGATAATGTGATTGTGATAAACGCAGATAAAATACGCCTTACAGGCAACAAATGGGAAGACAAAGAGTATGTTTCATACAGCGGTTATCCCGGTGGCCAAAGGTTCATTTCTGCCAAAGATTTGATGGCTAAAAAACCAACTGCCATTGTTGAAAAAGCAGTGCGCCGTATGTTGCCAAAAAATAAATTAGGCAATGCAATAGGTCTTAACCTGCATGTATATGCTGGCGCTGAGCACCCACACCAGGCACAACAACCTAAAGAAATTAAACTGTAATACATGAGCGTGATTAATAAAATTGGCCGTAGGAAAACTGCCGTAGCCCGTGTTTATCTGGCCCCCGGCACCGGCGCAATTACCATTAACAACAAGGATTTAAAAACATACTTCCCTGAGCTTACCTTGCAATATCAGGTAAACTTGCCTTTTGAGAAAACAGGTACTGCAGGGCAGTTTGACGCAAAAATAAATGTACAAGGCGGCGGTATCAGCGGTCAAGCTGAAGCTGTTCGTTTGGGCATTTCGCGTGCTTTGGTTGAAATTGACGAAGCGCACAAACCTGCTTTGAAGAAAGACGGCCTGATGACACGCGATTCACGTATGGTTGAGCGTAAGAAGCCCGGCCAAAAGAAAGCAAGGAAAAGATTCCAATTCAGCAAGCGTTAATTTTATTTACAGCATACAATGTCTAACATCAATATACAAGATTTACTGGATGCAGGTGCACACTTTGGCCACCTTACCAAAAAGTGGAACCCAAAGATGGCACCCTTCATCTTCATGGAGCAAAATGGTATTCACCTTATCGATGTGAATAAAACCAAGGCAAAGCTTGAAGAAGCTGGGTCAGCCATGAAAAACATCATCAAATCAGGCCGTAAGGTGCTTTTTGTAGCTACTAAAAAACAAGCAAAAGAAATAGTAGCTGCTGAAGCGCAACGCATTAACATGCCTTATGTTACTGAGCGTTGGTTGGGTGGTATGATGACCAACTTTGCCACCGTGCGTAAGTCAATCAAAAAAATGCAAAGCATTGATAAACTTTCTAAAGACGGTACTTACGATACCATGTCGAAGAAAGAGCGTTTGATGCTTGATCGCGAAAAACTTAAACTACAAAAAGTTTTGGGTGGTATCGAAGATATGAACCGCTTACCCGCAGCTCTTTTTGTTGTTGACGTAAAACGCGAACATATCGCTATAGCTGAAGCTATGCGTCTTAACATTCCTGTGTTTGGTATAGTTGATACCAACTCTGATCCTACTAACATCGATTTCCCAATTCCTGCAAACGATGATGCAGCAAAATCAATCATGTTGATTACCCGTGTAATTACTGATGCTATTGCTGAAGGTTTGCAAGAACGTAAACGCGAAAAAGACGAAGTAGAAGCTGAACGCGGCAAAGAAGAATCAGTACAAGCTACCGGTTCTGAAGAAGAAGTTTCAGCGGAATAATATTAGGGTAACACCTGTTCCCCATTTTTGCAAAAATAAATTTTAACCCTTAAATAAAGGATAGGAATAGTATGGCTATTACAGCTGCTGACGTAAACAAACTGCGCCAAATGACAGGTGCAGGTATGATGGATTGCAAAAAAGCCCTTGAAGAAGCTAATGGCGATTTTGAAGGTGCTGTAGATATTCTTCGTAAAAAAGGACAAAAAGTATCGGCCAGCCGTGCCGGACGCGATGCTGCTGAAGGTGCTGTTGCAACTGCAATTACTGCCGACGGTAAAACAGGCGTAATGATTGCCCTTAACTGCGAAACTGATTTTGTGGCTAAGAACGAAGAGTATACTTCTACCGCTCAAAAATTTGCTGATTTGGCCCTTGCCAACCTTCCTGAAAACCTTGACGGCCTATTGGCTATCAAAATGGAAGATGGTCGCCCTATTTCAGAACACATTACTGATATGGTGGGTAAAATCGGCGAGAAAATTGAAATTTCTAGCTACGAGAAACTTACCGGTGAGGCTATTGTTAGCTATATCCACTTAAACAATAAATTAGGTGTATTGGTAGCACTTAACAAACCTGCCAGCGAGTCTGTGGCTCATGCAGGTAAAGATGTTACCATGCAGATTGCTGCAATGAATCCAGTAGCGTTGGACAAAGAAGATGTATCAACTGATACTTTGACCCGCGAAATGGAGATTGCCCGCGAGCAAGCTCGTGCTGAAGGCAAACCTGAAAATATGCTGGATAAAATTGCTGAAGGTAAACTTAACAAGTTTTACAAAGAAGCTACTTTGCTAAACCAAGAGTTTGTAAAGGATAACAGCAAAACCATCCGCCAAATGCTTGACGGTGTTGAAAAAGGTTTAACGGTTACCGCCTTTAAGCGAATAGAAATAGGAAAATAATTTTTTTTGAATAACTTTAATCCCGCTTCGGCGGGATTTTTTTTGACCCTACTGCAACAAACTAACCAAATGAGCAGCGAATTGAAATACAAAAGGATATTACTTAAACTTAGCGGCGAATCGCTGATGGGTAATCAAAGCTATGGTATCGACCCAAAAATTCTTGAACAATACGCAGATGAAATTTTAAACATAGTAAACCTTGGCGTTGAGGTGGCTATTGTAATTGGCGGAGGAAACATTTTTAGGGGCGTACAAGGTGTACAAGGCGGCTTGGTTGACCGCGCACAAGGCGATTATATGGGTATGCTTGCTACCGTTATTAATGCTATGGCCTTACAAGGGGCTGTTGAACGTACCGGTATTAAAACACGTTTGCTTAGCGCCATTAAAATGGAGCAAATTTGCGAACCGTTTATCCGTCGTCGTGCTATGCGTCACTTAGAAAAAGGCCGTGTGGTAATTTTTGGAGCCGGAACCGGTAACCCGTACTTTACTACTGATACAGCAGCGTCACTGCGTGCCGTTGAAATAGAAGCCGATGTAGTACTAAAAGGTACCCGTGTGGATGGTATTTATACTGCCGACCCTGAAAAAGACCCTACTGCTACTCGTTACGAAGAAGTTTCATACAGCGAGGTATATGAGCGCGGGCTTAATGTAATGGACTTGACAGCCATTACACTTTGCCAAGAAAACAAACTACCCATCATTGTTTTTGATATGAACAAAAAAGACAATTTGATGAACCTTGTAAAAGGTGAAAAAGTGGGTACGCTGGTAAAAGCATAAACAGAGAAACAAATAATACTTACATCCGCAGGGTTAACTTTTAGCCTTGCGGATTTTTTATTTACGGTTTTATACTAAAAAAAGAAAGAGCGATTGCATTTTTTGCAATTACCAGTCATAGTATTGATTGTAGCTTGGCTGATATGAGTTCAAGGTTAATATTAATTATTTGCTTCTTCATTGGCTTTATACAAACAATAGCAGCACAATTCAGTAAGCCGGCATCAAATAGCATATTTGGCCAATTTACGTATGGTAACGGAAGTCATGAAATAATTTGCGGTTCATTAACATACATAAATAAAAAAGGCTTCTCAATAACCTTACAAGCCGCAAACGAAAGCCGAAACTCTAAAAACGTGCCTCCCGATTATGAACCGGGATGGCTGGTTATTTTTGGGGATGGAATTCCCAATGTAACCATTGCAACAAGTTCAGTAATGGTAGGTAAAGTGTTTGAGGAAAAATCAAGATTGCTACAGTTTGATTTACGCGGTGGTATTTGCTACGGTACAATTGAACGTCCGGTAAATTTTGTAAAAAAATCCAAATCCGCATTCATTTTTGGCTCAACAAGCTATTACGAATATGACATCCAAAAAAATCGTTTTATAGGGTTTGTAGTAAACCCCACCATGAATATCATTGTATCAAGATATATTGGCTTTTCAGCAGGTATGCGCAGCAACATTAATGCGCAAACAATAACCTTTGGTGCAGAGCTTGGTGTATCAATCGGCTCTTTAAGAAAACGGCTATGAGGAAATTTTTCCACCTTTAAAACTTTGTATTTTTGCTGCACCAATTTTCAATAACCCATTACTCCTACGTTTAATCAGGTGAGCCGTTTTCCTAAAATGATTAATTCTTTACGAAAATTTACATTCTTGTGTTTTGCAATCCTGTTCTACTGCACAGCATATTCCCAATACGTTGATTTAGGAAGCTGGAACATTGTTAACATTAAGTACAACCACTCTGAAAAGACCAGTTTCTTTGGTGAAGGTCAATTACGCTCGCTAAAATTTTACGATCATTTTCATTACTACGAGTATAAAGGCGGAGTTAACTACAAAATCCGAAAATCGGTGCAACTTACTTTGGGTGCAGGTAGTTACCAAACCTATAAAGAAGGCGGAGATTTTGTTCTGCCAAAAAATAATGACGAATTCAGGCTTTGGCCGCAGATTACCCTTTTTCAAGATGTTGGCCCGATTAAGATTGAGCAACGCTACAGAGCAGAGATGCGATGGACCAGTAACGGCTACAGAAACCGTTTCAGATACCGGATGGGCATTTCTTATCCTTTTGGTAAAAATACAAAAGGCTACAAGCCGTTTCAGGTGAGTATCAGCAATGAATTATTTTTTACGGATAAGGAGCCTTATTTTGAGCGTAACAGGATACAAACAGCACTGAATTATAAGATGAGCAAACACTTTGCCCTGCAAGCAGGTTATTTGCATCAGTTTGATTACAAAATTAACGACGAAACAGGTAGGGACTTTTTGGTAATCGGTTTTTACTACGAGTTTGCCCGAAAATCACCCCGAAAAGCGGAGCAAGACTTTGAACTTAAAGACAATTAAGCTGCCCTTCTTAGTCCAAAACAAACGTCTTGGTACCGATGATAAAGCCTTCGCAATATAACTCAACTTTGTAAGTGCCTTTTTCCCATTCGGTATTTCCGCGTGCGTAGTGGAAGGTAATCGTAGATTGGTCATTTTTAAAGTTGATTCGTTGACGTTGGGTGTACATTGACTTTTCACCCTGGTACTCAAACTGTCCGCCACCCGATGTTGAAGTAGATATTGTAGCTCCGTCAGGAGAAAGTATGCGCAAGTAAACTTCTTTGTCTCCGGGCTTGGCAGTTGGGTTATCCCCTACTTTAAACTGCACACGTACTTGGTCAACCCTTTTAGCGCGAGTGGTTTCACGTTCACGTCCACTGGTACGGTTTTGTATGCCGGTAACTGTAATTCCTTCGGCCTTTAACCTTGATGCTACACTTAACTGGCTTTCCTTACGGATATTATCCATTGTAAGGTCTTCAATTTTATTTTTTGCCCTGTTCAGGTTGGTTTTAGTTTCTTCTAAGTTTTGGGCAAGCACTTCATTAGCCTGAGCTAACGAATCAATTTGTTGTGAGTATTTACGAGTGTAAAAACGCAAAGCATCCATTTCATCACGCACCTTCAAAAGTTCTGATGCAGAAATCTGATTGCTCCTCAACAATGATTTTATCTTATCTGCTTGGGCTTGCAACTCAACATTTTTAATTTGTATCACTGAGTCAAGCTCGGCATTTTGCCCTTTATACACCGCCAATTGAGATTCGGTTTGTTTCAAAATACTGTCCAACTCGCTGCGGGCATTGTCAGTATTCACTAATTCCTCGGTAATTTTAACAATCTCTTTTTCCTTGTTAAAATACAAATACGCAAACACCCCGTTGCTGATAAGTAACAAAATTATAAGGGTGATATATATGGCTTTGCCTTTTGAGTTTTCCATCTGCGCTTTTTTGGTTTTCTGCAAAAATAGAATAATTAAATTTGTCGGCCTTAATACTTAACGTAATGGATGTAATAAAAATTTTCATGGATGGCCCGTTGGTTTTACAACCGAAGGTTTTTTACGATGAACGCGGCTATTTTTATGAAAGCTATAATGCCGATGCTTTTAAAAACGCGGGCATACCCGATGTGTTTGTGCAAGACAATCAATCGCTCTCACAACAAGGGGCATTGCGCGGTTTGCATTTTCAAGCACCGCCATTTGCACAAGGAAAGCTGGTTCGTGTAATAAAAGGAGCTGTGTACGACGTTATTGTAGATATACGTAAAAACTCGCCCACTTACGGACAACATTACGGTATTGAACTTACGGAGGAGAATTTTACGATGTTTTGGGTACCATCGGGGTTTGCACACGGTTTTGTTACACTTAAGGATAATACCATTTTTACCTACAAGTGTACCAATGTTTACAATAAGGCTTCTGAAGGCGGCTTGCTATGGAGCGACCCTGTATTGGGTATTGACTGGAATATTGAGACCCCTATTGTATCTGACAAGGACAAGGTTTTGCCCAATTTTGAAAACTTAGTATCTCCGTTTTAATTTATATTGCAAAGATTTTATGAAAACAGAGGAGTCAATAGAGATTACCCCACGCATGTATGAACTGCTCTCACAACTTGAGCAGAAATACGAAACGATGGGGCAGAACATGGAGGCATACCTTGAAGGGTTGTTGTACGCTGATTATACTACGTATTGGGACTATATACAAACTGATGCGTTGCTGGCTTTGCAAACTCCGCGCACCAGCTTTCCGGATGAGATGGTGTTTATCATGTACCACCAAATTACCGAGTTATATTTTAAACTTGCTTTGCATGAACTGGAACAGATTTGCAAACATCCCAACCTTACCTCAGTATTTTTTACTCAGCGCTTAAAAAGAGTAAACGCATATTTTGATAATCTTACGGCTTCTTTTAAAATAATGATTGAGGGTATGGAACCTGAGCAATTCCTCAAATTCCGTATGTCGTTATTGCCTGCCAGCGGATTCCAATCGTACCAATACCGCGCTATTGAAATTTGCGCTACCAACTTTTATAACCTTGTAGGTAAAGATTACCGCGACCGTTTTAATGGCGAGGCAGATGTGGATGCTATGTTTGATTATATCTACTGGAAATCGGGTGCTACTGAATTGGCCACCGGTAAAAAAACACTTACTCTTACTCAGTTTGAGCGTAAGTACACGCCCGCACTAAAACGCCTTGCAAAAGAATACAGCCATAAAAATCTATGGGAGCGTTTTAAACAGTTAACCGATAAAGATGATGAGTGTGTGAAAGAAATGCGCCACTTTGATTTGAACGTGAACGTTAACTGGCCAATGGTACACATGCGTTCAGCAGCACGCTACCTGCAAAAACCTGAAGGTGAAATCGCCGCCACAGGAGGAACTAACTGGCAAAAATACCTTGCCCCACGTTTGCAAAAACGCATTTTCTACCCTCAGCTTTGGAGCAACGAAGAGTTAGAAAACTGGGGTACCGGTAGTGTAAACTATTAATCCAACAACTTTTAAACGTATAAAATCCCGCCACTGAGCGGGATTTTTTCATTTCAGCCCATTACATATCTACCTTGGACAATAAAAAAGGCGCAGCAAATTGCTGCGCCTTATAGCAACTGATAGCTCCAGTAAATCCCTTATTTTATTACCAACCTGCCTGCTGCCAGCGTTTCAGTTGCAGTGCGTACTTTATACGCATACATACCGGTAGCAAGGTTTTGCAGGTTCAATGTGGTTTCATTATTAGTTAACTCTATTGCCGTAATTACACGCCCTATAACATCGTATAATTCGAACTGAATGCCTTTATAGCGGGTAACATCTTCAATTTTTATCACGGTGCTGCCTTCGGCGGGGTTGGGGTACACCAATAAACCAACTTTGTTAATGGTCTCTCCTACCGATGATTTTACAAACGATATTTGTTTAGTAACACTATCAGCCCCGCAAAAATTAGCCACTACCATTGTTACAGGGAATGTGCCGCTTTGATTTGGAATAAGATTAAGATTACGGTTGGGGTTGGTTTGGTTTGCACCGAATTTCCAAGTGTATGAATTACCAAACAGAGAGGTATCACTCAACCTAATCGTATCATTTTGTATGGTATAGGTAAACCCTGCTTTTGGACTGTTGATTACCGTTAATGATTTTTTAGACGAATCGGATGAGCTTCCGCAAACATTGGCAGCCCTTACCCAAATTGTGTGTGCAGCCCCCGGATTACTAAACGTAATCACCACCGAGGTATCGGTACTGTTATCCGTAGTGCCACCGCCAATTACACCCCACGAGTATCCCAAAGCAGTGGGTACGCTGTTGATGGTAAACAATTGTTGTTTCATACATCCTGTATCTGGCCCTGTAATAACTCCGGGTTGTGCAGGTTTAGCAGGCAAAATGTTAATGTAATCTACTTTAGTGGTGGTATCATTATCTACTACCCCTTCAACAATTAGTTGAACGGTTTTAGCACCTGATGTGTTATACATAACTGTGTGAGGACCTTTGCCAGTGGCGGTTGCAGGCGAAGCTCCTGCGCCGAAATCCCAAGTGTAGGCATTGGTGCTGCCCACCGAAGTATCAGTAAATATTATTGACGAACCAGGGCAAACTGAGGTAAGGGAGGCTTTGAAACCTGCAATAGGGATTAACGAACAGAAGTTAGGATTAAGCGCCTTCATAATGGGTTTAGCACATACGGCGGCCGCTGTGTTCATGTCCATTACATAGTTACCGCCTTCTAAATCACCAAAAGAGCTAAGAGCACGTTTGGTTTGACCGTTTGAGATGGAGTAGTGCATAATCTCGCTACTGTTTATCACATGCCCTAATTGATGACCATGACCTAGCTCATGCACTGCCACACTCTCAAAGTCGTATTGATTGAAAGAAGGTGATGATGTATTAAAATTCCAATTAGTACCATCATCAAAAACAATATCTAACTCCGCAACATACCAAAATGTTGTAGGGCCAATAACACAACCGCTCCACCAGCTTGAGCAACGTCCTAATACACCGTTGGGCAACTCGCTGCCAATATCAAAACGGATAACGTTTACGGCATCGCGGGCAATCGTATTTACAGTGGTTGTGCTGCCAATATCCCAATTAATAAGGGTGCCGCAACGCCAGTTCTGAAACGCCCTCAAAAACGATTGCTTGGCAGCTGTGTTTGAATTAAATCCGGTATAAAACTGCCAAGTGTACCCAGTTCCGTTAATACCCACATGAACGGGTTGGTACACAATATCATTAGCATCTTTTACATTCAGTTGGGCAAAATTTATTACAAGATTGCCGGTTGATTGTGCTGTTCCGCTTCCGTTGTTCACTTCTATTTTTCCGGTACCTGCTTTAGAGGTTATCTCTACTTTTATTTCAGTATCAGTCCACGAAATGTATTCAACATCTACAGGCTGTGTTACTCCGCTACCACCGTTATCAGCATTTTTAAAAGCCACATAACTTGCTCCGCGTGTTGCTCCAAAATCAGTACCTGTTATGGTTAGTACGGTTTTTGTACCTGCCGAAGCACTATCAGGAGTAAACGAGGTGATTGTAGGAGCTACGTTTATTACAGGGTCGCCGTTTTCTGAATATGTATCCAATATCACGGGCTGCTTGCCTGTAATAGCAGTTATTTTAGTATATAGTTGGTTTTTAATGTGGTATTTGGCAAAAGGGTCGGTAGCAGTAATGCCGTCAGCAGTAAACTCTGCAAAGCCCTGCGGGCCCGCATAAGCCTCAAACTTATCAAATGAGCTTAACGCTCCTGCCCCGTTCAAGCGCACCTTACTTGGGTTGCAGAAGAACACTCCTCTGTCGCCGGTGTGCAATTCAAGGGTAGCACTTACCTCTTGTCGTGTAAGTCCCATAGTACCACCTTCTGTTACCACATAAAACACCCTGCCGTTATTGGCCAGACTGCCCTTAAAAAGTTTGTAGGCATACACCTTATGCACGGTGTAAATATTATCACGCAAAGTGTTCCAATAACTGGTGCTGCTTAGCACCCTACCTTCTACAATATGTGAAGATTGGTTAACACGGTCGGCAAGCGGTACCGGATACAACATACATTGTCCCCATACTCCCGCACTAATAAATAAAAGGGTAGTAATTAGTAAAAAACGTTTCATGCAGCACAATAAATTGGTTAGCGGCAAGATACTTATTTTTTAGACAAGAAATAAAAACGGAAGTGTGGTGACACTATCTAAAGAGATTGATAATTAAGGCTACAGCTACCAAAATATAAACCATTGCAACAATACGGTTCATCCACATGGTAAACTTATCGGTAAGTTTGTTTTTAATCTTATGGGCACCCAATGCTATCATGCTTTCAGTAAAAAAAATACCACACAAAGCGCAGCTAAAAAACAATAGGTTTTGGTTTAGGCTATACCCCATTTCGCCGGTGGTATAGGTAGATATGGCAGCCCATGCAAAAAAGTTGGCCGGATTTAATGCATTTAATAAAAATCCTTTACCAAAATAATAAACCATACCCCCGAAACTTATGGGTGCTGAGGCAGCTGTTTTGTCGATTGGCTTTTTGGCATGAAGCAGCGTGTAGCCGCCCAACAACATTAAAAACGAAATTGCGGCAAGTTGTACCCAACGACTGCTCAAATCTCCCTCGGTAAATAAGCTGGTACCCAATAAGGCAAAAGAAATAAATAAAATATCTGAGGCAATTACCCCTGTAGCAATGGTGATACCGGTTTTATAACCGCCTTTAATACTGTTTTGTATAAGGGCAAAGAATACCGCCCCCAGTCCCATGCTGAGTCCTAAACCAGTGGCAAAACCTTTAAAAACGATACTAATTGTATGCACGCGTGGGGCGAAGATACAGAATGCGCCTATACTTATACAACACCTGCCGTGTAATTGCGGTTGGTTACCTACCGCTGAAGCCGCCTGCCACACATAATACAGACAAGTTGTAGTCTATTTTAACTTGTTCGTTTTGAATTGTTTAAATCTTTTTGGCGTGAGGTTTGTTGTATATACATAAAAGTGATAGATATTTGTAAGTTAGTTTTATGGACAGCCGAAGGCAGGAAAAATTCGCGAAACTTATTCAGCGAGACTTGGGGGATATTTTCCTTCAGAAAACATCCTCATTGTTTAAGGGTAATTTTATTACCATTAGTGGGGTAAAAGTATCGCCCGACTTGGGCTACGCTAAAATATATCTAAGCTTTTTTAAAGCGGATAAACCAAACGATTTGTTGGATATTGTGCAATTGCATGCTAAAGAAATAAGGCATGAACTTGCTGCCAAAATAAAAAATCAGGTACGCAAAATACCTGAACTTGAATTTTATATTGACGACAGCTTGGATTATGTGGAACACATGGAAGGCGTTTTTAAAAAAATAAAAGACGAAGAGCAACGCACTATCGCCCATCAAAGCAAAGGATAACAGGTAAGGCAATGGATTGTCAACGGATTGAAACGGTATTAGCCAAAGTTTTTAACAGCAATACCAAGCAAAAACAAATGTTTTATTGGCTGCTCGACTTTTTCTTACTAAAAAGCTGGCACGTTCACAGGGAGCTGAAAATATGGTCTCAGGCCAACAAACATCCTTCTCATATTCTTGATGCAGGCTCAGGCTATGGGCAATACTCGTACTACATGTCTAAACTAAGCCCGCAGTACAACATTACTGCCATGGACTTACGCCAAAATGCTATTTGCGAGTGCAACCAGTTTTTTAGAAGACAGGGATTAAACAATATATTCTGCCGCAGCGGCAACTTGCTTGAATTGAATCAGCCTAACTCATTCGATTTGATTTTGGCAGTAGATGTGATGGAATACATTGAAGAGGATACCACTTTGTTTAAGTTGTTTTATGACGACCTTAAAGACAATGGTAACCTGTTGATATTTACCCAAGCATCAAAACGCAACGAAAAACCTACCGAGTGTATGAGCACCGGTATGCACGGCGAAAAAGTGCGCGTAGGTTATGATATGGCCGAACTTAAAGAACGTTTGCGTAAAGTAGGCTTTAAGAAAGTTCGTGCACGCTACTCGTATGGCAAAGCAGGTAAGCTTTCATGGGCATTATCAATGAAGTTCCCCTTCAAACTGCTTAACATTTCACGTTTATTCTTTATACTGCTTCCGTTTTATTACGCAGTAATGCTACCCGTGTGTTTGTTACTCAACTACCTTGATACACACGTGGGACACCTTAACGGCACCGGTTTATTGCTAAAAGCCTATAAATAAGATATATCCCACATTATTTTTCAGGATATACTTTAGTGTATTGTTTTGGTGTTTTAAATACTACCATACAAGCACCTAAAACCTTATTTTTGCCTCAAAGCCCACACGTTTGAACCTTTCTAACTTTATATCGCGCAGATACCTGTTTTCAAAAAACAATAAAAACGCCATTAATATTATTTCGGGTATTTCTGTAGCGGGCTTTGCTGTCGGCTCATTTGCCTTGGTAGTAGTACTCTCGGTATTTAACGGGTTCGAAAGTTTGGTTACATCGCTGTTTAACTCGTTTGACCCCGATATAAAAATTATTGCTGCCGAAGGCAAAGTATTTAACCCTGATACTGCCAAACTTCCCCAACTAAAACAAATTGACGGAGTATTGCACATTACCGAAGTATTGGAAGAAAAAGCGGTTTTGAAGTACGACGACAAACAAACAAAAGCCACCATAAAAGGTGTGGGCGAAGGTTTTGAAAAGTACACAGGCATTGATACCATGATGGTTGACGGCAACCTTGTGCTAAAGGATAAAGAACAACAATATGCCGTATTAGGCTATGGAATAGCCCGTTACCTATCTATAAACGTAGATAATTTTTTCATTCCCCTCACTGTATTTACCGCCAAGCGAGGCGATGTCACTTCGCTTGACCCTGAAAACGCCCTTGTAAAAAAGCAGATAACCCCTGCGGGTGTTTTTAGTATTGAAGAAAACATTAACGATGAGTTTGTAATAGTACCTATTGAGTTTGCCCGACAGTTACTTGAATATAAAACTGAAATATCTGCATACGAGGTGATATTGAAACCGGGCACTAATATGCAAAAGGTGCAACGGCAAATGCAGGAAGTTTTGGGCAACGGCTTTGTGGTTAAAAACCGCTACCAACTTCAAGAAGTACTGTACAAAGTATTTAACACAGAGCGTTGGGCCACCTACTTTATCCTTACCTTTATATTGCTGGTCGCCGCGTTTAACGTAATCGGCTCGCTTACTATGTTGGTGATAGATAAAAAAGGAGATATCTCAGTACTAAAAAGCATAGGTGCCAGTGACGGATTGATACGAAGTATCTTTTTTAAAGAGGGCTTGCTGATTGCTCTTATCGGTGCGTTTGTGGGGATAGGTTTAGGCGTATTAGTATGCTGGTTGCAACAAACCTATGGGTTTATAACACTGGGCAATCAGGGTACGTTTGTAGTGAGTAATTACCCTGTAAAAATGAAAGCGTTTGATATACTACTGGTGTTTTTCACCACTATAATTTTAGGGGCGGTTACCTCCATGTATCCGGCTCTTAAATCATCAAAACAAGAAATGTATTTTGGAAAATAAACGGGTATGAAGTACTTAATAGCGGGACTGGGAAACGTGGGTGCCGAATATGAGTTTACAAGGCACAATATAGGCTTTGAGGTGTTGAATGAATTAGCGAAACGCCTTGAGGTACAATTTGAAGTAGGCAGGCACGCCTATGTAGCTGAAGCAAGGCACAAAGGCCGCACACTATTATTAGTGAAGCCCACTACTTACATGAACCTGAGCGGTAAAGCGGTGGCCTATTGGAAGGCCGAGCTTAAAGTAGAGTTAAACAATATAATGGTGGTTACTGACGACCTTTCGCTGCCGTTTGGCAAAATGCGGATGCGCAGCAAGGGAAGCGACGGCGGACACAACGGACTGAAAAACATTACCGAGGTATTGCAAAACCCCAACTATCCCCGTTTGAGGTTTGGTATCGGTGATAACTTTGCCAAAGGCCGTCAAATAGATTACGTGCTTGGCAAATGGAGCACCGAGGAACAAAAAGACCTTGATGCCCACATACAACGTGCTGCAGATGCCATTTTATCATACACTGCCGTTGGCATAGAGCGCACAATGAACGTTTATAACACTTAAAAACTTTATGGCTGCCCGATACATTCTTTTTCTGATTATCGTTCTTATTTCAGAAATATTGGGCACACTGGGCGGGTTTGGGTCATCAGTATTTATGGTGCCCCTTTCCCAATATTTTTTTAGCTTCCACATGGTATTGGCCCTCACAGGGTTGATGCACGTTTTTAGCAACGCCAGCAAAATGTTTCTTTTCTACAAACACATCCACTGGAAAACCACCCTGCTGATAGGCATACCCGGTGTATTGTTTGTGTTGTTAGGTGCATGGCTCACCACCATCATACGTTTCACTTGGGCAGAAGCCGTTTTGGGATTGCTGCTGATTGTGATTAGTGCCGGATTATGGATAAAACCCAACTGGAAACTTCCTCCAACGGTTACAAATACAATTACAGGCGGAAGCATTGCAGGTTTTTTAGCAGGATTTGTAGGAACGGGAGGCCCTATTCGCGGGTTAGTATTGGCAGGATTGAATCTTGAAAAAAGCGTTTTTGTGGGTACATCAGCCGCGGTGGATATGGGCATCGACCTTAGCCGCTCGGTTATTTACTTAGGCAACGGGTACTTGGAGAAAGAGATGTATTACCTGATACCTTTTCTTATCGTAGCCTCTTTCGTAGGCTCGTGGATTGGCAAACAATTACTGGACAAAATAAGCCAAGAGGTCTTTAAAAAAATCATACTGGGGCTCGTCTTTGCCATCGGCGTATCGCTGATAATAAAGTTCTGGCTCAATTAAATAACCTGCTGATTAATCGGCGTTTTCCTACACTCTGTCAATAATTAATGCCTTCTTAATATACATAACTGCTAATTTTGTTGCCGTTTTGCAAATATTCATTGCCGCATATACCCTATTTTTAGTAGGCTTTGCCTTTTACTTTCTCTTATTGTATAACAGAAAAAAGGTAGAGAATTACTTGTGGCTAAAGTACGGCACTTACAAAGCCAACCAACTGTACGTGGGGCTTGAAAAATTTACCGGCTTCGTTACCATGATGCTGCTCCCCCTTACCGTACTCCCTTTTTTAAATGATTTTGATACAACAGCATTGGGCTTAGAATTTACCAACGTACCGCTTACACTTATGTGGTGGGGAATATTGGGCGGATTGGTACTGATAGTAAACCTGATACGTGCCGGAAAACCTGCAAACTATGCCTTATATCCGCAGATTCGTTCCCCGTTATGGAGCATTAGCCTGCTGGCTTACTACCTGTTTGGCTGGGCACTTTATTTGCTGGGATACGAGTTTCTGTTCAGAGGGGTTTTGTTCTTTTCAGGAATAGAGATATTGCCATTGTGGTTAAACATTACCATCAATTGCATACTGTATGCGTTGGCGCATTTGCCCAAAGGCAAACTTGAGATTATTGCCTCGCTACCCTTTGGAGTGGTGCTGTGCCTTGTTAGCTGGCACACCGGTAACTTTTGGGCGGCGTGGTTGATACACCTAACACTGGCAGTATCAAACAGTTTGGTAGCGATAAAAGCTAACCCGGCAATGACTGTGAATTTGAGAAAGTTATAACACGATATATTTTTGTGATAGGGGGGTTTTACCGATGAAGATTTTTATAACAGGAGCTACAGGGTACATAGGCAGGCAAGTAGCACTGCACCTTGCCAACAAAGGACACGTGTTACACGCTTTGGTGCGCAGCCCCAAAAAAGCACAATTACTGCAACACCCCAATATTATCTTATTTGAGGGTGATTTACACCAACCTGAACGGCTAAGCGCTGCTGCAACGGGTTGCGATGTATGCCTGCACGCAGCTGCATACGCAGCTATTTACACCAAACAAATTGAATTATTTGAAGAGATAAACATTAACGGCACCAAAAACGTGTTTAATGCCGCAAAAACAGCAGGTATCAAGCGTTTTATCCTTATCTCATCAGCGGGCATATACGGACCCAGCGAAGGGGATACACCCATTACTGAAAACTCGGTGCGTAAGGTTACTTTCTTTAATGAATACGAGCGCACAAAAGCGATAGCCGATGATTGGGTGCTTGAACAAAATAGCCCTGAAATAACCACACTGTCGCTAAACCTCACCCGTGTATATGGCCCTGGTCAGTTGACCGAAGCCAACGCAGGAACACGACTAATACAACAAGTAATACAAGGGTGGCGCATAATACCCGGCAACGGTAAAAGTATTGGGAATTATGTTTTTATCGATGATGTGGTGCAAGCCTGCGAAAATGCATTAACATTAGGCAACGGTGGAAACCGCTATATAATTGGTGGTGAAAACCTTAGTTTCGATGAATATTTCGGGGCAGTGAAACAAGCTACCAATGCCCGCCAAAAGATGATATACACCCCTGTGTGGCTGATAATGGCAGTATCATACATAATGTTGCTGTTGGCTCACCTTGGTCGTACCCCGCTGATAACACCGCAATGGGCAAAACGATACATGAAAAACTGGATATTAAACAGTGCCAAAGCCCAGGCTGAACTAAACCACACTCCCACTTCTTTTGAGGTAGGCGTGAAAAAAACGGTAGCATGGCTGCAAAATGGCAGCCCCCTAAACTAAAACTGTGAAACAACAAATAAACTATGTGCTCATAACTGGTGCCGGTGCCGGACTTGGCCGCTGCCTTGCGCTTGAAATGGCAAAACAAGGACACTCGCTTATTCTTTTATCGTTATTACAAGATGAGTTAAACAATGTTAAAGCTGAAATACTAGCAAAGTGCCCCTCTTTAACCATTGAAACCCTTGCTTTAGATGTGCTGCAACCCAATGCTGCCGATACTGTTGATGCTTGGCTAACCGAAAACAATATTGCCCTGAAAGGATTAGTAAATAACGTGGGTATGGGCTACACAGCCAACTATGAAGCAACGGATACAGCCTTTTTCCAAAAACTGTTGCAGCTAAATATTGTGTTTACCCATAACCTTACCCATAAGGTTATACATCGACTAATAGGGAATGCTCCTGCATTTGTGCTTAATGTAGCCAGTATGGCTGCCTTTTTTCCGCTACCCTACAAAGCACTGTACTCAGCCTCAAAATCGTTTATTTTAACCTTTTCGAGGGCTTTGCGTGCTGAAATGTGGGACAGTAAAGTGCAGGTAAGTTGCTTGTGCCCCGGTCCTATGATTACCAACAATGAAGTACGTGAACGGATAAAAAACATTGGTTGGCGTAAATACATTACCAACATATCCGAGCCTGAAGAAATTGCGCAAAAAGCGGTGAAAGGACTTGCGGCCAACAAAGCTGTGATTTTGCCCACCCTAAACGATAAAATAACTGTTGCTGTAAAGCGCATCATACCTGCACCCATATTATCCTGGTTGCTACGGGTATTGTCTAAAAATACGTATTAAAAATACCAGCTACATTTACTTATGCGATCCTGAGACAAGCTCTGGATGACGGGAGGCCGCATCAGCCAGTCATGCCGAACTGGTTTCGGTATCGTATTACGATTAATGAATTATCTGTTTTGAGTTCCTGAGGAAACCTTTTTAACTCACCCCTGACGACTAAATAATTGTACGATTACCCCACTTTTCCCCTCTCTAATTGCAATTGGAGAGGGGCAACTGTGGGAACGTCGGGCGACTATTTTTTTGGGGGTGAGTTTAAGAGTGTGCAAGAAGCATTAAACTGCCAGTCATGCCGAACTTGTTTCGGCATCGTATTACAATCCCTTCAACACCATTTTAAAGTGTTTTATTCCGGCTTCTTCAAACTCTTCGCCTTCAGGATCAAACCCTTGTTTTTTATAAAAATCAACTACTTGGCTTTGGGCGTGCAGGTACACTTTTTGTGCTTTCGTATCAATATCATTTAGTACTGCTTTTACCAATTCCCTGCCCACACCTGCACTTCTAAAATCGTGCAATACAGCAAAGCGTTCCAGTTTTATTCCTTTCTCGGTTTTGCGCCAACGGGCAGTACCGGCCTCTTCACCATCAACTAAAGCAATAAAATGAGTACTTTCTCCCTCGTGCTCGTACTCCAAGTCCCTATCCACACCTTGTTCATCTACAAACACCTTCACGCGTATATCAAACGCCCGTTGCAAAGTTGCAGGGTCGCTAATTTTTGTAACAGAAACCGTCATATAACAACAAATATACTAAATAACCAATGTGCTAATACCCCTTGCATTGCTCATCAACTACTAACAATAGGCTGTTAACAGTTTACCTCTGCACATTCAAAAAAAAACATACCTTTGCCGAAATTTTTAAAAACCGACCTCATACTATGATGGACATTTCGAAAATCCAAGAGCTGCTGGGCGACAAAGCTGATGCCCTGCTAAACCATGAGAGCAAAACCGTATCAAAAGATATGCTGCACTTGCCCGGCCCCGATTTCACCGAGCGCGTTTGGGTGAACAGCAACCGCAACCCACAAGTGTTGCGTAGCCTTAATGCTATTTATAACACTGGTCGTTTGGCCGGTAGCGGTTATGTATCAATACTACCTGTTGACCAAGGTATTGAACACAGCGGCGGAGCGTCGTTTGCAAAAAACCCTATTTACTTTGACCCTGAAAACATCGTAAAACTTGCTATTGAGGGCGGTTGTAATGCTGTTGCCACTACGTTTGGTAACCTTGCTATGATGTCTCGCAAGTATGCTCACAAAATACCTTTTATGGTAAAAATCAACCATAACGAGTTGCTTACTTACCCTAATAAATTCGACCAAATTATGTTCGGCAGCGTTCGCGAAGCATGGAACTTAGGTGCTACTGCAGTGGGTGCTACCATATATTTTGGTTCTGAAGAATCTTCACGCCAGATTATTGAGGTTGCTGAAGCCTTTGAAGAAGCTCATGAATTGGGTATGGCTACTGTGTTGTGGTGCTATGTACGTAACAATGCTTTCAAAAAAGACGGTGTTGATTACCACGTATCTGCCGATTTAACAGGCCAAGCCAACCACTTGGGTGTAACTATCCAAGCCGATATCATCAAACAAAAATTACCTGAAAACAACGGCGGTTTTAAAGCTCTTAATACAGGCTCAAGCAGCTACGGTAAATTGGATGAAAGAATGTACACCGAGCTTTCAAGCGATAACCCTATTGACCTTTGCCGTTACCAAGTGGCTAACTGCTACATGGGCCGTGCCGGTTTGATTAACAGTGGTGGCGATAGCAAAGGTGCTACCGATATGGCTGATGCTGTACGCACGGCAGTTATTAACAAACGTGCCGGCGGTATGGGCTTGATTTCAGGTCGTAAAGCTTTCCAAAAACCAATAAACGAAGGCGTTGCTTTGTTGAACGCCATCCAAGATGTGTACCTTAACAAGGACGTTACCATCGCTTAATTCTTTAATTTTCATACAATCGGGTAATAGTTACCGGTTATCGGAGAATTTGTTTTCCGTTTGCCGATAACTATTATCTTTGATTTTTGGTTAGCAGGTAACTTTTGTTGGTTATCAGTAAACTACACACTGATTAACAAGCTACTACCTATAACCGGGATAAACCCAATAACTAACAAATGAGTTGGTATAAACGCCTCAAAGAAGGAATATCTACTTCTACTAAAGATAAAAAAGCTACACCGGAAGGATTATGGTACAAATGTCCCCGTTGTAAAAAGGCTACACTTACCGAAGACCACAAACAGGCAAACTACGTATGCCCACATTGCCAATACCACCACAAAATTGGCTCTGAGGAGTATTTTGAGATTTTGTTTGACGAAGGTCACTACAAAGAGTTAGACGCTAATATGCTTAGTGCTGACCCTTTGGAGTTTACGGATAGCAAAAGCTACAAGCAACGTATTGAAGAAAGCATACAAAAAACCGGCTTACACGATGCGTTGCGCACCGGTGTAGGTAAGGTTGACGGCCATCCATTAGTGGTTGCCTGTATGGATTTTAACTTTATTGGCGGTAGTATGGGTAGTGTGGTAGGCGAAAAAATATCACGCGCCATACAACACAGCCGTGCCAACCATATTCCTTTATTAGTAATTTCAAAATCGGGCGGTGCCCGCATGATGGAAGCTGCCCACTCGCTGATGCAAATGGCTAAAACCAGTGCACAATTGGCATTGTTGAGTAAAGAAGGAATTCCTTACATATCGCTGATGACCGACCCTACTACAGGTGGTGTTAC
Organism: Agrobacterium sp. 719_389; assembly: GCA_943370295.1. Taxonomy (GTDB): domain Bacteria; phylum Bacteroidota; class Bacteroidia; order UBA8524; family UBA8524; genus SB11. The sequence goes on along the minus strand of CALRQL020000011.1, from coordinate 61,730 downwards.
CGCATCGTTTGCAATGCTGGGCGATTTTAACATATCTGAACCCGAAGCCCTGATAGGCTTTGCCGGTCCCCGTGTAATTAAAGAAACCATTGGTAAAGATTTGCCTAAAGGCTTCCAAAGCGCTGAATTTTTGTTAGAACACGGTTTTCTTGATTTTATAGTGCCCCGTACTGAACTGAAAGAAAAAATGGCGCTATTGCTACAACTGCTTACTGAAAAGAAAAGCAAAAGCAAAAAGGTCGAAACCGCTTCTTAAGAATTTTAACCGTGCAATTAAACCAAGTAATAGTATCGGTAAGCAATATCAACAACTCTGTAGCCTTTTACAAAACGTTAGGGTTTCAGTTAATAGTTCTTACCGATATTTATGCTCGGTTTATAATTCCCGGCAATCAAGCCACCTTTTCATTACATCATGCTGAAAACGTAGTCCCATCCGACACGATGTTGTATTTTGAGTGTGAGGATGTTGACAGTACATTTAACCAATTAAAAAATAAGGGCATTGTGTTTATTATGCCTCCTACCAACCAGCCGTGGTTATGGCGCGAAGCCTATTTTAACGACCCCGACGGAAATAAACTGTGCATTTACCACGCAGGCGAAAACAGACTAAACCCGCCTTGGAGGATTAAAGATTGATGAATAAATGCTAACATTAAGTAAACAAACATTTGCTTTATGTTATTACTCTTAATATCTTTGCACACTATTTTATAAGAGATAAACCGTAATACGATGCAAGTTACATCAGAAGTTAAGAAAGAGATATTTAAACAACACGGCGGCGCGGAAACAAACACAGGCAGTGCCGAGGCTCAAATAGCCCTTTTTACTGCCCGTATACAACACATTACTGGGCACCTGAAAGAAAACAAACAGGATCACTCGGCAGAGCTTAGCCTAATTAAACTGGTAGGTAAGCGCCGTGCTTTATTGGACTACTTGGCCAAGAAAGACATTTTCAGGTACAGGGCCATTATTAAAGAACTTAACATTAGGAAATAAGTTCAAAATATTTTGACGAACTAAAACCTTAATAAATCAAAAGCCTTATAGCCATAAGGCTTTTGTTATTTTTACACATTTATACAATCCAATATATGTCTAATCCACTAGGAGTTACCAAGACAATCGATTTTGGTGACGGAAAAGTAATTGAAATTGAAACCGGCAGGCTTGCCAAACAAGCCAACGGTTCAGTGGTGCTGAAAATGGGCAATACGATGATACTAGCAACCGTTGTGGCTGCGCCCGAGCACAAAGAAGGAGCCGACTTTTTGCCCCTTACCGTTGATTATCAGGAAAAATTTGCATCTGTAGGCCGCATTCCGGGCGGTTTTTTGAAGCGTGAAGCGCGCCTTTCTGACTATGAAATTCTTATCAGCCGATTGGTTGATAGGGCTATACGTCCTCTATTTGCTGAAGATTACCATGCTGATACGCAGGTAATGCTAACTCTTATTTCATCTGACGAAAACATCATGCCTGACTGTTTAGTAGGCTTAGCAGCCTCGTCGGCCATTATGCTGACTGATTTACCTTTTAACGGACCTATGAGCGAAGTGCGTGTAGGACGTATTGACGGTAAATTGGTGATAAACCCATACAAGAGCGAACTTGAGAACAGTGATATTGATATGATTGTTGCCGGTACCATGAATGATATAAACATGGTGGAAGGTGAGATGAATGAGATATCTGAAGCTGATATGGTAGAAGCTTTGAAATTTGCACACGATGCAATTAAAAAGCACTGCCAGGCACAGCTTGAACTTTGTGACCTTTTAGGCGGACGCAAACCTCGTATGGAGTATGTGCATGAAGTGAATGATGAAGAGGTAAAGAAAAAAGTATATGCTGATTTGTACGACAAGGTGTATGCTATTGCTAAATCACAAGCCCCTAAAAAAGAACGCGGTAAAGCATTCTCAGAAATTGTTAAAGAATATATTGCCGCCATGCCCGAAGATACCACCGATGAGGTGAAAGGCTTGGTGAAAAAGTACTACGGCCACGTGCAGTACGATGCCATGCGTAACATGGTATTGAACGAAAAAGTGCGTTTGGACGGACGTAAACTAAACGAGGTGCGCCCAATATGGACTGAGGTTAACTATCTACCATCGGCACACGGTTCGGCTATATTTACAAGGGGTGAAACCCAATCGCTAACCAGTGTTACTTTGGGCAGCAAATTGGACGAGCAAATGCTTGACAGCCCAATGAACAGTGGTTTCAACCGTTTTATGCTGCACTACAACTTCCCCGGTTTTTCAACAGGTGAAGTAAAACCAAACCGCGGACCTGCCCGTCGTGAAATCGGGCACGGTAACCTTGCCATGCGCGGTTTGAAAAAGATATTACCCGGCGATGATGTAAACCCTTATGTAATCCGTGTAGTATCTGATATTCTTGAATCAAACGGTTCATCATCAATGGCTACTGTATGCGCAGGCTGCATGGCATTGATGGATGCCGGTGTGAAAGTAAAAAATATGGTTTCGGGTATTGCTATGGGGCTTATCTCAGGCGAAAATGGTAAATACTCTATACTTACTGATATTTTGGGCGACGAAGACCACTTGGGCGATATGGACTTTAAAGTGGTAGGTACCAAAAATGGTATCACCGCCGTACAAATGGATATCAAAATTGATGGTTTGCGCTGGGAAATTGTTGAAGAAGCGCTTAACCAAGCCAAAGAAGGCCGCTTGCATATATTGGGCGAGATGAGCAAAACCATTGCTGAACCTGCATCTGATTACAAACCACACACTCCACGTATTGTGCGCATAGATGTTGCTACTGAGTTTATCGGTGCAATTATCGGACCCGGTGGTAAAATGATTCAAGGCATCCAAAAAGAAACCGGTACTTCTATCAGCATCACTGAAGAAGGTAACAAAGGTATTGTTGAGATTGCCAGCAACGATAAGGCAGGCATGGAAAAAGCCGTGAAGATTATCGAAGGCATTATTGCTGTTCCTGAAGTTGGCGAAGTGTACGAAGGTGTGGTGAAAACCATTACAGAGTTTGGTGCATTTGTTGAATTTTTACCCGGTAAAGACGGTTTGTTGCACATTTCTGAAATCAGCTGGAAGAAACTTCCCAGCATGGAAGGTGTAATGGAAGTTGGCGAAGAGGTGAAAGTGAAGCTTATTGAAGTAGATAAGAAAACCGGTAAATACCGTTTGAGCCGTAAAGTATTGTTACCACGCCCTGAGGGTATGCCTGAGCCTGACGAAAACGAAGGCCGTGAGCGTCGTGATAACCGCGACCGTGGTGGAGACAGGGGACGCGATAACCGCGGCCCACGTAACGACAACCGTGACCGTGGCGGACGTGATAACCGCGACCGTGGCCCACGTAATGATAATCGTGACCGTGGCCCTCGCAACGATAACCGCGACCGTAATAATGACGGACGTAACCGCACCAACGGTGGTGGCGAAAACAACAGCCAAGCTACCAACGATGCGTATAACTTTGACGGAGAACTATAATATTATATAGCTTTTCACTATTTTTAACTCCTGTTACACTATTGTAGCAGGAGTTTTTTTATGAATAAACAATCGGTTTTTGTGATAGTTGTTATTGCCGTTTTATTGGGTGCTTCTTGTAAAAAAGACAAGGACGAAAACAATAATACTGTTAATGTGAGTGAGAAAACAAAGCTTATTACCGGTGGCGGGGCTAAAGGCTGGTTGTTCGTTTCGGCAAAGAAAGACAATACAGAAACGCTTGAAAATTGCCAAAAGGATAATCTGTACGTATATAAAACCGACAAATCACTGATTGTGGACGAAGGGGCTACAAAATGTGCAGCCAACGACCCACAGGCCGTGGCTGCCACATGGTCGTTTAACGCTGCCGAAGACAGCGTATCTTATAACCTTGCCGGCAGTATTGAAAAATACAAAATTGTAGTGCTTACTGATAAGGATATGCAGCTAAACACCCTTGATACGGTATTGGGTGCTGGTACGGTATATACTTACACCATTAGCTTTAAAGCCCAGTAATTAACGGAATATTGTACCTACCCCAAGTGTTATTGCTACGTTTGAGAAGGCAATGTTCTTTTTCATAAAATCTACTTCAGGGCTGTTAAAACTATTATCTACAACCTCCCTCAACTCTGACCTGATGTATGACAATGAATAATTGGTACTTGCCAGTAAGTACCAATCTCCTTTCATTAAATACTTAATATCTGCATTTAAGAATAAGAGCGGAGCAACATTACCCCCCACCTTCCACGAACCTCCCTTATAAAAATTGCTACTATTAATCCCTTTGTGCACACGCAAGTTCAAAACCCCGTCTTCTTTATTAATATTCCTAAAATAAGTAACACCAACTCCTGCCCCGCCTGAAAAGGCTATTTTTTTATGTAAGTACGAATACGATATACCGCCATAGGCACTATAATTTTCATACAAAAAGAAATCTAAACCTGATATAATTGAGTCACCATATTTTTGCACGTAACTCTTGTTAAAGGCTTTATTATCAAATTTCACCCTGTTTAAAACAGCTCCAATTACATACCCTATTTTATTGTGAAAAAATTTAGAATATTTGGCATTAACACTTACCTGCCCATAATAGGGCTCTGCAAAAGCATCTTCAAAAGGTTCATTCTTGGCTCCAAAACTACCCACCGGAATATTCCAGCCTATTGAAAACTGAAAGTCGGCTTTGTAGGGCTCAAACCATTTGTACACTACTGTATCAACTTCATAATCAGTGGTGTCTGTTACTTCTTCTTCCTCGTCCTCAAATTGGGCAAAAAGAAAAAGCCTGCAAACAACAAGTAGTGTTAGCAGGCAATATTTTTTTATATTCAATGTAAAATTTTATCGTTTAAAACCGATACCGCTGCTTGGGTTTGCGGCTTGGTTGCGGTCAACACTAAAGTCCTCAACATCTTTAATAGTGATAGTTTCTATCATTTTTTGGTTGCGGTCTTCCTGTGCTGTTTGGCTCAAACGCAAGTGCTGGTTTTTAATCACGTGCTCAATAATCTTGCGCACTTCGCGACCGTTACCAAAGTATTTATCTTTAACGGTCAACATGTGATTAAAGTATTCCTGCAAGTGTCCTTTTGCTTTTTTATCAGGCTGCACACCGTTTTCTTTAAACAACAGCATGGCAATATCCATCAACTCATTTTCATTGTAATCTTCAAAGTGGAACGCACGGTCGAAACGTGATTTCAAACCGGGGTTCGACTCAAGGAAATAAGTCATGTTTTGGGTATAACCTGCAGCAATTACCACAAACTCTCCCCTACGGTCTTCCATACGTTTCAACAGGGTTTCAACCGCCTCACGACCGTAATCTCCGCCGCCGCCTTCGGTTAACGAATAGGCTTCGTCAATAAACAGTACGCCGCCCATTGCGTTATCAATCAGTTCGGCAGTTTTAATGGCGGTTTGGCCAATGTAACCACCTACTAACCCTTGTCGGTCGGTTTCAAGCATGTGGCCACGTTCCAAAATACCCAACGCTTTGTATATCTGAGCCAAGATACGGGCTACAGTGGTTTTACCTGTACCGGGATTACCTGTAAATACAGCATGCAACGAGAATGATTTGCGGAAATCTTTGCCGGTTTCGCGGTAAAAGCGCACCAGTTTCACCAACTCGTCAATCTCTTCTTTGATTTTGCTCAAGCCCACCATTGCTTTTAGCTTGCCCATCGATTCGCGTAGCAAATCTTCATCAATGGGTATATCGGCAAGGCTTTTGGTTTTAGGAGCGTATATTTTCTCAATGTCCTCAATTTGAATGGTCGAAAGTTCTTCTTCGGTCAACAACTGAGGGTCTTTTTGCTTCATGATGCGCAAGCCCAGATTGATTTTTGATTCATCAATCAATGAGTTTACCAAACGTGCGTTACCAAAGGTTTTATTCCTGTCGCGGTATTCATCCACCAACTTGCGGTACATGGTATCGCGGGCAATAGGACTTAGTTTAACACCGCGTTTATCGGCTGCGTAATCAGCAATTTGTATAAGCTCTTGGGGAACATAGTCGGGGAAATCAAACTCAACATTAAACCTCGATTTCAAACCGGGGTTTGAGTTAATGAATGAATCCATTTGCTCTGGATAACCAGCTACAACTACAGCCAAATCACCGGTACCGTCGCTCATTTCCTTCAACAGCACTTCAATTGCCTCACGGCCAAAATCTTTGCTATCGTCGTCTTTGCGTGATAAAGCGTAAGCTTCATCAATAAACAATATACCGCCTTTGGCTTTCTTAATGGCTTCTTTCGTTTTGGGTGCTGTTTGGCCTATGTACTCAGCAACAAGGTCTCCCCTATCCACTTCATGCACGTGCCCTTTGCTTAGCAAGCCCATTTGCTTGTATATTTTACCCAACATCCGCGCTACGGTTGTTTTACCCGTACCGGGGTTTCCTTTGAACACGGCGTGCAATACCACATTATCAGCATCTTTTAAACCGCGTTGTTTACGCAGTTTAATAAAGTTCAGATAGCTGGTGTATTCCATTACCCGTTTCTTAATCGGAGCCAAGCCTATCAGGCTTTGAAACTCCTTCATCACATCGTCAAGGGTTTCAGCACCTTTTGCGGCTTCAATTTCTTCTTTGCGTATCTGGCGTTCTACTAATGTAGGCGGCTGTGCTTCAAAGTCTTCATCGTCGGCTTCTTCGTAATCATAGCCCACTTTAAACGGAACTTCTGCAATCAGCTCGTCCATAAAAAGAATATCCACGTAATACGCGTCATTATTCCAAGTACCTTTGGTTTCACTTCCCCAGCCTACAGTACAAACAATCTTTTCATCTTGGGGATATACAAACAACAGCTTGTCAATTTTTCCAATCAACTGCCCTGTGTGGGTTTTAAACTGGAATATTAATTCGCAAGCCCAGTAATCGTATTGTTTCACCAAGTTATCGGCGGTAAACTCTACCCAAATGTAACGGGCATCAGCACCGTAAAAGGTTTTAAAGTATTTACGGTCTTTGGGTTTTACGTTACTGTCTGGACCTTCGTACAACTTAAGGGTTTCCAGCTTAAAGTAAGGGTTGTGGTTTTCGGTCACAATGCCTTCCTTCTCCACATAAAAATGCTTCTCAGCCACAAACTTTCCGTTCACGTGGGCTTCCCAACGATAGCTGCCGCGTTTCCAATAACCTCCGGTTTCCTTCACACCCCAACCTTCACGCACAAAAACAATATTGTCTTCTTTGCGTATGCGGCGGTCGCAATTCAGCGTGCATACTTCCTTATTGTCTGACGAGTAGCACTTCAGCTCCATTTTAAGATCCCAGTCTTCTTCGTCAAACAATTTATTGTATAGCGAAACCTCGCAGTATATATAGCTTACTTCGCTCTCGTCGTATACCAGCCTGTAATTCTTTTCATTATTGGCCAACCACTCGGTAGAACCAAATACCTTTATATCTCTGTATTTATACTCACTATTCTCTGCCATATCTCTGTCTTAATTCGGGGTGAAAGTTAACTTTTCTAAGCAAAAATCAACTACTTTGCCAAAAATCTTTTTTCACCCTAATATTTGTTTACATCTTGTTTATTAGACTACTGTTTACGCAGTTAGTTGAAACAGAATGTGTTTTAACGCTATAAACGTAAAACCATCCAATTAGGTAACAAATATTTGCTGATTGGATTACAAAAAATAAGGGCGCCTCCCGGCGCCCTACATTTACTGTACTTATTTTTGCTTCGCAAAACGGGACGCGGACTGGTTCCAACGCCCCGCTTTGAGTGTTACTGGTTTATTGCTAATTTTTGGGTAAACACTTGGTTACCCATGGCCACTTGCACCATATAAAGGCCGTTTGCCAACCCTTGGGTGCTAAGTGTATGTGTGCTAAGCCCGTTGCCTTGCAAGGTTTGGGTGTTTAGCACTTTTCCTCCCATATCCATAATGTTTACGGTTGCATCAGCCGCCATATCCATTACGATGGATACAGCTCCTGCCGATGCCGGGTTGGGATATAGTGTGAAGAAATTGTTTTTAACAGGAGCATTTATGCCTACCGATGACGTTAGTTTCTCCTTTGAGAACACAAACTTGCCGTTGCTGCTTGCAAAGCCTGTAAATATTAGCTTCCACACGTCATCGTTACCGTCTTTAATAAAGTATACGGTGCTGTCTTCTATTACATAGGCACCCAACGTCATGTTGTAGGTTTTCCATCCCCATCCAAGCGTGTTTATTGTACTGCCAAACGTTTGGCTTGCATAATCTTTATAGGTTGAAGGGTCGTTTACTGGATATACTTTTACAGTTCCCGTAGTTTTGTTAGTTAAAACACCACTTACGGTGTACGCTACAGGCACAAACGCGGTGTATTGGGTAAAAGTTAAATCCCAATTGGCAGCCAAAGGCTCACGATTCACCTGTGTTCCGTTTTGTATTGAAAAATACCCGAAGTTTTTACCTGTAAAGTCAGCTTTGGCTATGGTTTTGGTTTCTTCACTCGTATTGTCAAGATTGCCATACTTAAAGGTATAAACTGAATTAGCCAACTTTTCAATCCAAAGCTTTTTGTATGCACCATTAGATAGTTTAATAATATATAAACTATCCCCCATCACCTGATGGTTTGAGGTATTATACACACCCCAACCCAAATCCGCGGCATCAAACGGGTCAATGTTCACATTAAACGCACCCATTTCCCACGCCAAATCAGAGTTGTAAAGTTTTGGCCAAGTAGCTATACCAGTGGTATCAATAGTACTCCAGCCGGTAATATCACTTTTTGGATACACCCATAATGTGTTACCGTTGGCACTGTTTAATAGTATTGAAGAGGTAATGCTGTTAATCTCAAACGCAATGTCCCAATTGTTTTTTGCCGATGTTCCTTGTTCATCATTTGCAAGGCTGTACCATACTTGGTTGGCATACTGTGCACCAAGAAAAACTGAATCGTTTACTGCCTGCGCAAATGAAAATGATGCTGTAATCAACAGCATAAAGGTGGTTAAGTGTTTTTTCATTGTAATGTTATTATTCTTATTTAGACTAATTATAAACAGTGGCAAATGTAAGAGTATCCGTATTCTGTCAAAACTCAAATTGAAAAGCTGACATTTTAATGACAATAACAATTGGTTAACTGATAATACTCTTTGTCGATAATTTGCGTTTACTTTCTTAATTATTAGCGTATTTGCATACCATGAACCCAGCATTTGAAACCCACCTTCAAGAAGTCCATAATCATTACCAATCGGGTGATGCATTTTTAGGACTCCGTCGTCTTACGGATTGTGCGTTTGAGACACAAGACCCTGAAGTGTTTAGAAAAACGATTGCGTTGTATGAGTGGCTTGAAACCAACACAAATGCTGATAACCAAGAAGTGTTGCTGAAGGTAGGACACCTGCTTGAAACGATACGGAATGCGGGCTTAAAAACGGAGCACAAGGAAAACTCTAAAATATTGAGTGTGCAAAAGGTGACGAAAACCTACCTAAAAAGCGGGTTTAAGATTAAAGACCTGAACTTTGAGTTAAACGAGCGGCAGATAACCGGCTTGGTGGGCGAAAACGGGAATGGTAAAACAACGCTTCTAAGGCTGTTGGCAGCTGAGTTAAAACCCGATAACGGTATCATAAATTACTCGTTTGCCAAGGATACCGCCGACCAATACGACTTAAAAACCAAGCTGATTTACATAGAACAACGCATACCGCGCTGGCACGGAACGCTGATGGATAACCTGCATTTTGTGCTGCCCTATTACGACATTAAGGGTGAGGAGGGGCATTTGTGGGCAGATATGATGATTGCCCGCTTGGGTTTGCGCCCCTATAGGCACTTAACTTGGAATAGAATATCATCAGGCTACCGTACACGGTTTGAACTGGCGAAAACATTGCTGCGCAAACCTAAGATTTTGTTGCTGGATGAACCGCTGGCCAATTTGGATATACTTTCACAACAAACTATCCTGCAAGACTTAAAATTTATGGCCAATTCAATAACAGCTCCGTTTGGAATGATATTGAGTTCACAACACATTTATGAGGTTGAAAAGGTATCAGACACCATCATCTTTATTAAAAACGGGGAGCCTCAATACCAAACCAATACTACTGAGCATACTCCTACAGCTACCAACGAATTAATTGTGGAGCTTGAAACTTCTGCTACCCGAGAGGCTTTGGCAGCAGCGTTCAATACCATCGGGATTACAAAAATTCAATACAACGGCGGAGTATTTCTGCTCCACTTTCCGGCAACTGTATCTGTAAGTCTTTTATTAGATACAATGGCTAAAAACAACATTGCTCCCAACTATTTCCGCAACATTTCTAATTCATCACGCAGGTTTTTTATCAACTAAAAGTCATGCTAAAAAAACTCAACCAAAAACTGATAAGCAAGTACCCGCTATTGTGGAATACCCGTGTTGCATTTGTCATTCCTGCGGCGCTTATCATACATATACTTTTTTACCTAGCCGGTTTTTTACAACCCATAAAACTTACAGAACTGTGGGTGTACCGTTACTTTAGTATGGAGGGAGTAGTAACCTTTTCGGTTCTTATTTCTGCTCTTATGATTATTGGCTGGCTGGTATTTTACCTCCGCAACAATCCCTTTAAATCGTTTTATACCATCGGTAAAGCCTATTTGTATTACGAGTTTCTGCTCATTTTCACCGTATTCTTTTCAACCTCTACCTTTTTCTTTACCTACCAACAAGGACTTTATAATCGCATTGAACTGGTAAGTAGAGAAGTAGTGCTTGAAGACGATGCGAATGTTATAAACCTTGCCATGCACTTCATGGCTTTTGATGAAGGTGATTTTGACATCCGTCACAGTTGTGACTCGTTGAGGGCTGATTATGTTAGAGACTCATTGGAACGGCTAAGCAAGAAAAATATGCCCCAAGCTGCACAGGACTCGATAGCGGCGGCAATGGAGCTACTTGAATCAGAGTATCAGACTGTTGATACTGTAGAATATGAGAAAAGCTACCTGCACTATTGCAAACAACATATACGTTTCTACAACAGCCCAATAAACATATTGCATGAGTATGACTTGGATGCCATTGCCCAACGGTGGTTAAATGAGGGGCGTAAGGACTCTATTGCTGCGCAAATAAACAAGTTTAAAGCATTGTGTACCAAGTACGGTATAGACCACAACATCAATACTGAAAAACAAGTTGCTGAATGTTTTAATGATAACAGGCATACGGTAATGCGTATATTGGCCTCATCAAGAAATTACGCTGACGAGAATAATGAAGGTAGAGCCGTTTACAGCGGCTACTATGCTAATAATCATGAGTTGAGACAATCCATCGAAAAGGTGGATGAAGTTAGAAACGGATTTTGGAACAACGAGTTATTACTTGTTATTCTTTATTACTCGCTGGGAATGTCTATCATAATTTTCAGCTTCCGTACCACCCGACTCAAGCAGTGGTTTATGGCTATTATAGGCATGGGGTTGTTATCGGTTGTAGTAAGCATTATTGTTCTTGGTTTCAGAAATGAAGAAGAAGCAATACCTGCTCTACTACTTTTTATCTGGGTAATTGTTTTATTCTTTACGCTTCGGTTCATCTATAAACAAGGGCCTAAAACCATTAGCGGTATTTTCCTAAACTGGGTGTTTTGGTTTATGCCGTTTGTTTTACCGCTGATTTTTGTAATAATATATGAAGCCACGGATACGGATTGCTATACTGCTTATCAGCAAGGTTTGCCTTGCCCCCCCGACTCCCCTATTCATACATGGATACGGCGTAATTGGGATATTATTAACGGTAGTAATATTGTGTTGATTCTGTTATTACTTGGGGCTTATATAGGCCTTGCACGCAAATGGCAAGCAAACCCTGAGGAATAACTAACAAACGCTACTTTTTTTATCGCACGCTTTTTTATTGCTTTGGAGCATGATTATTCGCAACGCATTTGCAGGCGACGTTGATGCCATTACCCTGCATAACTGCCTGATGGCAATGGAAACCGAAAGCAAAACCCTTGATGAAGCAATTGTGAAAATTGCTGTAGAGGCTGCAATAAACGACCCCTGTAAAGGCTTTTACCTGATGGCTGAGATTGAAGGCGAGGTTGCCGGAAGCCTGATGGTAACGTACGAATGGAGCGATTGGCGCAATAAAAACATTTGGTGGATACAAAGCGTGTTTGTGCGCAAAAATCATCGCCGTAAAGGAGTTTATAAAGCGTTATATGCAAAAGTGGTGGAGCTTGCCAAAGCCCATAGTGTAAAAATAATCCGTTTGTATGTAGAGCACGAAAACACCAAAGCCCAAGCTACCTATGAAAGTTTAGGGATGCAAAAAAGCAATTACTTGCTATACGAAGCCGAGATATAAACAAAAAGGCGAAACCCTTTGCAGGATTGCGCCCGTGTTATAATCGTCCTTTTAGCCGAAGGATTTTTATTTTGTAGCAGGTTCTGTGTAGTAATAATTCCAGAAAATATACATTTCAGAACATTTGTTATCGTGGAAATCATAACAAATAAAAGTAATGCTCACGTGGCCCTTCACAAACTCGTAGTTACCTGAGTTTACACGTACCGGGGTACCCATAATTTTCAAAATATCGTCTTTGTGCATCCCCAAAAAATCCACTTTAATATCGTTGATTTTGCGGTCTTTAAAATAGGCCTTTGTTTCGGCAAAGTTGGTATTTCTATTGCCTGTAATACGTATGTGGTTCACCGCATTGGTGGTTTTATCATACGTGTAACTAAACATTCGATTTTTGCCCGCATCATCGTAATAGCAGGTTACAAAACTGTAAGTGTTTTTTTCGTCTTTAGTGGTTTTGGTTGCATTTCCCAAAAGCGACACGGCTTTGGTGTTTAAATCACCTTTTTTCAAGCCCAGTACGTTTGCAAAATCGTCAATAGTGGTTTCCTGTATTGTTTTAGGTTTTGCTGCTGAGCCGCTTTCTTTGTTTGTTCTGCAAGCTGCAAGAGTAACAAACAATACGGCCAAATAGATTGTATTTTTCATATTGGTAATCATAGGTTAGGTTTAATCTAAATAGCTTACAAAAGGTAAACGGGTAAAACCCGGGTAGTAGAACTAATTTTGTTCTTTGTAGTAATAATTCCAAAAAACAAGCACCTCGTCGCAAATACCGCCTGAAAAATCAGGACACAGAAAAGTAACAGTAATCCCCCCCTTTTGATATTCAAGCTCGCTTTTTTGGGCACGGGTAGGCTCACCAAATACACTCACAATACTGTCTCGGGGCATTCCTAAAAACTGAAGCTTAATATCATTTACACCACATTGCTTAAAAAAATCACGCGTACTGCGGTAACCAATCTCGTTACTGCCCGTTACCCTTATATAATTAAGCGTGTAATTACGTTTATCATAAGTAAGTGAAAATAGTTTTTCTCCATACTCGCCATAGTAATACATAGAGGCATAATTAAGTTTTGTGCCCTCATTTACCTCCTCTTTACCGGGCTCGCCCCAAACATTTATTGCACTATCATAAGTGTAGTGTTTTTTTACTCCCAAGAAACTGTGAAAGTCATCAATAGTTAATGCGTGCAGTTGTCGTATTTTTTCAATGCGGGCGCGCTTTGCTGCACCGCATCCGCCCCATAGCAGGCCTGCAGATACAACTATTAAAATGATAAGCCTGTTCATTAATTCCTAAATTTCTTTTTTTCAAAATTATGCAAAAAGCTTTCGTTTAAACATCTTGTTAAAATTTATATTTTCAATAAATTTTGAAAATATAATAATTACATTTGAGCAGCGAAGAAAGAAAATCATGAAACCTAAAATAATCATCGCAGGCGGCAACGGCTATCTGGGTAAACTATTAGCTAACCATTGGGGAGCGGATATGTACGACATTGTAATTTTAACAAGAAAACCTTGCAACCTTAAAAACACCCGAACCGTGCTATGGAATGGCGTTGATACGGGCGACTGGGTTGCCGAACTTGAGGGTGCCTTTGCCTTGATAAATTTTGCAGGCCGCAGTGTTGACTGCCGCTATACAGAGAAGAACAAAAAGGAAATCATACAATCGCGGGTGAAAAGTACCCATGCGTTAGGAATAGCAGTACAAGGCTGCAAAAAACCGCCACAGGTATGGCTAAATGCTTCATCGGCTACCATCTATCCGCATTCAGAAAAAGAGAAAATGACCGAAGCTTACACCAATTTTGCTAACAGTTTTTCGGAAACCGTTTGCAAGGTATGGGAGGAAACGTTTTTTGCTGTCCCCTCCCCTGATACGCGAAAATCGGCGTTGCGCATTGCTTTAGTAATGGGTAACAACGGTGGTGCTTTTCCTGTATTAAAAAAGTTAGCACAACTTGGATTAGGCGGCAAGATGGGCAAAGGCACGCAATACATAAGCTGGATACACGAGCAGGATTTTTGCAGGGCAATAGACTATGTATTAAACCAACCGATAGAAGGCGCAGTAAACATTACCGCACCTCAGCCTGAAACAAACCAACATTTTATGAAATCATTGCGGCAAGGTTTGGGCAAACGTTTCGGCATCAACCATCCCCGCTGGCTGCTTGAACTTGGGGCAATACTTCTGCAAACAGAAACCGAACTGATACTTAAAAGTCGCAACGTTGTGCCCCAACGGCTGCTGAAAAACGGGTTCGAGTTTGAATATCCTTCCATCACAGAGGCTTTTAAAAGCTTACTGAAAGATTAGTACCTTGGTTAATTCTATATTTTTTAAACCTTTGTGATATGACCAAAGCCGAGGAACGATACCACCAAATAGCTGATTATCTTGATAATGTAACCAAAAGCCAGATGTTTAGTGCCCTGTGCCTAAAAGCACCTAACGGCAAGGCAGGTGTTATGTTTTGGAAAGATTATATGGTATTTAAATTACCTGAGGCTGAACTGAACGAAGCATTAGCACTTGACGGGGTGCAAATGTTTACCCCTATGGACAACAGGGCGATGAACGGCTGGGTGCAAGTGCCCTACGATTATGCCAATCGCTGGCAGGATTGGGCTGAGAAGGCGATGGAATTTACGGCTGCTATAGCGGTAAAACCCAAAAAGAAAGCAACGTAATTTTTGTGTAATGGCTGTGTAAAGCCAACGTATTGTTTTAAAACAACATCTTTGGTAATAGAAGGTAAATTGTACTTTTGCAGAAAATAGAAAAACGGATGAACATTCACTTAGTATCAGGCGGCTGTGGTTTTGTTGGAAGAAACCTTGTGAAGCGCTTGCTTAAAACTACCAACGATATACTTTTTGTTATTGATGATTTAAGCGCAGGTACTCCCCGCCCCGAAGAGTGGTTGGAGAATACCGAACACACCGTACATCAGGATTTGAAACTGTTTATGGGTGGCCGAATGATTTATTGGGAAGGTGATTTCCGTACGTTTTTACGCAACATTACCAACAATCATAACTACATAAACGATACTTACGGATTTAACTATCCTAAGTTTACCGATACATTTCATTTTGCAGCGATTGTTGGCGGACGCTCTAAAATTGACGGCGACCCGATGATGGTAGCATTGGATTTGAGTATTGATGCTGAGTTTTTCTATTGGGTATGTAACTACAAACCCAAAAGGGTAATGTTCCCCAGCAGTAGTGCTGCTTATCCTGTGGATTTGCAAACTACTGACCACGCAATAGCGTTGAGCGAAAGCGACATCAGTTTTGACGGTAGTCTCGGACAACCCGATATGACTTATGGTTGGAGCAAACTAACGGGTGAATACCTTGCCCGCATTGCTGCCAAATACTACGGCATTTCAGTAGCTTGCGTACGCCCCTTTAGCGGCTACGGCGAAGACCAAGACCTTACCTACCCTGTACCGGCCATTGCAGCCCGTGCAGCCAAGAAAGAAGACCCGTTTGAAGTATGGGGAAGCGGCAAACAAGGTCGCGACTTTGTACATATAGACGATTGTATCGACTGTATTTTAATGGCGTTGGATAACATCAGCGATGGTTCGGCCATTAATATCGGTTCGGGCAAGCTAACCAGCTTCCTTGAAATTATTGAGTTGTTTACCAAGTTTGCAGGCTACGAGCCTACCATTAAACCGTTGTTGGATAAACCTGTAGGCGTGCATAGTCGCTACGCCAACATGGAGTACGTAAACAACAAGTTTAACTGGTATCCGAAAATCAGTACTGAAGAAGGTATGCGCCGTGTGTACGATGCTGCAGTGAAAAAAGTAGCTGAAGCCGCCAAATAATCCATCCCCGAACTAGTTTCGGGGAATTAACTTCTAGTACATCACGAGCCCTGAAACAAACCTTTTTAACTCACCCCTGACTATTCCATAATTGTACGATTACCCAACTTTTCCCCTCTCTAATTGCAATTAGAGAGGGCGACCGTGGAAACGTCGGGCTAATACTTTTTCGGGGGCGAGTTAAAGAGTGTTCAAAAAGCGCTCGACTTTCGTCATACCGAACTTGTTTCGGTAACGCATTCATAGCCTTTACTAAAGAATTAATGTGCTACGTAATCAAAGTGTTTGCTTGGTATCTTAGTGCCTTCGCAGCTAAATCTATTTAGCAAGTAGTTTTGGCCCAAACAAAACAGGTTTTCAAACCTGTAAACAAGGTATTCTATCCAAATCATAGCCATAAAGAGCCAAAAAACTTATTTTTGCCCTCTATGGTAACACGCAGATTACAAAAAGTTATTGTTATTGCCCTTGTGGCCTTAGTGCCCGCGCTGTTTATTGCAGCCCGCTATGCCGAAGGGATGTTTCCCCTTAGCGAGTTAAGCTCGCTCGACCTTAAAAAGGCGGGGCTTAAAATTAAAACCGCTGAAGTATATAACCCCAACGGTACCAGCCTTGTAGATGCGTTGGTACGTGTGGGCGGTTGTACAGGCTCGTTTGTATCTGACGACGGTTTGATTATTACCAATCACCACTGCGCGTTCAGCTCGGCAGCAGGTGCCAGCACCCCTGAGAAAGATTACATTACCAACGGTTTTTTGGCCGAAGATAAAAGCAAAGAAATACGCACACCGGTTATTTGCCGTATTACCGCATCATACCTTGATGTTTCGGCAAAAGTGTTAGAAGGCACTGATAAAGCCGCTGATGCCAACCAACGTGCTGAAATTATCCGCGCTAACATTAAGAAAATAACTACCGAAGAACAGACCGCCAACCCCGATATGGAGATTGAAATCTCTGAAATGTTTATCGGCAAGGCCTACACACTGTTCCGTTACCAGCAAATAAAAGACGTGCGCTTGGTGTACATTCCCCAACGCTGTATCGGTGAGTTTGGCGGTGAAAGCGACAACTGGGTATGGCCCCGCCATAACGGCGATTTTGCCTTTTTCCGTGCCTATGTGGGTGCAGATGGTAAACCTGCTGAATATTCAGCCACAAACATTCCTTATAAACCCAAAAAACACCTGAAAGTAAACCCCAACGGGGTAAAAGAAGACGACTTTGTGTTCATTTTGGGATATCCCGGCCGCACCTTCCGCCACCTGCCTGCCAAGTTCTTAACCTACCAATACGAGTACATATTACCAACGGTAAGCAACTGGTACGATTACCAAATTGATGCTATCAAACAAGTATCTAAGAAAAATAAAGCGGTAGAAATTGCCCTTGCCAGCCGCGAAAAAAGTCTTGCCAACGTTACCAAAAACTACAAAGGCAAGCTGCAAGGCTTAGAGCGTACCACCGTATTGCCAGAAAAAGAAGCCGAGGAAGCGGAAATGAAAAAGATGATTGCCGCCAATCCTGCGCTTACTACCAAATACGGCACTCTGTTCTCTGACATTGATGCGGTGTACAACGAGATTTTTGCCACTTACCACCGCGATTTTTATTTGAGCGAGTTATTTAACAACAGCGGGGTGTTTTACCTATCCAGCTTTATATCGTACCACAATGCCGCCAGCATTGATTTGGCCGAAAACGACCGCAAAGAATATTTAGAAAAAACACTGCCCAAACAGCGTGAGCTACTGGATAAAAATTACATCATTCGCAACAAAGACCTTGATAAAAAACTTTTGGAACAACTGCTGGTAAACCTTTACGAATTGCCTGAAAGTCAACGTCTGCTTGCAGTCAACAATGCATTTAGCCCTACGGGATACGCTGCTGAAATTCATGCTTTGGTTGAAAAACTGGATACAGAACACAAACTGTTTGACCGCGACGAAATGTTGAAACTGTTTGAAACCAATCCCGCCGCTTTTGTGGGCATAAACAACAAAGTGGTTGAGTTGGCAGGAGTTTTATTCCCTGTGTACCAAACCTATTTGCAAAAAGATACCGAGCGTCGTAACAAGCTCACCGAGTTGAACGCCCGCCTGTTGGAAGTGAAGCAACAACACAAAAAAACCAACTTTATCCCCGATGCTAACAGCACTTTGCGTTTTACCTACGGAAACGTGAAAGGCTACTGGCCTAACGATGCTGAATACAACGCACCATTTACCACCATACAAGGTATTTTGAACAAAGCCAAAACAAGCGGCGATTATTACCTTGAAAGCAGTCTTAAAAACATCATGAAAAAGGCCGATGCCAAAGCAGTGGTGTGTTTCTTATACAACCTTGATACTACCGGCGGAAACAGCGGAAGCCCCGTATTGGATGCGCAAGGCAATTTAGTGGGTGTAAACTTCGACCGTGCTTTTACGGCTTGTATCAACGATTATGCTTGGGATGAGAAATACAGCCGTTCGATAGGCGTGGATATTCGCTACGTGCTGTTTGTACTAAAAGACATTGCCAAAGCCAACAACCTGATTGCCGAAATGGGTGTGAAAATGTAAGCCTTAACAATCAGTCTGACGAATTATACAAAACCGTTGCCGATAAATCGGCAGCGGTTTTTTGTTTGAACTAGTATTACGCTCCGGGGTCGCACTCATAGTTTAAACTGAAACGGGGTCAGCATAACGGGAAACTACTGTCCTGCTGACTGCATCCCGTCATTCCCGCGCAGGCGGGAATCTTTCATCGTCTCCCGCACAGATTCCCAATCAAGTTGGGAATGACTGCAGCCGCACCCACATCCTGTCATGCTGACGCAGGAAGCATCTTATAGCACTTTGTAAACACAGTTGTAATAAGGTTCTTCGCTATCGCTCAGAAGGACAGGGAGCGTACTAATTGCATAAATCCTTTCACCTTCCCTCACCCAAACGGATAAACCCCTAAATTAGCCCCATGAAAAAAACAGTCCTGCTTGCATTTGCAGTGATAGGTATTGCCGTTGTTGGCTGCAAACCCACTACAAAAACCGATACTAAAACTAGTGAGCAAACTAACACAATCAAAGAAATAGAAGACAAGTGTATGGCGGCGGTCAAAGCGCACATTACCAAAATGTCGGAAGCAACCGGAACCAGTCTTGATACTCTATCGCTTGTGAAATTGGACAGCGCTACCGAAAAAATGGCGCACCAAAACTATTGCCATATGCTTGAAAATCTTAAAACAGCTACCGACCATTTTGTAGAAATGCAAAAAATTACGGTAGAGGCTGCCCGCAAAGTTCACCCCTCAATGGCTGCGGCCGAGCTTGCCCGACTGAATGATGCCCAAGAAAAACAAAAAGAAGCCGATGCTGAGTTGCAAAAATGCTTGGCAGATGTTAATACCGTCGACTCTGTAAACTATGTGTACTATCGTGTTACCACGTTTGGTACCCGCACCTCACCCCACGGAAAAGACACCCTTACAGGCCCGTATTTCATCAATAAAGATTTTACAATAAAACTGTTTTAGGCATGGCGATAGGCAAACATTTATTCGATGAATTGCCTAACCACTAAACGCAGACAACTAACCCCTGTTTAGGCCAAACATTAAATCTCACCCCTTTGTTGGTATAAGGTGCAAAGTGAAGTAATTTTGCACCTTCGTTTTTTTATGGCGGCAAATAACATTTTAATTAAGGGCGCGCGCGAGCACAACCTTAAAAATATAGACGTAGAGATAGCTCGTAACCGCATGACGGTGGTTACAGGTGTGAGCGGTAGCGGTAAATCGAGCTTGGTGTTTGATACCCTGTATGCCGAAGGGCAGCGCAGGTATGTAGAAAGCCTTTCGGCCTATGCACGCCAGTTTATGGATAAGATGAACAAGCCCGAGGTGGACTACATCAAAGGCATTTCGCCCGCCATTGCTATCGAGCAGAAAGTAAATACGCGCAACCCGCGCAGTACGGTTGCTACCAGCACCGAGATATACGATTACCTGAAACTATTATTCACCAAAATAGGCAAAACCGTATCGCCCGTTAGTGGTGCTATTGTAAAACGCCACAGCGTGGGCGATGTAGTTGATTTTATTTTGGGTTTAGAAGACGGCAGCACCGTGTTGGTACTTAGCCGCATCAACACCCAGCGCAAACTGGCCGAAGAACTGAAAGTATTGCTGCAAAAAGGGTTTACACGTTTGCAAGCCGGCGATACCATTTACAAAATTGAAGAACTGTTAGAAGACGCCAAAACACTGAAAACCCTAAAGCCTGAAAATTGCTTTTTGGTGGTTGACCGCGTTCTTACCGATAAAGCCGATGACGAGCTGCCCTCGCGCTCTGCCGATAGCATACAAACGGCCTTTTTAGAAGGCAACCAAGAGTGTTTGGTAAAAGTAACCAACCCCGAAGGCAAAGAACACACCCTGCAATTTTCGGCAAGGTTTGAGGCCGATGGTATCAGTTTTGAGCAACCCAGTACCAACTTTTTCAGCTTTAACAACCCTTACGGAGCTTGCAAAACCTGCGAAGGCTTTGGAATGGTGATTGGCATTGACGAAGATTTGGTAATACCCGATAAAAGCCTTAGCGTGTACGAAGGTGCCGTTGCCCCTTGGCGCGGTGAAACCATGCAGGAGTGGAAAGAAGATTTTATCGCAAAATCCATCCATTTGGATTTTCCCATGCACCGCAGCTATTACGATTTGACCGAGCAGGAAAAAGACTTATTGTGGCAAGGTGCAAAAACCGTGTTGGGTATCAATCAGTTCTTTAAATACCTCGAAGAAAAGGTTTATAAAATACAGTACCGTGTGATGCTGAGCAAATACAGGGGCAAAACCACCTGTCCCGATTGCCGCGGCACCCGCTTGCGCAAAGATGCTACCTACGTAAAACTGCTGAACGAAGCCAAACCCGAAGAACGTCTTTCGATATCAGACATCATACTAATGCCCGTGAGCCGTGCCCACGAGTATTTTACCCAACTGAAACTTACCCCCACCGATACCAAAATTGCCGACCGTATTTTGAAGGAAATTACCAACCGTCTTTCGTTTATGAAAGAAGTAGGCTTGGGCTACCTTACCCTCAATCGGTTGAGCAATACCCTTAGCGGCGGCGAATCGCAACGTATCAACCTTGCTACTTCGCTGGGCAGCAGCTTGGTGGGCAGTATGTATATATTAGACGAACCCAGTATTGGCCTGCACAGTCGCGATACCGAAAACCTTATCCGTGTGCTGAAATCGTTGCGAGATTTGGGCAATACGGTAGTGATTGTGGAACACGACGAAGACGTGATGATGGCGGCGGATGAGTTGATTGATATTGGTCCTTTTGCAGGACGCAACGGCGGCGGATTGATGTTTCAGGGCGACTTTAAACAAATGCTGGCCGACGATAACAGCTTGACCGGCAAATATCTTTCAGGACGTGAGGAAATACCCGTACCCGAACGCCGACGCAAGTGGAGCGACCACCTTGAAATTAAAGGCGCACGAGAAAATAACCTCAAAAACGTAGATGTTAAAATACCCCTGCACGTTATCACGGCCGTTACCGGTGTGAGCGGTAGTGGTAAAACCTCGCTGATAAAAACCGTGTTGTACCCCGCTTTGCAAAAAGTGCTGGGCAGCTATACAGGCGGAAAAACGGGGCAGCACGACCGCTTGGAGGGAGATATTAAAAAAATTACCCAAGTAGAAATGGTTGACCAAAACCCCATTGGTAAATCATCGCGCAGCAACCCTGTTACTTACATAAAAGCCTACGATGCCATCCGTGAGTTGTTTGCGGTGCAACCTTTGGCCAAAACACGGGCGTATAAAAGCAGTTTCTTTAGTTTTAACGTAGAGGGCGGCAGGTGCGAAACCTGTCAGGGCGAAGGCGAAACTACCATTGAAATGCAGTTTATGGCCGACCTTCACCTGCCTTGTGAAACCTGCCACGGCAAGCGTTTTAAAGACGAGGTGCTGGAAGTGCAATACAAGGGCAAAAACATTGCCGATGTATTAGACATGACCGTTGATGAAGCGATGGACTTTTTTGCCGATGCAAAAACCCTGCACAACAAGCTAAAACCGCTGCAAGATGTGGGTTTGGGCTATGTGTCGTTGGGGCAAAGCAGCAGCACCCTTAGCGGTGGCGAGGCGCAACGTATTAAGTTAGCTTCGTTTCTGGGTAAGGCCAGCAAAGACCAACACATTCTGTTTATTTTTGATGAACCTACCACGGGCTTACACTTTCACGATATTAACAAACTGATGGGTAGCTTTAATGCCCTGATTGAGCAAGGTCATACCATTGTGATTATTGAACACAACATGGATGTGATTAAGTGCGCCGATTGGATTATTGACATAGGCCCCGAAGGTGGCGATGCAGGCGGACATATTGTGTACGAAGGCACCCCCGAAGGGTTATTAGCCGTTGAACAAAGCTACACCGCCAAGTATTTGGGAGTGAAGTTGAAGGTTGGGGCGAGGGGTTAGAGAATATTGATAACTTTAAATATACCTTTGTTTTTTATTGTAGATATCCTTCCGTTTAGAATATTTATTTTATGCAGGGCACTTCCATTTTGAAGTGCATATACACATTTGTTTGAAACAGCTACAACATCAAGAATATCAGAATTAGCGTTTCCATCTGATTCTAGAAAGTAATTTTCTTCGCCCACAAGAATTGTGTCCTGTATATTAACAGACTTAATTACTTGAATAAGATACTTAGGATAATTACCTGTTGCCAAGTGACCTATTACTAAATCAACATTATTGCCATTAACAATGGTGTCAAATGCTGATGTAAGTTTGTTTGGAATTAAAATACAGCATACAGTCTGAAAGTCATTTTCAAAAATTTTGATGAAAAGTAAAAATGAAAGGTTTTTCAAACCACCAATTTTCCCACGTATACCCAATAGATCTTCGCCCTCCCATCTCGTTATTTCTATCTTTGAGATTCGAATCTGCCAGTTGAGCCCAGAACTAGGCCAAGTAGCAATATTCTCTTTAACTATACTTATATCTTTAATACGGTTATATAAGTCAATATTTTTAATTAAGGGCAAGCATTCTCCATCTCTATCAACTTTATACAGAATAGTACCAATTTCATTATCTGCTAGATATTTAAAGCCATAAAACACCTCATTATTTGCATTAAAAATTAACTTAGAAAATTTATCAGTTACTTTTGAGCTTGAGGTCATCTTAAAGTTAGTAAAAGTAATAATCTCTTGGCCTGTTAAAATTTTAATAACTAATTCAGGTTCTTGTGCAACAACAAACAATTGTCTAATTGTTTTATCAGTCTCAGCTGTGTAAAAGTAATTTGGTGATAAATCTATAGTAGGGTCCCAATAAAAGCACTTTTGAGACGTGTGCCCCAAAATTAGAGTCTTTTTATTAGATACAACAATTTCTGCATCTTCAAACGGCAGACTTTTTTCACCATTTAAGCAAGCGAGCCTCTTGTAAGGATGCTTTTGTTCACGAATAGAAATTTCATCACCTTTAACAAAAAGGAGAAACGGTTTTTCAAGTTGTGGAGTAATTGAAGATCTTATTATTTCTGGAAAAAGGTCATTTGCACTGAGTTCTAAAACACCTTCCAAAGAAGCTATAATCCTTTTTAGATTTTCAAAGAAGTAGCTATCAGAATCATAAATATCTTTATAAAATTCTTTTCTGTTATTTTTAATATTCTTATACTCAATAACAAATCTACTTAAATAACCATTATAATAGTAATCGTGTATCGCGTTAACGGCTCTATGTCTTATTTCCTCTAGAATATCCTTAGGGATTCGCCCTAGGCATTCATGACATAAAATAGCCAAATTGATAAAATCATCATTGTTTAGTGCGGCTGGATTGTACCGATGCTTATTCCATAGCTTAATAGATTTTTGTACTTCACTTATTTTGACAAGTTCTTTCACAATGCTTTGGTAAAAAATGAACTTTTCCTTCTTGCTCTTTATTTCCTTATTAATATTAGCAAGTGATTCTTCCAAAAATTTTAGTTGAAGAGAATCAATCCAATAAATTCCTTTGGGGAGAGTTTCCTTCAAAAGCTTATTTATTGCAATTGAATTTGCTGTAATGTTTCCATTTGGTAATCTAAGTTGCCGCTCTACACTTTCTTCTACTTCCTTTTTAAGCTTTAAGCTGTTTTGCAGGATTTTTTCTCTATTGGGGTTTAAAGCGTTTATAAAGTCAGGTAATATTGAATAGTCAGAACCTATATTAATTGTATCAACATTACAATCTCTGAGCAAAGTAATATGGTGACCTTTTTTTATGTCTGAATCATTTAAAAGAATAAAATGCTGATGTGTATTTGTTGAAAACCATTTGTTTAGAAAAGTAATGACAGTTTTAAAATCATCATCCATTACACCATCTTTGCTGCATCCTATAAATAGAAAATGATATTGAGACCAAAGCCTTTTAAGCACATCTTTGTAACCTAATTCTTCAGCTAATTTTTTATAATCATTTGAGCCTAAAATTATTGTTTCCGGTTTATTTGCTTGCCCATGTATATGTAAGATGAAGTTTGCTTTATCATTGTTTAGAGTGTTACTAACCTCCTTATAATTAGTCCAATCAAACACATCTTTTGTCTTTAAATTACTATTACTATACAATAAGTTATCATAATTTGTTGTTAAGATAATAGGTGTACATAGGTCATGTATACTATTGAGTAAATCAAGCTTTTTTGCTTTTGTTTCTATAAACAATTCTTTAAGCCAATTAGAAAACGGGTGATTGGGGGCGCCAAGCAATTTTTTTAAAACATCTGCCGCTTCAGGTAATAAATTATCTTGTAAAAGTTTCCTACCAATATTAATATATTGGTCACCTAATTTTCTTGTCTCAGCATAAGAAAATCCATTTTCAATCGCTCCTCTCCAACCAGGAAGATCAGCAATAGCATGTGAGACGCCAGCACCAATTACGGGAATAACTTTATCCTCTTTTAAAAAGTCAATTAAGTTTTCTAATGGTGTTCTAGTCATACTGATAGTATTATATCAGCAAGCTAAATTAATATTTATATAGTACATCAAATATACACTAATGTTTTCCTGTTTTTTTAATCTGATATTTAAGAGCCTAGTAATGTGAATGGAAGTAATAACGCTAAGTATTTGGCTACCACGTTATAGGTTGGGGCAAGGGGTTAACTGAAGAAGGAAGCGATCTAGGCTAATTGTGTTAACACATTTGTTATAAAATTCCTCGCTACGCATCAGGATGACAGGCCAACGCACTCCTTTAACTCACCCCCGAAAAAATATTAGCCCGACGTTCCCACAGTCTCTCCTCTCTAATTATAATTAGAGAGGAGAAAAGTTGGGTAATCTTACAATTATTTAGCAATCAGGGGTGAGTTAAAAAGGTAGATTCCCGCCTGCGCGGGAATGACGGGATGCAGTCAGTTTCCACCCTGTCCTTCTGAGCGATAGCGAAGAAACTTATCACAACTGTGTTTACAAAGCGGGACAAGGTGCTTCCTGCGTCAGCATGACAGGATATGGGTGCGTCTGCTGTCATTCCCAACTTGATTGGGGATCAGTAAGGGGTAGATTCTTTAACTCACCCCCGAAAAAACATTAGCTCGACGTTCCCACAGTCGCTCCTCTCTAATTGCAATTATAGAGGGGGAACGTTGGGTAATCGTACAATCATGCAATAGTCAGGGGTGGGTTAAAAAGGCTTATTTAAGATTCACATGCATACAACTCGTTAATTGAGAAATGAGACCCTGAAACAAGTTCGGGGGGACAAGCGGATATTACTCCGAAAAACTCAACTCCATCAACACTCTTGTATCGCTGGGGAAATAATGCAACACATTGGGGTGTGCTGAATGGACTTCATTTGCAGTTATAAAGCCCATTTTACTATATGCTTGCAATGCTTGGGCATTGGTTTTAAAAAGGATAATCTGGGATTTTTGCAGTGATGGATTACGCTGTTTGTGTTCCTTTATTTGCTCGGCAATCACCTTAGCAGCCAAGCCTTTACCACGGTATTGCGGTGCGGTATACACGTGTTCAAATTGTAACGCCCCCTCTTCCCTATCCACCCGTAGCGATTCAACCACCGCGTTTTTTTCAGTTGCTTTCTTAAATACTTCGCTGCCCAAACCGTAGGCAAGCACTTGTGCTGTAAGCATGGCCGACGGGCCTTCCTCACCTTCAATCCAGGTACAGCAAGTAGCAGCAGGATTGCCGTTTTCGTCTCTTGCCACCAAAAAACCTGATAACCAAAGCTCCTGTCCTTCTACGTCCTCCAGCAACATTTCTTTAAACAGGGTTTTAAGCTCGTTTTCGTCTTTCTCAAAAATGGTAGAATAACTAAGCGTATCAGAACCGCTTTTTACAGCAGCAAATACAGCATCAGTAATAAAATCAACATCAGCTTCGGTGGCATAGGTAAACTTCATGCCCGCAAGATACTATACAAGGTGTTTTTAATAAAAGTAGTGCTGTTTAAGCGTGCTTCATCTTTTTAAACAGCAGCAGAAAAGCCAGAAGACATAAAGCCGAACAAGCGCCGAAGGCATATATAAAGTTTGCGGGATTATTGCCATACAACGCTGCTGATAGCAATGCGCCACCGCCTATACCAATCTCAAGGGCGATGTAAACGGTAGATAATGCCCTACCCCTAAACTTATCCTCGCCCAAATCAATCGTCCAAGCCATAATGGTGGGTGAGTTGATGCCGTTGGCTATACCAAATAAAAAGGCCGATACCACAAACATAAACAGCCCGTTGGTAAAGCCCAGTACCAGCATTGAGATACTTAGAAGTCCTATCCCCATTTTAAGCGTTTTTACCCGGCCTATCCTGTCTGATAATTTACCGGCGTACAAACGTGAAGCGATGCTTGACAGGGTAAAGATGGTAAAGAACCAACCTTTTTTACCCGGCTCACCAATGTGTTTGCTAAGGTCGGGCACAAGGGTAAGCATTGCCCCAAAAGCCACGGATACCAGCATATATACTGCTGCGGGTCTCAATACCCTTGGCTCATAAAAATCTTCTTCAGTCACTTTTAGTTGCGAGAAAGAGAACTTTTGGGTTTTGGGCAGGGTTTCTTTTAGCGGCCATGTAATGATTAAGGCTACAATTCCAAACAGTGATGACACATAGAACATCATGTCGAACGAAAAGTTGATGGCTAATGAGCTGCCCAATGCGGGCCCCATTGCCATGCCTAATGTACCAAACATACTCACCAGCCCTATAGTCTCGCCGCGTCGGTTAGCAGGGGCGATATCTCCCACATAGGCAATAGCTCCGGTAGGGGCAAAACCCGTTGAGAAACCATGCATAAAGCGTAGGAAGAAGAACAATACTAATGTAGTGAAAAAGGGATATAACAGACCGCACAATGCCGTCATAAATGTACCGAAAAGCATCACTGGTACGCGCCCTACTGTATCGGTAAGTTTACCGCTAAAGGGACGTGAAATGCCTGCCGCTAATGTAAAAAACGCAATAATATACCCTTTGTAATCCTCGCCGCCCATAAGGGTAAGATAATCGGGCAACTCGGGCACTATCATATTGAAACTTGCAAAAAACAAGAAACTGGATAGGGATAATATCCAGAAATGACGGTTGTATATGCTTTCGGTTTTGGGAGATGCGTTGCCGCTACTATCAGGTTCCATAGGAAGCTGCAAAGGTGGCAAAAAGGTTGCCAAAAAATAAGGGTGTGCAGTCTTTGTGTGTAAATTCTTACGCCTACTCAATCTCTAAGTCAAGGGCGTTTTTCAAGTCCATCAGCTTTGGATTCTTTTGTACAAGGCTGTCAAATTTTTCGCGGTTGGTATAGGGAACGATGTCGTTTTCAGCGCTTTGCACAATATCTACCTGCATAGTCAAATCCATGTTCCCTGTGCGGCGACGTAAAAACACCATCATGTCCTGTCGTTCGTCTTCTACCATATCCGCCGATACTTTGTGGGGCACGTGCAATACAAACACATTAGCACTTTGCACATCGGGGGCGGTTTTTTCAAACAAACCTACCAGCGAACGTTTGTTGGCATCGCGCAAACCTTGCACGTACTCATCCCAAGCGGCGGCAAAATCTTTCCTATCGTTAACAAGAGTTGTTACCTCTGTTTTTTGCTCGTTAGCAGCACTATTATCAACTACTTTGGGTGTTGGCGGAGGTTGCTTGGCAAAATCCTTTAATGAGGGAAGTCCTGAAAGATTATACGCGGGTTTGTTTTCATTACCCAACGGTTTAGCTTCAGCTGTTGGAGCAGGAGGAGTGAGTGTGGGCGTAGCTGTAACTGTGGGTATTGATGCAGAAGGAGTTGCAATAGTGTTACTGCTTTCTACATCATTTTTTTTTTAAGGGCATCGTTGCCTGCCTCAATGCTGATAGCTTGGGGAATAAGGCACATTTTAATCAAAGCAAGCTCAACGTGCAAACGTTGGTTGCGGCTGGCTTTGTAGCCCACCTCAGCGTGTGTGGCAATACTTAAGGCATTAAACAATAAACCGGTATCAGTGGCTATTGCTTGGGTTTTGTACTTTTCTTTTACGTTATCGGCTACCTGCAACAGTTTTAAGGTGCCGGTATCTTTGCACACCAACAGGTTGCGTATGTGCAGCGAAAGGCCTTCTAAAAATACTAATCCGTCAAAACCCTTTTGCAAAATCTCATCGTACAAGTTCAGCGCAAGGGGCACATTCTCGGCATTGATAGCATCCGTTACTTTAAAGTAGTAATCATAATCCAGTATGTTCAGGTTTTCAATAACACTGTCATACGTTAAATGATTACCGCTAAAGCTCACCATTTGGTCAAAAATCGAAAGCGCATCACGCAATGCACCGTCAGCTTTTTCTGATACGATGTGCAGTGCCAAAGGGTCGGCAACAATGCCTTCTTTCTCTGCAATTTTTTGCAGGTGCTTGGCTATATCGGGTATCTGGATGCGTTTAAAATCAAATATCTGGCAACGCGATAAAATAGTAGGAAGTATTTTATGCCTTTCAGTAGTTGCTAATATAAAAATGGCGTACGAGGGTGGTTCTTCTAACGTTTTAAGGAAAGCGTTAAAAGCCGCGCTGCTCAACATATGTACCTCGTCTATGATATAAATTTTGTATTTAGCCCCTTGTGGCGCGTAACGCACTTGGTCTACCAAAGCACGGATATCATCCACGCTGTTGTTGCTGGCAGCATCCAGTTCATAAATGTTAAACGAGTGGCTTTCGTTAAACGCTTTGCAGCTTTCGCATTCGTTGCAAGGCTCTATGCCTTCTTGCAGGTTTTGGCAGTTGATGGTTTTAGCCAAAATACGGGCGCAAGTAGTTTTACCCACCCCACGCGGACCACAAAATAAAAAGGCTTGCGCCAAATGGTTGTTTTTAATCGCGTTTTTAAGAGTATTGGTAACATGGCTTTGCCCCACCACGGTATCAAACGTACCGGGTCTGTATTTGCGTGCCGAAACTATAAAGTTCTCCATCTTTTTGCCGTTGCAAGTTTAAGGGTTTGCAGGCAGTGATAAAAATTTTTTAGCGCGTTTGGGGATAAATGGTTCTATCTATGACAGTTTTTGAATGATGAACAGATAAGGCTCTCAAAAATGAGAAGTGAAATTGTTGTCACATACTAAGAGAATTAAGATGATGAAATACCCTGCTTAGTGTATTTTGCAGCAGTGGATGAAAATAAAATAGGAAGGAAAGTTGCTTTATGGTCGTTTGGCATCGGCACGACAATATTCCTCACTTTTAAGTTGACCGAGTTTTACCTGCTAGCATTTATTGGCTTTGCATTTTTGATAGTTGCCGGCTTACTCAACATCTTTATACTTTTTGTAGTTATCTCAGATATATTCGTTTCGAAAACTTTGGGTAAGAATCTGCTAACGATGGGAATAATCCTTCTAAACATCCCTATTGCCAACCAATACATGAACTGGGTTGGCGATTTGGGATTAGATATAGAACACATTCCTGTAATGTTTGCAAACCACACTTCGAAAACTATTGAGAAAATTGAAGTGTATGATGGTGATAGTTTATTAAACACCATAACTGATTTGAAGCCGGAAGAGGATTTTACACAAAAGTTTGATGCATACAAAAATAGTAATGCTGCGATTTACTTTTTTATTGACGGCAAGCTGCACAGCAACATTGACTTGTTTAACTGCAACGCTAACAAGGCCGCTGAACAATACAAAAACGGAGTAGTAATTTATCGCATTGGAATAGATAGTGTGATTTGTTCCCTGTCTTTTCGTGGTGATTAAATGGCAACTAATAAATGTAAAATGAAGTGTTGCACACTATAAATGAATTCCCTACCTTTGCCGTCCTTTTAAAAAGGATTTAATAAAATTTTAACAGCACATGGATTTAAAAAATTATGAATCTGTAATCATATTTACACCCGTGCTGTCTGATGAACAACTGAAAGATGCAGTTGCTAAATACAGGCAGTTGATTATAGAGCAAGGTGGACAAATTGTGCACGAAGAGAACTGGGGGCTAACAAAGCTTGCCTACCCAATTCAAAAGAAAACTACGGGATTTTATCAGTTATTTGAGTTTAAAGCACCCGGTAAAACTGTGGCAGCTCTTGAACTTCAGTACAAACGTGATGAGCGCATCATGCGTTTCTTAACTATCGCTCTTGATAAGCACGCGGTTGTTTACAACCAACGCAAACGCAATGGCGAGTTTAACCAACCTAAAAAAGATAAGGAGGCAACCGTATGAGTACCCGCGCAGCAGGACACAACCCAAACTTTGTATTCAACACTACCCCCGAGGTAACTAACAAGAAAAAATACTGCCGTTTCAAGAAAAACGGTATTAAGTATATTGATTACAAAGACTCTAACTTTTTGATGAAGTTTTTGAACGAGCAAGGTAAAATTTTACCTCGTCGTATCACCGGTACTTCATTAAAATATCAACGCAAGGTAGCTCAAGCCGTTAAACGTGCCCGTCACCTTTCGATATTACCTTACGTAGCCGACGGTTTAAAATAATAGGAGGTAGCACAAATGAAAATTATATTAAAACAAGATATAAAAAACCTTGGCTATAAAGATGATGTAGTGGCTGTGAAAAACGGTTATGCAAACAACTACCTTATCCCACAAGGAATGGCTACTATCGCCACCGAAAGCAATTTGAAAGTGTTGAGCGAAAACCTTAAACAAGCTGCTTTCAAACAAGAGAAAATTAAAAACGATGCTTTGGCTATTGCTGATAAACTTAACGGTGTATCAGTGCAATTAGGTGCTAAAGTTGGTGCGAACGGAAAAATCTTCGGTTCTATCAACGCACTTCAAGTAGCTCAAGCCCTTAAAGTAAAAGGTTTTGAAGTTGACCGTCGTAAGATTGTGTTGAACGAGGACCCTAAAGCAGTAGGTTCATACACCGCTACTGTAAACCTTCACCGCGAAGTTTCAGTACAAGTAGGTGTTGAAGTTGTTAGCGAATAAGCTCACTTTAATCTAAAATATAAAAGCCATCCCCAAAAGGATGGCTTTTTTGTTTTCGTTGCCTCTGTTGCTTATTCGCTCGTTGTATCGTCTGCAGGATCAGTTGTTAATTCTAAATCTTGAATTTGTGAATTAACATCGTCATGCGCCACCAATATTTCATTAATCATATCTTCAAAAACAGAACCGCTCAAGTCTGAGTTCTCAGTTATCTTCCGTAACTCGGCAATCTGGTCTTCTTTTTTAGGTTTAGCCAATGCCCTGCGTACATAAAGAGCCACGGCAATGTTAGTAGCATCAAACGATAGGTTTTTGTTTTTTATCCAAGCCGTTTCTATCCATTTACCTGCCTTGCGTTTGCCAACAACTTCCGTCCAACCGTCCTGTGTAGATTTCACAGCTACAATATCCGTAGCTTCAAAAAAGTTTTTGGTTATCGTAGCCAAATCAGGGCGACTGTATATATCCGTTTTATCAAAAATTACTGCAACACTTGCTCCCACGGCTACAAAATCAGAACGCACCCACCCCTCTTTACCATCCAACAGGCTTACTTTGTAGTAGCTTACTTTCTTCCCCCCTTCTTGTACTTCCTTGGTTTCCTCCAAAAAGGTTAGTTTTTCGCCCAAAGCAATGGATGAAAGCCATTTTCTTTTCAGGGGTTGCTTGCAACGATGTTTTGTCCCAAATACACACCGCTGACGATTTATCTGCAACCGCATCTTTTTGCGGACCGTTCCTTTTGCAACCTGCTCCTAAAAGAGCTAAACAAAGTACCGCAATACCTACAAAGTTTTTCATTCGTTATTTGTCGTAGTTAGTTTTCTAGCCAAAAATAATTGTTTAGTATTCAAAAAAGTTAAGTGTGCATGATATTTTATAAATCTTGTTACCTTATTTTGAAGTATCGTTTTTTACATGAAAAAAATAGCACTCCTCCTTTTTGTCCTTCCCTTCTTTTACTCGTGCAAAGAAGACTTAAAAATAACCCATAGCGGCCAAACCATGGGCAGCTACTATACCATTACTTATTATCACCCCGAAGAAGTATTAACTTTAAATGAAATTGATTCTTTTCTGGCTGTTTTTAATAAATCACTATCAACATGGGATTCTACTTCACTAATCAGTCAATTGAATAACGCTCTCCGCCAATATGAGCCTGACAGCTTTTTCTTAACCATGTACAAAAAATCAAAGCAGGTATGGGAACTGAGCAACGGCCTTTTTGATCCCAGTGCCTCGCCGTTGTTTGAGGCTTGGGGGTTCGGACTGAAGAATGCTGAGAAAATGGACAGCACTAAAGTTGATTCGCTAAAAATGTATGTAGGTATGGACAAAAGCTACCTGCAAGGCAACACATTGCTAAAAACCCTGCCGCAGGTAAAATTCAGCTTTAATGCTATTGCGCCCGGCTATGCAGCTGATTTATTGGCACAAATACTGCTTGATAAAGGAGTGGATAATTTTTTAATTGACATAGGGGGTGAGTTTGCCTCGCATGGCAAAAAGCCTGACGGCACAGACTGGAAAGTGGGCATTGAAAAACCGGTTGAAAATCCAGACAGTAAAAACGGCACGCAGGCTATCATTACTTTAAAAAATAATGAAGCACTAGCCACTTCGGGCAATTACCGCAAGTTTTACTACCGCGACGGGAAAAAGTACAGCCACACCATCAACCCTAAAACCGGCTATCCTGTAAGTCATAATTTATTAAGTGTTACTATTGTTGCACCCAATGCCACCACCGCTGATGCTTATGCTACCACTTGCATGGTAATGGGGCTTGAGAGTGCCAAACAATTTGTGGCAGCCCAAAAGGGCATAAAAGCCTATTTTATTTATGACAACGGCGGTAAATACGGCGAGTTTATTACTGAAAACCTTACCAAACAATTGAGCAAATAATCATGAACACCGTTTTATCAAAAACCTTCTTTTTTTTAATAGCCACGTTATTTTGTGTACAAACAAACGCTCAACATAACATTGTAGGCAAATGGATTTCATCACAAGATGGTGATACCGGAATATTCAACTTTGAAAAAAACGGCTTCTTAACCATAACTGTTGAGGGAGAGACAATGGGTGGCGAATTGTTTGATTTTGAGGGATTGGATGCATGTGTAACGTACACTCTTACACCAACAAAAAAGCCTAACATATTTGAGTTAGATATTAATATACGCTCTGCAAGTAATGATAGTACCATTTTTTTAACAGCTCCGGGATTGATAGAGTTTATTGATAAAGGTTCTTTAAAAATGGCAATCAATTTTGAACACGAAGAAATTGGCCCTTTAACGGTTGAACAAAAATCAAAATTCAGACCCAAGGACCTATCTCCCGCCAGCGAAGCCATTGTATTTAAACGAGTTAAATAAACTATGAAACAGCTTTTACAAATTCTTTTAACCCTTTGTTTAGTACTGGGCTTTTCGGCAACAGAAGCTCAAAACAACCTTAAAGGACGTTGGCTGCACGTGGATGATGCAGGCGACTCAGCCGTGGTTGAGTTAAAAAACAAGAACTTGTTGAGCATTTATTTGATTTTTATGGGTGCCATTGATAGTAGTGAGTTTTTTGTTACCGGCGCAGGTAATGAATTTGGAGAAAGCGATGAAGACGAAGATGAAGAAGGGGGCTCTATGTTGGTGGATGCAAAATACAAAACCTCAAAAACCTATAAAAACCACCTGTATTTTGTGCTTTACCATGCAGGCACTAATAAGCCCTATTTGATTTATCCGCTGCTATACAGCCAGCCTTCGCCTGATAAATTAGTGCTTACTATTTCTGAAGAATATTCTGATTTTATGGACGGGGTGCTGTATACCGATGAAAGCTCGTGGAAAAAAGCAGAAGATATTTTACTTAATATGACCCCCGAAAATGTTGAAGAGGTTGAATTTGTGCGATGGTAGCTGATAGATATGGCTACCATAACACTCGAAACCCGAATAAATGCCCCGATTGAAACTTGCTTTAATCTTGTAAGAAACATTAGTGTGCATCAGCTATCTACCGCCCAAACGCGAGAAAAAGCTGTAGCAGGACGAATTAAGGGTTTAATAGAATTTGGTGAAACGGTTACTTGGGAAGCTGTTCATTTTGGAATTAAACAACGCTTAACGGTTAAAATCACCCAATTAGAGTTTCCGAATTTATTTGTGGACGAGATGGTATCCGGAGCCTTTAAAACTATGAAACATATTCACCGTTTTGCTCCTACTGAGCATGGCACGCTGATGACCGATGAGTTTTCTTACACCACTCCACTAAGCGTTTTAGGCCGCCTATTTGATGTATTGATTTTAAAAAGATACATGACTGCTTTTTTGCAGAAAAGAAACGGGTTGCTGAAACAACTGGCCGAGAGTGCAGCCCAATAAGCCTAAAACTTCTGCCAGTTATATCGGAGCCTGAAAGGCTCACCTTTACCCACAAAAACAAGATCGCTCACATTGGCTTGGTAAACCACCAAATCACCATTCAGCCAATAGTTATTTATCACCTCGTTCGATATGTTTTTCACCTCGCCGTTGCGGTACATCATTAAATTGTTCAAACGGTTTTTAAACACCAGCGTATGATTAAACACCTTTATACCGTTGGGTAAAAAGTACTCTAAAAAGTGAACATTCCCCCTATCAAACACTTTTAAGCGGTTATTCTCGTCCATGTAATACACCAAACCGTCTTGTACCCAATACTTCTCGGGCAAAAACGTTTCAAGGCGATACACACTGTCTTTATAAAACACTTTAAAATCATTGTTCTTAGTGTGGTACAGTACTATATCATCCCCTACAGTATAAAAGTTAGGTGTTAGCTCTTCTAAATCATACACCACACTGCTGTTATATACCTTGAGCCGGCCTGTTTGGTCAAGATAGGCAACAGTATTCAATCCCACCTGATAATTCTCCACCTCGTACTGCTCAAGCGTTTTTACCTTTCCGCGCAAAAAAGCCTTAAAAATGTATGCGTTGGTATTATAAGCAACAATGTTTCGCGTAGCTTTATATTCACGCACAGGTATGTTATTAATATTGTATATCGTACCGTCGTAAAACACCTTAAACGCATTGGTACGGTCGTAAAAACACACCACACTATCGTGTACACTATACTCACCCGAGTAAAAGCTCAACTTGGTCACATCTTCTTTCCAATACACATATAAATTGTTGCTAACGGTAAAGGCGAGCATGCCTCTTGAGAATTGAAAATTTGAGGGTGGGTTTTGTGCTAATTGTTGACTAGTTGCATTTAACGACACTTTGAAAAAGTCCATACGATCAACAAATGCAGCCGACTGTGTACCAAACTTATAATTCTGCACTCTGCGTTCATCCATACGCCTAATGGCGCCATCATTATACACATACAGAATACCGAACGTATCCGTGTAGGCAAAAAAATACTGGGCAGCTGATGTTAAAAAAGAACACAGGAACACTGCTAAAAAAACAGCGTTTTTTGAACGGATAAAACCAAATACTTTATGTAATCGATTAGTGTTTTGCAAAACTATTCTGCGGCTTTTTCACAATCCTTAGAAACTGTTTGTCCACAAACCGTGCAAGTGATGCCATCTTTGAGCAACATAGGGTTTTTTGAGGCGCACCCTCCGCGTACTTCTGCATCCTTTATAAAAAACAAGCGGATGGCAAAAAGCCCGAAGCCGATACCTAAAACCGCTAAAGCCAATAGTATTGTTGCCATGTTACAAAATTAACGAATAATGCTTCTTAAAAGTATAAAAATGCTGCACTTTGCACAACTTTTTGTAGATAATTTTCGTTATTTAATCAAACAAACGGTGCTTTAAAACAAATTTTGGCTATATATTTGTATTACAAACGGCAAACTATGACATCTATAAAAACTACAGGCAAACAACTATTGCGCAAAGGCATAGTTTATATTTTGCTACTTGCTAATGTTGCCGCTTACATTGCTACTGATAATTTCTTTGCCACCCGCACCGTAACTTCTGAACAAGAAGATAAAAAAGATTTGGTTTCAAACCTTTATACAGGCTGGAAAGTAATTGATTGGAGTTTTTCTCTCATCGATTATTTCCGTAATGTAGGCGAGAGCAAAAAATAAAAACTAAGACATTTATCTACTTTAGCTGTGGCGTTTGCCCACACACATGTCAACATTCAATTTTCGTCGGTATAAATTAGAGCATATATTCTTTTGGTTGCTATACACACTCTTTTGGGTGATAGTATCAGGCAGTACTGCACACATTTCAGAAATCATAAAATCGCTTATTGTTGTTTTTTTTCATGCCGCTACAGCGTACTTTAATATTTATGTATTAGTACCGCTGTTGCTACAAAAACAAAAGTATTTATCCTACTCATTAAGCCTTATATTATCAATTACCCTTACCAGCTTTCCGCTGGCTATTGTAATTTTTTATTACTCAGGAGGGGGGGCAAACAGTGCCATTTGGGATATTTGGTCGCAAGAGTTCTTTGTGTTTCATTGCATCACCACATCGTATGCGGTGGCAATAACACTAATGCTTCGTTTGCTGTTGCAGTGGTATGAACGTGAACGTGAAAAAGCCGAACTGTTGAGGCTTACCAGTGAAACCGAACTGAAATTCCTGAAAGCCCAAATTAATCCTCATTTTTTGTTTAATTGCTTAAACAGCATATACGCTCTTACTTTAAAAAAATCAGACGATGCCCCGCAAATTGTTTTAAAACTCTCTGAAATGCTTCGTTATATACTATATGAAGCCGGAAATGAAAAAGTAACCGTTGATAAAGAAATTAATTACCTGCGAAATTATTTAGAACTTGAACAAATAAGATTGGGAAACAGGGGTGAAATAATTTTTGAACATACTACCGACAGCGAAGACTATCTTATTGAACCTATGCTGCTTATGCCCTTTGTTGAAAATAGTTTTAAGCACGGGCTTAATATGAAAGCAACGGACGGGTGGGTAAAAATCATCTTACAAATAAGCAACGGAAAACTCCACTTCTGCATCAGTAATAATAAAGGGGCAAAAAACTACGTTACAAGTAACGAAGTAGGCGGTATTGGCATAGAAAATGTAAAAAAAAGGTTGGAGATGCTATATAAAAACTCCCATGTTTTGCAGGTAGTTGATGGGGATGATATTTATGAAGTTACACTAAACTTAGAAATTGATTGATTTTTACCTTTCTGTTACATACTTTACAGGCAACTTTGCGTTTATAAAAAATAATTACACACACTTTTGCAATTTTCAACCAACCTAAAAACCGATGTTATGACAGTAAGCTGTCTGATTGTTGATGATGAGCCCTTGGCGCAAGACATCCTTGATAGTTACGTAAAAAAAACACCCCAGCTGAATTTAGTAGGTATTTGCAGCAATGCTATCGAAGCACTTGAAAAAATGAAACATAATCAAGTGGATTTGATATTTCTGGATATACAAATGCCTGAAATCACAGGGATTGATTTTTTACGTTCTCTCAAAGACCCTCCAATGGTTATTTTTACCACTGCATACCAAAATTATGCTGTTGAAGGATTTGAATTAAATGCTATCGACTATCTGCTGAAACCCTTTTCACAAGAGCGTTTCTTGAAGGCTGTACGCAAAGCCGAAGAGTTGTTTGTGCTAAAAAACGAGCACAGCCAGCGTGAAGACGATTATATTTTTATCAAATCAGACCAAAAGCTTCAGAAGGTAAGCTACAACGATATTTTATTTGTTGAGGCTCTTGCTGACTATGTGAAAATACATACCCCCGAAAAGCGATATATTACCCTGCAAACCATGAAAAATATGGAAGAAAAACTACCCGAAAGGTATTTTAAAAGGGTACATCGTTCATTTATTGTTGCCTTAGATAAAATTATAACTATTGTAGGCGGGAATGTTGAAATTAACGGCCAAAAAATACCGATTGGTAAAAACTATAAAGAAGGCTTTTACGACGCTTTAAAAAAGAATAACATACTTAAATAACGGTTACACATTTTTTCAAATATTGGTAAGCCCCTCTTAAAAAGGGGCTTTTTTAATTTACCGCTTTCTCAAAACAGAAAAAGGGAAGCTCCCTGCCTTCAAAAAATACTTGGCCGCAGTTGGTATAGCCACGCCTAACATACAAAGCAACCGAACGTTCATTGGCGCTATATGAATCTAACCGAATGGCAGCATAACCCTGCTCTTTTGCAAAATATTCTGCAAAATCCATCAATTGCCTTGCAATACCTTGTTTCTGAAAACCAGGAGCCACGGCAAGCCGGTGTATCACTAATACTTTTCTTTGCAAACATTGCCAGCCAATAGTATCGTATTGTGGCGATTGTTCTTCATTTAAACATATCAAGCCTAAACACTTACCATTTTCTATAACCCCAAACAATTCCTGCGCTTGTATATCCGCCTCAACAGTTGATAGTACAGGGTATTTATCAGTGGACTGATAAATACCCTGCTCATCAAGTGCGGCTTTACAATCCTTGTAAATAGTAAATACTTCGTCTAATCGTTCAATATTTATCTTCTCAATTGCCATAAAAAACTTTACCCGCAATATCAGCATGCAAAGCCAATAATTGCGGGTAATTGTATATCAGATAAAAGAATGCTATTAATCTACTTCGGCTTTAATTTTTAAGCCACTCTTAGCAATCTCGCGTATTTTCACATCTATTTCTTCGCACAGCTCAGGATTGTCTTTCAACAATTGGCGTACAGCATCACGGCCTTGTCCCAACTTGGTATCGTTGTAGCTAAACCACGAACCGCTTTTCTTAATGATATCGTAATCAACGCCCATGTCTATAATCTCACCGATGCGAGAAATACCTTGACCATACAAAATATCAAACTCAACCACACGAAACGGAGGAGCCACTTTGTTTTTTGCAACCTTCACCTTGGTACGGTTACCAACTATTTCCATACCTTCTTTAAGCTGACCTATGCGGCGTATATCCAAACGTACTGAAGCATAAAACTTCAACGCATTACCACCGGTAGTAGTTTCAGGGTTACCAAACATCACCCCTATTTTCTCACGCAGCTGGTTAATAAAAATACAAATACAGCCGGTTTTATTAATTGTACCTGTTAGTTTACGCAACGCTTGCGACATCAAACGGGCTTGCAAACCCATTTTACTGTCTCCCATATCACCTTCAATCTCAGCCTTTGGAACTAACGCAGCAACAGAGTCAATTACCAACACATCAATAGCTCCTGAACGTATCAAGTTATCGGCAATTTCAAGTGCCTGCTCACCATCATCAGGTTGAGAAATCAACAAATTATCTGTATCAATGCCCAATGCTTGCGCATAATTTTTATCGAAAGCATGTTCAGCATCCACAATAGCACAAATCCCGCCTTTTTTCTGGGCTTCAGCAATGCAATGCATGGCCAATGTAGTTTTACCCGACGATTCGGGGCCGTATATTTCTATTACCCTGCCGCGCGGAAAACCGCCCACTCCCAGTGCTACATCCAAGCCCAATGAACCGGTCGACACTGCCTCTACTTCCTCCACCCTGTCGTCGCTCATCTTCATCACAACACCCTTGCCATAGGCCTTTTCCAAGCGTTCTATGGTTGATTGTAAAACTTTTAGTTTTTCTGTATTCTCGGCCATATTTTTCTGTTAATTTCGTAAAGCAAATGTAATACGATTTGAATAGCAACTGCAAGATGTGGATAAATTTTTCATCTTTATAATGTTGAGATTTCAAACAAAAGCACTCTATCACTTGTAACACGTATGTTTGATTCAGTTTATGTATCTTTTAGTAGTAAGCGGTATTATACATTACATGTAAGCCGCACCGCTTTTTACTCGAAAAATCAGCCTTTGTAAACGAATTTTTGTTTTATTTTAACAGCAACATTGTATTTTTAACGTCACAAATGACTCTCATAAAAACACACATTCCCGCAATTAACAGTTGTTTACGACGTTATAAAACTATGATGTGGTTTTTATGCTTGGTTACATTATTGGCTTCTTGTACAGAAAAAACACAGGAAAAACCATTAGGGGTGTATGATAGAATAGGGGAAATTCCACCGCCGGATGGCTTTGTGCGCGATACAACAGGGATTGACAGTTTTACACTGTACTTACGTAACCTTGAATTGAAAGAAGATAAAACGGTGTATTTGTATAACGGACAGAAAAAAGAAAACCAAGATGCACAGTTTGCAGTTGTTAAAATGGACGTTGGCAACCGTGATTTACAACAATGCGCCGATGCCGTAATACGCTTGCGGGCAGAGTATTTATTTAGCAGAAAAGAATACAAAAGAATCCACTATAATTTTACTAACGGTGAGCGGGCTGAGTACAAATCGTATGCAGAAGGTGACCGTCCCGTATTACTAAATAACCAAGTGCGTTGGGCACGAACCGCAAAAAGAGACTACAGCTACAAAACTTTTAGAAAGTATTTGGATGTGGTATTTACATACGCAGGCACATTATCGCTAAATGCTGAGTTAATGAAAATATCGGTAGATGAAATCCAGCCCGGCGATATTTTTATACAAACCGGTTACCCCTATGGCCACGCCGTGATGGTGGCTGATGTAGCTATAAATAAACAAACCGGACAACGAACCTTTATGCTGGTGCAAAGTTATATGCCGGCACAAGAAATACATGTGTTGAAAAATCCCGAGAATACTAATAATCCTTGGTACACTATTGCCTATGGACATGATTTGAACACCCCTGAATGGACGTTTAAATCCATTGACTTGAGGCGGTTTAACGACTAATGTGATTACTTTTGCTACTGCACATGCAGCTTTTTTATTCGCACAACATTCAAAACAATACAATACGGCTTGAGGATGAAGAGTTTCATCACCTTAAAGTATTGCGCAAAGCGGTAGGCAGTGAACTTGCCATAACCGATGGTAAGGGAAATTTATTTAGTGCCCGCATTAAAGAAATTGCGAAGCACCATTGTATTGCCGAAATAGAGAACACACAACATATTGAACAATCAGCACATCCACTGCACGTTGTGGTAGCTCCTACCAAAAATATCGACCGTATTGAGTGGCTGGTTGAAAAACTAACAGAGATTGGTGTGGCTAAAATTAGCTTTATACAATGCACACACTCGGAACGTAAAGTGCTTAAAACGGAACGATTAAACAAAATTGCGCTTTCGGCCATGAAACAATCGTTGCAGTTTTACTTACCACAGTTAAGTGAACTACAAACTTTTGAAAATTTTATAAATACCGCTCTGCAAAATGCCAACCTGTTTATGGGGTATTGCGAAACCGAAAACACACAACACTTACTTTCTCAACCGTTTACTTATCAAAACTCAGTAATATTAATAGGACCCGAAGGAGACTTTAGCCCTGCCGAGGTACAAGCTGCACAAAAAGTAGGTTTTGAACCGGTATCCTTAGGCGTAAACCGTTTGCGCACAGAAACTGCTGCAATGGTTGCTGCAACGCTCATAAATGCTAAATTT
Source organism: Agrobacterium sp. 719_389 (assembly GCA_943370295.1). GTDB lineage: Bacteria > Bacteroidota > Bacteroidia > UBA8524 > UBA8524 > SB11. Next base: position 19,450 of record CALRQL020000011.1, on the reverse strand, counting down.
GAAATTAACCCATGAAACTAAAGCACATCACGCTACTGCTGATAACTTTTATAGTATTCTCTTCGCTGGCTCCTCCCCCGTCGTTTAAAATCGCACGGCTGAAATACGGAGGCGGCGGTGATTGGTATGCAAATAAAACTTCGTTGCCCAACCTTATCCGCTTTTGTAATAACAATTTGGATATGAACATCGACCCCGATGAGGCAACTGCTGAACCCGGTAGTGCTGAGATTTTTAATTACCCTTTTATACACATGACCGGCCACGGAAACTTTGTATTTACCGACCAAGAGGCCGAAAATTTACGCAACTACTTAATGGGAGGCGGCTTTTTGCACATAGATGACAATTATGGTTTAGACCCTTACGTGCGTCCGCAAATGAAAAAGGTATTTCCTGATTTAGACTTTATAGAGTTACCATTCAGCCATCCTATTTATCATCAGAAATATAATTTCCCCAACGGGTTGCCCAAAATACACGAGCATGATAATAAACCGCCACAAGGATTCGGATTGTTGTATGAGGGACGTTTGGTATGCTTTTACACTTACGAGTGCGATTTAGGTAACGGCTGGGAAGATGCCGGTGTGCACAACGATAGCGAAGAAAAGCGTCAAAAAGCCTTGCAAATGGGTGCAAATATGCTGCAATTTGCCTTCACACAGTAAACTTAGCCCCTATTTTATCCGTCATAAAAGAACATTAGCAGGATAATTTTACCTTTTCATCTTAATTTGTATGTAAGGGTAAGTAAATGGAATAATCATTGTAAATTATTTTGGAGAGAGAACAACGTATGTTGAAGAAATTTTTTGTAGCCCTCGGGGCTTTTTGGATAATTGCTGCCAGTGCACAGCAAGATAGTACTTCCCTATCATTACTAAACTTGCAGCCTATGCCCCGCCACCAGCAAATCAGTCAGGTGGTAAGCGGATTGCTAAGCAGCCAAGCCTATCATAAAGTTGAACTTGACGACGAGTTGAGCAAAAAAGTATTTAAAGAATACCTTGCCGCCGTTGATTACACCCGTAGCTTCTTTTTGCAAAGCGATATAGATGATTTTGCAAAGGATGAGCTAAAACTTGATAATTACCTGCAAGATGGTAAACTGGAGTTTGCTTACAAGGTATATAACACTTTTTTAATGCGTGCCGAAGACCGCATTGCCTTTACCCGCATTTTGCTTGAAGACTCGATGGATTTTAGCGCCAACGACTCGTTTGAGGTGGATAGGGAAACATCGCCTTGGAGTGCCAGCAAAAGTGAGTGGGATAAATTATGGACGAACAAGATTAAATACGAATGCCTTAGCATGATTGCTACCGGTAAAGACTGGAAAAGCACTTCGGATGTAGTACGTAAACGCTACGATAACTACGAAAAGCAGTTGAAGAAGATGAAAAGCGAAGACGTGTATGATATTTTCATGAACTCGTTTACTACCATTATCGACCCTCATACCAACTATTTTTCGCCCCGTGCTGCTGAGGATTTTAATATCGGTTCATCGCTTTCATTAGAAGGTATCGGAGCTACCCTGCAAACCGAAGGAGAATATACAAAGGTTCGTGAAGTCGTAAAAGGAGGCCCTGCCGACCGTAGCGGAAAAGTACAGGCCAACGACCGCATTGTGGCTGTTGCACAAGGTGATACAGGCGAATTTGTAGATGTGCTGGGCTGGCGCATAGACGATGTAGTTTCCTTAATACGGGGTAAAAAAGGGACTATTGTACGTCTTAAAATTATTGATGCTAAAGCCGCCGTTACTGATAAACACAAAGAAGTACGAATAGTACGTGATAAAATAAAACTTGAAGACCAAGCTGCCAAAGGCGAGATACAAGAAATTAAACGCGGTAAAACCACCTACAAAGCAGGGGTAATTAAGTTGCCATCTTTTTACTATGATTTCCAAGGAGCAAAATCGGGCGACAAAAGCTTTAAAAGCACTAGCCACGACGTGAAAATTATCATAGATAGCCTCTCTAAAATTGGGATTGACGGTTTAGTGATTGACTTGCGCAACAACGGTGGCGGAGCTTTGCTTGAAGCCATAAAACTTACAGGATTGTTTATCAAAAACGGCCCTGTAGTAGAGGTGAAAAACCTTGATGGAAGTATTGATGTTGAAACCGATAACGATCCCGGTGTGGCATACGACGGCCCATTGGTGGTATTGGTAAATCGATTTAGTGCCAGCGCCTCAGAAATTTTTGCAGCAGCCATCCAAGATTATGGTCGCGGTATCATAGTAGGTGAACAAACACACGGCAAAGGTACTGTGCAAACAGTTGCCGACCTTAACCCCTATTTGCTTCTTCCCAAAGGAGAAAATGCAGGACAACTAAAAATAACCATTGCAAAATTCTACCGTGTAAACGGCAGCAGTACCCAAATAAAAGGAGTAATCCCTGACGTGGCCTTACCCAGCTTATATGCAAGCAAAGAGTTTGGCGAAGACGAAAGCCCATACGCTTTGCCTTGGGATCAAATTAAGAGCGCTGATTATACCAAAACAGCCGACCTTTCAGCCAAACGCAGCCAATTGGTTGAAGCGCATAACAACCGCATGAAGAAGAACAACGCCTACAAGTTTTTACTTGAAGACGTAACATCAGTTGAAATTGCGCGTAACCGCCGCTATGTGAGCGTGCAGTTTGAAGCCTACAAGCGTGAAATAGACAAGAACGAAAAAGAGAAAAAAGCCCGTGAAGCACAGATTGAGAAACTTGAAAAAGACGGCAGCTACCAAAAAGATTTAATCCTGCGCGAAGGCCTTGAGGTATTGCTGGACTTTAAACTTGCAAAAACATAAGGCATATTTTAAAAACACATACATAATGCCCTGTATTTATGCCAAAAGCAAATTACAGGGCATTTTTCATTACTTAATGTACCGCACCAGAGCTACTACAACATAATTCAAGCTCTGTAAAGCTATTTGTTCAACCTTTAGGCAAATCAGGTTATCTTCGCGCAAATTTTTTTGAAACGCACGAATGGAATTAAACGAACAGGAACTTTTACGCAGGCAAAAGATTGACCAATTGCGTGAGTTGGGGATTGAGCCCTTCCCTGCTGAACTTTTTGAGGTAAATTCCTCAACAGTACACATTTTAGAAAACTTCACCCCTGAGAAGGCCGGTGAGTTTAAGAATATATCAATAGCCGGTAGGGTAATGTTGGTACGTGATATGGGTAAGGCTGCTTTTGCTGTTTTACAAGACAGTAAGGGTAAGATACAGATATATGTGAACCGCGACGAAATTTGCCCCGGAGAGGATAAAACCCTATACAATCCTGTTTTTAAAAAACTGGTAGATATTGGCGACATTATTGGAGTTAAAGGCCATGTGTTTACCACACAAACCGGCGAAATATCAATACACGTTACTGAGTTTAAGTTTTTGAGCAAAGCAATAAAATCATTGCCGATTGTAAAAGAAAAAGACGGTGAGGTGTTTGATGCTTTTAGCGACCCTGAGCAACGCTACCGCATGCGCTATGTGGATTTGATTGTAAACCCGCACGTGCGCGAAACGTTTATAAAACGTACCAAACTGATGAACACCATGCGCCAATACCTGAACGAAAAAGGGTATTTGGAGGTAGAAACGCCCATTTTACAGCCCATGTACGGTGGTGCAGCAGCTCGTCCGTTTAAAACACACCACAACACATTGGATATGACGCTATACCTGCGCATTGCCAACGAGTTGTACTTGAAACGCCTAATTGTTGGCGGCTATGACGGTGTGTATGAGTTTTCGAAAGATTTCCGTAACGAGGGTATGAGCCGTTTCCACAACCCTGAGTTTACCCAGATTGAGTTGTATGTTGCTTACAAAGACTACTACTGGATGATGGACTTGGTGGAAGAGATGGTAGAGCAAATTGCACTGAACCTGCACGGTACTACCGAGGTAGTTTGCGGACCTAACGTTATAAACTTTAAACGCCCTTGGAAACGCTACACCATGTACGGTGCTATACAAGAGTTTACCGGTGTTGACGTGAGCAAAATGACCGAAGAGGAAATGGCTGCGGCAGCTCGCAACATGGGTATCCATATTGATAGCACAATGGGCAGGGGCAAAATTATTGATGAGATTTTTGGTGCTAAAGTAGAACCGCTTTTGATACAGCCTACTTTTATCATGGATTATCCTGTAGAAATGTCTCCGTTGGCTAAGAAACACCGCACCGAGCCCGGCTTGGTAGAGCGTTTTGAAGCAATATGTAACGGTAAAGAGATTTGCAACAGCTTTAGCGAATTGAACGACCCGATTGACCAACGCCAACGTTTTGAAGAGCAATTAGAACTGGGCAAACGCGGTGATGAAGAAGCAATGGTGCTTGACGAAGACTTTCTTCGTGCGCTTGAATACGGTATGCCTCCAACAGCCGGTTTGGGTATTGGTATCGACCGTTTGAGTATGATTATGACCAACTCAAACTCTATTCAAGACGTGTTGTTCTTCCCTCAAATGCGCCCTGAGAAGAAAGAAACTGAAGTAGAATTAACTGCTGATGAAAAGCTGGTGCTTGATATTTTGAAAAAACACAACACCATGCCTTTGGCCGATTTGAAAGAGGCAGCTGCACTTAGCGGCAAAAAATGGGACACTGCCATTAAAGGCCTCACCAATCAAAACGTTGCCAAGGTGGTAAAAACCGATACATCATTAGATGTTGAGTTGGTTTAACCTTTGATTTCTTTATAAGCAAAAAGGCGGTTTCAATTTTTTGAAACCGCCTTTTTCGTTATAGTGTGTTAGGCATTCTTATTCCTCTTCTTCTGTTTCAGGCACATCTTTTTTGCCCTTCTTGCCTTTATCTCCCTTGTCGCCTTTTTTCTTGTCTTTGCGTTTATCTTTCAGCTTTTTAAACAGGTGCTTCCTAAACTCTACCTCGGCCTTAAAAATCATCGCTACCTTTTTCACAGGCAACACTTTCTTAAACTCAGCCGTGTGTTTTTTAATCAAGTCCACCTCTTTTTGCTTAAACTCTATAATATCATTAATCAGTTTTTCGCATTCGGCATCGGTCATAAAGGTTAGGTCAACATCCTCTAAATCAATGTCTGTTTTAAACGTTTTGCGCAGCTCCTCGCTCTCCGTCATAAACTTCTCGTACAAAGGCATAAATTTTTTCTCTTCGTCCTCTGTAAGAGCCAGTTTCTTTTTCAAAAACTCCACTTTAAGCTCTTTTATTTTTTCCTTATCGGGTTGTGCAAATGCGCTCACCGCAAAGCAACCCATCAATAATGCTATTATTATCTTTTTCATACTCGTTGTTATTTATCAAAGGTTTTCAAATAGTGTTTCGTCGGCGTGTTCAAGCAGATACTCCTCAATGTCCTCTACATCCAGCTCAGTAGCACTGTCTTTTATCACCCCTGTGCGGCCTTTACTATCCACCGTTTCTACCGATACTTTATCATCATCGGCTTCAAGCACATACACCAGTATATCTTCATCCAAAGCCTCATCCACACCCACAAGTTCAATATCACCGGCCAAGTACTCTTCTATAGCCTCTTCACTAATGTCCAAAGTGTCCTGCATTTCGGCAGTTACAAGCGGCGGTTGTTCAGGCGTTGGAGAGGAAAAGAACACAAAATACCCTGCTACAAGTACAATAACCGCTGCCACCGGGATTGAAAACACGGGGCGTAAAAAGGCACTGAAAAAGGGTGCCTTTTTGGGTTGCGACCTACTCTCAATTTTTTCTTTTACGGTCGAAGAAAACGCTTCGAAATAACCCTGAGGGACTTTAAAGTTTTCCTCGGGTTTTGAGTTGCCTGTCAGCTTTCGTATATGTTCGTCATTCGGTTCCATTTGTGTATTTGATAAGTATAACAGCTTATGGTTTAATCACTTTCTAAAAATCTTTCAATTTTTTTTACTGCATGGTGGTACGATGCCTTCAATGCGCCCACACTGGTGCCCAATACTTCGCTTATATCTTCATACCTCATGTCGTCATAATACTTCATATTAAACACTATGCGTTGTTTTTCGGGCAGTTTCAGCAGAGCCTTTTGCAGCTTGCGCTCAATTTCATTGCCTGTGTAATGGCTGCTATTGTCAATTTTTGAGCTTAACTCAGCTTCAACATCTACAAGCGGCAAAAAGAAGCGGGTGCGCTTCTTTTTCAAAATAGCCAAGGCTTCGTTGGTGGCAATGCGGTACAACCAAGTGTACAGCTTACTGTCTTCTCTGAAATTTAAAAGGTTTTCCCACACCTTGATAAAGGTGTTTTGAAGGGCATCGTCGGTATCGTCGTGGTCAATTAAAATCTTGCGTATGTGCCAATACACCTTCTTCTCATATTTTTTAATAATGAGGTGTAGGGCAAGGCTGCGCGTGCGTTCGTCTTTAAACTGGCGCACCAGTTGCTCATCTTCGCTTATTTGGGGGTTTGCCTCGCTCAACTATGGTGTAAGGTTATGTACGCAATTTATCCTTTGCGTTGCAAAACCTTTTGTACGGCAGTTACCACATCAGGGGCATCCAATCCGTATTTTGTCATCAATGCTTCGGGAGTACCGCTTTCGCCAAAAGTATCTTTTACGGCAACCATCTCAACAGGTGCAGGAGTAGTACGAGCCAATAACTGGCATACACTGTCTCCCAAGCCTCCATTCATTTGGTGTTCTTCGGCGGTTACTACGCATTTGGTTTTTGCAACTGACTGTAAGATGGCAGTTTCATCCAAAGGTTTAATGGTGTGTATATTTATTATTTCGGCACTGATACCTTTCTCGGCCAAAATATGTCCGGCTTCGATACACTTCCACACTAAATGGCCTGTACAAACGATGGTTACATCGGTTCCCTCGTTCAGCATCACTGCTTTACCAATCTCAAATTTTTGGTCGGGTGCAGTAAAGTTAGGCACCACAGGGCGGCCAAAACGCAAGTAAACAGATCCGTGGTGATTGGCAATAGCTATGGTAGCGGCTTTGGTTTGGTTAAAATCGCAGGGGTTAATTACCGTCATACCTGGCAGCATTTTCATCAGCCCAAGGTCTTCTAATATCTGGTGGGTAGCACCGTCTTCACCCAAGGTTAAACCAGCGTGCGAAGCGCATATTTTTACGTTCTTATCCGAGTATGCGATAGACTGGCGAATTTGATCGAAAACACGGCCGGTAGAAAAGTTAGCAAACGTTCCGGTAAAAGGTATTTTACCCGTGGTTGCTAAACCTGCCGCCAAACCCATCATGTTTGCCTCTGCAATACCTACTTGAAAAAAGCGTTGCGGAAACTCTTTTTGGAAGGCATCCATTTTCAACGACCCGGTAAGGTCGGCGCAAAGGGCTACTACATTAGGGTTGGTTTTTCCTAATTCTAACAAACCTGCTCCAAAACCAGAGCGGGTATCTTTCTTGTCCAGTATATCGTAGTGTTTCATTTTTCAGTTACTGACTTATTGGTGAACCGAGTACTGCTGTAAAGCCCTCAGCTAACCCGTAAATTTTAATTCAAATTAATATTTGTAGCTCCACCCGATGTGATTTCAAACTCACGTTCAGAAGTAAGCACTGTTAAATTGGCCTTCATCGGCCTGAAAATCAACTTGTATTTACCCGGCTGCAACAATATGGTTTGTTTGCGGTTTTTAGAGTCAAAATCCGCTACCCACTCAAAATTGTTGTTCTTATTCATGGTAAAAATACCCCCCGTAAATTCATTACCCAATAGTAAAATTAGTTTACCGGGCTGCGGAATGGTTACAGTAGTGGTAGTGCTTTGGTCTATCGACACATTGCTCATGTACACACGCGGCGTAGTAAGCACCTCTAAATCATATTTGCCCACAATCAGCTTGCGTCGGGTATTAAACTCCTGCACGTTAATGGTTTCGGTTTTCCCGCCTTGCATTACGCGTGCAAATACGCGCTCATAGTTGGTAAGTCCGTCCATTTTCAGCATCAAATCTCCTTGCGGGGCATCCACAGCAATAATGTTGTGTTTGCCGGGCATCACCTCAATACCGTATTTATACACTGGCGGTAAGGTATGCACTACCATATCGTACTTATAACCGGGGTCGAGCACTAAGGTATCGGGCACTCCCCTGTCGTTCATCGTATGTATGTAGTTATAAATTATTTTGTGGCTGCGCGAGTCGTAAAACGTCATGTTTACATTGGTTTCTGTCGCCCTGCCTTTTATATCCAGCAAGTTTACCTGAGCCGTTGTTGCGTTTAACGCTTGCGAAACTACCGTACCCAAAATACTCTCAAAATCACCTTCGGTTTTGGCATCAAAATACCTGCCTACACACTCAAAAGCACCCGCAAAATTTTCATTACCGCCTACCCCGATAACAAACGGGCGAAGCATTACACCTTGTTTTTGCAAGGCTTCTGAAACAGCACAGGGGTCGCCGTCGCATTCTTCAATACCGTCGGTAATCAAAATAATAATGTTTCGCCAACCCGGTTGGTTGGGAAAATCATAGGCGGCCTGTGTAAGTGAATAGGCTATCAGTGTGGTACCGCTGGGTTTTATCCCTTGCAGTTTCTTTTTTATGTCTTCGGCATTGTCTTTCCCAAAAGGAACTTCCAAACGGGTGTCTTTGCAATTTTGGGCGGCTTTAGGGCTGGTATGTCCATACACACGCAAACCAACCTCTACGAAATCAAAGGTTTTAAGGCTGTCAACCATCTTACTGAGAAGGTTTTTAGCAACCGTCATACGATTGTCCTTCTCCATCTTTGCCCACATACTACCCGATGCATCCAGCAAAAACAAAATCCTTGTCTTTTTTTGCGAAAACGAGGGCAGCATAAATAGGCTCAGCAAAGCGGCCAACAGGTATTTTTTATATCCGTTCATCCTTTAATTTTCCGTAGTGTTCATTGTATCAATGAAAAAACTGTGCCTTTTATTATCCTGCTCATTACTCAAGGGTAAAAATCCCTAATCACAAATCACCAAACACTATTTAATAATCTCCAAACGTTTCAGGCAATTGTGCCAATGCAGCAGCTAATTGCTCGTCGTTAGGAGCTATACCGTGCCATTTGTGGCTACCCATCATAAAATCAACGCCTGCACCCATTTCGGTTTTCATTACTATCATGGTAGGTTTGCCGTTAAAAGCCATCGCTTTTGCTTTATCAAGTGTAGCTACCACTTCTTCCATCACGTTACCATCCATTTCAAGTATTTGCCAGCCAAAAGCTTCAAACTTCTCTCTAAGGCTTGTAAAGCCCATGATGTCTTTGGTGCTGCCGTCAATTTGCTGGCCGTTAAAATCAACCGCTACTATCAGGTTATCCACCTTGTTGTGGGCAGCATACATCACCGCTTCCCAAATCTGGCCTTCTTGCAACTCACCATCACCGCATAGGGCAAATACAAGGTTGTTTTCGTTTTCCAGCTTTTTGCCTAAAGCAATACCTGCAGCAACAGAAAGCCCCTGACCCAATGAACCGCTGGCAATACGCACACCGGGCAAGCCCTCGTGGGTGGCAGGGTGGCCTTGCAAACGTGAGTTTATATTACGGAAAGTGCTAAGTTCTTTTACATCAAAATACCCGCTGCGGGCAAGCACTGAATAGAACACTGGCGAAATGTGGCCGTTGCTAAGTACAAATACATCCTGCCCTTTGCCCGTCATATCAAACGGCTGGGGGGTATGTTGCATTACATCAAAGTACAAGGCGGTAAGGTAATCGGCGCAACCCAACGACCCGCCGGGGTGTCCCGACTTAGCTGCGTGTACTTGTCTCACTATATCTCGGCGCACTTGTGTGGCCATTTTCTTCAAATGCTCTATATCTCTCATGGCAGGATTTTTGCTGCAAAAATGGGCTTTTTAATTTTTTAATTAAAATTGCAGTAACATTTTAGGATAGAAACCTAACTTATGAACAATACAGCTGAACTATATCTCTCGCCTGAAGAGGCTTTTTTTCCCGAAAAAACATTGCTGCGCCTTGCTGAAAAGCTGCGTATGGATGTTGATAAAATTTCGGATTGGAAAATCCGTAAAAAATCGATTGATGCCCGAAAAGCGAACATTATTGTCCGTTTGGTCATCGAATACGTGTTGAAAACCGACGGTGCAGGAAAACTTCCCGCTGTTCCCCTTTTTGAAAATCCTACCCTTTACCAAGATTGCACCCATGCCCCTCACGAGGTAATTATCATCGGTGCAGGCCCTGCGGGAATGTTTGCGGCTTTGCGCTTGCTTGAGGCAGGCATACGTCCCGTGATATTAGAACGGGGCAAGGATGTTAGAGAACGTAGGCGCGATTTAGCGGCCATCAACAAAGACCGTGTGGTAAACCCCGATAGTAACTATTGCTTTGGCGAAGGCGGAGCCGGTACTTACAGCGACGGTAAGCTATACACACGCAGCAATAAACGCGGTAACGTTGCCAAAATATTACAGGTATTTGTAGAGCATGGTGCCGCTGAAAACATTGCCTACGAAGCCCACCCGCACATTGGCACCAATAAACTGCCTGATATTGTAGCTGCCATGCGTGAAACCATTATCCGTTTTGGCGGTAAAGTGCTTTTTAACAAGCGGGTAACGGATATTATTCATCAAAATAACCAACTGCAACGGGTACAAACTGCGGACGGTGAAGAGTTTGTCGCCCGACATATCATACTGGCCACCGGTCATAGTGCCCGCGATATTTTTGAGTTGCTTCATAAAAAGGGAATCGAAATCGAGGCGAAACCCTTTGCCTTGGGTGTGCGCATTGAGCATCCGCAAGAACTGATTGACCGCATCCAATACCACTGTGATGCGCGTAGTGAGTTTTTGCCGCCCAGCAGTTACAGTTTGGTGGAGCAAGTGAACGGCAGAGGAGTTTTTAGTTTTTGTATGTGCCCGGGTGGAATTATTGCACCTGCATCTACCGCACCGGGTGAGGTGGTGGTAAACGGCTGGAGCCCCAGCAAACGCAACGGTAAATTTGCTAATAGCGGCATGGTGGTGAGCATTGAAGAAAAAGACTGGCAAAAATTTGCCAAACATGGACCCTTGGCCGCCATGTATTTGCAAGCTGAAATTGAACAACGTGCCTTTGTAAAAGGCGGCAGCAACCTTACCGCCCCTGCACAACGGGTAACTGATTTTGTAAATAAAAAAATATCCTCGTCATTACCTGAAACCTCTTACATACCGGGTGTAACCCCTGTTTCATTAGATGATGTATTGCCCGCCGAAGTTGCCACCCGTTTGCGGGGAGGTTTGCAAGCTTTCGGCAAAAAAATGCGGGGCTATTACACTAATGATGCGGTGTTAGTAGGTGTAGAATCGCGCACCTCCTCCCCTGTTCGCATCCCTCGTGATAAAGAAACCTTACAGCACCCGCAAATAAGCGGTTTATATCCTTGCGGCGAAGGTGCAGGCTATGCGGGGGGTATTGTTTCCGCCGCTATGGACGGTGAACGTGTGGCCGAGGCTATTATCGGGGTTGTAACGGGGAAATAAGGCTATTAATTATTGATTTGCTCCTTGTCTGTTCTGGTATTGTTAATTGATAAATGCACAATGTCAAATACCGCCGTTTACTTTTCATCCGATTATTGGATAAAACTTTACTAACCAAATGAAAAAATCAGATGAAAAACTTTAGTTTTGGGTTCAAATCAACCTTACCTATGAAAAAAATCCTATTACTGGCTTTTGTTGCACTTTCATTTGTGGCTGCAAGGGCACAAACTGTTAGTATAGCAAGCGGATTAGATAGCATACAAAATCCAATTTACGGCGATATATACCTGTTTGACGCCGAAGAAAGCGTACCCTTTTACATTATTGTTGACGACACCAAACCAATAACTTGCAACAAATTAAAGGTTAAAGCCTATTTCAGAGACTACACAAACGGTACAAGTGATAACGATTACTGGGTGTACCAAGGTGAATTTGAATACCCCATTACTCCTCAATATTATGGCTACTGGATGGAAATGAATGCCTTTATAGTTGGTGAGTACAAAATGGAAGTATATGGCTACCTAAACGGTTCCTACCAAAAATACTTTGGCAGCAGTGAATTTTCAGTATACTCTGAAGATGATTACTGGGATTACGGTTGGTGGTAAACCGTTAAAACTCTTTATATAACTAAGTCCGGCCGCAACAACGTCCGGACTTTTTTATTTAACTCTAATTCTGCCACTCTGTCAGCACATGTCAGTACCATTACTATCCGCAGTGACTAATTTCTGCCGTTTCGCCCCAAATTGTCAGCACTATCGCAATGGCACTGCTATTGCAAATTGTTTCCTGACTTAAAAACATTAACGAAATAAAATGGGAAAAATAATCGGAATTGACTTAGGCACAACCAACAGTTGTGTAGCTGTAATGGAAGGTAACGAGCCTGTGGTAATTGCCAACAGCGAAGGCAAACGCACTACTCCGTCCATTGTTGCATTTTTAGATAATGGTGAGCGTAAAATTGGCGATCCTGCCAAACGTCAAGCCATTACAAACCCTCAAAACACTATCTACTCTATCAAGCGTTTTATGGGTCAAACCTTCGATAACCTTAAAGAAGAAACTAAACGCATCCCTTACCAAGTTGCCAAAGGCGATAACAACACTCCACGTGTTAAAATTGGCGACCGCTTATATACACCCCAAGAAATATCGGCCATGATACTTCAGAAAATGAAGAAAACTGCTGAAGATTTCTTAGGCCACGAAGTAAAAGAAGCCGTTATTACCGTACCTGCTTACTTTAACGATGCACAACGCCAAGCAACCAAAGAAGCCGGCGAAATTGCAGGCCTTGAAGTAAAACGTATCATTAACGAGCCTACTGCCGCTGCCCTTGCCTATGGATTGGACAAACGCAGCAAAGACATGAAGATTGTGGTGTTTGACTGCGGTGGCGGTACTCACGATGTTTCTGTACTTGAATTGGGTGACGGTGTATTTGAAGTAAAATCAACCGACGGTGATACCCACTTAGGTGGTGATGATTTTGATAACAAAATCATTGACTGGTTGGCTGACGAGTTTAAACGAGACGAAAACGCTGACTTGACTAAAGACCCAATGGCAATGCAACGTTTGAAAGAAGCTGCCGAAAAAGCTAAAATTGAGCTTTCAAGCACTACTTCAACCGAAATTAACTTGCCTTATATTATGCCTGTTGACGGTGTGCCTAAGCACTTGGTGCGCACCCTTACCCGCGCAAAATTTGAACAATTGGTAAGCGACCTGGTTGACCGTACCATTGCTCCTTGCCGCAGCGCATTGAAAAATGCAGGTTTAACAGTTAGCGATATCGACGAAGTGATTTTGGTGGGTGGTAGCACTCGTATCCCCGCTGTGCAAGACGCAGTTAAAAAATTCTTCGGTAAAGAACCCGGCAAAGGTGTTAACCCTGATGAAGTAGTAGCTATTGGTGCTGCCATTCAAGGTGGTGTATTAACCGGTGAAGTAAAAGATGTGTTGTTGTTGGATGTTACCCCGCTATCGTTGGGTATCGAAACTATGGGCGGTGTATTTACCAAACTGATTGAAGCCAACACTACCATCCCTACTAAAAAAGCTGAAACATTTAGTACTGCCAGCGATAACCAACCCAGCGTGGAAATTCACGTATTGCAGGGCGAGCGTCCGATGGCACGCGATAACCGTACTTTGGGCCGCTTCCACTTGGATAGCATCCCTCCTGCCCCACGCGGTGTTCCACAAATTGAGGTTGCATTTGATATTGACGCTAACGGTATTATGCACGTAAGCGCAAAAGACAAAGGCACAGGCAAAGAGCAAAAAATCCGTATCGAATCAAGCAGCGGCTTGAGCGAAGAGGAAATTGCAAAAATGAAACGCGAAGCAGAGGCGAATGCTGATGCTGACCGCAAAGCCCGCGAAGAAGTGGACAAATTGAACCAAGCCGACAGCCTTGCTTTCCAAACTGAAAAACAGTTGAAAGAGTACGGTGATAAAATACCTGCCGATAAAAAATCAGTGATTGAAGAAGGCTTGAAAGACCTTAAAATGGCGCACGCTAACAAAGACATCACCGGTATTGATGCAGCCATGCAAAAACTGAACGATGCTTGGGCAGCTGCCAGCCAAGATATGTACAATGCACAAGGCGGTACCGAAGGTAACCCCGGAGCAAATGCAAGTGCTAACGCAGGTGCAGGCGACGGTAAAGACAACGTAACTGATGTTGACTACGAAGAAGTGAAATAATCCTTCAACTAGTTAAGAATACTATTACAAAGCCCCTTCAAGTTTTTGAAGGGGCTTTGTTGTTAACCGTGTACCTTAATTATTTGGTTATCAAAATCAGATTTTATGTAAACTTTATCAAAAGTTGATTGAGTGCTATAGTTTATTGATGAATCAATTTGAAGAGACACTGAATTTAATGATCCTGTCATTAATACCAGCCAATACTCATCCAAGTTTTCTTTTGTTCTATAGCTGTCTAATCTTTTCTCTTTTTTAACGATTTCCTTTTTAAGTCTATCGTAAGAAAGTTTCCCTCCTATAAAGTTGTTTTCGATAAAACTAAATGATAATTGGCTATGCGGCATTATCTCAATATAATCTATGAAATCTGGTTTGTTACATATCTTAGAATTCAATTTACAAATCAAATAACCGTTTATTTGATCAACCATGTTATTCTTTTTAGCCGCTTTAATATCTAGGCTATCACCTCTGAGAAAAAAATTAACCAAATACAACATATTGGGATATTGACGCTTAAATTTATCAGCTGCTTGATGTTCAATTAAGTTAACAACAGAATGATATTTTTTTACTTTCAAAGTATCTGCATCATGAATCCTAGTATGTTCTATTCCAATTTTTTTTCCATCAAGACTAATAATAAAATCAGGACTTGGAGGCTCGGGTTTATCTATAAATCTTATGTTTGGATTGATACAAAGTAAAAATTGAGCAATCTGATTAAGCTCTATGATTCTACTTTCTTTTAAGTTTGGATATTGCTTAATGATAGGATTGATTATTTCTGCTAATCCATTGCCATACTCTTTAAGACCATCTATCAATTCTTTATACATAACGCTTATACCATTGAAAGGCTTGATTAATCTACAAATTTAAGCGAAGAATGTGTTACAACATACATCACCAAAGTATAATACATTTTCCTAAAAACACCCCCCCTATCTTACTGATTTTAAAACTATTATAAACATTTTTCAAAATTAAAGGGGCTTCTTTTGTTTCCCACTCAGTCATGCCGAAGTTGTTTCGGCATCTCATTAATCATTAACGGTTAACACAGAGTGAGATCCTGAAACAAGTTCAGGATGACGGTACAGGTCAACCTTATACCATAATCTTAACAGAATTAGGTTTCAACCCTATTAAACCAGAATACCAAAAACTGTAAACTAACCTTTATCTTGCATCGTAAATGACGGATGTACGACTTGTTGCCTTTGAAAGGCTGCTGAAAATAATGGACGAATTGCGCGAGCAATGCCCTTGGGACCGTGAACAAACGATAGAATCGTTACGCCACCTTACCATTGAAGAAACCTATGAACTTTCGGATGCCATACTTGCCAATAACCTTGACGAGATAAAAAAAGAGTTAGGCGATGTATTGCTGCACATTGTGTTTTATGCCAAAATTGGACAGGAAAAGGGTGCATTTGATATTACAAGCGTCATTAACCAGTTGTGCGATAAACTGATTGTTCGCCACCCACACATTTACGGTGATGTAAAAGTAAGCGGCTCTGATGAAGTGAAGCAAAACTGGGAGCAGATAAAACAAAAAGAAAGCAAAGGCGAAAAAAGCCTGCTGGCAGGTGTTCCCAACAGTATGCCCAGCTTGGTAAAAGCCTACCGAATGCAAGAAAAAGCCGCTCAAGTGGGTTTTGATTGGGAAAATAAACAACAGGTGTGGGCTAAAGTAGAAGAAGAATTGGGCGAACTGCAAGAAGAACTGGGTACAGAAAATGCTACAGGTGAATTTGGCGATTTACTCTTTGCGCTTGTTAACTACGCCCGTTTTGAAGGAATAAATCCCGATGATGCCCTTGAAATGACGAACCGGAAGTTTAAAAAACGGTTTGAGTATATTGAACTGAAAGCCAAAGAGCAAGGCCGTAATTTAAAGGATATGACACTGGCTGAAATGGACGCTATTTGGAACGAAGCAAAAACAAAAGTGTAATTTTTTAAAACATTTTACTCTTTAATTAAATATTTTGGAACGATTAGTGTTTGACGGTTTACAAACCCTAAACACTATGAAAAAGCTTATTCTTTTATTTGCTATCGCTGTATCTGCAAGTGCAGTTCAGGCGCAAACCGCATCAGGAACATTCTTTGCCGGCGGTTCATTAGGCTTCAACTCCAGCTCCAACAAAATCAAAGTAGGTTCAAACTCCACCGACGATTGGAAAGAGAGCCTGATTACCTTCAACCCTACTATAGGGTATTTTGTAGCTGATAAGACTGCCGTTGGCATCGTGGCTACCTTTACCAATAGAAAACGTACCGAGTTTTTTGCTAACAACGATAAAACCGTTACTACAGAAACCCCAATTAATGTTGGTGTATTTGGCAGAAGGTACTTTATGTTGAACGACCAATTCGGTTTTACCGGAACGTTGGGCGTCTATGGAATTTTAGGCGGGTCAGAAGAAGAAGACTATGACGCATCTTCCAACACTACCACTGTCGATAAATTTAACAACAGAGGCTTTGGTGCAGCAATAACTGCCGGCCCTGTGTGGTTTGCCACTCCTCACATTGGTCTTGAGGCAAATGTTGGTTTAATTGGGTTTAGAAGTGAAACTATCACCCAAGAAAACACAAACCCCGAAGTATCAATGACTGAATCAGGTTTCAACTTCGGACTAAGCACCATGAGCCTTAATTTTGGGTTCCACTACTACTTTTTTTAAGTAACTACACAACTTGTACATAATAAAACCCGTCAGAGATATTATCCGACGGGTTTTTTCGTTTTATTTGAAGTCTGTAAACCACGTACCGCATCAGTGAAAAAAAGTATAGTTGTTTTCTTTTGTTTTATCGCAATTCATGCAACAGCCCAAATTGGCGGAAACGGAATATATCAGGTGCTTAATGTTGCCCCATCGGCACGCATTGCAGCTATGGGTGGTACTTACATCACCCCTTACGACAGGGATGTAAACATCGGCTTTCAAAACCCTGCCATGATTAACCGCCAAATGGATAGGCAACTCTCGATTAATTACCTCAACTATTTCACCGATATAAATCAGGGATATTTTGCCTACGCAAAGCATTTTGATAGCGTGGGCACGTTTGCTGCAGGCTTACAATACCTAAACTACGGTACTTTTAAAGGTACTGATATCGCAGGAAATTCAACAGGCACTTTTACAGCCTCTGATATGGCCTTCCAAATAGGGTACGGCAATAACAAAAAACAATGGCGCTACGGAGCCAATATGAAGGTGGTTTACTCACAGCTTGAAACATACAAATCATTAGGTATTGCCTTTGATATTGCCGGAGCATACGTGAGCAAAGACACTCTTTTTACAGCAACGGTAGTTGCCCGTAATGCAGGTTTCCAAATCATGCAATATGTGCCCGGTAATGCTGAGCATTTACCGTTTGAAGTAATGATTGGCGTTTCTCAAAAACTTAAACACGCACCATTCAGACTTTCAATGGTGGCTCACAACCTGCAAAAGGGTGATATTTCATACATCAACCCCAATGCAAAAAACCTGCAAATTGATTTCGCGACTCAAAAACCGATACAAGAAAAAATTTCTACCGGCGATAAAATCATGCGCCATTTGATTTTTGGAGTAGAAGCCGTTTTCAGCAAAAACTTTAACATCCGCTTTGCTTATAACCACCAACGCCGCAAAGAAATGAGCTTGCCTGATATGCGCGGCTTTACCGGCTTTTCATGGGGTTTTAGCCTTAAACTGCTTAAAATGAATGTGAGCTATGGCAACGCAGGCTTCTTTCCAAAAACCGGTAGCCATCACTTTTCACTGCTGATAGATACCCCAACCTTCTTTAAAAGAAAGAAAAAGGCACCAAGCACAACAACACCTTCTATTTAAACCCGCAGTACAACACCTGCAAGGCTTTTAGCCCTTTATTTGTTATCTTTGTACTAAAATTCAGGTGTTGAAAAAGATTATTATAGCTATTGACGGTCACTCATCGTGCGGAAAAAGCACAATGGCGCGTGCCCTTGCATCGCATTTAGGATATACTTTTATAGATTCGGGGGCGATGTACCGTGCGGTTGCGTTATACTTTACCCAAAACGGGGTAGATAAAAACGATGCAGCCCAAGTTGATAGCGCACTTGAAAACATTACCATACAGTTTGTTTATAACCCCCAACGTGGTGCCAGCGATACGTATCTAAACGGTAAAAACGTTGAGGATGAGATACGCAGCATGGCGGTTGCCCAGTTTGTTAGTAAAGTGAGTACCATATCGGCTGTGCGCCGCTTTTTAGTGAAACAACAACAACAAATGGGTGCTGATAAGGGATTAGTGATGGATGGCCGTGATATAGGCACCGTGGTGTTTCCGGATGCTGAATTGAAAATATTTTTAACGGCTCGTCCGGAAGTGAGGGCTGAAAGAAGGCAAAAAGAATTAGCAGAAAAAGGCCAAAACGTGCCACTGAACGAAGTAATGGAAAACTTACTGGAAAGAGACAGCATTGACTCTACACGTGCGGATAGTCCTTTAAAACAGGCTGATGATGCAGTGGTTCTTGATAATAGTGATATAACCCGTGAAGAGCAGTTTGAACTGGCTGTGAAATGGGCCAACGAGAGAATGCATCAGACAGCTTGCTGAATCTGATCGTTTAAATTAGGCAATGAAATAATAAATGCTGTTCCTTTCCCTTCTTCGGATTGAACATCAATTTTACCACCCAATTTATCAATAGATTCTTTGGTAACATACAAACCTATACCTGAGCCTGCGTTGATAAACGTGGCACGGTAAAACATATCAAAAATGTGCGAAAGACTTTCGGGCTTTATACCGATACCGTTATCCATTACTTTTAAAAACACTTCTTTCTCATCCACACGCGCATCTATTTTTATTTCCTTATTTGGATTTTCGGGGCGCTGGAATTTAATAGCGTTACTGATAAGATTATTTACTACTGAACGAACCCTGAAACCATCGTTCATAAACCTTGACGTTTGACTGATATTAATGTCAAAGTTTATCTTATCAGCTCCTAAATAATAGCGAAGGCTGCCCACGGTTTCCTGAATCATGGCCACAAAATCAAGCACCTCAAGTCTTGCCTCTTTTTTATTGTTGATGTAATAATCTATTACGTTGTTGTTCAACACCTCCATGCGCTTCACACTAATCTCTACCATGCGCAGGTACTCGTGCATTTTTTCGTCTGAAGTTTCGTGCTGTGCCAAACTAACTACCCCAAGTATAGAGGTAA
>CALRQL020000010.1:0-112472 GCA_943370295.1 Agrobacterium sp. 719_389 | reverse complement strand
TACACTGAGGCTTTAATCAACGAAAAGGCAACAGTAAACCCCCTGAATGTAGAGCGGGCACCTTTTAAAAACGACTCGGTAGGTAATATACCTGCCAAATCGCCTACCAGCATACCGCCCCATATCGAAAGTACCATAGCCAATATAATAAGGCAAGGCAACATAATGATGGCGGCTGTAATTTTAGGTAATGCCAAAAAACCGGATGAGTTAATCCCCATCACTTCTAAGGCATCTATCTGTTCTGACACCTTCATAGTGCCTATTTCAGAAGCTATGTTTGAGCCTACACGGCCTGCCAAAACCAAACAGGTAATGGTAGGTGCAAACTCAAGAATGGTAGAATCGCTAACGATGGAACCGATTATTGACTTAGGCACCAATCCGGCTACTAACTGATATGCTATTTGCAAGGTGGTTACTCCCCCTACAAACAATGATATTATGGCAACAATTGGCAGGCTCCCGATCCCGATTGAATTCATTTCCATCATGGTTCGCTGGTAGTACACCTTAAACCTTTCAGGGCGAGAAAACATGCTTTTTATGAACAACAAATACCTGCCGAAGTGGTAAAAAATATTCATGCGTGGTTTAAAAACGGTGTAAATATAAATGTTTTACAAGGGATTGAAGTGCACAAAACGGCAAATTGACGGATTTTGCTGCCGAAGGGTTATTTTTACCTCATGAAAACAGCTATTATTACAGGAGCTACTAAAGGAATTGGAAGAGCCATTACTGAAAAGTTTGCCGCACAGGGCTTCAGAGTGGCTATTTGTGCACGCAATCCTCAAGAATTGAGCTTGTTTGCTGAACAACTTCAAACTCAATATAAGGTACAGGTACTATCTATGGCCTTTGATGTGGCCGATAAATCGAAACTGGAACTTTTTGCAGAAGAAATAGGCTACAGGTTTGACAGGGTGGATGTTTTGGTAAATAATGCCGGAATTTTTAGGCCCGGACAAATTAGCAACGAGGAAGAAGGCGTATTTGAACAACTAATGGCCGTGAACCTTGCCGCTCCTTATTATTTTACCCGTAAGTTACTGCCTGTGCTACTAAAAAATAAGCACGGTCATATCTTTAACATATGTTCTACAGCAAGCATCACAGCTTATACCAACGGCGGCTCTTACTGCATTAGTAAGTTTGGACTGTATGGTATGACTAAGGTATTGCGCGAAGAACTAAAAGACAAACACGTAAAGGTAACTGCGGTATTACCGGGGGCAACTTTAACTTCATCGTGGGACGGGGTGGATTTACCTCCCGAACGTTTTGTGCCCCCTACAGATATTGCGGATGCCATTTGGTCGGCCTACAACACCTCTCCTTCAACAGTGATAGAGGAACTATTAATACGGCCGCAACTTGGAGATATAGGGTAAACATTGTGTTGATTTTTAAAGTCTTAACAAAAAAACACTAATGAATATCCGCTGTTTGCTTTGTTTGCTACTTCTACTCTTTTTTTCAACACCTGATGTAAAATCTCAATCCCGGCTGAGTATTAATGGCTGGTTTGAAACCAAAGGTTTTGTTGAAAGTAATGTGCAGCCGGCAAATTACAACCACAGCATTGCGCTACTTTTTCCTGACACAGGACGTTACCAAATTGATACATCAGGGATGGCTGTGGAAATAGACAGGCATTCAGCAGGTCATATTTTTGATGTACTCCATGATAATTGGGCCGCCGTCCCTTCTACCCCCGATAACCCAATTATGCCTTTGAACTTCAACTGTGACTTCTTTTGGGATAGCTTGCGGTTTGATTTTTTTTACCGGCGTGGTTTTGCCGATACGCAAGTAATTGATACTGTTTTGGTGTATTACTACCATAATTTTCGTGACACGATGATTGGATCAATATTATTAACCGTTGATTCACCCTATTTAATGCGGATGGCACAACCTACTACTTTTGATAGTACTACGTTGAGTGGAAAAAAATACGTAAAAATCGACACGCTTTTGCTTGACAATACATTTTCTGCAAAGAGTACTACGCATACTTTTCGGCGTGCAGTTTACGAGCAATACAACCCTTCAAACTTTTGGAAGTACCCACATTACAGGGGTTTGTTTGGGATTAGCATTGTATTTAAGCCCGGACACGCAACCACTAATGGCGATACTCTGTTTGATGCCCGCGACAGCAGTTTGCATGGTGCAAATGTTTTTGGAGTGTACAAGAGCAGGGTTGCAAAATTGCCCGTTTTATACACACACTACTATAACGAGAATTCATATTGGCTGATTAAGGAAACCCGACACGGAGGCGATTACAAGGGGTTTGAAGACTTTGTACCCGCCCCCTTAGTTGGTGACGCAATTGACTATTTTAACTGTGCAGCCTTTATTATTGCTTCACCACAGTGTATATCATCAGTTAATGAGTACTCTAGTAATTCAGGGGTTTACATTAAAAGTATAAACCCTAACCCTGCATCAGCAAACAATGTTATAAATGTTGAAATTGCTGCTTCAAAAGAAGTTACCATAAAGGTTATTGTGAAAGACGTAACAGCCAAAACAGTTGCTGAAAGTGATTTGTATGATGTAAATGATATTACTAACGTAACACTTAGAGCCTCTTTAAACAGTGGCGTCTATATGGTTTTATTACAAGATAACCAGAGCAATGCAGTGTTACACAGTGCCAAACTTGTAATATCAGATTAAAAAATTTTATATCGCTACAACATTTTAAAAAAGGTCTAAGTCTTTTATAGCGTAGAGTATCAAAAACATTTAACAATTATTTGACATTACACTTAATTAATTATTTTTGCAATCTTAAAAACCAATATGATGAAAAAAGTACTGTTACTGGCTTTAGCAGTTGCTACCTACGGGATGGCAAATGCACAACAGACCATCGAAATTCCCCAAAAGTACAAAGGTCTTCCCTCTGCTGACAAAGTTGAGTTCGGCGGCGGCGGCTTTTCAAAACAAGGTGGAGGTGTAAATGGTTGGTTCGACCCTGAAGAGTTTATTCGTAACAACTCTACAGGTCCTTTCGAAAACTACGTAAGTTTGATGTTCCCTGATTCAACCGTAGTTAACGTAAACTCTGACAACGAAAGAAACTATGTGTTTTCACACGCTTTCGGTCACTTGTATGACTTGAGGCACGATAACTGGGCTGCTGTTCCCAGCGATCCTAACAATCCTATCTTAACCTTTGGTCAAAGGGATTCATACACTTGGGATTCAGTTGGTTTCTTGTACCTATACCGTAGGAACAATCCAGATCCTACTGTTGTTGATACTTGCTACATCAGCTTCTACAAAAACTCTGAAGCTAACAACATCACCCGCGGTAGTGTAATCTTCGGTAACGGTGATACTATGTTGTATGCTACTGTTGATGGTTTGAACCAATCATCTCTTTCTGGTTCTACTCCATTTATGACAAAAACTGTGTTGTTAACTGCTGCCGATACCACCACTTTGGGTGCTAACGGTTGGGGTTCAGGTGCAATGGTTGAATACGTAGGTACTACAATTTCAGGTACTACCGGTGCTGCTATCAGCCGTAACCCTGCCAGCTGGTTTGGTTACACAGTAACTTTCAAACCTGGTCACGCTTGGAGCCCAGAAGATACCATCGAATCTCGTGGTTTTGTTAAACCTGCTAAAGGTGTTAACTACTTCGGTTACCGTTATGTAGCTCTAACCAGCGGTTTGCCAGCTACTTTGCGTAGCCGCAACTTTGCTGATAACTCACTTATCCTATGGAGCATCACTCGTTACGGTCAAACAACCAACAACGGCTGGAGCGGCTTTATGCCCGGTGTTGCCTTCAACTCTCCAATGTACGTAAACGCTCAAGTGCGTGTATCTGGTAACTCTACCGTTAACGTTAAAGAAGTTGAAGACTTAGGTTTCTCTTTGGGTAAAGCATTCCCTAACCCAGTTGCTAACGGACAAATTTTGTCTATCGACTATGGTGTTAAAACTGCCGGTAATGTAACTATTGAAATTTATGACCTATTGGGTAAAAAAGTTTCTACAGTACTTAACAACGAAAAAGTTGAAGCCGGTGACCACACTGCTTCAATAGTTGCTGAGTTTAACCCCGGTATTTACTTCTACACTTTGAAATCAGGTGATACCGTAATCGGTTCTAAAAAATTCACTGTTACTCGCTAATTAGCAGTAATTGATACTAAAAAAGGCTTCTACAGTTGTAGAAGCCTTTTTTGTTTATGTTGGAATTATAAAAGTACGTGTTACGAGTTGGCGGCCTGTGATAGCCAATTGGTCAATGCCTTCCTATCTACCTTTCCATTACTATTTAAGGGAAATATCTCAATAGATACTATCTGTTCGGGCAACATATAATCGGGCATTTGGGTTTTAAGATATGCGTAAACTTCGGTGGTATCGCCGTTGAAACCTTCAAGGTATAAGTGTATCTGTGCAATGCCCATTGCATTTACGGGGGCCACTGCTGCTACTCCGCTCAATTGGGTATAATTGCGTGCGTGTGCTTCTACCTCGTTCAGCTCAACTCTAAAGCCGCCTTTTACCTTCACCTGATAATCAGCACGACCACAATACATATAATCACCGTCGGCATCAGCGTACACAATATCGCCTGTACGGTAATAACGTTTGTTGTTATGGATAAAAAACGCCTCCGCATTCTTCTCAGGGTTATTCAAATACCCGGGTGTTACTTGTTCACCTGTTAAACACAATTCGCCCTTCTCCCCTTCCGCAAAGGGTCCATTCTCCTCGTTTACAACCAAAGTACCTACATTTTTCATGGGGTTGCCAATACATACCATGCCATTGTATTGTTTTATTTCGCCAACACAATCGTATGTAAGACAAAAAATGGTGGCTTCAGTAGGCCCGTAAACGTTCTGAATTAACGCATTGGGAACGCATTGTTGCCACTCTGAGGCTATATCAGCATACAAGGCCTCTCCACAAAATAATGAATGGCGCAGCTTAGGTAAGTTTATATCTTCAAAATAGGGGCGCAGATAACTAAGCATTGAAGGCACCATAAGACTGAATGTTATTTCCTGATCCTCAAGCAAAGTGTAAATACTCATGTATTTCATCCCTTCTACGGGTACAGGATACACACAGGCACCTTTTAACAAGGGAGCAAGGTATGACATCACCGAAAGGTCGAATGTCAAATCAAACATTTGCAAAAAGCGGTCGTTTGGGGTTATATCATATCCCAATGCAAAAAAGGAATCCATAAACGCCGACAGGTTGCCATGTGTTAGCGGCACTCCTTTGGGCTTGCCCGTACTTCCCGATGTAAACAGTATGTATGCAAGGTCAGTATTGCTTATTTCAGGCAGTATAAATTCTTCGTTAGAAACAGGAATGCTATTGGTTTCGACTATGGGGATTGCGGTAGTTATAGTATTTACCAAGCTACTTGCGGGTATGGGACTAAGTACTATTGCTATACCGGCCTGCTCAATAATACTTTGGCTGCGGTCTTTTGGGTAATCGGGCAATATGGGCACATAGGGTGCCCCGCTCAGTAATATGCCGCAAAGGCTTGCGTAGGTATCAAACTCATCAGCGGCTATAATACCAACCGGTTTGCGGTGCGGGTTTTGTAGCTGTAGCCATTTGGCTATTGCGTGCGCCCTTTGGCTCAGCTGTGCGTATGTATAAAACGTGCCGAGTATGTAAAATGCCGCACGGGTGGCGTTTACAGAAAAACTGTGTTGTAACTGACGTATCATGCTTATTTTGCTCTGCAAATATCAGGCAAATTGTTGTTTAAAGTTTTTTAGCTGCTCGGTATTAGCCATAATTATCAGTTGTTGCCCCTCTTGCATCAAAGTTTCTGATGATGGATTAATCATGTATTTACCCTCTTGGTTTTTTAAACCTATAACACTCACATCCAACTCAACGTGTTTACGTATTTCACGCAATGGTTTGCCGCATAGTTTCGGGTATTCGCGTACTTCTATTTCTTTAAACGTATTTTCTGCATCGTACGATACAAAATCAATAAACTCTTTAACATCCGGGTTAATTACCAATTGTGCCATGTGGGTGCCGCCAATGGTATCGGGTTTTACTACACTGCTTGCACCGGCAATTTTCAGCTTTTTCTCCACTCCGTCGTTGCTGGCACGGCTAATAATGGTTAATTTTCGGTTCATTTCCCTTGCCGATAATACAATGTAAAGATTATCAGTATCGTTGGGCAGCGAGCTAAGTAGCGCTTTGGCGTGCATTATGCCTGCTGCTTTCAATACCTCGTCGTCTAATGCGTTTTCTTCAAACACTGTGACGTTTTTTTCGCGCAGTAGTGCAGCCCTTTCGTGGTTTTCTTCAATCACCACATAGGGTATTTTGTGAACATCAAACATTTCAGCCGCTTTTTGGCCGTTGCGGCCATACCCGCAAATGATTATGTGGTTTTGCATGTGTTTGGTTTGGTTTCTTGCTCGCCGTTTTCTAATCTGTAATAAAAAATCCCCATCCATCAGGTATGACGATAACGAACCCAATGAATAGGCTAAAATGCTAAGTGTAAGTATTAATAGCACGATGGTAAACAAACGACCCGCTTCTGATAAGGGCCGTATTTCACCAAACCCTGTTGTTGAAAGGGTGATGATGGTCATATACAACGCCTCTAAAAAGGTATATCCTTCAATTATCATGTAACCAAAAGTGCCAAAGGCAATGGCTGCGGTGGTTAAAAGAACTAAAAGATATATTTTTGATTTTAGGAGTTTTCTCATCCTGTGCTAACAATTATTTTATTTAGAAGCTTTACAAAGTTGTACTTTTGCAAACCAAATTTCACGTATTCTGTTAATCTAAAAAAATTAAAACACAATGTCAGTATTAGTAGGAAAAAAAGCCCCTTATTTTGAAGCAGATGCCGTTGTAAACGGTGGCGATTTTGCAGAAAAATTCTCATTGGCTCAATACATTGGTCAAAAACACGTAGTGTTTTTCTTTTACCCGTTAGACTTCACTTTTGTTTGTCCAACAGAAATTCTTGCCTTCCAAAAACGTTTAGCTGATTTTGAAGCTCGCGGTGTGCAAGTGGTAGGTTGCTCAATCGACTCTAAATTTAGCCACTGGGCTTGGTTAAATACTCCCCAAGACAAAGGCGGTATTCAAGGAGTTACCTTCCCGTTGGTAGCTGATTTGGAGAAAACCATCGCTATGAACTATGGTGTATTGGCCGGTCATTACGATTACAACGAAGAAGGACACATGGTATTTGTGAGCGATAAAGGTGACGAAGCTGTTGCTTACCGTGGTTTGTTCTTAATTGACAAAGAAGGTACCGTGCGCCACCAAGTGGTAAACGATTTGCCATTGGGTCGCAGTGTTGATGAAACTTTGCGTATGGTTGATGCACTACTTTTCCACGAAGAAAAAGGCGAAGTATGCCCTGCTGATTGGGAAAAAGGCCAAGATGGTATGGTTGCTGATGCTGAGGGTGTAGCTAAATATTTGAGCTCTCACCAATAATTTAACACATAACACACGAACGTTTTTTATAAAATCCTTGTCAAAGTTTGACAAGGATTTTTTATTTTACTTAAAATTTGAAAACTGTATGAAGTACATCTACACATTTATTGTTATTGCTATTTTTAGCTTTGTCATCATTTCTATCAACCCCAATGTAGGGCATAGCAATGCAACAGGTGCGCCGCAAGGCAACTCAGGATCTCCGTTTGATGGTGCTACCTGTTCACAAAACGGTTGCCACGGTGGTACTGTAACTCCCCGAGCCAGTATGATTACGAGCAACATTCCTGCTACCGGCTACGTTCCCGGCAGCCAATATCAAATCACTGCTGCTATTACCCAAGCAGGGGTGGCTAAATTCGGTTTCCAGGTTTCGCCCCAAAAGGCTGATGGCAGCGCTGCCGGAACAATGGGTGCCGCTGATGCTAATACACAGGTAAGCAGCAATAAGTACATTACTCACTCGTTTACAGGAACCACCGGTGCCGGTGGCTCTAAAACATGGACGTTTACATGGACTGCTCCTGCTGCGGGCAGCGGGCCTGTTACTTTTTACGGTGCATTTTTGGCAACTAATAACAACGGTTCTGCCGATGCAGGCGATAATGTATTTACTTCATCGCTTAGCGTAGGCGAAGATGGCAAGCTAAATGTGTTTACTCCTGAACAAGCTGGCTTAAAAGTGTATCCTGTACCTTTTACCAATACTATTTATGTTGATAAAGGTGAGCAAACTTTTGAAAATGCTACTGTGAAGTTGTTTACTCTTGATGGTAAACTGGTAGCCGAAACTGTATTTACAGGCACTGTAACAGAACTTAATACCGAAGAAGTAGCTAAAGGCTTATACATTTTGCACATTAACGCCCCCGGTGTTAATGTAGTGCAAAAGGTGGCCAAATAATTTAATACCCTCAAAAAAAACAGCCGACAGAATATTCTGTCGGCTGTTTTTTTTTGCAAAGCGTTGTTACACCTTCACTTCTTTCCATTTGCCACGCTTAAAGTAGTACCAAGCAATAATGGCAATCAAGGTTTCAGCAACGGGCACTGCAATAAATGCCCCTGTGGTTTTAAGATCTAATCCTTTGGCCAAGAAATATGCAAAAGGTATTTGAAACACCCAAAAGCCGATAAAATTAATTACCGTTGGGGTTCTTGAGTCGCCTGCACCATTTAGTGCCTGTGTCATCACCATGCCTATCCCGTAAAAAATATACCCTGTCCCAATTATTTGCAGGGCTTTGGCTCCGTATGCTATTACGGCTTCTTCTTGTGAGAACAAGCTGATAATAGGCACTGAGAAGAATATAAACAGCAGCATTACAAAGCTCATAAATATGGCATTATATTTTGCTGTAAGCATCACGCTTTGTTCAGCCCTATCCACCCTGTTTGCTCCAAGGTTTTGCCCCACCAGCGTTGCTGCGGCGTTGCTAAGCCCCCATGCAGGCAGAATAAAAAATATTACGTTGCGGATAGCAATTTGGTAACCTGCCGATGCATTGGTTCCGCCTGTTTCAGCTACCAAGCGGGTAAGTACAATCCAACTACCGCTGGCAATAAAAAACTGCAAAGTTGCAGGCCATGCTACATTTAGCAGCGATTTTACAACTGCCATATCAACGGTAAAGTGTTGTTTAAGCAATCGTAAACTTCCTTTACCATTAAATAAATGGTAGCACTGGTACAATACCCCTGTGCTGCGGCCAATTACCGTGGCAATTGCAGCGCCTTTAAGCCCCCAAATGTTTATAAATATGGGGCAAAGGATAATGTTAATAATACTGGCTATCCAAAGACTTTTCATAGCCATGGTGGCATCGCCGGCACCACGGAATATCCCGTTGATAATAAACAACAGCATAATGGCCAAACTACCCCCAAACATAATTTGGGTAAAAATGGTGCCCTCTCTCACTACTTCTTCATTACCGCCCATCAGGGTAAGTATGTCAGAAGCAAATACAACGCCTATGATGCTTACAATGGCAGTAACAATAAGGGTTATAATTAATACTTGCGCCCCTGCATGGGCAGCGGCTTGAGGGTTTTTCTCGCCCACACGGCGCGCTACTAATGCGGTAGCACCAATACTTAGCCCCATGGCTATTGAATACACCAGTGTTATCACCGATTCTGTGAGACCTACTGTGGTGATTGCATTTTTTCCCAGTTTGCCAACAAAAAACATATCTACCACGGCAAATACGCTTTCTAAGCTCAACTCTAAAATCATGGGAATGGCCAGCAAAAAAACTGCTTTCCGAAGGTTGATAGAGGTATAATCATACTCTTCTCCCTTTAAGGCCGACTTAATAATTGTTACATAGTTTGATAACCTTGCGGTTTTCTGACTTTCGCTTGTCATTTTAAATACTTGTTTTGGTTTTGAAATTGAAACAATAACCCCTTGGCTCTAATTGATAAGGCCATTAATAGTGGGATTGATAAACAGCTTGAAAAAGCTAAATGATTTGCCACTGCCTTTTGATGCAGATAACTTAGGAGTGGCGGAGCTAATTAGTTCATGGACTTAAATGTTTAGTGATACAAATGTATTGCTTTTTAACGTATTGCTTGCAATAGGAAGCTACCAAAACAAGCGTAACAACCTTATTTATAGGCACTTTAAAATTTCAAGCCCGTTTGCACTGTTTTAACTATTGTGTTGATACCTTGGTTTTTTAGGCCAGTTCTGTGCAATAAAAACCTCTTTTCTCAACCAGTTCAACAACCTTTGCAGCAGTAATATTTTCTCCCTCAACTCGCAGTATTTTATCACAGTCTTCTAAATCAAAATTGATTTTACTGCCGGGAAAATAATTGCTTAGCTCGGCTTTTAACTTTTCGGCCTGTTTATTCTGCTGCACGTTGGTTTTAAATATTTCTGCCATACTCGTACAGTTTATAAAAGATTAATGTATTTGTGACTGCTTTAATTTTTTGTGGTATAACCAATAAGAGGCTGACCCCAATGCCACGGGTAACACCATGCCTGCAACCTGGCTTGCGGGTGTCCCGATAGCAAGCAACGAATAAGTGGCTCCTGCCAAATCAAAGAATAAGCCTGCATAAGCCCATTCTTTGATTCTAGGAAAACCAGGTACTAAAATCGCAATAGAACCCAGTAGTTTTGCCCAGCCGATAAAAGGGATAAAATACACAGGGTATTTTAAGTAATCACCCAAAAACTTCACCGATTGCTCATCAACCATTATATTGCCGGTGGCAGAAAAAATCATAAATGCTGCAAACAATGCAGTAAAAACCCAGTATAGTATTTTAATTGTTTTCATAGGAATTATCATTAATAGTTTTGCTGATTTATTTTTCGATAAGTGCTACCCATTCTTGCACTACTTTTTCAAGCGATACTTTTTTATCCATCACATCTTGCATGCTGTAAAATTTTGCCATGCGCCTGTCTTTATAGTCCCCCTCAAGTAAGCCGTTACTTTCGTGTATCATGTCGCCGTTATAAAACACAAACACAACATGCACACAATCCTGTGCGCGGGTATGCACAGCAGCTAAGTCTTTTTTTGGGTCGTTTTTATAATAAAAACTTGGCGAGTTCCATTTTACCCGTTCTGCAATTTTATCTGATGCATGATTGATTATACTGCGCACCATTTCCATTTCAGCCTTTAACGGGTGGTTAAGTGCCGCCATGTATTCATTCACTTTCTCAGTATCTGTTTTTGCCATATTGTAAATGGCAACGAGCTTTAAAAAAGCTCGTTGCATGGATTATATTTCAACCAGTTAGTTTACATCAAAATTAATCATCCAATTAATTCCGTATTTATCGGTAAATGACCCGTACAAAGCTCCCCAAACCATTTTTTCTAGTGGCATGGTGATATTGCCCCCTGCCGAAAGCCCATTGAACAACCTGCGGGCTTCAGCTTCGCTATCGGGTGAAAGTGAGATATGATGGTTATTACCTGCTATCAGTTTCAGGTTTTCCATAGATGGTAAGAAATCGGTGGCCATCAGCATTGTAGTATCACTAATAGGTAATGATATATGCATAATCATCTCCTGTTCAGCAGCAGGAAGGTGTTCGTTTCCGGGCATATCTTTTATACGCATTACTGCAGCAAATTCACCACCGAAAACTGATTTATAAAAATTAAAGGCTTCTTCTGATTTGCCTTCGTAGTTCAGATAAATATTAACTGTCATCATTGTTTTAATTATTACTTAGTTTTTATTCTTTAGGTAGTGTATTCAAATCCATGTAGGCATATTCCCAATGGTGTCCGTCTAAATCGTTAAAGCTGCGTATGTACATCCAACCGTGGTCTTTTGCAGGATGGCCTGTGGCACCCGCTGCTATTGCTGTATCTACTATTTCATCTACTTTTTCCCTACTCTCGGCACTAAAACAATTCAGCACTTCCAATGCTTTTGATGTATCGCAAATTTCTTTGTCGGTAAATGTTTTGAAAAACGGT
This sequence comes from Agrobacterium sp. 719_389, assembly GCA_943370295.1. Taxonomy (GTDB): domain Bacteria; phylum Bacteroidota; class Bacteroidia; order UBA8524; family UBA8524; genus SB11. The sequence goes on along the minus strand of CALRQL020000010.1, from coordinate 100,509 downwards.
TCCATCAACAGCATCACAAATATGTTATCGCTTACGATCATACAAGTGGCGTTTTCGTCGGTAAACTGCGGGTTAAATGAATAGCCGAGCTTGGTAAAGAACGCAATTGATTTGTTCAAGTCTTTCACGGCTAAATTAATAAAAATCTGTGTTGTCATAGTCTTAACATTTATTTGATTATTAATAGTTTATAGTTTTTGCAAATAGGCTTCTAATTGTGCGAATGTGCCGCCAAAGCCTTGGTTCATGCTTGGCTTTAAATTTTCAAAGGCTTCCATCTCAACATCGTTTGCATGTATGGGTTTACCGTGCAGGGTCATAAATGTTTTACCGCCCGCATCGCTTAGTGTAAGGGTATTTTGGATTTCGAGCGGCCAATTAGGAATCATATCCGTACGGATAATATTCCCCTCTGCATCAGCAAACGAGCTTATGAACACTAATTTACCCGGAGCTTCCATCTCTAAAAATCTAAACCTGCCGTAACGCACAGTACCGTCGGGAGATTTCATGCTGTAATGGAATATGCCTTCGGGCTTAAATTCAAACCTATGAACGCCCAATTCGGTTCCGGCAGACCCCCACCATTGCCCCATGTGTTCAGCTTTTGTCCATACTGAATACACCAGTTCACGGGGAGCATCCAACTCGCGGCCAATAACCAGATCATTGGGGTACATTTGCTCCAATAAGTACTGTTCCATCCTATTAGCGTTTTGGCGTGCACCTTCCAATGCTCCGTATTTTTCTACCACCTCTTTAAGCATTTCAGGGGTTTTAAACAGCATGTGCATTTTCAATTCGGTTTTATTATCGCCCAAATCGTTGAAATGCACCGTTACTACAAACCTATCTTCTTCGGGTTCGCTACCCGTGCCATGAATGTATAGGAGTTTCTCCGGTGCTGTTATTTCTTTAAATAGTATAAGGTTGGGGTAATCGGTACCATCAGGTCCGTGCATGGTTAGTTTTAACTCTCCCCCTACCCGCAAATCCATGTGATGAACTGTATTAGTAAATCCGTTAGGCCCCCACCATTTCGCAAGGTGCTCAGGGTTTGCCCAAACATCAAACACTAATTGTCGAGGTGCGTTTAATACTCTGGTGATGGCAATTTCGCGGTTGGTTGTATCGTCTGCTGCTTTTTTAATTGTTTCCATTATTCATTCTTAGTTTTGGCTTGCAATTCGTTCAGGTAATTCTCAAGAGAATCCAGTCTTTCCATCCACATCTGCCGGTATTGTCCCACCCAGTCGTGTACTTCCTTAAGGCCGTCCAGTTTAGCTTCACAAAATCGCTCGCGTCCTTTTTGCTTTATGGTAATCAGCCCGCATTCCGTCAGTATTTTCATGTGTTTGTATATCGCCGCTCTACTCACATCAAAATTTTCCGAAACGGTGTTAACGTTTAGCGATTTATGGGCAATCATGCCCAAAATCTCACGCCGCGTTGGGTCGGCTATTGCTTGAAAAACATCTCTTCTCATTTTATGAAACCTTTCGGTTGCAAAACTATATGAAACTTTTTGGTTGCACAAGTACTATTTACTGTTACTGTATCGTTACCCCACCTTCACCATACAAATCATGTTATCGCCTTCGTACAATTCTACACACGGGCAAGTAGCCTGCGGATGCCTAACCAGCTTACGAAAGGTATGCTCAACCGAGGCCGCTTTGCTGCGCCATTGGGTGATGGTTTCAGTAATGTACTCCCCGCTGGGGATAATAAAGGTATCAAAACCGTATTGACTGCCTTCCCCATGAAAACCTTCTACCATTGCAGCATTGTATATAATCTCGCCTTGCTCATTAGGACATGAAAAACCAACAATGGCGCGTTTTTCGGCATCAGTTACTTTACTTGCCAATAAACCAAAAGCATCGTCAATACCATCGGGAAATGATTTTGCTGTGGTATAAAACACCTTCAAATCGTTTTTTAAGTAATAATTGTTCACGGTTTGGTACTATTGTGTAATACAATGCAAACCTACTATTGACAACCAAAAGGTTTCGGGTGGTAATACGACAATCAGAGGGGTGTTTTGCGCCAGTTTTTTATTACTTTTGATTTTATGAAGCACGTTTCGATACTTGTACCTGAGAAGGCTATTTTGGGAAGCCTTGAAGGCACCCGCCAGCTATTTACACAAGTAAACCACTTTTTTAGGGAACAGGGTAAAGATCCTTTGTTTAAGGTGCAACTGGTAGGCATGAAGGAGCATACTAAACTTTCGGGAGGGTTGTACACCATTAATGCTGATGCGTTGCTAAAGGATGTGAAGCAAACCGACCTTATTATAATACCTGCGGTTGACGGAGATATTATGGAGGCCATAGAGGTGAACAAACCCTTTATAGGTTGGATTGAGCAGCAATACAAGGGCGGTGCCGAAGTGGCAAGTTTGTGCTTGGGGGCATTTTTATTAGCCTCAACCGGATTGGTAAACGGCCGCAAATGTGCAACGCACTGGATGGCTGAAGGTGCTTTCCGCCAAATGTTTCCGGAGGTTGAATTGGTTACGGAACGTATCATTACGGATGAAAACGGCATCTACTCGAGCGGTGGGGCGTTTTCTTACCTTAATTTGATTTTATACCTGATTGAGAAGTTTGCGGGCAGGGACATGGCCATTATGAGTGCCAAGGTGTTTGCTATTGAAATTGAACGCAAAGATCAATTATCGTTTGTGGTGTTTCAAGGACAAAAGGGACACGAGGACGAGGCAGTGCGCAAGGCACAGGAATATATTGAAAGTAATTTTAGAGAAAAACTGACGGTGGATGAACTGGCCGAGAAGGCCGCACTGAGCCGACGTAATTTTGAACGACGATTTAAAAAGGCAACGGCTAACACGGTGGCTGAATACATACAACGGGTAAAGGTGGAGGCGGCAAAGATGAGTCTTGAATCATCGCGCGATAATGTGAACGAGGTGATGTATAATATTGGTTATACCGACCCTAAGGCGTTCCGCTTAACCTTTAAACGGATTACCGGCCTATCGCCGATTGAATACCGCAATAAATACAGCCGTTTGGTGGCGGGGTGAGGTTTTACATTTAGCATTACTATTTAAGGATTATGGCTGGACCAGTTTGCTCAGTTCTTTTAGAATATATACCCGACGTAACTTTAATTTATACATTGATTGACCTTATAGCTGAAAACAGGCAGGGAAATGATTTTAGTATAAATACCCAGTTAGTTTTTCCTGATACTTTACAACAAAAGTCATTTGGTGTGGAGTTATCTGAAATCACGCCGGACTATTACGAATATTCTCAAGATGAGATTGCCCAAATTAAAGCCATTACCGGGTTTGATCCAAAATTTGATGTGAGTCTTTATGCAATGAGTAACGATAATGAATCTCATAAAATATTGGGGATGTTATGCCTTAAAATTGCGGAAGCCACCAACGGGATTATTGATTTTGGGGGACAATTGAATAATTTACCCAAGACATTGCCTAATGGCAAACTGTTTAGTATTCCCTACCATACAGCAGTGAACGACGTTGCCCAGTATCATATTGGGGATGCTGAATTTTTAAAATTTTGGCTTAGTCAGGAAAATTTTCGTCTTGTAAAATAATTTAACACTTCTTGTCAAAAAACTACGTTACCTGAATATGCGTATTAGATTTTTTTTAGGATTGATGGTTATTATTTTGCTTTCGTGCAAAAATTCATCTATAAAATCAGGTACGGTAAATATCAATGTAGAGTATAACGATACAGCAAATAACAATACCTCACTCCTTGAGAAAGAAAGCTCCCCAATTGATACAGCTGAGCTTGCTGAATTTTTTGTTGACAGCTTAAATATTGGAAGACCCACTTATAACAAACTTGAACACTCTTATTACAGAACAACCGACAGCTTTTATGTAGTAATCAATTTTTATTCAAAAAAAGGAAACAAATGGGTATTAAAAAATCATTATGAACTTCTGAAAGACGGCGTATTAGCCTGTGATGTAAACATAAGCGATTACACCAATGACGGGTTTAATGATATTACTTATGTATCTGTCATAGCAGCAAGAGGGGCTAATGAGGTTAGAACACTTCTTGTATATGACAAAAAAACAGACCGCCTTGTCCATATAAAAAACTCTGATAGCTATCCCAATTTGCAATACAATAAGAAGTTGAACTGCATAGATGCCTTTTTGGTGTACGGGGGGGTGTATGAGTGTGTTTTTGAGAGTTGAAGGCGATAGCTTGAAACCATTTGCAAGCGTTGAACTTAACAATGGATTAGAGGTAAAAGAATTTGATAAGAACGGAAATGAAACGGTTATTTTAAAGGATACTTCAGTTAAAGCTACTTACGTCCGATATAAAAACTATAAACCGTTGGTTGCGTATGAAGAGTATTAATGCTAACATTACAACACACTAAGTATTTGTTTGCTGAAAGAAGCCCGATGCGTTCTTCACGCACAAGGGAAGGCGACAGTGACGGATTAGGACAGAGGGTCAATCGGGTAGGGGTAAAACAGTCTGATTAATTCGATTAAACCATTATTAACAACCATAATTATTGCTTTTTTGTATTTATACTTGAATACGAATTTCTACGCATGAAAAAAATTACTGAGCTAATTGAAAACCGCAAAAGGACCACCTATTACAGAGATGCTTATGGAAACAGGGAAAGAGGTGTGGAGGAGTTTACAGCATTGCGACCAGTAAAAACAATTGGTCAAGGGCCAAGGTTTGGCCACTACATTGTTGATTTTATAGGATATTACGTTGTTGTCATAATTTTTAGCGTTCCCATCGGCCTTATTCAAGCGCAAATTAATGACCAAAGTACAGCCGTACTTATGAATGCATTTGTAGCGCTATTCAATATAGCAATTTACTTTGCGTATTATATTATCCCGGAATATGTATGGCAAAAAACACCCGGAAAATTCCTGTCAAACACAGTAGTAATTGATGAGTGGGGTAATAAACCCAGCTTGAGACAAATCATATTCCGCAACTTGCTAAGACTTGTTCCTTTTGAACCTTTCTCATGTTTTGATGATAAACATAGTTACGGCTGGCATGATAAATGGTCGAAAACGTGGGTAGTAAGCCACGATGAACTTGCCGAACTAAAACGCTTGCAAGCTGAGCAAAGTGAACCCGAATAACTTACTGCACAAATCACCTTACTCCCCAATTACTGAACATTGAGTAAACGTTCTTTGAACTGCTTGGGGTTGTCATTCCCTAGAACTAAGGAATCTGTAAGGAGGCAACACTTTTAGCATTCCCACCGCACAGCTTCCCATTTAAAATGGGAATGACTGACAGATGCACAGCATAACCTCGTAACAGCGTAACACCGTAACATCAAAAAAATGATGTTTTGGGGATTATTGCATCAATCCCATTGCGGCCTCAACGGTTGTTACGGGCAATGAGCAGGTTTCGTTCTTGCAGATATAAATCAGTGTTTGGCCTTGCACATAGCGGTTTTCAAACAGGGGCAGGTTTTCGCAACTATAACGACGGGCATAAAGCCCGCCGCTTTTGTGATAGTTTACTCCGAATGGTTTAAAACCATTCGGAGTATTACCCATTCCCAACTAAAAAGAAGAAACAAACGTTTGGGGTTTATTGCATCAACCCCATTGCGGCCTCTACGGTTGTTACGGGCAATGAGCAGGTTTCGTTCTTGCAGATATAAATCAGGGTTTGGCTTTGCACGTGGCGGTTTTCAAACAGGGGTAGGTTTTCGCTACTATAACGACGGGCATAAAGCCCGCCGCTTTTGTGATAGTTTACTCCGAATGGTTTAAAACCATTCGGAGTATTAACCATTCCCAACTAAAAAGAAGAAACAAACGTTTGGAGTTTATTGCATCAAGCCCATTGCGGCTTCAACGGTTGTTACGGGTAATGAGCAGGTTTCGTTCTTGCAGATATAAATCAGGGTTTGGCCTTGCACGTGGCGGCTTTCAAACAGGGGTAGGTTTTCGCTACCGTTTGTGCTTAAGGCAAATACAGCGTTGGGTAGGTAATCAGTAAACTGTTGGTACAGTTGGTGGGCTTCCTCCCCTATTATTACAATTTGGTACAACCCGAAGGCTTGCATCAATGCTACATCCGCCCAACGGCTATACCAGCTTGGGTATTTTTTTAATTGTTGTGCCATTTTTGCCAGCATATCCTCAGCAACGGTTTTGTAGTTAGTAGTACCAAAATAATAGGCCAGCTTATACAAGTTGTTCGCCATTATTGAGTTGGCCGATGATATTACATCATCCCCCGTATCGGTTTTGCGGGCCACCAAAGGCGGGTCAAGTTTTGATGTGAAGTAAAACAGCTTGTTTTCTTCGCTGTAAAATTCATCAAAACAGGTTTGGGTAAGCGCTTGTGCGGTGTGCAGCAAATTAATATCAAACGTGCATTGGTATAGTTGCAGGTAGGCGTCAATAACGCAAGCATAATCCTCCATAAAAGCATTTATGGTGTTTTTGCCTGCTTTGTGTATGCGCAGCAAACGGTTGTTTTGTAAAAAATTAGTAGCTATAAATTGTTGGTTGGCAAGGGCTGCCTGCAAATATTGTTCGTTTCGGGTGGCAAGGTAAGCATCGGCATAGCCTTTCAGCATCAGGGCATTCCAACTGCAAATTATCTTATCGTCAAGCCCGGGGGGCACCCGTTTATCGCGGGCAGCCATCAGGGTTGTGTGGCAACGGTTTAGCAAAGCTTCAAACGCTGCCAAAGCAATCCCTTTTTCAGCGGCAAATGCTTCCACGCTTGTTTTGGTGTGTAAAATATTGAGGTGGTGCTCCCAATTACCGGCCTCGGTGCAGTTATAGTAGGCACTAAATAAGGGTTCGCCGGCTGCCAATATATCTACCAATTCAGCCTTAGTCCATACGTAAAACTTGCCTTCAACACCCTCACTGTCGGCATCCAGTGCGCTGTAAAAGCCGCCGTTGGCATCGGTCAGTTCCCTACTAACAAATGCAAGCGTTTCGTCAATTACTTGTTTGTAAAACGGATTGCCATCTGCTCGAAGCATATTGGCATACACTGAAACCAGTTGGCCGTTATCGTACAGCATTTTTTCAAAATGGGGCACCAACCACAACCCATCGGTTGAGTAGCGGGCAAAGCCGCCGCCCAATAGGTCGTTGATACCGCCGCGGGCAATTTTTTCAAGGGTAAAATCGGCAAACTGCAACGCCTCGTGGTTATTAGCCAGCAAACCATAGTTGAGCAAAAATTGCCAATTATTGGGCATCGGGAATTTAGGTACGCGTTCATTTCCACCTTCCTTCCAATCAAATTGAGGTTTCCACAGGTTATACAGCGCATCCATATCCTGTGGTGTAAATCTATCAGTTTGCGGGGCAACCGTTAAAGCATCCATGTTGCGTACACCGTCGGTTAGCTTGGCGGCAAATTCAAGAGCTTCTTGTTTTTTATTGCGGTAAAAATCATACAACTGCAAAAGCAACTGGTTCCACTCACGGTTCGGAAAATAAGTCCCCCCGTGTAAAGGTCGTCCATCGGGCAAGCAAAACATATTCAGCGGCCAACCGCCACGCCCTGTAATCAGTTGCACGGCATCCATGTACACTTGATCCACATCAGGGCGTTCCTCTCGGTCTACCTTTATGCATACGAAATATTCGTTCATCAAGGCTGCCGTATCTTCGTTCTCAAAGCTCTCTCGCTCCATTACATGGCACCAGTGGCAAGCACTGTAGCCAATGCTCACCAGCACAATTTTATCTTCGGCCTTGGCTTTTTGCCATGCTTCTTCGCTCCACTCGTACCAATCCACGGGATTGTGTGCGTGTTGTTGCAAATAGGGACTGCTGGCGTTTATCAATCGGTTGGTGTGCATGGTTATTAATTTATGGCTGCAAAGATACTACGTGTTGGCGGGGCAAAATAATTTCAGCAGGCTTGTTTACGTTTATCAAAGCAAGTATATAAATACTTTGTACTGTACCTTTGTATGTGCGCATGAAACTGTTTTTTAAAATATACTCGCTGATATTAACCCTATTGTTTAGCGGTGCGACATTGCACGCACAAACGCTTACAGGTCTTGCCGATTCAGTGTTTATGGCTCTTCATCACGAGGAGTTCGACAGCCTGAAGCCTTTTTATCCGAGTTATAATGACTTAAAAAGCACTTACGACTCGATGGATATCGAAAAGCAGGCCCAACAAGTGCTGGTAGCCCAAAAGCAGGTAGAATATGCGCTGAAACGTTCGTTTAAAACTTTGAAAAAGGAGGCAGAATCATTGGATATGCCTTTATCAAAGCTTGAAAAGGACGAGGTAAGGCATTTGGTGCAAACGCAGGATGGAAAAAAGTTTAGTGTGGTAGAGATTGATTGCCATTATAAAAAACGAGCTGCTACGCTATATTTTACTGCCATTGAGTTAAATAGTGCGTGGTTTTTGGGAGAGGATTTCAGGGTTGAAAAACGCGAGGTAGAGGATGTACCAGACTATGAAAAAATTGACCGTGAGGCGGAACGTAGGCGTGAGAAACGTGAGCTACAACGCATTGCAGCAAGCCAAAAAGCGGAAGAAGACTCTGCAAAGAATGCTAAAATAAAAGAGTTAGAGGCCAAGAAGAAGGAGAAAGAAGACACCAAAAAGCTAAAAGCCGAAGAGAAAGCCAAACAAAAAGCGGCAAGAGAAGAAGAGAAACGCAAGAAAAAAGAGGAGTTAGAGCGTAAAAAGAAGGAAAAGAAGGAAAAGAAAGAGAAAAACAAGGCTGACAATCCACCACAAAAAACTACCCCTGCGGATAGTTTACCACCAAGCCCAAAAAACTAATTATTATTAAGCGGCTAAAGTAAATACCCTGTGCAGTTCTTCAATGCTGATGGGTTTTATCAGGTAATCCGATAATTCTTCGTATTGCTTGGCTTTTTCAATATCGGCAGGATTTATTGATGAGCTCACCATGTATATCTGTATTTTTTTGCTAAGGTTGGGTTTAATTTTAATAAACTCATCTAAAAATTCCCAACCGTCCATTACAGGCATATTCAAATCAAGTAAAATTACATCGGGCAATTGCTCGCTGTTTTTCATTATTGGGGTGATATAATTCATCGCTTTTTCCCCATTTTCAAATACTAAAATGTTTTTGCATAAATTGTTAATGGCTATAAGCTTCTTTAAACCAAACACATATATTTGGTCGTCATCAACAATAAATGCAACGTCAATTCTGCCGTTCATTAAAAAAAATTTTAAATGTTGTTCCGCTATTTGGTTCGCTTTTCACATCAATACTTCCCCCCATGGCATCAACTTGATTTTTAGTGATAAATAATCCTACTCCACGTGCATCACTGTTTCCATGAAAGGTCTTATACAAGCCGAAAAGCTTTTTACCATACTTTTCCAAATTTATACCAATTCCATTATCTTTTATTGATAAATATAGTTTTCCATCCTCTTTTCCTGTAGAAAGCTCAATTTCAGGGTGTCTTTCCGGATGTCTGTATTTTATTCCGTTCGAAATAAAGTTAAGTAATACACTCTCAAGGTAGGCGGGGTTATAATATACTTTTTCGTAATCAGGTACATGATTCACCACCTTCACATTGTGTTTGGTAATCTCTCCCGCCAAGGTATCGGTAGTTTTAACTATAAACGCACGTAAACCCAACTCCTGCTTCGATATGTTTGCATTTGTTTGTATTTGCACCACATCATTCAGGTGTTTTATTGCTTCGTCTAATGATTGTGCATTCTCCTTAAGCAAGCTTAGCATTTGTTTGTATTCATCGTCATTTTCAGCGTTCTCAAGCAAGTTTAATAATAACTGAAAATTGCCCGAATGTGAACGCAAGTTGTGCGACACAATGTGAGCAAAATTCATTAAACGGGCGTTTTGTTCACTAATAATAGCTATTGATTGCTGCAATAAATGCTCTTTCTCTTTTTGTATTGATATATCACTGAGCGTACCTATCACCCTCAAAGGTTTTCCATCGTCTCCCCTCTCAATTACCTTCCCCCTGTCAAGTATCCACTTATACGTCCCGTCTTTACATAATAACCTGTGCTCATTAATGTAAAAGGGAGTTTCGCCCCTAAAATGCTTATTCAAATCCTCATAGCACTTTTCAATATCTTCCGGATGCACCCTTTCGCTCCATTCGGTCAATCTATCACCAATTTCATCCTCGTCATATCCAAGCATTCGCTTCCATTGCGTTGAAAAAAACACGGTATCGTTTTTTCTGTCCCAATCCCAAACACCTTCGCCTGAACCGTCTAAAGCAAACAACCATCGTTGCTCACTTTTTTTCAATTCTTCCTCTGCATATTTTCTTGTCGTAATATCTTTTACCTGCGAAACAAAGTTTAGCGGCTTGCCATTAACATCGCGCACTAATGATACAGCGAGCAACACCCATACTAAACTACCGTTTTTATGTATATATCTTTTCTCTATTTGATAGGCTTTAATCTCACCGCGCAACATCATGTGTAAATAGTCAAGGTCAATACTCAAATCATCAGGATGAGTAATTGTTTGAAAATCGGTTGCCAGCAACTCTTCCTCGGTATAACCTACTGTTTCACACAACTTGCCATTCACCTCAATAAACTTCCCTTCAATAGAAACCAATGCCATCCCTATTGCTGAATATTGAAAAGCCCCTTTAAAAGTATCGTTGCTTACCTTCAGTTGGTTATACAATATATGGCGCTCCGTAACATCCTTTACTGCCGCTATAGACATCCTGTTAGCTCCGTTTGTATAAACGCTTACTGTTACCTCAGCAAAAAAAAGAGTTCCGTCTTTACGCTTGGCTCCAAACTCTCTTCCTCTAACTACATCATCATTTTTAGCTTGGGTCATAAACTCAACTCTTCCGCGCTCATGCACCCCTCTGTGAATTTCAGGAACTAACTCAATCAACTTCCTTCCGATAAGCTCATCCGCCTCGTATCCAAACAATGTCTCAAGGTATGTATTGGTCAAAACAATAGTACCTTCCATGTCAACCGCCAACATAGCGTAGGGGGCCATATCAAAAAAACCCTTTAAAGAATCACCCGTATCCATAGTATAGCTCTATTAATTAGCTGCAAAAACAGCATAAACAATCTCTTTCCTTACTATTCACAAGTTAATAAAATGTAAGTAAACAATAAATTCAAAACTTATTTTGTAGAAGTAAAACTATACCAACAGTAATTTTACTTATGTGGTAGTGCCTTTTATTTATTTTTGCCTTTATGGTTGATTTCTCAATGGCTGATATTGCCCGCCTTACAATACATTACGCCGGCAACAAACAAAAGGACGAAGGCTGCAAGCTGACTGAAAAAGATGTTTTGAACGAACTTGGAGATGATGAACAAGCAGTTTTGCTTAAGTTTTTCTTAAAACCCTTTACCACCGAAGAGTTTTATAGTTTCAACCATTCATCTGATATAGGCTTGAATGAAATATATAACTACGCAGGGCAGTTGTTTGAGGATATCAGTTTGTTTCAACCACTGTCAAAAAATATATGCAAGCACTTGTACGAATGCTCTAATCACCCAAAAATAAAAGCGGGCGAGGTGTATGTAGTGCTTTTTACGGGTTGTGTAATAGACAATGAAACGGTAGATGTGCTGGGCATTTTTAAATCGGAAAATAAAGACCGCTTCCTTAATATTGAGTTTAACCGCACCGGCTTGTCTAAGTTAAACTTGCTGGAGGGGATAGACCCTAAGCATTTGGACAAAGGCTGTTTAATATACAACATTAATAAGGCCGACGGATACAAGATTGCCATTGTTGATAATACGAACCGCGGCAGTGAAGCCCAGTTTTGGACCGATGATTTTCTTTCAGTAAAACCTTTGCAGGATAACTATTTTAATACGGCTAACTATTTGAAGCTTTGCAAAGACTTTGTGGTAAATGAACTTCCAAGCAGGTTTGAAGTGGCTAAAAGCGACCAAATTGATATTCTGAACCGTTCGGTTGATTTTTTTAAACGGAATGAATCGTTTGATAACAACGCTTTTACCGAGGAAATTTTTGGGCAACCCGAATTGATTGAAAGCTTTAACGGGTTTAAGGACACCTTCGAAAAGGAAAACAATTTTTCGTTTGAGGAGAGTTTTGATATTTCAAACCAAGCCGTTAAAAAACAATCCCGTACATTTAAAAGCGTGCTAAAATTGGATAAGAACTTCCACGTGTACATACATGGCGACCGTAATCTTATTGAACGCGGCTACGATGAGGTAACGGGTAAAAAGTTTTATAAGATTTATTTTGACGAAGAGGCTTAGCCTTTTTGCAAAAAACATAGCACACCGTTCCGGCTCCATCCTCACTATCTTACATTTTACTTCATCCTCTACAGCAACAAGGGGGGCTTAAAAACAATGTGCCGCAAAGTGCCCTTAAAATTGCCGCATAACCACCTTTGGAGTATATATTGCTATCTCTACTTTTGTATAACAAACTATAAAACAATTTAATACAACTAAACTATGCAAAAAATTACCCCATTTCTTTGGTTTGACGGCAACCTTGAAGAGGCCGTTAACTTTTATGCCGGAGTTTTTAAAGATTCTAAAATTGGCAACATTATGCGCCAAGGACCTAATGGCCCTGCTTTCTCGGCCACATTTCAACTAAACGGACAGGATTTTATGGCACTAAACGGTGGCCCCATGTTTAAATTCACTCCTGCGGTTTCGTTTTTTGTAAGTTGTAAAAACCAAGAAGAAGTTGACTACTACTGGGAAAAACTTACTGAAGGCGGCATAGAAGAACAATGTGGCTGGCTAAGAGATAGATTTGGCTTATCGTGGCAAATTATTCCTGAGGTTCTGGGTGAATATTTATACGATACCGACCCCGAAAAAGCTAACCGTGCCATGCAAGCCATGCTGGGAATGAAAAAAATTGTTATTGAAGACTTGAAACGCGCCCGCGACGGCCAATAGCAAACTCTGATAAAGCTTTTAGATATTACCGGAGCGACTCGTCTTCGGTAATTTATTCAATTTCAATATTGTACGATTCAAGCAATCCGGCTACTGTGTTTAAAGAAAACTTGGCCTTTTTGATTTTATTCTTTTCAGGATTGATTGAGAAATTATACGACGTTCTAAAGTCGGCTTTTTCAAGTACTGTATTATCAAAAATAGCTCCGCTAAAATCACAATTGGTAAATACGGACCCCGTAAAATCAGCATCGGCAAAATCAGCTTCCCGCAGGTTGCAATTTTTAAACTTTGTACCGCCTAATTTTAGTTTAAAAAAAGAAGCAATTGTGAGCACACTATCTTCAAATTTTAATAACGAAAGAAACTTATTGCAAATACTAAAATTTACCCCTAATAACTTACAGTTTTTAAATAATACGTCCCTAAACGAAGTGTCTTTTAGTTTTACATTGCTGATATTACAATCTATAAACTCACAATCCATAAACGATGCACCTGATAAATCAGCTTCTGAAAAATCACATCCTTTAAATACGCAAGTATCATACTCTTGCTTCAGCAATGCTTGCCCTGAGTAATTTTTACCCTCAAAGGTTTCATTATCAAAACTTTCAATCATACCAACAGCTTTTATTTAACCGGAATCCAAACTTCCTCTTCTGATGCCGGGTCGTTTACTTTGTATCGTTCACCCAACAACTCAAAATGCTCCCTGCTATCCACAGTTAAGCCATTTGCGGGCAGCCATTCAGTAAACATATATCCCAAATTTTCAAAATACTTGGCATCAGTGCCTATGTGCAAATAGGTTACATATTTTCCGCCTGCAAGGGTGTACGTTTCCATACCATCGGGTACCGCACTGAAATCGGCAACTTCAACCGCAGCCCAGTTCTCAAAAGTTGGGGGTTGTTGCATAGCTCCAAACTGAGTAGAGGGGTCAAAAATCTGCATTGAAATTACCTCCGCTCCTATTGCATTGGTAATTTCTCTCCTTCGTGGCATAAATTTTCGCCACAATTCAGCGGTAGGGTTATTTTCAGGAGTAACAGTGATATGCATCCCTATCAATTTTTTCTCAGGGATGGTTATTATTTCAGGATTCATATTAGCGGCAAAATAAGTTTCTTTCAAGAAATAAAATATTTTTCTTGAAGAAAAACATAAGGAAAATTTAGCTAACGGATAAGCGTTATTGTGCCTGATGTATTATTTGTTCTCCCTATTCCCGATTGTGAGGAAATAATATAAAAATATACCCCTGAAGGTACTAATTGACCGTTATAATCACCCCGCCAGATAAATGACGGTGAGTCCGACTCAAAAACACGTTCTCCCCAACGGTTATATATTTCAATTTTAAAAGAATTAACACTTTTATAATCAATGTAAAATCCGTCATTCAAACTATCACCATTGGGCGTAAAAACATTGGGTATGAACGGCGGGTTACAGTCCTCCACGTTAATAAAAGCTGTATCCAAAACAGCACCGCATTTGTTTATGGCTGAGATAATATAAATGCCTCCTGAATCGGGAGAAATTAAGGGTGTAGTTTCCCCTGTATTCCAAACATACGAGGTTGCTCCTTTAGCAGTACCGTCAAGTGCCAATACCGCATCCTCACAAACCGAAGTATCATTTATTACAGGTTTTACCGGCAATGAGTCTAAGTTAAGTACCGCTGAATCTGCAAAGGCACACCCATTCAGCATAAAAACTACTTTGTATTTGCCTTTAGCACTCACCGTTCGGGTTGCTTGGGTACTGTTATCATCCCACAAATAAGTGGCTCCGGCGATGGCAGCATCTAAAACAGCACTCTGACCGATACAAACCGAAGTATCTTTCAATTTTTTTGACGGTGCAGTTGCCGCACGAATCGTAATACTATCGGTATAACTGCACCCGCTTGCAGAGAGTTTAGCCCAATACACTCCCGCCGTGGTTATAATAACAGAATCGGTAGTGGCTCCTGTGCTCCATTGTTTTGTTGCCCCTGCAATTGATGTTTTAAGGGTATAACTTCCCCCTGAACTGCATATTGAAGTATCATTACCCAATGAAAACACAGGCGATGGTTTTGAAGCTACAATAATTGTATCAAAGGCTGAGCAACCCATGTTTGTGGCCTTTAGCCAATATGCCCCGCTTTGTTTGATAGAAATTGAGGGCATGGTATCAGTTGTACTCCAATTATAAGTACATCCGGCACAACTAAACGATTTAATAATACTATCTCCCACACAAACAGCAGTATCAGCACCTAAACTAACCATCGGAGGCTGTTTAACAGTTACCGTTACGGTATCCCAGTTTTTACACCCGTTATTTACTTGTAACCAATAATTTCCTGCCTGCTTAATAGTAATGTTTGGTGTGGTTTCTGCGGTACTCCACAAATAACTGCAACCTACACAGTTGTATGATTTTGCGATGCTATCACCTGCACAAAAGGAAGCATCAGCACCCAAACTAACCAAAGGAAGCTGATTGATTGATAGCGTAATGGTATCACTGTTTACACATCCGTTATCAGCACGCAGCCAATAACTACCCGCCTGTTTCATGTAAATAGAGGCCGTGGTATCGCCTGTATTCCAAAGGTATTTGCAGCTTGTACAGGTATACGTTTTTAAAAGACTATCGCCGGCACATACAGCAGTATCATTACCCAAAGCAACCGCAGGGCCTTGCTTTATTGTAATCACAACCGTATCTCGGGTTTTGCAATTACCATCGGTAACTTCCAGCCAATAACTGCCTGCCTGCTTAATGGTAATTGCAGGGGTTGATTGATTAGTGCTCCACAAATAACTGCATCCTGTACAAGTAAATGATTTGCTGATACTATCACCCGAACAAATGGCTGTATCGGCTCCCAATTTGGGAACTACGGCATTTTGAAGCCCTATCATAATGGTATCAGCCGCTGTGCAATTATCACGTGTAGCTTTTGCCCAATACGTACCGGCAACAGTGGGCTGGTAAGTCGCTGCTGTCGAATTATCTTGCCACACATAAGTAGCATTGCTAATTGCAGGGTTCAGTAGGGCATTTATCTGCCCGCAGTAGGTACTATCAGCACCAAAAGTAAATGAGAAGGGGGCGCCTACTTTAACTACCAGCGTATCATAGGAAGCTACTCCGCATGAATTTCCTTCAATAACTACAGTATCGGTTCCGCTTTGGTTAAATGAGATAGAAAGCGTAGAAGCACTGTTATTTAGTGTTGCTGTCCCACTGTTGTTTTTGCGGTACCATTTATAGGCCGCATTGGCTGTAAAGTTTATTGATGTGCCACTGCACACTACTGTATCAGTAGAAGGGATATTAATTTTTGGAACACCGCCCGAACCACTCAGCGAGAATCCGCCTGTAATGCACGAATAACCTGAAACTGTCCAGCCTGAAACGTTTACCGACGAACTGTTGGGCCACGAATTAGCCCCTGAACCGCTTGTGGATGTATAACGGGTACAATTATTTGAGTTGCGAACAATTTTGTGCCACAACAAGGCATCGGATGTATTATCCACCTTCCACCCTTGTGAACCCGGGTCGTATCCTACTAATCCTACCATATCAATGTAAGCCCCGCTCTTACGCAATGCAATTGCATCATTTCCGTTAACGCCTGCGTTTGAGTTTACAAGATTACAAGTAGCTGCACAGTTGGTATTGCAATACGGTGTATTACCTACAATGATGGATGCCCCCGCAGCAAGTGAGCCACTAAGAGTGTAAGAGCCGTTGGGCGAAGTCGCTCCGTTATTATACACATCTAATGTGTACGACGATAGGTTTATACTACTGCTTGTGGGATTGTAAATTTTAACCCCGAACCCACTACCGGGATTCCAGTCCACATACTCAACAATCATCAAATCATCCGTTTGCGAAACCCCTTTAGCACAAAAAACAACAAACAGTACAATTGAAATTGTGTATTTAATCCCCTTAAACATATTTTGCAAAACAACATCCGCAGCTTTAAGGGTATTTTATCAAAGCATTAAAAGTAACTCTTCACAATGTTACCTTTTGCGATTTATA
Source organism: Agrobacterium sp. 719_389 (assembly GCA_943370295.1). Classification (GTDB taxonomy): domain Bacteria; phylum Bacteroidota; class Bacteroidia; order UBA8524; family UBA8524; genus SB11. Next base: position 83,488 of record CALRQL020000010.1, on the reverse strand, counting down.
ACATGGATACAACGATAACAATTTATGCCGCTCCCAAACCTGATATAGTTCTGTTCATTCTTATAACTTTGCTATTACCTTTTCTTTAAACTAAAAACGCCCATATTACCCCATGAACGTTCTAGAACAAATCAACGAGTATATTACAAGTCAGCCCGATGCGAAACGCAAGGATATGCAAGAGTTGCACCGTGTTATTATGGAGATAAACCCTGACTGCCAATTGTGGTTCTTGGATGGTAAAAACAGTGAAAACAAGGTAGTTTCAAACCCTAATATCGGTTATGGGCTTCAAACAATGAAATATACTGACGGCAAGACCAAAGAGTTTTATCAAGTGGGTATTAGTGCAAACACAAGCGGAATCTCAGTATATATTCTTGGCATTGATGATAAAACTCACTTGGCCGATACATACGGAAAAAGTTTAGGAAAAGCAGGCATAACAGGTTACTGCATTAAGTTTAAAAAGTTAAAAGATATAAATATTGATGTACTTAAAGATGCTATACGATATGGGTTTACGGTAAGTAAATAAAATCCTTAAATAAAAGCAGCCTGCTTATATGATTAAAAGAAATTGACGGCGTTGGAGTTGATATTAATTTATTTGTTTAATATCTCTGTGTCCATGAAAGTCAAACGGCAAGCAATTTTCGTAATTAGTAGGAGCTTTGTAAGTGCCATCAAGATGTACTAACCTGTATGAGAAAAGAAGATATTATTGGGGCAATAGAAGAAAACTATATCAAATTGTCTGACAGCTGCATAAACAACCTATTAGATGTATCTAAAATATTGCATGTACAAAACAGTGAAAAAATTGTAAAAGAAGGCCAATATGCTGATAAAGCTTACTTTATAATTAAAGGCTGTGCCAGGGCATTTTACCTTAAAGAGGGCAAAGACATAACTGACTGGTTTGCTTTTGATAATGACTTTATTTGTTCAATAAACAGCTTTTACTTAGACATCCCAAGCCCCCATTATATCGAAGTTTTAGAGCCTACTGTTTTATTAGAGATTTCAAAAAAACATATCGAAACTTTATCAACTAAATACCCAGAGTTTGATAAACTTGAAAAGCTTGTTGTGATAAAAACAATGCTAAGGCTTCAGCAGAGAATAGTTTCTGTTCAATTTGAAACGGCTGCTCAAAAATATATAAACTTGCTAAACATAAGACCCGATATTACCCAACGGGTTTCATTAACCTACATTGCGTCTTATTTAGGTATTACTCTTGAGACATTAAGCCGGATTCGTAAAGAGCGAATTTGATTTATATCAAATGTAATTTCTCCTATGAAACATAGTTTTGAGGAAACTTTATTGAAATGAAACGGGTTCATTATTTCTCAGGATTAATAATTACAATTTTCATAGCACTTCATTTATTCAATCACTTTTGCAGTTTATGGGGAGCAAACAAACACATTGAAGTAATGAATGCTTTGCGGCCCGTTTATCGTACTATTTTTGCTGAAATTGTTTTATTGAGCTCCGTTACTATCCAAATAATTACAGGCATTACTCTTTTCCGCAAAAAGCTAAAAAACACAAATTCTGATTTTGGGAAACTGCAAATTTGGACAGGGCTTTATCTTTCAGTTTTCTTTGTTATACATCTAAGTGCAGTTATAGGCGGGCGTTACATATTTCACCTGGATACCAACTTCTATTTTGGTGTTGCCGGATTAAACACTTTTCCTTATAACATCTTCTTTATCCCTTATTACGGATTAGCAATTATTGCTTTTTTTGGACACGTAGCCGCAATTCATTACAAAAAGATGAAGTGCAAGGCATTGGGTCTAACTCCAAAACAACAAGCAAAAGCAATTATTTTCATGGGAATTTGTTTGATGATTTTAATTTTTTATGGTTTGACAAATCATTTTGCAGGCGTAAAAATCCCTGATGAATACAATATACTCATTGGGAAATAACGATCTGTACTGAAAAAAGGGAAATAGGCACTCTTAAATGTGCAAAACAAGGCCTTAACGAATTGCTGCTAGTAAAAAATAAAGTCTCTTACTTTATCGTGGCTTTTGTGAACTTGTGATCCCGATTGGATTCGAACCAATGGCCTTCCCGACTTCTTGTCGGGATGCTCTACCAAATTGAATTCAACGATCAATAAAATCATGTAGAAATAAAAAAGCCCATCGGCTCTCAATAGAGCGAAGGGCTTTTATGCACTTGTGATCCCGATTGGATTCGAACCAATGGCCTACTGCTTAGAAGGCAGTTGCTCTATCCAACTGAGCTACGGGACCATCAAAAACGGCTGCAAAGATACAGCTATCGTTTCATAGTTCAAACCGTTATTTCGCAGGATACTTTTATTGGCTTCAAAGCCTTGTTTAAAAACCTGTTCATTGCCTTTATTCCTTTATAGTGGGCAATAATAATATCAGGCAAAATATCATCCGTAATAAACCTTCCCGGAATATAACCAACACAGCCTGCAAATCCTTTATTCAATACCAAACCCTGCGCACAAGTATTTACCACCAAGGGGTTGGTTGGGCGGCAAAAACCATCTTTTCCAAAGCTTTCAGCAAAATCTTCGTTGTCTTGCAATAGCGCATATTTTTCGGTTTGTTCAGTCAAAAAACCTTTAATCTGTTCCAGCCTATGGTCTTCAACACCGAAAATTCCTCCTGCCAATACAATTTTTTTGGGTGTAAAACCAAACACCATACCCTCTACAGGCATTCCGGCAACCACGTGCTGTTGCGTAATTATAGCCCCTACTTCGGCAAACTCGCCCGTTGGTAATTCAAAAAACGAACGGTTTGCGCAAGTGATTAAAATCTCTTTTAAATTATCGTTCACACTGCCATCGCATTTTTTTAAGCGGGGCAATAAATCCTTCATAAAACGCCTGAAAACAGGAAGGATGTTTTTGGTGTAAAAATCTTCATCCTCCTTATTCCACATGTTGCAAGGCACAAGGTATGAACGGCCTAAAGCACTCATAAACTTATCACTGAAAAACTTCTGTTTCATAGTTTTAATTATTCGTAGCGTAAACTATTAGCGGGGTTTAGCCAAGCCGCCCGCAACGCTTGCCAAAGCATTGTGCCAAGAGCTATTGCAGCGGCAACAAACACAGCCAACACAAAATATTTTACCTCGGGATTAATATGGTATGCAAAACCGGTGAGCCATTTATTCATATACATATAGGCACAGGGAATGGCGATAACGATTGCCAACAGTATCAGCAACAAGTACGATTTTATTAGCACATAGGCTACTTGTAAGGTACTGGCACCTATTACTTTGCGGATACCTATTTCTTTGGTGCGCTGCTCAATACTGTAGGATACAAGGCCAAAAAGACCGAGGCAGGCCACAATAATAGCTACGATAGAAAAGTAGCCGAATATTTTTAGCCTCTTATCCTCGGCCTCGTATTTGCTGTTAAAATTCTCATCCACAAAAAAGTATTCAGTAGGGTATTTTTTTGAGTATTTCTTCCAAACACCTTCCACAAAGGCAACGGTTTCTTTGGTATTATGCTCGCCAAGTTTCAGCAGCATCACACCACCACCTACGCTGCCTCGTTTGCGCACAAGCACCATAGATTCAATAGGCTGTTGCATGGGCATAAAATGATAATCGTTTATCACTCCTACTACTTTTCCATCGTACCCAAATCCGTTTTTCAGCGAAACATCAAAAGGTTTATCCCAGCCAAACTCTCTAATCGCTGCTTGGTTCACTATAAATGCTCCGGTATCATCGGCAAGGCTTTCTTTATTAAAATTACGCCCTTGGGTGATGGGTATTTTCATCAATTCTAAAAACTCATCATCCACCCCGTATATATTCATCAGCCGTTCTTCGGCCTTGCCTTTATAATTAATGTACTGCAATATTTTACCCCCAAATTCACCGGGAACTTGGCTGGCAAGTGATACTTTCTGAACATTGGGGTTGCCCATCAGTTCAGCCTTCATCACATCAAATTTTTCGATAAATGTAGTATCGGCTCCGGGCACTCTGAATGCAAGCACTCGTTGATTATCAAACCCCGGATTTTTGTTTTTCATGTACTGCATTTGTCCGTACACTATCAGGGTGCAGCTTATCATAAATACAGCAATGGCAAACTGTACGGTGACTAACAACTTGCGGAATATTGCCGACCCCGACCCCGGTATCTGACCTGTTTTAAGCACCTTTACAGGCTGAAATCCTGATAGAAACCATGCGGGGTATAAGCCTGCAAAAATGCCTACCAAAAGTGCCCCTACTGCTAATACACCGATTAATCCTAAACTGAAATCAAGATTTAATTCTTTACCAGACAGGTAATTAAACCCGGGTAACAACAGCTCAACAAAACACAGGGCAATAATTAAACTGAATATCACAGTTAATACTGACTCACCAATAAATTGGAAAAATAACTGGCTTCGGCTTGCTCCTGCCGTCTTGCGAATGCCTACCTCGCGGCTACGGCGCGCTGAACGCGCCGTGGCAAGGTTCAGGTAATTGATACACGCAATTACCAGAATTAAAAAACCAATAGATGAAAATATATAGATGTTAGATTTTTTGGTTGTTTGGGCATACTCGTGTTTAAAGTCGCCGCTGTTTAAACGTATATCCAACAAGGGTTGTAATTTATAAGTGATACTGCCGTTTACATTTTCGCTCTTCAACCAAGGAATAATAACCTTTTGTACCATTGCGGCCAGCTTGGCCTCAACAGTTGTTTTATCAATCGGTTGTTTAAACAATACGTAATTGGTTTGTTGCATATAAAACCAATCGCGGGTTAGGGCTTCTACTAAATTTGGATGCATTGAGCTGATTGATATCAGTGCATTTGGGACAATATGTGATACATCGGGTGTATGCTTGATAATACCTGTTATTTTATAACTCTTAAGGGTAAACTTGAGCATTTTGCCCAGCACCCCTTCGGTGGTGCCGAAAAAGGTGCGGGCAAGCTCATCGGTTATGACAATGGTTTGTGGTTCTTGTAACGCCGTAGCAGGGTTTCCTGCTAAAAATTCGTAATCAAATATTTTGAAAAACTCAGGGTCGGTAAAATAGATTCGCTCTACTTGAAACACCTTATCACCGTACCAAAGGGTTTGCTTTGGTAGCGGACTCAACCTCACTGCCTCTTCTACTTCGGGGTAATCAGCCTTCAAAGTAGGGGTTAACATATATGAACTGTAACTGAGGTTATCATCTTGCCCAGAAAGGTTAAGAATAGAGGTGATGCGGTAAATCCTATCGGCCTTTGTGTGGTGTCGGTCGTAACTCAATTCGTTACTCACGTATAAGAAAATGAGTATGCACGATGAGATACCCACGGCCAACCCGAAAATATTTATAAACGATACCGTTTTGTTTTTATAAATATTCCGTAATCCTGTAAGTAAATAATTCTTAATCATAGGTTTGAGTTTTACAGGGATTGGGATTACATCAATGCTTTTTCGGTTTCGGTTAATAATTTCCCGTCAAACAAGTTCACCACACGCTCGGCGTGTTGGGCGTGCTCGGGCGAGTGGGTTACCATTATTACCGTTGTACCCAACGCATTCAACGATTTAATAATGTCCATTACTTCATCCCCGTTACGACTGTCAAGGTTTCCGGTAGGCTCATCGGCTAAAATCAATTTGGGTTGGGTAATTACCGCCCTTGCCACGGCCACACGTTGCTGCTGCCCGCCAGATAACTGTTGCGGAAAATGCTTTGCCCGATGGGCTATCTGCAACTTTTCCATCACCTCTACGGCTCGTTTTTTTCTCTCTGTTGCCGATAGTTTTTGATACAACAAAGGCAGCTCGATATTTTCCTGCACGGTCAGTTCATCTATCAGGTTAAAACTCTGAAAAATAAACCCTACGTTTTGTTTTCTTAGTTCGGCCCTTTGGCGTTCGGTATAATTGGATACTTCTTTACCCAAAAAATAAAACTCGCCTGATGACGGGTTATCAATTAATCCCAAAATATTAAGCAAGGTAGATTTACCGCACCCCGAAGGCCCCATAACTGCCAAAAATTCTCCCTCTCTCACGGTAAGGTTTATTTTATCCAGCGATATGGTTTCCACCTCATCGGTTTGGTACATTTTGCTCAGGTTTATTGTTTTTATCATAGTCTGATTGTATCACAGTTAGTATTTATCCTTTATATGCAGTACTAAAATTCAAGCACTGTTTTTTCTCCAAAATTTTCGTAGCTCGATATAATTACTTGTTCACCTACTTTCAATCCTTCCAGTATTTCAAAATATTGGGGATTTTGCCTGCCCACTTTTATGGCTCTTTTTTCAGCCGTTTTACCGTTATCGGCAAGCACAAAAATCCATGCGCCCCCTGTTTTCTGGTAAAACCCTCCCCTTTCTATCACCAAACTTTGTATTTTTGCACTCATTTGCAGTTTCAGCGATATGTTTTGCCCGCGTTTCAAGGTTTCGGGAGCATCTTCGCTAAACTTTAAATCAATGGCAAACAAACCGTTGGTTACCTGCGGATATATCTTTAGCACTTCCAAACGGTACTCCTTCCCGTCCCACTCACAAAAAGCATATTGCCCCACATACGTGCGGGCAATGTATAGTTCATCAATATTTGCCCTCACTTTAAATCCTTTTGATACATCTATCGAAGCGATATTTTGCCCTTTGGCCTTCGTTTCGCCTATTTCACTGTCAAAATTTGATAGCTGTCCGGCCACAGGCGCAACAATGGTAAGCCCTTCATTCTTCTTGCGCACCAATTCAAGGTGTTGCTGCATACGGCTTACCGAAGCTGTCATTTGGGTTATCTGGTCAGCAGTTGATACTGAATCCTGTACCAACGCTTTTTGTAAAAGCTTCAATCGTTTATTTTGGTATTCGTAGTTGTTTTTGGTTTGCAAATACTCCTGCTCTGATATCACTTTGTCTTTATAAAGCTTCTCACTGTTCTTCATGGCTCGCTGCGCCTCGGCTAACTGAAACTCCGCATCGGCCAACTGGGTGAGTCGGTTGGTTTTATTCTGTTCAAGCGTGTTACGACTGTTGCGTATGTTATTCAGCAAATCCAACACTTGTGCTTCTTTGTTCAATAAATCCAGCTGCAAGTCGGTATTATCTAATCGTAGTAAGGGTTGGCCTTCGGTTACTTGCGTGCCGTCTTCCACAAATTTTTCACGCACAACACCGCTTTCTAAGGCATCCAACACCACTGTTTTCAAGGGAACTACCACACCATCGGCAGGTATAAACTCCTGAAACTCCTTCATCTCCACCTTGCTTACCGAAATTTTGTCTTTATCTGCTTTAAAAGAAGACGGATTGCCCGCACTTGCATAAAACGAATACAGCAATGCCAATATCCCCAGCACAACCACTGCGGTTATCCCTTTCTTGCGCCACTTGGCAGTTTTATTATCAATTGGCCTGTCCATTTACAGTTTTACAACTCAATTCAGTGCCAAAAACATAAAACACTAAAAATCAAACAGATAATACAATCCGATATAATTTGCTTGTTCAACCTCGGACACTAATTTGTCCGATTTCGGACACCTTTGGTCAGATTTTATAAAAAGTGAAACCGCTTTTGTTTTTACTTGTGAACGATTTTACCAAAGCTAATGCACAAGCACGACCTGAATATATTGGTGGTTGATGACGACGAAGATGTGGCACAAGCAGCCACTATCATGCTGAAAACCTACGGGTTTAAGGCATCGTTTGAAACCAACCCCGAAAAATTACTGCCCACCCTTGAAAAACAACAAGTGGGCGTGGTACTGCTTGACATGAACTTTAGGGGTACTGTTTACACTGGCAATGAAGGTTTGTACTGGTTGCAACAGGTGAAAAAGAAGCACCCTCACATTGTGGTAATAATGATAACCGGTTATGGCGATGTGGAGTTGGCGGTAACAGCTATAAAAGCAGGTGCCAGCGATTTTATACTGAAACCTTGGCAAAACGAGAAGGTGTTGGCATCGATACAAACGGCCATCCGATTGCATGAGGCACGCACGGGAAAAACCCAACCTGTTAATACCGATGGAGTGCATTTAATAGGGCAACATCCCAAATTACAAGAAACCCTTTCTACCTTAAAAAAAGTAGCCCCCACCGATGCCAATGTGTTGATATTGGGCGAAAACGGCACCGGAAAAGAGTTAGTAGCCAAGTTGTTGCACCAACACTCACAGCGTAGTCAAAAACCTTTTGTAAGTGTGGACATGGGCAGCCTGAACGAAAACCTATTTGAAAGTGAACTGTTTGGCCACGTAAAAGGGGCTTTTACAGATGCCCGCGAAGAACGTCAAGGCCGCTTTGAGGCGGCGAACGGCGGCACCTTGTTTTTGGATGAAATAGGAAACCTTTCACCCGTAATGCAAGCAAAATTGCTTAGTGTATTGCAAAACAGGGTGATATACAAAGTAGGCTCAAACACCCCGATACCCGTTGATATACGTTTGGTGTGCGCCACCAATATGCCTTTGCTGCAAATGGTAAAAGAAAATAAATTCAGACAGGATTTATTGTACCGCATAAACACGGTTGAAGTTAGCCTTCCCCCTTTGCGAGAACGAAAGGAAGATATTGCGCTGCTGGCCGACTTTTTTATTGAGCTGTATTGTAGTAAGTATGGGAAACAGGAGAAACGACTCCACACAGTTGCACTAAAACAGCTTGAAAAGTACCATTGGCCGGGCAATGTGCGCGAACTGCAACACGCCATTGAACGCGCAGTAATTTTGAATGATAACGGCGAGTTATTACCCGGTGATTTCTTATTGCCGCTGTACGAAATTACCGACGATGGCGGCAACAGCAGTTTTAACCTTGAAGAAAACGAAATACAGTTAATAAAAAAGGTATTGCAGGCGCACGGGGGCAATATTAGCAAGGCGGCAGCCCAGCTGGGTATTACAAGGGCCGCACTATACCGCAGAATGGAAAAATATGGTATTTAGCAGGTTTAATACGGGACTTATTCTACGCATAATTGTGTTGAATATGGTGGCAATAGCCGCCGGCTTTTTGCTGTTTGAAAACCGCTATACCTACACCCCTGCTGTATTATTAGGAATTGAAACCCTGCTGGTGGTTGAACTGGTGGTGTATTTACGTCGCACCCAACGCAAAGTAACCCGCTTTTTTGAATCAGCATTGTACCACGATTTTAATTTCACCTTTACAAAAAACGACACCAATCCTGATACACAAGAACTGCACGCTGCACTAAACAGCGTTGCCGACCGTTTTAGGCAACGGAAAATGCAGGCTGAAGACAGTATTAAGTTTAATGAAACGGTGATAGACCAAATACCGTTGGGCATTTTAATTTTTAATGCTGATAATACCTTGTACCGCTATAATAACCATGCGCGCAAAATACTTGGGGATAACACTACGGCACACGTAAATAAGCTATTAGAGAAATATAATTTTCTGCCTGATTTACCGGGGTATGCGGCATCACCGGCCCCTACCATTGTTGAAGTCGCAAAGGAAAACGGTTCGCTCACCTTAGCCGTGCAGGAGCAACGGTTTGTTCACGATAAAAAAACGTTTAAATTATTAACCCTGCAAAATTTCTCAGACCCACTTGACCGTAAGGAGCAGGAAAGCTGGCAAAACATTATCCGTGTATTAACCCACGAAATAATGAACTCGCTAACCCCTGTGGTTTCTCTAACTGAAACAGCTCTGCAGCTTACCAAACAAGAAAACCAAACCGAGGTATTGCAACAATCGCTTGAAATTGCCCACAAACGCGGGCAAGGTTTATTAGGCTTTGTCCACTCTTACCGAAAAATAACCAATATTAAACCGTTGCAAAAAACCGTTTTCAGGGTGGGTGAATTAATCAGCAGCATTGCCATTTTAAAATCAGAAGAATTACGCGCAAAAAATATTCAGCTAACCACCGCTATTGTCCCCGAAGACCTTGAGATGGAAGGCGATTATGAATTGTTGGAACAAGTAGTTATAAATTTAGTAAACAACGCTGCCGACGCAATCATTGATACTGCAAATGCCCGTATTGAGGTAACCGCAGGGTTTGATTACCTGAATAAAATACAAATAAGTGTAAGTGATAACGGCCCCGGAGTACCCAAAGACATCTTAGATAAAATATTTATTCCCTTTTTTACCACCAAAAAACAAGGTACAGGCATTGGTCTTAGTCTGTCTAAACAAATAGCATTGATGCACGGCGGCAGCCTGTATTTTGAAAAAGCAGAAGCAGGAAATACTCGCATTGTATTGAAAGTATAAATGTATTTATTTGTCGTCTTTTGCACTCCCATGTTCTTGCGCAAAGCCACCAAGGTTCAGCAGCAACGGAATTACCCCTCGTCCCTTATCAGTCAGCGAGTATTCAATGTGTAATGGTTTTTGGCTAACAATGGTTTTGCTCAAAATACCCTCTTCTTCCAGTTCTTTTAATGCTACAGAAACCGATTGTTTATTAGCCCCTTGCAGTACTTTCATAATACTGTTAAACCTCAACGTTCCTTCGTCCGCTAAGCGTAATATCTGTGGCTTCCACTTACCCGAAAGGGATTTCAACATTGCCTCGGCAGGGCATTCGGTAGTAGTATCAACTTTTTCTGACATTCGTTGTTATAACTTCAAAAATCATTCCATACATAAAAAATAAACCCATTGATAATTAGTAAATTACAGTAGTCATTTTTTTCTGACTAATTGATTAACCCAAAAAACAGCGGGACTTTTGTAAGCACAATTAGCTCCTTACACAGTATACTGAATGAAGAAGATAGCATTTTCAACCCTTTTAATAACACTTCTTTTTGTGGCAACAAGCTGCAATAGAAAAAATATATCACAAAAAATGAACACGAATGATAATAACCCTTTGCTATGCTCGCCTGAAAGCGGAGCCTGCGAAGTACCTGCTACTAGTGCCTCAGACAATGTAAATGATACGGAATCAACTACAAAACCTATAACGGTTATTTACTATACCGACCCCATTTGTTCATCGTGTTGGGGCATTGAACCTCAATTACGCAGGTTTAAACTTGAATACGGTGATTACATTAACATAGAATACCACATGGGCGGACTATTGCCCGGTTGGGAAAACTTTTACAGCGGCGGTATCACCAAGCCTTCTGATGTTGCCCACCATTGGGATGAAGTGAGCCTGCATTACGAAATGCCTATTGACGGTGATGTGTGGCTGGAAGACCCGTTATCATCTTCGTACCCGCCTTCAATTGCTTTTATAGCGGCACAATTACAAAACAAGGCCAAGGCGGTGAAGTTTTTACGCCATATACGCGAGATGGTGTTTTTAGAAAAGAAAAACATTACCAAATGGGAACACCTGAAAGCTGCCGCCGAGAAAGCAGGTTTGGATACTGTACAACTGAAAAAAGATTACGAAGGACAAGCCAATCAACTGTTTAAAAATGATTTGGACTATGCGCGTACTAACGGGGTAAGAGGCTTCCCTACTTTGTTTTTTGTAGATAGCAGTAATAACAGGCAGATGCTGTACGGTGCACGTCCCTACCAAGATTTTGAACGTATTTTGCAGTTTATGTACCCTGATGCAGTGAAAAAACCACTGCCGGCCAACAACGAATTGTTTAACCACTACCCTACCCTAACAGCAAAAGAATTTGCAGTACTCACAGGCCAAACAATGAGCCAAAGCACACAAACGCTGGATAGTTGGGTAACCGACAGTATGCTTGAAAAACACAACACCAAAAACGGTGCACTTTGGAAACTGAAAAATAATTAACGACGCAGATAAAATGCCCCCTAAAACTGCCGCAATACCACCCCAAAAAAGTAGCTTGCATTGTGCAACTTTGCTAAAAATAGTACCACAATGAAAAAGCTTGAATTTGAAATTACCATCAATGCACCGCGCGAAAAAGTTTGGGGGTTATTATGGGCGGATGACTCCTACCAAGAATGGACCTCGATATTTAGCGAAGGCTCAAGAGCTGTTACCGATTGGCAAACAGGCAGCCAAGTATTGTTTGTGAATGCCGATAATGATGGAATGCTCTCAATGATTGCACAAAATATTCCTAATGAATATATGTCGATAAAACACTTAGGGATGGTAAAAAACGGAGTAGAGGATTTGGAAGATGAAAAAGCCAAAGAATGGTACGGAGCTATGGAAAACTATACGCTAACCGATGTAAACGGAAATACACACCTTAAAGTGGATATTGACATTACCGAAGAATACGAAGACTATTTTAAAGACGCTTGGCCTAAAGCCATGAACAAAATAAAAGAAATGGCTGAGAGGGGATAAACTTGAGTAGTCAATTTATGGTAGTTTGTTGTGCATAAACACACAATAGACACTGCCTGATACATACATCTAAAAAAATTGACCTTTTTATACCAATTTTTATGATACTTGTATAAAGTGACTTTTTATATTTTCCCTAGTACCATTGTTAAACTGAAATCAATATCGCTTAAGCAGTTAAAATATTTGTAACAAAAAGGGCTTCTATACTCCGCAAATAGTAGTTGCAAACAATAAAATATCAGCTACTCCAAATCTCATAGTATAAATCGACCACACTAACTTTCGTTATCAGGGCCCCGGAGCCCTAAGACACTTTGCTTATTAAGTATAACAGCTTTTAGAAAGCTGCCAATAACCATTATTTCAAATGATATTTATAAGAAAAATTAGATATTTTTACTCAATTAAGAAATTATTCAATATGTATCTTAGCTATTTTTGAGTTGTTTAACTTTTATCTATCAAAATATTATGAAGTGGGTAAATTCAACTGATTTAAGACATTGGGCAGATAGGATATCTTCCCAAAATGTATTGCCACAACTTGTTAGAAAATTAATTCGGGCAACATCCAATGATATAAAATTTATAAAATTTCCATCTGGGGAAAACGTTTTGATTGGCGGGTGGGATGGCATATTGGAAACTACAACTGAGACTGAGTATATTCCTATAGGTATTTCATTGTGGGAGTTTGGAGTAAATAAAGTTATAAAAGAGAAAGCCGACAAAGATTATGCTAAGCGTACAGACTCGCCACTAGGATTTGATCCCAAAAAGTCAACATTTGTTTTTGTAACGCCAAGATTTTGGCAAAACAAAGATGAGTGGGTAAAGGGAAAAATGGCCGAAGGAAAATGGCTTAATATAAAGGTAATTGACAGCGAAACACTCGAAGAATGGTTAGAAACGGCACCAACAGTTTCTTCATGGTTGGCAAGTACCCATCTAGAAAAATTCCCGGGGAAAGAAATTCAATCAACAGAAGAATTTTGGGAAGAATGGTCTATTGGAAGCATCAAGTTACTTCCAAAAATAGTATTAGGGGGCAGAGATAAAGAGTGCTTTCAACTATTAGAAAGGATTGAAACACCTTCAATTATACCTGTACAAGCAGTCTCGGCGGGGGAAGCATTAGCGTTTATTATTGCAGCCTTTAAAAATAATGAAGAGATAGAGGAAGATTTTTTTGCAAGAAGTATAATTGTCAATGATTTAAATACCTTTCGGCAATTAGTAGTCAACTCAAAACCATTAATAATAATACCGCGATTCGAAGACGAAGGTGTTATCAATAGAGCAGTATCAAAAGGGCATACAATATTAGTTCCCCTTGGCGCTGACTCATCCGACAATTGGACTGAAAAGATTAAACTTTCTGGGCTCGAAAGAGAATCTTTTGTTAATTCTTTGGAGGAATCAGGAATTAGTAAAGAACAGGCAGAAAAATATTCTAAAGAAACTGCTAGAAATTTAACAATTCTTCGTCGACAGCTTGAATTTAATCGCGATTTACCCGCGTGGGCAAAAGCAGAGAATATTCAAGATTTAGTTCCAGCATTGCTAGTCGGCAGATGGGACGAGTCAAAAGAGCAAGATAAAAATATTGTGGCCTCTTTTGCTGGAGTGAGTTACGAAAGCTACATTATGAAGCTGAAAAAGTGGCAATTGTCCACTGACCCTCCAATTATAAAAATTGGCACATTTTGGCGATTGTCGTCTCCTCTTGATTCTTGGACAAATGCAGCAAAGTATTTAACAGCTCATAATTTTGAAACATTAAAAAATATATTTTTAACAGTTCTATCAGAGATAGATCCAGCTTTTGAACTAGAAGCTGATCAGCGATATATGGCTTCATTTTATGGTAAAACAAGAATATACTCTGATAAACTCCGTGAAGGTCTTATACAATCACTAATTTTAATATCGGTTTTTGGTGAAAACATAAAGGATTTGCCAACTGATAGTGGGTTTTGGGTTGATTCAATTGTATCAGAATTGTTAAATAAAGAAGATTTGCAATTTTGGCGTTCAATAGAAGATAAACTGCCTTTAATTGCTGAAGCTTCACCTGATAGTTTCTTGAATGCTTTTGAAACGCTATTAAAAAAGGATAATTTGGTTCAAACCATTTTCTTTGAACAAGAAAAAGGGTTCTTGGACACTCGAAGTTATCACACTGGTTTATTATGGGCATTAGAAAATATTGCTTGGATGCCTAAATATCTTTCAAGAGCGTCTCTAATTTTGGCACAGTTGGCTACTATTGATCCGGGTGGTAATTTGTCAAATAGACCAATTAACAGTTTACGTGTAATTTTTACTCCTTGGTTTTACCAAACCCTTGCTCCATTTCAAGAGCGTATCGATGTTTTAAAATTAATTGTTGAAAAAGAAAGCGACATCGCTTGGAAACTGTTAGTTAGTATGTTACCTGATCCCATGGGAGGTCATGTAATGCCAACTCATAAAATGCGGTGGAGATTATTTTATGAAAGTTTCAGACCTAATATCTCATATGGTGAAATATGGGATACCCATTCTGCCGTTGTTGAGCTACTCTTAACATTTGATGTGGATGAGAAAAAACTGGTTACTTTAATTGATGAATCCCAATCAATAAGTCTGAAACAGGCTGATCGAGAAAAACTACTTTCTTTTATTGAAAAACATGATGATACTGTTTTAAGCAAAGACAACATAGTCTGGCACAAATTAAGAGAAATTCTATTTCGTCATAGGACATTCAGAGATGCAACTTGGGGGTTACCTGAAAGTGAATTGTCAAGATATGAAAATTTGTTTCAAAGGCTTACTCCAACTGATAAAATTGAAAGAATAAAATGGATGTTTGACGAGCATTATCCTCATTTTCCAGAAGGTGAAGAAAAAAAAGAAGACTATCGCATCCGACAAGATTTAATCAATAGGCGAAGGATTGAAGCTCTTACAAGTATATACCAAGAGTACGGGATTGAAAAAATTAAAGAAATAATTCCTGCTGTAAAAGAATCATGGATATTAGGAGATACAGCAGGATATATAATTGACGATGAAAGCGAAATAATTTCATTATGTGATTTTTTGAAAGAAAGCGACAAGAAGTTGCACGCTGCTAAATCTTTTGTTTACAGAAAATCTATTTTAAATGGTGTAGAATGGATCTTTGACTTGTATAACAAATTAAAGACTGCGGGAAGTGAAAATATAATGCTGATTCATTTTTTAATTCCATTAAATCAAGATAAAGTGCTTTGGAATTTTATTGAAAATGAAAATTCTGACATAGTTAATGGATACTGGAAAGAAATGACTCCTCATTTTTATAATATTAGCGATGTAGAAAAGTTGTACGGAATTAATAAGCTTATAGAGTTTAAAAGGTTTTACAGTGCCATTTATATGAGCGCCCATCTTACCAACTCACTTTCACCTGAAATTAGCATTTTACCATCGGATACGATGACAATGCTGCTTTTTCAAGCAGCACTAGAGGAAGCCAATGAACAGGAAACGAATATTTCATACGAAATCGTGCAACTTTTTGAAGAAATTGATAAAAGAGAGGACATAGAACTAATATTACTTACAAAACTTGAGTGGTTATATTTACCATTGCTAGCATCTTATGGTACCTGGAGAAGCCCGAAAATATTGCACAATGAGCTTTCCAATAATCCAGACTTCTTTGTTGAAGTAATTAGTTGGATATATAAATCTGAAAATGATAAACTTGTTGAGGAACAAAGAAAAGCCCTTACTGATGAACAGCTTCAAAATCGGGCAAAAAGTGCTCTTGAACTTCTGCATTCATGGAAGAAAGTACCAGGTGTTGATGATGCTGGTTTAATTGATTCTGATATTATAAATAATTGGGTTAATGCTGTTAGATCAAAAGCTATAGAAAAAGGACTGCTCGGAATCACAGATTCTCGTATTGGGCAAGTTTTGGCTGAATATCCAGAATCTACTCAGACTTGGCCCCCTGACGAAATTTGTAAAATTATAGAAGCAATAAATACAGCGAACCTAAACGACAATTTTGTAATAGCTATTAGTAATCGACATGGGTCTTACACAAAATCCCCCTTTGAAGGAGGAGATAGAGAAAGAAAACTTGCAGACAATTATGCTGAGTTTGCAAAAAAACATAAGAATAAATATCCTGTAGTATCATCCATGTTAGACAAGGTTTCCCGTTCTTTCTTATCTGATGCAAAAAGAGAAGACGAGCAAGCTGAAGCAACAGATAAAGACTATTAATTTTATTTATATATTTTGCTTGCAACTGAAAACAAAAAAAGCCTTTCAGTTTCCTGAAAGGCTTTTTTACTTTTTCGTCGGGGTGGCAGGATTCGAACCTACGACCCTCTGCTCCCAAATCTAATGATTTCGGTTTTATCCGGTTTTATATGATGTTATTTCCGTTGTAAATCAATATATTACACATATAATGTATTGAAAAAAGTTGAAAATAATTGAAAAGTGCGTGCAAAATGCGTGCAAAAAATTTGTATCTTTGATACGGTGAAAACGCACGTAATCATATCGTTAGATACCCGCAAGGCAAAGAAAGATAATTCCTATCCTGTTATTTTACGCCTCACGCATAAGCGTAAACCAACCTCTATTCAAACGGGAATTGCGGTTCCTGAAGCAGATTGGGACAATAAGCGTAAAATAGTTAAACCAAGCTATAAAGGGGTAGATAATGTAACAAGGCTTAATAACCTTATCCAACAAAAGAAATCCCACGCCTTTTCCGTTATCAGTAAACTTGAAGAACAAGGACAACTTAATTATCTTTCAGTTACTGAACTCCGGCAGAAGATTACCAATGAAAAGAGCGAGCGTTGTTTTTTGCAATACACCTTAAAACAGGTGGAACAATTAAAAACGTCGGGGCGGTTTGGCAATGCCCGTGCGTACCATTCCATGTATCAGGTATTGGCAAAGTTCCATACACGGGAAGTGCTACCGTTTGAAGAAGTAACGGTGAAGTTTATTAAAAATATTGAAGCGGACTATCTCTCAAGGGGCAATTCATATAACGGCCTTTCGGTAATACTTCGCTCCCTGCGGGCGGTATATAACAAAGCTATTCAAGATGGGATAATTGATAAAGCGGCGTATCCGTTTGAAAGTTACCGTATACGTAAAACACCAACAGCAAAACGGGCCATTTCCCAAGATGCCATGAATAGCATACTTTCAAAGGAACTTGAAGAAACCCACCCCTGCTATCATGCCCGAAATTACTTTCTTTTCAGCTACCTGACCTTTGGCCTGAACTTTACCGACGCCGCCTGGCTACAGGTAAAAGACATTGTTGATGGCCGGATAAGATATACAAGGCGGAAAACAAAGCAGGTATATGACCTTAAAGTAGTTGAAGCCATGAAACCCATCATTGAATACTATTCTAAAGGTAAAGCGCCAAGCGACTTCCTCTTTCCCATCATTAAGCGTGAACGCCCATTTGAAAGAGACAAAGATGTACTATGGGCAAGGAAAGTATATAACAAACAGCTTAAAGAACTGGCAAAGTTCTGTGATATTGAAGAAAACCTCACTTCCTATGTTTCAAGGCACTCTGCCGCCACCCAAGCCCTATTCCTGGGCATACCCGTTGCCGCCATAAGCAAACTCTTAGGGCACTCCAGCTTAACCGTTACTCAAACTTATCTAAAGAGCCTGCCGGATAATGTAATTGACTCATACCATGAACTTTTTGAAAACAGTTTAGCTAAAAGCAAAACGTAAGACAGTGATTTATTAAGATGTAGTAGCAATTGGATATATTGATAACAAATTATATCATTGTTAGATAAATTCCTATCAACCTCAAAGATGTAAGTAATTACTTAAAAGAATAATATGAAAAAGATTACTACCGATGACCTTTTAATTTATTTATTTAATGAATGTTCGGATGAAAGGGCACAAGAAATAAGGCATGCAATTGACACCGACGCAGCATTATATAGTGAATTTGAAAAACTTAAAAAGATAAGAGAAAACTTAGACTCCTCCTCGGAGCCAGATGTCACGAGTATTTTAGCAGTCAATCAATATAGTAAGGATTTTAATAGTGCTAACGCAATTTCAATTTTCTTTAATGAAACCGAATTTTCGGCGGTGCAAATCGCTGAAGCAATTTCCCACTTATCGGATATTTATAAGGAGGTAGGTGGTGACTACCTTGTTATAAGAAATATATCAACAGAGATTGTCCAGACAAAAGATCCAATCCTTGAATACTAATGGAAGAAGGAAAATCATTTATTCGCGTTGATGTGTCAGGATTTGATTCGGCACGTTGGAAACTATATAGAAGCAAGTTGATAGACAAACTATATCAATTTCTTGAAACAGAGATTGACCCGATTAAACGTACTTCAATTGGCGATGAGCTATCCGAGTTTACCCACAAATTACTAAACTATGGTAAGGCAGTACTAGATAAACCAATTATAGAAAATAATAAGTTGTTAGCGCAAATAGAAGACATATATGCGGATATCCGAAAAAAAAATGCAGAGGCAGAAGCAATTGAGTTAAAAAACCGCTTAAAACGGTTCAAATTATTTTTAAAATCAGCTAAAATAATAGTTGGAGGAGATCAGGGAGAGGAAGCTATTCTATTTTTAAAAGACATTGATCAATTTTTACTAGCAATTAGGGAATTTGAAAACGAAAGTGATTTCTAAAAAATTTGTAAACTTGCTATATGGAAGTCATTTGCTTGGAGGATAAGGCTTTAATGTTACTTGTTAAAGAAGTTGTCAAACGGATTAAAGACGAAACTAAACAGACTTTGGACCCGTGGATTAATGGCGATGAAGCCATGAAAATACTCAACATCGGAAAAACAACTCTCCAAAACCTCCGTAATACCGGTTCTATCCGCTACACCCAACCCTCACGTAAAGTAATTCTATACGAACGCGCAAGCCTATACGAATACCTTGAAATCCATGCTAAAGAAAAGTTCTAATGGAAAATGAAGAAACACATATTGATGAACACTTAAAAGAAGCATTTAATAACGGCTACCTGATTGGGAAGCACAGACAAGAACTGGCTAAATCATTACAAGAAAGTTATATAAAGAATCCCGCTAAAGAGAATGTAGGAATATTATCCATGCTGATTGAGGGTATTGGAGAGGGAACAAAGGTAATTGAACATATAAGTGAAGTAAAGAAAGGCTTTGAGGAAATAAGGAATACGAGGAAGGATAATGAGGAGGAGAAGGAATTGTCACCAGATATTGAGTAAAAATTTTAATTTATAACTTAATAAAATGAAGGGGATAAAAATCACTATTTTATCGATAGGCTTATTTTTTATTGCAATTATCAGTTGCAAAAACATTAAAAACAGCACCTTAAACCCTCGGCAGGATGAAACTAAAAACAATTCTGATTCTCTATCGAGTTTTGTGTTTTCTGACCCTAACTTTAAAGACAAAGTTGTATGGTTTAGTCCAAACAGAGATTTAGACTCTGGAGATTATAAGTTCGTTTTTGATCCAAGACGTGACCCCATATTTAAAGAAGACCTCTATCAATGCATAGATGACAGTATTACACTGAAAATCTGTGATAAATCATTTGATGCGTATTTTATTAGACCGGGAAGCGAAAACGTTTTAAGGAGTGACACAATGTTTTTAAATTGTTTTTTGAATCACTTTTCTAAAACAAAAGGTTTTAAGCTAACTCAAGATGAAATAATAGACCTTATAGATAAATATGAAGAAGATTTCATTAAAAATTATAATTATGAAACTGAAGAAATAGTACTTGAGAATGAACTAAACAATACTACTCAATGGTATTTTTCAAGAAATAATCCAAAAAAAATAATCTATTCATTGGATATCCCTCAAAAGTTTAATCAGTACATTGCACAATGTGAGGAGCATTTATTACTTAAAGATACATTAACGTTCAACCGACTTCAAAAAGAGCTAGTCTCTGAGTTGTTAAATACCCTTAAGGATTCTTACACCCGCAAACTTCACAAGGAAAATCTATTGAAAGTAGTTGGTTACTTCATATTCGTAAGATACAAAAATAGCTATGAAAGTTCCAGAATTAATAAGGCAATTTTGCCATATTCCGATAATAGCGGGGTGCATGATTTTTTAAAGAAGAATCAGCTTGAACAACTTTCTTATTTACTTGCGAAGTATAATGCTCATTTGTACGTAACATCAGGATTTGAGACTTTCTTTAGCGCGGCTTATTATTTTTATGCAAAATATGATGGTATGCCTTCTCAAGAAAAAGAAGAGTTAATACGTTTTTTAATGTATAGCAATTCAAATGAAGCATTGCATAAAAAAGCATTAGATTTATTAGAAGGTGTAAATTATTTAGAAGGCGTCCCCGATAGATGGTTTGCATTGAGAAGTGAAGTACACAAAAGTAAAGCGGACTCTTATTATGGAAGTGTATTTACAGATTCTATAAAAAAACATCAAATAATAAGTGCAAATTCTATTTTACATTTATTAAATCGAACAAAAGACACATTTGCGATGGCTATTGTACATGGCAGTTTAGGTAGTATTTATTGGAGAAAAGGGAGACTTGAGGATGCATTATATTATGATTTTACATACCATTCCTTAGGTTCTAAGATTAGTTCCTATGAAACGAGAAATAGAAATTTTGGACAGACAATATTGAACATTCCTTTTTACTTATATAAGCTAGGACAGAAAAAGGAAGCAATCTATCTTTATGAATATATTATGCAAAAAAAGTTTCATAAACAATACTATACCGATAACCTACAAATGCGGTTTGATATATTACTCTATGATAAACAATTCTCATTGGCCAAAAGCACGTGTATGAGAATGCTTGATTCTGCTGAAAAGAAAAACGATGAAAACCTAAAATATAGAAGTTATTATAATTTTATTCTGTTGGCAAAAGCTGAAGGAAACACTGATTTAGAAAAGAATTATACTACATTAGCATTTAATACATATGTAAGTAGCTATAATTCAAATCCATACTTATCTGGTGTTGTGGATGTAATAGATTCTAAAAATACTTCTTTGTTTCTTGCAGATAGCTTATTTATATCTCAAAATCTGATTTTGGAGAATAACAAAATCATTACTCATCAACAGCATAGTATTTCAAGTTTAAACAAGGACATAGTGATTGTTAATGATAGTTTGACAGAAATAACAAACCAATTAGCAGACTTGAATGATTCATTGAAAGTTCTTGACAATACAATTAGAAGTAAAATCGATACAATTGGGACACTAAAATACTTAGATTCTACCAAAAATGTTGAAATAACCGCCAAGAACTTAGCATTGTTGCAAAAGGATGAAGCAATAAAGGCAGAGAAAAAAGCAAAATACATAGGCTATGGTATTGCTGGAGCACTTTTGGTTGCGATATGTTTGGTATTTTGGAGCTCAAGACGGTTTTACAGAGAAAAAGTTCGAGCAAACGCTTCGGAGGCAAATCAGCGTATTCTCTCTCGCACTATGTATCAGTTAGGACATTTGGGACCACAGTGTATTAACAACCTCGTTACTTCTGTTGAAGAAGAAAGTGGAATGGATAGATCAAAACTAGTTTCTCGTTTAGATGGGCTTTCAGAATTGCTACGTAAATTTTATGATTATTCTAAAGAGAAGTTTATAACCTATCGCGATGAATACGATTTAGCGTGTGCATACGTGGATATTGCATATGAAAAAAAGGACCAAACAATATTGCCAAGTGATATAATTAAAAGCAATTACAAAGAAAAATCAGAAGTTATAATGCCAACATTTGTCGCTTTTAATGCTATACAGAATGCGTTTAAGCATGGCAAAATTGCAAATTATAATGTAACTGATAATGTTCCTTTGCTAAATATTCAACTTAGTAATTGCAACAACAATGTTTTACAAATGAAAATTGAAAATAAAAAGAAAGTCCACGAAAATAGCACAAAATTAGGGAGTGGTCTTAATTTTATTGAAGGGGCTTTACAGTATTGGAATGGTGATAAAAAAAACAAGAAGAAGTATTCAACTATTGACGAAACCGAAGATAAATTTATTTTAACATATTTCTTTAAATCAAAGCATAGCGATGAAGTATAAAATATTAATAATAGAGGACAGTAAAAGAACCTATGAAAAAATTAGCGCAAAGATTGACCCAACATCTTTTGAGTTTGTAGGCTTTCTAGTAGAAGAAACAACCAATTTCCCTGACTATATTACTACCTTAGTTTCCCAACCAGCAGATATTTATATTGTAGATTGGCAGTTAGTATTTCCTGACCGATTGTATACACCAAAAGAAATTTTTAAAGAACTGTCAAAAACAAACTTTGATTTTCTCTCCAAATACTGGATATTTTATTCTGGCCCTGAGGGTAATCAGGTTGCCGAATTTTTACGAGATTATTTCCCCAACAAATCATATTACGATACCCCAGGAAAGGGAAATATTGAAGGTGGCATTACGAAATCAGATAAGGATCATTTTAAAGATGCTATACAAGACGCAGTTAAATTTCTTGATACAAAACAAGTTCCACAAGAAATAAAGGGCATAGAATTAGTAGAGGACAAAACTACAATTAGAGATTTTGCAGGCTCCTGTTATGATGTGGATGACATGAATATTTTATCTTCTGAGGGCAAAACAGTTTTTCAGATTAACATGACGCTCTTTATCTGCATGGCTTACAATGGGGAGTATGGCGTTTTTTTATACTTTGACCATGATGATAGAAGATTAAGAAAACTAATTCTACGATTTAATAATAGTTCCACTGATGTAAAAAAAAGGTTAAGTGCCTCAATGATTGACGACAACCGAAAAGGTTTTATTTACAATCCCATATACTTTGATAGTAACAAAATTATTATTAATACAATAGCTACTTACGTTGATACTAAACTGGATAATTTAAAGGAGTGCTATCATATTAAAAATAGATATCTAGCGGATTTAAAGAAGCAAATAAAGATATTTCAGGAACATGGAATACTCTGCGATTAGTATAGTTGCCCCATCCGATTTTCGTCCGTCCGATTTTCTTCCGAAATACTTACTAATCAATATGTTGTGATGACTTTTGTTGAACATTTATAAGTTCAATGAAAAACAAAAGATTCCACCACCAAATCCACAGCGCAACTGCCAAAAGCAAAGTTGTGTTAAAAGGTACAGCCTTTGGAAAGCTGATTGTTCAACATTTAAATGGAGTTAAGGAGACTCCCAGTAATTAACAAACCCCATCCGAAGATGGGGGAGGTTGATTACATGTAGTCTGGCAAACGGCCTAGAAAACCACCAGCTACTTGAATAGAACAACTTCAGGGGTATTGTATTATAAATAGATTAAAATGTCAACCCCTGATAACCACTCCAAACCCTTCTTCAAATTTGGGCCATTTGTTATTGAAAAACAAATGTCTTATGCAGAACCCTGTTACATTCAACGAAATTGCCAGTAAAGGGCATCTCAAGCTTAATCCCTTTCTAAAGGAAGTTTTTGTACAAAAAACCAGCCCCGCACCTAAACCTGCTTGCAGGAAAAGTGACCTTAAAAACAGGCCTTCATTTGGCGAACTCAATGTATGCCACCTTAAACACCACGACCGTGTGCTTGTTACAATGGCTCTTAAAGCAAGTAAAGTAACCCACTGTAGAAGAAAGAAACAGCCTATGTGGCAGAAAGGGGGTGGCGTATGAGCACCTTAATTATCCCTTCTGATGGAGCGTATTCAAACCCGGCTCTTGATGCCTTTATTGAAACCAAACACGATGAGAGCCTGCGCACAGCAGGCCTCATCGGTGTCACCACAGCCGTTAAAACACCACTTCACCCTGAAATACAGCTATCTGTTTTGGTCGAGCCAGTTTTAGCAGCCTACAATGTATTAACAGCAAAAGCTTTTGAAATTAATGGCGGTTATTCTGTAATCCAAAAAGCTAAGACCTCCATTGAAAATCTTGAAGCTGAAAATGTAGCACTTTTGCTTGAAGCTGATAAAGTGGCCGGTGACCTTGCTATTGAAGAAAAAAGCATCGGAAATATAATCATACCTTCAAAACCAAGCCGCCGCCTTACACTTGCTTTTGTAATTGCTTTTATAATCTTGAGTGTAGATGCTTATTTTTTAGGCAGCGCATTCCAAAGAACAGGTAGTAGTTTTATTGTCAGCCTTTTACTTGGCCTCGGCTGTTCATTGGCCATTGCTGTAGTTAGCACCCTTGGCACCAAATTTACGGAACGGCTAAAAAGTAAAAAGGCTAAATTATTGGCTACTGGCGCGATGGGAATACTAGTCGGGATTTCAGTTTATATCCTCTGTGCGATGCGAAGTGATTTCTACAAATCCAATACTGGGGGCGATATACCAGCATGGAGCCTTACTGTGTTATCAATTCTCGCATTTGCTGCCTTTCACCTCATCTACCTGCATTTAATAAAGCCAAGCTACGAACAAATTCGCCAGCGTAAAGAAGCTATCCAAAGGCTTGCAAAAACCAGAGAATTAAAGGCACGTTTGGTATATCTCAATCAAAAATTTCAGGCCAATAAGAATGAAATTGAGGTTATAAAAAACAAAACATTAAGCCTGCTTCATTATGCCCGAGGCTGCGAAAAAACAATAATTGCATACTATAAATTGAGTGTAAGCGAATTTAAAAAATGCTTTACTGCTCAAGCAGGCTATATCCCTCAATGTTTTTCTCAGGCTCCGCCCGCCCTGACTACTTACTACGATGAAATACCTTTAAACCCCAACCAATACAATGAAAAAGTTGATTAAATACATAGCGTTCTGCTGGGTTACGTGTAGCATAGCTTGCAACGGTCTCATAACCGAACCCCAGGGTAATACTGTTGCCATTTTGATTGATTTATCGGATACTTTTAAACAGGTAAATGATTTATCAATCGAAGAATTAAAGCCAATTTTTGCAATAAATAAAAATCTTAATGCTCCCTCTACTTGCACTATTGGCTTCATTTCTAGTTTGCGATATACTGAAACACAGAAATTCAACGTACATGGACAAAGCGAACTTACCGCCAATATCCTCGAGCGAAAAATGATGCGGGATACCTTTTATGCCCACATTGAACAGCATATCTCAGAAATTAAGAAAAAGCCCATAGGTACTCAGGGTTCTTTTGTATGTTACACATTATCAAAAATGCTTGTGGAGATTGCGGACTGTAAAGACTGCGAGGGCAAAAAAGTCATTGTGCTTAGTGACCTAATGGAGCATACCTCAGCTCTTAGCGTATACGATAAAAAGCAGTATGCATTGCTTAAAACAAACCCGGAAACAGTTCGTCAAATCCTTGACCGGGAATATCCTTTGCCACCACTAGGCGGTATTGAAATTGTTTTTGTTCATAAGCCAATTAACAAAGAACAGGATGAGCAGTTTCATTCCGTAAGCCAATTTTTCAAATGGTATTATGGCACCTGTCATAAAGCCAAGGTATCTGTTTCGTCCACCATACCAAAGGAGTAACGTTATGGGACAGAAACAATCAAATAGTAACGGTTTGGTGGACTCACTAAGTGAAGCCACCAAACTTTTCTTCAAAGGCATACTAAAGGTCGTACTCTTTATCATAATAATCATAGCTAAAATTATCCATGCAATCATTGGAAAGCTAATAGAATTTATTGAAAACCGTGTAGGATAGTTTAACTCTTTAATAACAAATGATAGATATATTCATTGAAATAATTGGTGGCATATTTAAAGGTATTTTGGAACTTATAGCCGATATATTCCAAACAATTTTTCAATCAGGCACGAAGCGTAAGCAAGAACTGGATGCAGATTTCCTCTCACCCAATTCAATTCTAAGTGTCTATAACAAAGGGTTTGCGTTAAACGGCCACGGAAACCTAACCGTTAAAGACTCATATATGTCTTCAATGGTGCTTGGGGGTAGTGGTAGTGGTAAATCAGTAAGTGTTTGTATACCGACTATTTATAACCTCTTAAAAAACGGCCATAGTATTGTTGTTCACGATCCCTCGGGTGAACTTTTTAGGGCAGCAGCCCCAGTGGGTAAACAGTTGGAATTTAACCTCAAGGTAATTCATTATTCAGACGATTTAATATCTGACGGTTATAATCCTATGGCAAGGGCAAATGACGCTTCGGGCATCCAAAAGGTGGCAATGCTATTGGTTCGAAATGCTTTAGGCGAAAGTAAAGATCCGTTTTGGGGTACTCAATCCGTGATGTTAATTTCACTATTAATGCGAATTCTGAAAAAAAATAATATGTGGTATCAGAATCTTGCCAACGTAAAACTTCTTTTAGACAGCATGGCTGCTAAACCTGGTGCCTTGGATGTACTTGTGGCCAAATGTAATGACAGGAATATATTAAATGAATATAAACAATTCTTGGTAATGGATAAAAAATTATTAATTTCTATTACCAGTACCTGCCGGGCGGCTCTATCTATCTTCAATGACCCTAAGGTACAAGTTGTCACGGCTTTTGATAGCATAGATTTTGACGCTTTTAGAAAAGAAAAAACAATATTATTCATTCAAAATAAAACAGGGGATATGAAATATTATTCTACTCTTTCAGCAATATTTTTTGAACAATTTTTCGCTCATTTAATGGACAAATTACCAGAAAAAGAAGATAAAAGTGTTTTCTTCATTTTAGATGAAGCCTCTTCGCTCTACCTGCCTACGCTTCCAATAGCATTGGCCAATCTGAGAAAATTTAAATCAGGAATTATGACTATTTCCCAAGACTTTAATCAGTTTATTCATCTTTATGGAACTTACGAAGCCGAAGCCATTAAGTCTAACAGCTATTCAAAGATATTTTTTCCTGGAGCACCATTAAACACTTGTCAAGAACTGGAACGGCTTCTTGGTACTTTTCAATATGCAGATGAAAAGGGAAATATCCGTTCGCGACCCCTTATGACTACCGATGAGATTAGAACCATGAAGACAAATACTGCTCTCATTCTAGCCGGTTCTAACCGTGCCATCTTCACGAAAATGCACCCTTATTTCAAAAGTATGAAGTATAAAAAACTTTCTAAGCTACCAGTACCTAAACCATCATCCAAAGTACCTTTTGAAGAATTACCCTTAATACCACTTCCGACTGAACTTTAAATTAAAATATAACCAAATGAAAACAACAATTAAAAAAGAGGATACCATATTAAAAGATGCCGCCAAGTCAATGCTTGAATGGAAATTGAAGAATAACGAAGAAGCCTTATTGGAGATTCTCGACAGTAAAGCAACCATCCTAATTGCCATTGCAAATAGTGAATCAGGTATTGCCACTAAAGCACAGGGGATGGAACTTGAAGCCCTTGAAAAACGAGAAAACAACTTACAAACTGAACGTGAGGATTTGAATACATCCGTTACCAATTTCAACAACCCCAAAAACGAAAACTATAAAAATTCAGACTCAAACAAAAAGGGAAAAGTAAACGGTAGTGCTAAAGAGAAGCAGGTTACTTCTGAAAATGAAAAAGAGCTTTCAGACATAGAAGCCCGGGAACTTCTCGATGAAATTGAAGCCTCACGCCTAAGGGAGGATGAATGGGAAAGGGATATTGAGCCTGAACTATAACTAATTAACAGTAAGCATAAACCACCGCTGTAAATGAAAAAAATCCGAAGCCAAGAACTTTACCGCTACCTTTTACAAAAGGGGGTTCTTGGCTGTTCGGATGAAGAAATACTGGCGGCAAAGAAGGAATACAGGAAACAATACAAAAGCCAGTGGAAACGCCAAAGGCTAAAACAAAAGCCTGAACTTAGGCCCAACTTTACCAAAAAGGAAATAGAAACAATAAATAAGGCGGCTCTCTCAAAAGGCTTAACAAATACCAATTTTGTTAGGCAGGCTGCATTATCTGCCGCCAATAAAAAAGAGATTATCGCCAACAAAGATTCACTCCTTACGATACTTCAAAAAGTAAGTATGGCGGGTGTATTACTGGCCAATAAAAAAAGCTATTTACATTTGGAACCTGGATTAAGAGAAGCGGATATTCTTTTACAAGAAAGCGAGCAACTATTAATGAAGTATCTCGGTTATGATTTTCAAGATACTCTCTCGCTGTAGTCCCGGCTATGGAAGCCTTATAAATTATATTCTTAAAGAGGGTAAAGGCGCTAATGATAAAAAACCAGAACCCTACCTACACAACTTCCGTGGAAGCACAGTAAATCAATGGATAAGGGAACTTTATATCAATGAAGCTTTCCGTAAACAAGAAAGAAAAGGACAAGTCTATTTCTATCATGCCATTTTATCCTTTAACAGTTTGGATAGCGATAAGATTTCAAAAGAAATGCTTACCGATATTACAGCTAAGTTTATTGAGTTAAGGGGAAGAGAAGGAATGTACTTGTCCGCTATTCACCAAGATACAGGGCACACTCACATACACTGCCTAATTTCCGCCTTGGAATATAGGAAGGGTAAGGCATTTCGAATGACAAAAGGTGAGATGCAGGAACTCAAAATACAACTTCAGGAATATCAGAAAGAAAAATATCCCCTACTTGAAAACTCATTACCTAATCACGGAGCTTGTAAAGAATACTTATCACAGAAAGAATATGGAGTTAAAACTAAAAACTCAAAAGCGTATATAAAAGCTGAACTATCCCAAAAGGTAAACGATGCATTTAAACAAGCCAATAACCAAAAGCATTTTCTAGAGTTATTGCAGGAAAGTGGCCTACATCATTATGAACGTGGCGGTAAGGCTTATGGCATTACATTAGATGACAAAAACTACCGTTTTTCTAGCCTAGGGGTGGATATGAAAAAGTTTAATGCCTTAGGGAAGGATTTATCAGAGGAAGAAAGGACTTTGGAGGAAATAAAAGAAATTCGGCAAAAGATTAATTTAGAGTTTAATGGTAGGGAAATTAATTACTAATGATTGGTTCAAGCGCAAGAATCTGCGCACCTTTGACGCTTTTTACGATGTGCACAGTCATTTCATCTAATTGTTGTAAAAATTCAATGTCAGGCTGAATACAAAAATATGCAGTTGAAACTTCATGCACATCATTTTTACTAAGGCCTGTTTGGATTTCATTTAAATAATCATTACAAAAATCATTATATCCTTCTGAATTAGGTAACGAAATTTCAAATTTAACGGTTATTGGTACATGGTCTTCTGCTGTAACTACAACACTGAACACATGCACTGTAGTGAGTTTATATTTTACTCTTGCCCTTATCTTATCTAAAGTTGTAACCTCATGATCAAAAAAAACATCTGTTTTCTCTAATTTAATTAAATCCCCAATTTCTGCTGTTAGTTGGGGGTTTAATTGTTGGATTGAAAATGTAACATGAGTTCCATGTGCATTTTTGGAATATTTTCTTTTAAAGAAATCATCATGCATAAATGAACTCACCTTAACGAAATCATCTTCTACGGGTAGAATTGATTCTCGAGCATAGAAGAATATTGCTGTTATGTTTTTAAGTGATTTCTTTCCATCATTCTTTATTTGAAGTGGAAAGTTATAAACTAATTTTTCAAACTTGGAATAGTGCATACCCATAGTGAGACTATATTTTTTACCATTCTTTAAGGGATGCCCAAATAGATAAATTGTAGGTTTTGATTTATCCAAATCACCACTTTCTATGGCTAACAATCTATTATCTTTTCTTGACCGTATATAAGTATACCAAGTCAACCAAGCTGCAAAAAGGCCAAGTATAATAGCTGCTATGATATTTACTACATCCATCAGTTTATGGAATTTAACGAATTTAAATATTTTGCCAATATACTCACTAATTTTATTTTTACTAGGGATTCGAAAGGGTCACCCTTCGCAAGATAGCCTGTCCAAATCGGGGAGTAACGTTAGTGTCTCCCGATGGACAGGCAATCTTGCCGCTCACGCCACGGGGGCGATTAAGTTTCTACGAAACTTTCTAACCATTAAAAAAACTGCCCTATGGCAGTTCATTTTTAACTTTTGAAATTGGACAAGGTGTAAAGAACAAATCACGCTCGATACGCAAGCCCAAAGGAGGTAATACCAGTTCTTCCAATTCGTCAATTGAGAAGTAGCCGAACTCGTCTTCAAACAGTCCTGTAACATAGCCGAAGCAGATGTTTTCTTCTGGATAATAGGCAATAGCCCACCAAGTAGCTACCCCTGTTGGATTAAAGAATTTGGCTACGACAATAGGGTCTTTGACTTCACGTTGTTCGCCAATACGGGCGAATTCGGCTTTAAGTTCAGGGCTAATAAGTGTGATTTTGGGTGTTTTCATAATGAATACTGTGGTTAATGAATAAATTGTTCGACAGGCAAGCGAAAACCGCACGACATTGGGTTTTCTGCAATTAGGAATCCGTAGGAGCATTGATTGCGGAAGTTCCCGGCGTGCGGTAGCTTTGGCCTGACGAATAGGTATTCACCACAGTAGAATTTGAAAAGATAAAACACAAAAGCCTTTAACCCTTGAAGAAAGAGCCAAGGCTATAGATAGTAAAAAGTAAGGGAGGGAATATTATTTTGTTTTTTCCTCAAATCCTGAACTAAAAAAATCCTGTAAGGAGATTTTATGGGCATCAAGAATTTTTAAGAAACTAACCATCGTAAAGTTTGCACCCTTTTCCATTCTCCAGTATTGTACTCTACCAATCTCATTATCCCAGGCGAAATTCTCATAATTAGTGTACCCAGCTTTTTTCCTGAGTTCCTTTAGCTTTTCTGCTATTTTTCTCATCCGTTCATCGTCAACGGAGTCATTGACATTGTGCTTTTGCTTTTCTGTTGTCATTGTACCAAGTACACTCAACTACCGTATTTATATTACTCTATTAATTTAACCCTATATATAGGGTAAGTGAAATTTGTTTTTTATATTTGCCTCATATCAAAAACCAAATTTTATGAAAAACCAACTACTGAAACATTCTTCTATTGCGGTAATTTTCATACTGCTAGTCATGACTTCATGCAAAAAAGATGAGGATAGTAAAACAAACGATACAGCCTTAACCTGCATTGATGCCGATGGCAATTCTTATAAAACAGTCAAAATTGGTGACCAAATATGGATGGCAGAAAACTTAAGAACAACTAAATTTAATGATGGGAGTGTAATACCTACATACATTGTTGGTACAATCCCTAATTACACCCCTTGCTACCTTTTGTATGATAATGATAATAAATACGATTCAGTTTATGGTAAATTGTATGATCAAAATGCAATTCGCACAGGCAAGCTAACTCCTAAAGGCTGGCACATTCCATCAAATGAAGATTGGCTCAAACTTATAGCATATTTAGGTGGTGCTTCTGTTTGCGGAGGCAAAATGAAAGTAAATTATGATTGGTATACTCCAAATAAGGGGGCAAGTAATAGTTCAGGTTTTTCTGCCTACGGTGCTGGAATGTATATTATGTCAACTCGATTTGGTGGTTTTTCAAAATTAAAAACGGAAAGTTTATTCTGGTCTTCAACAATTGAGGAAAGTGAAAATTTTGTAATGAAATTATATAATGATCAAGCAGATGCTGAACTAGAGAAATATTTTTATACCGACAGTAAATACATTTTAGTATCTGTCAGGTGTATTAAGGATTGAAAATCAATAAAAGTTTAAATAAATTTAAAAGTCCCGCTAATAGTGGGACTTTTTTGTTTAATGACTATCTCACATTTCCACAGCTTTCTAACTACTGCCCATTTATTTGATTTTGCCTTGCTACACTGTGTTTAAAGTTTTAACAATCAAACAGTTTAAACCAAATGACAACACAAGCAAAAAAACAAACAGATGTGCATGGCATAGTAACACGACACCTCCTCCATTTTATGGAAATGGGAATTATTCCCTGGCGGGTGCAATGGAAAACACACGGCCTGCCGACCAACTTCATTACCCGAAAGCCCTACCGGGGGATTAATGTAATTCTTCTGGCGATGCTCTCCTTTGAAAGCAACCTATTTCTCACCGAAAAGCAATTGCATACCATTGGCGGACGGCCCAAAAAGAACCAGCGGCCGACCCTTGCTACCTATTGGGTAAAGGAAGACAATGGAGGGGAAGATAAACGGTTATCATCCCTGAGGTACACGATGGTATACAACAGTACCCAATGTGAGGGGCTTGAAGCTCCTGCACCTGAAACGAGGGAATGGGAAGAACCGTTTGAAGCAAGTAAACGGATCGTGCGTATTATGGAGAACAAGCCGAACCTGCTTCCTGACGAGATTGATTTCCCGTCTTACGACCTCAGCACCGATACCGTTTCAATGCCACAAGCGAATGAGTATAAAAGTGGGGAGGCGTATTATTATGACTTGTTTAAAATGCTTGCTCATTCCACTGCTCATGAATCCCGGCTGAACCGAAAAGAGATATTGGAGAGGGGAGCCTTGACTGATTCTTTTTCACGCGAAGCCTTGATTGCGGATATGGCTGCTCATTACCTTTGCTTTCAGGCAGGCATGAACCGCGTGCCGCTAATGGATA
The DNA here is from genome assembly GCA_943370295.1 of Agrobacterium sp. 719_389. Classification (GTDB taxonomy): domain Bacteria; phylum Bacteroidota; class Bacteroidia; order UBA8524; family UBA8524; genus SB11. The sequence goes on along the minus strand of CALRQL020000010.1, from coordinate 50,618 downwards.
CGCTGGCTTCAATACAAGGATGGAAAGAAACCTTGTTTGAAGATAGCAGGTTGGTTGTGTTTGCAGCAAATCAAGCTCAAAAAGCGGTTGATTGTATTTTGAACCGTAAAGCAGTGGACTAAGTTGGAAGCAAAAGGAAATAATAATTGATTTTTAGCCTGATTTTAAGTCAGGCTTTTACATTTTGGGTTATACTATTTAGTTACGAGAAACTATCGAATGTATTTAGAATCGCGATTATTAAATGCAGGCAATGTACCCTCAAGAATATTTATTATTGTTTTATTCATGGACTCATCTTCAATAGCCCCTGAAAGAAATTGAACTGTGTTTTTGTTTTCCTTATCAATTTGCATATTGATTATTTGGTCGGCATCACATACTATCGCCAAGTTTGGATTATGAGTAACAATAACAATTTGCCTCTTTTCTTTAGTACGTTTAATAAAATGTACCAAAATATGATACACACTCTCATTGTCTAAATTTTCTTCCGGTTGATCAATTATTAGAGGTATGTCATCGTTATCAAGGATTAAATAGAATATTAACAATAATGCACCCCGTTCGCCCGGAGACAATTCTTGCAGAGTTTTTGAGCCTAATTTGAGATTATAGATTGGTTGAAGATAATCTGCATTAAAAATAAAATCGTAAACTTTATTTACTTCTATTCCTTTCTTTAATTGATTTATTATTTCAACAGGCTGAATAGGTGTAGCACGCTTATCATTTTTAAGACTGTTTATAAGTTCCTCAGTAAATGCAATAAATCCATCACTCGTGCTAAAGTCTACTCGCTCGATTATCTCTGATAATCTTTTATAACCCTCTTCTCTTCCATTAAATGTTCCTATACGATTTTGACTTATAAAATTAAAAAAATTATCTGCAAAGGCCCGAAGTTCAAGATTAACATCAATTGTAACATCGTACCGTTTTTTTAATTCTTTAAAGTCATTGATAAATTGTGTAACAGGTTGAAATAGTTCTTTTCTAATTTCAATCAATAAAAGTTTTTGAGAATATAACTCCGCTACTAATTCCTTTCTCTCCCTATATTTTGCTGTTAGGTCTAAGTTAAGCTCAATGTTAATATATTCTAATTGCCCTTCGTAAAACTTAAGCGACCCTTCTGTATCAAGATTCCCTTCAATTTCTGCTTGCTTTGTTTCCCAGCTCTTTAAATTGTCCAAATAACTTTGCTGTTCTTTAGCGGGTTTATCTAATTCCTCTTGCCCTTGTTTAAGTTTTTCATTAAGATTATTTAAAGCGCGCGTTTTACTATTTTCATCATTACCGTCAAGCGCTTTATCAATAGTTAGAAGTTCGGCGTTAACTCCATTAACAGTCTCAGAAATTTTTGTTAAGTCTATTTTATAGCTAAATACGTCAGAAGGAATTACTCCATTCTTTAACAGATTAGCCGCAAATTCATTGCTTGGATCATTAACTTTTTTTAGCTGCTCAGCAAGATTCTTATAGTACTGTAAAGACCTGTTTAATTCTTCTTGTTGGACAGAAAAAGTGGATTTGTCTTTTTTTAGCGTAGCTATTTCCTCTTCAGCATCTTTTATTTGCTCCCGTAAAGCAGTTAATCCTTCTATTAACTTTTTGCTCTCCTCATTTTCTGTTTCGACTTCTGGTTTTTGTGGTTTTATGCTGATATGAGCAAACAACTCACCCTTTTTCAGGTTAATTTGGTTTTCAATGGATTTTTTGTAGCCCTCTGTAGCCTGGGTTTCTAATTCAGTTATTTCGATATTTAATTTGCCTAATTGGCTTTGTATTTTAGTAATCTCATCATTTACTAAGCTAGATTTATAGTTAATTAGTTCATCAAGCGAGACTTTACCCAAACGCTTATCTGGGGGAGTATGGGAGTATATTATTTGTTTCAACTCTCTTTCAAACTCATCGCTCTCAATGTTAGTACAAAGACGTTCAAGAAAGTTTTGAGGAATATATTTTACTCTTTCTGCCGAGTTTTTATCAGGATTCTCATTCAGCTTTTTTATTGATTGCGTACCATCCTCCCATGTCAAAGTTGCTTCAAATTTTTCCGATAAATTAAAGGGTTTGGGCTTTCTAAACTTTGCGTTTGTAAGAAAGGAGAAACTCCCTGGGTCTTGATAAGTATTGCCACATAGGCTTATTACATCTGTTATTGCACTTTTACCACCCCCTTTATTTCCAATAATAGCAATTAACCCGCTATTTGTCTCAACATAAAAATTATCGAACCACACATCACCGTTCGATAAACTATCAATATTCTTTATGCTAAGTGATTTAATGAATTTAGTTTGATTATTTCGAACTCGCTTTAACAGTTCAGGTTCATCACCAATAAAAACCCTATCAGGCTCAATAATAATTTGTTTCAGGCCATTAAAAGTTGTGTCGGCGTTTATCCAGGTAAGTCGAGTATTATTTTTTATGAAAAGTTCTTCAAAATTGTGTGCATCACTTCCCATTAAGCATGGTTTAATAGACTTAAATTCCTCCAAAAAGCCCTCGATACTTTCATTCTTTTGCCCAAGCGCCCATTCAATAGTATTAGTATTTGAGGAAAACATAATATCTGATTTTTGTATTAGAAGTTTTCTAGCCTGATGGTCTTGACCATTCCAAGAAACTTTACTTAAATCCTCATCACAGGGTAGGGCAACTAAATATTTGCCTTCAAAAATATTTTTCTTGTTTGATAGCAATCTTGAAATCTGGGTGTCGTCAACAACAGCATTCATCATACCAATAAAAATTTCCGATTTACCTTTAAATGTATCGTGCTGTTTGATAAGTTTCTTGCCCAACTGTTCTAAATTAGAAATCTTAAGTTTACGTTTTTCATCATCACTCTGAGGACCTGCTTCATAAACAAAGTCAAGTTCATGTAGGAAATTTTCTTCAATATCAGTTATTGAAATTTCATTTGATAAAATGACGTGAAAGTTAATTCTATTAGAGCCAACAAGTTTGTTCAACCTAAATTCGATGTTTGGAACTATGAGTATTGAGGAAATTGCTTGTATTTCTTCTGGTGTAAATAACTGATTAAGCTTTTCTGGCTGTTGGATGTATTCGGTTAAAACTTTTTTGTATCCATCAATTGAAAAGTAATCAGTTAAAGCAATAACAGCAATTTCATTCTCAATAGCTTTTTTAAAAAGTTGCTTTACATACTCATCCCAGTCTGTTCCAAAACCATTATTTAGATAAGAATAGGGAGTGTGTACTTGCAAATCCCAAATTCTCCACTGTGAACCTTTATTTTTTCCATTGTTCATTTTGATACTGATTTATTGCGAAATATTTTATATTATATAAGAATTTTAGTTATCTGTCCACATATAAGGCAAAATTTGCAATTTATCAAACTTTTAGATAAACAATACCCGTGAAAACACCCTTTTTTTTACAATTTTAAATATTTCATAAATTATTTAAAAAAAGATAAACCCTTGCCTTATAAACAAAATATAAAGAGACAAGGGTTTGCCGCTTTCCCCGGCGCGGCAAAAACGGCCCTTTCAGAGCCGTTCTGTTGGTATCCTGTATAGCGGATATAGAGAATAGTGTTCGTTACCCGTTATTCATAGGGCAATGCCGCCAGTTCCTTCTTAGGTTCTTCTGCCGTTGCGGGTGCAGGGACTTCTATATCCTCCACCTGTGCATTACTAAACAAATAGGCAATACCATAATATTTATACATATCATCCTGTGTGCTTTCCTCGGTTTCTTCCTCGGGCTTTTGGTCTTTGGCAATATTTTTAGGCTTTGACCATAACAGAAAGGCTTTCTCTCCCTTCTTTACTTTTTTGCCATATTGTTTCCATCCCATAAAGCTGTTGAAGGTTCTATGTTCTCGGCTTTTGTACATAGTTTCCATTATGGCATCGTTTACGGTTTCAAATGTTCCATCTTCCACTAAGTCCTTCACTTCAAGGCTTAGGAGTTTCAAACGCTCCCTTGCTTCCTCAATGGGACGTTTTTCTTTCAATTCTTGGGTTTTCTCGGTTGTTGTCATATCGGTATTATTAAAAATTGTTTTGTTGGTGTTCTTTGATTTTGGTTTCTACGGCCTGTATCTTTTGTAAATAGCCGTTATGTAGGTCGTTATAAAAGCGTTTCAGGAATTGGGGGCGTTTGATTGCAAACTCACTACCATTGCTACCTTCAAGGCGTAATATGGCAGAATATGCCCCGTCAACTTCAAGGCTCACTTCTTCTAATTCTTCCTTGCGGTTAATTAGTGTGCGCCGTCTACGTATCAGTTTTTCTAACTGGTTATAGTATTCTGTCATATTGGGTAGGGATTAAAAGAGCCACCCACTAATTAAAGCGGGTGGCTAATTTCCTTTACTTTGAGGCCGACTGCCTTTTCTCGCTATATGAGAAAATGCCATCTTCCAAATCTTGGATTTTCACATTCAGGCGGGCAAGGATGAAGTCTCGCACTTCAATTACTAGTTTTGGGTTTTTGATTTCATAGCTGTTGCCGCTAAAATCCGATAGGGTAATTTTCCCTCCGTGATTGCTTGTGTGCTCAAACAATTCTGCCTCCGTGCGCTCAAATGTCAGTTCCTCAACTGCTACTTTGTGGTCGTTGTAACGGCCTCGCATTGATACCAGTTGTGCCAAACCATCAAAATATTCCTGTTGTTCTTTCAAGGCTTGGGCTTTCAATTCTTCTGCTGTGGGTTCTACTTTAGTAGTTGCAGGTTTGCTGTTTGTGGCGGGTGTTACTTCCTTCGCACCGTTGCCGTTTTTGTTTGGGGTACTCATTGTTATAAATGATTTTTAGTGTTTCTGTCTTTGGTGCGAAAGGGGTTCTCTCACAACAAAAAACATTTCCCCCGAAAGGGATAAGCAACTCCCCAATGTGCGGTCGCTGAATTGGCAAGGCTGTAGGTCATATTATTTTGGCCAATAAAAAGAAAAACAAGTCCAAAAAAATGTGAATACACCGAAGGCTCCGGCCTTGACAAAGGGGCAGGATGAAATTTGCTTAGCCCCTTTCGGGGTGAAAAAGAGAAAAGAAGAAAAGGCAGAAAAAGAAAACCAAAGGAAAAGCCGGTGGGTGGCCTGACTTGCGTGGAAAGGCGGTTCCTTTGTTATTAATAGGGCAATGGGTATGAAGTTTTGAGGCACGAAAAACTGATTACTCTTTGCACCGCTCACCTCACGGAAACCGCTTGAGAATTCTGAGGCAGGTTTTAGCTCGAGCCAGTGATAACGGCTCGGGTTTAAAAGCAGGGAAGAATAGTGGGAAGAATTTGAAAGGGGGTGGAGTTAAAGTGTTTCTAAACTAAAAATAATAAACCAGAGGCCTTATACCTCTAATTATATTACGTTTCTTCAATTGCGAAAAGTTAAAAAAATAAAAAATATATCATTATATTCGTTGCATATAGTAAACTAATTGATTATATATATCAAACACAGTATTAAAATAACGGATTGCGGAAAATCAGTAATCATAAAGATGAACTTCAATATTAACATGACTAATGAGTAAAATTATCGTAAACCGGATTAAAAATTATCTTGACAAAACTTTCAAAGGGAAGATTGACCTTGCAGATATTTTCAAGAAACCAGAAGAGGAACGACAAAAAAACTTTCTTTCAAGGGCATTGGCTGCTTATGTCTTAACTGTAGAAGCGGGAGCAAGTGTAATAGACGCTGGGCAATCTGTAACGGATGGCTTTGATGATAATGGAATTGACGCAATTTACTATGACAAACTATCAAGAATGCTCTGGATAGTTCAATCTAAGTTTATTGAAACTGGTACCGGAGGAGTTGACAATGGCGAAATAGAAAAATTCGCTAAAGGAGTAAAAAAACTGATTGACGGTGATTTTTCAAGATTTAATAGCAAAGTAAAGGCCAAGCAGGATGATATTCTAGAGGCATTAGACGATGCATCAGTAAAAATTCAAATTTTGTTTTCCTATACAGGCAAAGAATTATCTTCTCATAATTGGGCATCAATAAACGATTTGTTAGAAGAACAGAATGAAACTGAAGAAGTTTTATTCTTCAACGACTTCAATATTGACAAAGTTTATAAGGGGTTAGAAACAGGTGTTGGGAATACTCCTATAAATGAAGATATTTTGATTTCAAATTGGGGACATATTGATGAGCCTTATAAATCTTACTATGGCCAAATAACAGGAACAGACTTAGGGCTTCTTTGGGAAAAATATGGAAGACGGTTATTTACTGAAAATATCCGAAGTTTTTTAGGAACTTCAACTGTCAACGATGAAATAATTAATACGGTTAAAACTGAGCCTGCCAACTTCATTTATTTTAACAACGGTATTACAATACTTTGTGAAAGTATAAAAAAGAAACCCATTGGAGGTAGTGATAAAGCAATTGGGGCGTTTAATTGTTACGGAATTGCTGTAGTCAATGGTGCTCAAACACTTGGGTCAATAGGTTCTTTATATGCTACAAATTCTGAAGAATTAAGTAGAGTAAAGGTTTTTGTGAAATTTATTTCGCTTGAAGAAAGTCCTGAAGGTTTTCGGCAAAAAATTACTATAGCTACGAATACTCAAAACAAGGTAGAAAAGAAGGATTTTGTTTCTCTTGATACCGAGCAAGCTCGACTTAAAATTGAGCTTAAACTTGAAAATATTGATTATCATTATAAGAGAACAGATGAAAAAATAGCTCCTGATGAAAATAATATACTATTAGAAGAAACAGCATTCAGTCTTGCATCACTTCTAGAAAATGTTGATTATTCAACAATGGTCAAGAAGGAATCTGGTAAACTATGGGAGGATGTTGCCAGACCACCCTATACAGAATTGTTTAACCAAAACACTTCTGCACAAAAAATAATTAAAGCCGTAAGTATTTACAGGTATGTATCGGATAAAATGAACGATATGGCATGGGAAGCAGAAGGCAGGGAAAGAAGCATTTATCGTTATGGTAATGCATTCGTGTCCCATATCATTTTCCAAAAAATGAACAAGGCAATTTGGGCAGATAATTATACAAATTTTGATGTTTTTTACAAAAATGATTTACCCATAATGGCCACTAGTTATATTGAGCAACTCATGGACGCAATTGAGGCCGAATATCCTGACGCAATGATTGTTTATACCCTAAGAAACTACACAAAATGTCGTCATTTAAAAACATTGATGAATTAACAACATACCATTAAAGCACTTCTAAATTTATCATAAAAACATTTCTTTCCTTATAATCCCTTATTATACCTCGATATTTTAGAATTTTTGCCCCCAAATTGTTCCCATGCATTCCACATAATTTTTTAGAATTTGTGAAGTTGCATGTTATAAACAAGGCATGTATATTATTAGTAATCCTACCAGGAATAAACTCGTTGTGTTTTTCTAAAGAAAAATATCATTGCATCAACGAGGTCAATACAGTTAATCTTTTTTGATTAACTGTATAAATGACCCGCTAATGCAATGGCGGGTCTTTTATATGTATGTTCATTGAGAATCAAAAAATCACATTGCAGGTGGCTATTGAAAATTACCTCTACTGGAAATCATCTTATGCCTTGGTTGCTGTTGATCGCTATAATGTACGACTGAAACACTTTAAGAAATACATTGGCTCAGATACGCCCATTACTCAAATTAGTGGAATGGATATAATTGCTTACCATAAGTTCATGGAAGAAAAAGGAAAGTATAGTCGGGCCACAGTTGCATATTCAGCCCGAATACTAAAAAACTTTTTTGAGTTTCTACAGGGCAGGGGAATACAATGTTTAAACCCGAAAGAAATTCGGCCAATGAAATATATTTCACCGGATAAGGATATAGTTACGGTTACAATATTCAAGCAAATGGATTCTGTACTGTTTGAGCAATTTTATTCAGACCTCATTAAAAAACTCATCATTCACATGCTATACGATACAGGAATAAGAGTATCAGAATTGTGTGACCTAAATATAAGTGATATAGAAAAAGTTTCTGAAGACGGATTAAGGTGTGCATCAGTTCGTCGTCGAAAAAGCCTCCGGTATAACACAATTGTATGGGGGAAGGAAACAAACAGACTATTGAACTTATACCTTGGGTTAAGGCTTTGTATAGATGAAGGTGATACCGATGCCCTGCTTGTTACAAGAAACAGAAAGGGAAGTAGGATTACCACTCGCACAGTGCAACGCTGGGTTGAGGAAATATGTCAGCTTGCAGGTATTGAAAAAGAAATTACGCCACATAGCTTTAGGCATGGGAAAGCCCATCAGGTGCTGAACCAAAGTGGGAATGTTCGGGATGTGCAGGCTATTCTAGGTCACGTAAACCCAAACTCATCATTCAGTTATTTATCCTTAAACAGGCAAAGTCAAATTGCAGTGTCCGGTAAATATTTGTAAGGGCTTGCGTAACTTTCTAGAATTCGATATAATTCGTTTAAGCTCGTTTTTTAATTTATGAAAACTGATTGTTAAATTATAAACTAACTTCTTGGTAGGGTTAGCTCATCTTTTAACACTTGTTGAATAGACAGGGAACAAAGTAAAATAGCCAAACGGCTATATATTTTTTTGTATCCAAGTGTCGCACAACAGGCTTTGTCAGATGAAATTATCGCAACAATGTCGAAGTTTTGCGAAAACAAAAACATCAGTTTTCATAAGTAATAACGGGTATTATAAATTTACGATTTAAAAAAAATGCCCCAATACCTAACAATATGTTCTAGGCACGATTATCAGGATAATGGAGAAACTAAAACCCGGTGGTACAAAGTTGGTTACATGAAATTAACCGAAGGCGGCGGAAAGTTTATCCGTTTATTCCATCAACCGCATACTGACTTTTTTTGCTTCGAAAGTGAGGCAGATATTTTGCCTGAATTGCAAACAGAAAACTAAAGACAATATCTATGTCTTTACAAAATACTACACCTGTACCTAACAGGCTCTTTGATATGGATTTGATTTCTTTGAAGGAAGTTGAATTAAAGGTGCTCTTGATTATTATCCGTAAAACTCTTGGATGGGTGGATGGAAAAAACAAACGGCAACGAAAACAAATTTCGCGTATTCCCATTACTGGCTTTGTAGTCAATACCGGCTGTTCAAAGCGGGGGATTTCAACTGCCATAGATGCCTTGGTCCAGAAGAAGTTAATTACTGTTTATGATGAAAACGGCAAAATACTTACCCATGCAGAAGATAGAAAAGGCAAGTTTTACCTCTACTTCAAAGCAATGCTTAACCCTGTGGATAACGCTACCGGCTACTATAACACCAATGCAAATTCTTCTCTGAAACCAGTGCAAAATTTGCCCAATACTATTAAAGAAATAAGTCAAAAGAAAAAGAACATTCCAAAAGGAGTAGAGCATTCACAAAATTTCTATCACATTACTCGCTATCTTAACAATTATACTTATGACCGATGACAACCCTTTTGGTTCTAAACATCGTGAGAATGTTTTAAAGCAACTGCTCGACAATGGACTTGTTCGCCGTATTACCATAATCGAAGGCAACTACCCAACAAATAAAGAACAACAAGCATTTATTAAACGCATAATGGACTGGCTTTATCGTAGGCCTTGGCGATAAACTATGTCGAGAATAAAACAAGGACAAAAATCTATTAGTGATTGGTTGGTAACAGATAGCGGGGTACATATACTTTTTGGTGATGGTTATAGAATCACATATAACCCCTCTACTTTATACACGCTAAACCTAAGAAAGATGAAAGATTCTCAATTCCGTTTTGAAGAAGATATTGACTCTGAGGAAACGGCACTATACATCCAAGAAAAAGACTGCTATCTAATTCTTGACGGGGATTTTCGTAAAGACTATGAAGCCTGCACCACCCTTAGGCAATGTCTCGTTGTGTATAGAAAATATGCACCACTATATAAATCGAAATGGAGTATGGATGGAAAATTATTGGAATAAATGATAAGATGAGTTTATGCAAAAGGATTTCGATAAGTGGAATGAAAAGAAAAAAGTACTGAATGGCATTGCTCCAAAAGCCTTTCCAAAAGAAAGGGAAGTGTGGATTTGCTCATGTGGCCTGAATATAGGATACGAACAAAATGGAAATAATCAAGATTTTGAACGCCCTGTACTCATCTTTAAGAAATTCAACAACCAGATGGCATGGGGAATTCCACTTTCAACAAAACAGAAACCATTAGACTTCTACTACAATTTCGTTGACCCTAATGGAAACAAAGTATCTGCAATTATTGCTCAAATGAAGCTGTTTAGTGTCAAACGCTTTGACCGAAAGATGTATATCCTACCAGATTATACTTTTCAGGAAGTAAAATATCAGTTACTACGACTCCTATAATGCAATCGGCCCCTCTAACTTTCGTTAAAGGGGCCTCGGAGCCCGAAGGCACTTTGCTTACTGAGTATAGACAATCGTTTATAATCTGTCAAGCCTGAAAAAGATAAAAAAGCCCCTTTTCAAGACTTTCCATCCAAAGGGGCTTTTTGTGTTGATGGCTATAGTATATATAAATTCCAAGTCAACTGCACGAAACAACATTCCTAATAACATCATTGCCCAAATTCCTAATAACTGTTATCATATTAAACAGTAGGGTATATTGAATTGCCATCCTGCAATAGAAAGAGTTACGCGTCCTGTTCACGGGAACATTTAGTCAGCCAAGGAAGAATGTAAGAACGTTTAATAAGATTTTTAAAGCAATCCAACTTATCATAGAAAGTTGATACATTTGCACAAGATGCTAATTGATATGAGCAAAAAGGCAATTAACAGATTAAAGGCGGTTTTAGCAGAGCAAGGTAAAACAAACAAGTGGCTTGCAGAAAAGCTAGATAAAAACGAAACGACTATTTCCCGTTGGTGTACCAATGAGGTTCAGCCTTCGATGGAAAATCTTGTTGAGATTGCAAACCTCCTTGGAGTTGACGTACGGGAATTAATAAACCCCACAAAAAACATTAAGTAAAATGCAGATTCAGATAGAAGGAAATAAAATTTTTGCCCCTCTTAAAGATAAGTGGTTTGTTCTAACGCCTGAAGAAAAGGTAAGGCAAGAATACATCTGTCGACTTGTAAATCATTATGCTTTTTCTCTTGACCAAATGGCTCAAGAAGTAAAAGTGAGTAATTCCAAGCGTGGACAAGGGAAAGCGCAAGCTGACATAATAATATGGAAAACCCTGGAAGATAAAATTAATTCTAAAAGTCCAATTATTGTAATTGAATGTAAAGCCGAACACATTACAGTTCGGGAAGAAGACTATTATCAAGGATTTAATTATGCTTCTTGGGCGGGGGCTGATTTTTTTGTTACTACTAACCTTAAGGAAACAAGAATATTCAAAGTTGTAAAAGGTGAGCTCCCTAAAAAGCTTGAAGAAATTGTTGATATCCCGGATGCTAATACCGCCTTAAACGATAAAAAAGTTAAGGACTTATTAGCCCAAACGAAGGCATTTACTAGAGATGAATTCAGTCGCTTGCTTTTCAAATGCCATAACATTATACGAAATAACGATAAACTTTCACCAGAGGCGGCTTTTGATGAGATAAGCAAAATTTTGTTCATGAAAATCCGCTATGAACGGAATCCCGATGAAGACAATGTTTTTTCTTTGAAACAGTTCAAAAAGCAAGAATCTCATTACGATAAAAATATTCGCCCCGTAAATGTTCGTTTACAGGGACCGAATATGGATATTCCATACATGGACTATTGGTTTGAATTAACAAAAAACGAATTTAAGGATGATGATTTGTTTGACCCCAATGAAAAAATAAAAATCAAACAAGGGAGTTTTGAGGCCATTGTAAAAGAACTTGAAATCTACAACCTTTCTACTACTTCCGATGATGTAAAGGGTATTGCGTTTGAACAATTCCTTGGAAGAACCTTTAGAGGTGAATTAGGTCAATTCTTTACTCCAAGAACAATTGTAGATTATATGGTTGAAATCCTTGACCCACAGGAAGGAGAAACAATTTGTGATCCTTGTTGCGGCAGTGGCGGATTTTTAATAAAGGCCTTTGAATATGTAAGAGCCAAAATTGAAGCAGATATTCAAAAAGCTAAAGAGAGAATAAAAGAGAAGTATTACACTGATGAGTTTGCAAAACTAAGTGAAAAGGAGCAAGAAAAGATTGACCACATTGTAAATGAACAATTTAACATGTTGAATGCAGAATTGGACATTAATAATCCTGACAGTAGAATTCGCAGATTATCGTTTGATTGCATTTTTGGAACTGATGCAAACCCGAGAATGGCAAGGACAGCCAAAATGAATATGATTATGCACGGTGACGGACATGGAGGGGTACATCATCACGATGGGCTATTAAATGTAAACGGAATTTTTGACGGGCGTTTTGATATAATATTGACTAATCCACCATTTGGGGCAAGAGTCGAAAAATCTTTGAAGATAACAGAACAGGACAAATACACCGATTTTGAAAGAATTGCAAAATATACCGAGCGATATGGCAATGAATATACAGAAGCATTAAAGCAAATCAATAATAATATTGGTAAGTCTGTTTTGAGTTTATTTGAGACTGGTGAAATGAGCAGTTTAACGGAGGTATTGTTTATTGAACGCTGCTTAAATCTATTATGCTCAGGTGGCAGAATGGCTATTGTCTTACCCGAAGGTGTGTTGAATAATGCAAAACTTCAAAAAGTGAGAGATTATGTAGAAGGGAAGGCTAAAATCATAAACATCACTTCAATTCCACAGGATGTTTTTATTGCTTCAGGAGCGACAGTGAAGCCAAGCTTGCTTTTCTTCAGGAAGTTTACAGAAGCGGAAGAACAACAATACTCCAAAATAAAAAACGAGGCGATAAAGGATATTAACAAGAAATACCAGAACGAATTGGAAATATTGGAAAATCAGGTAAAAGTAAAGCGGCTGGGCAAAGATGAAAAGAAAGAGTTAAAAGAAAAGCTTAACCAACTAAATCAACTTATTGAGGACGAGATTAAGATTGAAGTGAAAACGAAATTCGACTATGAAATACCTATTGTTGAAGTTGAAAAAGCTGGTATAAGCACTACCGGGGCACAAATAGAAAACGAATTGGAACCCGTAGCAAAGGAGTTTAAACAGTATCGAATAAAAAACAAACTTTGGAAAGACCATTTTGTAACAGTGGAATACGATGTTTTTAACGAGAAATTTCAAAGAATAATCGCAGCAAGCGAGCCACAAGTATTTTACGGAAAAAATGCAAACAACAACTAACATACAAAAAAAAGATTGGATTAAGTTTGTTCCGTTCCGTGATGTTGTGTTGTGGGATGTAAAACGCTATTCGTCTGATCGAATAAACTCAGAATACCCTATTGTTAAATTAGGTCTGCATATTCAGGAAGCCAATCATAAAGTGAAACTTTTCGATTTCCCTGAAGAAGAATTTGGAATTCTTGGCGTAAACAATAAGGTCGGAATTTTTGATGCTTACAAAGAGAAGGGCGCCAATATAAATCAAGCCTACAAAAAAATGGAGGTTAATTGGCTGGCATACAACCCATATCGCGTTAATGTTGGAAGTATAGGGATACGAACCCAAGAACATAAGCACGAATATATAAGCCCTGCCTACGTTGTGTTTAGTTGTAAAGAACCGTTGCTGCCCGATTTTCTTTATAAATTATTTAAAACTCCCCGGTTTAACAAAATTATAAACGAAAGTACAACAGGTTCTGTAAGGCAAAACTTGACTTTTGACATATTGAGAACATTGGATATCCCCTTACCTTCTATTGAAATTCAGAAAGAGTTATTAAAATCTTATTATCAAAAAACTGAGGAAGCCACAAAGCAAGATTTAAGAGCTAAAACAAAAGAGCAGGAGATAAATACATTTTTGCTAGAAACACTCGGTATCAACATTCAAAAAGTTCAAAGAACAAAAGGTATTACGTTAACTAAATTTAGCCTCATCGATAGATGGGCAGCAGATTATTTGTTTAACTTAGGTTCATTACAAGGTATTATCAACGGTAACTACCCAGTTCAGAAAGTCAGAAATTTTCTTCTTTCTTGCCAATATGGTTTGTCGTCAAAAGCAACAGAAGAACCTGTTGGATTACCGATGTTGCGAATGAACAATATTAACAATGGTGAGCTTGATTTGGACGATTTAAAATATATTCAAGTAGACGATAAACAAAAAGAGAAGACCTTAATCAATAATGGAGATTTACTTTTCAATAGAACAAATAGTAAAGAACTTGTTGGCAAAACGGCAGTATTTGAATTAGACGAAGAATATACTTTTGCTTCCTATCTCATAAGACTGAAGCTTGATAAATCGAAGGTTAACACTCATTACATAAATTATCTTTTCAATTCACCGATAGGGCGAGCTCAAATTGATATGATAAGCAGACAAGTTTTAGGACAAGCGAATGTTAATGCCCAGGAATTACAAGATTTTATTTTTCCTATCCCTGATTTAAAATCACAAGAAAAAATTGTTATGGCAATTTCAAAAATTAAGAATGAAGCCAATGATTTAAAGCAAAAGGCAGAGAATAACAGAAAAGAGGCAATCGAAGAATTAGAAAAAGCAATTTTTAAAAACTAACCAATGAAACTGACACAGCTATATATTGATGATTATAAGCTATTGAAAAACTTCAGTATTGATTTCAAAAAAGCTGTATCAATACTGATTGGTATCAACGGTTCTGGAAAATCAAGCATACTGGAAGTGGTAGCTCAGATATTAAGCGATGCTTTCTTGGAAGAAAAATCAAAATTTGGTTTTAAGCTTTCCTATGAGCTTATGTTAGAAGAAATCTTAGAACATACAGCAACAACAAGTGAGTTTAGAACTGATTACATTGCAGTTGAAATTTCCGCGCCTTCCCAGGATTCTGAACTATTGTTTAAGGTCTATATAGCTGATAAAATATTAGAAACCAAGGAAGACATTGTTAAGCAATTTAATAGCTTTCATAAGATACTACCCAGCAATATTGCTGTTTACTATTCGGGGCTATCGGATATTATGAAAAGAATTTGCGAGCCTCACGACCAAATACTTTCAAGACAATACAGGAAGGGAAATATCAATGCACACAGGCCCTTTTTTTATTTTGAACCGGCATTATTCGACATAATCTTAATAAGTCTTTTATCGTATGAATTTGGGGAGATACCTGATTATTTAAGGGACAGAGCAAAGATAAGCGGAGTGCAAAGTATAAGGCTAAGGCTAAGAAAGCCTTCCTGGGCGAAAGCTAAAATTGACAAGTGGTGGGGTGCTGACGGTGAGGTTAAATCATTCCTTGATTTTCTTGCAAAGCTTGCAGAAAAAAATAATATTGAAATTATTGATTCATTGCTTATAAAAGATTTCACAAGAAAGGGCAATGTAGTTATTGAATTATTTAGCGATGAGTACATCATTATCACAATTATTGGCCAGGAAAAATTATTTGAGATACGAGAACATTTAGTCGAGGAAAAAGCACTGTTCAAAATTTTAAATACTCTTTACATAGATGGAATGTGGGAGGATGCAACTTTCTCATTTATTAAAAATGAAGAAGGTAAAACAAATTCATTTTCTGTTTTGAGTGAAGGTGAGCAACAGGCCATCACAATTAAAGGGCTAACAGAGCTTGTTACCAATGAAAACACCTTATTTTTATTTGATGAACCCGACACTTATTTACATCCATCTTGGCAAAAAAATTTTATTGAAGGCATAATCAACTTCGCTGAAAGTAATACTACTGTAATGAGTCAATTTCTTATAACAACTCATTCTCCGCAACTATTAAGCAATGCAAATCCTGAAAAAGCTGAAGTTCAGATTCTGGAAGATGGAGAAATAATTAAGATTACGCCCAAATACTATGGAAAGGACATAAGTACCATTTTGTATGAAATGATGGGGGTTGAGCGACGAAACAAAAAGGTTGCAAAATTACTGAGTACTCTTTTCAATTTGATAGAAGATGACGAATTGGAGTCAGCTAAGACAGAATATGTAAAACTTTCGGCACTTTTAGGCGAAGACGACCCAGCTATTATTCGGGCAAAAACTCAAATTGATTATTTAATAGAGAAATTCGATGAAACGAATAATTAAGAGTCAGGAACCAAACTCATTTCTTCAACACAGAGCCAGCCAGTCAGCATATTATGATAATCTATCACGTACAGCGAAAGAAGAATTAAGGGAAAGTTTATTATATGAGCAAGGGCATATTTGCTGTTATTGTTTGAAACGAATTCCTGAAAAGGTTGAGAATGACGGCAGGATTTCTTATGGAATGAAAGTGGAACATTATCAATGCCAGGCCCACTTTCCTGAGCTACAGTTAAATTATTCAAATTTACTTGGAGTATGTACAGGAAATGAGGGTAAACCCAAAAAACTTCAAACTTGCGATACGCGAAAAGGTAATGAAGTACTAACAATAAATCTTTTATGTGAAGTTCCGAATTGTGAATCTCTTTTTAAGTATAATGCTGAGGGTGAGATTTCTTCGGCAAACGATGACGAGAACATAAATAAGCAGTTGAATGATGTATTGAATTTAAATATGCAAACCTTAAAAGATGGTAGAAGGGAAGTATACTTAGAAGTACAAAGGCATATTGAAACCGAAGGTAGAAGAATAGGCAACAGACAACTAAGAATTACATATTTTGAACAGGAAAGAGATAGATGGCTAACACTTGCAGAAAATAAACTTAAACCCTTTTGCATGATAGCAGTTTATTATCTAAATAAAAAAATACGTCAAAACCAAAATTGAAAGCAGGAATTATCCTCTAATAGAAAGTTTTGTTGTGCGTGCAAAATGCGAGCAACCCCTAAAAAACAAAAGGGCTTCAATCTCTTGAAGCCTTTGTCTTTTCTTAGTCGGGGAGGTGAGCAAAACTTTGAACTCTTTTGAGGAAAGCTTGGCTAAACTATATGCCTTGAAAGCCTTACTGAATAAAGATTTAAGTAAATAATCCTTCTTAAGTTTAGAAAGGATGTTCAACTATTCTACTTAGATGCGTTCAGAGGGAACAAATGCCAACAGAAGGCCACTATCACAAAAAAGACGCGTATAAACAATATTTAGGAACCAACAAGCGCAAAACAATTATGAAACTTATCTATATTTGCTTGACCCAAAACCAAAAGACTAAATTTATAGTTTGGTTTTGTAAAGAAATTATCAATTTTCTATGAGTAAAGATAACTCAAATAATTATGGAGGAGGTGTCGGCTTTTCATTTGGAGATATATATGAGCCGCCTGAAATTTTATTTCAAGCGTCATTACTGGAATATGGTGACCGAACTACAGAAGGAACTCTGGTAAAGTTTGTTTCCCTTCCTTGGTTTAAAATTCACAAAGAACTTGAACGTGACCCATCATTTTTACAACACTTTGTTGGTAATCCACGCTTATTTGAAGAATTTATTGCAGGTGTCTATGACAGGGCCGGTTTTGATGTGGTTCTCACCCCAAGGTCTGGTGATAAAGGGAGAGATGTAATTGCTTCAAAAAGTGGTTTTGGGGCCATTCGATTTTTAGAGCAGATTAAGGCATATAAACCGGGACATTTAGTAACCCATGATGATGTTCGAGCTATGCTAGGAACCTTATCAACCGACAATAACGCATCTAAATGTCTAATTACAACGACATCTGATTTTCAACCTACCATTTACAAAAGCGAGCAGTTCATAAAGTTTATGCCGAATCGATTAGAGTTGAAGAACGGAGAAAAAACACTTGAATGGTTAAAATCCCTTGAACCTCAGATATCATTAAAAAATCTCTAAACTCTTTTAGTTTAAAGACTTATATCATAATGGAAATATAAACTGATGTTTCATGTTTTCCGCATAGGGAAACATCCTTTTCTATGGGGTTTGTGTGCTTCCCTAATATTAGTACCAATCAAAAATAGAATTTATTGTAATAATTTATATTCTATTGGTGTTTTGGTTATCAAAGCTAACGCGCACATTGTAGGTGCCTGCTGCCATATTAGCTTTGCTTAATTTTGCTAAAGGTATGTGCTAAATGACTGATTTTATTTAAGAAAGATGTCAAATAGTTCGATAACGTTATGCTCCGGGCTACTAACGAAACCTAAACCCTTTTGCATGGTAGCAGTTCACTATTTGAACAAAAAAATACGTCAAAACCAAAATTGAAAGCAGGAATTATCTCCTTAGAAAATTTTGTTTGCGTGCAAAATGCGTGCAATTGATAAAAATAGAAAAGGCTTCAATCTCTTGAAGCCTTTGTCTTTACTAAGTCGGGGTGGCAGGATTCGAACCTACGACCCTCTGCTCCCAAAGCAGATGCGCTACCGGGCTGCGCTACACCCCGAAAAAGGGAGTGCAAAGATATAAAAATACTTTACTTGTCAAGAAGGATTTTTAGTTTCTGCAAAATATTTTACCAAACTGCCTGTGTAACAAACACTAATTTATAGCAAAAATATTTTAGTATCATGCAACGTATTAATGGCATCCCCTCCCTTTAGGGTGCATGATGACAAAAACGTTGACGTTATCTTCTGACTACATACAACAGCCCGACCTTGTTGACCGCTGCATTAACGGGGAACGGCTGGCGCAAAAGCAATTGTACGACCAGTACAAGGCTGCCATGTTTACTATTGCCCTGCGCATACTAAACGATTACGACATGGCCTGTGATGCCTTGCAGGATGCCTTTATCGAAGTTTTTAAAGACCTGAAAACCTTTAAGCGGCAAAGCACGCTGGGGGCTTGGATAAAAACCATCGTAATAAGGCAGGCCGTGAAAAAGAGCAAGTTTGAGTTCCGCTATCAACCGTTCGACCCGGAAGAACACGATAGTTTGGTAGAACAACTGCAACACATCAACTCGGCGGATATTGACAAGGCCATCAACCAACTGCCCGACGGATACCGCAGCGTATTTACATTGGTAACAGTAGATGGATATAGTCACAAAGAAGCCGCAACTATTTTGGGTATCACAGAAGTAACCTCACGTTCGCAGTTACATCATGCAAAAAAACAACTGCAAACCCTACTTAAAGAATTAAAGCCATGACAAACGATATAAATAAGGGACTTGACCACTTGCCTCAAACCACGCCGCCTGACAGCGTGTGGGATAATATTGAGCTATCCCTTGATAAAGAAAAACGCCGCAAACTTCCGCTTTGGATTATATATACCACAGGAGCAGCAGCCTCACTGGCCATACTCATTTCTGCTTGGTTTGTGTACAACGGTGCAACCGAGTCGCAATTTGTTGCCAAAAACGAAACCTACGACTCTGCCCGCCAATACAACGCGGATGAGGAGGAACTACCAGAACTAACAAAGGTTGAAGTTAGTAAATCCAATACACCTGTTGAAGACCAAAACACTTCTGCGCATAAAAACAGCAATATAAAAACCATAACTCTTACCGATAGTAGTGTGGCATACACAACCATAACGGCAACAAATGGTTGCTTATCATATTCACCCAATGCAAACACATGGACTTTTGGTGACGGTACAAATGCCTTAGGAGTTACCTCTTATAATTATACAGCTCCTATGGGTACTTATACAATAAACCAAAATCTTACCAGTGGTTTCACGCATGATTTGAACATTGCCCCGGCACTTGGGGGAGCTGTTTCGTTTGATTGGAACACGACTGATGGTAGGTTTGATAAAGGATTATTACAAAAGGATGCGGAAGACCTTTCTGAATCGCTTACCACTAATTTAGGAATGTACAGCGACTCGGTGCTTTGGGACATTGGTTATGAAGAGCCGGAAAGCAGCGAAAGTTATGCTCCGTTGATTGAAAACGAATACGTGAGCCCTTTTAGTGAGCCACTTTCAACCTTTAGTATTGATGTGGACAATGCGTCCTACTCCAATGCCCGTCGTATGGTAGAGGGCGGCGAAAAACCACCCAAAGATGCCATCAGGATTGAGGAGTTCATTAATTACTTTGATTACGATTATGTAGCCCCCAAAGGCAATGTCCCTTTCAATATTTACATGGAAACAGCCTCTTGTCCTTGGAATAAAAACACCCAAATTGTAGCCATAGGGCTGCAAGGCAAAGAAGCTGAGCGTTCAACGCTTCCCGCCAGTAACTTGGTGTTTCTGATAGATGTTTCGGGCTCAATGGAAGAAGAAAACAAACTCCCCTTGGTGAAAAAGACACTAAAACTACTGGTTGACCAAATGGGCCCCAAAGACCGTATTTCAGTAGTTACTTATGCGGGAGCAGCAGGTTTGGCCCTCCCCTCTACCGCTTGCTCTGAAAAACAGTCCATAAAAAGTGCCATTGATAATTTAGATGCAGGCGGCTCAACAGCGGGGGGTGAAGGACTTGAATTGGCTTATAAAATTGCGGGAGAGAACTACGTGAAAAACGGAAACAACCGCATTATTTTGGTTACCGACGGTGATTTTAACGTAGGCCAGCACAGCGACGAGGATATGGAAACGCTAATTGAGCAAAAGCGCCAAGAGAAAGTGTTTCTTACCGTATGCGGCTTTGGTATGGGCAATTACAAAGACAGTAAAATGGAAATACTGGCCGATAAGGGCAATGGTAATTACTACTACATTGATAACTTTAAAGAAAGTAAAAAAGTATTTGTTACCGACCTAACGGGCACTTTGTTCACAATAGCCAAAGACGTTAAAATACAGGTAGAGTTTAACCCCAAGTTTGTGAAGGCCTACCGCCTTATTGGGTACGAAAACCGTAAAATGCCCCCGCAAGATTTTGACGACGACACCAAAGATGCAGGAGAATTGGGCGCAGGCCACACCGTTACTGCCTTGTACGAAATTATACCCGTAGGTAGTACCCAAAACATTGAAGGCTTTTTTGATTTGAAGTATCAGGAAACTGAACGTAAAACAATCCTAAAAGACTACGGCAATGAGTTGCTTACTGCCAAACTGCGCTATAAAAACCCCGACCAAGATGTGAGTAAACTACTGGTACAAACGTTGGTAAACAGTAATCAATCGTACGAAAAAGCCAGTGATAACTTGCGGTTTGCCTGCGGTGTTACCGCATATGCCATGCTGCTCCGCGATTCAAAATTTAAAGGCGATGCTACCTATACCCTTGCTAAGCAACTGTTGCAAAGCACTAAACTGAACGTTGCCAACAGCTACCGCGAGGAGTTGCTGAACCTTATTACCAAAACCGAACAGCTTTCGCAGTAATTTATCATAACCTTTTGCGTAACCCCGCTGTAGATTTTAACTCTCGCAGCGGGGTTATTGGTTGATAAAATATACTTTTGCGGCAATCAATCATACTTTCAATGTTTGTAACCATCACATCGTTAGAACTAAAAGGCCCTTTTAAGTTTTTTGCACTTTCGCTGTACGCATTACGGATTATTAAGCAACTACAAAACACCCCTTGCGTTGATAAGAAAACTACAGGCGTTTGGACAATGCATTACACCATGACTTTGTGGAATACTGAGGACGATTTGAAAACATTTGCCAAACAAGGTGCTCACCTTGATGCCATGCGTAAAAGCGGACTGATAGCCAAACAAATACGTATACTTACCTACCAAGCCGATAAATTACCCGATTGGAAAACCGCCAAGCAAAAACTGTTGGCCGAAGGACGGGTTCACAATTTTTAAGCCTACAAAACTACTGACTTTCATCATTTTACTGTTGACAGCATAGCAATAGCTTTGTGCTATACATGGTGTTGACTTATGAAAAATAATGAAACTTTATACCGCCATTTGGGGTATTTATTTTACAGCATTGCCGCAGCCGATAAACACATAAATGCCGCCGAAATAGAAACGCTTAAACACTCGGTAACGGAAAAATGGCTGACAATAGATGAAAGCACGGATGAGTTTGGTACCGATACCACGCATTACATTAGTATTGCTTTTGACTATTTAACCGAAGTTTTACCCGCTGCTGATAACGCTTACAAACACTTCGAAACATATTACAACAACCACAAAGAGGTATTTACCCCTGCACTTAAGAGCACTATCATGGAAACCGCGTTACTCATCAGCCACTCGTTTGCAGGCAGTAACAAAGCCGAATTAAACATTTTAGGCCGCTTGGTACTCCTGTTCCAAAAGTAGTCGGCTGCACGGTGCGTGTACCCCTCCATAATTTTCCGTATTTTTGTAGTAAATGCCTTACTTATTTTGGCGTTTGCTGAGAGAAAAAACGGAATGAAAATAGATAGTCACGCGCACATACTTCCCAAAACCTGGCCCGATTTAAAAAGTAAATACGGATACGGAGGTTTCATTTACATGGACCACCACAAACCCGATGCGGCCCGTATGATGCGCGACGATGGTAAATTTTTTCGCGAGGTGCAGCAAAACTGCTGGGATCCCGAGGAAATTATCAAAGATATGAACGCCCACAACGTGGATATGATGGTGCTTTGCACCGTCCCAGTGTTGTTTAACTATTGGGCGAAACCCGAAGATACCTACGATTGGAGTATTTTCTTAAACGACCACATTGCCGAAGTACAGGCCAAATACCGCAAACGTTTTATTGCATTGGGAACGCTGCCCATGCAAAACATACCGCTGGCAATAAAAGAAATGGAACGCTGCCGCAATGTATTGGGATTACCCGGCATACAAATAGGCAGTAACATACAAGGCAAAAACCTTGACGATAAGAGCTTTTTCCCGTTTTACGAGGCTGCCGAAGCATTGGGCATGGCCTTGTTTATACACCCTTGGGACATGATGGGTACCGACCAAATGCCCAACTATTTTATGCCGTGGCTGGTGGGGATGCCTGCCGAAGAAAGCCGCGCCTTGTGCAGCCTGATTTTTGGCGGTGTATTTGATCAATTTCCCAAATTGCGCATTATGATAGCCCACGGCGGGGGTAGTTTCCCGTTTACGTTGGGACGTATTTCGCACGGTTACCAATGCCGACCCGATTTGTGCAACGTAAACGATGTGCAAGACCCGCGCGAATACGTTGGCCGTTTTTGGGTAGACGGCATCACACACGACAAAGACGCTATGCGCTACCTGATAAAACTGATGGGCGAAGACAAAATAATGTACGGCACCGATTACCCCTTCCCTTTGGGTGATTTGGAGCACGGCAAGTTTTTGGATGAAATGACCGACCTAAGCACCGCTACCAAACAAAAAATATTTGGCCACAACGTGCTGGATTGGCTGGGTATGGAAGCCGTTGAAGGTGTTGGCGTAAGGTTGAGGGAAACAACTGGTTAAGGTTACGAAATTTCGTTAATACTCCATTCTATACCTTCAATCAGTGAATCAATACTAAAGATCCACTCGTTATTTGAATCCCTTTTTAACTCAACTCCTTCAATCTTTTCATTAATGTCATGGCAGTTTATTGCATAGCTTGAAAGCTCATCTGTATATGCTAAGTACACTTTTAGGAGATTTTTTATGGGCTCAACACAAAAACCTTTGACGTATTGATCGCTCAAGTCGAATGGAATAAATTTTTTTTGCTTTATGTTTCTAGTTTCTTCACTCCAAAACCTTAACAAACTACTTACTTTCTCTTGTATACTTGCATTGGGGATATTAAAAAACTCATCTAAATAGTAACTATCCGCAACTTCAATGTGAGATGGCATCCCATCAAATTTCACAATAATATCTTTATGCCCGTCACCTTTTTTGTCGACTATTATTCGAATCATTAATGTCAAATTTAATACAATAACATATTTCAAATAAAACTCGCCCCCTAACCAAGAAATAACGCTCACCAAATTTTCGTCATTGCAAAACGTTGCGTAGCCTGGTTGAAGCAATCCGTTTGCATTGGGATAGGATTGCTTCGGAAGACCTCGCAATAAGGCAAAAGCAATGTTTATTGCTTTTGCGCCGCTGCATTTTCTACCAATCCACAACCCTACGTGAATAAATTATTGCCACTCCCATCGCTTTGCACTTGAATACATGGAGTCATCGGAGTTAATTTTCGCCCACAAAACTCTGAAAACAAATGTATACTGCAAGAAGAACTAACAGCGAAAGCGACGATTTCAACAAATTAATCATCGACCTAAACGCCTACTTGTCGGGTCAGTATGGAGAAGTACAAAAACAGTACTCCCCTCACAACAAAGTAGATGGTATTGATACCGTAATTGTTGTGTACGATGGCGAAAAAGCCATTGGTTGCGGATGTTTTAAACCCTACGACGAAAACGCCGTTGAAATTAAACGGATGTTTGTTCGCCCTGAGTACCGACGAAAAGGTATTGGCAAACTGATTATGGACCACCTTGAGCAATGGGCAAAAGAACTGGGCTACAATGCCTGTGTGCTTGAAACCGGCGATAACCAACCCGAAGCCGTTGCCCTATACAAACGAATAGGTTATATAGAAACCGAAAAATACGGCGTGTATGTGAACCTGAACAACAGTATTTGTATGCGCAAGGATTTTCCTGCCGTGCAATCGTAATGCAAACAAGCTTCAGTTACAAAGAACCCATACAAACTATGCTTTGTGCCTTTGTGGGGGATTACTGCTTATATTGCATACATCTTAATTAGCGCAGCATGAAATCATTTATTGTAGAGGGTGTGGAATCGGAACGCCTGTTGTTTAGAAAACTCACCCAACATGATTTTGAGGCATGGCTGCCGTTCTTCTACGACGAAGCCTCTACCAAATACCTGAGTGCTTTTGAGGGAACCCATGAAGAACGTTGCCAAAGCTGGATAGACCGTATGAACTGGCGTTATGATAATGATAACGGCTTGATGGCATTGATTGATAAAACCTCGGGCGTATTGGTGGGTCAGTGCGGATTGCTAAAACAAACCGTTGACGATGTTGATGAAATTGAGATAGGCTACCACTTGTTGCCCCACTACCGACGTATGGGTTACGCCAGCGAAGCGGCCATATTTTGCAAACACTTTGCGTTTGATAACCACCTGACGGATACGGTAATATCGTTGATACACACAGAAAATAACCCATCAATGGCGGTAGCCCGCAAAAACGGGATGCAACTTGAAAAACAAACGGTGTATAATACCATAAAAGCCAATGTGTTTAGAGTTGATAAACACTCGCACACAGACTAAGCCCGGCGGCAGTTGCCTAAATAAGTCCGAACACAAGGTTGGGCAATATACCCAAGACGATTAAGCCCAGCGCCATTAACACAATAACCACCTTTTGAAAGGCAGGAACAGGTATTGGGGTAACTTCGGCTTCATCGGGTTGAGAGAAGGCAGCCGCTACTACTTTAAAGTAATAGATGATGGAGATAAGAGAGGCCACAACCCCTGTTATTACCAACCACAACAAACCCGATTTAAGAGCAGCAGCAAACAAGTAGTATTTGGCAAAGAAACCCGCCATTGGAGGAATACCCGCCAATGATAGTAATGAAAGTACTAACACAAAAGCCAACAACGGGCTTTTCTTGTACAAGCCTTTAAAACCGCCAATATCATTGGTTTTGGTGTACTCGTTTACTTTATCAAGCACAAAAAATGACAACAGGGTAGCCAACGAATACGATGCTGCATAGTACAGTATAGCACCGGCTGAATACGAGTTCAGTATCATCAACGCCATTAGCAAATACCCTGCGTGGGCAAGGCTTGAATAGGCCAATAAACGTTTTGCGTTGGTTTGTTGTACCGCGATGATGTTACCCACCGCAAGCGTAAGCACAGTAATAATGCTTAGTGCCAACCACCATACATCGCTGTTGCCCGCAAAGGCAGTATAAAACAACCTGAAAAACGCAGCAAAAGCAGCCGTTTTTACAATGGTTGCCATGTAAGATGTTACAGAAACAGGAGCTCCCTGATATACATCGGGTGCCCAGAAATGAAACGGTACTGCAGATACTTTAAATGCAAGGGCAATAAATATCAAAACGATGCCTGTATAATAAAACACGGGCGGTTGTACGGTTGCACTGTATTGGGCAATTTTAGCCAGGTAAAACGAACCTGACGCACCGTACACCAATGCAATACCGAACAACAAAAAGCCGGTGGCAAATGAACCCAACAGAAAGTATTTAAGAGCCGCTTCGTTGGATAATAAGTCGTTTTTGCGGCTACCTGCCATCACGTACATGGATAGCGAAATAATCTCGATGCCGATAAACAATACCACCATATTGCTGAAAGAAACCATCAGCACGGCGCCTACCAACGCAAACACCACCAACGCGGTGTAATCGGTTACGTGGTAGTTGCTCTCAAAGAACTTTTTTGATAATATCAGCCACAATAAACCCACCCCAGCAAGCAGAGCTGAGAACGCTACGGCGTAGTTATCAAAATACACCATATCGTTAAAATAGCGGATGCTTGTATCCCAATCGGCTACTGTGAATACTAACGTTGCCACCAGCCCTAAAACAGCCAGCCAAACGATGTATTTTTTAAAATTTAATATCTCTGAAAGAAGGGAAAGCACCCCTACTCCCGTTAATATATAAATGGCATTCATCTCTTAGTAATCGCAGGTTTATTTATACAATTCAACAATTTGCAGCAGGTTTTGCGCTGCGGTTTGGCTCAAATCAAGCAAGGGTGCGGGGTAAATACCAATCACCACTATCAAAAGGCACAAGGGTATCAATACCACTTTTTCTACCGTACTTAAATCAATAATACTTTGGGTAACTGTATTGGTTTCGCCCAAGGTTGATTTGCGGTAGGCATTCAGCATATAAATTGCTCCCAAAATAACCGATAACCCTGCCACAGCTGATAACCAAGGCTGGTATTGGAATAGTCCGTTCAGCAATAAAAACTCGCCCACAAAACCACTGGTAAAGGGTAGTGCAACCGAGCCAAACATAATCACCATAAACAACGTAGCCAGTTTGGGTGCTACGCTCCTTATTCCGCCCAATTCATCAATTTGGGTAGTACCTGTGCGGGTTTGTATAATCTCAACAATGTAAAACAACCCGAAAACAATAATACCGTGGCTGAACATTTGTATGACAGCCCCTTGGACCGCTGCACTGTTTTGAGTGAATATACCCGCCGATATAAGCCCCACGTGGGCAATAGACGAGTAGGCTATCAAACGTTTAATATCTTTTTGTACGATGGCTAAAAACGAGGCATACACTACTCCGATTACGGAAAGAATAACCGCTACGTACGACCATTGCGCTACTCCTTGCGGAACAACGGGCAATAACCAACGGATTACGCCAAACACCCCCATTTTAAGCATGATGCCTGAAAGCAACATTGTTCCTTGTGCAGGAGCTTCAAAATAGGTATCGGGCTGCCATGTATGGAAAGGAAACACCGGCATTTTTATGGCAAACGCCACAAACAACGCCCAAAATACCCACGACTGACTAACGGCATCCAAACTTTTGCCTGCTTCGTACAACGCCTGCATACCAAACGAGTGTTCGCCGGGTGTTTGCAGGTACAGGTATATCAACCCTATCAGCATAAATAAACTGCCGGCAAGGGTATAAATAAAGAATTTTAAGGTTACACGCACCCTTTGTGCACCGCCCCACAACAAACAGATGAAGTAAATGGGGATAAGTGCCATTTCCCAGAATATGTAGAACAAGAACCCGTCTTCAGCCACAAAAACGCCAATCATAGCGGCTTGCATTACCAAAATAAGGAAGTAAAACAAAGCCGGACGTTCAGTATTACCGGTAAACGATGATAGAATGATAAACGGAGTTAGCACGGTTGCCAGTAACACCAACACAAGGCAGGTGCCATCCATCCCAATATTAAAGTTGATCCCTAATTGGGCAATCCAAGGAGTTGCTATGCTAAAAGCCGATGTATCGGCAGGGTTAAATTGCGTATAGGCTACTAACGATACCGCCAACTCTGCTAATGCAATAATCAGGGCAGCTACCCTTGCCTGTGCAGGCTTTAGGGCAAGTACTAATACAGATGCCAACAAGGGCAGGAATATCAAAATTGCAGTTAACATCTACCTATATAAAAGAAGGGGTTAATAGTAAAACAATAATCGCCAGCACCATCATAAAGATGTAGAAGCCAATGCTTCCTTGCTGTACCAGCTTTAGTCCTCGGCCACCAATTTCAACAATGCGTCCGCTCAGGTTCACCAAGTTATCAATCACATTCACCTCAATAAAGCGCAACACATTGGCAGAAAACCAAGCAAGGGGCTTCACTATTGCTGTGTTGTAAAGCTCATCCACATAAAACTTATTGTACGACAACTTGTGCAAAGGCGATAAGGCAGTTCCTTCGGCAGCAGGTACTTGTTTTTTTGTACCGTACTTAAACCAAGCTATGCCGATGGTTACAATCACCAAGGCTACAGTTATGCCCATCAGCATCCACTCGGTGTTATGGTCGGGGGCAGCGTGGTGTACCAAAGCGTGCGAAGCTGCAAATACCGGTTC
The DNA here is from genome assembly GCA_943370295.1 of Agrobacterium sp. 719_389. Taxonomy (GTDB): domain Bacteria; phylum Bacteroidota; class Bacteroidia; order UBA8524; family UBA8524; genus SB11. The sequence continues at coordinate 22,173 of CALRQL020000010.1, read as the reverse complement.
AAGGAATCCGTTTAGTGCGTGGTCGAAATGGAAAATCTCAGGAATACCCATAAAACCGCCTACCACCGAAAGGATGGCCAGAACAATCAAAGGCAAGGTCATTACAGCGGGTGATTCGTGCAAGTGGTGTTCTTGTTCGTGTGTTCCTCTGAAACCTCCTGAGAAGGTTAAGAAGAACAAACGGAACATATAAAACGCTGTACACAATGATACCGCTAAACCCAATACCCAATACACTTTATTATGGGCAAAGGCGTGGGCTAAAATTTCATCTTTTGAGAAGAACCCTGCAAACGGCGGAATACCCGAAATAGCCAAAGTAGCAATTAAGAATACCGCATAAGTAACGGGCAGGTACTTGCGCAAACCACCCATGTTGCGAATGTCTTGCTCGCCGCTCATGGCGTGGATTACACTACCTGCGCCCAAAAACAACAAGGCTTTGAAGAATGCATGGGTGGTAACGTGAAATACGCCTGTGGCGTAAGAACCTGTACCCAATGCTAAGAACATTAGTCCTAACTGGCTAACGGTTGAGTAGGCCAATACCTTTTTAATATCGTTTTGGGTGAGAGCGATAATGGCGGCTATCAGGGCAGTTACAAGACCTACCACACTAATAATTTCAAGGGTAAACGGAGCTAAGGTGTATAGGATATTGCTGCGGCAAATCATGTAAATACCCGCTGTAACCATGGTTGCTGCGTGTATCAATGCCGATACGGGCGTAGGGCCTGCCATCGCATCGGGTAGCCAAGTGTACAAAGGCACTTGGGCACTTTTACCCATTGCACCTATAAACAGTAGCGCAGTAATTAAAATCACCTGTGGGTCATCAAAACTGAAACGACTTGCCTGACTGAATATAGTGGCATAATCAAAGCTATTAAAGTTGCTGAACAACAAAAATATACCCAACAAAAAGCCCAAATCGCCAATACGGTTCATGATAAAGGCTTTATTAGCTGCTTTGCTGTATTCGGGGTTTTTAAACCAGAAACCAATCAACAGGTAAGAACACAAGCCTACCCCTTCCCAACCTACAAACATCACCAGATAGTTTGCGCCCAATACTAACAACAGCATAAAGAACACAAACAGATTAAGGTAAGAGAAGAAGCGGTTGAAACCTTCGTCTTCTTTCATATAACCTATTGAATAGATATGGATGAGAAAGCCTATACCTGTGATAATTAACAGGAATAATGACGAAAGAGGGTCAACTAAAAACGATAATGAGATATTTACCGAACCGGCTGAAATCCAGTCGAAAAGTAACAAGGTATGAGGGGCAGGATTGCCGCTGCTCAACTCAATAAAAATGCCTAAGGAAACTCCAAAGGAAGCCAGTACTAACAGCGATGCCAAAATGCCGGCAACTGATTTGGGTAGGCGTTTGCCCAACAACCCAATCATTATAAAGCCCAGCAAAGGGAAAAGTGGCACCAGCCCTACCAATTCTTTCATATCTTACCTTATTCTTACCTTTAAATCGTGTATTCGTTTATAATTACTACCATTTCATGCGTTTCAAAAAATTCACATCGGTAGTGCCTATGTTTTTAAAAATCATCACCAGTATTGCCAAACCTACTGCAACTTCGGCAGCTGCTACAGCCATCACAAAAAACACAAACACTTGTGCAGAGCCGTCGTTAAAATAGTTTGAAAACGCTGTTAGCAGCAGGTTTACCGAGTTGAGCATTAGCTCAATACACATAAAAATGATGATAATATTCCTTCTGAACAGTACCCCTGCCACACCTATTGAAAACAAGGCAGCACTGAGGTATATGTATGAGTTTACTGATATTACTGCGGTTTCGTTCATTGTTTCGGTTCGTTTTTGCCCAACATCACTGCTCCCACCATGGCGGCAAGAAACAGTACTGACGATACTTCAAAAGGAAAAAGGTACTCGGTAAACAATATCTTACCTAAGTTTTTTACCAAGCCTATGTTGCGTTCACCGCCAATAATGGCGGTTTGAGTATCAACCCCCTTAAGTGCTGCCACTAATACGGTGAGCAACGCTCCGCCAGACAGTACTGCGGCAAACTTTATAAGGTTGCTTTTATGCGGTTCAGCTTCTTTGTTAAGGTTTAACAGCATTATCACATATAAAAACAACACCATTATCGCCCCTGCATACACTATTACGTGCACGGCGGCCAAGAACTGTGCATTAAGCAACACATAGTGCCCGGCTATGGCAAAAAAGGTGATAATAAGGTATAATACGCTGTGTACGGGGTTTTTACTGGCAACTACCATCACTGCACTTATAAGTGCAAGAAACGAAAGAAAATAAAAAATGTATTCCGTCATGTACTGGTCTATCGGTTGTGGCTGTAGTTTTTGTGTGTTTTAAAATCAAGTACCGCAGGGGTTTGGCGTTTGGTTACATCAATGCGTTGGTCAACAGGCTCTACCAGCTTGTCTTTTCCATATATAAATTCACCACGACCAAACTCGGTATTCACTATCCTATCCGTTAAAAAAATGGCCTCTTTGGGGCAAGCCTCTTCACAAAGCCCGCAAAAAATGCAGCGCAACATATTAATCTCATAGGTGGTTGCATACTTCTCTTCCCTGTACAAATGCTCCTCCCCTTTTTTGCGTTCACCGGCAGTCATGGTAATCGCCTCGGCAGGGCATGATACGGCGCATAGTCCGCAAGCAGTGCAACGTTCAGCACCCTTTTCGTCGCGTTTCAATACGTGCTGTCCCCTCCATATCGGGCTTACTTCCCTTTTTTGTTCAGGGTAGCTGATGGTGGTTTTTTTGCTCAGAAAATGTTTAAGGGTAATGCCAAGCCCTTTTATTACCGCAGGCAGATACAGCCTTTCACTGAAAGACATTTTCTTATCTGATACTACTTTCGATCGGTTTGTTAACATTTTATAATCCTTACTATTTTCCGGTGATCATTAGTATTATACCTGTTATTCCAATGTTTAGTATTGACAAGGGAATTAGCGACTTCCAACCCAAATTCATTAACTGGTCGTAACGGAACCGTGGAATGGTCCAACGAATCCACATGAAGAAGAAAATAAAGAAGAAGATTTTTAGGAACAGGGCAATGGTACCCAAAATGGTTATCCAGTTGGCCGATAAACCCAAATCGTGCATAAAGGGGAAGTTATATCCGCCAAAGTACAAGGTTGAGATAACTGCCGACGATATGAACATGTTGATGTACTCAGCAAACAGGTAAAAGCCCAATTTCATACTGCTGTATTCAGTGTGGTAACCGCCAACCAATTCAGTTTCGCACTCGGCAAGGTCAAACGGGGTACGGTTACACTCAGCAAATGCACACACTAAGAAGATGATGAAGCCGATGGGCTGATATACTATGTTCCAAAAATTCCAATCACCGCCCACACCACCGTCTTGCATTACAGAGATTTCCTTCATGCTCAATGTTCCTGTCATCATAACTAATGCAATGATTGAAAAACCCATTGCAATCTCGTACGAAATCATTTGAGCCGAGGCACGTATAGCACCTAACAACGAGAATTTGTTGTTTGACGCCCAACCGCCTATCATAATGCCGTACACCCCTATGGATACTACGCCAAAAAGGTATAACAAGCCTATGTTTATATCGGTTATCTGTAGCGAGTATTCTTGTCCTGCAATGGTAATGGTATTGCCCCAAGGCACTACTACTCCAGTCATTAAAGCCGTTAGCATGGCAATACAGGGGCCTAATACAAACAGCCAACGGTTTGAAGCCACGGGGATAATCTCCTCTTTCATAAACATCTTTACCCCATCGGCAAACGGCTGCAATATCCCCATAGGTCCGGCCCTGTTGGGGCCTACCCTGTCTTGCATAAATGCCGCTACCTTACGCTCTGCATAGGTAGAGTACATGGCTATCAGCAATGTGACACCAAAAACGGCTACAACTAATATGAGCTTATATATGATAAATGCTTCCATTATGCAGTTTCTCTATCCTTAGTCTAATTTTTTAATCTCGTCAAGTCTGTGTAAATCCTTTCCGCCCTGAAACTTCACCTGACGTTCAACATCGGCTTGCAGTTTTTCAAGGTCAGACAATTCATAATGGTTTTGTGAGATAACGCTACCACGGTCGATATGACGAGGGCCTTCAACTACCCAGTCTTGGATATTTTTATGCTCAAAACGACACTCGTTGCAAATAAACTCATGTACCTCACCGTATTTATCCTTGCGGGCTGATACGCGCAATACCTCTTGGTCTTTAGTCCAAAGTACCACCTTACCACTGCACTTGGGGCAATCCCTGTGTGCATCCAACGGTTTGGTAAACCATACCCTGCTTTTAAACCTAAACGTATTATCGGTAAGTGCGCCTACAGGACAAACATCTATCATGTTGCCCGAAAAATCGTTCTCAATGTTATTTTTAACGTAAGTGCTAATTTCAGCTCTATCGCCGCGGTTCATCACCCCGTGCACACGTTCGCCCGTTAATTGGTCGCCCACATACGTACAGCGGTAGCAAAGTATGCAACGTGTCATGTGCAGCTTAATCTTATCGCCGATGTCAATCTTGTCAAATGTGCGGCGTTCTTCTTCGTAACGTGTAACGGCAGCACCGTGTTCGTATGCAAGGTTTTGCAAATCACACTCGCCTGCTTGGTCGCAAACGGGGCAATCCAAGGGGTGGTTTATCAATAAAAACTCAACCACTGCAGAGCGGGCATCCAATACCTCTTTGTTGGTGATGTTTGATACCACCATACCGTCTTGCACCTGTGTTGAGCAGGAAGCTACCAATTTGGGCATGGGGCGGGGGTCGGCTGTGCTGCCTTGCTCCACCTTTACCAAACACACCCTGCACTTACCGCCACTACCTTTTAATGATGAGTAGTAGCACATAGCGGGAGGCACAATCTCCCCGCCTATTTGCCGTGCGGCGTTTAATATGGTAGTGCCGTTGGGCACTTCTGTTTCTATACCGTCTATGGTTATTTTTGCCATAACATCTCTTTAAACCGGTAAAACGGTTTAGTTAACTGTTTCTAATGTTTGAGGTTCAACAGGTTTTAAACTGGGCGTGAACGGCTCAAGTCCAAAGTGTTTAGGGTTTTTCACTTTATCAGGGTTTAGTACATGGTACTCAAACTCTTCTCTAAAGTGACGGATGGCACTTGCTACAGGCCATGCAGCGGCATCACCCAACGGACAAATGGTATTACCTTCTATATTTTTAGCAACATTTACCAATAGGTCAATGTCACTCATTTTACCATGACCAGATTCTATCTTGTGTAATACCTTTTCCATCCACGAGGTTCCTTCGCGGCACGGGCTGCACTGTCCGCAAGATTCATGGTGGTAAAAGCGAGTAAAATTCCACAAGTTGCGAACGATACAAGTAGTTTCGTCCATTACTATAAAACCGCCCGATCCAAGCATCGTTCCTGATACAAATCCACCGTCTGACAATGATTCGTAAGTCATTAAACGGGGCTCGCCGTTGGCTGTTTTAAGTATTAAATCGGCAGGAAGAATGGGAACAGAAGAACCTCCTGCTACTACCGCTTTTAGTTTGCGGTTGTTGCGAATGCCTCCACAATACTCGTCAGAGTAAATAAACTCCTCAACGGGTAAGCCCATTTCTATTTCATATACACCGGGTTTCTTTACGTGCCCGCAAGCCGAAATAAGCTTGGTACCTGTGCTGCGCCCGATACCGATTTTTGCGTACTCATCACCGGTCATATTTAATATGGCGGGTACAGTAGCTATCGATTCTACGTTGTTTACCACAGTTGGGCATCCCCACAATCCAGATACAGCAGGAAACGGAGGTTTGATGCGCGGGTTACCGCGTTTACCTTCGAGTGATTCTATAAGAGCTGTTTCTTCACCACAGATATATGCACCACCACCGGGTTGTACATATATGTCTAATGAGTAATCAGTGCCTAAAATGTTCTTTCCTAAAAACCCTGCGGCATACGCTTCATCAATGGCTGCCTCAAGTTTGGGGAATATCCAGCGGAATTCTCCGCGCATATATATGTAGCTGGTGTTTGCTCCCAAGGCGTAACTGGCTGCAATCATGCCCTCAATCAGCATGTGAGGTAGTTTATCCAGCAATAAACGGTCTTTAAATGTACCGGGTTCGCTTTCATCGGCATTTACAATCAGGTAGCGGGGCTTATCGGTTTTTCTGTCCAAAAAGCTCCACTTCATGCCCATTGGGAAACCTGCACCACCACGACCACGCAAGCCCGATTTTTTCACTTCTTCAATCACCTCATCAGGGGTCATTGTTTTTAGTGCTTTTTCAACCGAGTTGTAGCCGCCGTTTTGCCTGTATACCGTAAAGGTGTTTATACCGGGTATGTCTAATTTATCTAAAAGCAGTTTTCTTCCCATGGTACTTATTTATGAGAATTTTTAAACTTTTCAAGTAATTCATCCACCTTGTTGTTATCAAGGTTTTCGTAATAATGGTCGCCCATTTGCAGCATGGGTGCTGTACCGCACGATGCCATACACTCCACCGTTTTCAGTGTAAACATACCGTCGGCTGTTGTTTCACCAGCCTTAATGTTCAACCTGTTTTCTATGTGTGCAATTATATCTTCAGCGCCCATTAACCAACAAGGGCCTGTGCGGCATACTTCAAGTACACACTTTCCAACCGGTTCTAAATTGAACATGGTGTAGAAAGAAGCCACTTCAAATACCTCTACAGGTTTTATATGTAGCATACGGGCTACGTATTCCATTACAGGAACACTCAGCCAGCCGCCAAATTCGGCCTGTGCTAAATGCAATACCGGCAACAAGGCAGATTTTTGTTTGCCCTCAGGGTATCTCTTAATAATTTTTCCGATTACCTTTAAGGTTTCCTCAGAAAATTGCACGTTCTCTTGAACAGTTTCCATATACTCGCTGTATCAGCTTGTTAATGTTTGTTTTCTTTTATGCATCCAGTTCGCCCGCAATCACATTCATGCTGCTCATGGTTAAAATGGCATCACTCAGCATTGAGCCTTTTATCATTTCAGGATATGCCTGATAATAGATAAAACATGGCCTGCGTAAGTGCAGCCTGTATGGAGTGCGGCCACCATCGCTCACCAAGTAAAAACCAAGTTCGCCGTTGCCGCCTTCTACACTGTGGTAAACTTCACCTTTAGGCACGTCGGTTTCTCCCATCACTATTTTAAAGTGATAGATTAGCGCTTCCATGTTGTTATACACCATCTCTTTGGGAGGCAGATAAAAATCAGGAATATCAGCATGAAACTTGTCGTCCTTCGGCATTTTTGCCAATGCTTGTTTAATGATGCTCACACTCTCCCACATTTCTTGCTGGCGCACCATAAAACGGTCGTATGTATCTCCTTGTGTGCCCACAGGAATAATGAAATCAAAATCTTGGTAAGATGAGTAGGGGTTCATCACTCGTACATCGTAATCTACTCCTGCAGCTCTTAGATTGGGGCCTGAAAAACCATAGTTTAAAGCCCTTTCAGCCGATATTGGGCCGCACCCTATGGTACGGTCCATGAATATACGGTTACGTTCTAACAAGGTGCTAAACTCTTTCAGTACTTTTGGAAACTCCTCTACAAACTTGTTTATTTTATCCCACGCTTTTTGTGGAAAATCGCGTTCAAACCCACCTATACGGCCAATATTGGTAGTAAGGCGTGCGCCGCAAATCTCTTCGTATATCTCGTAAATTTTCTCCCGCTCCTGAAACATGTACACAAAGCCGGTAAGGGCTCCTGTATCCACACCTATTACGCTGTTGCACACAATATGATCGGCAAGACGGGCAAGCTCCATAATTATCACCCGCATGTAATCTACTCTTTTGGGTATCTCAGCTTTTATCAGCTTTTCTACCGTCATGTGCCAACCCATGTTATTAATGGGTGATGAACAGTAGTTCATGCGGTCGGTTATGGGTGTAATTTGGTAAAACGGCCTGCGTTCGGCCAGTTTTTCAAATGCGCGGTGGATGTACCCAATGGTTGGTTCAGCATCTACAATAATCTCACCGTCCATGGTAAGTACATTTTGGAATATACCATGCGTGGCGGGGTGTGTGGGTCCTAAGTTAAGGGTGGTGTACTCCTTTTCTTCGGGGGCTACAATATGTGTATCAGGTGCGTACTCCATTATCTTCCAAACATTTCGTCTTTTTTATCTTCCCTCATTTGGTCTTCCAACGGGTATTCTTTTCGCAGCGGGTGGATAATCATATCCTCCACATTCAAAATCCTCTTTAGGTTGGGATGCCCTGTAAACTTCACCCCAAAAAAGTCATACGTCTCACGCTCCATCCAGTTAGCGGCAGAGAATATTCCGGTAAGGGTTCCTATTTCGGGGTTGGCATCGCATACAAATACTTTAAGTCGTACTCGTGAGTTTTTTTCAAGATTGTGTAGCAGGTAGTATATTCCTATCTGCGATATTTCAGGGTAATGAACGGCAAATAGCGTAGTAAGATAACGATACCCCAATTCGGGTTCGTTATATAAATACTCTATCATCTCAATTACTTTGTCGGGCACAACGTTGTAGGTGAGAAACTCACCGTCGTTTTCTGCTTCAAGAATGTATGACCCGAACTTTTCGTAAACCTTTTTAGTAATGTCGCTTGTTTTCATCAAAATCACTCAATACCGTAGTTATCCAACAGAGTTTCGTACCTTGATGAACTCCTTTGTCCAAACTGCTCGCTTTCGGCCAGTTGTTGTATTTTTAAAATGCCTTCTATTATTTGCTCGGGGCGGGGCGGGCAACCAGGCACGTAAACATCCACAGGGATAATACGGTCGATGCCTTGCAACACGCTGTAAGTATCAAAAATACCACCTGTGCAAGCGCAAGCCCCTACGCTTAGTACCCATTTAGGTTCAGCCATTTGCTCATATACCTGACGTAATACCGGTCCCATTTTTTTTGCTATGGTACCCATCACCATCAATAAATCAGCTTGACGGGGTGAGAAACTCAACCTTTCTGAACCAAAGCGAGCCAAATCGTAATGCGCTCCCATGGTAGCCATAAACTCTATCCCACAACACGATGTAGCGAAAGGTAAAGGCCATAAAGAGTTTTTGCGGGCCATGCCTACTACCTTTTCAAGATTTGTGGCGAAAAAACCTGCACCTTCTACTCCGGCAGGTGCATTCGTCATTTTAACAATATCCGACATTACTACTCCCTGATAAACTTATTAGTCCCACTTTAACGCGCCTTTTTTTATGATGTAAAAAAAGCCGGTAAGTAAAAACCCGATGAATAAAAACATTTCTATAAAACCTGTCGTCCCTAAGTCTTTAAAGTTTACTGCCCAAGGGTACATGAAGATTACTTCCACATCAAACAACACAAAAAGTATGGCCACAAGGAAGTATTTAATTGACAATGGAATACGGGCGTTTCCTTGCGATTCGATACCGCATTCAAACGCATCGAGCTTGTTTTTTGAGCGATGCTTTGGCCCCAAAACGTGTGTTACAAGCATGGTAGTTGCCACAAAACCTAACGCTACAATGAACATTAGAACAATGGGCAGGTATTGCATTAAGCTATCGTCTATCTGCATATAATTGTCAAAAACCGGTTAAAACCTATTTTGTTTGCAAAAGGACTGTTTTAACAAAAGAATAAATGTAGAGTGATGTTTGTTTAAACATCATTCTATGAATGATTCATCAAAACTTGTTTTTGTACAGAACCTTATGCCTTTGCCTTAAACTACCTAACCACCTTATTTACTGACCGAAGCAATCCATTTTTATCTAAAAAAATGATTTTGTGTGTACAGTTATTACCTGCTTTCAGTAGCGGCGCGCAAAGGTAAAAACTTAAACCATATTTTGAAATAAAATCAGCCGCCCTGTACTAACATTCTACAAGGCTTATTTGACAAGGGGTTTGATAGATTTTTTGTAAACTTTTCGACACTTTTTTACTGCTTGCCCTTAAAATTTGTCAGTTTCTTAACACGTTTCATCTAAAAAATTAGTACACGGTGTTGTCAATGACATGTTCATTTGATTAGTATAAACATCAATACCAGTGGAGACATCGACCAAGTTCGTTCCGACATGTTGTTTAATACTCTCAAACCTTACATAGAAATACTTTAAAGCTCCGAAACAACTAAACCATATCCACGCCGGCAGTATGAGTAATTTGTATTATGATGAGATAGAAAGGGAAATGGGAAAGTTTAAGGAGCTATTTTAAAGGAATAAGAAATATATAACTTTGGGGCTCGCAATTGTGACTAAATGAATACAACGTTCCTCAAAGTACCTCCTGCATATATTATCTTATTTCTTGTTTTATCTTGTTTTGCTATTCTTAGGTTAGACTCTATTGGTCTGGCTTATTTTGGGGACGAAGCGATGGTGTATGGCCCCGCTGTTCAACAAATGGCAAGTAATGGACCATCTATGTTGCCGGGTGCTATACAGGAAGATTTATCCAGGGGGCACCCTATGATGTTCCATTTCACAGCAGGATTGTTTCTATTTTTATTCGGCAATACTGTTACTAACTCACACATATTTGCTCTCCTTATTTCGTTATGTACTTTGTTTGTCGTATTCAAGATAAGTAAAGAGTTTTTATCTGATTTATATTCTGTTTTAGTAGTAATAAGTGTAGCTTCTTTCCCTTTATTTATAGGGCAATCCGCAATGGTTTATCCTGAAATGATGCTTACCTTATTTGCTCTCACAACACTTTACTTTTACCTAAAGAAGAAACCCATACATTTTTTTATTTCTGCCTCTTTTCTCCTTCTTACTAAAGAAACAGGCATTCTCTTTTTGTTTTCCTTAGCTATATGGAATATTTTGAAATCTATTTTTATAGACCACAAGAAAATACTCTCGGCTGATTTTATTAAGAGTCAATTGCCTTTTGTCTATCCCCTATTACCGCTCATTACGTTCTTTGTTCTACAAAAAATAAAATTCGGGTATGTGTTTTATCCTGAACATATTGGTTTTATAAAAACAAACTATGAATCGGTAGAATACATGATTGAGAATCTTTCTCGTCAGCTGTTTGAGTTTGATTACAAGTATTGGATATATCTAACATTTGCCCTTATGTTTCTTTTGTTTTACAGGAAAGTAAACCTGAAGTATAGAATAATAATAGCTGTGCTGTATTACTTCCAATACAAAATGCTATTTGGTGAGGAGCCACATGACTCTCTTTTAACCATCGTAACCTTTATTTTATCTAATGTACTTATTTTTTCGGTTTATTTATTTGCTGTAAAGCATAATCTTACCATTCAGGACGAATTGATATTAGTCTCATTCCTGTTTATTTTAATCTATGTATTATTTTGTGTAATTAACTTTTTTACAGACAGATACCTGATTATTTGTTTGCCGTTTTGTTTGATTATGGTTTATGGATTAATTGCACAAGTAAATTACAGCAAACAAATGGGGATTGGATTTTCCGTGATGATTTTGGCCTTCAATTTTTATTTTCTCGCCACAACCCGAAGCAATGGCGAAACCACGCCGTATTATAAAAATGTACTTATGGTGCAACAAGAAATGGTTGACTATATTGAATCCTCGGGTTCAAATGGAGATACAATTTATTGTGAATTCCCCCATTTTGTTGCTTTAAACAATAAATCGGCAGGCTTTAAAAGGCGTGATATATGGTTTACTATTAAAGTTGATTCTACTATTCAGTATAATTATTGGGTTACTGATAATTTTTGTGGACAGAACTATTATAAAACCATTGAAAACAGAAAGGACTTGAAACTTTTAAAAGAGTTTAAGCACGGTAATGCAGAAATGAGAGTATATGCCGGATATTAATTTTCAATTTTACTCAACGCCCTATTCATTCTCGGATTTTGTTGTCCTATATGATGTTTGTTCTTTTACCTTATAAGGCTCATCAACTAGTAAATAGTTTTTTAAATGATTTACCTTGTACATCCTGCACACTGAAGCTTATGTAATAAGGAGTACAAAGACTTCTTTTAGGGTTAATTGAAGTACGTAAATCCAATACGTATGCATCGGGGCTACCACCAAAACACTTAAAGTTGGGGTTGAAAAATGGGTTTTAGTATATTTACCGTCTCGGTTTCAACACAAACACATGATTAAATACAACCCAAAAAACTGGTTTACTTTTATTTTCAGGATTCACCGTTCCGAAACCTTCAGGCAACTACTGCCATTAATGGCCGGGGTTAGCACGTATGCTTTTATCGTTACTTATTTTGAGTTACACTCGTTTTTCTCAAAAGAGTCGATTGATACTGCCAAAAACATATCGGTTATTTACTCGATATTGGGCTTTACACTCTCGTTATTGTTGGTTTTTAGAACTAATAGTGCTTATGACAGGTGGTGGGAAGGCCGGAAACAGTGGGGCGAACTCACAAATGCGTCAAGAGCATTGGCCGCACAGCTTAATGCGTTATTGAGTAAAAACCACCAAAACCGATTAACAGTATCTAATTATATCAGCTTGTTTGCCTTTACGCTGCAAGCACACTTGAAGACAGAAAGAATTTCTTACGAATTGATAGAAAGTAAGTTTAAAGCTCTTACGTTGCTAAAAGAAAACATTGAAAAAATAGCATCGAGCTATCACCAACCGCAGGAAGTATATAGTCAGCTGACTGCATTATTGCATGAACTGAAAAGTCAAAATGAGTATCGGACTGAAGACATGTATGTTTTTAAAAATGAGCTGAATAAACTAATTGAAGTATGCGGAGCCTGCGAAAGAATAAAAAACACCCCCATCCCATTTTCATATTCGGTGTTCTTAAAAAAGTTTGTTTTCTTTTACGTTATGCTATTTCCGCTAACGTATGGGCTTACCATGTCATACTTCATCATACCTGCCACGGTACTAATTCTGTATGTTCTTGCCAGTTTAGAGTTAATTGCAGAGGAAATAGAAGACCCGTTTAATGGTGAAGCCAACGATTTGCCTACTACTGAAATGGCTGAAAATATTGATAAATCAGTAACTGCTATTTTGCTAACCCGTTAATTAACGCCGCTTGTTTTACTGTTGCTGTTTTCAGTCAGTTACAACGTTTTATAATTGTATGATGCCTTGGTATCTTTTTTGCTTTTGAATATAAATTGATTTAATCTTGCACACCTAAAATGATAAGGGTACTGGCAAAATATCTCATATCTTTTTTTATCCTGCTGTTGTGCGGTCATAGCAATCATGCTATTCCGTCACACCAAGACAGTGCACAGTATTCCTCGGTAAATGATTACAGCACAGGCGAGTTTGTAAACCTTAACGAAGCTTTTCACAGCGCAACCCTTTCAAAAAAGCCTTACTCACCCGGTACCAAAAGACTTCATCACGATTTAATCGCTCCGATTTTTGAAAATGAAGAAGAAGACAAGCTAACCCACGCAAAAAAATACTTAAACAGTAATAACTACTTTATTCCTCTTTTCTCTATCAATTCTTCTCCCTATCCTATCAAATTCACAAGTCAAGTCTCATATCCCAATAATAATCTATCTGAACACACACACCGTCATATTGCATTCGGTGTTTTCAGGATATGATATTAATCCATAAGGCTCAAACTTCAAGCCTTTAACTCCACTATCTACGTTCATTTATAAGAGTACCTATTCGTCATCGGTGTATCGCACCGAGTGATGACACGTGTGTTTATGCTTTACACCTCTTAAAAAGCATCCCAACGAAATAATATCTTAAAAAATAAAATTTATGAGAAAAACTCTCATGTTTATGGGCTTGTGCGCATTGTTGTGCTATACAAGCTGCAAAACAAAAGACGAAGTAAAAGAAGAGGAAACTAAGTTTATTGTAACCAGTGTATTGAAAAAAGATACGCTTACTACCAGAGAGTATGTGTGCCAAATCCATGCTATTCAGCACATTGAATTGAGAGCTCTTGAAAGAGGTTACCTGCAAAAAATTTATGTTGACGAAGGACAGTTTGTAAAAGAAGGGCAAATGATGTTTCAGATTATGCCCGCTCTTTACCAAGCCGAACAGCAAAAGGCACAAGCCGAAGCCAACTTTGCCGAGATTGAATACCTGAATACCAAGGCATTGGCCGATAGTAATGTGGTATCTAAAAACGAATTGGCAATGGCAAAAGCCAAGTACGATGAGGCCAAAGCAAAACTATTGCTGGCAAGTGTGCATTTAGGTTTTACTGAAATACGTGCCCCCTTTAGCGGTATTATGGACCGCTTTCATGTGAGGCAGGGTAGCCTTTTAGAGGAGGGCGATTTGCTTACTATTCTTTCTGATAACAGTAAAATGTGGGTGTATTTTAATGTGCCCGAGGCCGAATATTTGGACTACAAAAGCCATTTGACCAAAGACAGCCTGATAAAGGTGAACCTGCTAATGGCTAACCAACAAAAGTTTGAATTTACAGGGGTGGTGGAAACGATTGAAGCTGATTTTAATAACGAAACCGGAAATATTGCATTTAGAGCCACATTCCCCAACCCCAAAGCCCTGCTAAGGCATGGACAAACGGGCAATATATTAATGACAGCCCCCATGAGAAATGCCTTATTAATCCCTCAAAAAGCCACGTTCGAAATTCTTGAAAAACGCTACGTGTTTGTAGTAGATAAAGACAATGTGGTGAGGCAACGCGAAATAACCGTTAGTGCTGAAATGCCCGACATTTATGTGGTGAAAAGCGGTTTAAAGGAAAACGAAAGAATACTGCTGGAAGGCATACGGAAGGTAAAGGATAAAGATAAAATTACCTGCGAGTATGAAGAGCCCAACAAGGTGTTCCAACACTTGAAAGTATATGTTGAGTAGTGTAATGATAAAAGAAAAAGCAAATGTTTAATAAATTTATTCATAGGCCCGTACTAGCTATAGTAATATCACTTGTTATTATATTCCTAGGTACGCTGGCCATTGAAACGCTGCCTACATCTCAATTTCCCGAAGTTGCACCCCCCGTAGTAATGGTGAGTGCATCCTACCCCGGTGCCAGTGCAAAATCGCTTACTGAGTCGGTTATTATTCCCCTTGAGCAAGCCATCAACGGTGCTTGGGGTATGCGCTACATGGCCTCTGATGCAACCAGCGCGGGTGAAGCCAACATACAGGTGATTTTCAACCCCGGCACTGATATTAACCAAGCACTCGTGCAGGTCTCCA
This sequence comes from Agrobacterium sp. 719_389, assembly GCA_943370295.1. Classification (GTDB taxonomy): domain Bacteria; phylum Bacteroidota; class Bacteroidia; order UBA8524; family UBA8524; genus SB11. The sequence continues at coordinate 6,984 of CALRQL020000010.1, read as the reverse complement.
ACCGTGTGGAGCAGGTGAGAAACCGCCTCCCCGATTTGGTACAGCGCGAAGGGGTGGTGATTACCCCTGTAATTCCCAGTATGCTTATGTATGTAAACCTTTACAGCAAGGATACCAGTGCCAACATGAAATTCCTGTTCAACTATGCAGGGGTAAACATGGTACCTGAGCTGCAAAGGATAAACGGTATTGGCCAAGTAAGAATATTGGGTAGCCGCCAATACGCAATGCGTGTGTGGCTGAATCCCGACCGTATGCGGGCTTACAACATCTCTCCGGATGAGGTAATGGAAGCACTGGCCGACCAAAGTATTATCGGTAAGCCCGGGAGGATTGGTCGTGGCGACGGTAGCAGAGCCGAAGCCCTTGAGTATGTATTGGCTTACTCTGACCGTTTTAACGACCCTAAACAATATGAAAACGTTATTGTAAAAGCCAACCCCGAAGGTGAGATTTTAAGGCTAAAAGATATTGCCACGGTTAACTTAGGTAGTGAGTACTATGATATTTACTCCAACATGAACGGCCACCCCTCGGCTGCGATTGTATTAAAGCAAACATACGGTAGTAACGCCAGCGAGGTAATTAAAGAAGTAAAAGCCAAGTTAGAAGAGTTAAAAGGCTCATTCCCTCCCGGTATGGAGTATGAAGTGAGTTACGACGTTTCTAACTTCTTGGATGCCTCTATTGAAAACGTAATCCATACCCTGCGCGATGCTTTTATCCTTGTGGCATTGGTAGTGTTTATTTTCTTGGGCGATTGGCGCTCTACCCTTATCCCAACCTTAGCCGTTCCTATATCACTGGTAGGTGCTTTCTTCTTTATACAGTTGTTTGGGCTAACCATTAACATGATTACCCTGTTTGCGCTGGTACTGGCCATTGGTATAGTGGTGGATGATGCCATTGTGGTGGTAGAGGCCGTCCATGCCAAAATGGAAGAAGAACCTCACCTCTCCCCTTACAATGCAGTAAAAAAAGTGCTTGGTGAAATTAGCGGTGCTGTCATCGCCATTACACTGCTCATGGTATCTGTGTTTGTTCCTGTATCCTTTATGACAGGCCCTGTGGGAACCTTTTACCGGCAGTTTTCAATCACCATGGCATCTTCTATCGTGCTTTCAGGTATTGTGGCCCTTACGGTAACTCCCGTGCTGTGTGCAATGATTTTGAGGAATACCCACGGAAAACCTAAAAAGAAAACATGGCTTAACCGCGCACTTGACGGGTTTAACCGCGGTTTTGAAAAACTTACAGGTAAATACGTTTGGTTGCTGCGTTTAATTGCACACCGCCGTATAGTTACCTTCGCGTTTTTTGCGCTGTTTGCATTAGGTATCTTCTTTATATCAAACAGCTTACCTACAGGGTTTATCCCAAGCGAAGACCAAGGGATGCTGTATGCCATTATACAAACCCCTCCGGGCTCAACCCTTGAACGAACCAACGACTTATCGAACAAGTTAGAAGAACACATCTTATCGGTTGAGGGAGTAAAATCAGTTTCGTCTATAGCAGGTTATGAAGTACTTACCGAAGGACGGGGTTCAAACGCAGGTACTTGTCTTATCAACTTGAAACCTTGGTCGGAACGAAAACACACAGTGGTTGAAATTATTGAAGAACTGGAGGAAAAAGCCAAAGACATCCCCGGTGCTACCATTGAATTTTTTGACCCTCCGGCTGTACCCGGCTTTGGTGCTGCGGGCGGATTTGCTTTACAGTTGTTGGACAAAACTAACTCAGGCGACTACAAAGAGTTGGAAAAGGTTACCACTGATTTTATGAGCGAGTTGAAAAAACGCAAAGAGCTTACAGGCTTGTTTACCTTTTTTAGCGCCAATTTCCCTCAATACGAAATTGAAATTGATAACCAACTGGCCATGCAAAAGGGTGTAACCATTGGCAATGCCATGAATACGCTCTCTATTTACGTGGGAAGCACTTACGAGTTAGGCTTTATCAAATACCAACGTTTCTTTAAAGTGTTTGTACAGGCCGCACCCGAATACCGTAGGCTGCCAACGGATGTAATGAACCTGTTTGTGAAGAACGATAAAGACGAGATGGTGCCCTTTTCAGCCTTTATGAAAATAAAGAAAACACAAGGGCCTAACGAGATTAACCGATACAACATGTACAATACCGCCGGTATTAGAGGGGGGCCTGCCAATGGATTTAGTAGCGGTGAAGCCATAAAAGCCGTACAAGAAGTTGCCGCCCAAACCCTACCCCACGGATATGATATTGACTGGGCAGCATTATCGTACGATGAAACAAGACGCGGAAACGAAGCCATTTACATTTTCATTATCGTGTTGGTGTTCGTTTACTTTGTACTGGCCGCACAATACGAAAGCTTTATTATCCCATTGGCCGTTGTTTTCTCATTACCTGCGGGTGTTTTCGGTTCATTCTTACTGATTAAAGGTTTAGGACTGGCCAATGACATCTACGCTCAAGTAGGGCTGGTAATGCTGGTAGGTTTGTTGGGTAAAAACGCAGTACTTATTGTAGAGTTTGCCGTACAAAAACACCGACAAGGAGCCACCGTACTCGAAGCTGCTATTGAAGGAGCCAAAGTGCGTTTCCGTCCCATCCTAATGACCTCGTTTGCGTTTATCGCCGGACTTATTCCGCTGGTGATTGCTCACGGTGCAGGTGCTATTGGTAACCGTACCATAGGGTCGTCAGCACTGGGTGGTATGCTTTTCGGTACCATCTTCGGGGTAATTATCGTGCCCGGTTTGTATTTCATTTTTGGCTCTCTTGCCTCAGGACGCAAACTGATAAAAGACGAAGAAGACGATTCGCTCACCGAAAACCTAACACATTCATTAGACCATTTTCCGCAACCCGATAGTGAAGGCAATGACCATAAATAACATATATAAACCCTTAGGGATTATCTGTATTGCACTGATATACGCAAGTTGTAATATCCCCACTATAGTTCAGAAAAAAGAGAATAAAACAGTGCCTGTCTCATACAACAGTGAGCAGGACACTGTTAACTCAGCAGCGGTGAAATGGAAGGATTTTTTTACCGACCCTTACCTCATCGCCCTTATTGATACTGCAATAAAAAACAACCAAGAACTGAATATCACTTTGCAGGAAATTCAGGTATTGCAAAATGAAATACGGGCTAAACGAGGAGAATACTTGCCCTTTGTTGGACTTGGAGGTGGTGCAGGTGTTGAGAAAACAGGCCGATACACCAGATTGGGAGCTATGGAAGCAACCACCGAGATTGAACCCGGAAAGGAAATGCCCGACCCTGTGCCCGATTTCATGGTAACTGCAATGGCCTCGTGGGAACTGGATATTTGGAATAAGCTGCACAATGCAAAAAAATCAGCCGTAACCAAATACCTATCGTCGGTAGAAGGAAGAAACTTCATGGTAACCTCGTTGGTGGCTGAAATTGCAAACTCATACTACGAGCTAATGGCATTGGATAACCAATTATCAATATTGCAAAGCAATATCCAAATACAGCAAGACGCTTTGGAAATTGTGAAACTGCAAAAAGATGCGGCCAAGGTTACCGAATTGGCAGTACGCAAATTTGAAGCCGAGGTATTTAAAAACCAAAGCCATCAGTTTTATATCCTACAGGCCATTAGGGAAACCGAAAACCGCATTAATTTTTTGGTAGGCCGATTCCCCCAGCCGGTGTTGAGGAACTCGCAATCGTTTAACGAGTTAACTCCAACAATTGTTAAAGCCGGAATTCCATCACAGTTGTTGCAAAACCGACCTGATATTAAACAAGCTGAACTTGAACTGGTGGCTGCAAAGCTGGATATTAAAGTAGCAAAAGCCAACTTCTACCCTTCAGTAAGGCTTACTGCGGGTGTGGGGCTAAACGCCTTTAATCCGCAATATTTAGTAACCACACCACAATCCTTAGCCTACTCGTTGGCAGGTGATTTGGTTGCACCGCTAATTAACCGAAATGCCATCAAAGCCAGTTATAACTCTGCCAACGCAAGGCAGGTACAAGCTGCTTACAATTACGAGCAAACCATTTTAAAGGCATACATCGAGGTAGTGAACCAACTTTCTAACATCAACAACCTTGATACCAGCTATTCGCTAAAAGCATTACAGGTGCAAGCCCTTACCCAATCCATCAACATCTCTACCAGCCTTTTTAAATCGGCCAGAGCAGATTACATGGAAGTACTGATGACCCAACGCGATGCCTTAGACTCCCGATTTGACCTTGTAGAAACCAAAATGCAACAAATGAAGGCAATGGTAAATATTTACCGCGCATTAGGCGGCGGCTGGCGATAAAGATTTATTGAATATACCTATAAGGGGCATTTTACGATTGTGTAAAGTGCCTCTTTCATTTATACAGAGCTGCTAATTTTGAACACGACCCGTTGGGGTGGCATCCGTTATCCCTCTTTTCACTTTTGGGTGGGACAGGCGGGACAGTCGTTTTTAGATAGCATTGTTTTGATTTTGTGAGCTTTACACTTCACAAAACTGTCCCGAACACGTGGGGCAAAGTGGGACAGTTGTTTAGCTCTGTTACGGTGTTATCCAGTTACACGGTTATCGTGTTATTTTTGTTACGCCCCGCACAGGGGCTTGCGGGGTTTGCCAATACATAGCAGTTTCAGGAGGTCAAAGAACTTTTAGATACGTAGTAATTGGAAACGGGTATAAATGAAGAAGTCCCGAGAAATCGGGACTTCCATAACTTTTTTATACGCAGGTGATAATTTGGAACACGACCGTTCAGGTGATAATTGAAACACTGCCACTGCCGACCACCCCTCTATTCTAATAATTTTTTCAAATTGGAAGGAAAATTATCCGGGTTAAAAAAAAGACTAACTTTTTCTTCATCCATATTTCGCTTAAGTAATGGCATATCAACCGGAATAAAAAGATCTTTTGAAAAAGTATAATTTTCTTCCACTTGCAAAAAAGCTCTTGAACACCTAATGATAAAACCTGTATCGTGCTTATCCGTAATATTAACACCTCCTAAGGAAATAATATCAGGTTTATTAAAGGTTGAAAAGTCATATTCTTCATACTCCATTTCCATTTCTTTTATAAAAACAGGATCAAAAATTACAATATAGCAATAATCTAAAAAAACAAAACTACCTGATTTGTTTAATGGATGAGCAGTTGTCAGATGCGTATTAATATAGGGAAATATTAACACATCTCTTTTTTTAAAGTACCCATTATGATACGCTCCGTAAGTACCTACTTCGTCTATACCTGTTTCAAATATCATTTATTTACGTTTTAAAATAATTTCATACCCCGCTCTCGCAAGTCTGTCGCGCAGGCTGTGCGGCAGGGACTTGTGAGAATATGTAAAATAAATTTGTAACTTATTCATTCTTTTAAAGTAAAACAATATGCTCCCGATTTCTCGGGACTTCCATAACTTTTTTATACAAAGGTGATAATTTGGGATACTACCGACACTATTTCCGACTTTAACGTACCTAAACCCATGGCTGTTTTGTCACACTATTTCATAAACCATTGATAATCAAATCCAAATTACGTATATACAAAATGGAACAATACCGTAAACACCAACTATTTTTGACCACTACCCTTTTTGACCACTACCCACTACCAATACTCCAAAATAATTTTATACTTATTAGAATCCAAATCTACAGAATTAACATATAAAATATTTTCCTCACCCAAACGAAAAAAAGATTCAATGAAATTCCATTGTGAGGTTTTTTCAAATTTAGTCAAGTCTCTACCAATAGTAATTAACAAACTCTTTGATGTATCAACAACATAGATACCTCCCCAACTACTAACACCTCTTAATATATTGTTCCTATAATATACTAAATAAGGCTGAAAAATATTATTTTTTTTCTTAAAACAAAAAAGTCTTGGCTGATAAAGGGAGTTCACAAACGATACAAATAAAATAGTGTCTTTGAGCAAAAATACAGATTGCCCTTTAGTACTATCTATTAAATGACTGTCAAAAACTATACTCGGTAGTTTATCTAAACTAATATCTGAGACGAGTTCTTCTCCACAATTGTATCCGTATGAGCCTAACTCTGTTTCAAAAAAAATTGTATCCTTAATCGTAAATATTTTTAAAGAATCTTTGTCATTAAAGGGAATTTTCCTAATAACTCCGACAAACTCATCCGCAGAATCTACCTCAGATTCTATAACAAAATTATCACCACGTTTTTTCTGTCTACAATTTAAAAAAATAATTGAACAAAAAAAATAAAACAGAATAACCCTATTCGGAATAAAGAGTAACTTCATTAATAATGGCACTGATTTCATCTCGTTCTTTTATAAGTGTTTGTTGTTTATCTCTTAGTTTTTTTATTTCTCCCGCTCTCGCAAGTCTGTCGCGCAGGCTGTGTACAGCGACTTGTGAGAATATGTAAAATAAGTTTGCAACTTATTCATTCTCTTAAAGTAAAACAATATGCTCCCGATTTCTCGGTACTTCCGTAACTTTCTTATGCGTAGGTGATAATTTGGGACACGACCGTAATACAGTATCTATAATTTTTTTGATGTTCTTTTTAGTTCTTCTGCCTACTGCAAAGTCTATTACTTGCTTTGTGGTTCTGTTAATAGCATATATTACCCAGCATTCGTTTGATTTGTTCCCTACATAAGTTCTAAGTTCATCTATTTCGTAATCCTGTCCTGTTTCGGTATAAATGGGTTGAATGATTTTTTTGCTAATAGCTTGTAACTTTCTTAATACGGTAGTCTTGGGAATGCTGGTAATCCGACTGATTGAACTTACACTAACTCCTTCATTGTTTAGTAATGCAATATTAATATTGTCTACTGCTTTTTTATAAATGTAGGTTCTGCGTTGATATTTCAAACACTGTTTGCAACGGTAAAGTTGCCTACGTTTATACATCCCTTTTTTGATACAAATTCCTTTACAGTGTTGGCATTGCATAGACAGTAAGTGATAAATGG